>NZ_CP059901.1:1396693-2793386 GCF_014127285.1 Mumia sp. ZJ1417
CATCGCGGCGATCATCGACCGGCTCGCGGCCGACGGTGTCGGTGAGGGCACCATCAACTACCGCCTGCGTGACTGGCTGCTGAGCCGCCAGCGCTACTGGGGCTGCCCGATCCCGATCGTGCACTGCCCGGACTGCGGCGAGGTCGCGGTGCCGGACGACCAGCTGCCGGTCGAGCTGCCGTACCTGACCGGTGCCGACCTGGCGCCCAAGGGCACCTCGCCCCTGGCCGCGGCGACCGACTGGGTCAACACCACCTGCCCCCGCTGCGGTGGCGCCGCGACGCGCGACACCGACACGATGGACACGTTCGTCGACTCCTCCTGGTACTACCTGCGCTACTGCTCCCCGGGCGACGCCAACGCCCCGTTCGACCCCGAGGACGTCAAGCGCTGGATGCCGGTCGACATGTACGTCGGCGGTGTCGAGCACGCGATCCTCCACCTGCTCTACAGCCGGTTCTTCACCAAGGCGCTGCACGACATGGGCCTGGTCGACTTCGTCGAGCCCTTCACCGCCCTGATGAACCAGGGCCAGGTGATCAACGAGGGCAAGGCCATGAGCAAGTCGCTCGGCAACGGTGTCGACCTCGGCCAGCAGATCGAGGAGTTCGGTGTCGACGCCGTGCGCCTGACGCTGGTGTTCGCCGGGCCGCCGGAGGACGACATCGACTGGGCCGACGTGTCACCGGCCGGCTCGTCGAAGTTCCTCCAGCGGGCGTGGCGCGTCGCGCACGAGATCGCGAGCGCGCCTGGCGCGGACCCCGCCAACGGTGACGTGGCGCTGCGCCGGGTCACGCACAAGGCTGTCGCGGAGTGCGAGCATCTCTACGAGTCGAAGCGCTTCAACGTCGTCGTCGCGCGCGTCATGGAGCTGGTCAACGCGACCCGCAAGACCATCGACTCCGGCGCTGGCCCGGCCGACCCAGCGGTCCGCGAGGCGGCCGAGGTGACGGCGATCCTGCTGAGCACGGTCGCGCCGTACGTCGCCGAGGAGATGTGGGCCGAGCTCGGTCACAGCCCGTCGGTCTCGCAGCAGGCGTGGCCGGCGGTCGATCCGGCGCTGCTGGTCGACGACACCGTGACCTGCGTCGTGCAGGTCAAGGGCAAGGTGCGCGGCAAGCTCGAGGTGCCGCCGTCGATCTCCGACGAGGAGCTCGAGGTGCTGGCGCTGGCCGAGCCGAACGTCGTCCGGCACCTGGAGGGCGCGGAGATCCGCAAGGTGATCATCCGCGCGCCCAAGCTGGTCAACATCGTCATCTGAGGTTTCGACAGGCTCAACCCGCGGACGGTTGGTTGAGCGTGTCGAAACCCGCGCCTCGCCCGTTGGTTGAGCCTGTCGAAACCCGCGCCCCGCCCGTTGGTTGAGCCTGTCGAAACCCGCGCCCGTTGGTTGAGCCTGTCGAAACCCTCACGCGCTCGCGCCGGTCACGACGAGGCTCACCCCCGTCGCCGCCAGGCCGAGCGCGAGCACGCCTGCGCCCGTCCAAACCAGCGCCATGAGGCGTCCCGGCCGCTGCGGGTCACGCCCGAGCACGGACAGGAAGAACCCGGCGGGCATCACGATCGCGGCGATCAGCACGCCGATCGGGCCTACGAGGCGCCAGGCGCCGTCGACGTCTGCGGCGTTGGTCAGAAGCAGCGTGACCAGCCCGAGGATGACGAGCACCCCGGCGTGTGCGTGACCGGCGCGGAAGAACGACTTCTGCAGCGCGTTGGCCGGCCGCTTGCCGCCGACGACCCGCAGCAGGAACATCCCACCAGTCTCGATGGTGATGACCGTCAGCACGACGATGCCGGCGACGAGCGTGGATGCGGCGTTCATAGGAGCCTCCTCGAGGCATTGGAGAGTAGCACTATCTAATATTAGATAGTGCTACTCTCCAATGCGTCAACCCCGTTCCGTCAGGAGCCGACCATGCGGATCTCCGAGCTCGCCAACGCCGCCGGCGTCCCCGTCGCGACCGTCAAGTACTACCTGCGGGACGGCCTTCTTCCGCCTGGCCGGGCGACGAGCGCCACCCAGGCCTCGTACGACGACACCCACCTTCAGCGCCTGCGCCTCGTACGCTCGCTCGTCGAGGTCGGCGGCATGCCGCTGGCCAAGGTGCGCGCGGTCCTCGCCGTCGTCGACGACCCCGCCCCCGACCCGTACGACGCGGTGAGCGACGCCCTCGCCGCGCTTCCCCCGTACGTCGACCCGTCCCCGCCGTACGAGCGCGCGACCGCCGTGCTCGACGCGATCGGCCTCCCGTACGAGGAGACGGCCGCCGTGGCGCAGCTCGACGCGGCCCTCGCCGGTCTCGAAGCCGCCGGACGCCCCCTCAATGTCGCCGCCGTCGGTCGCTACGCCGAGCAGATCCGCGTGATCGCCGAACGGGAGGTCGCCTCCGTGGAGGCCGAGGGGCCGAGCGACCTCGCCACCGTCGTGCAGGACGTGGTCCTCGGCACGGTCCTCATCGAGCCGGTCCTGCTCGCGCTGCGCCGTCTGACCCACGCCGCGCTCTTTCGAGAGCGTCACCCGGCTCGGTAGGGTCACGCGGGTGTCCACCTCGCGTGACCCTGAGCCGCTCGGCCCCGATTCCCTGACCTGGCGCTACTTCGGCGACTGGCGCGGGCTGCTGTGTGCGCTGTGGGCGGGCTCCATGCAGAACATGCATCCTGGCCTCGGTGCGGGGGTCGAGGAGCACTCCCACTTCTTCGAGGAGCGGTGGGAGCGGCTGTTCCGCTCCCTCTATCCGATCGGCGGGGTCGTGTACGACGGACCGCGCGCCGCCGAGACCGCGCGGGAGGTGCGGCGCTATCACGACACGATCAGCGGCGTCGACTCTGCGGGGCGGCCCTACCACGCGCTCGATCCCGACACCTTCTACTGGGCGCACGCGACGTTCTTCATGAACGCCGTGCTCACGGCCGAGCACGTCGCCGGCGGGCTGTCGGAGGCTGACAAGCGCCGGATGTTCGACGAGCACGTCCAGTGGTATGCGATGTACGGCATGAGCATGCGGCCGGTGCCCGCGACCTGGGAGGACTTCCAGGCGTACTGGGACCGCACGTGCCGCGAGGTCCTCGAGGTCAACCTCGCCACCCGCCAGGTCCTCGACCTCACGGATCTCGCTCGGCCTTCAACCCTCCGGTGGATGCCCCGGGCGGTGTGGCGGGTCGCGCGGCTCCCGATCGGGCGCGGCTTCGCCTGGCTGACCACCGGCCTGTACGACCCCTCCGTGCGGCAGCTTCTCGGGCTGCGCTGGCGGCGCCGTGACCAGGTGCTGTTCGTTCTGGCGACCCGGACGATCTCGACGGCGTTCTGGCTCGTCCCCTTCGACCGCCGCTACCATCCGCGTGCCCGTGCGGGATGGCTGCGCGTGCGCGGCGAGTGGCCTGCCGACGTCCACGGACCGGCGTCCCCGGCGAGGTGGCGCGCGCGACACGCGGGCGCGTTCACCGAGGACGACGCGCAGCCGCGCGAGGGGGCCCCGGCCCGCTAGTCTCGGCCCATGACCCTCGCGATCGTGACGGACTCCACAGCGTCGCTGCCCGGCGAGCTCTCGGAGTCACGCGCGATCAGCGTCGTTCCGCTCGAGGTCGTCGTCGACGCCCGCTCCTATACCGAGGGCGTCGACGTCACCGCCGACGACCTCGCCCGCGCTCTGCGAGCCGGACGCTCGGTCAGCACCTCGCGTCCGGCGCCCGAGCGCTTCTCCCGCCTCTACGCAGACCTGGCCGACCAGGGAGCCGAGGCGATCGTCTCGATCCACCTCAGCTCTCGGGTCTCGGCGACCTACGAGTCGGCACAGCTGGCCGCGCAGGCGGCTCCGGTGCCCGTGCTCTGCGTAGACACGCTCCAGGTCGGGATGGCGACCGGCTATGCGGTCCTGTCCGCGGCGGAGCTCCGTGACGCGGGGGCCTCGGCCGAGGAGGCGGCCAAGGCGGCTCGTGACCGCGCGGAGCGGGCGACGACGCTCTTCTATGTCGCGACCCTCGAATACCTGCGCAAGGGCGGCCGGATCGGCACCGCTTCGGCGCTGCTCGGGTCGGCGTTGTCGGTGAAGCCGTTGCTGTCGGTCCAGGACGGGCGGGTCAGGCCGGTCGAGAAGGTACGCACGTCCGCCCGCGCGATCGCCCGCCTCGAGGAGCTGACGGCGCAGGCGTCGGAGCAGCACACCGACGGTGTCGAGGTGGCGGTTCAGCACCTCGACGCCGCGCACGCGGCCGAGGACCTGGCCGAACGGCTGAGGGAGACCCTCGGGCTCGGCGCGATCGACGTCGTCGAGGTGGGAGCCGTGATCGGTGCCCATGTGGGGCCGGGCCTGCTCGCGGTCACGGTCTCCGGCAAGCTCCCCCCGCTGGGCTGAGCAGAGCCGACGCCGCACAGGCGCTCGTACGAGGTAGTTGTCCACAGGCGGCCGCTCAGCGGCAGCGGCGGGAGTCGCCGTCGCCGTAGCGTTCCGCGGGTGGAGCGACGCGGGGACCGGACGAGCGAGGCGGCACGGCGACGTCTCGAGCAGCTCGCGCGCGAGCTGAGCCGGCTCGACGCTCGGCCCGGCGAGGCGGTCGACGATCCTCTCGAGGGGCCGTTCGACGATCCGCCCCCCATGCTCATCGAGGATCTTGACGACGACCTTGGCGACGACCTCTTCGACGAGGTCGACATCGCCGCCCTCGAGCACCGCGACGGCCGCGTGGCGTCTCCGCCTGCCCGCCATCGTGCAGGGGCCGCTTCGCCGCCTGCCTGGTCGGCAGACGCGCGCGACAGGATCCCGCCGCGGCTGAGGTCGGCGCTCGGCCAGGGCACGACGACCACGCACGTGCTGGTGCTCCTGGTCGTCCTGGTGGTGGCAGCCGGCGGCGCGCTCTGGTGGGTTCAACGGGCTCAGCCCGAGACCGTGGGGGCCGAGCCGGTGGCGCTGGCCGCCCCCGGCGGCGCGGGAGAGGCGGTGGCCTCACCCGATCCTGCTGCGCCCACCGGTGCGGTCCCGGCCGAGGTGGTCGTCGACGTCGCCGGCAAGGTTCGGCGGCCCGGCATCGTCACCCTCCCGGCCGGCTCGCGCGTGGTGGACGCGCTCGAGGCGGCGGGGGGAGCCCGCCGCGGCACCGAGTTGACCGCCCTCAATCTGGCGCGGGTGCTCGTCGACGGGGAGCAGATCGTCGTCGGGCTGCCTTCGGTCGCCCCACCGCCGGGGAGCGGGACCTCGGGTGGCGCGCCGTCCTCACCGGGGTCGTCGACCGGTGCCGTCGTCAACCTCAACACCGCGACCCTCGAGCAGCTCGACACTCTGCCTCAGGTCGGCCCAGTGACGGCCCAGGCGATCCTCGACTGGCGTACGGAGCACGGCCGGTTCAGCACCGTCGACGAGCTCCTCGAGGTGGACGGCATCGGCGAGGCGACCCTGGCCAAGCTTCGCGACTTGGTCACGCTCTGACCTCGGCCACGGTGGTCACCGCGCCGGCGCGTCTTGGTGAGCGCGGCGGAGATGTCGACCTGCGCATGGTCGCCCCGGCGCTCGCCGCATGGGCGGGAGCCGTCGTCGCGGTCCGCGTCTCCGTGACGGCCGTGCTCGTCGTCTCGGTGTGCGCGGCGCTGGTCGCGGCCGTAGTGGTGCGTTGGTTCCCCTCCGCCCGGAGGCGCGCCGCGTGGGTGGGGCTCCTGCTGGTGCTCTTGATCGCCTCGCTCGCCCTCGGAGCGCTGCGCGCGTCCACCCACCGCTCGGGAGTCGTGCCCGACCTCGCGGCCGAGCGCGCGTCGGTCGCGATCGTCGCCGTGGTCGCGTCCGACCCGAAGGAGGTCCGCGGGACGTTCGGCACCTCGACCGTGCTCCGGTTGACCGTCCTGCGGGTCGAGGCACGTGGCGCCACCTGGCGTCTGCGCAGCCCGGTCACGGCGTGGGTCCGCGGGGACGCGCCAGCCCTGCGGCTCGGCCAGCAGGTCGACGCGGCAGGCCGTCTCGACGCCGCCGACGACTCGGCGACCGCGGCCACGCTGTCGCTGACCAGGGTGTCCGTGCGTCCTGACGGTGACCCGGCCTGGTGGTGGGACGGCGCCCAACGGCTGCGTGACGCGATCACCGCCGCCGTCTCGGGACGGGGCACCGACGTGTCCGCCCTCGTGCCGGCACTGGTCCACGGCGACGACCACGCGCTGTCCGACGGATTACGCGAGGACTTCCGTACGAGCGGACTCACGCATCTCCTCGCGGTCTCGGGGACCAACCTCACGCTGCTGATCGGGTTCCTCCTGGCGCTGGCGCGGCCTCTGGGCGCTGGTCCTCGTGCCCGCGTGGTGCTCGCCGTCGTGGCGACCGTCGGATACGTGCTTCTCGCCAGGCCCGAGCCGTCGGTCGTGCGGGCGGCCGTGATGGGGCTGGTGGGGATCGCCGGGCTCAGCACGGGCGGGCGCAGGCGCGGTGCCCGCTGCCTCGCCTGGGCGGTGGTCGCCGTCGTCCTCCTCGATCCGTGGCTGGCCACGTCGGCAGGGTTCCTCCTGTCTGCGGTCGCGACCGGCGGCATCCTTCTGCTCGCCCCGGTGTGGCGTGACGCACTCGCCCGGTGGATGCCTCTGTGGTTCGCGGAGGCCATCGCAGTCCCGGCGGCCGCGCAGCTCGCCTGCACCGCGCCGGTCGCCGCGCTCTCGGGTGAGGTCTCGCTGGTGGCGGTCGTCGCCAACCTGGTCGTCGCACCCGCCGTCGGACCGGCGACGGTCCTTGGGTTGGCCGGGGGACTGGCCGGCCTTCTGTGGGCGCCGCTCGGCACGCTCGTCGGACTCCTGACCACCGTCCCGGCGGGCTGGATCGTCCTCGTCGGACGGCGCGCGGCCGATCTGCCCGGTGCCTCCGCAGCCGTCGGTGAGGGGCCGATCACGATCGCCCTCCTCGTGATCGTCAGTGGAGTCGTCGCCGTGACCGGGCACCTCCTCCTGAGGCGTCCGCTCCCGACCGTCGTGGCCGCCATGCTCATCGCCGTCGTCACGGTCGCTCCGCTCAGTCCCGGCTGGCCGCCCCGAGGCTGGGTGATGGTCGCCTGCGACGTCGGCCAGGGTGACGCGACGGTCCTGCGTGCGGGCCCGTCGGCGGCGGTCGTCATCGACGCCGGTCCCGATCCAGGTGACGTCGGCCGCTGTCTGGACGACCTCGGCATACGGACGGTCCCGCTGGTCGTCCTCACCCACGCTCACGCCGACCACGTCGATGGCCTGTCCGGCGTCATCCGGGGACGCGACGTCGGCTGGGTCGGCGTCGGGCTGAGCCGACCGTCGCTCAGCGGGGGCGACGTCCGTCGGCTCCGGGGCGGCGAGCGCTGGCGTGTCGGCGACCTCACCCTCACCGTCCTCGCACCTTTAGCTGCCGAGCAGCGCGCCGACGTCACCGAGGACGAGGCGAACGACGCGAGCGTGGTTCTCGTGGCCGAGACCCAGGGGGCGCGCATCCTGCTCACTGGGGACGTCGAGCCACCCGGCCAGGCCGTGCTGCGTCGGACGTATCCCGACCTTCGCGTCGACGTCCTGAAGGTCCCTCACCACGGCAGCGCGCACCAGGACGCCGCGTGGCTCACCGACCTCGGTGCGCGGTGGGCGACCGTCAGCGCAGGTCGCGACAACACGTACGGGCACCCCGCACCGGCGACGCTCACGACACTGAACGCGGCGGACGTGACGGTGCTGAGGACCGATGCCGGGGGAGACGTTGCCGTGGTCGTACGGAACGGTGAGATCAACGGCGTGCGCCGGTGAACCGCCCGTACGCGACGTCAGTGCCGCGTGGCATGCTGACCTGCGATGGCGTCCTTGTTCAGCACCCTCGTCCTGATCACCGGCGGAGTCGAGTTCCTCGCCGACCGCGCGATGCGACGTGCCCTGGCGCAGGTCCACGACGAGGATCCCGAGACGTCCGTCTCGGAGGTCGACGGCTCGTCGCTCGCCCCCGGCGAGCTCGCCGGGCTCACGAGTCCGTCGCTCTTCTCCGCGCACAGCGCCGTGGTCGTCCGCGGCATCGAGTCGCTCGATCCGTCCGTCGCCGACGAGCTGCTCGCGTACGCAGCCGCGCCCGCCCCCGACGTCGCCGTCGTGCTCACCCACGGGGGTGGCCAGAAGGGCAAGGGCGTCCTCGACAAGCTCCGCAAGCTCGGGGCCGTGCAGGAGATCGTGACGGCGGCCCCTAAGCCGTGGGAGGTGACCCGGTGGACCTCGACCGAGGTCCGCCAGCTGGGTGCGTCGATCTCCGAGGACGCCGCCGACTACCTCGTCGCTGCGGTCGGCCACGACCTGCGCTCGCTCGCCGCGGCCGCCGACCAGCTCGTGGACGCCGCGACAGGCGCGGACGGCCGCCGCGACAAGATCTCGCTCGACCTCGTCCGTCAATATTTCGGCGGTCGCGCGGAGGTCAAGGGCTTCGACATCGCCGACGCGGCGATCGACGGCGACGCGGCGCTCGCTCTCGAGCAGCTGCGGTGGGCGATCAACAACAACGTCGCGCCGGTCCTCATCACCTCGGCGTTCGCGACCGGCCTACGCTCGCTGGCTCGCTATGGCGTGGCCTCGAGCAAGGGGCTGCGCGAGGCCGAGCTCGCACGTGAGGTCGGAGCGCCGCCCTTCCGGCTCAAGCGGCTGCGCGCTCAGCTCAAGGGGTGGGACACCGTCGGCATCACGACCGCCATCGCCGCGGTCGCGCGCGCCGACCTCGACGTCAAGGGCGCCGCCGACCCGGAGTACGCGCTGGAGCGGATGGTGCTCGGCGTGGTTGCTGCGCGCGTCCGCTGACGCACGCACGTCCCCGCCTCGCCCCAGGACGCACGAACGGCACCTCCCGTACGAGAGGTGCCGTTCGGCGGAAGGTCAGGCGCTCAGAGAGCGGCGGCCTTCTTGGAGATCGACGATTTGCGGTTCGCCGCCTGGTTCTTGTGGATGACGCCCTTGGACGCAGCCTTGTCCAGCTTGCGGTTCGCTGCCTTCGCGAACTCCTTGGCGTCGTCGGTGTTGCCGGCGTCGACGGCCTCGGTGAAGCGTCGGACGACGGTCTTCAGCTCCGAACGCACGGCCTTGTTGCGCTCACGCGCACGCTCGTTCTGCCGGTTGCGCTTGATCTGCGACTTGATGTTTGCCACGGGGCAAGCCTCGTTGTTCTGTCGAAGTGGATAGTTGCGCGCGCGGACACGGACACGCGACCACCCACTGTATCAGTGGGTCCGGCACGGTCCAAAACTGCTCCTCGATGCTGCTGTGTGCTCTACCGAGCCGGTGGATAGCCGCCGTCGCGACGCTCCTCGACCACGTGCGTGGACCTGGAACGCTGCTGGTTGACGATCAGCGAGACCACCACGGCCACGATGCCTGCGCCGAGCAGGATCCAACCGAGGGTCCCCGTGTCCACCGCGCTGGTGTCGATGTTGATGACGTCGAGGGCGAAGATGAGGCCGAGAATGATGAGAACGATGCCGAGTCCGATGACCACGACAGTCCTTCCTTGTCGACGATGGGGGCTCACACCACGTACCCGTCGACCGTGCGACCCAAACCCTCCACGCCAGGGATGTCAGCGCTGCACGGGCACGATCCGGTAGCCCAGCGGCATCAGCGAGATCGGGATCATCTTGACGTTCGCGAGGCCCAGCGGGATCCCGATGATCGTGAGGCAGAGCGCGATTCCGCTGACCAGGTGGCCCAGCGCGAGCCACCACCCGGCGAGCAGGATCCAGATCACGTTGCCGATCATCGACGGCACGCCTGCGGTCGGATGAGGCTCGATCGTGCGTCCGAACGGCCACAGCGCGTACGAGGCGATGCGGAACGACGCGATCCCCCACGGGATGCCGATGATCGTGAGGCAGAGCAGGACGCCGGCGAGCGTGTAGCCGATCGCCAGCCAGATCCCGCTCAGCACGAGCCAGATGATGTTGAGGATCACGTTCACGCATCGAAGCCTAGGTCGTGTCGGTCGATGGCGTACGCGTTCGGGAACCCTGGCCCGACATGGGAGGATGGGAAGCACCATGGCCAAGACCGCTGCTTCCTCGTCGGCACCCGCTCCGGGCGCGACCGACCCCGCGATCCTCCGCAACTTCTGCATCATCGCGCACATCGACCACGGCAAGTCCACGCTGGCCGATCGCATGCTGCAGCACACGGGGGTCGTCGACGCCCGGTCGATGCGTGCCCAGTACCTCGACCGCATGGACATCGAGCGCGAGCGCGGCATCACGATCAAGAGCCAGGCGGTCCGCCTGCCGTTCACGAAGTCGACCGGCGACGACGCGGGCACGACGTACGTCCTCAACCTCATCGACACCCCCGGGCACGTCGACTTCACGTACGAGGTGAGCCGCAGCCTCGCCGCGTGCGAGGGCGCGATCCTGCTCGTGGACGCCGCGCAAGGGATCGAGGCCCAGACGCTGGCCAACCTCTATCTCGCGCTCGACGCCGACCTGCACGTGATCCCGGTGCTCAACAAGATCGACCTGCCGAGCGCCCAGCCGGAGAAGTTCGCCGAGGAGCTGGCGCACCTGGTCGGCTGCGAGCCCCACGAGGTCCTGCGGGTCTCGGCCAAGACCGGCGTGGGCGTCGAGGACGTGCTGAACGCGGTCGTCGACCAGATCCCGGGGCCGGTAGGCAACCCGGACGCGTCGGCGCGGGCGATGATCTTCGACTCCGTCTACGACACGTACCGCGGCGTGGTGACGTACGTCCGCGTCATCGACGGCCACCTCTCGCACCGCGACAAGATCAAGATGATGTCGACCGGCGCCGTGCACGAGATGCTCGAGGTCGGCGTGATCTCGCCCGAGCCGATGAAGGCCGACCGCATCGGCGTGGGGGAGGTCGGCTATCTCATCACGGGTGTGAAGGAGGTCCGCCAGTCCCGCGTCGGCGACACGGTGACGTCGGCGAACAAGCCCGCGACCGAGGCGCTCGGCGGCTACCGCCACCCCAACCCGATGGTGTTCGCCGGCCTCTACCCGATGGACGGCGACGACTATCCGACGTTGCGTGACGCGCTCGACAAGCTGCAGCTCAACGACGCCGCGCTCCAGTACGAGCCGGAGACCTCCGGCGCGCTCGGGTTCGGCTTCCGCATCGGCTTCCTCGGGCTGCTCCACATGGAGATCGTGCGCGAGCGGCTCGAGCGCGAGTTCAACCTCGACCTGATCTCGACGACCCCCAACGTGGTCTACCGCGTCGTCATGGAGGACGGCACCGAGCACCGCGTCACCAACCCCAGCGAATACCCGACGGGCAAGATCTCCGAGGTGTACGAGCCGGTGGTGCGGGCGACGGTGCTGACACCCACCGACTTCATCGGTCCGGTCATGGAGCTGTGCCAGACGCGGCGCGGGACGCTGCTCGGCATGGACTACCTCTCGTCCGACCGCGTGGAGATCCGTTACACGCTGCCGCTCGCTGAGATCGTCTTCGACTTCTTCGACCACCTCAAGAGCCGTACGAAGGGCTACGCGTCGCTCGACTACGAGACAACCGGCGAGCAGGCCGCGGACCTCGTGAAGGTCGACATCCTGCTGCAGGGCGACCCGGTCGATGCGTTCAGCGCGATCGTCCACCGCGACAACGCCTACACCTACGGTGTCGCGCTCGCGCAGAAGCTCAAGGAGCTCATCCCGCGTCAGCAGTTCGAGGTGCCGATCCAGGCCGCCATCGGCGCGCGCGTCATCGCCCGCGAGACCATCCGCGCGATCCGCAAGGACGTGCTCGCCAAGTGCTACGGCGGTGACATCAGCCGCAAGCGCAAGCTGCTCGAGAAGCAGAAGGAAGGCAAGAAGCGGATGAAGATGGTCGGCCGCGTCGAGGTGCCGCAGGAGGCCTTCGTGGCCGCGCTGTCGACCGGCGACTCGGGCGAGAAGGGCAAGAAGTAGGCACCTCATGAGGCCGGCCGCGTGTGAAGACGTCGAGGCGATCCGAGAGATCGAGCGCGCCGCGGACGAGAGGTTCCGCGAGATCGGCCTCGGCTTCGTCGCTGACGGCGAGCCCACGTCGTACGAGGCTGTCTCGGCGTCGGTCGATCGCGGGACGACGTGGGTCGAGGTGGGCGACGACGGTGTGCCGGTCGCGTTCGCGCTCGCCGACGTCGTGGACGGTCGCGCGCACCTCGAGCAGCTCTCAGTGCTCCCGTCACACGCGGGGCGGGGGATCGGCGCGGCGCTCGTCGACACCGTCGAGCGCTGGGCGCGCACGAACGAGCATGACGTCCTGACGCTGACGACGTTCGCTGACGTGCCCTGGAACGCGCCGTACTTCCACCCGCGGCCACGTGTCGTCATGGCGAAGTCGCTGCGCTGACGGCACCTACCGCACGTACGCCCTGGCATGGGACACCGCTGAGCTGCATCCTGGTCTTGACGTGTTCGCCATACCTGCCGAAGGACACCCGTGAGCGGTTGGTCTCGGCGGCGCTGCGACTGTTCCGCGAAGACGGGTACGAGGCGACCACGATGCGCCGGATCGCGAGCGATGCCGGGGTCTCGCTCGGCAACGCCTACCTACTTCTCCGGCAAGGACGCGCTGGCCCACGAGCTCTACCTGAGCGTGCAGCGCGAGCACCGCGACCGCACGCTCCCGCTGCTGCGCGGCGGGGCTCCGCTGGTGTTCAGCTGGTTGCACGTGGACGACGTTGCGCGCGCCGTGGACCACATCGCCGACCAACCCGAGATCAGCTGCCCGGTCAACGTGGCGTCGCCGAACACGGTGACCAACGCCGAGATCGCGTCGCGGACCCGAAGAGGACTGCTGCCGGTCGCGGTGGGCTGACGCTGTCGGTACGCTCGCCGCCGTGGGAGCGTACGTCGAGTCCGTCTGCACCGGACGCATCAAGCCCGTGCCGTGGGGATCGCTCAAGCGGTCCGCGATCGACAAGCGCCCGGTCTCCGGACCGGTGCGCGTCGGTCCGTACGGACTGGACGGCGACGAGATCGCCGACCTCGAGCACCACGGGGGAGTCGACCAGGCGGTGTACGCCTACGCGGCGGAAGACCTCGAGGACTGGTCGGCACAGCTCGGCCGCCCGCTGCCGAACGGCACCACCTTCGGGGAGAACCTCACCACCCGCGGGATCGACGTCAACGAAGCGGTCGTCGGCGAGCGCTGGGGGATCGGGACGACGGTGCTGGAGGTGTGCGGGACCCGGATCCCGTGCGCGGTGTTCGCCGGCCACGTCGACCAGGAGCGGTGGGCTCGTCGGTTCGTCGAGGCGCGGGTCCCCGGGGCATACCTGCGGGTCGTCGAGCCAGGCGAGCTTGCATCCGGCAACGCGATCGAGGTCGTCGACCGGCCTGCGCACGGCGTGACGGTCCGGGTGGTGTTCCGAGCGCTCGCGACTGAGCGCGACCTTCTGCCGGCGCTTCTTGACGCCCAGGCGCTCGGTACGAAGGCGCGCCGCAAAGCGGAGGAGTACGTCGCGACGCAAGCGTGAGCGGACACCCGCGGGTCGCGGAAAGGTCTCGATTGGGCCGGGACTGTGCCCGGAGTCACAGGGGTCGCGTACGATTCAGCCCATCCCGTGATCCCCATCACTCCTACCACTCCCAGCGATGAGGTGCACTCCTGATGGCCAACGCCCCGACACCCGAGCAGATGAAAGTCGTCGACTCGCGTGCAAAAAACGTCGGCGAGCTGTTCTACGCCCGTGTCCGTGAGACCCCGAACCGTGAGGCTTACCGCCACCCTGTCGGCGAGAACTGGAGGTCGCTGACCTGGGGTGAGACCGGTGAGATCGTGTCGCGCATCGCGGCGGGCCTCATCTCGCTGGGCATCGAGCCGGAGCAGCGCGTGGCGATCGCGTCCGGCACGCGCTATGAGTGGATCCTGAGCGATCTGGCGATCATGGCCGCAGGTGCGGCGACCACCACGGTCTACCCGACCACCGCTGCCGCCGACGTCGCCTACATCCTCGCGGACTCTGGCAGCCGCATCGTGTTCGCCGAGGATGCGACGCAGCTGGCCAAGCTCCAGGAGAAGCGCAGCGAGCTCCCCGACGTCATCAAGGTCGTGCTGTTCGACGGTGACGGTGACGGTGACTGGGTGCTGTCGCTCGGCGAGGTCGAGGAGCTCGGGGCCAAGCTCTTGGCCGAGCAGCCGACCGTCGTCGCTGACCGCGTTGCTGCCATCGACTCCGAGCACCTCGCCACCCTGATCTACACCTCCGGCACGACGGGTCGTCCGAAGGGCGTCCGGCTGACGCACGACTCGTGGACGTACGAGGGCGCAGCTGTTGCCGCGGGTGGATACCTGAACATCGACGACCTCCAGTACCTCTGGCTGCCGATGGCGCACTCCTTCGGCAAGGTCCTGCTCTCGACCCAGCTGCGCGTGGGCTTCGCGACCGCGATCGACGGACGCATCCCCAAGATCGTCGACAACCTGGCCGTCGTGAAGCCGACGTTCATGGGCGCGGCGCCGCGCATCTTCGAGAAGGCCTACGGCCGCATCGTCGGCATGATGGAGGAGGAGGGCGGCGTCAAGCTCAAGCTCTTCACCTGGGCCACCAAGGTCGCCGCGCAGGTCAAGCAGCTCGAGCGCGAGGGCAAGCCTGTCCCGGCGGGCCTCAACCTCCAGCACAAGATCGGCGACAAGCTCGTCCTCTCCAAGGTGCGCGAGCGCTTCGGCGGACGCATCCGCTTCTTCATCTCCGGTGCCTCGGCGCTGTCCCAGGAGGTCGCGGAGTGGTTCGAGGCTGCCGGCATCCTCATCCTCGAGGGCTACGGGCTGACCGAGAGCGCCGCGGGTTCGTTCGTCAACCACCCAGACCATTACAAGCTCGGCACGGTCGGACTGCCGATGCCCGGCACCGAGGTCAAGATCGCCGACGACGGCGAGATCCTCATCAAGGGTCCGGGTGTCATGCAGGGCTACCACAACCTCGAGAGCGAGTCGGCGTCCGCGATCATCGACGGCGGCTGGTTGGCGACCGGTGACATCGGTGAGATCGACGCCGACGGGTTCCTGAAGATCACCGATCGCAAGAAGGACCTCTTCAAGACGTCGGGCGGCAAGTACGTCGCACCGTCGTACGTCGAGGGCATCTTTAAGGGCGTCTGCCCGCTGGCGAGCCAGATGGTCGTCTACGGCAACAACCGCAACTTCGTCTCGGCGCTGATCACGATCGATCCCGACGCCGCGACGCTGTTCGCCGACAACCACGGGCTCGCGGGCAAGTCTTACGCGGAGGTCGTCTCGTCGCCGCAGATGCAGACGGCGATCGAGGGCTACGTCGACCAGCTGAACTCCAAGCTCAACCGCTGGGAGACGGTGAAGAAGTGGGTCGTGCTCGACCACGACCTGACCGTCGAGGAGGGCGAGCTGACGCCGAGCCTCAAGCTCAAGCGCAAGTACGTCGAGGACAAGTTCAAGGACACCCTCGACGGCTTCTACGCCGACGCCTGATCCGAGCGCGTCCGGAGGGGTCGTACCGCAAGGCGGTGCGGCCCTTCCGTCGTTCTACGGCAGGAGGCGGCGTACGACGACGTCGGCGAGGAGGCGACCCTGCAGCGTCAGGACGAGCCGGCCGGCGTCCGCGAGCGGTGCGGCCTGGACGAGTTCCTCGGAGACCAGCGCCGGTACGGCCGCCCGCCCGGCGTCGTCCAACCTCTCGATCGGCATGCCGTCGCGCAGGCGTGACTCCAGCAGAACCTGCTCCACCCGTCGCGTCTCGGCATCGAGGATCTCGCGTCCGTGCCCGGGAGAGACGCCGTCAGCGAGCCGCTTCGCGTACGCCGCGGGGTGCTTGACGTTCCACCAGCGGGTGCCGGCGACGTGGCTGTGCGCCCCGGGACCGAAGCCCCACCAGTCTGCGCCCGTCCAGTAGAGCTCGTTGTGGCAGCATCGGGCCGCCTCGTCGCGCGCCCAGTTGGACAGCTCGTACCAGCCGAGCCCGGCGCAGCCGAGCCGCTGGTCGGCCGCCGCGTACATGTCGGCCATCAGGTCGTCGTCCGGCGCGGCGATCTCCCCGCGTGCCACTCGCCGAGCGAGCGCCGTGCCCTCCTCGACGATCAGCGCGTACGCACTCACGTGGTCCGGATCGAGCGCGAGCGCCGTGTCGAGCGAGCGCTCCCAGTCCGCGAGCGACTCGCCTGGCGTGCCGTAGATGAGGTCGACGCTGACCTGTGCGAACCCGGCCTCGCGGGCCCACCGGACGACGTCGGGCATCCGTGCCGGGTCGTGGGTGCGGTCGAGGGTGGCGAGGACGTGCGGGACCGCGGACTGCATCCCGTACGAGATCCGGGTGAAGCCGCGCGAGCGCAGCGTCGCGAGCGACTCCGGCGTCACGCTGTCTGGATTGGCCTCGGTCGTGGCCTCGTAGCCGTCGGCGAGCCCGAACGTCTTGTCGAGGCCCTCGAGGATGCGGCCCAGGTCGTCGGACGAGAGCAGTGTGGGCGTCCCGCCGCCGACGAACACCGTCTCCACCCGGGGGAGCGGGCGGTCGGCGCGCTCCAGGACCCGCGCCGCGAGGTCGATCTCGGCCAGCACGGTGTCGGCGTACGAGTCGTGTGAGGCGCCAGGCCCGAGCTCGGACGACGTGTACGTGTTGAAGTCGCAGTAGCCGCAGCGGGTCACGCAGAACGGGACGTGCACGTACGCCGCGAACGGCGCCGCTCCGAGCGCCTGCAGCGAGGAGGAGGGGAGGGCGCCGTCGGTGGGGACAGCTTCACCCTCAGGCAACGTCGACGGCATGCGTCCAGTGTCTCAGGGCGCCGCCAACGACCCTTGCGGCCGGAGCTGCTGCGGCCTATAGTGCTATTCAAGTAGCACATTAGGAGTATCCGATGATCGAGTTCCACCTGGACTCCCGCTCGGGGGTCTCGGCCTACCTTCAGCTCGTGCAGCAGGTGCGCCGCGCCCTGCGGCTCGGCCTGCTCGCCGAGGGCGACCAGCTCCCGACCGTGAAGGACGTCGCCCACCAGCTGGCGATCAACCCCAACACCGTCCTGAAGGCCTACCGTGACCTCGAGCGCGACGGCCTCGTCGCGCCGCGGCCCGGTGTCGGCACCTTCGTCACCCGGACCCTCACCGACAACACGCTCGCGGCACACGGACCCCTCCGTACGGACCTGCAGCGCTGGCTCGCCAAGGCCCGCCGTGCCGGCCTCGACGACGAGAGCATCGAGGCGCTGTTCACGACCACCTTTCGCGCCGCCTCCGAGGAGGACATCGCATGACCACCGCACTGAGGACGCATGAGCTCGGCAAGAGATACGGCCGAAATCGGCAATGGGCCCTGAAGGACTGCACCCTCGAGCTCCCGACCGGTCGCGTGGTCGGTCTGGTCGGCCCGAACGGTGCCGGCAAGAGCACGCTCCTCGGTCTGGCGGCCGGGATGCTGGTGCCCACCGCAGGGCGGGTCGAGGTCCTGGGGGAGGACCCGTCGTCGGGTGCCGACCATCTCGCGCGCGTCGGCTACGTGAGTCAGGACACTCCGACCTACCGGGGGATGAGTATCGCCGATCACCTTCGCCTCGGCGCGAAGCTCAACCCGCGATGGGACCACGGGCTGGTCCACGAGCGGATCGCCCGGCTCGGTCTCGACGCCCGGCGCCGTACCGGCACGCTGTCGGGCGGCCAGCGTGCCCAGATCGCGCTCACGTTGGCGATCGGCAAGCGACCGGAGCTGCTGATCTTGGACGAGCCGGTCGCCGCTCTCGACCCGCTGGCCCGTCGCGAGTTCATGCAGGACCTCATGGAGGCGGTCGCCGAGCACGACCTCACGGTCGTGCTCTCGTCGCACCTCGTCTCCGACCTCGAACGTGCCTGCGACTTCCTGGTGGTGCTCGTGGACTCGGAGGTCCGGGTCGCCGGCGACCTCGACGACCTGCTCGCCTCGCACCGCCGCATGACCGGGGCTCGGCGCCCATCCGACGCGGCGCCTGCCGGACATCACGTGGTGACGGCGAGCCACACCGAGCGGCAGAGCACGTTCGTGGTCCGCACAGACGGGCCGCTGATCGACCCGTCATGGGACGCGACCCCGTTGGGGCTCGAAGATCTCGTTCTCGCCTATCTGCGCAATGACGCCTCGTACAAGCGCCCGCGCCCGACCGTGGAGGTAGTCCGATGATCTGGCTGACCTGGCGCCAGATGCGCCCCCAGGCCGTGCCGACGGCGCTCGGCGTCGCCCTGCTGCTCGCCGCGCTCGCGGCCACCGGCCCGAGTCTGGGCGACGCGGCCGAGAGCAGCTCGTTCCTGGACGGAGTGACCTCCGACGGACTCAAGGTCACGCTCTACTACGCAGGCATCGCGGCGGCGTACGCGCTGCCAGCCGTGGTCGGCGCCTTCTGGGGTGCGCCGATGGTCGCGCGCGAGCTCGAGACGCGGACCCACCGGCTCGCGTGGAGCCAGTCGGTCACCCGTACGCGCTGGCTGGCCACGAAGCTCGGCCTCACCGCGCTAGTCACCGCTGCCGTCGCCGGTGTGCTCGCGTGGGGTGTGACCTGGTGGGCCGGTCCCATCGACCGCGCGGTCACCGCCGGAGATCGGACGGACGTGTTCGCCGTCGCCCGGATCGAGCCGGCGCTGTTCGGGGCGCGGGGGAGCGTACCGATCGGCTACGCGCTGCTGGCGCTCGCGATCGGTGTGCTCGCCGGCCTCGTGATCCGGCGGACCGTCCCGGCGATGGCGGTGACCCTCGTGCTGATCGTCGCCGCCCAGGTGCTGGTCCCCGCGGTGCTGCGTGCCCACCTGGCCGAACCTGAGACCACTGCGACCTCCATCACCGACGAGAACCTCGTCGGGCTGTTGGTCGGTGGGGCCGAGGGGCCTGGTGACGAGATCACCAGCGTGGAGGAGATCCAGGTCAGCACCGAAGGGACGGGTGAGTGGGAGCTCTCCAACGTCACGGTCGACGCCGACGGAACGACGCTGGCGACCCTGCCGAAGTGGGTCGTCGACTGCGGCGGGCCGCCGCCGGGTGAGAGCGCCAAGGCGGGCGCTCGGGAGGCGTGCTTCGAACGGCTCACGGCCGACGGCTACCAACAGCAGGTCACGTCGTACCCGTCCAGCGCCTTCTGGACGCTGCAGTGGCGCGAGACGGCGCTGCTCCTCGTGCTGGCGCTCGGCCTCGGTGGGTTGTGCTTCTGGCGGGTCCGAGGGGACGTGCCGTAGAGGTTTCGACAGGCTCAAGGTTTCGACAGGCTCAAGGTTTCGACAGGCTCAAGGTTTCGACAGGCTCAACCAGCGGTGGGTTGCGTGACGAAGTCGATGAGCTCCTCGACCCGACCGAGCAGCGCAGGCTCGAGGTCGGCGTAAGAGGAGACCGTACCGAGGATCCGCTTCCAGGCGTGCGCGATGTCGGCCTGGTTGCGGTGCGGCCAGCCCAGCGCCTGGCAGATGCCGTGCTTCCACGACATCGTCCGCGGGATCATCGGCCACTTCGCCAGCCCGAGGCGGTCCGGCTTCACGGACTGCCAGATGTCGACGTAGGGGTGGCCGACGACCAGCACGTGCTCCTTGTACGGGCCGCGCAGCACCGAGGCGGCGATCCGTGACTCCTTCGACCCGGGGACGAGGTGGTCCACGAGCACGCCGAGGCGGCGCCCGTGCCCCGGCTTGAACTGCGCGACCACCGACGGGAGGTCGTCGACGCCTTCGAGGTACTCGACGGCGACACCCTCGATCCGCAGGTCGTCCCCCCACACCTTCTCGACGAGCTCGGCGTCGTGTCGCCCCTCGACATAGATCCGGCTTGCCCGGGCGATCCGGGCCTTCGCGTCGTGGACGGCGACGGACCCCGAGGCGGTGTGGGTGGGGCGGGCGGGGGCGGCGGCACGGACGGGCGCCTTGAGGATCACGGGCTTGCCCTCCAGCAGGAAGCCCGGGCCGAGAGGGAACGTACGGCGCTTGCCGCGGCGGTCCTCGAGCTCGACCGTGCCGAGGTCGCGGTCGGTACGGGTGACCGCGCCGCAGAAGTCGGTCTGGACCTCCTCGAGCACCATCCCGACCTCCGCCTCCCGCTCGGTGGAGCGTCCGCGCTTGGGGACGCGCCAGTCGCCGGAGAGGACGTCGGAGCCGTAGCGGTCGTGAGTCACGAGGAGCACGGTAGTCGAGGCGGCGGGTCCACCAGGGCGGCACACGCCGCCGGGGCGCCACGCGCGGCTGGCCTTGCTGGCTAGACTGGCACTCACGGCACACGAGTGCCAGACGTGCGAGAAGGGACGAGGCGGTGGAGGTCGTGCTCGACGAACGCAAGCTCGCGGTCCTGCGCGCCATCGTCGAGGACTACGTGGCGACGCGGGAGCCTGTGGGCTCCAAGACGCTGGTCGACCGGCATCAGCTCGGGGTCTCGCCGGCGACCGTCCGCAACGACATGGCGGTGCTCGAGGAGCAGGGCTTCATCGCCCAGCCCCACACCAGCGCAGGTCGCATCCCGACCGACAAGGGCTATCGGCTCTTCGTGGACCGGCTCGCCTCCGTACGACGCCTGAGCATCCCTGAGCGGCGGGCGATCGAGTCCTTCCTCGACGGGGCCGTCGACGTGGACGACGTGGTGCAGCGCAGCGTGAGGCTCCTGTCGCAGCTCACCCACCAGGTCGCTCTCGTGCAGTACCCGACGCTCACCCGCTCCACGGTGCGTCATGTCGAGCTCGTCCCGATGGACCGCGGCCGCATCCTCCTCGTGCTGATCACGAGCTCGGGCCGCGTCGACCAGCGCATCATCGAGCTGCCCGAGGAGCCCGGCGAGCATCTGCTCGGCGAGCTGCGCGGCAAGCTCATCGCGGCCGCCGTCGGCCAGCGGCTGCCCGACGCGTCAGCGACCGTCGCCGACCTCATCACGGCCTTCCGACCCGAGGAGCGGCCGATCGTGACCGCTGTCGTCGCGACGATGACGCGCGCCTTCTCCGACGAGCGCTCCGACGAGCGGGTCGCGGTCGGCGGTGCCGCCAACCTCGCGCGCTTCGGGGCCGACTTCGACACCTCGATCAAGCCGGTGCTCGAGGCGCTTGAGGAGCACGTGGTGCTGCTCAAGCTCCTCGGCGAGGCCACCTCTCCGAGCATGCTCACCGTACGGATCGGCGCCGAGGTGCCGTACGAGGAGCTGTCGGCGACCTCGGTCGTCGCGACGGCGTACGGCAGCACCGACGAGCCGCTGGCCACCCTCGGCGTCGTCGGACCCACCCGCATGGACTATCCGGGCACGATGGCGGCCGTGCGTGCCGTCGCCCGGTACGTCGGCCAGACCCTCAGCGATTGAGAACAGACAAGGACGCATGAGCCAGGACTACTACGGGACCCTCGGTGTGAATCGCGATGCGACACCCGAGGAGATCAAGAAGGCATACCGCAAGCTCGCACGCAGCCTGCACCCCGACGTCAACCCCGACCCGGAGGCACAGGAGCGGTTCAAGACGGTCACCGTCGCGTACGAGGTGCTGTCCGACCCCGAGAAGCGTGCCTTCTACGACCGCGGCGGCGACCCGCTCGGCAGCGCGGGTGGCGGCGGCGGCTTCGGCGCGGGGTTCTCGTTCAGCGACATCATGGACGCGTTCTTCGGCCAGCAGACCCAGCGCGGTCCGCGCGGCCGGACGCGTCGCGGCAACGACGCGCTGATCCGCATCGCGGTGCCGTTGGCCGACGCCGCCTTCGGCACCACCCGCGAGCTCAAGGTCGACACGGCCGTCGTGTGCGGCACGTGCCACGGCAACGGTTCGGCCGACGGCGCGGATCCGGTCACCTGCCAGACCTGTCAGGGCCACGGAGAGGTGCAGCACGTGCAGCGCTCCTTCCTCGGCGACATCCGTACGGCGCGCCCGTGCCCGACCTGCGGGGGCTTCGGCTCGGTCATCGTCAACCCGTGCGAGGAGTGCTCCGGCGACGGCCGGGTGCGCGCGCGCCGCACGCTCACCATCAAGGTGCCCCCGGGCGTCGACTCCGGGACGCGCATCCAGCTCACCGGCGAGGGCGAGGTCGGCCCGGGCGGTGGGCCCGCCGCCGACCTGTACGTCGAGATCGAGGTCGAGCCGCACCAGGTGTTCACCCGCTCCGACGACGACCTCTACTGCGACGTACGGGTGCCGATGACCGCGGCGGCGCTCGGCACGCAGATCGACCTGCCGACGCTCGAGGCTGACGCCGACGTCGAGGGCGCGGAGCCCACGATCGGCTTCGACATCGCGGCGGGCACCCAGTCCGGCGAAACGGTGACGATCCGGGGCCGCGGGGTTCCGCACCTACGCGGTGTCGGGCGTGGCGACCTCAAGGTCCGCATGGTCGTCGAGACGCCCACCAAGCTCGATGAGGCACAGCGAGACCTCCTCACGAAGCTAGCCGTCGAGCGTGGCGAGGAGCGGGTCGAGGCGGAGTTCGCTGCACCCCATCGCGGCAGTGTCTTCGGCCGGATCCGGGACGCGTTCCGCTGAGGCCAGGAGGATTCGTGGTCGCACGGGGGCCGGTGGCCCGCATACCATGGTCGAGTCCCGACCGAGCGAAGGAGAACTGCCCCCGACGGGGGTGCCGATGAGTACGCCTGAACCCTTGCAGCACACCGTCACGATCCCGGCGAGCATCCCGATGGTGGCGCTGCTCGGCCCCGCCGACGAGTTCCTCCGCCTGATCGAGTCCAGCTTCGACGCCGACGTCCACGTCCGTGGCAACCAGGTCTCCATCCGCGCAACGGCGGCCGAGTCCGCGCTGGTCGAGCGGTTGCTCGATGAGCTGGTGACGATGATCCGGACCGGTCAGGGCCTGACGACCGAGACGATCGAGCGCAGCATCGCGATCCTGCGGACCGAGACTGAGGAGCGTCCCGCCGACGTCCTCAGCCTCAACATCCTGTCCAATCGCGGCCGGACGATCCGTCCCAAGACGCTCAACCAGAAGCGGTATGTCGACGCGATCGACAAGCAGACGATCGTCTTCGGCATCGGGCCCGCCGGCACCGGCAAGACGTACCTCGCGATGGCCAAGGCCGTGCAGGCGCTCCAGTCCAAGGACGTCACGCGGATCATCCTCACGCGCCCTGCGGTGGAGGCCGGCGAGAACCTCGGCTTCTTGCCGGGCACGCTCAGCGAGAAGATCGATCCCTACCTGCGCCCGCTGTACGACGCGCTGCACGACATGCTCGACCCCGAGACAATCCCCAAGCTGCTCGCGGCCGGGACGATCGAGGTCGCGCCGCTGGCCTACATGCGTGGAAGGGCTCAGCCGGTTGACCGCGCTGTGCTGACGCCGACGGGCTGGCAGCGAATCGGCAAGCTGCAGGTCGGCGATCTCGTTATCGGACGGGACGGTCGACCGACGCCCGTTCTCGGTGTCTACCCGCAGGGTGAGCGTGACGTCTATCGCGTCACCGCCCAGGACGGGGCGTCGACGCTGGCGTGCGGCGAGCATCTGTGGACCGTCCGCACGGCGTCGGACCGTCGGCGAGGGCGCAGCCGCACGCTCCAGACACGCGAGATGATCGGCAAGGAGCGGGCGCTGCACGCTCGCCGATACGAGATTCCGATGGTCGACCCGGTCGAGATGGAGCCGAAGGACATCCCGATCGACCCGTACGCACTGGGGCTGCTGCTCGGCGACGGCTGCCTCACGACCAAGACGACCCCGACGTTCACGACCGCCGATCCAGAGCTGGCCGACGCGCTCGAGGGACTGCTTCCCGCGATCCAGGTCGCCCGCCGTGGCTCCGACTACGACTACGTGCTCCGACACACCGAAGGTGGACGCGGCGGCCTTCGCATCGCGAACCCCGTCACCGTGGCCGTCAGGGATCTCGCGCTCGTGCACAAGACCTCACCCGCCACGTTCGTGCCTGTCGCGTACCTCTACAACTCGCGTGAGGTCCGGCTCGGTGTCCTGCAGGGCCTGCTCGACAGCGACGGCGGGACGGTCACACAGGACGGCCGGACCTGCCGGATCCAGTACACGACGACGTCGCCACGGCTTCGCGACGACGTGACCTTCCTCGTACGTTCGCTCGGCGGAGTCGTATACGTGCATACGCGTCAGGCGAACGGTCGCAAGCCCGGGCTCGCGAGGGGACGTGAGGTTGCCTATCGGCACGACGCCTACACGCTCGACATCCGGCTTCCGGAGGGTGTCACGCCGTTCCGCCTCGCGCGCAAGGCAGACGCGTACGCGGCAACCGGTGGTGGTCGGCCGATGCGGTTCATCGACTCGATCGAGCCCGCCGGTCGTGCGGAGACCGTGTGCATCGCGGTCGGTGCTCAGGACTCGCTCTACGTGACGGACGATTTCTTGGTTACGCACAACACGTTGAACGATGCGTTCATCATCCTCGACGAGGCCCAGAACACCTCGCCCGAGCAGATGAAGATGTTCCTCACCCGGCTCGGCTTCGGCTCCAAGATGGTCGTCACCGGTGACATCACCCAGATCGACCTGCCGGGTGGCACGCGCAGCGGCTTGCGGGTGGTGCGCGAGATCCTTGACGGCGTCCGGGACATCTCCTTCCAGATGCTGACCTCCGCGGACGTGGTCCGCCACAAGCTGGTCGGTCGCATCGTGGCCGCCTACGACGAGTATGAGGACGAAGGTCATGAACGTCGACGTACTCGATGAGTCCAGCTGGCGCGACGAGTCCGGCGAGCCGGTCGACGTCGAGCGCCTGACCCGCCTGTCGCGGTTCGTGATGACCGAGATGCGGCTGGCCCCGGCCACCGAGATGACGATGATCGTCGTCGATCCGGGCACGATGGCCGAGTACAACGAGAAGTGGATGGACAAGAAGGGTCCGACCGACGTCCTGTCTTTCCCGATGGACGAGCTGCGACCCGGCTCCGACGACCTCGACGCCGAGGAGGGCTATCTCGGCGACATGCTGCTGTGCCCCGCGGTCGCCGCCAAGGATGCGGCCAGCGAAGGCCTGGATCTCCGCGACCACCTCGAGCTGCTGACGGTCCACGGGATCTTGCACCTTCTGGGCTACGACCACGCCGAGCCCGAGGAGCACCGCGAGATGTTCGCCCTCCAGGACGTCGTCCTGGCCAAGTGGCGCGAGGCGGAGCCACCGCAATGACGATCGACGTCTGGCTGGTCGTCCTCGCCGTCGCTCTGGTCGGGTTGGCGGGCCTGCTCGCCAGTGTCGACGCCGCGCTCTCCACCTTCTCCAAGGCTCGCGCCGACGAGCTGGTCGCCGAGGGGCGCTCCGGTGCCACGCGGGTCGCGCGCGTCGTCCGCGACCCCGCCCCGTACATCAACACGGCGCTGCTGCTGCGCATCGTGGCCGAGACCGGCGCCGTCGTCCTCGTGGCGGTCATGTTCGCCCGTGCCATCGACGGGCTCTGGCAGCAGCTGCTGCTCGCGACGCTGGTGATGTCGGTCGTCTCGTTCGTCGCGATCGGTGTCGGCCCTCGTACGCTCGGCCGCCAGAACTCCGAGCGCGTCGGCCTGCTGTCCGCCGGGCTGCTCATCGCGATCACCCGCATCCTGGGCCCCGTCCCGCGCGTCCTCATCGCGATCGGCAACGCCCTCACCCCGGGCAAGGGCTTTCGTGAAGGCCCGTTCTCGTCCGAGGCAGAGCTGCGTGAGCTGGTCGACCTGGCTGAGCAGAGCGCGCTGATCGAGTCCGGCGAGCGGCAGATGATCCACTCCGTCTTCGAGCTCGGCGACACCGTCGTGCGCGAGGTGATGGTGCCTCGTACGGACGTCGTGTTCATCGAACGCACCAAGAAGCTGCGCCAGGCGATGTCGCTCGCGCTGCGCAGCGGCTACTCCCGCATCCCGGTGACGGGCGACAGCCTCGACGACGTCGTCGGCATGGCCTATCTCAAGGACATCACCAAGCGCGTCTTCGACAACCGTGACGCCGAGACGACCGAGCGGGTCGAGTCGGTGATGCGGCCGTGCCTGTACGTCCCCGACTCCAAGCCGGCGGCCGAGCTCCTGCGCGAGATGCAGGCACAGCGCACCCACGTGGCGATCGTCGTCGACGAGTACGGCGGCACGGCGGGCATGGTCACGATCGAGGACATCCTCGAGGAGATCGTCGGCGAGATCACCGACGAGTACGACGCGCCGCCGGAGGACATCGAGCACCTGTCGAACGGCTCCGTACGCATCAGCGCACGCTTCGACGTCGACGACCTCCAGGAGCTGTTCGGGGTCCCGATCGAGGACGACGACGTCGACTCGGTGGGCGGCCTCATGGCCAAGCACCTCGGCAAGGTCCCGATCGCGGGGAGCGAGGTGTCGCTCGACGGGCTGCGCTTCGTCGCCGAGGCCCCGCGCGGACGACGCAACCGGATCGGCACGGTCATCGTGAGCCGAGAGGCCTCCGGCGGTGATTCGGAGGAGTCGGTCGGCGCGAGCGCGTCGGGTTGAGGGTCCGCCGATACCCTGGACCTCATGGTTTCCCCACCCCTCACTGTCGACGACCCTGAGGATCGCAAGATCCTCACCCTCGCCCGCGCGACGCGGGCGCGGACCCGCGCCGCCGAGGGGGCATCCGTGCGCGACCGCGACGGTCGAACGTACGCGGCATCGACCGTCGAGCTGCCCTCGCTGAAGCTGACCGCACTCCGTCTCGCGGTCGCGATGGCCGTCTCGTCCGGAGCGACCGGCCTCGAGGCTGCGGCGCTGAGCACCGACGGTGACGGCGTGAGCGACGACGACATGGCGGCGGTCCGCGACCTCGCCGGCGCGGGTGTCCCGGTCCTGGTCGCCGACGTCCACGGCACGCCGCACTCTCGGGTGGACTCGTGAGCACGTTCCGGTCGGGCTTCGCATGCTTCGTCGGCCGTCCCAACGCCGGCAAGTCGACACTCACCAACGCGCTCGTCGGCGAGAAGGTCGCGATCACGTCCTCGCGTCCGCAGACGACCCGCCACGCGATCCGAGGGCTGGTCCACCGCCCCGAGGGTCAGCTGATCCTGATCGACACCCCGGGGCTCCACCGCCCGCGCACCCTGCTGGGGGAGCGGCTCAACGACCTCGTTCGCAGCACGTGGTCGGAGGTCGACGTGATCGGCGTGTGCCTGCCGGCCGACCAGCGGATCGGTCCTGGCGACCGTTACCTCATCGGCGAGCTCGCCAAGATCCGACGCAGGCCGATGCTGGCGCTCGCCACCAAGGCGGACAAGGTCGCGCCCGAGCGGCTCATCGAGCACCTCGCGGCGATCGCTGCGACCGGCGACGAGCTCGGCGTCGAGTGGAAGCACGTCGTCCCCGTCTCCGCGGTGTCCGGCTACCAGGTCGAGCATCTGCGTGACCTGCTGATCGCCGAGCTGCCCGAGGGGGTCCCGCTCTATCCCGACGGCCACCTCACCGACGAGCCTGAGGAGACGCTGGTCGCCGAGGTGATCCGTGAGGCGTCGCTCGAGGGCGTGCGCGACGAGCTCCCGCACTCGATCGCGGTCGTCATCGAGGAGATGGTGCCGCGCGAGGACCGACCCGAGGACAAGCCGCTGGTCGACGTGCGGGCCACGATCTTCGTCGAGCGTGACAGCCAGAAGGGCATCGTGATCGGCAAGGGCGGTTCGCGCCTGCGCCAGATCGGCACCGACTCGCGCGGACAGATCGAGCGGATCCTCGGCACCCCGGTGTTCCTGGACCTGCGGGTCAAGGTCGCCAAGGACTGGCAGCGCGATCCGAAGCAGCTGCGCCGCCTCGGCTTCTAGCCCGCGGGCTACTTCTTGGTCTTGGCGAAGCAGACGCCCCACCGCTCGCCGCGCTGCCACGCGGTGCGGCTGGGGGAGATGTAGCCGTAGTCGAACGACCCGCGGGTGTCGAGATAGCGGCGCACGCCCGCGGGGCAGCGGTCGCGCATGGTCGCCTGGACCTTCTTGGTGCCGGGGTACCTCACCTTCGCGGCGCCGAGCCGGATGGTGTCCACCCCGCGCCACTGGTGACGGGTCGAGCAGGTCACTGTGCCGCTGGCGCTGCGGATGTCACCGCGCACGCACTGCATGAAGTCGCGGCCGCGCTTGCCCTTGAGCGCGTTCTTGGTCCGAGCGGGCAGCGCAGCCAGTCGTGCGCTGTTCGCCGACAGCACGAGGTCGCACCGCATCCAGTCGGCGCCCTCGGCGGTCTGCGCTGCGCTGGGGACACCGACGACGAAGCCGAACTGCGACCGCTTCAGCGTCTTGGCGTCGGTGCCGAGCCAGCCGGCAGCGGCCCGCTCGCAGTACGGGCGGGCCGAGCGGAGGATGCGGGTGGTGTCGTACGCGGTGACAGCGGCCTTCACGGAAGCGTTCATCGGGCGTACGAGAGAGGTGACCGAGGTCGCACCTGAGCACGTGATCGGGGCGGCATCGTCGTCGCTGACGCGCAGCGCGACGTCGACCGTGCTCGGCTTGCGGCACTCGCCAGCCTTCGGTGGAGCCGCGACAGGCTCTGCGGTCGGGGTCGGTGCGGGGGTCGTCCCTGTGGCAGGCGGCAGCGAGCGTACGGGCGGGGGCGGCGCGTCGTCCGCACCGGGCGCAGCGCCGCTGATGTCGCCGGCGGAGCCGCAGGCGGTGACGAGCACTAGCGCCGCAGCGCCGACCACACCCAGCAGCGAGTTGCGGGCGCGGGTGCGGGGGCGTCGGAGAGCCGACACGGTACGTCCTCCCGGGGGGTTCGGCGGTACGACGGCAGCCAGTGTACGGGCAGGAGGTGAGGGGACGATGGCGCCTTTGCACAGCCTTACGGGGTGAGCAGCGCCGCCAGCGTCGCACCGAGCTCGTAGGCCTGCTCCCGCTCGGGCGCACCGACGTTGCCGAGCACCTCGAGCACGGGCGCTGCCTGTGTCCATGGCAGCGCGCCCGCGATCGACTGCACCGCTCGTACGGCGCCGGTGGTGTCGTACCGGCCGTGCACCCAGAGCCCGTACGGCCTGGTCCTGCGGACTCCGTCCTTCGTGCCCGCTGCGGAGCCGTCCTCGCTCAGCGCACCGCCGGCCTCGAGGAAGATCGTGTCGAAAAAGTGCTTGAGAGCTCCGCTCATATAGCCGAAGTTCGCGGTGGTGCCGAAGAGGTACCCGTCGGCCGCCAGCACGTCGCCGGCCCGGGCCTCCAGCGCCGGGAGGACGACCACCTCGACACCCTCGAGCGCAGGATCGTGCGCGCCTGCCACCGCGGCGTCCGTGAGCGACTGGACGGTCGGTGTCGGCGAGTGGTGGACGATCAGCAGGGTGGACATCTCGCGAGACTAGCGCCGTCGTGGGCTATGCTGACGCCAGCCATGTACATCGCGCGCCTCCTCCTTCGGTGCCGCGGCGAGGGTTCGCACTAGGTCGGACCCCCTCGTCGCGGCGTTCGTCATGGCCGGCCGTCGCCGCACCGCGGCGCTTCTCATCTCAGACGAGCCCCGAACGAGGACATCACCATGGCCATCTCCCCTCAGCAGCCCAGCGGTATGCCATACCAGCGCTACCCGACCTTCCCTGCGATCGACCTGCCCGACCGCACCTGGCCGTCGAAGACGATCACCGAGACCCCTCGCTGGCTCTCGACCGACCTGCGTGACGGCAACCAGGCCCTGATCGACCCGATGACGCCCGCCCGCAAGCGCCGCATGTTCGACATGCTCGTACGGATGGGCTACAAGGAGATCGAGGTCGGCTTCCCGAGCGCGAGCGAGACCGACTTCGCCTTCGTCCGTCACCTGATCGAGGACGACCTGATCCCCGATGACGTGACGATCTCCGTCCTGACGCAGGCCCGCGAGGACCTGATCGACCGTACGGCGCAATCCCTGGTTGGCGCCAAGAACGGCAGCATCCACCTCTACAACGCCGTCGCCCCTCTCTTCAGGCGCGTCGTCTTCGGCGTGGACCGCAACGAGTGCCGGGCGATCGCTGTCCGAGGCACCGAGCTGGTGATGAAGTACGCCGAGGAGTACCTGCAGGGCACCGACTTCGGCTACCAGTACTCGCCGGAGATCTTCACCGGCGCCGAGCTCGACTTCTCGATCGAGGTCTGCGAGGCGGTGATGGACGTCTGGCAGCCTGAGGACGGCCGCGAGATCATCCTCAACCTGCCGGCGACTGTCGAGATGGCGACGCCCAACACGTACGCCGACCAGATCGAGTATTTCGGCCGACACGTTTCGCGCCGCGAGAACGTCGCGATCTCGCTGCACCCGCACAACGACCGCGGTACCGCCGTGGCCGCGACCGAGCTGGCGATGATGGCCGGCGCCGACCGCGTCGAGGGCTGCCTGTTCGGTCACGGCGAGCGCACCGGCAACGTCGACCTGGTGACGCTGGGCATGAACCTCTTCAGCCAGGGCATCGACCCGCAGATCGACTTCTCCGACATCGACGAGGTACGCCGCACCGTCGAGTACTGCACCGGTCTGCCGGTCCACCCGCGCCACCCGTACGCGGGCGACCTGGTCTACACCGCCTTCTCGGGCTCGCACCAGGACGCGATCAAGAAGGGTCTGGAGGACCTCGACCGCCAGGCGGCCGAGCGCGGCATCCCCGTGTCGGAGATGCCGTGGGAGGCCCCGTACCTGCCGATCGACCCGCACGACGTCGGCCGCTCGTACGAGGCGGTGATCCGCGTGAACAGCCAGTCCGGCAAGGGCGGCGTCGCGTACATCATGAAGTCCGAGCACAAGATGGACCTGCCCCGTCGGCTCCAGATCGAGTTCAGCCGCGTCGTCCAGTCGATGACCGAGGGTGAGGCCGGCGAGATGTCGGTCGACGAGATCTGGAAGGCGTTCTCCGCGGAGTACCTCGAGCGGACGGCACCGTACGCGCTCGAGGCGTTCCGCTCGTCGACGATCCAGGACGGGCTGGACGAGCTCGTCGTGGACGTCCGGGTCGGTGAGACCGTCCAGTCGATCAAGGGCGAGGGCAACGGCCCGGTCGCCGCGTTCGTCGACGCCATCGCGTCGGTCAACGGAGACATCCGGGTGCTCGACTACGCCGAGCACGCGCTGTCCTCCGGCGGCGACGCGGCCGCGGCGGCGTACGTCGAGTGCGAGATCGGTGACCAGATCGTCTGGGGGGTCGGGGTCGACCCGAGCATCGTGACGGCCTCGCTCAAGGCGGTCGTGTCCGCCGCCAACCGCGCTGCGGCGACCCGCGTCTGACGCCGTTCCGCCGGCAGGTGCGCTAGGACCGCGCCGGCCGGCGGGTACGGGCGGGGGTACGCCCCGCGCCGCCACTGCGGCTCGACGTCGTGTCCGAGGGCAGCGCCAGCGTGGCCGCCAGGCCGCCCACGAGGATGAGGGCGGCGACCGCGGTGGTGACCTTGCTGGCGGTGATCAGCGACGCCTGTGCGACCTCGCCCACCTCGGCCGTCGCAGGGTCCTCGAGGAGCTCCGGGATCGCTGCCCCGACGCTGTCGCGGACGAGCGAGACGGCCGCGTCCTGATCGGGCCCCGGCATGTCCGTCCGCGCGAGCTCGTCGGCCGTCTGCGCGGCGAGGGTCGAGATCAGCAGGCCGCCGAGGACAGCGATGCCGAGCGCGGAGCCGAGTTGGCGGACCGTCGTCAGGAACCCGGAGGCCTGTCCGCTCGAGCCGACCGGGATGTCGACGAGGATGGCGCTGGTCAGCTGCGCGGTCGCCATGCCCACGCCGATGCCGTACAGGAACAGCAGGGCCGCGATCGCGGGTCCGCTGACGTCGGTGCTGATGACGAGAGCGGTCCCTGCGATCGCCACGACCTCGAGGGCCAGGCCGATCCGGATGACGGCGCGCTGCCCGAGACGGTTGGTGAGCGGAGGGGTAGCCCCGGAGGCGAGGAAGGTGCCGACCGCCAGCCACAGGACGAGGACTCCGGTGCCGAGCGGGGTGTAACCGAGGGCACCCTGCAGCAGCAGTGGGAGGGTGAAGATGAGGCCGATCTCGCCGAGCGCGACGACCATGGCGGCGATCGACCCATACCGCAGTGAGCGGAAGCGCATCAGGCCGAGATCGACCAGCGTGACTGCGCCGGCACGTGCGCGGCGCGCCTCGACGACGACGAACGCGACCAGGAGCAGCACGCCCAGCGCGAGCGAGAACGGGACGGGGGAGAGGGCGCCGGACTCCTGACGCCACCAGCCGTAGTACTGGCCCTCGATGAGGCCGAACACGACTCCGCCGAGGCCGAGCGTCGAGAGGAGCAGGCCGGGCAGGTCCGTGCCGGGGCGGATGTCGTCGTCGCGGGTCTCGTCGAGGACCTTGACGATGCCGACGAGCGCGAGCAGGCCGAACGGCACGTTGATCCAGAACGCCCACCGCCACGTCGACTCAGTCGCGAGCCATCCACCGATGAGCGGACCGACTGCGACCATGCCGCCGACGGTCGAGCCCCAGATCGCGAACGCGATCCCGCGGGCACGGCCCTGGAACGTCGCGTTGAGGGTCGACAGGGTGGCGGGCACGATCATGGCGGCGCCTAGGCCCTGCACGAACCGGGCGGCGATGAGCATCTCCTGGTTCTGCGCCGCCCCGGCACTGAGGCTGGCGACCATGAACAGCACCAGGCCGGCCGCGTACACCCGGCGGCGACCGATCCGGTCGCCCAGGCGGCCGGCTGCGAGCAGGAGCGAGGCGAGCATCAGGAGATAGATCGCGTTCATCCACTGCGCGCCGGCAGCGGTCAGCCCGAGGTCGTCGATGATCACCGGGACCGAGACGTTGACGATGGTCATGTCCATCACGACGAGCGAGACGCCCAGCGAGAGCGTCAGCATCGCGAGCCACTGGCGCTGCGTGATCGGGGTGTCGTCGCTCATGAGGCTCCTCTGCTCGGGCGCAGGGGCGCCGCTGGATCGCTGGATCGTAACAGCGTTCCGTCCCTGCGGAGGAGGGTTGAGTCAGACGCGGGTCGCGGCGATCTCCGCCACGTCGGCGGGTGTCGTACGGCAGCAGCCCCCGACGAGGTTGGCGCCGGCGTCGCGCCACCGGCCCACCCACGTAGCCCACGAACCACGGGCGGTGGTGCCGGTCCATCGCCGCGCGGCAGCGTCCCACACCTCGCCCGAGTTCGGGTAGACCGCGATCGGCAGGTCGGTGACGGCGGCGATGCGGTCCACGAGTGGGGCGATGTGCTCCAGCGGCGTGCAGTTGATCCCGACGGCGGCAACACCGTGGTCGGCGACCAGGCGCACGACCTCAGCGACGGGCGTCCCGTCGCTGAGGTGCGTATCGTCGCGTGCGCTGAACGTCACCCAGGCGGGCACGTCCACGTCGTCGAGCAGGTCGGCGAGCGCCGCGGCCTCGAGGGCGGAAGGGATCGTCTCGCACGCCAGCACCTCCGGACCGGCGTCGGCGAGCAGGTGCAGGCGCTCACGATGGAAGTCGCGGAGCGCCGGCACGTCGAGACCGTAGTCGCCTCGGTACTCCGAGCCGTCGGCCAGCGCGGCGCCGTACGGGCCGACGGACGCGGCGACCACAGGACGCCGGCCGGGGTTCTCCTGCACGTAGGCATCGCGGGTCTGGCGCGCGAGGGTCACCGCGGACCGGATCAGGCGCTCGGCCTCGTCGGCGGGCAGGCCGAGCCGCCCGAAGCCACCGACCGTCGCCTGATAGCTCGCCGTGATGATCACGTCCGCGCCGGCCTCCAGGTAGTCGCGGTGGACCTGCGCGATCAAGGCTGGGTCGTCGCGCAGCAGCGACGCGGACCACAGGGCCGACGAGAGGTCTGCGCCGTGCCGCTCGAGCTCGGTCGCGAGTGCGCCGTCGAGCACGACGAGTCGGTCGCGGTCGGCCCACGTGTCGCGGAGCGTAGTCATCGGCTCACGCTAGCGCGCTCCCCGCGGGTCATCGGTCGAGCAAGTCCTGCATCTCGTCGACCTCCGCGCGTTGCGTGTCGGAGATCTGCTGCGCGAGGGCGGCGACCTTCGGGTCGCTGCCGGTGCTGAGCACGTCCTCCGCCATCGTGATCGCTCCCTCGTGGTGGGCGATCATCTGGCGCAGGAACTCCTCGTCGAACGCCGCGCCCTGGAGCGCCGCGAGCCGGGTCAGATCCTCGGGCGACATCATGCCCTCCGCGTCACCGTGGCCGGCGTGGTCGTCGCCCTCCTCGGACGGCACGGGCTCGTCCCACTTCTCGAGCCAGGCGGTCATCGTCGCGATCTCGGGATCCTGTGCCGCGCTGATGCGCGCGGCGAGGGCCGTCACCTCGGCACCGGCACGCGTCGGGGCGAGCGAGGCCATCTCGAGGGCCTGGCGGTGGTGGGGGATCATCTGCTGGGCGAACGTGACGTCCGCCGCCGCGCGATCCGCGGACGTCGAGGAGGAGCCGTGCTCGCCGTGCCCGTCGGCACCAGCGCCGTCTTCGCCCGCACCGCAGGCCGAGATGCCGAGGCCGAGCGCGAGAGCGGACACGAGAGCGGCGGCACGTCGCCGTGCGGTGTACGTGATCATGAAGGCAACATACCCCTAGGGGGTACAGGTATCAACCCTTGGTCCCGGCGAGGCCTCCACCCCGTACGACGAACGGCCCGGCAGAATGGTGCCGTGGTGTTGTACCGAGACGAGGCCGTCGTCCTCCGTACCCAGAAGCTGGGTGAGGCGGACCGTATCGTCACGCTCCTGACCCGACACCACGGCCGTGTCCGTGCCGTCGCGAAGGGGGTCCGCCGGACGAGCTCACGTTTCGGCTCGCGCGTCGAGCCGTTCATGCATGTCGACCTCCAGCTCGCCGAAGGCCGCACGCTCGACGTCATCACGCAGGTCGAGACCCTCGACGCCTACGCCGGCCGGCTCGGCAACGACTACGGCGCCTACACGTGCGGCACGTCGATGCTCGAGTCCGCCGACCGGCTCGTCGGCGAGGACGGGCACCCCGCGGCCCAGCAGTACCTCCTCCTCGTCGGAGCCCTGCGGGCGCTCGCGGAGCGTCGCCACCCCAGCGGGCTGATCCTCGACTCGTTCCTGCTCCGGTCGCTGGCGATCGCCGGCTATGCCCCGAGCTTCGACGCGTGCGCCCGCTGCGGCGTGGGCGGCCCTCACCGCGCGTTCAACTCCGGTGCCGGCGGCATGCTCTGCACCGACTGTCGGCTCCCCGGCTCGGCCAACCCGGCGCCGGACACCGTCGCGCTGCTCGCCGCCCTGCTCAGCGGTCTGTGGCCGCAGGCCGAGGCGGCGGGGGAGCGCGCGACACGCGAGGCGAGCAGCCTCGTCGCGACGTACCTCCAGTGGCACCTCGAGCGCAGCCTGCGCTCGCTGGACTACGTCGACCGCTGACCCCGGTCCCGATCGAGGCGAGAGACAATGGCCTCGTGACGCGCACTCCCGTACGACGCCCGACGCCGCACCCTTCCGGCGCCACCGCCCCCGACATCCCGCTCGACCAGGTCCCGAAGCACGTCGCGATCGTGATGGACGGCAACGGACGCTGGGCCAAGGAGCGTGGGCTTCCCCGTACGGCGGGTCACGAGGCCGGCGAGTCCTCGCTGTTCGACGTCGTCGAGGGGGGCATTGAAGTCGGCGTGAAGTGGATCTCCGCGTACGCCTTCTCGACCGAGAACTGGAAGCGTTCGCCGGACGAGGTCCGCTTCCTCATGGGCTTCAACCGCGACGTCATCCGCCGTCGCCGCGACGAGATGCACGAGCTCGGCGTCCGCGTGCGCTGGGCGGGGCGGCGTCCGCGCCTGTGGGGCAGCGTCATCAAGGAGCTCGAGATCGCCGAGGAGCTCACGAAGGACAACGACGTGCTGACGCTCACGATGTGCGTCAACTACGGCGGCCGGGCCGAGATCGCCGATGCTGCTGCGGCGCTCGCTCGCGATGTGGCGGCAGGGCGGGTCAAGCCGGGCAAGATCGACGAGGACCTGTTCGCGCGCTACCTCGACGAGCCGGACATGCCTGACGTCGACCTGTTCTGGCGCACCTCGGGCGAGCAGCGCACGAGCAACTTCCTCCCGTGGCAGGCGGCGTACGCCGAGATGGTGTTCTCCGACATCGCCTGGCCCGACGTCGATCGGCGCGCGCTGTGGGAGGCGATCGAGGAGTACGCCCGCCGCCACCGCCGCTACGGCTCGGCATGAGCCTCTTCGTGTCTGCGTGCCCGTGCGGCTCCGCCGAGCCGTACGACGCGTGCTGCGGGCCGCTGCACCGCGGCGAGCGGCAGGCGGCCACGCCGGAGGAGCTCATGCGCGCGCGCTACGCGGCGTACGCCGTCGACGCTCGCGACTACGTCTTCCGTACGTGGCACCCGCGGACCCGCCCCGACGACGTCCCGTCGACCCCGGGCCTGACGTGGGAGCGGCTCGAGATCCTGGACGCCGCCGACGACGAGGTCGAGTTCGTCGCGCACTACCGCACGGCCGACGGGCCGGGCACCCTGCACGAGCGCAGCCGCTTCGAGCAGCGCGCGGGGCGCTGGTTCTACGTCGACGGATAGGCTGAACCTCGTGCGTATCGCGAGATTCACGACTGACGAAGACCCCCGGTTCGGCGTCATCGGCGAGGCCGACGGCGTCTCGGTGATCGCGGTGATCACCGGCGACCCCCTCTATGCAGGAATCCAGCTCACGGGCGAGAAGATCCCCGTGGACGACGTGCGGCTCCTGGCACCGGTGCTGCCACGCAGCAAGGTGCTCGGCATCGGCCGCAACTACGCCGCACACGCGGCGGAGCTCGGCAACGAGGTGCCGTCCGAGCCGCTGGTCTTCCTCAAGCCCAACACGAGCGTGGTCGGGCCTGGCGACCCGATCCTCTATCCCGACTTCACCGACGATCTCCAGTACGAGGGCGAGCTCGCCGTCGTGATCGGCAGGATCTGCAAGGACGTCCCCGTCGAGGACGCCGCGAAGGTGATCCACGGCTACACCATCGCCAACGACGTGACCGCGCGGGACCTGCAGCGGACCGACGGTCAGTGGACCCGCGCCAAGGGCTCGGACGGCTTCTGCCCGCTCGGGCCGTGGATCGAGACCGACCTCGACGTCGCCGACCTGCAGATCACCACGACCGTCGGGGACCGTGTTGTCCAGGACGGCAGCACGGGCCAGATGATCTTCAAGGTCCCCGAGCTCATCGCGTACGTCTCTGGCTTCATGACGCTGCTCCCGGGCGACGTCATCCTCACCGGCACCCCCGAGGGTGTCGGGCCCATGAACCCTGGTGACGAGGTCAGCGTCACCGTTGAGGGCATCGGAACCCTGACCAACAAGGTGGTATCCCGTGACTGAGTCCAACCGCGCTGTCCGCGTGCGCTTCTGCCCGTCCCCGACGGGCAACCTGCACGTCGGCAACGTACGGACCGCACTGTTCAACTGGGCGTACGCCCGCCACAACGGCGGCCGCTTCGTCTTCCGCGTCGAGGACACCGACGCCGCGCGCGACTCGGAGGAGTCCTACCAGGGGCTCCTCGACTCGCTGCGGTGGCTTGGTCTCGACTGGGACGAGGGGCCGGAGGTCGGTGGCGACTTCGGTCCGTACCGGCAGTCCGAGCGCATGGACCTTTACGCCCAGGTCGCCGACAAGCTGGTCGAGGCCGGCTACGCCTACCTCGCGTACGACACGCCGGAGGAGCTCGAGCAGCGGCGCGAGCAGGCGCGTGCCGAGGGCCGTTCGAGCGGCTACGACGGCCTGCACCGTGACCTGACGGACGAGCAGCGTGCCGCGTACGAGGCGGAGGGGCGCAAGCCCGTCATCCGCTTCCGCATGCCCGACGAGGCGATCACGTTCACGGACCTGGTCCGTGGCGAGGTGACGTTCGAGCCGGAGCACGTGTCCGACTACGTCATCGTGCGCGCCAACGGCCAGCCGCTCTACACGCTGACCAACCCTGTCGACGACGCGGCGATGGGCATCACCCACGTGCTGCGCGGCGAGGACCTGCTCAGCTCGACGCCGCGCCAGATCCCGCTGCACCGCGCGCTGGTCGCGCTCGGGATCGGTGAGGGCGTCGTGCCGGAGTACGGGCACCTGCCGTTCGTGATGGGCCCGGGCAACCGCAAGCTGTCCAAGCGCGACCCCGGCGGCGGCCTCGACGAGTACAAGCAGAAGGGCTTCCTGCCCGAGGGTCTGCTCAACTACCTCGCGCTGCTCGGCTGGTCGATCGGCGGCGACCGTGAGGTCTTCTCGCTGGAGGAGATGGCCGAGGCGTTCGAGATCTCCCGCGTCAACCCGAACCCCGCGCAGTTCGACCCGAAGAAGTGTGAGGCGATCAACGCCCAGCACATCCGCGAGCTGCCGGTCGAGGAGCTGGCGTCGCGGCTCGTCCCGTACCTCAGGGAGGCGGGCCTTCTGAGCCAGATGCCGTCCGACCAGGAGCTGGGGCTGCTGGCCGCGGCCACGCCGCTGGTCAACGAGCGCATCACGGTGCTGAGCGAAGCCGTGGAGATGCTGGCGTTCCTGTTCGTCAGTGAGGACGACTTCCGGGTCGATCCCGACGACGCGGCCAAGGTGCTCACCGAGGACGGCCTCACGGTCGTCCGCGCCGCTCGCGACGCGCTGGCGCCGCTGGAGCCGTTCGACACGGCCTCGATCGAGGCGGCGCTGCGTGCGGCGCTCGTCGACGGCCTGGGGCTCAAGCCTCGCCACGCGTTCGGCCCCGTACGCGTCGCCGTCTCCGGGCGCCGGGTGTCGCCGCCGCTGTTCGAGTCGATCGAGCTGCTCGGCAAGGCGCGCACGCTGACCCGCCTCGACAGGGCGCTCGAGGCCTGAGGCGGTCGAAGCATGCGGCCCCGACGTGAGAATCCTCACGTCGGGGCCGTTCTCGTTGCCGACGAACCCGAGTCGAGCCCGCCGCGTCGGTCGCTGGGTGGTCACGTGGTGGCCGTGGGCGACACGGCATCGACCGACTGCGCGGGGTCTGCGGAGAGCGCAAAGGCATGGTGACCTGGGAAGACGTTCTGGAGGAGACCCCGGATTTGGGGAGCGCGAACCCGTCCGGTAATGTTCTTCTCGGTTCGGGGCCGCAACGGGCTCGGGCCAAAGCCATGGGGTATGGGGTAATTGGCAGCCCGTCGGTTTCTGGCACCGTTAGTCTAGGTTCGAGTCCTAGTACCCCAGCGAAGGAACGCTCCGGAGCATCCGGTAGGGTTCTTTCATCACCACGGCCCCGTTGTGTAGCGGCCTAGCACGCCGCCCTCTCAAGGCGGTAGCGCGGGTTCGAATCCCGTCGGGGCTACAACAGGCGCCCGAGTCCTCAGGACTCGGGCGCCTTGGTGTTTACGGGGGTCCGTCCGTGGCGATAGCGTGAGCCTCGGTCGAGGGACCAAGGGGGAGCCATGCCGACGATCGTGATGACCGGCGGCTCCTCGGGCTTCGGTGCGGTCGCGGCCGAGCGCCTCGTACGGTCGGGCGACGTGCGACTCGTCGTCGGTGCCCGTGGCGATGCCCCGTACGGGGAGGCCCTGCCGCTCGACCTCGCTCGCCTCGACGCGGTGCGCGGGTTCGCCTTCGCGGTGGATGAGCTGCTGGGCGACGCGCCGATCGACGCGCTCGTCCTCAACGCGGGAGGGATCCGGCGGGACGTCGACGGTCGGACCGAGGACGGCTACGAGACGACGTTCGCGGTGAACCACCTGGCCCACTACCTGCTGCTGCGACGCCTGGCGCCCCGTCTGGCCGACGGCGCGGCCGTCGTCCTGACCACGAGCGGGACGCACGATCCTGCGACCGGCGCGGGCCTGCGAACACCCCGCCATGCCGACGCCGAGCTCCTTGCCGACCCGGCACGTGACCCTGGGACGGAGGACCGCCCGCGCAAGGCGGCCGAGCACGCCTACACGGCGTCGAAGCTGTGCGTGGTGCTCACCGTCAGAGCGCTGTCCGAGCGCGCTGACATCCGCAGCCGCCGGATGGCGGCGGTGGCGTTCTGCCCGGGCCAGGTCTTCGGGACCGGGCTCGCCAGGAACCTCCCCGCCCCGATGCGTGCCGCGTGGTCCGTGATGGCCGGGCCGGTGCTCGGGCCGCCCCTGCGCGCGCTCAACGCCACCCACAACACCCGCGATGCCGCAGGCAGAGCGCTCGCCGACCTCGCTCTGCGGCGTACGCGCCCGCCGGACGGCCGCACGTACGCCGCGCTGCGACGCGGGCGAGTCACGTGGCCGGAACCGTCGGAGCGTGCGCGCGATCTCGCGACCGCGCGAGCACTGTGGTCCGACAGCGCCCAGATGGTCGGCGTGATGGACTGATCGGGTGTACGGGCCGGCCACGGCGACGTCCGATTCCCGCTAGTTCCTGTCGGTGCGGCCAGGCATGCTGGGGGCATGAGGATCGACGAGGACCGCTGCTACCGGGCAGTGAGCGCAAAGGACGCCAGGTTCGACGGCGTCTTCTACACGGCGGTGACGAGCACCGGCATCTACTGCCGTCCGTCCTGCCCGGCGCGGACCCCGAAGCGCGAGAACGTGCGCTTCTACGCGACGGCGGCCGCGGCCCACGACGCCGGCTTCCGGGCCTGCCGCAGGTGCCGCCCTGACGCGGCGCCGGGGTCGCCCGAGTGGGACGTCCGTGCCGACACCGTCGGGCGGGCGATGCGCCTCATCCGCGACGGCGTCGTCGAGAGTCACGGCGTGCCCGGTCTCGCCGACAGGCTCGGCTACAGCACCCGGCACGTGCACCGGATCCTCGTGGACGAGGTCGGCGCCGGACCCCTCGCGCTCGCACGGAGCAACCGCGCCCACCACGCGCGCATCCTGCTGGAGACCACCGCCGTCCCCGTGACGGACGTGGCGTTCGCCTCCGGATTCGCGTCCGTGCGGCAGTTCAACGACACCCTCCGCACGGTCTACGACGCCACCCCGACCGCCCTGCGCGACGCAGCGCACCGACGCACCGCTCGCGCCCGGCCGGCCGCGTCGACCTCCGGGCGGATCACGTTGCGCCTCGCGGTGCGTGCCCCCTTCGCGTACGACCGAATCCTCGGGTTTCTCGAGACGCGCGCCGTCCCCGGCATCGAGACCGTGCGTGACGGCACCTACGCCCGCACGCTGCGTCTCCCGCACGGTCCGGGCGTCGTCGCCCTCACGCCGGCCGCCGACCACGTCACCTGTGCGCTCGAGCTCAGCGACCTGCGCGACACGATGACCGCCGTCACGCGCTGCCGCAGCCTGCTCGACCTCGATGCCGACCCGGTGGCGATCGACGAGGTCCTCGGCGCCGACGCCTCCCTCGGTGACGCCGTCCGCGCCGTCCCCGGCACCCGCGTGCCGGGCCACGTCGACGGCTACGAGCTCGTCGTCCGGGCGGTCGTCGGACAGCAGGTGTCGGTCGCCGGGGCGCGGACGACCCTCGGGCGGATCGTGCGCGACCACGGGTCGGCCCTCGATCCTCAGGCGCACCCGCTCGCGGCGGCGTACACCCTGACGCACGTCTTCCCCGAGCCGGACGCGCTGGCCGCCGTCGATCCTGCATCGCTCGGGATGCCGCGCTCACGCGGCGCGACGGTCGCCGGGGTCTCGGACGCGGTCGCCGTCGGCAAGCTCGAGATCTGCCCGAGCGCCGACCGCGCAGCCCTGCGCGAGGAGCTGCTGGCGCTGCGAGGCGTCGGCCCGTGGACCGCCGACTACGTCCTCATGCGTGCGACCCGCGATCCCGACGTCCTGCTCGCGACCGACCTCGTGATCCGGCGCCGGCTCGATGCCCTCGGGCTCGCGCCGACCCGTACGGTCGACCCGACCGCCGCCTGGAGCCCGTGGCGCTCGTACGCCGCGATACATCTCTGGAACCTTCCCGACACCCGACCGACCGAGAGGCAGCCATGACTGTCACGAACACCGCGTACGTCGACACCACGATCGGCGGCCTGCGCGTCCACAGCGACGGCGCTGCCGTCGTGGCGATCGACTTCGATGCCGAGCCCGAGGAGCCGGACACGACGGGTGACCCCGTCCTCGAGGCGGCCGTGACCCAGCTCCGCGAGTACTTCGCCGGCGAGCGTACGGACTTCGACCTCCCGCTCGGCCCTCGCAAGGGCTCGGCGTTCCAGCGCGCTGTCTGGAAGGAGCTCGCCGCGATCCCGTTCGGCGAGACCGCGACGTACGGGGAGATCGCGGCGCGGCTCGAGCTCGGCCCGTTCGGGGCGCGGGCGGTCGGGTCCGCGAACGCGTCCAACCCGATCCCCGTGGTCGTCCCGTGCCACCGCGTCGTCGGCGCCAACGGCACGCTCACCGGCTATGCAGGCGGGCTCCACCGCAAGCAGACCCTGCTCGACCTCGAGCGAGGCCCGGGGCTGTTCTGACCCGGCTACTCGCCGTTGCGGCGCAGCGACTGCGAGAGGCGCTCGGCGGCGGCGACGACGGCGGGTGCGTGCATGCGACCCGGCTGACGCGTCAGGCGCTCGACCGGGCCCGAGACGGACACCGCGGCGATGACCTTGCCGGAGGGGGAGCGGACGCTCGCGGAGACCGAGGCGATGCCCGGCTCGCGCTCACCGACGCTCTGCGCCCAGCCACGGCGGCGTACCTGCGACAGCGCGGCCGCGGTGAACGCCGCGTTCTGGAGGCCGCGGTTCATCCGCTCGGGGTCCTCCCAGGCGAGCAGGATCTGCGCCGCGGACCCCGCACGCATCGTCAGCTGGCTGCCGACGGGCACGGTGTCGCGCAGCCCCGTCGGGCGCTCGGCGGCGGCGACGCACACGCGGTAGTCGCCCTGCCGGCGGAACAGCTGTGCCGACTCACCGGTGATGTCGCGCAGGCGCGCGAGGACCGGCCCGGCCGCGGCGAGGAGCCGGTCCTCGCCCGCAGCGGCCGAGAGCTCGGAGAGGCGGGGGCCGAGGACGAAGCGCCCCTGCATGTCGCGGGCGACGAGACGGTGGTGCTCCAGCGCCACCGCGAGGCGGTGCGCCGTCGGGCGCGCGAGTCCGGTGCTCGACACGAGGCCGGCCAGTGTCGCCGGTCCGGCCTCGAGTGCCGACAAGACCAGTGCGGCTTTGTCGAGCACGCCGACTCCGCTAGAGTTGTCCATGCCTTGATATTGCCGTCTCGCATTGTGAAATGCAAGCATGGGCGAGCGAGCTCACGCCGGACTCGTACGAACATCTTGACGGCGCACCACGTGGAAGAAGGAGAGAGCAATGGGCAAGACCCTTGCGCAGAAGGTGTGGGACGAGCACGTCGTACGACGTGCCGAGGGGGAGCCCGACCTCCTCTTCATCGACCTTCACCTCATCCACGAGGTGACGAGCCCCCAGGCCTTCGACGGCCTGCGCCTGGCCGACCGTACGGTGAGGCGGCCTGACCTCACGCTGGCCACCGAGGACCACAACATCCCGACGACCGACCTCGACAAGCCGATCGCCGACCCGATCTCCCGGACGCAGGTCGAGACGCTGCGCCGCAACTGTGAGGAGTTCGGCGTTCGCCTCCACCCGATGGGCGACATCGAGCAGGGCATCGTGCACGTCGTCGGCCCGCAGCTCGGTCTGACCCAGCCGGGCATGACCGTCGTGTGCGGCGACTCGCACACCGCGACGCACGGCGCGTTCGGCGCGATCGCCTTCGGGATCGGCACCAGTGAGGTCGAGCACGTCCTCGCGACCCAGACGCTGCCGCAGGCGCACCCCAAGACCATGGCCGTCGAGGTCGTCGGCCAGCTGGCCGAGGGGGCGTCCGCCAAGGACCTCGTCCTCGCGCTGATCGCCCAGGAGTCCACCGGTGGTGGGCAGGGCTACATCGTCGAGTACCGCGGGGAGGCCATCCGCGCGCTGTCGATGGAGGCGCGGATGACGATCTGCAACATGTCGATCGAGTGGGGCGCCAAGGCGGGCATGATCGCGCCCGACGAGACGACCTTCGCGTTCCTCGAGGGGCGTGCGCACGCGCCGAAGGGGGCCGACTGGGACGCCGCCGTCGCGCACTGGCGCACGCTCGTCACCGACGACGACGCCGAGTTCGACAAGGTCGTCACCCTCGACGCCTCCCGGGTGACCCCGTTCGTCACCTGGGGCACCAACCCCGGTCAGGGCGTCCCACTGTCGGCCGACGTCCCGTCGCCGGACGACTTCGACGACCCGAGCGAGCGCGTGGCCGCCGCGCGCGCGCTGGAGTACATGGGCCTGACCGCCGGTACGCCGATGCGCGACATCGCCGTCGACACGGTCTTCGTCGGCTCGTGCACCAACGGGCGCATGGAGGACCTGCGGGTCGCCGCGGCCATCATCGAGGGTCACAAGGTGGCCGACTCGACGCGGTTTCTCGTGGTTCCCGGCTCGGTGCGCGTGCGTCTGCAGGCCGAGGAGGAGGGCCTCGACGTCATCTTCAAGGAGGCGGGCGCCGAGTGGCGCGGCGCCGGCTGCTCGATGTGTCTCGGCATGAACCCCGACCAGCTTGCGCCGGGTGAGCGCAGCGCGTCGACGTCGAACCGCAACTTCGAGGGGCGTCAGGGCAAGGGCGGCCGTACCCACCTGGTCTCGCCCGAGGTCGCCGCTGCGACCGCGGTCCTCGGACACCTCGCCTCACCTGCCGACCTCGTCAACGCCTGACCGACCCGCACGGAGAACGCCCATGGAGAAGTTCAGCACGCACACCGGCGTCGGAGCCCCGCTACGACGCAGCAACGTCGATACCGACCAGATCATCCCCGCCGAGTACCTCAAGCGCGTCACTCGCACCGGCTTCGAGGACGGCTTGTTCTCCGGCTGGCGCAAGGACCCCGCGTTCGTCCTCAATCAGCCGGCGTACGCGGACGCGTCGGTGCTCGTGGCCGGCCCCGACTTCGGCACCGGCTCGTCGCGCGAGCACGCAGTCTGGGCACTCCAGAACTACGGCTTCGCGGTCGTGGTCTCGCCGCGCTTCGGCGACATCTTCCGAGGCAACTCGGGCAAGGCGGGACTCCTCGCGGCCCAGGTCGACGAGAAGACCGTGGCCGCCCTGTGGGAGCTCCTCGAGGCGCAGCCCGGAGCGACGATCACCGTCGACCTCGAGGCGCGCACCCTCGTCGCCGGCGAGGGCTCCGACCGCATCGAGGACTCGTTCGACATCGACGACTACACGCGCTGGCGGCTGCTCGAAGGACTCGACGACATCGGCCTCACGCTGTCGCACGCGGACGCAATCAGCGCGTACGAGGCGACACGACCGTCGTTCAAGCCAGCAACGTTGTGACGAGCAGGTCACCCTCTCGATGACGTCGAAAGGGTAGGCCGTCCGCTCTGACCCGATTCTCGGAAACCACGTAACCACGGTGGTTTCCGAGAATCGGGTTTTTTGCGCGTCCGGACGACAGCAGTCGGAACGGCAGTGAGGGCGCGCTGCGTGTGGCGACACGTGGAGGCAACACGTTCGGACAAATGCCTCTACGGTGATTGAGTCGGACAAGGCGATTGCCTACCGTCAAACGCGAAGTGCCGAATCGTTCACGGAGAGGAACCGGTGAACAAGAGCGAGTTCGTCGAGGTGCTCGCGGCTTCCTTCGAAGGAAACCGTGCGCAGGCTCGTCGCGCGCTCGACGCTGTGATCGTGACTCTCACCGCCCGCCTGGCGAGCGGTGACCGTGTCGTGATCAGCGGGTTCGGAGCGTTTCAACAATCGATCCGCACCGGCCGAGAGGTCCGGAACCCGCGGACGGGGGAGATCCACGTGATCGCGGATCGGACCATCCCGAAGTTCATACCCGGAGGGGAGCTGAAGAACGTGGTGGCAGGTGTGAGGACGGCAGCCAAGAGGGCGCCCGCGAAGAAGGCAACCGCTAAGAAGGCGACTGCCAAGAAGTCCGCGGCGAAGAAGACGGCGGCCGCAAAGAAGGCGACGGCCAAGAGGGCGACTGTCAAGAAGGCGGCCGCGAAGAAGGCGACTGCCAAGAAGTCCGCAGCCAAGAAGACGACCGCCGCGAAGAAGGCGACCGCCAAGAAGACCGCAGCCAAGAAGACCGCAGCCAAGAAGACGACGGCGAAGAAGGCAACCGCCAAGAAGACTGCGGCCAAGAAGAGCACGGCGAAGAAGTCCGTCGCCAAGAAGACTGCGGCGAAGAGGACGGCCGCAAAGAAGACTGCGGCGAAGAAGACTGCGGCGAAGAAGACTGCGGCGAAGAAGTCCGCAGCCAAGAAGACTGCGGCGAAGAAGTCCGCAGCCAAGAGGTCCCCTGCAAGGAAGACCGCGGCGAAGAAGTCCGCCGCCAAGAAGACCGCACGCAAGTCACCTGCTCGCGTCACCGCCGGCGTGTGACCTCGACGACGGATGCGGCCTCGGGCGTGACCGGGGCCGCATCCGCGCGTCCGCGGTCAGTGGATGCGCAGGGCGGTGACGCGGTCTCGTCCCGCACTCGTCTCGACGATGACACGCTGCCCTGGGCGAAGGTGCCGGACCGGCGACGAGGCGACCACGTCGCTGTCGTACGACAGCGTCACGCCGTCGTCGAGCACGAGGGTGCCGCCCCGCTCGGCGTCGAAGGTGGCAATCGTGCCCTGCATGGAGGTCACCGTACCGTGACTGTCGCGAGGACCGCGGTCGTCCGGGGCCCGAGCGCGGTGCCGAGCGCGGCGAGGTGCTCGGGAAGATCGGTGTCCCGCTGCAGCCCCCGGCCGGCCGGGAGCGGCGTCGCGCCCTGAGCGACGTGGGCGGCCAACGAGCCGGCGCCGAAACGAGGCTCTAGCCGGTGCACGTCGGTGGCAGCGAGCAGGGTGGTGCCTGTGCCGTCCGCATCGGCGACCACGGAAAGGGGATAGGCCTCGGCGAGGCGCAGAGCGGCCGCGAGCTCGTCAGACGTCAGTGCGGGGAGGTCGGCCGTGAGGACCGCGACCGGAGCACCGCCCCCGCCCGCCTTCGCCAGGCCCGCGATGATCGCGGCGTCCAGGCCCCCTCCCGGGTCCGGAACCACCTCGTACGCACTGGTCGAGGACGCGGCGGCCAACGTCTCGTCGGACGTCACCACGATGACGCGCGCGACGACGGGACAACCAGCGACAGCGTCGAGGGTGTCGAGCGCCAGTGCCCGCGCGAGCGTCGGGCGCGCGGCTGCGTACGCGGAGAGCCGCGACTTGCCCACCGACGCGTCCTTCACGGGGACGACCACCGACCACCTTCGACTCACAGGTCGATCTTGCCCCATCGCGGCTCTACACCCCTTGGCGCCGGGTCGTGATGAACTAGGCTCACTCGGATGGAGAGTCCTGTCCCTGCCCGGTCCCGGCGTGATCCCGGGCTGGTCCTGAGGGCGATCGTGGCGACGCTGCGCGGTCCGGTGACGGTGATGGTGAAACGTGACTGGCGCGGCGCCGAGCATCTCCCGGTCGACGAGGGGTTCGTCGTGGCCGCCAACCACGTCTCTCACTCGGACCCGGTGATGCTCGCCCACTTCTTGTACGACAACGGGGTGCCGCCGCGCTACCTCGCGAAGGCGGCGATCCTCGACCTGCCGGTCGCGGGCAGGCTCCTTCGGACGACCGGCCAGATCCCCGTCTACCGCGGTACGGCGCACGCCGCCGACGCCTTCGCCGCAGCCAAGCAGGCCGTGCTCGACGGAGAAGGCGTCATCTTCTATCCCGAGGGCACGATCACCCGCGACCCGGACGAGTGGCCGATGTCAGGCAAGAGTGGGGCCGCGCGCGTGTCGCTGGAGACTGGCTGCCCAGTGATCCCGATTGCCCAATGGGGGCCCAACATGTTTCTTGAGCCGTACGACAAGGTGCCCCATGTGCTGCCCCGGAAGACGATGGTCGTCGCCGCAGGGCCCCCGGTCGATCTGGCCGAGCTTCGCGGTCAAGTGGTCAGTGCCGCTATCCTCGCCACGGCCACCGAACGCATCATGGATGCGGTGACCGAGGAGCTGGCCAAGATCAGAGGCATCTCCGCCCCGGACGGACGGATGTCTCTGGACGACCCCCGTGTGCGGCAGCGTCCACGACCCCGCCGCCAGTCGGCATCCCAGAAGGAGAATTGATCAATGCCGAAGACCGCAGTGCTCGGAGCCGGATCCTGGGGGACCGCGTTCTCGTTGGTCCTGGCCGACGCCGGCAATGACGTGCACCTGTGGGGCCGCCGGACCGAGGTCTGTGAGGTGATCAACCAGACCCGTGAGAATCCGGACTACCTTCCCGGGATCCTTCTGCCGGAGACGATCAAGGCCAGCCACGACCCCGCCGTCGTGCTGTCGGGTGCAGAGATCGTCGTCCTCGCGGTCCCGTCCCAGCAGCTGCGGACCAACCTCCAGGAGTGGGCCCGTCACATTCCGCCGGACGCCGTCATCGTGAGCCTGATGAAGGGCGTGGAGCTCGGCACCCACCTGCGCATGAGCGAGGTCATCGCCGAGCTGACCGGCGCGGGCCCGGAGCGGATCGCCGTCGTCACGGGCCCCAACCTCGCGCGTGAGATCGCTCAGCGCGAGCCCGCCGCAGCGGTCGTGGCGTGCGTCGACGACGCCGTCGCCAAGCGGCTCCAGGCGTGGTGCCACACGCCGTCCTTCCGCCCGTACACCAACACCGACGTCGTGGGCTGCGAGCTGGCCGGCACGACCAAGAACGTCATCGCGCTGGCCGTCGGGGTGGCTGACGGCCTCGGGTACGGCGACAACGCCAAGGCCTCGGTCATCACCCGAGGTCTGGCCGAGACCGCGCGCCTCGGGATGGCGATGGGGGCTGATCCGATGACGATGATGGGCCTGGCCGGGATGGGAGACCTGGTCGCGACGTGCAGCTCTCCGCTGTCGCGCAACCGCACCTTCGGCGAGAAGCTCGGACGTGGCATGAGCATCGACGAGATCGTCGCGTCGACCCGGCAGGTCGCCGAGGGCGTCAAGTCCAGCGACTCGGTCTCCGAGCTCGCGAGCCTCCACGGAGTGGACATGCCGATCGTGGAGCAGGTGGCGGCTCTCATCCGGGGCGAGACGAGCCCGAAGGAGCTCGTCGCCACCCTGGTCTCACGTACGCCGAAGCCCGAGGTCCGCTGACGAGGGGTCGAGCGCCTGCGCGACGTCGGCCCAAAGGTCGGCGAACCCCTCGATGCCCACCGAGACTCGGATCAGGGCGTCCGGGATCGTCTCCGGCTCGCCGGCCCAACGCCTGCGTCGTTCCCAGGTCGTCTCCACGCCGCCGAGCGAGGTCGCGCAGACCACGAGCTCGCTCGCCGTGGTGACACGGTGTGCGGCGACCGCTCCTCCCACCGGCTCGAACGTCAGGACCGTGCCGAATCCCGGATAGCCGACCGTCGCGACAGCCTCGTCGGCCTCGAGACGCTCAACGAGGCGCCGGGCGTTGTCCTGAGCGCGTTCGAAGCGGACCGCCAGCGTCCGGAGGCCACGCGTGGCGAGGTAGGCCTCCAGGGTGCCGGGCGTCGCGCCGTGCAGCCGCCGATAGGCCTCGAGAAGGTCGTAGGTCGCGTCGTCGGCGACCACCGCCACGCCGGCGAGGGCGTCGCTGTGACCCGCGAGAAGCTTCGTCGCAGAGTGGACGACGACGTCTGCCCCGAGGGCGAGCGGCTGCTGGACCAGCGGCGTCGCGAACGTGTTGTCCACGACCACGAGGGCGCCGCGGGTTCGTGCAGCGGCGGCAGTCTCGGCGATGTCGACGACCTCGAGTGCGGGGTTCGTCGGTGACTCGATCCACACCATCGCCGCACCCTCCGCGGCGTCGACCAGGGCGTCCGGATGTGTGACGTCGACCTCGCGGACCGTGAGGCGTCCTCTGCGCTCTCCGTCCCGCAGGAGCCCGAGCGTCCCGTTGTAGGCGTGGCGTGGCACCACCACGGCGCCTCCGTCGGGAACGAGCGAGAACGTCGCAGCAGCCGCTGCGAGCCCCGAGGCGTACATCACGGCACGTCCGCCCTCGAGCGCCCCGACGGCATCTTCGAACGCCTGCCAGGTGGGATTGCCGAACCTTCCGTACTCCAGCGCGCCTCCAGCCACGTATGTGCTAGCGGGGGTGAGCGGCACGTTCAGGGGCGCGTCCGGAGCGCGCGGCGGACGTCCGGCGGCGACGGCAAGAGTCTCGGGGGAGAGCGCGGATCGAGGGGAGTGTGGGCGGTCGGTGCGAGCCATGCCGACCATTCTCGCCCGTCACGATAGGGTCGCCCCGATGAGTGATCCCAGGCTGTACGACCCCGCACATTCCGGCACCGCCTCCCACGACGGACGCCCGTGCGTCCTGCTCGTCTTCGGGGGACGCTCGAGCGAGCACGAGGTGTCCTGCATGACGACGCGTGAGGTCCTCGCGGTGGTCGACCGCGAGCGCTACGACGTCGTCGCGGTCGGCATCACCCGTGACGGGCGCTGGCTGCTCCAGGAGCACGGAGTTTCCGCAGCAGCAGGCACACTGCCCGTCGTCGACGAGTCCGGCACGCCGGTCTCCCTTGCCGGGTCGCGACTGCTCGCCGCGACGACCGACGGGGGCACCCGTGTGGTCGCCGATATCGACGTCGCCTTCCCCCTGCTGCACGGGCCGTGGGGAGAGGACGGGACGATCCAGGGCCTGTTCGAGATGGCGGGGCTGCGCTACGTCGGCTCCGGCGTCCTGGCCAGCGCGGTCGCGATGGACAAGGCCGTCGCCAAGGTCGTCTTCGCGGCCGCCGGCCTGCCGCAGCTTCCCTACACGGTCGTGCACCCTGACGAGTGGGCGGACGATCCGGCGGCGGTCCGCGAGTCGGTGGCCTCGCTCCACTACCCGGTCTTCGTGAAGCCGGCCCGTGCCGGGTCGAGCATGGGCGGCACGCTCGTCGCCGACGAGCACGCCCTCGCCGAGGCGATCGCGGTCGCGCAGGAGCACGACCCGAAGGTCATCGTCGAGTCGGCGGTCGAGGCACGCGAGATCGAGTGCGGCGTCCTCCAGAACCCTGACGGCTCCGTGAGCGTGAGCCCTCCGGGCGAGATCGCGGTCGACCACGGTGCCGGACACGCGTTCTATGACTTCGACGCCAAGTACGTCGACGGGACCTCCAAGAACCTCATCCCCGCGCGCCTCGACGGCGCCGACACCGAACGGGTGTGCGCGAAGGCCGCCCGGGCGTTCGGCGCCCTGGGCTGCGAGGGGCTCGCGCGCGTCGACTTCTTCTTCGTCGACGACGTGCTCTACATCAACGAGGTCAACACCATGCCGGGTTTCACCCCGTTCTCGATGTTCCCTCAGGTATGGCAGGCGGCCGGGGTCGAGTACGCCGAGCTCGTCGAGCGGCTCCTCGCGCACGCGCTGGCGCGTTCGACCGGCCTGCGCTGACCGGTCGTCATACGCAGGGCGTGACGACCGGGTCGTGCTCGGCGACGAGCGCCGCGAGATCGCTCAGCGCGTCCGAGGGCGGCTCGTGCTCGCGCGGTACCGTCACCTCGATGTAGGCGCGGCGTCCGATCGTCGTGAAGACATAGACGTCGGCGTCCTCCTGGGTGAACCAGCCGACGTCGTCGACGACGTCGCACCGCGAGGTGGACTCGAGGCCGGCAGGCTTGTCGACCCCGCAGCGCATCACGATGGCCGGGCTGCCCCAGGCGCGGCCGGATCCGGCCGGTGCGACGCGCACTGCCTCCTGCCCCGCGACCGATCCGGGAGCACCGTCCAGCAGGTCCGCGCACAGCGAGGCGACGTCCTCTGGGGTGGGGTCGGGAGGGTCGACCGCGACCGTGTCGGCGCAGCCCGTCGCGAGGAGGGCGATGCCGAGGAGGCAGGCCGTACGGGGGAGAAGGCTCAGAGGTGGACGACGGGACACGTCAGCGTCCGGGTGATGCCGTCGATGCGCTGGATCTGCGCGACGACCATCTCGCCGAGCTCATCCACGTGCTTGGCCTCGGCGCGCACGATCACGTCGTACGGACCGGTCACGTCCTCTGCGAGGGTGACGCCCTTGACCTCGGCGATCGCCCTCGCGACCTCGGCGGCCTTGCCGACCTCGGTCTGGACCAGGATGTAGGCCTGAACCACCATGGTGTGGATCCTCCGTGCTCGTCGAACGGTCACCGCCTGGTCACGCTACAGGATCATGACGACTCCGTGACGGGAAGGGATCCGGCACGCCGCCGGGGCGCTCCGGCCGTACGGTCCCGATGGCGCAGGATGGAGGCATGACCACAGCACCGAGCACCCCCGGACGCGACGACCGTGACCTCACCGTTGGCGACGTCGGCGAGTTCGGGCTGATCGGTCGTGTCGCTCCCCACGAGCACTCCGAGCGGGTCGTCGTGGGGCCCGGTGACGACTGCGCGTACGTCGCCGTCCCGTCGGGGCGCGTGCTGATCTCCACGGACGTCCTCGTGGAAGGACGACACTTCCGCCGCGACTGGGCCGAGGCGTACGACATCGGTCGTCGTGCCGCCGCCGCGAACCTCTCCGACGTGATGGCGATGGGCGGGGTCGCAACGGCACTGACCGTCGGCTTCGCCGCACCGGCGGACCTCCCCGCGCAGTGGGCTGAGGACCTCACGCGCGGCATCGTGGACGAGGCCGCCCTGGTCGGGGCCGAGGTCGTCGGAGGCGACGTCACCGCTGCCGACGGTGTCGTCGTCTCGATCACCGTCGTGGGCGAGTGCGACCAGGAGCCGGTGCTGCGCTCGGGGGCGCGGGTCGGAGACGTGGTGGCCGTCGCGGGGCGGCTCGGCTGGGCGGGCGCCGGGCTGCACGTGCTCGGGCGGGGCTTCCGCTCGCCGCGCGTCCTCGTCGAGGCCTATCGCCGCCCCGAGCCCCCGTACGAGGAGGGTCCACGCGGTGCCCGCGAGGGGGCGACGGCGATGATCGACGTGAGTGACGGGCTGCTGGCGGACCTCGGGCACGTCGCCGAGGAGAGCGGCGTCGGGATCGACCTCGACGCCGGGGCTTTCGCCATCCCCGAGCCGATCGCCGACGTGGCGGCCGCGACGAATGCCGAGCCGCTGGGTTTCCTGCTGACCGGTGGCGACGACCACACGCTCGCGGCGACCTTCCCTGCCGAGCGTGGGGCGCCGCAGGGGTGGACGGTCATCGGTCGGGTCGTCGAGGGCGACGGCGTCACCGTCGACGGGGCAGCGTGGGCGGGGCCGACCGGGCACGAGCACTACCGCTGACTCCTCGCCGCCGATCGCGCGGGTTCACGGGAGGTGGTCACGGAGCAGTTCGTACGCGGCACGGTAGGTGCGCGGTCCGATCGTCGGAGCGACCACGTCGCGGACCCACAACGGGAGCTGCGCGACGTGGGCGAGTCTTTCCGTCGCGGCCCTCACATGAGCGACCCGAGAGCGCCTGCGTTGCTCGAAGGCGGTGCCCACCTGTGACCAGTCGCGCGTGGTGGCGAGCAGCTCCGCGAGCACGAGTCCGTCCTCCAGCGCGAGCGCCGCGCCCTGTGCCCAGACGGGCGCCATGGCGTGGGCAGCATCCCCGATCACCGTGACGTGGCCGCTGCTCCACCGATCGGCGCGGACCTCGTCCACGCGGGAGTGGTAGAGCTGGTCGACCGAAGTCGCCGCGTGGGCGACGGTGACCGCCACGGGTTCTGGGAACGACGCGAAGGTGGTCGTGAGCCACTCTGGGTCAGCGGCCGCCGGGCCCCCGTGCGTCGTCGAGGCGAAGCCGTACACGAGGTCGTCGCTCAATGGAATCAGCAGGATCGTGCCGTGCTTGCCGGTCCACGCTGTCCAGCACGTCAGCGCTGGGTTCGGGGCTAGGAACCTCCAACCGGCCGCGCCCATCGTTGCAGGCTCGAGGAGAGCGTCGCCGGTCACGGCTCGACGCACGTTCGAGTGGATCCCGTCGGCGCCGACGACATAGTCGTACGTCTCCTCGTCGGCGGCCTCGCCCTCCGTACGGATCGTGACGACGTCGCCGTCGGGAACGACAGCCGCCACCCGTGTTCCCCACCTCACCTGTCGCTCGTCCAGGCCGTCCCTGAGCAGTCCCAGGAGCGACTCGCGTCGGATGCAGACCGATGTCCCGACGTCGCCCCAGAACGCCTCCTCGTCGACGGCGAACAGCAGGCGACCGCGCTGGCTGCGGTACTCCCGGCGTCGGATGGGACGCCCGGCCCTCACGACCGCTCCGTCGAGACCGAGGGCGTCCAGCGCCCGGGCCGCGTTCGCCGGCAGGTTCATCGCGAGCCCCGCCGGGGCCGGGGCCGGGCTGGACTCGGCCACCGTGCAGGTCAGCCCATGGGCGGTCAGCGCGCGTGCCACACCGAAGCCGGCGATTCCGCCACCGGCGACGAGCACCTGCCGACCTGTCTCGATCGCGGCCATGATTGCCTCCCGCGTGAATCCCCCCGTGGTGGAGGAGGTGTTCTCGACGTTACGTGGCGCCGGCACCGCGGGGAACGCCTGGAAGACCGAAGGTCTTGCCCGTCCGTCCGGACGCGTCGCGGGCGCTACGGTGCGGGGTCCTTGCGCCGCCACGTACCCGGCGCCGCCCCGACGTGGCGCTTGAACGCCCGGTTGAACGCCGACTCCGACTGGTATCCGACCGTGGCCGCGGCCTGCGAGACGCTGAGCGAACCGCCCTGGAGGAGGCGGGCAGCGAGCTGGAGGCGCCAGCGTGCGAGGTAGGTCATCGGCGGGACCCCGACGTACGAGGTGAATCGTTCGGCTAGGGACGAGCGTGAGATGCCGACCTCACGGGCCAGCAGGTCGAGCGTCCAGGGCTCCGCGAACCGACCGTGCATGAGGCGCAGCGCCGCGCCGACATCACGATCGCGCAGGCCGGCCACCCAGCTGCGCGTCTCCGGAGGCAGTCCCTCGATGTGGGTGCGGAGCGCCTCGAGGAACATCAGCTCGGAGAGCTTGGCCAGCATCGCCTCCTGCCCGGCGTCGCGCTCGTCGCTCGCCACGAGCGCCGCGTCGAGCAGACTGGTCATCCATCCCCAGCTGCGGCCGGAGACGGGGGCATGGACCATCCTCGGCAACGACTCGAGCAACGGGTTGAACGGGCCCCTGTCGCACGCGAGGTAGCCGCACACGATCCGGCACTTGTCGGCGTGGGCGTCACCGTTGATGTCGATGACGAAGGGGAGCGCCTCGCTCACCGGTCGGTAGTAGCGGGAGAGGTCGGCCTGGCCTCGCATCCCCGGCTCGGACGAGAGGATGTTCGCCTCGCCTGTGGAGAAGATGACCATCTCGCCGGCCCGCATCAGCTCCGCGGGCTCGGGCTCGTCGACTGCCTCGACCCAGCAGGAGCCGGAGGTGAGCACGTGGAACGCGATCAGGTGCTCGGCGTCACCGGCGACCTTGGCGGCGATCACGTCGGTCGGAGGGCTCTGGGCGACGAAGGGGGAGCGGGCATCGATGTCGAAGTAGACCGCGCCAGTCAGGCGTACCGCGAGCAGGACGTCGGACAGCACGTCCATCGCACCCACCTCCTGGACGCTCGGGCAGCAACTCTGGACGGACGGCGACGATCGCGCGTCCACGCGGACGGACGGACAAGACCCCTGGGGTCCTGGGCATTCCCGCGCGGCTGCGCTGCTCCCTAGCGTCGAAACCACATTGTCCCACCATCGCGGCCACACAGAAGGAGAGCGCCATGTCCACAGTCGAAACCACCGCAGACGCCGTCGTCGAGGAGCTCCGTCAGGTGGTACGAGGACCGCTGGTCGGTCCCGACGATCCGGGCTACGACGAGGCTCGCAAGGTCTTCAACGGCGCCATCGACCGGCACCCCGCTGCCGTCGTACGGGTCGCCGACGTCGCCGACGTGATCACCTGCGTCGACTTCGCCCGCCGACATCAGATCCCCCTCGCCGTACGGGGTGGTGGCCACCACGGCGCCGGCTTCAGTGTCGGCGACGGCGCCCTCGTGATCGACTTCAGGGGCCAGCGTTCCACCCACGTCGACCCCGAGGCAGGCACGGTGCAGGTCGACGCCGGCTGCACCTGGGGCGACGTGGACCACGCGACCGGCGCGTTCGGGATGGCGACACCGTCGGGCTTCGTCTCGACGACCGGTGTGGCCGGACTGACGCTCGGTGGCGGTACGGGCTACCTGACCCGGCACTTCGGGCTCACGGTCGACAACCTCGTCTCCGCAGACGTGGTGCTGGCCGACGGCACGTTCGTCACGGCGAGTGCGACGAGCCATCCGGATCTGTTCTGGGCCCTTCGTGGGGGAGGCGGCAACTTCGGCGTGGTCACGTCGTTCACGTTCGCCTGCCACCCGGTGGGGGAGGCAGGAGAGATCGTCGGAGGCCCCGTGATCTACGACCTCGCCGACACCGAGGAGGTCTTCCGGTGGTACCGCGACCTGATGCCCGGCCTGCCGGACGAGCTCAACGGGTGGATCGCTGTCATGGGGGTTCCGTCCGCAGCACCCTTCCCCGAGGAGATGTGGGCTCGCAAGGTCTGCGCGATCGTGTGGTGCTACTCAGGGCCGCGCGAGCGGGCAGACGAGGTGCTGGCACCGGTCCGTGAGTTCGGGTCGCCGCTGCTGACCGGAATCCAACCGATGCCGTACTCCGTCCTCCAGTCCGCGTTCGACGGTCTCCTGCCCTCCGGTCTGCAGTGGTACTGGAAGGCCGACTTCTTCGAGGAGATCCCTGACGCCGCGATCGCCACGCACCGTCGGTACGGCGAGCGCATCCCGACGCCGCTGTCGACGATGCACCTGTATCCGATCAGCGGTGCCGCAGCCCGCGTGCCGGAGGATGCGACCGCGTTCGCGTACCGACGGGGCGGGTGGAACGGAGTCATCGCGGGCATCGATCCCGACCCCGCCAACCTGGCCATGGTCACCGCCTGGGCACGGGACTACTGGGAGGATCTCCATCCGACCTCGGCCGGTGGCGCGTACGTGAACATGATGATGGACGAGGGTCACGAGCGTGTCCGGGCCGCGTACCGCGGGAACTACGACCGGCTTGTCGAGGTCAAACGGCGCTACGACCCGTACAACCTCTTCCGGCTCAACCAGAACATCGCGCCGGACTGACGGCGCCGCAACCGGAAGGCCGAGCAGATGTCGTTCGACCCGCCCGTCGTCGCGGGAGCCCTGTCCACCGCCATCTTCGCCCTCAGCACGCTGCCGATGGTCGTGAAGGCGGGGAGGACCAAGGACCTGAGCTCCTACAGCCTGGGCAACCTCGGGTTGAGCAACGTCGGCAACGCCGTCCACTCGTTCTACGTGTTCAGCCTTCCGGCGGGCCCGGTGTGGGTGCTGCACTCGTTCTACGGGGCGGTGTCCGTGCTGATGCTGGTCTGGTACCTGCGCTACGAGACGAGGGCGAGGGGCGTGGGGACGCCAAAGAGGCGGGCGCACCGCAGGGGTGCTGCCCGCCTCGTTGTGCGAGGAACCGCGGGGTCGTCGCTGCGTCAGCGACGACCAGCCGGCGATTCGGTCAGCGGCTGACCTTGCCGGCCTTGAGGCACGAGGTGCACACGTTCATACGCTTCGGAGTCGCACCGACGACCGCGCGGACCCGCTGGATGTTGGGGTCGAAACGACGGCGCGTGCGCTTGCGCGACCACGGCTTGTTGTTGCCGAAACCCGGCTTCTTGCCGCACACGTCGCAGACTGCAGCCACAGCGAACACTCCCGGTTGAGATTGAGGGGGATTACCAAAGGACAAGGCTAACCGATCGTCCAAGGGCGAAGCCAATCGGCGTCGTCGCTCCCGGTACGAGGGTGCCCGGGGATAGTCTCTCAAACCATGACGACCCGCGTCTCCTCGGAGTCCTTCGCCAGGTGGGCGCTGGCGTGCACCGAAGCACTCGGCTCCGCCCGTGCGGAGATCGACGCGCTCAACGTCTTCCCCGTCCCCGACGGTGACACCGGCACCAACGTGTACGTGACGTTCGAGTCGGCGCTGCAGGCGATCAGCGCGCCCACCGAGGGCGAGCTGCTCGCGACCGTCGTCAAGGAGTACGTCGACGCCGTGCTGCTCGGAGCGCGCGGCAACTCCGGCGTGATCATGGCGCAGCTCCTGCGCGCGTCGCTGCCGCTGGTCGCCGAGGCCGAGGGGAGCGCGGTGGACGTCGCGCGGGTCGCCGACGCGATGAGCGCGGCCGCCGCCGCCGCGTACGCCGCCGTCGGTCACCCGGTCGAAGGCACGATCCTGACCGTCGCGTGCCGTGCCGCCGAGGCAGCGCAGGAGGCGGTCGCGGACGGTGCCGATCTCGCCCAGCTCGTCAGCGCGACGGCAGCGGCGGCGCGCGAGGCGCTGCAGCGCACGCCGGAGCAGCTCGACCGCCTGGCGAGGGCCGGTGTCGTCGACGCGGGTGGTCGCGCCCTCGTCGTGGTGCTCGACACGACCGAGCGCCTGGTGACCGGCCGCTTCGTACCCGCCCCCGAACCGGTCGTCGTGCCACGCGGTCTCGCCGACGACGGTGCTCACGACCTCCACGCCGACGGGCCGTCGTACGAGGTGATGTACCTCCTCGATGCTGACGACACCGCGATCCCGGCGCTGCGCCAGCGCCTCGACGACCTTGGCGACTCGCTCGTCGTGGTCGGCGGGGATCGCCTCTGGAACGTCCACGTCCACGTCGACGACGTGGGCGCGGCGATCGAGGCCGGGATCGACGCGGGGCGCCCGTACCGCATCTCCGTCACCCACTTCGCCGAGATGACGCCGGCCCTTGTCAGTACCGACGGGACACGGGCCGTCGTGGCGATCGCGGCCGGGCCGGGCCTGGCGTCGCTGTTCAGCGAGGCTGGCGCGGTCGTCGTCGCCACGTCGGTGGGCGCACCGCTGGCGGTGAGCGCCGTCCTCGACACGATCCTCGACTGCGGGGCCGACGACGTGGTCGTCCTGCCCAACAGCCGTGACTTCCGGGTGGTCTGCGATGCCGCCGCCGCCCAGGCGCGCGAGGCGGGCGTCCACGCGACCGTCATCCCGTCGTGGACGCAGGTGCAGGGGCTGGCCGCGGTCGCGGTCCACGACCCCACGCACCCGTTCGACGACGACGTCGTCGCGATGACCAGTGCCGCGCGCGGCACCCAGCACGGGGCGATCACGGTGGCGACCGAGTCCGGCATGACGATGGCGGGCCCGTGCCTCGTCGGTGACGTCCTGGGCGTGGTCGACGCCGAGTTCTCGATGGTCGGCCACGAGCAGGCCGAGGTCGCCCGGCTGGTGCTCGACCGTCTGATGACGGGCAGTGCCGAGCTGGTCACGCTCGTCACCGGCGACGGGTTGGACGACGACGTGGTGCCGAGCCTCGAGCGCTGGCTGCGGGCGCGGCGACCCGACGTCGAGCTCGTCTCGTACACCGGAGGTCAGGCCCGCTACCCGCTGCTGCTGGCGGTCGAGTAGTGGTGGCGACGGCAGGAGGCCCAGCGTGGCGGTGACCCCGCAGACGAAGCTCGCGAACGTCGTCGGGGACAAGACGGCGAAGGCGTTCGACCGCAGCTTCGGGATCGTGACGGTCGGCGACCTGCTGCGTCACTACCCGCGCCGCTACGCCGAGCGGGGCACGCTCACCGACCTCTCCGAGCTGCGCCTCGACGAGCACGTCACCGTGCTGGCCCGGGTCGATCACGTCAAGGAATATCCGTTCCGTCCGAAGGGCGGCGGCCGACCTGGCGGCACGAACGTGCGTACGGAGGTCGTCGTCACCGACGGGACGGGTGAGCTGGTGCTCACGTTCTTCCGTCAGCCGTGGATCGCCAAGCGTCTGAGCCCGGGGACGCTCGGGATGTTCGCCGGCAAGGTCAACGCGTTCCGTGGCCGCAAGCAGCTGCTCCACCCCGAGGTGCGGCAGGCGGAGTCCGAGGACGAGGCACGCGACCAGGCTGAGGAGTACGCGAGCCAGATCCTTCCGATCTACCCCGCGACGCAGGCAGTGTCGTCGTGGACGGTCGAGCGGTCCGTCGGGCTCGTCCTCGACACGCTCGACGACCTCGCGGACCCGCTGCCGGACGCCGTACGCCGCGAGCGGGGCCTCGTCGACCTGATGACCGCCTACCGCGACGTCCACCGCCCGCGCGAGAGCCGCGACCACGAGGCCGCACGCGAGAGGCTGCGCTACGAGGAGGCGTTCGTCCTCCAGACGACGCTGGCCGTACGCCGGCATGCTCTGGCTGAGGCGGCGGCCACGCGGCGCCCGTACGTGCCGGACGGTCTTCGCGACCGATTCGAGGCCCAGCTCCCGTTCTCGCTGACGCTGGGCCAGCAGGAGGTCGTGGCGCAGATCGAGGCCGATCTCGCCCGTGACCAGCCGATGCAGCGTCTGCTCCAGGGAGAGGTCGGCTCGGGCAAGACCGTCGTCGCGCTGCTCGCGATGCTCCAGGTCGTCGACAACGGCGGGCAGGCGGTGCTGCTGGCACCGACCGAGGTGCTCGCGCAGCAGCACTACCGGTCGATGGTCGCGATGCTCGGGCCGATGGCCGAGGCAGGGATGCTCGGCGGCGCGGACGCGGCCACGCGGGTGCGCCTCCTCACCGGGTCGATGGGCAAGAAGGCACGCCAGGAGGCGCTCCTCGACGCGCAGACAGGCGAGGCCGGCATCCTCGTCGGCACCCACGCGTTGCTCGAGGACCGTGTCGGGTTCGCCGAGCTCGGACTGGTGGTCGTCGACGAGCAGCACCGCTTCGGCGTCGAGCAGCGTGCGGCGCTGACGGCCAAGGCCGACGCTGCGCCGCACCTGCTGGTGATGACCGCGACGCCTATCCCGCGGACCGTCGCCATGACGGTCTTCGGCGACCTCGACACGTCGACGTTGCGCGAGCTGCCCCGGGGTCGCCAGCCGATCCAGTCGACGGTCGTCCCGGCCGCCGAGAAGCCCGCCTGGCTGGACCGCACGTGGGAGCGGATCCGTGAGGAGGTCGCACAGGGCCGGCAGGCGTACGTCGTGTGCCCGCGGATCGGTGACGACGACGCGGGGGAGGAGGGGGGCGAGGCGCCGCCGGCCGACGACGATGCCGAGGCGCGTCCCCTGACCTCCGTCGTCGCGCTGCACGACCTGCTGCGCGACGGGCCGCTCTCCGGGACGCGGGTCGGGCTGCTGCACGGGCGGCTGCCGTCGGAGGAGAAAGACGCGGTGATGCGGGCGTTCGCCGCGGGCGAGATCGACGTGCTGGTCGCGACGACGGTGATCGAGGTGGGCGTCGACGTCCCCAACGCGACGGCGATGGTCATCATGGACGCCGACCGCTTCGGGGTCTCCCAGCTCCACCAGCTGCGCGGACGGGTCGGCCGAGGCGCTCATGCGGGCCTGTGCCTGCTGGTCACCGCGGCGCCGGCGGGGAGCGTGGCCCGCGAGCGGCTCGACGCGGTCGCCGCGACCGGTGACGGCTTCGCGCTGTCGCGGCTCGACATCGAGATGCGCCGTGAGGGCGACGTGCTCGGCGTCCGCCAGTCCGGCGTACGCTCCAGCCTCCGGCTGCTGTCGGTCGTCCGTGACGAGGACGTCATCGTCGAGGCGCGCGACGACGCGGCCGCGGTGGTCGCGACAGACCCGACGCTCGCCGCCCACCCCGCACTCGCCGACGCGGTGCGTGAGCTCGAGGACAGCACGCAGGCCGACTACCTGGAGAAGACGTGACACGGATCATCGCGGGCAAGCTCGGCGGCCGACGGCTGGCGACACCTCCCGGCTCTACGACCAGGCCGACCTCCGAACGGGTGCGCGAGGCGATGTTCTCGGCGCTCGAGACCCGGCTCGGTGGGCTCGACGGCGTGCGGGTGCTCGACCTTTACGCAGGCTCAGGCGCGCTCGGTCTTGAGGCCGTCTCGCGCGGCGCCGCCCACGCAACGCTCGTGGAGGCCGACCGGCGCACGGCGAACGTGATCCGGCGCAACGTCCGTGAGCTCGGCGTCGACGCCTCGGTGGACGTCGTGGCGGAGAAGGTGCGGTCGTTCCTCCGTACGCCTGCGAGGGAGCCGTACGACCTGATCGTGCTCGACCCCCCGTACGACGTCCCCAACGACGAGGTCAGCGCGGTGCTCACGGCCTTGGCCACGCCCGAGTGGCTGGCACGCGACGGCCTGCTCGTCGTGGAGCGCTCCACCCGCGACGGTGCGTTCGCGTGGCCGGAGGCCGTCGAGCCGTTCCAGGACCGCCGTTACGGCGAGACGACGCTTTGGTACGGTCGGCCGCATGACTAGGGCTGCCTGTCCGGGTTCGTTCGACCCCGTGACCCTCGGGCACGTCGACATCATCTCCCGCACATCGCGGCTGTTCGACGAGGTCGTCGTCGCCGTGGGCGTCAACGACTCCAAGCGCGTGATGTTCAACACGGAGGAGCGGGTCGCGCTGCTCGAGGCGGTCCTCGGCGACCTGCCCAACGTGCGCGTGCTGACGTTCTCCGGCCTGCTGGTGGACTTCTGCACGGCGCACGACGTGTCGGCGATCGTGAAGGGGCTGCGGGCGGTCTCGGACTTCGACTACGAGCTCCAGATGGCCCAGATGAACTCGACCCTGGCGCACGTCGACACGCTCTTCATGCCGACGAGCCCTGCCTATTCTTACCTGGCCTCGAGCCTCGTCAAGGAGGTCGCACGGCACGGAGGGGACGTCTCCGGGCACGTGCCCCCGGTCGTGCTGGCGGCGCTCAAGGAGAAGTTGGCGGACTAGGGGCGGGCGCGGTTCGCGTCCGAGTGGGTACGTTCGCTATCCTGGTCCGTGGCCTGCAACTGGGCCACACCTCGCTATGCCTCTAAGGAGTACGTGTGACCACGCTCGACTCCCGGGCGCCGTTCGTTCTCGACACTCACGAGATCGCGCGCCGACCCGGAACACAGCGTGAGCTGACGCTCTCCGAGAAGGCACCAGCGAGGATGGGTGTCGACATGCTCGGTGTGCCCGAGGGAAGTGACATCGATCTCGAGCTTCGGCTCGAGTCGGTCATGGAAGGAATCCTCGTCACGGGGACCGCCTCGGTGCACACGTCAGGTGAGTGCGTACGCTGCCTCAGGGAGACCGACGGTGAGATGACCGTCGACCTTCAGGAGCTGTACGTCTACGAAGGCGACGAGGACGACGACCTCTCCCGGCTCGAGAGAGACCTGCTCGACCTCGAGCCCGTCCTGCGGGACGCGGTGGTGCTCGCACTTCCGCATAACCCGTTGTGTGTTCCGGACTGCCCGGGACTGTGCCCCGAGTGCGGGGCGCGGCTCGCGGACGACCCAGAGCACACACACGGCGAAGCCGTCGATCCACGGTGGTCGGCGCTCAGCCAGATGTACGAAGGCAACGACCGTCCCACGGGCGGTTCGGAAGCGACCGGGCCCGGGCCCGGCCCAGACGAGGAGAAGTAGAAGTGGCAGTCCCGAAGCGCAAGATGTCGCGCAGCAACACCCGCCACCGCCGTTCGCAGTGGAAGGCTTCCGCGCCGCAGCTCGTGATCTGCGCCAACCCCGCGTGCCGCGCCAAGCACCTGCCGCATCGCGCTTGCCCGGAGTGCGGCCAGTACGGCACCCGTGGCGAGCTGCGTCAGGTCCTCTGAGTAGGCGGCCCGTGCCCGACGTCGTCGATGACGCAGCCTCGAACGCCGAGCTGCTCACGCAGCTCGGCGTCCCCGGCCTCGAGCCGGGGTTGCTGACCCAGGCGCTGACCCACCGCTCGTACGCGTACGAGAACGGCGGCATCCCCAACAACGAGCGGCTCGAGTTCCTCGGGGATGCCGTGCTGGGGCTGGTCGTCACCGACACGCTCTACAACGCGCACCCGGACCTTCCAGAGGGCCGCCTCGCCAAGCTTCGGGCTGCGGTCGTCAACGCGCGCGCCCTTGCCGACGTCGCCCGCACGCTTGGCCTTGGCGCCTACCTGCGCCTCGGCCGCGGCGAGGAGGCGACCGGGGGTCGCAACAAGTCCTCGATCCTCTCCGACACGGTCGAGGCGCTCATCGGGGCCGTCTACCTCCAGGAGGGGTTCGAGGGCGCCGGTGACGTGGTGCACCGCCTTTTCGACCCTGTGATGGCGCGCGCCGCCGAGCTCGGCGCAGGCCTCGACTGGAAGACCAGCCTTCAAGAGCTCTCCTCCGACCATGGTCTCGGTGTCCCCGAGTACCGCCTGTCCGAGGAGGGCCCGGACCACGACAAGACCTTCACCGCGCATGTGCGGGTGGGGGGTCAGGTCTATGGCGAGGGCGTCGGCCACTCCAAGAAGGAGGCCGAGCAGCAGGTCGCCGAGACGGCATGGCGTGCCATCAAGGCGACGGTCGACGTCGTCGACCACGAGGCCGGGTCGGTCGCACCTGCGGCAGAAGTCGTCCAGGCTGCCGAGTCGGCACACGGCTCCGGCTCCTGAGCCTGCGCGGCGCCCGTGCCTGAGCTGCCTGAGGTCGAGGTCGTCCGCCGTGGTCTCGCCGACCACGTCGCCGGGCGGCGGATCGATCGTGTCGAGGTGCTGCACCCGCGCCCCGTACGCCGCCACCTCCCCGGGCCTGCGGACTTCGCGCTGCGGCTCACCGGGGAGCGGTTCGCCGGTGCGTCGCGTCGCGGCAAGTACCTCTGGCTGCCGCTGGACTCCGGCGACGCCGTCCTCGCCCACCTGGGGATGAGCGGTCAGTTCCTCGTCCAGCCTCCGCAGGCGCCAGCGGAGCGTCACCTGCGAGTGGTCTTCGGTCTCGAGGACGGGATGCAGCTCCGCTTCGTCGACCAGCGGATGTTCGGCGGGCTGTCGCTCAGCGAGGACGGAGCGACGCTCCCGCCGGAGATCGCGCACATCGCGCGCGACCCGCTCGACCCGGAGTTCGACGATCTGGAGCTCATCGAGCGTCTGCGCCGTCGTCGTACGGGCATCAAGCGCGCGCTCCTCGACCAGACGCTGATCTCCGGTGTCGGCAACATCTACGCGGACGAGGCGCTGTGGCGGGCCCGCCTGCACTATGCGCGCGCGACCGACACGATGCGGCGGCCGGAGGTCCACCGTCTGCTTGCCGGTGCCCGCGAGGTGATGGTCGAGGCGCTCGCTCAGGGCGGGACGTCGTTCGATGCGCTCTATGTCGCGGTGAACGGGGAGAGCGGCTACTTCTCGCGCTCCCTCGAGGTGTACGGGCAGGCGGGGGAGCCGTGCTCGCGCTGCGGGACGCCGATCCGCCGTGACGCCTTTATGAACCGCTCGTCGTTCACGTGTCCCCGCTGCCAGCCTCGCCCTCGCAACGGGCGGTGGTGAGGCTGGCAGCAGGGCTCACGTCAGCTCATCGGATCGGTGCGGCCACGGGGAACGTGCGGTCGACGAGGTCCTTGACGACCGAGCCGCAGGTGGAGATCGCGTCGGCATTGGTGCAGTAGTGCGACGCGGTGTAGGTGCCGGTCGCGAGATCCTTCGCCCACGTGGAGGCGAAGTCCCGCAGGCGGGCGGTCTGCGTGGAGTTCGGGTTGCAGAGGGCGCCAGCGATGCCGATGGCGTCGGTGTCCTCACCCTCGCTGTCGATGTGACAGCTGCCACCGGTGGGGATGCCCAGGACGTACTTGGACCAGACGAGCTGGATGCCCACGAAGGGGTTGTCGAGCCCCGTGAGCGCTCCGTACGAGTTGTTGAAGAGGTTGATGACGCTCGGGCGAGCGGCGATGCTCAGGACCGGGCGTGCACCGTTGGCGGACACAGCCTCGACCGCGGCGGTGAAGCCCTCGGCCGCGACCGGGTCGAACATGATGGCGCCCTTGAGGTTCGGGTAGCCGCGGGTGGTCAGCTGCTGTCCGACGAGGGCGGCGAACTGCCCGCCGGCGGAGTGGCCGCCCACGATGTACTTGACCGGGAGGGGCTTGCTGTTCGGCGGGACGACGGTCCGGTCGGCGAGTGCGTTGCCGAAGATCGTCGCGAGTGCGGGGTTGCCAGCAGTCATGTCCTCGTCGAGGCAGACGACCATCACGCCCTTCTGTGCGATGGCCTTGCTGGTGCCGCGCAGGTTGTCGCAGCTGCGGCTGAAGCCGTGCTCGACGAGCATGAGCGCGCTGGCGGTGCCGTTCGGCAGATACCAGTCGGCATCGTACGACGTGCCAGCGATGGTGATCGGGGAGCTGACGCAGGTGCTCGAGCTGGACGAGTAGTCCGAGCAGGCGGTGGCTGCCGAGGCTGGCGGCGCAGCGGTGACGAGGAGGGCTGCGACGGCTCCGGCAGAGGCGGCGAGGGCGGCGAGCAGGCGCGCGGTGCGCCGGTTGGGCGAGTTTCTCAACGGTTCTCCTGGTGCGTGATGGATGTGGCACGGCACCGACCGACGTTCCCGAGATTACGGCTGGAACGGCGTTTCGAAGGTTAGGGTTATATCGTATATGCCGCAACCGATGGCGGGGGTTGACTAGGCTCCTGCTCGTGACCGCACCCGACCTCGCAGACCAGCCGTACGACGCGTCGGCACGTGAGCGCCTCGTCGCGGAGCCGCCCAAACGTGCCGAGCGGACGCCGTTCGAGCGCGACCGCGCCCGCATCGTCCACTCGGCGGCGCTGCGTCGTCTCGCGGCCAAGACGCAGGTCGTCGGTCCAGGCACGGACGACTTCGTGCGCAACCGCCTCACCCACTCGCTCGAGGTTGCGCAGGTCGCCCGCGAGCTCGGTCGCTCGTTGGGGTGCGATCCGGACGTGGTCGACTCCGCGGCGCTCGCCCACGACCTCGGCCACCCGCCGTTCGGGCACAACGGCGAGACGGCGCTCGACGACGTCGCGGCGTCGTGCGGCGGCTTCGAGGGCAACGCCCAGACGCTGCGCATCCTCACACGCCTGGAGGCCAAGACCTTCGACGTCGACGGGCACAGCGTCGGGCTCAACCTGACCCGCGCCACCCTCGACGCCTGCACGAAATACCCGTGGACGCGGGACGCCGCCCCGGTCCCCGAGGGCGCCCATGGTGACGGCTCTCCCCGGGTGATCCGCAAGTTCGGCGTGTACGACGACGACCTGCCCGTGTTCTCCTGGGTCCGCGACGGCGCCCCCGGCCGACGGCAGTGCGTCGAGGCGCAGGTGATGGACCTCGCCGACGACATCGCGTACTGCGTCCACGACGTCGAGGACGCGGTCGTCTCCGGCACCATCGAGCTCGCCCGCATCCCGTACGACCGCGAGGTGATCTGGGCGACCGTGCGCGAGTGGTACGCCGCGGACGCCACCGACGGCGCCCTGGATGCGGCGTACGCGAGGTTGACCTCGATGCCGTTCTGGCCGCACGGCCCGTACGACGGCAGCCGGCGCTCGCTGGGGGCGCTCAAGGGGCTCACGAGCGCGCTGGTGGGCCGGTTCGTCGCAGCCGCGCGCGACGCCACGCGTGAGGCCTTCGGCGAGCGCCCGTTCGTCCGTTACACCGCAGACCTGGTCGTCCCTGACGACACCCGGACCGAGATCGCGGTCCTCAAGGCGGTCGCGGCGTACTACGTGATGCGTGCCGACGCGCGTGTCACCCTCCTCGCCGAGCAGCGCGAGCTGGTGCGCGGGCTGGTCGAGGTGGTGGCAGGCAAGGGGCCGGAGGTCCTCGACGCGCCGTTCGCCGCCGATTTCGCCGAGGCCGACTCAGAACCAGCGCGGCTACGGGTGGTCGTCGACCAGATCGCGTCGCTCACCGACGACTCCGCGCGTGCCTGGGGACGGCGCCTGCTCTGACGCCGGACGGTGCACGGAGGTAACGGCCTTCCGCCCGCACCGTAGACTCACCTGCGTGGCAGGCCGGATCCGCGAGGACGACATCGCAGCAGTGCGCGAACGCGCGCGGATCGACGAGGTGGTCGAGCAGTACGTCACGCTCCGCAACGCCGGTGGCGGCTCGCGCAAGGGGCTCTGCCCGTTCCACGACGAGAAGTCGCCGTCGTTCAACGTCACCCCGTCGCGCGGGATGTACTACTGCTTCGGCTGCGGCGAGGGCGGGGATGTCTTCACGTTCCTCCAGAAGATCGACCAGATCGGCTTCAGCGAGGCGGTCGAGCGGCTAGCGGCGAAGTACGGCATCACACTGACCTACGTCGACGGCCCGGTTGGCCCGCAGCGCGACTTCGCACAGCGTGGACGGCTGGTCAAGGCCAACGCCGCGGCTGCGGAGTTCTTCGTCGAGCAGCTCGCGAGCGGCAAGGGCTCGCTCACCGGGCGCCAGTTCCTCGCCGACCGCGGCTTCGGGCGGGAGACGGCCGAGCGCTTCGGTGTCGGGTTCGCCCCGCGCGACGGTGAGGCGCTCCTGCGCAACCTGCGCGATCGCGGCTTCGACGAGGAGGACCTCGTCACTGCCGGGCTGGTGGCGCGCAACAGCCGAGGCGCGTACGACCGCTTCCGCGGGCGGCTGATCTGGCCGATCCGCGACGCGTCGGGTGATGTCGTCGGGTTCGGTGCGCGGCGGTTGTTCGACGACGACCGCATCGAGGCGAAGTACCTCAACACCCCCGAGACCCCGCTCTACAAGAAGAGCCAGGTCCTGTATGGCGTCGACCTGGCCCGCAAGGCCATCTCGCAGTCCAGCCAGGCGGTCATCGTCGAGGGCTACACCGACGTGATGGCATGCCATGAGGCGGGCGTCGGCACTGCGGTCGCGACCTGCGGGACGGCGTTCGGCGACGAGCACGGCCGGATCCTGCGGCGGCTGCTCCTCGACCACGAGGCGATGCGCGGCGAGGTGATCTTCACCTTCGACGGCGACGAGGCCGGCCAGAAGGCCGCGATGAGGGCGTTCGATGGTGACGAGCAGTTCGTCGCCCAGACCTACGTCGCGGTGCAGGGTGACGGTCTCGACCCCTGTGACCTGCGTCTGCAGCAGGGAGACGCGGCCGTGCGCGAGCTGGTGGCCTCCCGGATCCCGCTGTACCGCTTCGTGCTGCGCAACGTCGTCGCACGCTACGACCTCGACCATGCCGACCAGCGGGTCGACGCGCTGCGTGCGTCGGTCGCTCTCGTCTCCTCCGTGCGCGACCGAGGCAAGGTCGAGCAGTTCGTCCGCGAGATCGCGTCGACGGTCGGCATCGAGATCGACGAGGTGCGCCGTGAGCTCGGGGACGTCAAGAAACGCCCCGCGCCTCGGACGAACGCCCGGACGTCGACCCGGACGAACGGGGCGGCCGCCCCGTCCGCTCACTCGGCGCCCACGGAGCCTGCCGGCGAGGAGCGCCCCGTGCGCGCGCCGGTGCCGAGCTTCGGGGAGCCCCGTTTCGCCGACGAGCGCGAGCTTCTGAAGGTGGTCGTCCAGCACCCCCACCTCATCACGCCCCACGCCGACGGGCTCGACACCGACGACTTCACGCACCCGCACGCGATCGCCGTCTGGGCGGCCGCCGCCACGGAGGGCTTCCCGTCGAAGCCCGACGAGTCGTGGGCGGCTCGCGTCCGCGGTCACGTCGACGACACAGACGTGCAGCGGGTGCTCGCACACCTGTCGCTCGATCCGCTGCGCGCCACCGGCGCACCTGACACCGTGCTCGTCGACGCGCTCGTCGCGCGTGTGCAGGAGCTCACAGTGCTGCGCCACATCGCGGCGGTGAAGTCCAAGCTCCAGCGGACGAACCCGCTCGAGTCCGCCACCGAGTACAACCGCATGTTCGGCGACCTCGTGGCACTCGAGCAGCAACGCCGCCAGCTCCGCGAGAAGGCCATCGGCGGCTCGCTGCTCTGAGTCGGCGGTCCTCTCGGTTGCTCGGTTCGTCCCCGGTTCCAGCAGGTGCCGCGGTGTCCACAGATGCCGTCGTGCGGGGCCCCGAAGGGGTCGTGCCACTGCCCAGACTGGCGCCATGACCTCACTCGGCCCGACCTTCTCGCCCCTGTCCACCGCGCCCTCGCCGTCCGCGTACGCCCACGCACTCACCGCCGTCCCGTTGCTGAGCGCACAAGAGGAGGTGGCGCTCGCCGAGACGTACGCCGCGGGGCGCGCGGCCCGTGAGCGTCTGCTGTCCGCTGAGGTCGCGGACGGCGCGCGGGAGGCCCTGGCGGAGGTCGTCGCGCAGGGAGCACGGGCACGCACCCACCTTGTCCTCGCCAACGTCCGCCTCGTGGTCTCGTTCGCGCGGCGGCTCGACGAGTGCGGCGTGCCGTTCGCCGACCTGGTCCAGGAGGGGGTCGTCGGTCTGATCCGGGCGGTCGAGGGGTTCGACCCCTCTCGGGGGTTCCGCTTCTCGACCTACGCCGCGCCGTGGGTGAAACGACACATCGCCGATGCGGCGGGGTCCCGGCGCGTGGTGCGGCTCCCTCCCAAGGCCGAGCTCCAGGTGGTCGCGTGCCGGGAGGTCGCCGAGACGCTGCACCGCGAGTCCGGCCGTGCGCCGTCGGCGGGGGCGGTCGCCGAGCGGGTCGGGATCCCCGAAGACCGGGTCGAGAGGCTGCTCGCTGCCGACACCGTGCCCGTGTCCCTCGACGCGCTCGAGAGCGACGTGGTCGCAGCTCGCGGCGAGGCCCTCGACCCCCGGGTGTGCTGGGCCATCAGAGAGGCGCTCGCGGTGCTTCCCGAGGTCGAGCGCGAGGTCGTGGAGCGTCGCTTCGGGATCGACGGCGGGGGAGCGCGTTCCCTCCGCGCGGTCGCGCTCGAGCTCGACTGCGGTCTCGACGTCGTGCGCGCTCAGGAGCAGCGAGCGCTCCAGACCCTCAGAGACCACCCGGCGGTCGCGATGGTGGCGCCGTGATGGACCAAGATGGCTGCATGGCGACGGCGCGCAAGATTCCGAAGCAGATCCGGCGAGCGATCGAGGCCGAGCACTCCGAGCGGGTCCTCGCGGCGCAGCAGGACGTTGCCGAGCACTGGCACGTGGGCACCGATGCCGCCCTCCACCTCGCGGCCGATACCGACCACCTGCGCGTGCCCTGGGAGCAGGTGGAGTCGCTGTCGTGGGATGCCGAGGCATCCACCGTGACCGTCCAGTGGGGCGGCAGCGACGCGATCCACCGCGAGGTCGTGGCGTTCGACGGGCCTGGTCGGCTCGTCGAGCTCGCACGCGAGCGGGTGGACGCGAGCATCGTCGCGAGTGCGCGCGAGACAGTGGAGGGGGCCCGTGACACGGTGACCGTCGTTGCCCGGCGCTCACCGACGCGTCGCGGGCCGCTGACCTTCTCGTACGTGCTCGACCAAGGCCTCTCGTCCGACGATCCACACGTCAGGGAGGCGACCGCTCGGGCACTCGCGTCCGTCCAGGACGACCTCGGCCTGCGCGGCGATGCGGGCCTCGGCGGCGCCGAGGAGGAGCGCCCATGAGACGGGACCCCGGTTTGGGGTCCAGGGACAACGCTTGCTAGGCTAGCGGTCGCTCGAGAGCATTCCCCTGTAGCTCAATTGGCAGAGCAGCCGGCTGTTAACCGGCAGGTTACTGGTTCGAGTCCAGTCGGGGGAGCAAGAGAAACGGTCCGGCCAGCGGAGAGATCCGCAGGCCGGACCGTTTTGCATGTGCTGGTGCCCCTCTGCGAGTGCCTCAGTCCTCCGGGAGGGCCAGCGGGAGGACTTCGAACGACGTCGCATAACGCACGCCCATCGCGGTGCCCGCCGGCTCGGCCATCGACCCGAGGAACGCGGCCGGGTCGAAGTCGACCCACCCGAGCCCGTCGAGGTACGCCTTGTGGGCACGCAGCGACGCCACGCCCGCGTCGAAGGTGGCGGAGATGTCGACGCCGTGCCGGGCGTCGGGGGAGCCCGCGACCCAGACGGCGCGAACGCCGCCCCAGGGCTCGACACCCGCCTCGTGGAAGACCCACCGGTTGCCGGCGTCGCGGACCGCGTCGACGGTCGCCCGGCCGACGGCGATGTGGTCGGCCTGGTTGAGGAACCCGTTCGGGAAGGTTGGGTGGAAGTTGCCCGTGATGACGATGTCGGGTCGGTGCACCCGCACCTGCCGGGCGATCACCCGGCGCAGCGGGACCCCGTACTCGACGATCCCGTCGGGCAGCCCGAGGAACTCCACGGTGTCGACACCGACGATCCGCGCGGACTCGATCTGCTCGGCCGTCCGCACCGTGCGGGTGACCTCGGGCTCCATCCCGTCGATACCGGCCTCGCCGCTGGTCACCATGCAGTAGATGACGCGCTTGCCCTGTGCCGTCCACCGGGCGACGGCTGCAGCGGCTCCGAACTCCATGTCGTCGGGATGAGCCACGACGGCGAGGGCGGTCTCCCAGTCCTCGTCGAGCGGCTGGAGGGCTGCGGGACTTCCGCGCTGCTCGTCGGTCATCTTGCGATCGTAGGTCGGATGCGGCCGCCCTGCCGCCTGCCTGGGCGCCGGCCACTAGGCTGTGCTCCGCGAGGGGCGGTAGCTCAGCTGGTCAGAGCAGCGGACTCATAATCCGTCAGGTCGTGGGTTCGAGCCCCACCCGCCCCACCACGCCCGTCGGGAGGAACCAGGATGACGATGCCGCAGGACCCGTTCGAGCGGGCGGGGTCCTCGCTCCTGTACGCCGTGTCGTCACCCTCGTCGAGCATCGCGACGGCGATGGCCGAGGTGGCGCAGCGGCTTCAGGACCTCGCGTCCCAGGAGTCCGCGAACGAGATCCTCTCCGTGAGCCACGACGTCACGGTCATCACCGCCGGCGACGACGAGGGCGGGGTGAAGGCCGCATTCACCGGAAAGTCGCGACCTCGCGAGTACGTCGTCTCGGCGCTCGCGACGATCCGCGCCTGAGCCTGCCGGTCAACCGGCGAGCGGCCCCGGCGACAGCGATGCCAGCGCCTCGGCGACCGGCACGTCGCCGCCCACCACCTCGAAGGTCGTTCGTACGGTCGACGGTGTCTCGAGAGCCACGGCGATCACCTCCGCGACGTCGGCGCGGGGGATCGAGCCGCGCCCGACGGAGTCGCCGACCGTGACCCTCCCTGTCCCCGGATCGTCCGTGAGGCCGCCCGGGCGCACGATCGTCCAGTCGAGCGCACTCGCCCGCACCGCGTCGTCGGCCTCGCCCTTGGCTGCGAGATAGACCTGGAACACGTCGTCGGAGCTCGCGTCGCCCTGGCCCGCGCCCATGGACGAGACCACGACGAACCGGTACGCCCCGACGAGCTGCGCCGCCGCGGCCAGGAGGACGGCCCCGTCGCGGTCGACCGTCCACTTGCGCTCCACGCCCGATCCCGACCCTGCGCCGGCGGCGAAGACGGCGGCATCGGCGCCGCCGAGCGCGTCGGCGACCTGGGTCGCGCTCGCGCTCTCAAGGTCGACGAGCACGGGCGAGCCGCCCGCGGCCGTGACGTCGTCGGCGTGCTCGGGCTTCCTGATGAGGCCGACGACCTCGTGACCGGCGTCGGCGAGCTTGCGGGTCAGCAGCAGCGCGATCTTGCCGTGGCCCCCCGCGATGGCGACCTTCATGCACGTCCCTCCCGTCGTACGGGCGTCTTGTCGTGAGCATCTGAGCCCCCGAGAAGGCGGGCCCGTCGCTCCCGTTCATCCTGCCACGACAACCCCGTACACAGGCGACCGTGGTGCCGAACCCCAGGATGCGGCACAATAGGGCGCAGTGCTTCGGTCCGAGGACGTTGGGGAAGGCGGATCTCGAACCAGGAGGCACTGATGAGCAACGCCACCCTGGGCGTCCTGTACGTCCACTCAGCACCGTCGGCGCTCTGCCCGCACGTCGAGTGGGCCGTCGCCGGCGTATTTGGCGCGCCCGCGGCACTGCAGTGGTCTCCGCAGCCCGCTGAGCCGGGCGCCTATCGCTGCGAGCTCTCCTGGCAGGGCCCGGCGGGCACTGCCGCGACCCTGACCTCCGCACTGCGCGGATGGGAGCGCCTGCGCTTCGAGTCGACCGAGGAGCCGACAGCCCAGACCGAGGGTGCTCGCTACTCCTCGACGCCGTCGCTCGGGGTGTTCCACGCGGTCATCGGCAGCCATGGCGACGTGATGGTGCACGAGGAGCGGATCAAGGCCGCGATGGCCCGTGCCGCAGCCGGCGAGGTCGACCTCGAAGCCGAGCTCGACACGCTCCTCGGCCGGCCTTGGGACGACGAGCTCGAGGCGTTCCGCCACGCCGGCGACGGCGCGCCCGTACGGTGGCTCCACCAGGTCGGATGAGACGGTCGGCGTCAGCCGATCTCGACGCGCGCGCTCGGCGAGGTGAAGCCGTCACCGACGACACGGAACTCCCACGAGCCCGTCCGGCTCGTCACGATCCACGTTGAGAACGTCCCGCCCTTGCGGGTCGTTGCGGTGACGGGGAAGTCTCCCCACTCGCCGTCCTGACCCTCACGGCGCTGGACCTGCAGCGTCGACCCGGCACCCAGCTCGGGGGCGCGGCCGGTGAACTCGATGCGCTCACCCGGACCGACCGCGTCGCTCGATGCCTCGAACCGGGGATCCTTCGGCTTCGGCGAGGACGTCGTCGGCGGTGGTGTCGTCGGGGCGGGCGTGGTCTCCGTCGGTTCCTCCGGCTCGTCCGTCTCCTCGCTCGCGGCCGGGGCCGAGGGAGTCGGCTCAGCCTTGAAGCCGAGTGCGCGGATCGCCGATGCCCCGGCGAACCCGAAGATCAGTCCCATCGCGATCCCGGCGCCCACGAGACCGAGCACGATCTTGAGCACGAGGCGGTTGCGCGCTCCGTCGGCGGAGTCGCTGCTCAGATCCATCAAGGTGCCCCTCCTCGCTGATCGGCCTCCATCATGACAAACGACCGAAGCCCGGACACAGGGGGCGTGGGTCAGCCCGATGCGAGCTCTCGCTCTCAGCCCGATGCGAGCTCTCGCTCGACGTGAGCCACCACATCCCCCACCGTCCCCGACAACGCGGCCACGGGAACGCGGACGTCGAAGCGCTCCTCGATCCCGAGGGAGAGCGCGCCGAGCGACAACGGGCCCATCCGGAGATCGTCGACGAACGACGACGACAGGCTCAGCACGCCGGGCGCTCGGCCGGGTGCGATCTGGTCGACGATCGCGGTGAGCTCCTCGACGACGGACGACGCTGGCGTGTGCATGGGGAAGTCCTCAGGTGGACGAGAGACGGTACAAAGGCCGACCATGCGCCGCCGGCCGCGTCCACCTGGACGCGGCCGGCGGCGTCGCAAGGGCGACCCCCGAACGCCCCTGCGAGGCCGTGCTCGTTGCGCAGCCCGTCACCGCCTGGCGGTGCCGGCCCCCGTTGAGGCCGCTGTGCGGCCGCCGCGCACTCCTCCGACGAAACCTCGGATTGGGTCCGCTCCGAGCCGCGTAGGTCGGAACCCCGGCCTAGTGGCGGGGGAGTAGATCCTCAACCGTGGTCACGACGACGAATCACGAGCACGTCACCAAGACTGCCTGTGACGGCCCCGGAATCACGAAGGGGACTTGGCACAAAATACTCACGGTCGGTTGTGGGGTTCCTACAACGGCGGACGTCGCTGCTCCCCGGGCGACATCAGGAGCCCGCCCAAGGTCAGTCCTACGCGCAGCGTGTAGGCGCCGCGTGGGTCGAGCGGCTCGAGCCCCGTCACCTCGCGCACCTTCCTCAACCGATAGCGCACCGTGTTCGGATGGACGAACAACCGTCGGGCCGCCGCCTCGACCGAGGCTCCCGTCTCCAAGAAGGTCGAGAGCGTCGTGTGAAGCGTCGGATCGGACTCGCTCAGCCGCGTGTGGACCCCGTCGACCAGAGCGCGCCGCGCGTGCCCGTCGCCGGCGAGAGAGCGTTCGACCAACAGGTCGTCGGCGAGGACGGGCCGTGGGGCGGCCACCCACCCCGTCGCCGCGCGTAGGCCCGCGAGCGCCGCACGTGCCGACCGGTGCGCCTGGGCGATGTGGTCGACGCCCGGGCCGATGACCACCGCACCCGACCCGAACGCGTCGACGACCGCCGCGCCCGCGGCGTGGAGGTCGCTGACGCCGCCGAGCAGCACGACGAGACGCTCGAGCTGTACGGAGGTCAGTGTGGACAGCTCAGCGGCGCGTGCGCGCCGTCGCACGTCGTCCACGACGCCGCCTTCGCCGGACGTCGGCGCCGGTGGCGCAGCACCGACGAGCACCACGACAGTGCCGTCCGTCTCCCAGCCGAGGGCCGCGGCACGTGAGCGGATGACCTCCTCGGGCTCGCCCCGTACGACGGCGTCCACGACGAGCGCCTCCATCCGGGCGTCCCACTGGCCACGCGACTCCGCCGCGCGCGCATAGACGTCGGCGGTCGCGAACGCGACCTCCCGCGCGTACGAGGACAGCTCTCGGCGCACGTCGTCCACGTCCTCAGGGCCGAAGAGGTGGGTCGCGTGCTGCTCGATTACCTCGATCGTCGTGCGCACCATCGCGACCGTCTGGTGCAAGGTGACGTGGCGCGTGAGGCCGCGGGGGGCAGCGCCGAAGACCGTGGCCGTGACGTCCACCGGCGCAGCGCCCGTACGCATCCACTCCGCGCACTGCGCGATCCCTGCGTGCGCGATCAGCGAGATCCACGACCGGTGCTCGGCATCGAGCTCGTGGAACCAGTCGAGATCGCGCTCCATCGTCGCGATCGCCGCGGTCGTGAGGTCGCCAGAGGCCTTGTCCAACACCTGCGCGTACCGCTCGTGCGTCGCCTCGCTCACACGCAACAGGGTAGGTGCAGCAGGGCCATCCAGCCGATATCCTGAGCCGAATTTCTACGAACGAGGAGCGGCGACGGATGAGCGAGCCCGACGAGTCCGGCCCCCTCCGGACGCGGTTCGTCTCGCTCCACGGCCACCGGCGGGCGTACCGGATGGCGGGGCAGGGGCCCGCGCTCCTCCTGCTGCACGGCCTCGGGTGCGACTCGACGACGTGGCTCCCCGTGATGGGGCGCCTCGCGGACCGGTTCCGGGTGATCGCCCCGGACTTCCTTGGGCACGGCGAGTCCGACAAGCCTCGCGGCGACTACTCGCTCGGCGGTTACGCCAACGCAATGCGCGACCTCCTCGCGTACCTCGAGATCGAGCGGGTCACCATCGTCGGGCACAGCTTCGGGGGTGGTGTGGCGATGCAGTTCGCCTACCAGTACCCCGAGCGCACCGAGCGCATCTGCCTCGTCGCCCCCGGCGGCCTCGGAGCGGACGTGACGCCGCTGATCCGCCTGCTCACGGTCCCCGGTGCAGGTCTCGGCCTCAGAGCGCTCACCGTGCCACCGCTGCGCGGTCCCGTCCGTGCGGGGCTGCGCGCTCTGTCGCGCTCGGGGCTCCCGTACACCCGCGACCTCGACGAGGTGGCCGGCGTCTACTCCGCGCTGTGCGACCCGGGCAACCGTGCCGCGGTCCGCGCAGCGACCAGCCATGTCGTCGACTGGCGGGGGCAACGGATCACGATGACCGATCGCGCCTACCTCGCCGAGGTGATCCCGCTATGCCTCGTGTGGGGCGAGAAGGACGCGGTGATCCCAGCCCGCCACGCGCTCGTCGCGCAGCGCCGCGGACCGCACACGGTGGTCCGGCTCTTCCCCGACAGCGGCCACTTCCCGCACAAGGACGAGCCTGATCTCTTCGTCGACGTGCTGACCGCGTTCGTCGACGAGCAGCCTGCGGCGACCTACCGCCCGCAGCGCTGGCGAGCGATCCTTCGCAGCGGCGCCCGCGCCGAGGGTGCCGACTCGGTCGAGGCAGCGGCCGCTGTCGTCGACCTCACGGCCGACGCGGGCTGACCCAGGTCAGGCCACGCTGGAGGCGGCGTCCGCCTTGGCCGCCTCGGCGGCCTTGCGCTTCTTGCGGTAGCCCCAGTTGCCCGTCACCGCGGCACCGATCGCGATCGAGAGGACGGCGATGATGACGCCGCCGATGTCGTCGAGCACGTAGTGCCAGCCGAAGTAGATCGTCGCGAGGACGGTGCCGGTGAAGTAGACCCACAGCGTCCGCAGGAGCCACTTGTTGAGGCCGATGATCTGGAAGAAGAGGCAGGCGGTGAGGACCACGGAGACGTGGAGCGAGGCGAAGCCGGCGATGCCGTGGATCTTCTCGGTGTCCCACGGGCTGCTCAGCACGTCGTAGCGGGCGTGTGCCAGCGACTGTTGCAGCGCTGCCACGCCACTGTCGCCGGGCAGGTCGGAGAACAAGGACTGGTTGGCGAAGATCGGCCCCAGCGTCGGGATCAGGTAGTAGCTCGCGACGCCGAGGATCCAGTTGAGGCTCAGCGCCGTCGCGTACCAGGCGCCGAGCGAGAGATCCTTGTTGAGGACGAGCAACGCCGCCAGCGACACCGGCGTGAGCATGAGGTACGAGACGTAGATCGTCGACAGGATCAGCGCGATGAAGCCGGTCCCGAGCACGGCGTGCAGGACCAGCGCGGGGTAGTGGCCGAAGAACAGCCACCGGTCGAGCTGCATCAGGTCGGCGTCGTACAGCACCTCGTCGCGCACGATCGGCAGGAAGCTCTTGAGGTTGCGGTAGCTCACGTACGAGACGTAGAAGGCGATGAGACCGAGCGCGGCGTGGACGAGGCGCGACCAGCTCCACTCCGTGCGCACGATCGTGACGGCGCGCGACCACAGGCCGCGGAAGGTGCGCTTCTGGAGGAACGCCTGCACGGCGAGCCCGCCACCGATGAAGAGGAACCCGAGCGCCGGAAGACGGACGTACGCGGGACCGAGGAAACCCTCGGGGTCGCGCATCGGGAGATCGAGGTAGTAGGACGCCCAGATCGTGAAGACGCCGACGACGATCGAGAACGCCACGAGGAAGGTGTAGGGCCAGCGCAGGACGCGCAGCCACGTCGGGGTCCGTCGTTCGGCCTTCGACGCCTCCTGCTCCACCGTGGCCGTCGCGGGTGCCGGAGCACTCACGGACCCGCTCGTGGCAGCATCGAACGTCGTGTCGTCACGGGGATCCATGACGACATTCTAGAGGACGAGGGGTGAACGCCCGGTGACCCTTCAGTCCACCGTGCGCTCACCCCTCGTGACGTGCCGTCGTCAGGCGTCAGCGCCTTCCTGGGGCACTCCTGCGACTGCGGTGGGGTCGTCGAGCTGGAACCGCGCGTACGCCTCGGCGGCCGTCTCCGGCTTCACCTCGCCCTGAGCGGCGAGGGCCTCGAGCACACCCACGACGATCGACGCGCTGTCGATCTGGAAGAAGCGGCGTGCTGCGGCCCGTGTGTCGGCGAATCCGAAGCCGTCCGCACCGAGCGACGTCCAGGCGTGCGGGACCCACCGCGAGATCTGGTCGGGCACCGCGCGCATGTAGTCGGTCACCGCCAGCACCGGGCCGTGCGTGCCGGCGAGCGCGCGCGTCACGTACGGCTGGACGGGCTCCTCGCCCGGCGCGTTGAACGAGGCACGCTCAGCGGCGTCGGCCTCACGTGCGAGCTCGTTCCACGACGTCACCGACCACACGTCGGCGCGGACGCCGTACTCGTCGGCGAGGATCTGCTGCGCCTCGAGCGCCCACGGGACCGCGACGCCCGACGCGAGGATCTGCGCCCGGGGGGCGTCGCCCTCGCGCTGCGGAGCCTCGCGATAGCGGTACATGCCCTTGAGCAGCGCCTCCACGTCGAGGTCCTCCGGCTCGGCGGGCTGGACGACGGGCTCGTTGTAGACGGTGAGGTAGTAGAACACGTCCTCGCCGTGCGGGTTCTCCTCAGTGCTGCCGTACATCCGCCGCATGCCGTCCTGGACGATGCGGCTGATCTCGAAGCCGAACGCCGGGTCGTAGTGGATCGCGGCGGGGTTGGTGCGCGCCAGCAGCGGCGAGTGGCCGTCGGCGTGCTGCAGGCCCTCACCGGTCAGGGTCGTACGACCGGCGGTCGCGCCGACGAGGAAGCCCTTGGACATCTGGTCGGCCATCGCCCACAGGGAGTCGCCGGTGCGCTGGAAGCCGAACATCGAGTAGAAGATGTAGACCGGGATCATCGGCTCGCCGTGGGTCGCGTACGCCGAGCCCGCAGCGGTCATCGAGGCGACCGCGCCTGCCTCGCTGATGCCCTCGTGGAGGAGCTGACCGGCGGTCGACTCCTTGTAGGCGAGGAGGATCTTCCGGTCGACGGACTCGTACGACTGACCGTGCGGGTTGTAGACCTTCGCCGTGGGGAACATCGAGTCCATGCCGAACGTCCGGAACTCGTCCGGCGCGATGGGCACGATCCGCGAGCCGATCTTCTTGTCGCGCATGAGGTTGCGCAGCAGGCGGACGAACGCCATCGTCGTCGCGATCGCCTGGTTGCCGGAGCCGCCGCGCAGCTCGGCGTACATGTCGTCGCCGGGCAGCTCGAGCGGCGTCGAGCGGACCACACGCTTGGGCAGCGACCCGCCGAGCTGGCGGCGGCGCTCGCGCATGTACTGGATCTCGTCGGAGTCCTCGCCGGGGTGGTAGAACGGCGCGATCTCGGCCTCGTCGATCTCGGCGTCGCTGATCGGCAGGTAGAGCCGGTCACGGAAGCGCTTGAGGTCGGCCTTGGTGAGCTTCTTCATCTGGTGGGTCGCGTTGCGGCCCTCCAGTGCGTCGATCGTCCAGCCCTTGATGGTCTGGGCCAGGATCACCGTCGGCTGGCCGGTGTGGTTCATCGCGGCCTCGAACGCCGAGTAGACCTTGCGGTAGTCGTGACCGCCGCGCGGCAGCTTGGAGATCTGGTCGTCCGTCAGGTGCTCGACCATCTTGAGCAGGCGCGGGTCGGCGCCGAAGAAGTGGTCGCGCGTGTACGAGCCGTCCTCGATCGAGTACGTCTGGTACTGGCCGTCGGGCGTGCGGTTCATCTGGTTGACGAGGACCCCGTCGACGTCGCGGGCGAGAAGCTCGTCCCACTCGCGTCCCCAGATCACCTTGATGACGTTCCAGCCGGCGCCGCGGAACGTCGACTCCAGCTCCTGGATGATCTTGCCGTTGCCCCGCACCGGGCCGTCGAGCTGCTGCAGGTTGCAGTTGATGACGAACGTGAGGTTGTCGAGCTCCTCGCGCGCGGCCAGGCCGATCGCGCCGAGCGACTCGGGCTCGCCCATCTCGCCGTCGCCGAGGAACGCCCAGACGCGCTGCTCGCTGGTGTCCTTGATGCCGCGGTTCTGGAGGTAGCGGTTGAAGCGCGCCTGATAGATCGAGTTGAGCGCGGCCAGCCCCATGGAGACGGTCGGGAACTCCCAGAAGTCCGGCATGAGCCGCGGGTGGGGGTACGACGACAGTCCGTTGCCCGGGCCGTGGCTGACCTCCTGGCGGAAGCGGTCGAGCTGCTCGGCGGTGAGCCGGCCCTCGAGGTAGGCGCGGGCGTAGATGCCGGGGGAGGCGTGTCCCTGGATGAACACCTGGTCGCCGCCGCCGGGGTGGTCCTTGCCGCGGAAGAAGTGGTTGAAGCCCACCTCGTACAGGCTTGCGGCCGACTGGTACGTCGCGATGTGGCCGCCGACACCGAGGCCGGGGCGGTTCGCGCGCGACACCATGGCGGCGGCGTTCCAGCGGATGTAGGCGCGGATGCGCCGCTCGACGTCCTCGTCCCCGGGGAACCACGGCTCACGCTCGGGCGGGATCGAGTTGATGTAGTCGGTGCTCGTCAGCGCGGGGACGCCAACCTGCTTCTCGCGAGCCCGCTCCAGCAGGCGAAGCATCACGTATCGGGCCCGTCCACGGCCGCGTTCGTCGACCATCTCGTCGAACGAGTCGAGCCATTCGGTGGTCTCGTCCGGGTCGATGTCGGGGAGCTGAGACGGGAGACCCTCGTGGATGACGGGGGGCCGCTCGGGTGACTGGGCCACTTCGTTTCCTTCTCTCGTACAAGTGCGCTGATCTCGCACAGATCGCGGCTGCACCGGGTGTGCGCAGCAGCGGCGTTCGGCGGGTACCGGTAGGTCCCCGGCCGTCCGACGTCCATCCTTCCACCGCGCCCTAATACCCGCGAGTAGCCGCCCCCTCCCCGGCTGCGGTGCGTGCCGTGACGGCCCCGTGGCAGGCGGACCTGCGCGCTCCTTCCCCCCGAAGTCGGCAGAGCCGCTAGTGTGTGGCGCCTAGGCACGAGTGGGCCTGGGCAAACACGTATTGAGGAGGCACGGGTGAGCGCCACCGCGCAGGACGCGGACCGTCCGGGGCACGGAGATCGTCTTGGCTTCAAGCCGGACATGGTCGTCCAGGAGCTCGGATGGGACGAGGACGTCGACGACGCCCTCCGAGAGTCGATCGAGGATCGCATCGGCAGCGAGATGGTGGACGGCGACTACGGGGAGGTCGTCGACGGTGTGGTCCTGTGGTGGCGCGCCGACGACGGTGACCTCGCAGACGCCCTGATGGACTCGCTGCAGGATCTGGTCGAGGGCGGCACGGTCTGGCTGCTCACGCCGAAGGTCGGGCGATCCGGTTACGTCGACGGCGCCGACATCGCCGAGGCGGCACCGATCGCTGGGCTGTCGACGACGACGACCAATCCGGCCGGCTCGGACTGGGCCGCGACCAAGCTCTCGACGCACAAACGCTGACGCGACGCAGGGGACGGAGTCTGGGCTGCCGGGCTTCGCGGAGATGACGTTTTCCGTTATATGTAACCGCCGGTTACACTTTCGAGCACGCATTCCGCCGACATCGTGAGGTGCCCCCATGACGAATGTGCTGCGTGGCCCCGGCCGCAACAGAGCCGACGTCGCCCTTCGCAGCGTGGCGACGTTGGCGCGGACGGGCATCGTGCGCCCGTACGGGCCGCGGACGCTCGCCCGGCTCGGCCTTGCGCTGACGAGGTGGGGCACCGGTCTCGCGGGGGGCTACGCGTCGCTCGCCGTGCGGGACCCGCACGGCATCGCCATCCACGACGAGCGAGGATCGCTCACGTTCGATGAGCTGCACCGGCAGGCCAACGCGTTGGCGCGCGGGTTCGCAGGGCTCGGCGTCGGCGAGGGCGACGCCGTGGCGGTGATGGCGCGCAACCACCGGTGGTTCGTCATCACCGCGGTCGCCGCCGGTCGGCTCGGCGCCGACGTCCTCTATCTCAACACCGCGTTCTCAGGCCCTCAGACCGCCGAGCTGCTCGGACGCGAGAAGCCGGTCGTCGTTGTCCACGACGAGGAGTTCGCCGACGTCGTGGCGGGAGCACCCGGGGACGTGCGCCGGCTGCTCGCCTGGACCGACACCTCTGGCCACGACACGGTCGCCGCGCTCGCTGCGGGGCACGACGGCGCGGACCTCGAGCCGCCCGGTCGCGAGGGTCACTCCGTCATCCTGACGTCGGGGACCACGGGCACGCCGAAGGGCGCGAGTCGCGGGTCGGGGTCGTTGAGCGCGGGCGCCGCGCTGTTGTCCCGCATCCCGCTCGAGGCTCGCCGGAGCGTGCACATCGCCGCTCCGCTGTTCCACACCTGGGGCTGGGGACACCTCAACCTCGCGATGCTGCTGGGGTCCACGCTCGTGCTCCGTCGGCGCTTCGACCCCCGCGACTTCCTCCGTACGCTCGACAAGCAGCGCTGCGACGCGGCCGTCGTCATCCCGGTCATGCTCCAACGCGCGCTGGCGCTCCCGCAGGCCGAGCTCGACTCGTACGACCTGAGCTCCGTGCGCGTCGTCGCCGCGAGCGGGTCGGCGCTGCCGGGCGACCTTGCGACGGCGTGGATGGACCAGTACGGCGACACGCTCTACAACACGTACGGCTCCACCGAGTGCGCCTGGGCGACCATCGCGACGCCTGCGCAGATGCGGGCGCACCCGGGCACTGCCGGTGCACCGCCGATCGGCACGGTGGTCGCGCTGTACGACGACGCCGGGCGCGCGTCGTCCGGCCGGGGTGGGCGCATCTTCGTCCAGAACGGGCTTCCGTTCGAGGGGTACACCAACGGCAGCACCAAAGACGTCATCGACGGCCGGATGTCGACCGGCGACGTCGGCACGATCCGCGACGGGTTGCTGTTCGTCGAGGGGCGCGACGACGACATGATCGTCTCCGGCGGCGAGAACGTCTATCCGCAGGAGGTCGAGGACACCCTCGCGCGTCACCCTGCGGTGCTCGAGGCGGCCGCTGTCGGGGTGGAGGACGCCGAGTTCGGACACCGCCTCGTCGCGTGGGTGGCGCTGCGCGCGGACGTCCACGTGAGCGAGGGCGAGCTCAAGACCCACGTTCGTGAGCACCTCGCGCGATACAAGGTTCCACGGGAAGTACGCTTCGTTGACGAGCTGCCGCGCAACGCGACCGGCAAGGTGCTCAAGCGCCACCTGACACCGACTGACGACTGACGAGAGCGAGTGATCCCCTCCATGACGATCGAGATCGGTTCCGAGGCCCCGGACTTCACCCTCAAGAACCAGCACGGCGAGGAGGTGTCGCTGTCCGCGCTGCGTGGCAAGAAGACGCTCCTCGTGTTCTATCCGTTCGCCTTCAGCGGCATCTGCACCGGCGAGCTGTGCGAGCTGCGCGACAACCTGGCCGCGTTCAACGACCTCGGCGCCGAGGTGCTCGCGATCTCGTGCGACCCGATGTTCGCGCTGCGGGCCTTCGCCGAGAAGGACGGGCTGTCGTTCTCCCTGCTCAGTGACTTCTGGCCGCACGGCGAGGTCGCCCAGTCGTACGGGGTGTTCGACGAGGCCCGCGGGTGCGCGCTGCGAGGCAGCTTCCTGGTCGATGAGAGTGGCGTCGTGCGCTGGAAGATCGAGAACGGTCTGCCGGACGCGCGCGACCTGAAGACGTACCTCGGTGCGCTCCAGGAAATCTCTGCATGACCTCCCGCACAGACCCTGTTCTGTGCAAGACTTGACAACGCGTGGCCGCTGGTGACCCGAGACGCCAGCGGCCACGCCTCTGTCCTCCCCAGCCCCTCGTCGAAGCGATCGGGTAGGGTGAGGCGCCGCGCGGCAGGACGCGCGCGAGACGGGCGCATAGCTCAGCGGTAGAGCACCTCGCTTACAACGAGGCGGTCGGGGGTTCGATCCCCTCTGCGCCCACCAGCGGGGCGACCCGTAAGACAGGGAGGGGCCCTGCGAAGCACGTGGCGAAGACCAGGCACCGTGACCACGATCGGGGACCTCGGAGTGCATCGGTACGTGCTGTACGTGACCGACTTCGGTGCAGAACGGGAACACGCACGAGGAGGGGCTGAACGCGGCATGGCACGCGCCCCGTCGCTTCTGGGAGGACCCGAGCGAGGAGAACCGGGCCGCACTGCCGGAGTGGCTGACCTTCGACGGCGGCGACGTGCTCGGCCATGCGCGGACCGGGTCTGCGCGTGGACGTGCCCGAGGTTAGAGTCGAAGCGCAGATCCACGACTGCCGTCCGGGGGAACTCATGGCTGAGGCGATGCGCGCCGCGACTGTCACCGACTTCGCTGCGCCGCTCTCGATCACGAAGTGGGAGATTCCCCAGCCGGGCCCGGGTGAGGTCGCCCCTGTGCTGTGCGCCGGCGCCACCGCCGTCAGCCCGTCGGCGTTCGGGCAGTCGATCGGGTTCGCGAAGCGCGGCGGGACCATCTCGTACGTCGGGCTCCCGCTGGGGGACTTCCCGACGCCGATCTTCGACGTCGTCCTCAAAGGCCTCACGCTGCGCGGATCGATCGTGGGGACCCGGCAGGACATGGTCGAGGCCCTCGACTTCCCGACTCGGGAGTTCGGCGACATCAACGACATCTTCGACGAGATGGAGCAGGGGAAGATCGACGGCCGGATGGTGATCCAGTACTGATCTCGCAGGCTCCGAGCGCGCACGCACCGCCGACGTGGTCGACGGTGCGTCGTGTCGTGCGCTGGCTCGAGTCGGGGTCGCGCAGCGTCCTCCTCGCGGTGCTCGCCGTCACGACGCTACTGCGGCTGCCGTTCCTGTGGGCGCCGCTCTCGTCCGACGAGGGCGGGTTCCTCCTGGTCGCGGACCAGTGGGGCACCACGGGGGGAGAGCTGTACGGCAACCAGTGGGTCGACCGGCCGCCCGGGCTGCTCGTGGTGTTCCGGCTCGCCGACGCGGCCTCGGGTGTGCTCGGTGACCGCGTGGCGCTGCGGCTCGTCGCGCTCGCGCTCGCGCTCGTCGCGGTCGCCGCCGCCTGGTACGCGGGGCGGGCGATCGCGGGGGCGCGCGGCGCAGTCGCGGCAGCGGCGGTGATGGCAGCGCTCACCTCGACCCCGGTGTTCAGCGGTCCACGCCTGACGACGGCGCTGCCCGCGGTGGCGTTCGTGACGCTGAGCGTGGCGCTCGCGCTGGCGGCCACCACCCTCGTCGCCCGGCCCGCCACGAGGCGCCGGGCAGGGGCGGTCGCAGCGGCCGCCGGAGTCGCGGCTGCGTGCGGCGTGCTGATGAAGCAGAACTACGTCGACGGGTTCGTCTTCGCCGGAGTCCTGTGGCTGATCGGCGGCCGCCGCGCATGGCGGCTGATCGGAGGGCTGCTGCTCGGGGCCGCGGTCCCGATCCTCCTCGCCGCGGTCTGGGCTGCTTCGGAGGGACCCGGGATCGGTGCACTGTGGGATGCGCTGTACGGGTTCCGGGAGCGGGCGGTGGGGGTGATCATCGAGTCGAGCACCGTGGCTCCAGAACGACGGATGCGCACGTTCGGGCTGACACTGCTCGTCACCGGCGCCGCACTGCTGGCCGCACTCACCGTGCGGGCGGTGTGGAGGCGTCGCCGCAGCCCGGTCGCGCTCGCGACGGCGGCCGCGCTGGCGTACTCGGTGATCGGGATCGCCGGAGGTGGCTCGTGGTGGCGCCACTACGCGTTGCAGCTCGCGATGCCGCTGGCGCTCGGCGCCGCCCTCGCGGTCAGGGCGGGCCTGCTCCGCGTCACGCGGGTCGCGGTCGTGCTGGCGCTCGCGTCCACGCTCGTCGGTGTCCTCTGGCAGACCCCCGTGGCGATCACCGAGCGCCCGTCGAGCGGGACCGCGGTCGGGGAGTGGATCGCCGCGAGTGCCGAACCGGGCGACACCGGCTTCGTGGCGTACGGGTCGCCGCAGGTGCTGCGCGTCGCCGGGCTGAGCGCCCCGTACCCGTACTCGTGGAGTCTCCCCCTCCGGGTCCGCGACCCCGACCTGGAGCTGCTGACGGCGCTGCTCGACGCCCCCGACCGCCCTGTGTGGCTCGTCGAGATGGGCTCGTTCACCTGGTGGGGGATCGAGACCGAGGAGTTCGTGGCGGCGGTCGCGGAGCACTACCACCAGGTAGCGGACGTGTGCGGGCACCGGGTGTTCCTGCGCAACGACGTGCGGCGCGAGCTGGGGCCGTCGTCATGGTGCCCCGACCTGTACGGGCGGACGACCTCTCCGTCGTAGGGTGGCGGACGTGAACGAGCTGCGTGTACGGGACCTCATCGACCTCCTCGACTCGTGGTACCCGCCGGGTCACGCGGACTCGTGGGACGCCGTCGGCACCTCGGTCGGCGACCCCGAGGCGCCGCTGCGCCGTGTCCTGCTCGCGGTCGACCCTGTCCAAGCCGTCGTCGACGAGGCCGTCGCGTCGGAGGCTGACCTCGTCGTCACGCACCACCCGCTCCTCCTGAAGGGCGTGCACAGTGTCGCAGCGACGACGCCCAAGGGCCGCGTCGTGCAGGACCTCGTCCGGCACGGGATCACGCTGCACACCTGCCACACCAATGCCGACTCGCCCGTTCTCGGCGTCTCGGAGTCGCTCGCGCTCGCCCTCGGGGTGAGCGAGCTCGTCCCGCTCGACGCCGATCCGGTCGACCCGCTCGACGCCTGGGTCGTGTACGCGCCGCTCGACGCCGCCGACGCGGTGGCCGGCGCGATGCACGACGCTGGCGCAGGGGAGGTCGGTGCGTACGACCGGTGCCAGTTCGTGAGCGACGGCACGGGCTCGTTCCGTCCCGGTGACACGGCCGACCCGGCGATCGGGACGACCGGCGCGGTCGAGCACGTCGCGGAGCGGCGCATCGAGGTCGTCGCCGCCCGCAGGCTGCGCGGGGCCGTCCTCGCCGCAGTGCGGGCCGCGCATCCGTACGAGGAGGTCGCGTACACGGTCACCGCGATCGCCGACGTGCCCGACACCACGCGCGGCAGCGGCCGGATCGGGGTGCTCGAGGAGCCGATGAGGTTGGCCGACTTCGCCGCGCAGGTCGTGGCGGCACTGCCGACGAACCACGGCGTCGCCCGGATCGCGGGCGACGCCGACTCCCTCGTACGACGCGTCGCCGTGTGCGGAGGGTCGGGCGACTTCCTGCTCGAACGGGCGCGCGCTGCGGGAGCCGACGTGTACGTCACCTCCGACCTGCGGCACCATCCGGTCTCCGAGCTGCGCGAGCAGCCGGGCGCACCGGCCGTGGTCGACGTCCCGCACTGGGCGGCGGAGTGGACGTGGCTCCCCGTCCTCGCCCACCGGCTGCGCGTCTGGCTCGCGGCGCGAGGGAGTACGGTGCAGGTCCAGGTCTCCACCCTCGTCACGGATCCGTGGACGTCGCACCTGGCCTGGTCGGGGTGAGCGGGGTGACTCGCTCGGACTCTGTCGACCACGCCTGGGCGAGGTAATACGGTGGAGTTCCCGGTCATGTCCAGCGGCACGGAATTTCGCCGTGCCCGTCAGAGGAGCCCACGCTGAAAGCTGACCCGTTCGACCAGCTCGCCCTGCTCGACGTGCAGGGCATCGACGCGCAGCTCTCGCAGCTCGCGCACCGCCGTAAGAACCTCCCGCAGGTCTCGGCGCTCGACGAGTTGCGCCGCGAGCGCGAGACGGTCCACGCGCGCAGCGTGCAGGCCCAGACGAAGGTCTCCGACCTGACCGCCGACCAGAGGAAGGCCGATGGCGAGGTCGCGGCCGTCCGTGCGCGCCGCGACCGCGACCAGACTCGGCTCGACTCGGGGCAGGTCACCAACCCCAAGGACCTCCAGAGCATCCAGAACGAGATCGTCGCGCTCGACCGCCGGATCGGCTCGCTCGAGGACGCCGAGCTCGAGGTGATGGAGGAGCTCGAGGGTGCCCAGTCCGAGCTCGCGCTTGCGACCGACGCGCTCGCGGCGCTCGACGCGCGGATCGCTGAGGAGCTCGGTGGGCTCGACGACGCGACCAGCGAGATCGACGCCAAGGCTGAGGCGCTGCGCGCGGAGCGTGGCGCTGCGGTCGAGCGTGTCGCCGATCCGCTGCTCACGCTCTACGAGAAGGTCCGCAACAGCCATGGAGGTGTCGGCGCGGCCGCGTTGCGCCACAAGCGGTGCGAGGGCTGCCGGCTCGAGATCAACGGCGCCGACCTGCGCGAGATCGCGAGCAAGCCGAGCGACGAGGTGCTGCGCTGCCCGGAGTGCGACCGCATCCTCGTCCGTACCCACGAGGCAGGCCTGTGACCGGTCCCCGCCGTGTCATCATCGAGGCCGACGGCGGGTCCCGGGGCAACCCCGGCCCGGCGGCGTACGGGGCGGTGCTCCGCGACGCCGACACCGGCCAGGTGATCGCTCAGCGTGCGGAGACGATCGGCGTCGCGACCAACAACGTCGCCGAGTACACCGGGCTCATCGCTGGCCTCGAGCTGGTCGCCGAGCACGCGCCGCAGGCCCAGGTCGAGGTCCGCATGGACTCCAAGCTGGTCATCGAGCAGATGGCGGGCCGCTGGAAGGTCAAGCACCGCGACATGGTGCCGCTCGCCGCCCGTGCCCGCGAGGTCGCGCCGTCCGGCGTCGTGTGGACCTGGGTTCCTCGCGAGCGCAACAAGGCAGCCGACGCGATCCTTAACGAGGTGCTCGACGACGCAGCGGGCAAGACACGTCGTGCGGCGCCTGCCGAGTCGCGCCCCACCGAGCAGCCGCAGCCGCGCAATCCGATGGTGGGGTGGCGCGACCCGCTGGCGGATCCGCCCACGACGCTCACCCTCGTACGGCACGGGGCGACCGACAACACGGTGGCCAAGGTGTTCTGCGGTGACGGTGGTGCCGATCCGGGGCTCAACGACGAAGGCCGTGCACAGGCCCACCGTGCCGCCGCCTACGTGGCGCGCGAGGGTGCCGACGTGGTGGTGAGCTCGCCGCTGAGCCGATGCCGCGAGACGGCCGAGATCCTCGCGAACGATCTCGGTGTCGAGGTGGTCGTCGACCACAGCATCGTCGAGGCGTCGTTCGGGGAGTGGGACGGGCTGACGTTCGCGGAGGTCCGCGAGAAGGACCCCGCGGCGCTCGACGCCTGGCTCTCCTCGACGGCCGCCGCGCCGCCGGGTGGCGAGTCGTACGACGCCGTCTTCGAGCGGGTCCAAAGGGCGCAGCGACGGCTCGTCGCCTCGTACGGCGGCAAGAACGTCGTGGTCGTGAGCCACGTGACGCCGATCAAGATGTTCGTCCGGCTGGCGCTCGACGCCCCGATGCCGGTCATCCATCGGCTCGAGCTGCAGCCGGCGTCGGTGAGCACGGTGCGCATCTGGCCGGACGGCATCGCGACCCTGCGCGCGTACGACGTCGTCCCCGCCTGACCCCCTCCTCCTTCCCCCGTCCGCGTTGTGAAAGCAACCTGACCGAATCTGCGCCGGGATTCAGTCAGATTGCTTTCACGACGCGGACGGAGCGTTGTGCACGGCGTTCGCGGTGTCCACAGGTCGGTGTTGAGGTCGTACGGAGGGCCGACGGCGGACACACCCTCCAGGAATGCGACCCATCCCCGCTGCCTTGCGCGACGGTCCGTTCACGATCACTCATGCCGAGTCCCATGGTGTCTCGTACCGCCAGCTGCGCGGGGCCCGCTTCCGGTGCCTGCTCCACGGTGTGTACGCGTGTGCAGATCTCGAGATGACCCTCGTCCGGTGGCTGCGTGCCGCGCTCCTCGTCCTCCCCGGGGACGCGATCGCGAGCCACGTCACGGCTCTGCGACTCTGGGGCGTCGAGATCAGGAGCCTCCACCCGCTGCACTTCTCCACGAACACCCGCCTGTATCGCCGGCCAGGCGGCGTACGGCTCCATCGCCGCACCGGCAGGCTCCGCCCGTACGTGCGCGAGGGGATCGCGGCAACCGGAGCCGAACGGACGTTCGTCGACTGCGCAACGATGCTCACCCTCGTCGAGCTGGTCCAGGCCGCCGACGGGTTGATCCATCTGGGCCGCACGACCATGGGCGACCTGAGCGCCTATCTCACCGCGTGCCACATTCACGGCGTGGTGCGCGCGCGTCGTGCGTTCGCCTACGCGTGCGAGAGAGTCGAGTCTCCGATGGAGACCGTCGTCCGACTTGCCTTGATCTTCGCGCGGCTTCCCGTGCCAGAGACGAACCGCACGATCTACGACGAGCGAGGGCGTTTCGTCGCGCGGTGCGATCTCGTCTACTGGACGCACAAGGTGGTCGTCGAGTACGACGGAGAGTGGCACGAACGAAGCCGGGAGCAGCGGGCTCACGACCGTACGAGGCGCGAGCGGCTGGAGAAGCTCGGATGGACCGTCATCGTCGTCCTGGTCGAGGACCTCAAGGACAAGCAGGCGATCGTCTGGCGCGTCTACGGTGCCCTGCGCGACGCCGGTTATGACGGAGCGCGGCCGCACTTCAACGTGATGTGGACGCGCTGGTTCGCGTGACCGTTGCCCCGTCCTCCGCGTTGCGAATGCAACCTGACCGAATATGCCGAGGGAATCGGTCAGGTTGCTTTCACCACGCGGACGGGAGGGCGGTGCGGAAGGGAGCGCGTCAGACCTCGGAGACGACGACGTCGAGACGGTGGCCCTGCTCCTCGACGGTCCACCCGAGGTCGCGCCACGCGTCGGCGAGTGCGCCGACCGTACGAGGGGCAGCGCCCTGGATGAGAAGCTCGCGCACGAGCCTGCCCTTGGTTGCCTTGTTGAAGTGGCTCACGACGGTGCGCTTGCCTCCGGACTCGTGGAGGACGCGCACGGTCGCCGTCCGGGCGAGGACGTCGCGCGAGGGCTTCCACAGCGCCGTGTACGTCGAGGACCGCAGGTCGATCAGCAGGCCCGACCCGAGGGTCTCATTGACGACCGGTCCGAGCGCGTCGCGCCACTGGCTCGCCATCGTGCCGAGGCCGGGCAGCGTCACGTGGCCGGAGAGCCGGTAGGCAGGGATCCGGTCCGCCGGTCGCAGCAGCCCGAACAGCGCGCTCGCGAAGGCCAGCGACCGGCTCGCGCGTCGGCGCGCGGCCGCGTCGAGCGTGTCGAGGTCGAGCGCGGCATAGAGAACCCCGTCGTACACCGCATCTGCCCGTGCCGTCGGCTGCGACCACAGCGTGGCATCACGCGTGACCGCGTCGGCCTGCGTGGGCCCGAGACCGAGCACGTCTGCGGCCTTGTCCGGATCGGTGGCGCACAGCTCGACGAGCACGTCCGCGATCCGCTGCCGGGTGGCGGTGAGCTCGGGGAACGACAGCGTCGCGAGGTCGAGCGGACGGCCGCGCCGGAGGACGGACTTGCCTTCGGACGGGGGGAGGAGGACGAGCACGGAGCAAGCCTACGCAGCCGTCTTGGCAGCGAGTCGTCCGTCCTCGTGGTCGCTAGGGTGAGCGGCATGGCTCACGCGTACTACGCCGTCGCCCCCGAGGCCGTCCCCGCACTCGAAGGCCGCATCGACCTGCTCGCCGAGGAGCTCGGTGTCGACGCGGCGTTCCCGCCGGAGGTGCTGACCGAGGCCGATGCTGCGGCCGGCGACGCCGCGCTGCCCGCGCTCGACCGCACGGACCTGCCGCTGCTCACGATTGACCCGCCGGGTGCACGGGACCTCGACCAGGCGATGTTCCTCGAGCGCCGTGACGACGGCTACACCGTGCACTACGCGATCGCGGACGTCGCCTCGTTCGTCCGGCCCGGCGGCGCGATCGACCACGAGGCGCACCGCCGTGGCGAGACGTTGTACGCGCCGACGCGGCGGATCCCGCTCCACCCGCCGGCGCTGTCCGAGGACGCGGCGAGCCTGCTCCCCGGCGTCGTACGACCGGCACTGCTGTGGAGCATCGACCTCGACGCGCATGGCTCGCAGGTGGGAGCCCAGGTCGTGCGGGCCCGCGTGCGGAGCACGGCGCAGCTGGACTACGAGGGGGTACAGCAGCAGGTCGACGCGGGCGAGGGTCCCGAGACGCTCGGCCTGCTCCGCGAGATCGGCGAGCTGCGCCAACGGCTCGAGGCCGAGCGCGGCGGGGTCAGCCTGCCGCTGCCGACGCAGGAGATCGAGCCGGGCGCGGACGGGGCGTGGCGCCTGTCGTATCGAGAGCCCGTGCCGTCGGAGGGGTGGAACGAGCAGATCTCGCTCCTCACGGGCATGGCGGCCGCGGCGATGATGATCGAGGCACGGGTCGGTCTCGTACGGACGCTGCCGCCCGCTGACGAACGCGGCCTCGTCCGCTTGCGTCGGGCGGCGCGCGGTCTCGGCATCGCGTGGCCGGACGCGATGCCGTACCCGGAGTTCGTTCGTACGCTCGACCCTGCGCAGCCGCGGCACGTCGCGATGCTCGAAGCCTGCACGGGGCTCCTGCGCGGCGCCGGCTATGTGGCGTTCGACGGCGAGCTGCCCGCGCTCGTCGAGCACTCCGCGATCGCCGCCCCGTACGCGCACGCGACTGCCCCGCTGCGTCGGCTCGCCGACCGGTACGTGGGGGAGGTGTGCCTCGCGGTGAGTGCGGGCGAGCCCGTCCCCGACTGGGTGCGGCGCGCTCTCCCGGAGCTGCCGAAGGTGATGGCGGGCACCGGGAGGCTCGCGTCGTCGTTCGACCGGGCGGTGCTGGACCTGGTCGAGGCGGTGGTGCTCTCGGACTCCGTCGGCGAGATGTTCGAGGGCGTCGTCATCGACGCGGACGACAAGGATCCCGAGAAGGGCACCGTGCTGCTCGACGAGCCCGCGGTCGAGGGACGGGTCGTCGGGACGGCGCCGCTGCCGCTGGGCGAGCCCGTACAGGTCGTGCTCGACGAGGCGGACGTGGACGCGCGCGTCGTACGGTTCCGGCTCGCGCGCTGACCCACGTGCATCAGAGCGCGACGAGCCCCTCGATCAGCATCCACGCGCCGAACAGCGCGAACAGCGCCGCCGCACCGTACTTGATCGCCTTCTCGGGCAGCTTCTTGCCGAGCCACGCGCCGAGCATGATCGCGAGCGCGTCGGCCAGCACCATGCCGATCGTGCTGCCGATCCACGTGCCGAGCCAGTTCTCCTGCGTCGCGAGCGTGATGGTCGCGAGCATCGTCTTGTCGCCGAGCTCGGCGAGGAAGAACGCGCCGCCGACCGCCCAGACCGCGGCACCGCTGCTGCGCTGGGCCTTCTGCCGCTCCTCGGTGCTCAGCTGGTCACCACGCAACGTCCAGGCGGCGAAGACGAGGAACGCGACGCCGGCGGCGAGCGTGATCCAGTGCTGCGCGTCGGCGAACGTCTCGCCGATCCAGAAGCCGATGCCGACCGAGGCGAGGTGGACCACCGCCGTCGCAATCGTGATGCCGAGAAGCACGTCGCGCGGGCGGTAGCGAGTGGCGAATGTCATCGCCATCAGCTGGCTCTTGTCACCAAGCTCGGCCACGAAGATCACGGCGGTGCTCAGGAGCAGGGCGTACAGCATGAAAAAGTCTCCTCGTCGCCTGGACGAGGAGACTGCCTGGACGGCCCCTTCGACCAGGCACGTCCATAGGGTCGTGTTGCTGGCCGAAAGTCTCGTCCGCGCCACCGAGGTGACGCCTTCCGTACCGGACCCCGGAGGGTCAGTGTGTCGACACGGACGTTGGGGACTACTCCCTTTCGCTGCGTCCATCGTACGCCCGGGTGGTGCGGCGACCAAACCGGGTGACAGGTGGGCTACTGTGACAGGCGCGGATGAGTCGGCCGGGCGGCCGCGTCGTCCTTGGTGCGCACCAAGGACGCCGAGGAAGGTCCGGACTCCACAGAGCAACGGTGGTGGGTAACGCCCACCCACGGTGACGTGCGGGACAGTGCCACAGAAAACAGACCGCCAGCGGCCTCACGCCTTGTGCGTGAGGTGCGGGTAAGGGTGAAACGGTGGTGTAAGAGACCACCAGCGCCTCGGGTGACCGAGGTGGCTCGGTAAACCCCACTGGGAGCAAGACCAAGAAGGGCCTCAGGGTCCGCGCAGGTGCTGACGCTGCTCGCCGAGCCTGCGGGTAGGTTGCTAGAGCGTCGCGGTGACGCGGCGCCGAGAGAGATGGTCGCCGGGGCGGGGAGACGTCCTGACAGAATCCGGCCTACAGGCCGACTCATCCGCCCTGACGGGGTGACGCAAAGCGCCACCCCGTGCCGCTCAGCGGCGGACGGCGGTGCCGAGCAGGCCGCGGCGGTCCGCCCAGACCTCGAAGAGCACCGTGAAGAACGGCGGGATGCTCGACGCGAGCGCGGCGACGGCGACCTTGAACGACCAGCCGAACGTACGCCAGGCGATCAGGCACATCACGACGTACGCGACGAAGATGCCGCCGTGGATCGGGCCGAAGATCTGCACGCCGACCTCGGTCGTCTCGAGGATCCACTTGAAGAACATGCCGATCAGCAGCCCCGCCCACGAGACGGCCTCGGCGAAGGCCACGACGCGGAAGGCGAGGCGGGTACGGGGATGGGTCTGCGGGGGAGTGGCGGTGACGGTCACGGCACCGACCGTACTGGGTGGGTCCGCACGACCCGAGCCTGGTTACGACGATGCGTCGTAGCTCACGGGAGCGTGAGGATCTCGGCGCCGCTGTCGGTGACGAGCAGCGTGTGCTCGAACTGCGCGGTGCGGGCCTTGTCGCGTGTCGTTGCCGTCCAGCCGTCGTCCCACATGTCCCACTCGATCGTGCCGAGGGTCAACATCGGCTCAATCGTGAAGGTCATCCCCGGCTTGATCAAGGTGTCGTAACGCGGGTCGTCGTAGTGGGGGATGATCAGGCCGTCGTGGAACGCGGGCCCGACCCCGTGGCCGGTGAAGTCGCGCACGACACCGTAGCCGAAGCGCTTGGCGTACGACTCGATGACGCGTCCGATGACGTTGATCTCGCGGCCGGGCCGGACGGCGCGGATCGCCCGCATCAGCGCCTCGTGCGTCCGCTCGACGAGCAGGCGCGCCTCCTCGTCGACATCGCCGACGAGGTAGGTCTTGTTGGTGTCACCGTGGACGCCGCCGACGTACGCGGTGATGTCGATGTTGACGATGTCGCCGTCCTCGAGCGCACGCGCGTCGGGGATGCCGTGGCAGATCACCTCGTTGACGCTCGAGCACAGCGACTTTGGATAGCCGCGGTAGCCGAGGGTCGACGGGTAGGCGCCCTGGCTCACGAGGAACTCGTGCCCGATCGCGTCGAGCTCGTCGGTCGTCACGCCAGGGGTGATCGCAGCCTCGACCGCGTCGAGCGCCTGCGCGGCGATGCGCCCGGCCACCCGCATCGCGGCGATCGTCTCGGCGGAACGGACCTCGGGTCCGTCGTACGACGCGGGCTTGGCCTTGCCGACGTACTCGGGCACGGCGATCGTCGAGGGCACCGTACGGCGCGGGGACTGGGCGTGGGGGGTCAGCACGGTCACGCGACGAGTGTAGGTGTGGCTCCCGCACGCGCCGGCGCGCACGTCGCCGCCGTCGGGCAGGATGGGGGAAGGAGGTCGCGATGACGGACGAGAAGTTCTACTACTGCATCAAGCACCATGCGGTCGAGGGGGCCGACGGGTGTCGGGCGATCGATCGCCTCGGCCCGTACGACACGCGCGAGGAGGCCGAGCACGCGCTCGAGATCGCGCAGCAGCGCAACGAGCAGTGGGACAACGACCCCGACTGGAACGACGACGCCGAGGAGGGCCCGACCGCCTCAGCGTGAGGCCCCGGCCCGATCTGTCGGTGGCAGCCGCCATGATGGGCTCCTCGACAAGAGGAGCACCATGACTGCGCGACCCCACCCCTTTCACGACGTGAGCGCCGTGCGCGCGACGACCGACGGCTTCGAGGCCGAGGTCGACCCGGAGTGGTGCGTCGGCGAGAAGCCCAACGGGGGCTATCTCCTCGCGATGCTCGCCCGCGCCGCGACGCTGAGCGCGGGGCACGCGCACGTGGTCACCGCGTCGGCGCACTATCTCCACTCGCCCGACCCAGGTCCGGTCGAGATCGAGACGACCGTGCTCCGCAAGGGGCGCAGTGCCGACCATGTGCGGGCGACGATGCGGCAGGACGGTCGGCCCTGCGTCGAGGCGGTCCTCATGATCGGGCAGCTCGACGTCGCGACGACGCCCTACTGGGACCGTGGCGCGCCGCCTCGTCCGACGGCCGACCGCGAGCACGGCGTCCGCGTGCCAGGGACGAGCCCGACCGGGGTGCGCATCCGGGTGATGGATCAGGTTGACCTTCGCCTCGATCCCGCCACGCTCGGGTTCGGAGCGGGCCGCCCGAGCGGCTCCGGTGAACTACGAGGGTGGCTCGCCTTCCTCGACGACGCGGCGTTCGAGCCGGTCTCGCTCCTCTATGCGGTCGACTCGTTCCCGCCGGCGACGTTCGAGATCGCGCCCACGGACTGGGTGCCGACGTTGGAGATGACCGCGTACGTCCGGGCGCTCCCCGTGCCGGGGCCGTTGACGATCCTCCACCGTGCCCAGCTCGTCGAGGCGCAGCGCGTCGACGAGTCCACGTTCGTGTGGGACCGCGCCGGTCGCCTCGTCGCACAGGCGACGCAGCTCGCGGGGGTCCGGCTGGGCTGAGCCCCGGCACAGCCCGTGGCTAGAAGGTGTGCTCCTCGCCGGGGAACGTGCCGCCCTCGACGTCGGCGACGTACGCCCGAGCGGCGTCGAGCATCGTCGTCCGCAGGTCGGCGTACTTCTTCACGAACCGCGGCAGGCGGCCTGCGTTGAGGCCCATCATGTCCTGCCACACGAGCACCTGGGCGTCCGTGCCAGCACCGGCGCCGATGCCGATGGTCGGGATGTGGAGCTTGGCGGTGATCTCGGTGGCGACGTCGCCCGGCACCATCTCCATGACGACCGCGAACGCCCCGGCCTCCTGCACGGCGAGCGCGTCGGCGACGGTCTTCTGGGCGGCATCGCCACGCCCCTGGACGCGGTAGCCGCCGAGCGCGTGCTCCGACTGCGGTGTGAAGCCGATGTGCGCGCAGACCGGCACCCCACCGTCGACGAGCCGTCGGATCTGCGGGGCCATCTCGGCGCCGCCCTCGAGCTTGACGCCGTGCGCGTGGCCTTCCTTCATGAAGCGCACCGCGGTGTCGTACGCCTGCTCCGGCGAGCCCTGGTACGACCCGAACGGCAGGTCGGCGAGGACGAACGCGTACTTCGCGGAGCGCGAGACCGCACGCACGAGCGGGACGAGCTCGTCGACGCTCACAGGCAGCGACGACTCGTACCCGTAGACGTTGTTGGCCGCGGAGTCACCGACGAGGAGGATGTGCACGCCCGCCTCGTCGAAGATCTGCGCGGAGTACTGGTCGTACGAGGTGAGCATCGTCCACTTCTCACCGCGCTCCTTCATCTGCGCGAGCGTGTACGTCCGGACGCGCTTGCGCGCCGCGGGAGCGGTCGCGGGCGTCTGGGTGGAGCCGGTGCCGTAGGGCGCGGGCTCTTCCTGCGGGGCGCCGCCGCTGGGGGCGGAGGTGTTCTCGGACATCGTGATCCTTCGTTCTCGCAGCTCCCGGTTGGAGTCCACGGACGTCTTCAGACTGCCACGGGACCACCGGGTCGTCGTACCGGCTTCAGGTGACCTCTGATGTGTTTTGCGTTACATGACGGAAATCGTTTCGTCGCGCGCGAGAAGCCCGTCGCCGCCAGATTGAGTGCGCACGCATTTCATCGAGCGAAGAGGTGGAGTCGATGACCGAACGACAGACGACGAGGGACCGGCCCGGTCGCAGAAGACGCGGGCGGATCGCCGCACCGCTCGGAGTGCTCGCCCTGACGATCGGCGCGCTGGCCCCGGGGTCCGCGGCGGCAGACGAGCCCAGCCCTTACGAGCCGGGGCTGACGTCGATCGTCGAGGTGACGCTCGACGACCGCGGGGACTACGAGCGGCTCACCGCGCTCGGGCTGGACGAGATCAGTCACCACGGTGGTGGCGCGCAGGACGGCGGCGAGGTCGAGGTGATGCTGCACGCCGAGTCCGACGCGCGCACGCTGCGCAAGGCAGGCTTCGGGTGGGACGTCGTGGTCGAGGACGTGGACGCGGTCAATCGTGAGGCGCGCGCCGAGGAGAGCGCGGCCTCTGCAGCCGCCGCCGCCGACCCGAGCGAGCGCTCGGACCTGCCGACCGGCCGAGTCTCGTACCGGACGCTCCAGGAGGTCAGCGCGGAGCTGGCGAGCCTGGCGAAGCGCTATCCCAACACCGTCACGCTGTTCCGCCTGCCGCGCCCGTCGCTGCTCGGCACGCCCGTCTATGGCGTCGAGATCACGCACGACGTGAAGAAGGACAGCGGCAAGCCCGTCTTCCTGCTCACCGGTCTCACGCACTCGCGCGAGTGGCCGACGACCGAGCTCACGATGGAGTTCCTCTGGGACCTCGTCCAGAACGACCGCAGCGACGCACGCATCACGTCGATGCTCGAGCGGGGCCGCCTCGTCGCCGTGCCGGTCGTCAACCCCGACGGGTACGAGATGTCACGTGGGCTCGTCCACGAGCAGAAGCGCAAGAACTGCCGTGTCGTCGACGGCGAGGTCCCGACCCGCGCGCAGTGCGCGGCGGCGGAGTCCGCCAACGTGGGCGTCGACCTCAACCGCAACTACACGGCCTTCTGGGGCGGACCCGGATCGGGCGCGCGGACGACGGACAGCAACTATCGCGGTGCGGCCCCGGCGTCGGAGCCGGAGATCGCCAACATGATCGACCTCGTGAACGCCCACCAGGTCACGCTCGCGATCAGCAACCACACCCCGGACGAGCGGGTGCTGCGTGCCCCGAGCGCGCCGAACGAGCCCACCCCGGCTGAGGAAGCGATCTACCAGCAGATCGCCGAGATCCTCGGGCAGATCATGGGGTGGCCGGCCGGACCGTGGCCCGAGATCTACTACGACGCGAGCGGGACGGCCGAGCAGACATCGTTCTACACCAGCGGCACGTTCGCGTTCACGTTCGAGAACACGCCGGGCCATCGCGACAACGATCGGTTCCACCCGCCGTACCCGTCGGTGATCGACCAGTACCTCGGGACCGGCGAGTATGAGGGGTCGACCGCACGCGAGGCGTTCCTCACCGCGTTCGGGCAGGCGAGCGATCCCACCTACCACGCGCTGATCTCGGGCTCGGCGAAGCCGGGGACGGAGCTCGCCTTGCGCAAGGACGTCACGGTGACCAGCTCGCCGGTGACGCTTCCGGGTGAGAGCCTGCCGCTGACCCTGCCGGTCGACGACCGCGTCGAGACGACCTTGACTGTCCCGTCCAGCGGTCGCTTCTCGTGGCACGTCAACCCGTCGGACCGCCCGAGCCAGGCGGCCACGGCGAACATACGAGAGTCGTGGAGTCTGAGCTGCCGTCGCGGCAAGGGGGAGTGGAAGGACGCCGGGATGGTACGGGTGACCCGCGGGACGGAGGTCACGCTCGACCGTCAGGCGCTGCCGCGCAGCTGCTGAGCTGGCTGTACGCGTCCGGTGCCCGGGCGGTTGCTCGGGCACCGGAGGCGAACGGGCTCAGTCTGTGACGAGGTGCTCGCGCCAGCCATGGGTGATCGGGACCCGGCGGTCGCGACCGAAGTTGCGCCGCGTGACCTTGGGGCCCGGCGGGTACTGGCGGCGCTTGTACTCGGCGCGGTCGACCAGCGTCACCACCCGCTCGACCAGCTCGGGGTCGTAGCCCTCCGCGACCACCGCGGCCGCCGGCAGGTCGCGCTCGACGTACGCGTCGAGGATGCCGTCGAGGATCTCGTACGGGGGCAGCGAGTCGGTGTCGAGCTGGCCGGGACGCAACTCTGCCGACGGCGGCTTGCTGATCGCGTTCTCCGGGATCGGCGGCGTCTCGCCACGCGCGTCGGCGTACGCGTTGCGCCAGCGGGCGAGCTCCCAGACGAGGGTCTTGCGGACGTCCTTGATCGGGGCGTAGCCGCCGACCGCGTCACCGTAGATCGTCGAGTAGCCGGTCGCGACCTCGGACTTGTTGCCGCAGGCGAGCACGAGGTGGCCCTCCTGGTTGGACAGGCCCATCCAGACGACGGCACGCACGCGGGCCTGCAGGTTCTCCTCGGCGAGCCCGCTGAGGCCCAGCGCCTCCTGGAACGCGTCGACCATCGGCGCGATCGCGACTGTCCGCAGGTCGAGCCCCGTACGGCGTGCGAGCTCGGCGGCGTCGGAGCGCGAGTGCTCGGTCGAATACGCGCTGGGGTTGGAGACGCCGAAGACCCGGTCGGCGCCGAGCGCGTCGACGGCGATCGCGGCGCACAGCGTGGAGTCGATGCCGCCGGACAGGCCGAGCAGCACGGAGCGGAAGCCGTTCTTCTCGACGTAGTCGCGCAGGCCGACGACGAGTGCGCGATAGATCTCCTCGAGGTCGTCGAGCCGCGGGAGCACCGGGGAAGTGACCGACTCGTACGGGGCGACGGGCTCGGCGGTGATGACCGTACGGACGATGCGTAGCCCCGCGAACCGGGTGTCGGCCGGGGGCATCAGGCGCCGGGCCGCAGGCAGGTCCAGGTCGACGACGAGGAGCTCCTCGACGAACTGCGCCGTACGGGCGAGCAGCGTGCCTTCGGCATCGACCACGAGGGAGTCGCCGTCGAAGACGAGCTCGTCCTGGCCTCCGACCAGGTTGACGTAGGCGAGTGCGCAGTCGCCCTCGACCGCGCGTCGTCGGCACAGGTCGAGACGAACGTCGTCCTTGTTGGCCTCGTACGGGGAGCCGTTGGGGACGACGAGCAGGCCCGCACCGGACGCGCGGACGGCCGAGGCGATCCCGTCGCGCCAGAGGTCCTCGCAGATGAGCATCGCGACGTCCGTGCCGTTCACCTCGAGGACGTTGAGGATGTCACCGGGGACGAAGGTGCGGATCTCGTCACCGACGCCGTAGTTCCAGAGGTGGATCTTGGCCTGGCGCGCGACGATCTCCCCGCCGTGCATGACAGCGAGCGCGTTCTGGGGGGCGTTCTTGGGGATGCCGGGTCCTTCGGCGACGCCCTCGGCCTGGTCGAGGAAGCCGACGACGGCGACGAGGTCGCCGAGGCCCTCGGCGGCGAGCGTACGGGCGAGCTCCTCGGCCTTGGCCCGCGACGCGCCGACCACCGAGGCGCGCATCGCGAGGTCTTCGAGCGGGTAGCCGGTGAGCACCATCTCGGGGAACACGATGAGGTGGGCGCCAGCCTCGTGAGCGTCTCGGCAGCGGCTCAGCACGAGCTCGGCGTTGTGGTCGAAATCCCCGACGCGGGCGTTGACCTGGGCGAGAGCGACGCGAAGCTGAGGCACGTGGCGAGCCTAGCGTCCCCGATCTGTGCCGTCGGCCGCCGAGCTGCCCCAGCGATTCGGACCCGTTCACCCGGCCGTCACGAATCACGGGCACACTTGGCCCATGGGTAAGCAGGAAGACTTCGTGCTGCGTGCGCTCGAGGAGCGCGACGTCCGCTTCGTACGGCTGTGGTTCACCGACGTCCTCGGGCATCTGAAGTCCGTGGCGGTCGCGCCCGCGGAGCTCGAAGGCGCCTTCGACGAGGGCATCGGCTTCGACGGCTCGGCGATCGAGGGCTTCGCCCGCGTCCACGAGGCCGACATGCTCGCCAAGCCCGACCCGTCGACGTTCCAGATCCTTCCGTGGCGCGGCGAGACGCCGGCGACCGCGCGCATGTTCTGCGACATCCAGCTCCCCGACGGCAGCCCCTCGTACGCCGACCCGCGCTTCGTCCTCAAGCGGACGCTCGCGAAGGCCGCCGAGATGGGCTTCAGCTTCTACACGCACCCCGAGGTCGAGTTCTTCCTCTTCAAGGGCAAGCCCGAGAGCGGGACGCGCCCGGTCCCGGTCGACGACTCCGGCTACTTCGACCACACCGCGCAGGGTGGCGGCCAGGACTTCCGCCGCGAGGTCATTACGATGCTCGAGGCGATGGGCATCTCCGTCGAGTACAGCCACCACGAGGGCGCTCCGGGCCAGCAGGAGATCGACCTGCGCTACGCCGACGCGCTGACGACGGCCGACAACATCATGACCTTCCGTACGGTCGTCCGTGAGGTCGCGCTGGGCCAGGGCCTGTGGGCGAGCTTCATGCCCAAGCCGTTCACCGACCACCCGGGCTCGGGCATGCACACCCACATGAGCCTGTTCGAGGGCGACGAGAACGCGTTCTACGAGGCCGGCTCCGAGTACCAGCTCTCGCGCACCGGGCGCTCGTTCATCGCCGGCATCCTCCAGCACACGTCGGAGATCACCGCGATCACCAACCAGTGGGTCAACTCGTACAAGCGCCTCATCTTCGGCGGTGAGGCCCCGTCGTACGTCTGCTGGGGCCACAACAACCGCTCGGCGCTTGTCCGGGTGCCGATGTACAAGCCGCACAAGGGCGGCTCGGCCCGCATCGAGCACCGCGCGATCGACGCCGGCTGCAACCCGTACCTCGCGTTCGCCGTGGTGCTCGCGGCTGGCCTGAAGGGTATCGAGGAGGGGTACGAGCTCCCGCCGGAGGCCGAGGACGACGTCTGGGCGCTGACCGAGACCGAGCGCCGTGCGCTGGGCATCGCGCCGCTGCCCCGCAACCTCGACGAGGCGATCCGTGAGATGGAGAGCAGCGAGCTGGTCGCCGAGACGCTGGGCGAGCACGTGTATGACTTCTTCCTGCGCAACAAGCGGGCGGAGTGGCACGAGTATCGCTCGCAGGTGACGCAGTTCGAGCTCGACCGGCTGGTGACTCGGGTCTGAGCGTGTCGGAGGAGCGAAGACCGCAGCGCCTGCGGACGACGTCGGGCTGGCTCGCGCGGCTCGGGTTCACCGACGCCGACGCCGCGGCGTCGCTGCTCGACGACTGCGGCATCCGCTCCGCCGCGATCGTCGAGCGGGTCGCGCACGGCGCCGACCCCGACCTCGCGCTGCGGATGCTGTGCGCGATCGCGGCCGCGTTCGAGGGGGAGGCGACGCTCGAGGAGCACCTCGAGGCCGACGCCGAGCTGCTCACGCGGCTGGTCGCCGTGCTCGGCGCGAGCCAGGCGCTCGGCGAGTTCCTCGTCCGCCGGCCCGCGGTGGTGCTCGACCTGCGGGCGACGACGATGCCGCTCGAGCCGCGCGACCAGGCGGCGTTCGAGTCCGTGCTCGGCGAGGTGGCCGACGGCGACGCGCTGCGCATCGCGTACCGGCGCCAGCTGGTGCAGATCGCCGCGCGCGACCTGACCCGGCGCAGCAGCTACGAGCAGACCTCGGCCGAGCTCGCTGACCTGGCAGGTGCCACGCTCGCGTCGGCGCTGCGCCTGGCGCGCGAGCAGGTCGAGGGCGCCGAGCAGGCTCGCCTCGCGGTGATCGCGATGGGCAAGTGCGGCGGCCGCGAGCTCAACTACGTCAGCGATGTCGACGTCGTCTTCGCGTACGCCCCTGTCGACGGCGTCGAGGAGCAGCGGGCCGCCCGGGTGGCCACCCAGCTCGCCTCGACACTCATGCGCCTGTGCAGCGACCACACCCGCGAGGGCACGATCTGGGAGGTCGACGCCAACCTCCGACCAGAGGGCAAGGACGGCCCGCTCGTCCGTACGGTCGCCAGCCACGTCGCTTACTACGAGCGCTGGGCGAGCACGTGGGAGTTTCAGGCGCTGCTCAAGGCGCGACCGGTCGCGGGCGACGCCGACCTCGGTCGGGAGTACGTCGACGCACTGATGCCGAGGGTGTGGCAGGCCGCGACGCGCCCGCACTTCGTCGTCGACACGCGGGCGATGCGCCGCCGGGTGATCGACAACATCCCGCCTCAGCAGCTCGACCGGGAGCTCAAGCTCGGGCCGGGCGGCCTGCGTGACGTCGAGTTCGCCGTGCAGCTCCTCCAGCTCGTCCACGGGCGTACGGACGAACGCCTGCGGGTCCGCTCGACCACCGACGCGCTGCGGGCGCTCGTCGACGGCGGGTACGTCGGCCGCACGGACGGGGCCGCGATGACCGAGGCGTACACGTTCCTCCGCACGTTCGAGCACCGCATCCAGCTCGACGGCCTGCGGCGTACGCACCTCGTCCCGACCGACCCGCGCACCTTGCGCATGATCGGGCGGACGCTGGCGTTCCGTACCGACCCTGCCGCGAACCTCCTTAAGGAGTGGCAGGCCCAGCGTCGTGAGGTCCTGCGGCTCCATCAGAAGCTTTTCTACCGCCCGCTGCTCGACGCGGTCGCGGCGATGCCGTCGGACGCCCTGCGGCTGACCCCGGAGGCGGCGCGGGCGCGGCTGGAGGCCCTCGGCTACGACGACCCGCGCGCGGCGCTCACGCACATCGCCGCGCTCACCACCGGCGTCCGGCGGTCGGCGGCGATCCAGCGCCAGCTCATGCCGGCGATGCTCGCGTGGTTCGCGGAGTCACCCAACCCCGACGGAGGGCTGCTCGCGTTCCGCAAGGTCTCGGAGAGCCTCGGGGCGACGCACTGGTATCTCCGCAAGCTGCGCGACGAGGGCGAGGGCGCCGAGCAGCTCGCCAAGATTCTCGCCGGAAGCGCGTACGTCACCGACCTGATCCTGCGGGCGCCCGAGGCGGTCGCGATCCTCGGCGACGACGCCGAGCTCGCTCCACGCAGCCTGGAGCGCATCGCGACCGAGACTCGTTCGGCGGCGCGTCGCCACGACGACCCGAAGGAAGCGATCCGTACGGTGCGCCGGGTCCGTCGCCGCGAGCTGTCGCGCGTGGCGACCTCCGACGTCCTCGGTCGGCTCGACGTCGTCGACGTCGGTCACGCACTCAGCGACATCAGCGTCGCCACGCTGGAGGCGGCGCTCGAGGTCGCGACGCGCACCGTGGCGACGCAGCGCGGTGGTGAGGTGCCGACCCGGATCTCGGTCGTCCTCATGGGGCGCCTCGGTGGACGCGAGGCGGGGTACGGGTCCGACGCCGACGTGATGTTCGTGCACGACCCGCTGCCCGGCGCGGACGAGTCGGCTGCGAGCCAGTCGGCGATCGCCGTCGCGACCGAGCTGCGGCGCATCCTCGCAGGGGCCGGACCCGACCCGGCGCTCGAGGTCGACGCCGACCTGCGCCCCGAGGGACGCTCGGGTCCGCTCGTGCGCACGCTCGCCTCGTACCGTGCCTACTACGCGCGCTGGTCGATGGTGTGGGAGGCGCAGGCGCTGCTCCGTGCCGCCCCCGTCATCGGCGACGCCGCGCTCAACGCGGCGTTCCGCGACCTCGTCGACCCGCTGCGCTGGCCCGCCGACGGTGTCTCGGAGCAGGACGTGCGAGAGATCCGCCGGATCAAGGCGCGCGTCGACTCCGAGCGGCTGCCGAGGGGTGCCGACCCGGCCACCCACCTCAAGCTCGGGCGCGGAGGCATCGCCGATATCGAGTGGACCGTCCAGCTGATGCAGATGCAGTACGCCCACGAGATCGACGGTCTGAGGACCACCGAGACGCTGCCGGCGCTGCATGCGGCGGTGAGCGCGGGCCTGATCGCCGCCGACGATGCCGCGGTGCTGGAGGCCGCGTGGCGGCTCGCGGGCCGGATCCGCAACGGCTACGTGCTGCTGCGCAACCGTCCCGCGGCCTCGCTTCCCTCGAACGCCAACGACCGCGCAGGAATCGCGTGGTTGCTCGGCTACGGGATCGATGGCGGGGAGCACATGGTCGACGACTACCTACGGACGACGCGACGTGCGCGCCAGGTGGTCGAACGCCTCTTCTGGGGCTAGCCGTAGCCAGCGCCCGGGCGGGTCATGGCCGGCCGGTTGCGGGGACCGGCCGGCCATCTCGTGTTGCTTTACCCTGCGGTGCGCTCGCCCGTGAGGAGAGCGGCACGTTCCCCTGTGGTGAGACCTCCCCAGACGCCATATGGCTCCTTCACCTTGAGCGCGTGCTGCAAGCACTGGTCACGGACCACGCAACGCGCGCAGTACGTCTTGGCCAGGTGCTCACGAGCGTGCCGACGGGGGCCGCGCTCGGACTCAGGAGAGAAGAACGTCTCGGGGTCTGCCTCACGACAGGCTCCCTCGTACTGCCATTCGTACGCCTCCATCAGAGGCATTGGAAGGCGGGCAATGCTTGCCATGTTGGTACCCCCTATGAATCAACGCGGCATGCAACTGGTTCAGAACTTATCCAAATCTGATTCAGTGCACAAGATCCGTGTGGCGGGAGGCACGTGCACACGCGACACTCGATGACGAGATACTCCTTCGAGGGCGAGAGTGGGGCGACTGCCCTGGACTCCGACGAACTACCGACCACCAAGCCGCTCGAGGCGGCGCTGGAGACGAGCATGGGCGACGAATCTGAGCTCCTCTGGGGTGTGGGTGCGGTCGCCGAGCGTGTGGGCATCGCGACGCCCACACTGCGGACGTGGGAGCGCCGGTACGGCATCGGGCCGAGCCAGCGCACCGGCGGCGGGCACCGGCGCTACACCGAGACCGACATCCGTCGCGTCCAGCTGATGAACCGGATCGTCTCTAGCGGTGTCTCGGCGCAGTCGGCCGCTCGGGTCGCGCTCTCGCTCGACGCGGGCGGTCTCGTCGCCGCGCTCGCCTCGGACGACCCGCTCTACCACGCCCCTGGTCACGTCATCGCCACGCCGGACGAGTCGGTCACGCGGATCGTCGGCGGCGCCGCCGCCCTCGACGTCGTCGGACTGACCACGGTCCTCGCCGACGCCGTACGCGACTGGGGCGTCCTCGGGGCGTGGGTCAACGTCCTCGCGCCCGCGTTGCGCGAGGTCAGCGACGGAGTCGAGGCGGGCATCATCGGCGTGGAGTCGCAGCGCATCGCGCTGGAGCGGCTCGAGGTGGAGCTGCGCTCGGTCGCGAGGACGTACGCGCCGCGCTACGTCGGAGCGCGACCGCTCGTCCTGGCCTCCGTCGACGCCGAGGCCGAGTCGCTCGCGCTCCTCGCGCTCGAGGCGGCGCTGGCCGGCAAGGGCATCGCGGTGCTCTCGCTCGGGTTCGAGGTCACCGCCGACGCCGTCGCGGGTCTGCTGCGACGGGTGACACCTGCCGCGGTCTATCTGTGGGCAAGCCACGCTCCGGATTCGGGAGTCGTCGACGCCATCGCGACGTCGGCAGGCGAGGGGCCCGTGGTCCTCGTCGGGGGATCTGGGTGGTCCGAGTCGGCCGGGAGCGTCGGCGCCGCTCGCCTGGAGCCCGCGCCCGACCTGCTCGCGACGGCCGACCGGCTCGTCGGCCTGCTGCAGGGCACTCCCGCCACCCGCTGAGCCGCGGCGGGGTCAGCTGAGTCCGAGATCGCGCGCCAGGCGATCGATGAGGGCATCCATGTAGGCCGACGTGGGCAGCTCGGCGGGGTAGTGACCCCAGAGCTCGAACGACACCGTCCCGAAGATCGTCGTCCATGCCATCAGGGTGCGCATCGTCACCTCGCCAGGAAGGCTCGTGCCGGTGGCGTCCTCGACGAACACGTCGACCGGCTCGACGATCGCGCGGAGCGTGGTGCCCGTCGTCTCGCCAGCGGGCACCGCGCGTCCCCGCCATGAGTCGGCGACGATCCGGACGAGCGTGGTCGTGACACGCTGTGCCGGCGTCACGGTGTCCTCTGGAGCGGCGTACCCCTGCACTGGGGTCCCGTAGATCAGCGCGTAGTCGTTGGGATGGGCGAGGGACCAGTCGCGTATGGCATGGGTGAAGGCCGCGAGGCGCTTCGCGGTGCGCGAGCGGTCCTGCACCGCAGCATCGGCGGCCTCGACGTGTGCGCCGAGCTCGTCGTAGACCTCGACGAGCAAGGCGGTCAGGAGGGCATCACGGCTGGGGAAGTAGCGGTAGACGGCCGACGACACGAGGTCGAGCTCGCGGGCGATGGCGCGGAAGGACAGGGCGTCAGGAGGCGTCTGGGCGAGGTGGTCGCGGGCGATGCGGAGGATCGCGGCGACCGTCTCATCACGGCTGCGGCGCTTGCGTCCGGTTGGTTCGGTGGGCGGCACGGACTCTAGGATGCCATAGATGAGAGCAGTGCTCTCGACAATCGGCCGCCGAGGTCGTACGGTGAGACGAGAGCAGTGCTCTCCTCCATCGAAAGGACATCATCATGCAGGACCACCACGTGATCGTCGGAGCCGGGGCAGTCGGCCGGGAGGTGGCGGCCCAGCTCGTCGAACGCGGCTCTCGGGTCACCGTCGTGACACGGCGCGGCACCGCCGTCCCTGGCGCGACAGCGGTCGCGGCGGACGCCTCGGACGCGGCTGTGCTCCTGACCGCGGTCGACGGTGCCGACGCCCTCCACAACTGTGCAAACCCGTCGTACACGACCTGGACGACGGTCTGGCCGCCGCTCGCCGGATCGATGCTCGCGGCGACCGAGAAGTCGGGCGCCCTGCTCGTGATCACGGGCAACCTCTATCCGTACGGGCCGGTCGATGCGCCGATGACCGAGGGGATGCCCGATGCCGCGACCGATCCCAAAGGCAAGGTGCGCGGCAGGATGTGGGCCGAGGCGCTCGCGGCGCACCAGGCCGGGCGCGTGCGCGCGGTGGAGGTGCGCGGCTCGGACTACGTCGGCAAGGACGTCGGCGCCAACGGCGTCCTCACCCGTCTGGTCCCGACCGCCTTGCGCGGGCGACCGGTGTGGACCCTCGGGCGCGCCGACCTCCCGCACTCGTGGACCGATGTGCGTGACGTGGCGCGGACGCAGATCGCCCTCTCCGACCGACCGGAGCTGGCCGGTCGGGTCTGGCACGTGCCGAGCAATCCACCCCGGAGTCAGCAGGAGGCGCTCGACGACGTGATGGCGGCAGCCGGGCGACGATCGGTGCCGGTCCGGACGGTCCCTGACATCGGCGTACGCGCCATGGGGCGGTTCGTGCCGATGATGCGCGAGCTGGCCGAGACGAACTACCAGCGGACCCGCCCGTACCTGCTCGACTCCTCCGACGCCGAGCGCACCCTCGGGCTGGCTCCGACACCGTGGGACGAGGTCTGCCGTCGCACCGTGACGAACTGAGCCGCCGTCTGCGGCCACTGCCTCAGCCCGCCATGAGCGCCTTCATCGGGTCGCCGTACCGCTCGAGCCGGTCGCCCACCTCGGAGTACAGCACCTGGCGCACCGACGGCGGGTCCTCCAGCTCGTCCCACGTCCGGGGTGCCGCGACCCACGGACGGGACCGACCGCGCAGCGAGTACGGCGTGACGGTCGTCTTGGCACGCACGTTCTGGCTCCAGTCCAAGAACACCTTGCCCGTACGGTCAGAGCGTCTCATCGCCGAGAGCACGCGATCAGGGTGCTCACCGGACAGCTCGTCGGCGATCGCGCGGGCGTAGTCGCGCAGCGCATCGGGCGACGACTCGCGACCGTGCGACGCGTACAGGTGCAGCCCCTTGCTCCCGCTCGTGACCGGGACGGTCGTCCACCCGTCTGCCTCCAGGCGGTCGCGTACGAGATGGCCGACGAGTACGGCTTCCTCCAGCCCGGCGGGTGCGCCCGGGTCGAGATCGATGACCAGGCGGTCAGCGTCGCGGATCCCGCCACGTGGCCCCACCGTCCACTGGGGCGTGTGCAGCTCCAGCGCCGCGAGGTTCGCGAGCCACACGAGGTCGGCCCGGTGCTCGACCACCGGGAAGACGAGCGAGTCGCGTCCCGTGGAGCTCCCAGGCGTGGCGACCTCGACCGTACGGACCCAGTCGGGCGTTCCGCGTGGGACGTTCTTCTCGAAGAACGCGTCGGCCTCGACCCCGTCGGGCCAGCGCTTGCGCGTGCACGGGCGGTCGGCGAGCTGGGCCAGGAGCTGCTCGGCCACGGACAGGACATACCGGATGACGTCGTACTTGGTCGTCTTGTCGTCGGGATAGAGCACTTTGTCGAGGTTGCTGACCTTCAACGACCGACCGTCGACGTCCAGGGTGCTCGAGCTCATGTCTCACGATGGCACGGGCGACACGGACAAGCACGACTGGCGGGACCCTGCAGCGGGTCTAGATTGCGCGTGAGAAGGGGGTGGTCCGCGTGGGCGACACCGATGCCGGCCGTTGGGTCGAGCTGCGGGTGCACGGGGTCAGCGGGACGCCGCCGGGCTCGATGCTCGACCGCCCGCACGTCGTCCAGGTCGGCGGCGACGACGAGTCGCGCTACTTCCGTTCCACCGATGCGACAGGTGCGGAGCTTCCGGGCGACGACGGGCAGGTTCTCGAGGCCTACCACTGGGGGCGTCTCACCTCGGGGAGCAAGGTCAAGGCGCTGTGGCTGGTGCTGCTGCCCTTCGGGATGGTCAACGCCGCGCAGTTCATGCTCCTGCCGGTGGGCAACCACCGTCTTGCCGCGTTCGCCCAGTGGCTGTGCCGATGCCTGTTGCGCTTGCTCGCGATCCTGCTGACGTCGCTGTTCGCGTTCTCCGCGGGGCTCGTGCTCATCGACCTCCTCGCGTGGCGGTGGGCGCCGCAGGTGCGGCTCCTGGGCAACCTCGACCCCAACGTCGTCGTTGGCGCGGCTACCGCTTTCACCGGTGTCGTGATGTTCGTGCTGCCGATCCTCGGGCGCGGCTACGAACGCGGACGCATGGGGCGTTGGTGGACCTTGGTGCGCTCGCCAAGCACGCGCACCCCACGGGTCGGCCCCACGCCGGCGGCCGCCGCGCCGACGCCGCTGGCAGACGACGCGTTCTACGCCGGTGACTCCGACGCGCCGATCCTCCGCGACCTGCACCTCGCCGCGGGCTGGCTGGTGGTGTGCGCGATGGGCGTGTGGGCCCCGCACCCGACCGCGTGGCGGCACGACGACGTACCGCTCCGCCTGGCGATCGTCTCGTGGGTCGTCGTGGTGGTGCTCGCGACGCTGCTCGGCGAGCCCGAGAGTGCACGCAGCGTCCGCCTTCCGGCGCCGCTCGTGCGCGCACGGCGGGCGTGGCACTGGCTGGTGGGCGTCGTGTCACCGTTGCTCGTGGTCGGGAGCGGCGCCCTGCTGGTCTACGTCGTCGCGACCACCAGCGGGATCAGCACGACCGAGTGGACCCAGGTCTTCGACCGGCCCGAGTCGTTCGACTACATCGCCAACTGGCTGCTCGTCATCGGGGTCGTCGTCCTCGTCGCCCTGCTCCTCGCCAATGCACTCCTGGTGGCGACCCTGTGGAGGGAGCGCCCGCCGAAGGGGAGCTCGGCGCGCGCGTTCATGCCGTACGCCGGCGGCATGGCCGCATCGGTCGTCGCGACCATCGGGACATTCGTCGGCGTCGGGTTCGCCGCAGCGGTGACCACGGGCATCTCGTCGCTGCTCAACTTGTCGCAGTCGCCGTCGGATGAGCCTATGGCGGGCGACCTCAACGTCGGCACCACGCCGATGCTGGACCGAGTCGCGTACGCGTGGGGTCTGAACGTGGTCGTCTTCGTGCTGATCGCGCTGACGCTGTTCGTCTGGCGGATGTGGCCGAAGATCCGGCACGCCGTAGACGATCGCGTCCAGGCCATGTACGGGGGAGCGGGCCATCCGCTCCTTGCGGAACGCTGGCAGAAGCGTGTCCGCAAGGCCGTGCACGTCGCGCGCCTCAAGAACGCCATCGGACCCTCGTGCGTCGCGTTCGTCCTCTTCGGGATGGTGCTCGCCGGTGTGCTGGCCTGGGAGCTGTGGCCGTGCCGCAACGCCAGTGAGATCGACCAGTGCCGCGAGGCCTGGGGTCTGTTCGACCTCGCGAGCCAGCCGAAGTTCGTGATCGCCGAGGGTGGTCTCGCCCGGTCCAACGTCGTCGCGCTCTTCGGTGCGTGGGTGCTGCTGGGCGCTGCGGGCGTGCTGCTCGCCGCGAGCCGGAAGGCCGTCGCGCAGGAAGGCAAGCGCCGCGGCCTCAACGTTGCGTGGGACGTGCTGGGCTTCTGGCCGCACGCGGTCCACCCGTTCGCGCCCCGTCCGTACTCGCAGCGCAGCATCGCCGACCTGCGGGCGCGGTTGCGTTGGCACCTCGCGCGGCACCCGGCCCGCGACGACGAGCGTGCGATCGTGCTGTGCGGACACAGCCAGGGGAGCCTCCTGAGCTTCGCGACGCTGACCACGCTCTCGCAGGCCGAGCGCGAGCGGATCGCGCTGCTGACGTTCGGCTCGCAGCTGCGGGTGATCTTCCCGCGGGCCTTCCCCGAGTACGTGAGCTTCGCGTCGATCGCGTGGCTGTACGACCGGATGAACGGCGCGTGGATCAACCTCTACCGCGTCACCGACCAGCTCGCGGGGCCGGTGCTGTCGTGGCGGCGCGAGATCGACACGAGCGGACACGAGGGCCGCCCGCCAGCCATGTCGTGGCACTTCCCGGCCCCGTACGACGGTGCTAGGCCCGATACGTACGCAGGCGAGCATCAGACCAGGCGGTGCGGTGCGGACTGGCGGCTCGCCGACCCGGTCGCGTACGACTCTGCGATGCAGGATGGTGCGGTCTCGGAGATTCTCGGACACTCCTGGTACGCGAGGAACCCGGACTGGATCGAGGCCCTGCGGACCGTCCGTGCGGTGCCCGTGGAACGGCGAACGACCCCGGATCGGGGGAAATCCGAGGCCGTTCAAGGCTGAGGTGGGGCGGACCCTTCACTCAGCGACATGTCGTCGTTCTGGCTCTGAGGAAGCCTACCGGGCGGGCACGTCATCGCCTCGGCGGGGGTGCTCCTGTGGTCAGGCTGTCCCCACGGGCGAAGCACCTACCGGTGCCAAGGCGTCGCGCTCCTTGTCGCCGTCCTCGTCACGGCTGACCGGCTTCTGCTTGCTCCCGCGCTCAGGCGTGTACTTCGGGCCGAGGGGGGCTGGCGGCTGGGCATTCTTCCGGCTCAGCCACGGGTCGACGACGAGCAGGTTGAGCAGCAGACCGACGACGCCCCAGATCCCGAGGACCAACAGGTTGCCTCCGACCCCGGTGCCGTCGAGATAGACCACCGATCGGGCGAGGTCGACCGCGGCCGGCAGCGGCAGGATGTCTGCGAGGGGCCTGAAGAACTCAGGAACCATGTAGAGGGACAGACCGCCACCCGACGCGGGCACTCCGGCGAGCATCACCACGATCATCACCGGGATCAGTCCGAACAGCCCGAGCGTCCGCGTGAGCACGGCACTGGCCCATGCGACGGCGAACACGGTCAGTGAGCCGTAGCCGATCATCTCGAGGGCGTGTCCGTTGACTGCTCCGATCAGGACGTCGAAGAGGAACCACAGCCAGACCGAGATGCCGACCGACCAGCCCGCGACGAGCGGGAGGAGCTGCCGGGTCCGAGTGAGGTCGGGTGCCCCGCCGCGCATGACGGCGAAGAAGAGGAACCCGGCCATGATCCAGCCCATGCCGACGTAGAGGCTGTTGCTGCCGTTGACGTCGTTCTCCGAGAGCGGTGCGACGTCCTCGAGCGCGAGCTCGCTGCCGCTGGCTGCGGCGATCGGGGTGAACATCTGGGTGACGACGGTCTGCTGGCTGGCGCCGGCGCCGCCGGCGGTGACGAGCGTGGGGCTCTCTCCGGCCGCCTGGGGCAGCACGTACGCGGCCACGATCTCCTGGCTGCGGAGGAGGTCGGCCGCCTCGTCGCGATCTTCGACGATGCTGAGGTCGACGTACTCGCCGAGCTCCGGCTCCAGTCCTGCCACGAGCTGCTCGGCCTGGGCATGCGCTGCGACCACCGCCACTGGGAGGTCGTTCACGTCCGGCTCGTGCATCGAGAAGCTCATCATCGTCACGACCGTCACGACGATCGTGAGGGGAAACATGAGGGCCGCGACGAGACGGGTGCGGTAGCGCGCGACGGGCCCTCCTGGCAGGGCAGGCAGTGGCGCGTCTGGAGCCGTGTAGAGCGGGCCGGCGATGATGAGCTCGCCGGATCGACGCTCCTTGAGCGCGGCAAGGAGGAGCGCGGCGACCAGCCACACGGCGAGGGTGACGACGTGCTTCCAGACTCCGGCGCCGCCGAAGTAGAGGACCGAGCGCAGTGCCTCCCCTGCAGCAGGCAGTGGGAGTACGCCGTGCAGCCACTGGAACATCTCGGGCATCGAGTGGATCGACATGGCCAGGTTGGACGCCGGCATCCCGAACACGACCCAGAGCAGCATGCCGAGCAGGACCGCGAACGGACCGAGCACCTTGGTGAACATCAGCTGCGTGACGCCGACTGCGGTGACCGCCAGCGTGCCGATCCCGAGGAACAGCGGGTAGTGGCCGTCGACGGCACCGACGATCGGGCCGAGGATCAGCCAGATCAGGGAGCTGGTGAATGCGCCCCAGCCGAGCGCGAGGGGGAGGAACCGGCGCAGCCGCAGCAGGTTCGGCAGGCCGGACAGGAGCGTGCTCAGCGGAACGTATCCCGCCAGCATCATCCCCATCGCCGCGAAGAGCACGAGGGTGCCAGATCCGTCGCCGTCGGCCAGTGGCACCACGTCGACCGTCTCGACCTGCCAGCCCTCCGCGACCGCGGCGGGCGTCAGCGCCTTGTCGACGAGGCTCGCCTGGGACGCGCCGGCGGCCATGGCGCGATGGATGGTCGCACTCGCGCCGGCGACGGGGACCTCGATCGCCCCCGTGATCTCCTGGTCGCGGATGAGCTCCTGAGCCTCGGGCAGCGTGTCCACCGTGCGCACCTCGAGTGCGTCGCCGGAGCTCTCCTGGAGGTCGTCCGCGAACTGCTGGACGCCCGCGCCCACGCCCACGACGGCGACCGGAAGGTCTCGGGCGTGCGGGCTGTGCATGGTGCCCATGTACGTCGCGTACATCATGGTCACGATCAGGAACGGCATCACGAAGAGCGCGACGAGCCGGCCCTTGCGCTCCGCCGGTGTCTCCGGCGGCGGGGGTGGGTACTTCGCCGCCGGATCAGTGGGAGCCGGGGGTGCTGGGTCGACGCTGGACGCCAAGGTCATCTCCTCGAGAGGCGGTCGGCCCGGAAGTAGGCCGTGGACCTACTTTAAGTCACATGGCTTATTATGGTGAGGCGATACCGTGAGTCGCCCGTCACAAAGCTGAAGCGAAAGAGTGCGATGCCACGTCCTGACGCCCGGAACCACCTCCTGGACGCCGCCGAACGCCTCTTCGCCGAGCACGGGGTCCACACCGTCTCCGACCGCCATGTCGCCGAAGCTGCGGGGAACAGCAACCACTCCGCGGTCCACTACTACTTCGGTGGTCGTACGGGGCTCCTCCAGGCGTTGCTGGATCGGCACCGTGCCGCCGTCGAGCCCGCCCAGCAGTCCATGTTCGCGAAGTCGGACTCGCTGCTCGGCGACATCCGAGCCCTGGTCATCCCGCTCACCGACGTGCTCGCCACGCTTCCCGCCCACTCGTGGCGGGCGCGGTTCCTGGACCAGGCCATCCACGACCCCACCGTTGGGTCCTTGGTGCGTACCAGTGCAGGCAGCTCCTCGCAGATCACCGCGTCGGCCGCCGACCGGCTGGCACATCTCGACCGGTCGATCGTCGACGCACGAGCGAAGCTGATGACCCACGTCGTCAGCACGGCCTGTGCCGATATCGAGGCCCGTGCGGCGACGTCTGACGTGCCGGCGCTCTGGGCGGAGGCCGGTACGTTCTTGTGCGACGCGATCGCTGGCATGCTCCAGGCTCCGATCACCACGCCGTAGTCGTGCTGCCCCGCTGCACGCGCTGCACACGGAGAACGGCCCCGGATCGGGGGATTCCGGGGCCGTTCGTGGCTGGGGAGCAAACGGGGGCGTTCCGCTCCTCAGCGTCTGTGTGCAGTTGTTCTGCATTGGCGGGACGTCGACGTCCCGCCGGGGGGAGAATCGCCAACATGGTGACATCGCCGCGTTACAGACGTGTTTCGTATGCGTGAGGACAGCCTTCCTGTGATCGAGATACCGACGTCCGAAGGCGTCGACCGCGCGGCCGCCCTCGCCCGCCGCTGGCTCCCCGCCTTCCTCGCCGGCCGCCGGGCGGACGACGACGTCTACGCCGCGGGGGTGAGCACGTGGCACAACATCGGGGAGCGGGAGGCGGAGATCGAGCAGACCCCCTCCCGGACGCGACAGGAGCAGGCAGGAGCGGACCTCCGCGTCGAGGACGTACGGGTGAAGGTCTTCGACGGCGGGTGGGTCCTGCAGTCGGTGGCGGTCGGGACGAACGCCGACGGTGCCCCGGTGCGCATCCCGTCCTGCCTCGTCGTCACGCTGCGCGAGGGCAAGATCGCGAGGTTCGAGGAGTACGCCGACTCCCGAGCAACGGAGCGGCTGTTCGGGGCGCGCTGACGTCCGGGCATGATCTGTCCATGAGGTTCACCGAGCACGAGCTGACCGCGGCTGTCACCGGGGTGGCGAAGACCGTGATGGCCGCACAGGACAAGGACGTGCGCAAGGGGCGGCGCGATGTCGACGAGGCGTGGAATGCGCTCTCGCGGTACGAGCGCTATCAGCTGATGAGCGGTCTCGGAGACCAGGTGCTGCCGGTGCTGATCAGCCTGCCGGACGTCGAGGTCGAGGCGGGCACCCGGCCGATGTTCACCGAGGAGCAGATCGTGGCGGCCGTCGAGGAGCGGCTCGGCGACGAGCGTGGGATTCGACGCAAGGCGTTGCTGAGGACCCGCACCGCGCTGGTGCAGGTCGCGCTCTCGTGCGTCCCGCCGCGCTCGGACCCCGATGCGCTGACGGTGCCGGATCACCTCTGACACTCCGGCGCGGGCTGTCACGCAGCGGCAGCCTGTCGCGACACCTGGAGCAGTGCCGTCGCCAACGCTCCGGACAGCGCGGCGAGAGGGGACTGGTCTCTGGTGGAGTGGTCGACCACCTCGAAGAGCGCGGCTGCACAGCCGAGATCGCCCGTGGGCCCTGCGTCCAGCAGCTGCCGGAACCGCCGGTCGCCGGTCTGGAGCAGCACCGACAGCTCGAGGGTGAGCCAGGGGCCGGCTGGCTCGGCACTGCCGAGGGTGACCTCTCGGGCGAGCTCGTCGATCAAGTCTGCGAGGTGGGCGCCTGCGGACCGGCGAGGACGGCGTCCGCGTGGTCCCGATCGGCGGTCAGGGCGGCGCGAACCGCGTCGTGGAAGGCGTGGCTGGTGCTGCGCAGGAGAGCATCGACATCGGCGTATCTGTTCACCTCCGTACCGTGCCTGCGTCCGCGGTCGGTTTCTGCCGTCCACACGACTTGCTGACGCGTACTGACGCATTCTTGACGCTGTCACCCGACGACGACACCGTCATCGGCGCAGCTGCGGACAACCCGTCCGTTATGTGGTCGGTGTGGTCGGCCAGGTGATTGACTGGGCGACATGGAACTGCTGCCGGGGCGTACGGGGCGGTACGCCGCCGGTGCCCACGCACCTTCGCAGGCCGCGGCCGCGCCGACGCGCCCGCGGAACCGGCGGCAGCTCATCATCGACGCCGCGGGCCGGGTCTTCAACGAGCGGGGCTACTACGCCGCGTCCATGGAGGAGATCGCCGACAGGGTCGGCATCACAGCACCCGCGCTCTATCGCCACTTCCCTAACAAGTACACGCTGTTCGCCGAGTGCGTGACCTTCATGGCGGACGGACTGCTCGAGGCGCTCGAGGAGCTGTCGTCCGAGGCGAGCCTCGAGGAGCTGTTCACCGCCGCGACCCGCGTGACGATTGCGCACCGGGCCACGGGTGGCGTGTATCGCTGGGAGGCGCGCTACCTGAATCCGGACGATCGACGGGTGCTCAGGCGAAAGTTCGCGTACGTCGTCGGCCGGGTCGCCGAGGAGGTGCGAGTCGAGTCGGGTGCCTCCGACGCGGACGTGCGCGCCGCCGCCGCGCTCGGCGCCATCGGCTCGATCACCATGCACCGCACGCGCATCTCACCCTCGCGTGCAGAGGAGCTGCTCGTCGACGCTGCCTTGAGGGTGGTGGCGACCGAGCCGTCTCGCGCTGTCACCGAGTCGTCGGTCGGTGTTCCTGCGCAGCCGGTGCCCCGGACCCGGCGGGCCGAGATCTTGGCTGCTGCCATCCCGTTGTTCGAGCGCGACGGCTTTGCTCACGTGACGCTGGGCCGGATCGCCGAGGTCGTCGGGATCGCACCCTCGGCGATCTACCGCCACTATCCCGGCAAGGTCGACATCCTGGCTGCGGCGTGCCTCCAGGCCGCCGGGCTGCTGTCCCAGGCCGTCGACCAGGCGCTGATGGGTTGCCCCGACCCGCACGATGCTGTGGTCGCCCTGGCAGCGACGTACGTGGCGTACAGCTTCGAGCACCGGGCGCTCACCAGCGTCGCCGAGGCCGAGCTCGCCGGCCTGCCCGCCGGGCTTCAGCGGCCGCTCGTCCTCGCACAGCGCGACCACATCGCGATCTGGGAGCAGCAGCTGAGGGCCGTACGGCCAGATCTCAACGACAGGCAGGCCCGAGTGCTGGTCCACGCCGGGTTCGGGGTCGTGGTGGAGGCCGGACGCAGGCTGCGCTGGGAGGACACGCCAGACCACCGCAGCGCCGTCACCGCGCTGATGGTCAGTGCCCTGGGGTGGCGGCCCGAGGCGTAGCCGAGACAGACAGGTGGGCCCGAGCGAGTGCTCGGACCCACCTGTCGGGGCGCCTCAGACGCCAGGTCGGTTCATGTCGGGAATGGTGATGGGCGTGGTGGTCCCGGACCCTCCGTTGTTGAGGAACGCCATGGCGATCGCCTTGATGAACTGGTCGAACACGCGGAACGTCGTCGGCATGATCGGGATCAGGCCCTCGCGGAAGGCGACGTACGCCGGCCAGCCGGCCTTGATCACTCCCGCCGAGACGTAGTCCCGCTTGAGCCCGAGCCAGTCGCCGATGTCGTTGCCGAGCTGATAGCGCGCGAACTCGTTGAGGAATCCGCGCGTGACCCCGAGATCGATCTGTGCCGTGAGGCCTAGGAGGACCTCGGCAAGCACCTTGCCCTCAGGGGTGGGTGCCAGGATCGGCGTGAGCACCTGCGCCGCCTGGGCGTGCGCGGCGGCCCACGTGGCCGGGATGTATTCGTCTCGCACGCCGAGCATGTGCAGGGCGACCTGCCAGGAGTGGAGGAAGGCCTCCTCGTCGGCGGCCGACATCCGGACGCCCCACTCCTTCATCTTCTTGTGGGCGAACGTGCCGGTGCTGTGGAAGGTGACGAGGATGTCGGCGTTGCTGATCGGGATCTGCTCGTCCGCAACGGCCTTCCAGTACGGCGACTGCGGGAGCATGTGGCGGACGGCCGCGTGCACCATCCGGGTCTTGTTCGAGGTGACCAGGAACTGGCCGCTCGGTTCGAAGGCGTTGAGGTCGCTCAGGTCGTACCCAAAGGTGAACGTCTTCGCCGCGCGGTCCTGCATGTCGGCGCCGCCCTTGGACCAGTAGACCGACCTGGCCTCTCGCGGGATGACGGTGCTCATGATGCCGCCGCCGATCCCGTAGATGAAGAACAGGTAGGAGTCCTTGCGGCGGTTGAAGTCGGCTGCGCGCCGCAGCTTCGTCATGTTGGCCCAGGTCGGGAGCTTTGCGGAGTCCGTCAGGAAGGCCGCGAGCTCCGGCGGGAGGCCGCTGGGGATCGGATGGTTGTTGTTGACCCAGGGGCCGATCGCGTTGTTGACCGCCGGGACCTGACCGTTGTCGATGACCGACGCCATGATCCGGTCGATGTCGTCGTCCCAGACCCACTGAGGATCGACGCCTGCCCCGGTGCCGGCGATGGACGCGGCTGGTGACCATGACCATGCCGCAGAGGGGTTGACGACCGTTGCTAGTCCGAGCGCGGCTCCGAGAGTCAAGACGCCGCGTCTGTTGATGTCGACCACGTGCTCCACCTGCTTCCGACGAGGATGGGCATCGCCGCGCCCGTGTTCGTACAGGCCACTTCGGCACCCGCAGCCATCCATCAGTGATGTGATTTCTCATTAACATAGGGATGTGAGGCACATCACGCAACCCTGTGTCAGCCCTTGATTTGCAGGGTGAGCCTGCGCCTTTGGTGTGCCGCTCCAGAATGGGAGAATCGAGAGAGGGTTCACTTGTCCGCCGCTTCGCGAGCCGGGTGCGGGAAAACCGGTGTCCGCGCGCTAGTTCCGGGCTGTGACCGCGAGCCTCGACTTCCCGTGGCTGCGCTCGTCAACGCCGTGAGTCCCTGGCTGACGACCGCCTTCTCGCGGGAGCCCTTCAGGCGAGGATGCGTACGGCGGTGTGGACCGGGCTCGTCGCGACGGCCCTGCAGGTCGTGGGCTCCTACACCGTCGCGGAGCTGCAGGTCTTTGACGCGTCCGACGCCGCGACGCTGCGCTGGTCCTCGGCCTGCTGGGCTAGGGCCTCAGGTCGCCGTGCTTTCCAAGTGCGGCCCCGTGGCGCGCATCTTGGCGAGCCTGGCCCGCAGCGAGGGCACGCGGTGCGCGTTCGACTGCAGGGCGACGTACTGATCACCGTGGACCCACAACAGGGCGTCATCGAGCCGTCGGACCGCACCGGGCGGATAGCGGTAGCCCATCCGCTCGGCGAGGGCGTCGGAGTCGACCGAGCGAAGGACCTCGCCGAGCTCGCGCAGCGATGTGATCCCCAGCTCGAGGAGCAGCTCGGAGATCCAGTCGTAGTGGTCGGTCCGTGACCATCCGGCATCGGGATACTGGCCAGCCAGGAACGCTGCGAGCTCGCGCGGGGTGATGCGCGGGTCCTCGTGGGTCTCCTCAGACCCGCTGTCGCTGAGCGACCCGTGGAGTCTCTCCCGGATCGTCGAGAACTCCCGGTCGGCGAGCTCCAGCAGCCCCGCCGCGAGGGTGAACCTCCGGTCGAGGTCGGGGACGTGCTCGTCCGGGACGGTGCCCTTGTAGCGGATGTCGTGCTCGAACTCTGCCCAGGCGTGCTGCAGCACCGTACGGACCTGGACCTGCGCGCGCAGCCCGGCCAAGGCGGGATGCTGTGCCGTCCCCTCCTCGTCGAGGCCGATCAGCAGGTGCCGGCTGGCGTACCCGAAGCGGCCCTCGCTCGCCGTCTCCCGACCCATGTCACGGTCGTCGTGGACGACGACCTGGTCGTCCAGCAGGTCAACGACGGCCTGGACGTCGCTCTGCACGTAAGTGATGACCCGGAGTCCGATCTGGTCGGTGATCTCCCGCAACGGGTCGGCATAGAAGGGCACCCCGTCCACCGTGCGCCCCGCCTTGTCGGCGAACGACGCGACCGACTTCGCCCGCCCGGTCACGGTCAGGTAGTTGATGCCGGCGTCGTCGAGGATCGACGTCACCAGGCGGACGAACTCGTCAGCACTGGCCTGCAGCCGAGGCTGCCGCTCGGCGTACTCGCGCACCGCGGACTGTGGGTCGTGCGTCGGCGCCACGATCCGCTTCGCCCTAGGGGCTGGGACCAGCCCCTCAGGGAGGCTCGGGGTGACGATGTAGCCGGTCTCGAAGTCGCCGTACGTCGTGGCCTCGTCCGGGTGGCGGGTCGCGAAGAGTCCGACGTACGCGCACAGCACCGCATCGACCTGGTCCTCCACGACGCGCAGCTCGCTCTTGCGCTCAGCCGACTCCGCAGCCGTGCGTAGTGCACGCCACGCGCCGCCCGCCTCGGGGGTGTCGACGACCATGCGCGGGTCGGCGGCGCTCAGGCCCTCGACGAGTCCGAGCAGCACCACCAGCTCGGCGCGGAGCTGTTCGAGGTCGCGGCCGGGCTTGTTCTTGTACTTCAACGTCCGTCCGAGCCGGAACAGCGCCACCGTCGCGGGATGCGGGTAGACCTCGATCGCGCGACGCGGACGGCCTGAGCGGGGGTTCATGTCCAGTCCGAGGCGGGCCGCCAAGCGTGCGCCGCGGGGCTTCTCGGCGAACTCCGGCTTGCTCGTGTTGGAGGGATGTGCGCCGGCGTCGAACCGGGCGAAGTCGCGGTTGAGCGCGGCCTCGGCGGGTCGGTTCCCCGTGAGGTTGGTGACGATGAGCGGCGCATCGATCGCGACCAGGCAGTCGCCCTCGATGTACGGCTCCAGCGCCGTGGCGATCTCGTCGTCGGTCTTAGCGGCCGACACGTGCACGAGCCGGCCTTCGGGGTCGAGAACTGCCAGGCCCGTGGGCTTGCGCTCACCCCACGCGAGATCGACGCCGACGAAGTACATGGGCACAGCCTGTCATGGCGGCTCCGCGGTCAGGTGGCTGCTGTCCTGACGACCGTCGCGAGCATGGCACCTGAGCCGTTCGGGCTCATCGCCCACGACTGGGACGACGCGCCGCGCACCGACTTCAGTGCGTCGCTGCGTCGCGCGACCTGCCAGCCGGCCAGGGTGTGGCCGCTGCGCTCGACGAGCGCTGCGGCGCCTTCGACGAGGGTGGCGGCGTCGGGGTGGCCGAGGTCGACCTGCACATCCCGGCGCCGGTGAGGACGTCGGCGTGCCACGGCGAGGGAGACGGGCACTCAGGAGAACAATGCGTTGCCGTACTTCACGACGATCAGGAGAACGAGAGCCAACAGCCAAGCGATGACGACCATCACGTCGAGGTTCCACTGCACCGCAGAAGACAAGGTTTGCTGTATCCGAGGGGGCAGGTACAGGTTGTTGTCGCGGATGTTGACACGCGTCATCTCGAAGAAGACGAGCGTGGTGGCGACCGTGATCAGCAGGCACCACGGGCACAGGGCACCGATGTTGAACATCGCCTGGTAGAACAGCCAGTACGCCAGCGCGAGACCGAGGGTGTAGAAGAGCTGGGCGGCGAGCATGAACCAGCGTTTGAACCTCACGCCGGACAGGGCGGCGACCGCGATCGTGATGACGACTGGTTCCGCGATCAGCCCGAGAAAGGCGTTGGGGAAGCCGAACACTGAGGCTTGCCACGACGACGCGACGGTGCCGCAGCTGAGGACTGCGTTGATGTCGCAGCCAAGTTCGGCGCTCGGGTTCTCGGCGAGAGTGATCGCTTCGACGGCGAGCACGAACGAGGCGACGAGGCTGACGATCGACGACAGCAGCATCACCACCCAGATGGCGGCGCCGCTGCGGCGCGTCCGATCGACCAGGACGGTAGCGGTCATCACCTAAGGCCAGAAGCCGCGGCGGTCTCGATGGCCTTGGTCAGCTCATCGGGGGCGGACCAGTCGCCTGTGAACATGTCCCCATTGAGCTTCACGGTCGGCGTGCTAGTGACGCCGGCGTCGAAGGCCTCCTGGGTGCTCTGCGCGACCCAGCCACGGTGAACGCCTTCGGTGAAGTTCTCCACCACGTCCGCGGGGACGCCTGCACGGAGGGCGATGCTCGCGATCTGGTCGTCGTTGAGGCCTTCGGTCCCCTCGTGCGGTTGGTTGGCGTACAGGCCATTGTGGAAAGCCCATACCCTGTCCGGAGCGGCGTCGACAACCGCCGCGTACGCATTACCGGCGCGGGTGGAGTACTCGGTTCCCTGCGACTGCTCGTCGAGGAAAGCCATCACATGCAGGTTGACACGAATCGTGCCCTGGTCAATGAGGCGGGAGAGGTCCTCGGCGTTTGTGGACTCGAATGCACCGCAGGCCGGGCACATGTAGTCGTAATACAGGTCGAGAGTCACCGGGGCGTCGGTGTCACCAACCGAGAAGGCGCCTGTCTCGACGTTGGCGGGGACTACGACCTTCCCAGTGACGTCTCCGCTGTCGTCGCTGGCTAGGGATCGGCCTACGGCGATGGCGATCGCGGCCATCAGGCCAAGGATGACCAGGATGCCCACGATCTTGGCGACCTTGCGCTGGCGCGTCTTGCGAGCCAGTTCGGCGGCACGTGCCGCGCGCATCTGGCGGGACTTATCTCGGGCCAAGGTGCTCATCGTTCACTGCTCCTCATCTGCGGGTCGTGGCTCTGGTCGGCCATGCTCAAACACAAGTCCCGGGCCGGCCCGTAGGTGCCTCCGGCCGGCTTGGCCGGAATCGAGGGGCGGCGGCGATGTCATCGGGTCACTTCGAAGGTGCCGTGGGCGCCGCGTTCGGCGTCGACCATGACGTGCGACACGAACGGGTAGGTTCCGGGCTCGGGGAAGGTGAGCTCGACGAAGCCACCCTGGGCAGGCCCCAGGCTGAGTGCCTGCGCACCTCCGTCGCCGTCATCGCGCCGGTCCAGCAGGTAGTCGCCTTCGGCGTACGTGGTGTCGAACTGGCCGCCGACCACATGGAACGAGATCGGCCGGTTGGGGCCAGCGTCCAAGACCCACACCCTGACCCGCTCCCCGACCTGGGCGCTCAGGGGTGCGTGGTCGTACTGGTTGGCGAAGCCGTTGAACACGACCAGGTCAGGTTCCTCGGCCGCGAGCTTGGCAACATCGACCTCCCCGCCTTGGTCGCCGAGGTAGAGCTCGGACTGCACCAGCAAGTAGCTGCGATCGACACGCGGCAGGTCCCGTGGCTCGATCACGACCGCGCCGAAGAGACCGTTGGCGATGTGTGCCGACATTGGCATCGTCGAGCAGTGGTACATCCACACCCCCGCGCGGGTGGCCCGGAACCGGTAGGTCAGGGACCCACCGGGTGCGATGGTGCGCATCGGACGCTGCGGGGCGAGTGCGCCGGCGTGGAAGTCGATCGAGTGACCGACCGACCCGTCATTGGTCAGGGTGATCTCGAACCAGTCGCCAACCCGCCCGTGCAGCACCGGGCCGGGGGAGGTCCCGTCGTAGGTCCACAGACGTTGGGTGACCCCCGGCGCCACCTCGACCTCGACGTCGCGGACCACGAACGTGCGCCGGTGTACCCGGCTCTTCGACAATGCCGGCAACGCGGCGTCGCGTGCCGCCCAGCCCGGTGACGGATCGGCCATCAAGTCCAGTTTCTCCGTGGCCGGCGTGGGCTGCGCTTCCGGGTCGTCGTCTGGCGCAGGGGAATCGTCGTCGCTGTGCATACCGCCGGGACCGTGCTGGCCGGAGGCGTGACCCTCGGACGTCGCCGCCGGCGCGGAGGGTGCGGTGCCGGAGACATGGACGGTGAGGACCATGCCCATCTGCTGGTGACCGATGACGGAGCACCATCCGTCGAGGTCGCGACCGACCACGCCGACGTCAACGCGTTTGGTCTGGCCGGGGGAGAGCCGACCGCTGTTTGCGCCGCTGTCGAGGACCAGGTCGTGGACGTCCTCGTCGTCGGTGTTGGTCAGCACGACCACCAGTCGGTTGCCGGCCGGGACCGAGATGGTGTCGGGGGTGAAGCGCATGTCGCGGGCCTCGACCTTCACGGTTGTGGTCTCGCCGGTGGCGGCGGCACCGGCCGCGGCGGAGACGGCGTCCCCGGCGCCAATGGCGGCCGGGTCGACCGCCACGCCCACGGCGACGGCTATCGCCACGGCGGCGAGTCCGGTCGCAGCGAGGCCTGACCTCTGGCCGCTCGGCCGACCCTGAGGCACTCGAGAGCCAGCCCCGGCAGAAGCCGGGTCGACCTTCGCGCGGCGAGATGCCTTCACGGCCAGGAGCAGCAGCGGCAGCGTGGAGGCCAGCGCACCCAGGACGAGGATCGAGGCGAGCACCCGGACGGTGCTGGGCACCGGAAGGGCGCAGAGAAGCAGGCCGGCGTTGGTCATCACCAGCCGTAGGGGTGCGCCCCGGTCGAGGACGGCGTTGGCGGCCCGGACGGGCGTCGGGCCTCCGCCGAGGGCGACCGGGACAAGGTAGGAGAGGGCGCCGAGCAGTACCTGGGCTGCGAAGCCCGCGGCCAGGAATGGCGTCGCCCAGTCGAACACCTCATCGACGCGCTGCCAGGAGGAGGCGGCACCGATGCCCACCGCGAGGGTGACCATGGTCCCTAGCAGCCAGGTCAGCCCGGCCAGGACCGACCAGGCCGGGAACGCGGTCGGCGGCTTGCGGCGCAGCGCGTCGACGAACGCGGGTGCGGTCAGGAGCAACCCGGTGAGGTATCCGGCGATCCCGAGCGCGATGACCGCACGCTGGCCGAGGGCGGCACCACCAGCGGTGAGGAGCACCGAGCCCACCAGCACGGGGAGCGCTCGCGACGATGCCCGCTCGGCGCCCTCGGCGATCCGGGTGCGCAGCATGGTCGGCCACAAGGTGATCAGCGTGCCCACCACGGTGAGGCCGACCCAGCCAAGCAGGTTCACCGCCGCGTGCGCGACGACCAGCCGAGTGTGCCAGGGGTCGTCGAAGCCGCGAGCGAGTGCGGTGCCGAGGCCGGCGCCGACCGGCAGGGAGCACGCGGCCGCCACGTAGTACCGCACCGAGGGCCCGAACCTGGCAGGCAGCGCGGCACGCAGCTGGCGCAGGATCGTCCAGCCGTGCCAGAGGGCCGCGGAGCCGACGGCGGACGCACCAAGCAAGGTGAGCGGCCACACACCCGAGGGGACGCCAGCCACCACGAGGATCACGCCGCCGTTGAGCAGCATCAGCCGACGGTTCTGGCCGCGGCGGTCGTCGTCCGCGGAGTGCAGCAGGGCGTCGGTGAAGTATCTGCTCCAGACGAGGATGGCGTGGCTGACCGCGCCGAGCATGAGCAGGTGGATCATCAGCCAGCGCGGCGCGGGCACGAACGGGTGCACGACTGCGACCACCACGGTGGCCGCCAACCAGGCCAGCACCGGCAGGTCGCGCAGTGGCCAGAAGCCACGGCTGCCCCGCTTGGTCACCACGGCCTGCTCATGACCGCTGCTCCCGCCGGGCTCCGTCCGCCGCGGACCGTGCATCCGATAGCGACGGCGAGGAACGACAGCACGGCCACGATGTTGAGGACCCCCCCGGTGACCCAGGCGCCGTGGCTGCCAAGGGCGTCGCCCACCCAGAGCCGCAACACCAGCGAGGCGTGCAGAAGCGTGGCTGGCACGATCAGTGCCGGGTGGTAGGGCAGCGGCCGGCGCAGCACCGCGGGGAGGATCACCGGGGCGTGGGCCATGACCATCGACAGCGTGAACCCAAGGAACACCGCGTGCAGGACGGCGTCGTAGCGCACGCCCTCCAGGGCCGGACCGCCGAGCAGCCAAATGGCGCCGGCGACGCCCAGCCAGCAGTACCCGGCCAGCATGCAGCCGGCCATGTAACGGGTCAGGCCCGCAGTGTGGATGGTGCGTCGAGCGACGTCGTGAGCGGCGAGCCAGCCGGTCAGGGCGATCAGTCCGGCCCCGAGCAGGGCCGTGCCCGGACGCGGCCACAGCAACGCCGCCATCACCGCGGTCACCAGCCCGGAAGCGAGGAGCACCAGCATGCTGCCCGCCCAGGGGCCCATCGCGATCCGGGCCAGCTCGAGCCGCTCACCGGCGATGGTCAGCACGACGAACCCGACCAGCCACGGTGCCAGGACCGGTAGAGCGGCGCCGCCCAGCCACAGCACCGCAGACCCGAGGGCGAGCACCGCCCCGAGGGCCTGGACCAGGACCGCGTCGTCGCGCTGACGACGCCACAGCGGCAGGTACAGACCGACCAGCGCGGCGGAGCCAGCTGCGAGCAGACCTTGCCCGACCACGAGCGGCGCTGGTGAAAGCAGCACCAGGGCGCCGAGGCCGAGCAGGGCGGGGGCGACGACGCCAAGGGAGCGCCGCAGCGCGACTGCACGCTCCAGGGCGATCAGGGTGCCCACGAAACCGAGGACCATCAGCATGCCGTGTACCACGGGCAGCCGGTCGATCTGCACCGGCGCGGGAAGATCGAGGAGCATCAGGGCGGCGTCCAGCCCGGCTAGCAGGGCGATCCCGGCGGAAGCCAGCAATGCCGCCCGGGTCACCAGCGAGGCCCGAACCCGGGGAGCGCTGGCGGCGCTTGGGAACCCGGGGGAACTACTTCTGCTGCGAGGGCGGCTGGTGGCGGTGCTCATCTGTTCCGTCGCATCAGGTGCAAGCGGCACGCGCCGGGCTCAGCGAACGGCAGCAGGTCGGTGCCCTCGGGGTCCGCGCCGTACTCCTCCAGCGCGCCCTGGGCGAGCCCGAGGTGCACGCCGCAGACGACATCGGGATACTTGTGGGCCGCCTCCAGCAGCGGGCAGCGGGTGAGCCGAACCACCGAGCTGCGGGCGTCGGCCTGCGGCCCGAAGCCGATCTCGTCGAGCAGGGAGACCACCTCACGCCTAGCCGCAACCGCACTCGGGGACGGTCCGCCGCCCCGCTCGCGTGCGAGCTCGTGCCCCCACTCCCGTCCGGCGGCGAGCGCGTCGTCGGACGGTGAGGTGCTAGTCGAATGGATCGACGCCGCCAGCGCCGCAGCGAGCCCCGCGTACTCATGGTCGGCGGCGGCGTCGCTGCCCGTGGCCTCGTACAGCCAGGCCGGACGGCCGCGGCCGTCCGGCTCCGCCGGATAGCGGTGGGCGAGACCCTGGCGCACCAGTGCGTCGAGGTGTTCGCGGACCGTGTTGGCATGCAGCCTGGAGATGGCGACGAGCGCCGCGAGCGTCGTGGGCTCGGTTTGGGACCGCAGCGTCTCCAAGAGCGCGGCCCGCGACCTGGACAGCGGCGCACGCTCTCGTCCAGCGCCAGGTCGGGGTCCGTAGCCCGGTGCCGGTCTCGACGGGAGAGGCCCATTATTTTCCACGGAGTGCAGTGTAATAAAATTATGTCGAGGTTGCCAAACCAGGCCACTGAAGGAGACACGAACATGTCCGAACTCGTCATCGCCTCGAGCGAGGCCGACGCCCACGCCGCCGAGGCGATCAAGCAACACCACGCCGCCCTGGCCGGCGCCCTGAGCCTGCGCACCGAGGCGCTGTTGACGGCCGCCACCCGATGCGATGCCTCCGCGGCCGAAGAGGCTCGCCGGGACCTGGTGGACTGGGGCCGGCACGAACTGATGCCCCATGCCCTGGCCGAGGAGCAGGCGATGTACCCGGCCGCGCACGCGACGGTCGAGGGGCACCTGCTGGTCGAGGCGATGCTCGGTGAGCACCAGGTCCTCTCTGGGCTGTTGCGCGAGGTAGCCGACTCGGACGACCTGTTGCGTGCCGCCGCGACGGCCACGGCGCTGCGTGCGGTCTTCGACTCCCACCTGACCAAGGAGAACGACCTGGTGGTACCGCTGCTGGCCGCGACCCCCGAGGTCTCGCTGCATGACCTGCTCGGTGGCATGCATCAACTCCTCGGCGATGCGGCAGAGACCTCGAGCACTGATGCGCTCGACCTCGACAGCGGCTGCGGTGGCCACACCTGCTCGTGCGGTGAGGTCGACGGCCCCGGGTACCCCGAACTCGATGTGCGGCCCGTCCCGCATGCGATCCGGCACGCAACGATCTTCGGGGCATTGGAGTCGGTCCAGCCGGGCAACGGCCTGACGCTGATCGCTCCCCACGACCCACTCCCGCTGTTGGACCAGGTGAACCAGCGCTGGCCAGGGATCTTCTCAGTGGCCTATACCGAACGGGGCCCTGAGGCATGGCGGCTCAACCTGGTTCGTGCCAATGCATGAGAGTGTCCCTGGCGGCATTGAGAACAACATCGACCATGGTGGAGATCGAGACGATCTCGGGAGGACGACGACGATGACAACACCCGCCCATGCCGACCGTGTCCGCGAGGGCGTTGGTTCGCCGTGGCTGATGCTCGCGATGGCCACTCTGGGCTTTGCGGTCAACTTCTGGGCCTGGGCGCTGATCAGCCCGCTCGGACCATTGTTCCGCGACACCGGCGCCCTCGGCTCGCTCAGCGAGTCCGACGTGGCCCTGTTGGTCGCGGTGCCTGTGATCGTGGGCTCGCTGGGCCGGATCGTGGTTGGCGCGCTGACCGACCGGCTCGGCGGCCGGGTGATGTTCCCGATCATCTCGGGCGTGACGATCGTTCCCATCCTGTTCATCGCCTTTTTCGCGCTCGACTCCTACGCGCTGCTGTTGGTGGGCGGATTCTTCCTGGGCATAGCCGGCACCGCGTTCGCAGTCGGAGTGCCGTTCGTGAACTCCTGGTTTCCCCCTGAGCGCCGGGGCCTGGCGATCGGAATCTTCGGCGCCGGCATGGGCGGCACCGCGATCAGCGCCTTGACCACGGTCAAGCTGTTCAACAACGTGAGTTCCAAGGCGCCGTTCTTGATCACCGCGGGCGTCTTGGCCCTCTACGCGGTCGCCGCATGGCTGGTCCTGCGCGACGCACCCGGCCGAACCACCCCCACCACCTCGCTGGCCAGCCGACTCGCGGCCAACGCCAAGCTGCCCATCTCCTGGCAGGCCTGCGTGCTGTACGCCGTCGCCTTCGGCGGGTACGTCGCGTTCTCGGTGTACCTGCCCGCCTACCTCAAGACCGCCCATGGGCTGACACCGGCAGACGCCGCGAACCGGATGGCCGGCTTCGTCGTGGTCGCCGTGATCATGCGCCCGGTCGGCGGCTGGCTCTCCGACCGGTTCGGCTCCATCCCGGTGCTCGCGACCGGCTACGGCGTGGTGGTCGTCTGTGCCGCGGTCTCGGCCGGCACGCCGCCGCTCGACGGTGTCGGCACGGTGGTCTTCCTCGCCATGGCCGCGGCGCTGGGCAGCGGAAGCGGGGCGACGTTCGCTCTGATCGCCCAGGTGACCGACCCGTCGCGGGTCGGCGGCGTGACCGGACTGGTGGGCGCCGCAGGCGGTCTCGGCGGCTTCGTGCCGCCGCTGCTCATGGGCTACGTCTATGGCCGCACCGACTCCTACGCGATCGGCCTCTGGCTGCTCTCGATCACCGCGGCACTGACTTTGGTCCTGACCCTGACGCTCGTCCGACGCACAGCACGCACCCACGGAGCCACCAACGAGCACACAGTCCCAGCGACGCCTGCACCTCAGTGACGACGCACAGAACCACGACAGAATCAGCAGCCCCCACCGTAAGGACGAGACGTGAGCAATGAGACCCACCCCGACGCTCGGAACGGTCGCGAGATCGGTATGGACGGAGGGCTCAGTGATGCGCTGGTACGCAGCCGACGCTACTTCACCAGGGGGACGGTCTCCGACGACCTACGAGCGCTGGTCAAGACCGGCGGCCGGGACGCGGACTCGTTCTACCGGGACCGCTGGAGCCACGACAAGGTCGTGCGTTCGACCCACGGCGTGAACTGCACGGGGTCGTGCTCGTGGAAGGTCTACGTCAAGGACGGGATCATCACCTGGGAGACCCAGCAGACCGACTACCCCTCGGTCGGGCCGGACTCCCCGGAGTACGAGCCCCGTGGTTGTCCCCGTGGTGCGGCGTTCTCCTGGTACACCTATTCGCCCACGCGGGTGCGCTACCCCTACGTCCGCGGCGTGCTGCTCCAGATGTACCGCGAGGCCAAGTCCCAGCACGGCGGCGACCCCGTCAAGGCCTGGGCGCACATCGTCGATAACCCCCAGCGCGCCAAGGCCTACAAGTCCGCCCGCGGCAAGGGCGGCCTGGTCCGGGCCACCTGGGACGAGGCCACCGAGATGGTCGCCGCCGCCTACGTGCACACGATCCAGAAGTGGGGCCCCGACCGGGTCGCCGGCTTCTCGCCGATCCCGGCGATGTCGATGGTCTCGCACGCCTCCGGCGCGCGGTTCACGTCATTGGTCGGCGGGTCGATGCTGAGCTTCTACGACTGGTATGCCGACCTGCCGGTGGCCTCTCCTCAGGTCTTCGGTGACCAGACGGACGTCCCGGAGTCTGGAGACTGGTGGGACGCGGGTTATCTGATCATGTGGGGCTCCAACGTCCCGGTCACCCGCACGCCCGACGCGCACTGGATGGCCGAGGCCCGCTACCGCGGCCAGAAGGTCGTCGTGGTCGCGCCTGACTACGCCGACAACGTGAAGTTCGCCGACGAGTGGCTGGCCATCGCCCCCGGCACCGACGGCGCCCTGGCGATGTCGATGGGCCACGTCATCCTCAAGGAGTTCTTTGTCGACCGGCAGACGCCCTACTTCACCGACTACACGAAGAAGTTCACCGACCTGCCCTACCTCGTCTCCCTCGACGAAGTGGCCGACGCGGCGGGCACCTACCGGGCTGGCAAGTTCCTTACCGCCGCCGACCTGCCCGCGCACGCCGCCGAGGAGAACGCGCATTTCAAGACCGTCCTCCTCGACGCCCGGACCAACCAGCCGGTGGTGCCCAACGGCTCTCTCGGCGACCGCTACGGAGATGCCGGCGTCGGCAAGTGGAACCTCGACCTCGGAGACGTCGACCCGCGGCTGAGCGTGCTGGAGCCCGGCTGCGAGACCGTCTCGCTCGAGTTGCCGCGCTTCGACGACGTCGACGGGACACCTGGCTCGCTGCCACGTGACGTCCCGGTGCGCCGCATCGGCGACCGCCTGGTCACCACCGTCTTCGACCTGATGCTCGCCCAGTACGGCGTGGGCCGCGACGGCCTCGCCGGCTACGCCACGTCCTACGACGACGCGACGGCGCCCTACACGCCCGCGTGGCAGGAGTCGATCACCAACGTCCCCGCCTCGGCCGCCGCTCGGATCGCCCGCGAGTTCGCACAGAACGCCGAGGACTCCAAGGGTCGCTCGATGATCCTGATGGGCGCCGGCACCAACCACTGGTTCCACTCCGACACGATCTACCGCGGCTTCCTCGGGCTGACCACGCTCACCGGCTGCCAGGGCGTCAACGGCGGCGGCTGGGCGCACTACGTCGGCCAGGAGAAGTGCCGCCCGGTGACCGGCTGGGCCCAACTCGCCTTCGGCCTCGACTGGAACCGTCCGCCGCGGCAGATGATCCACACCGCCTACTGGTACCTCCACACCGACCAGTTCCGCTACGACACCTTCGGCGCCGACACCGTCGCCGCCAAGACCGGCAGCGGACTGCTGGCCGGGATGAGCACCGCCGACGTGATCGCCAAGAGCGCGCGCATGGGCTGGATGCCGTCCTACCCGACGTTCAACCGCAACCCGCTCGACGTCGCCGACGAGGCGGCCGCAGCCGAGCGGCCGGTCGCCGAGCATGTCGTCGACCAGCTCAAGTCCGGCGACCTGCGGTTCGCCGCCGAAGACCCGGACTCGCCCGAGAACTTCCCGAGGGTGCTCGCGATCTGGCGAGCCAACCTGCTCGGTTCGTCGGGCAAGGGCAACGAGTACTTCCTCAAGCACCTCCTCGGCACCGACAGCTCACTGCGAGCCGGCGAGGCCTCGGAGGGCCAGCGGCCGCAGGAGGTGGAGTGGCACGACGGCGCTCCTGAGGGCAAGCTCGACCTGCTGCTCACCCTCGACTTCCGCCAGACCAGCACGACGATCTTCAGCGACGTCGTGCTGCCGGCGGCCACGTGGTACGAGAAGCACGACCTCAACACCACCGACATGCACCCGTTCATCCACTCGTTCAACCCCGCGATCGCGCCGCCTTGGCAGACCCGCACCGACTGGGACGCCTGGCAGACGATCGCGACCAAGTTCAGCGAGCTCGCGGCCGGGCGCCTCGACACTCGCACGGACGTCGTCGCGGTCCCGCTGCTGCACGACACCCCTGACGCGATGGCCAACCCGCACGGCGTGGTACGCGACTGGAAGCACGGCGAGTGCGAGCCGATTCCTGGCGTCACGATGCCCAAGATCGTCGAGGTCGAGCGCGACTACACCGCGGTCGGCGACAAGATGCAGGCCCTCGGGCCGCTGCTCGAGAAGCTCGGCACCACCACCAAGGGCGTCACCTACGACGTCACGAAATCGGTCGACTACCTGCTCCACAAGAACGGAGCCGTCCGCGGTGGCGCGGCCGACGGTCGTCCCTCCCTGGTCAAGGATGTGCACGCCTGCGAGGCGATCCTGGCCCTGTCGGGAACCACCAACGGCCACCTGGCCACCCAGGGCTTCAAGACCCTGGAGAAGCGCACCGGCCACCTGCTGCACGACCTGGCCGCCGAGCACGAGGGCAAGCAGATCACCTTCGCCGACACGGTCGCCGCGCCGGTGCCGGTGATCACCTCACCGGAGTGGTCCGGGTCGGAGACCGGCGGGCGGCGCTACTCGCCGTTCACGATCAACGTCGAGCGCCTCAAGCCATGGCACACGCTGACCGGGCGCCAGCACTTCTACCTCGACCACGACTGGATGACCGAGCTCGGCGAGGGCCTGCCGGTCTACCGGCCACCGCTCAACATGGGTGCGCTGTTCAGCGAGCCGGAGATCGGCGACGTCGGCGAGCTGGGGGTCACGGTCCGTTACCTGACACCGCACAACAAGTGGTCGATCCACTCGGAGTACCAGGACAACCTGTTCATGCTTTCGCTCTCCCGCGGTGGCCAGACGATCTGGATGAGCGATCAGGACGCCGCCAAGGTCGGCGTCGTCGACAACGACTGGATCGAGGCGGTCAACCGTAACGGCGTCGTCGTCGCCCGCGCGATCGTCTCCCACCGCATGCCCGAAGGGACCGTCTACATGCACCACGCCCAGGACCGGTTGATCGACGTACCCATCGCGGAAACGTCGGGGAAGCGGGGCGGCGTCCACAACTCGCTGACCCGGATCCTGGTCAAGCCCAGCCACGTCATTGGTGGCTACGCCCAGCTGGCATTCGCGTTCAACTACCTCGGCCCCACAGGCAACCAGCGCGACGAGGTCACTGTCATCCGCAAGCGCAACCAGGAGGTGACCTACTGATGAAGGTCATGGCGCAGATGGCGATGGTGATGAACCTCGACAAGTGCATCGGCTGCCACACCTGCTCGGTCACGTGCAAGCAGGCGTGGACCAACCGCACCGGCACCGAGTACGTCTGGTTCAACAACGTCGAGACCCGGCCCGGGCAGGGCTATCCCCGCACCTACGAGGACCAGGAGCGGTGGAAGGGCGGCTGGGAGCTCAACAAGCGCGGCCGGCTCAAGCTGAAGGCCGGCGGGCGGTTCAAGAAGCTCGCCACGATCTTCTCCAACCCGAAGATGCCCTCGATCCAGGACTACTACGAGCCCTGGACCTACGACTACGCCACGCTGACCGACGCCCCGGCCCAGGAGCACACACCGGTCGCCCGGCCCAAGTCCCTGCTCACCGGCAAGGACATGAAGATCACCTGGTCGTCGAACTGGGACGACAACCTCGGCGGCTCCGCGGCCACGCTCGAGCACGACCCGATGCTCAAGAAGATCGCCGACAAGGTGAAGTTCGAGTTCGAGCAGACCTTCATGTTCTACCTGCCACGGATCTGCGAGCACTGCCTCAACCCCTCGTGCGCCGCGTCCTGCCCCAGCGGAGCGATCTACAAACGAGAGGAGGACGGCATCGTCCTCGTCGACCAGGACCGCTGCCGCGGCTGGCGCATGTGCATCTCCGGCTGCCCGTACAAGAAGATCTACTTCAACCACAAGACCGGCAAGGCCGAGAAGTGCACGTTCTGCTTCCCGCGGATCGAGGTCGGCCTGCCCACCGTCTGCGCCGAGACCTGCGTCGGTCGGCTGCGCTACATCGGCCTGATGCTCTACGACGCCGACAAGGTGCTCGAGGCAGCGACCACGACCGACGAGCACGGGCTCTACGAGGCTCAGCGCGAGGTCTTCCTCGATCCCAACGACCCCGAGGTCCAGCGGGAGGCCGAGAGGGCCGGGATCCCGCGGGACTGGGTGCAGGCCGCCCAGCGGTCGCCGATCTACGCGCTGATCAGCCGGTTCAAGGTGGCACTGCCGCTGCACCCGGAGTACCGCACGATGCCGATGGTCTGGTACATCCCACCGCTCTCGCCGGTCGTCGACGTGGTCAAGGACACCGGCTACGACGCCGAGGACAAAGGCAACCTGTTCGCCGCCATCGACGCGCTCCGGATCCCGATCGAGTACCTCGCCGAGCTCTTCACCGCCGGCGACGTCGCTCCCGTCGACGGGGTGCTGAAGAAGCTGGCCGCCATGCGCTCCTACATGCGTGACATCAACATGGGTCGCGAGTCCGACGCCTCGATCCCGGCGGCCGTCGGGATGACCGAGGAGGAGATGTACGACATGTACCGCCTACTCGCCATCGCCAAGTACGACGAGCGCTACGTGATCCCCCCGGCGCACGCCGAGCAGGCGCACTCCCTGGAGGAGTTGGGCACCGAGTGCTCGGTCTCCCAGTACGGCGGCGGACAGCAGGGCCTCTTCGGTGAGGGCTCAGGCTCCCCGGTGCCGATCGCCGTGGAGAACTTCCAGATGCTCCAGGACCGGCAGACCGCCGACACGGTCGCCTCGCCGGCCGACAAGACCGCCCGGGTGAACCTGCTCAACTGGGACGGCAAGGGCGCACCCAGCGGCCTGTTCCCGCCCGGACCCGACGGACCGGGGCCTGACCCGGACACCTCGCCGCCGGACACGGGAAGTGACGGGGCAACGGGTCCCGGCGGCAGTGCTGGTCTCACCGGAGGGGCTGACCACCGATGAGAACCCGCAGTCGAACCGGGCTAGGCCCCCGAGAGCAAACCGTCGCCTGGCAGGCGACGTCCCTGCTGCTCGGCTACCCCGACGAAGAGCTCCTTGGCCGGCTCGACCTGGTCCGAGGGGCCTCGCACGAGCTTCCCGACCGGGTGGGGGAGCCGCTGCGGGCCTGCGTCACCAGCCTCGAAGGGGTGCCGCTGACCGAGCTGGAGAGCGACTACGTCGAGACCTTCGACACCCGGCGTCGGCACAACCTGTTCCTCACCTACTTCGCCCACGGCGACACTCGCAAGCGCGGGATGGCGTTGCTCCGGTTCAAGCAGACCTATCTCGCATCCGGCTTCGAACTGACCGACACCGAGCTGCCCGACCACCTGTGCGTCGTGCTGGAGTACGCCGCCACCATCGACCACGAGCAGGGTCGCCAGCTGCTGCTCGACCACCGGGCCGGTCTCGAGCTGCTGCGCATCGCGCTCGGCGATTCCGGCTCTCGCTGGGCCGGCGCCGTCGAGGCGGTCACCGCCACGCTGCCGCCGCTGCAGGGCGACGAGTGGGACGCCGTACGACGGCTCGCGGCCGAGGGGCCGCCCGACGAGGAGGTCGGCCTCACGCCGTACGAGACTCCCGCCTTCGATCCGGGCCCGGCCCGACCCGACGGACCGGTCTCGCTGCCGATGCCGGCCTTCCGCGCACCGACCACCCGAGGAGCACGCTGATGGATGTCTTCCTGTGGGTGATCGTGCCCTACCTGTGCCTTGCGACGTTCGTGGTCGGCCACTTCTGGCGCTACCGCTACGACAAGTTCGGCTGGACCACACGGTCCTCGCAGCTCTACGAGGACCGGCTGCTGCGCATCGGAAGCCCGCTGTTCCACTTCGGGATGCTCGGCGTCGTCGGCGGCCACGTCATCGGCCTGCTAGTGCCACGGTCGTGGACCGCCGCAGTCGGCATCGACGACCACCTCTACCACTACGTCGCCGTCGTCGGCGGCCTGATCGCCGGCGTCCTCGCTTTGGTCGGGATGGTCATCCTGATCTACCGCCGACGCACGGTGGGACCCGTCTTCTCCGCGACAACGGTGATGGACAAGGTGATGTACCTCTTCCTGGCCGTCGTGATCGCGCTGGGCATGTGGAACACGATCGCCGGATCCATCTTCACCATCGGCGGGGAGTACAACTACCGCGAGGGAGTCTCCGTCTGGTACCGCTCGTTCCTCGCGTTCCAGCCCGACGCCGAACTCATGGCCGAAGCGCCCATCGGCTTCCAGCTGCACGCCCTGACGGCCTTCGGACTGTTCGCGCTGTGGCCCTTCACCCGGCTGGTGCACGTGTTCAGCGCCCCGGTCGGGTACCTCACCCGCCCCTACATCGTTTACCGCACCCGAGACGACGCCACGCTCGGTAGCCATGCGCCCCGACGAGGCTGGGACCGGATCTCGAAATGAGTCGGCTGAGTGCCATCGGCCACCGCCCTGGCGAGCTTGAGCCCGAGGAGGCTGATTGGCCTTCGCGCCGCGTCCACCAGGCTGTTGACGTCATGATCAGCACCCCCAAGACGTTGCCTGCCCGAGCCTCGGTCGACGACGCCCGAGCCGTCATGGCCGACGACCATGTGCACATGGTGCTCTTGACCCACGGCGACAAGCTCTGTGGAACGTTGGTTCGCACGGACCTGCCCCCTGCAGGATCCGGCCACGAGCCCGCGCTCCGCTGGGCGGTTCTGCCTGGCCGAACCGTGCCCCCGGAAGCCCCAGCCGCTCTCGTTCAGGCGAGGCTGATCCGCCACAAGATGCGCCGACTGGCTGTGATCGATGCCGACCACACCCTCCTTGGCCTGGTTTGCCTCAAGCGCTCCCGGTCGGGCTTCTGCTCCGACGCCGGCGTCGCCGCACGAGCAAGTGCAACTGCCGCGCACACGATGATGGAGATCCACATGAACGACACCTCTCTGACCGCCCTCGCTGAGGAACACCTCGCTACCGCGCACGAGCACAGCGCCGGTCGCAGCGCGCACACCGTGTACGGCGGGCAGGGCCGCGCGCTGCGCCAAACCCTGATCGCGCTCGTCGCGGGTCGCCGTCTCGGCGAGCACGAGAGCCCGGGTGAGGCCACGCTGCAGGTACTTCGCGGCTCGGTCAGGCTGCACGCCGGTGAGGACACATGGGACGGCAGCGCGGGCGACCACCTCGTGATCCCGCCCGCGCGCCACGACTTGGAGGCCCTTGAAGATGCAGTGGTACTGCTGACCGTCGCCCTGCACGGCGTGCCGGGAAACTGACTCGGTCCGGAGGCAGACCAATGGGAGACCCGACAGAGATCGACACCGGCGAGAGCTGGGAGGACCAAAGGTCCAGCTACGACGCTCTCCGCGAGGATTGCCCGGTGGCTCGCGAGGACAACCGCTGGGTGGTGCTGCGCCACGCCGAGGTCGTCGCCGCTGCCACCGACCCTGGGACCTTCTCCAGCAGAGTCACCACCAGGCGTGCCATCCCCAACAGTCTCGACGGTCTCGAGCACGCCGCCTACCGCAGCGTCGTCGACCGCTACCTCACCGACGAGCGAGTTGCGGTCGAAGAAACCCAGTGCCGGCGTCACGCGGCCGCGATCATCGACGCCCTGCCTCGCGGAATCACAGTCAAGACCATCGCCAGCATCGGCATCCCTTACGCGGTGCGCTCACAGTCGACCTGGCTCGGCTGGCCCCGCGACCTGGAGGACCAGCTGGTCGCCTGGATCGGTGACAACCACGCCGCGACTCGATCAGGCAGCCGCGAGCGCATGCGGGATGTTGCTGAACGGTTCGACCACATCATCCGGCAACTTCTCGACGAGCGCCGGGGCAGGCCGGCCGCAGATGTCACCGGTGAGCTGCTGGAGGACTCGGTGGACGGTCGGCCGCTGACGGACGAAGAGATCGTCTCGATCTTGCGGAACTGGACAGCAGGCGACCTCGGATCATTGGCCACCTCGGTCGGTGTGATCGTTCACTTCCTGGCCGCCAGGCAGCAGGTCCAGCATGAGATGCGCACCCTCGTGGAAGCCGGCGCCGTAGCAGAGCTCACCGCCGCGGTCGAAGAAATTCTTCGCATCGACGACCCATTCGTGTCCAACCGCCGTGTCACGACCCGGACCACCGAACTGGGCGACACAACGATCGCGCGGGGTGAGCCGGTCCTGTTGAACTGGACTGCGGCGAACCGGGATCCCCGAGTGTTCGGCGACCCCGATCGATTCGACCCCACCCCTAACGCTGCCGCGAACCTTGTGTTCGGGACCGGGCCGCACGTGTGTCCCGGCCGAGCGTTGACACTCATGGAGCTTCGGGTGCTCCTAGAAGAACTTCTCGGCCGCACCGCCACGATCGAACTGGCGACGGATCGTCCCGCAGTGCGCGAGACCCCGCCCGTCGGTGGCTGGGCGCGGGTGCCCATCGTCCTCCGCTGAGCTGGGCGACCACTGACCGTCGCGGCAGGAGGCGAGTCACTGCGGAGGAGGGTGTGTGAGCGGCCAGTCCCGTGAGAGGGAAGACCACAGGTGGCCGGCGCGCCGCCCGGCTGCGCTCGCCGTCGGCGCTGGCTCCTGGTGGACGCCTCGGTCGACGCGCAGCGGTCCTTCACGGGGATGCCCGCCCCGCGCCCGTAGCCGCCGTCCGCCACGCTGCCAGCGGTCGGCGGCCTGCTGGGCGGCACCGTCCACGAACCGAAGTGGGATGGTTATCGGGCCAGCACGAGCGCACGAGCGCCGGGTGCCGCGTGTGGTCACGCAAGGGCGCCAACCTAGCGGCAGGGTTCCCCGAGATCGTCCAACCCGCCCTCGAGCAGCTGGAGCCGGGCACGATGATCGGCGGTGAACTCGTCGTGTGGCGGGACGGCCGACTCGACTTCGGGGCACTGGCCCCGCGGCTGGCATACCGCGACCGCCGCGGGCCGCGGGTGGACCTCCCACCTGCCTCCTTCCTGGCTTTCGACGTCTTGGCTGCAAGCGGCCTGGTCGCTAAGGGCGGAGGTTCGGTCTACAGGCACCTGTGTCCGACGGGGGCACCGGAGCGATCACGCAGACGCAAGTGATGTGGCAGCGAGCTGACGCGGGACTCGCGGTGGTGGTCGCCGAACCGGATTTGTCACAGACGAGCGGCCACCAACAGCAAACGCCACCGAGCGGCCAAAGGTCGCTCGGCGGCGTTTCTGCAGGTCAGCGGCTGTTCTTCGTGGTTGTTCGGCGTTGTTGAACGACCACAGCCAGAGGCCCGGTCAGATGTCGTAGTACAGCTCGAACTCGTGCGGGTGCGGACGCTGCTGGATTGGGGCGATCTCGTGCTCGCGCTTGAACTCGATCCACGTCTCGATCAGGTCCGGCGTGAAGACGTCGCCCTGGGTCAGGAACTCGTGGTCGGCCTCGAGCGAGTTGAGGACGGCGTCGAGCGACGTCGGGACCGACTCGATCTGGTTGTACTCGTCCGGCGGCAGCTCGTAGATGTTCTTGTCGACCGGCTCCGGCGGCTCGATCTTGTTCTTGATGCCGTCGATGCCGGCGAGCAGAAGCGCGGAGAACGCGAGGTACGGGTTCGCCGACGGGTCGGGGCAGCGGAACTCGATGCGCTTGGCCTTCGGGTTCGAGCCGGTGATCGGGATGCGGACACACGCCGAGCGGTTGCGCGAGCTGTAGACGAGGGCGATCGGCGCCTCGAAGCCCGGAACCAGACGGTGGTACGAGTTCACCGTGGGGTTGGTGAACGCGAGCAGCGACGGCGCGTGCTTGAGGATGCCGCCGATGTAGTGGCGCGCCATGTCGGACAGGCCGCCGTAGCCGGCCTCGTCGTAGAAGAGCGGCTCGCCGTCCTTCCAGATCGACTGGTGGCAGTGCATGCCCGAGCCGTTGTCGCCGAAGATCGGCTTCGGCATGAAGGTCGCCGTCTTGCCGGCGGCCCACGCGGTGTTGCGGATGATGTATTTGAACTTCATGACATCGTCCGCCGCCTTGAGCAGCGTGTCGAAGCGGTAGTTGATCTCCGCCTGACCGGCCGTACCGACCTCGTGGTGCGCGCGCTCGACCTGCAGCCCCGCGTCCTCGAGGTGGATGACCATGTCGTTGCGCAGGTCCGCGAAGTGGTCGGTGGGGGAGACGGGGAAGTAGCCGCCCTTGTAGCGGACCTTGTAGCCGCGGGCCTCCTCCTCAGCACCCGTGTTCCACGCGCCGGCGATCGAGTCGATCTCGTAGAAGCCGCGGTTGGCGCTGGTCTCGAAGCGCGCCTTGTCGAAGACGTAGAACTCCGCCTCCGGCGCGAAGAACGCCGTGTCACCGATGCCGGTGCTCGCGAGGTAGGCCTCGGCCTTGCGGGCGATGTTGCGCGGGTCGCGCGAGTACGCCTCGCCGGTCAGCGGGTCGTGGATGAAGAACTCGAGCGCGAGGGTCTTCTCCGGGCGGAACGGATCGATGTAGGCGGTCGACGGGTCCGGGAACAGCGCCATGTCGGACTCGTGGATCGCCTGGAAGCCGCGCACCGAGGAGCCGTCGAACATCAGGCCGTCTTCGAACACCGACTCGTCGAACGACGACACCGGCACCGTGAAGTGCTGCTGGATGCCGGGAAGATCGGTGAAGCGGACGTCGACGAACTTGACGCCCTCGTTCCTGATATAGGCCAAGAGCTCGTCGCGGTTAGAGAACATGAAGCCTCCTCGGCCGAGCGCACTGCACGCAGACCGGCCGTCGTATACGGGGGGTCGAACTGGGGCACATCGATGTGTCTCCCCGAACGTAGGCAGGGTCAGTTTCCCAGCCATGACCCGAATGTTTCACCCATGTTACGAAGTCCTCGGGGTGCTCCGAAACCCGGGATGCGGCGCCACGTACCCTGGTCGCGTGTCCCAGAACTCCCCGCAAGCAGCCACGTCGATGCCCGAGATCGCAGGGTTCGGGCGCCGGCTCGCCGCCTTGGTGCTCGACTGGGTCGTCGCGATGCTGACCGTCTCCATCGTGACCTCGACCCCCGTCTACGGGCCGGACGCGACCGCCTCAGCGTGGGTGCTGTTCGCGTTCTGGATCGAGGTGTCGCTCCTCGACGGAACCCTCGGGTTCTCGATCGGCAAGCGGGTGACCGGGATCTGCGTCGTCGGCCCGAACGGGCGTCCGATCGGCCTGCGCGCCTTCGTCCGTACTGCGCTCCTGTGCCTGGTCGTGCCGCCGCTCCTCCAGAACAAGGAGGGTCGGGGCCTGCACGACGTGGTCGCGGGCTCGGTGATCACCTACATTCGTCCGCGCACCACCGCCGAGTAGGGCCCGCTGGCGCGCCCTTGCCCGACCGCCGAGATCAGCGGCCCTGCATCATCCGGCGTGCGCCCTTGCCGCTGGTCGGCACGGGACCGCGAGGCAGCGGCGCCTGCGGACGCATCGCGTCGAGCGCTTTGAGCTTGTTGAGGATCGGCGTGATCTGCGCCGGCTTGAGCACACGCTTGGACTTGCGCAGCTTGTTGACCAGTTTGGGGAGGGGAACCTCGCCTTTGTCGGTGTCCTTGCCCACGACGATCAGCGTGATCGGCACCTCCTCGCCGACGATGCGCGCGGTCTTCTTGCGCTCAGTCGTCAGGAGGTTGCGGACGCGACCGGGGTTGCCCTCGCCCACAAGGACGATGCCGGGCGGGCCGACGACGCGGTGGACGACGTCCTGGCTCTTGGTGAAGGCGACCGCCTGGTCGACCTTCCATCCACGCTTGAGCATGCCGAGCGCGCCGGCAGCAGCGCCGACCTGGCCCTCGACCTGAGCGTACGCGGCCTTTTCGGCGCGGCGCCCGAAGACGATCAGGGCGGCGAGCACACCGGTGAGGACCGACAGCAGCGAGGTGAGGACGATCCCGAGCAGTCCACCGCCGCCGCCGAGGAACCAGCCGAGCGCGAACACGGCGCCGCCGACGACGAGGAACCACGCCAGCAGGCGCAGTCCGATCGTACGGTCGGCGCGCTTGGTGATCTTGTAGGCGGCCCGGATCTGGGCGATGCGGCCCTCCGGCTGCGACTCAGGAGTGGACATGCGCCCAGGATACCGGTCGGGCGTCAGCGCGATACGGCGGAGCGGGCCTCGATCGCCTGGTGGTACAGACGCCCGGCGCGGTACGAGGAACGGACCAGCGGGCCGGAGAGCACACCCGCGAAGCCGATCTCCTCGGCCTCGGCTCCCATTTCGACGAACTCCTCCGGCTTCACCCAGCGCTCGACGGGGTGGTGCAGGGGAGAGGGGCGGAGGTACTGGGTGATCGTCAGCAGCTCGCAGCCGGCGTCGTGCAGGTCGCGCATGGCCTGCGACACCTCGTCGCGGGTCTCGCCCATCCCGAGGATGAGGTTGGACTTCGTGACGAGCCCGTACGCCCGCGCCTGCGTCAGCACGTCGAGCGAGCGCTCGTAGCGGAACGCCGGACGGATCCGCTTGAAGATCCGTGGGACGGTCTCGACGTTGTGCGCCAGCACCTCGGGGCGGGACGCGAAGACCTCCTCGAGCAGCTCCGGCGTGCCGTTGAAGTCGGGGATGAGGTTCTCGACGCCCGTGTCCGGGTTGAGCTCGTGGATCTTGCGGACGGTCTCGGCGTAGAGCCACGCGCCGCCGTCGGGCAGGTCATCGCGCGCGACTCCGGTGATCGTGGCGTAGCGCAGGCCCATGGTGCGGACGCTCTCGGCGACCCGGCGGGGCTCGTCGCGGTCGAGCGGCGCCGGCTTGCCGGTGGCGATCTGGCAGAAGTCGCAGCGTCGCGTGCACTCCTCGCCGCCGATGAGGAAGGTGGCCTCGCGGTCTTCCCAGCACTCGTAGATGTTGGGACAGCCCGCCTCCTGGCAGACCGTGTGCAGTCCCTCGGACTTCACGAGCTGTTTGAGCTCGGTGTACTCGGGGCCCATCTTGGCCCGGGTCTTGATCCAAGCCGGCTTCTTCTCGATCGGGGTCTCGGCGTTGCGAGCCTCCAGCCGGAGCAGCTTGCGTCCTTCGGGTGCGAGCGTCACGTGACTCACCCTACGCGCCGTCCGGTGATCGCAAGGGGGCGGTCAGGCGAGGTGCGACGCGAGCCCGTACGAGACAGCTCCTGAGATGGCGACGTGCGCGAGATCGGGGCTTGGCGTGTACGGCTGCCACGACAGCAGCTCGCGCAGGTGCGGTTCGAGAGCGTCGGCGACCTCGGTCGTGGTGACCGTACGGGCGAGCTCGAGGCTCAGCGACGTGACTCCGGCGTCGGCGATGCCGCACGGCACGATCTTGTCGAACCACCTCATGTCGACGCACGCGTTGAGAGCGAGCCCGTGCATGGTCACGCCACCGGCGACGCGGATGCCGATCTGGCCGAGCTTGCGCTCGGGTCCACGCTCGTCGGCGGCGACCCACACTCCGGACCGCCCCTCGACGCGCCCGCAAGTGACGCCGAGGTCGGCGACGGTACGGATCATCGCCTCCTCCACGCGGCGGACGTAGTCGACGACGAGGACGTGCGGGGGGAGCTTCACGATCGGGTAGCCGACGAGCTGCCCGGGGCCGTGGAAGGTGATGTTGCCGCCGCGGTCGATGTCGACGACGAGGCTGCCGTCGCGGGGACGTTCCCAGTCTTCGGTGCGCTTGCCGGCGGTGAAGACCGGGGCGTGCTCGAGGAAGAGCGCGATGTCGCCGCCCGTGTCGGCGACGCGGTCGGCGTGCAGTGCGCGCTGCAGCGCCCACATCTCCTCGTAGTCGGTCTCCTCGGACCCGAGCCCGATCCTGCGGACCTCCAGCGCACTCACGCAGTCACCCTAACGCGGCGCGCTCGTCGCCTGGCCTGTGGACGACGGGCGCGGACAGGTGCACGATCGCGCGATGCTGGCGCGATGGATCCCGTGAGCCTGGTGTGCGCGGTGGTGATCGCCGCCGGCGCGGTCACGCAGAGCGCCGGCTGGATGGAGCGGTTGGCGGTGCTCGACGACGGGCGGTCGGCCGCGTTCGTCCGCGCCGACCCGAGCCTCCTCGACGACGTGTACGCGCCGGGCAGCCGGCTCCGGGACGACGACGAGCGTCTCGTACGGGGCTACGCCGCCCGCGGCCTCGAGATCGCCGACGTGCGGTTCGAGGTGCTGCGGTTCGGCGTCGAGAGCGAGTCGCCGACCCGTACGGTCCTGCGGGTGGTCGACCGCCTCCAGCCCGTCCGCGTCCGGCACCCGGGCGGTGCCTGGCGGACGCTGCCGAGCGACGGCGCGACGGACCGCCGCATCGTGCTCGTCCGTACGCCCGCAGGCTGGCGCATCTCGGCGACGGAGCGACTGGCCGGGTGACCAGCGGCGATGCGACGGAATGCGTTGAGACGTGACACCCGACGACGTTAGGGTGTGGCGGGGTGAGACGCCCCTGATCGCGCCCCACACCGACGGAGGACCCCTGTGACGAGCCGACGACCCCGGTGGTTCGCCGCTGTCGCCCTGGCCGCAGCCCTGACTCTCAGCGCGTGCGGCTCCGACGACGAGGGCTCGGGCCTCGAGGCGGCGGCGTCGGCCAGTCCGTCCGCCGAGGCGAGCGAGGACGCGGACGGCTTCACCGCTGAGGAGCGCGAGGTCGTCGACGCGGTGCACGCCTATGCGTCCGCCATCTTCGCGCGCGGCGCGGAGCCGGTCGCCGAGTCCCTCAAGGGCAAGGTCACCGACCAGCTCTACGCACAGGTCGTGCGGGACGAGCAGGGTCTGACGGAGAAGGTGGGCAAGCACCGCATCGGCGAGGCCGTGTTCACCCCCTCCGCCGTGACGATCACCGCAGGAACGGCCGAAGCGCAAGGGTGCCTGGACGCGACCAACGCCTTCATCGTCGACAAGGGCCAGTCGGAGGCAGGCGCAGGCGCGATCGGCGGAGCGCGCAGCCCCCTCACCATCCAGCTCGAGCGAGTCGACGATGCATGGTTGGTCGCCACACCGAAGGTCAAGGAGGGGTCGTGCTGAATCTCGTGTCACGAACGATCATCGCGTTGGTCGTGTCGGCGGCCGCCACGATCGGCGTCTCGGTCCTCTCATCCGCGCCGGCATGGAGTGCCGAGCCTGTCTGCACCCCTCCGGCTGTTGCAGAGTGGACCGGGCTCGGCTACAAGTGCGTGATCCCCGGGGGCGGGGGGCCAGGGCAGCCAGGTGACCCAGGTGACGGCGGCACGCCGGCCGAGCCGACGTGCGACGTCAGCGGCATGAGTCCGGACGACTGGGCCGGCCGGAAGCCGAGTGCGGTCTACTGCGTGGGCGCGAATCCGTGCATCGACGTCGTCGCCCTTCCACCCGTCGCCCTTCCCGACGGCGAGAAGCCGAACGAGGAGTCCGAGGCGCGCGTGCAGGTCTGCCTGATCAACGGGATGCACCAGTGGGGTGCGGCCTACTGGTCTGACGATGAGCCCGAGGTGCCGTCGTTGCTCGAGCAGGCCCTGGAGGCGGTCGGCAACATCGACCTCGCGACACCGGTCATCCAGATCAGCCCCCAGAACCGCACGATCGTCAACCTCGACACGTGGTTCTGGGCCACCGGTCAGCAGCAGAACCAGACGGGGTCGTCGGCGTTCGGGCTCGTCGCCATCGCGACGTTCGAGCACCTGGTGGTGACCACGGGGGACGGGACCACCCTCACGTGTGAGGCCGCCTCGACGCGTGAGGAGGCGCAGACGAACTGCCGCCACGCCTACAACCGCGCGTCCGTCGGTGGGAGCGAGAGTGTCGATGGCCGCCCCGCCTACGCCGTGACGGCTGAGTCCGTCTACAGCCTGAGCTTCGAGGTCAACGGCACACCCGTCGCGAACATCGAGGGCGCGCCTGCCACGCTCACGAGCCCGACCGCGACCGCCGCGCTGCGGGTCGACGAGGTGCAGTCGGTCGTCACCCCGGGCGACTGACGAGCGAGGCTCTCAAGCGGCCGATTGCCCCTTCGCATCGAGGGCGGTCGCGACGACGTCGCGTACGTCCCGGTCGGCGAAGGTAAAGCCCCCCTCCTCGAGCTTGCGCGGCGTCGCCCGCAGCGACCCGAGGGCGAGAGCCGAGAGCCCTCCGAGCGCGAGGCGCATCGCGAGGGACGGGAGAGGGATCATCGAAGGCCGGTGGAGCGCTCCGGCCAGCACACGGGTGAACTCGGCGTTGGTCGCGGGCTCTGGGGCGACGAGGTTGTACGGGCCCGAGGCGTCGGCGTCCTCAGCGAGGAACGTGACGGCCCCGAGCCAGTCGCGCAGGCTGATCATGGGGAAGTACTGCTGCCCAGAACCGAGCCGTCCGCCCACGCCGAGCCGGAACGGCAGCGCGACCACCCGCAGGAGGCCGCCCGAGCGGTCGAGGACCGGCGCCGTACGGAGGAAGCACACCCGCGCGCCTGCCGCGATCGCCGGAGCTGCTGACGCCTCCCAGGCCTCGACGACGTCGGCGAGAAAACCTGGACCGCGGGGCGTCCCCTCGACGAGAAGCGTGTCGCCACGGTCCTCCCCGTACGCGTTGATGCCGCTCCCGGACAGCAGGGCCGGCGGCTGAGGCGCGCGGGCGACCGCCTCGGCGATCGTGGTCGTGGTGCTCACCCGCGAGTCGAGGAGCTCACGTCGGTACGAGGGCGTCCACGGCCAGTGCGCGATCGCGGCGCCGGACAGGTTCACGACGACGTCGGAGGCATCGATCACCGCCTGGTCGACCTCTCCGACATCAGGGTCCCAGTGTGACTCGTCGGGACCGTCGGGCTCGCGGCGGACGTGACTGACGACCGTGTGGCCCTGCGCTCGAAGCCGCGCTGCCAGCGCGTTGCCGAGAAAGCCGGATGCCCCGCACACACAGAACCGCATGCCCCCATCTTGGCCGGGGCATGCGGTTCTGTCCGTTTGGTGGCGGACGCCGGGCGTCAGCCCAGCTCGTCCTCGAAGGCACCGGCCTCGAGGCGCTTCTTGACCGTCGTCACGAAGCGGCCGGCGTCGGCACCGTCGACGAGACGGTGGTCGTACGTCAGCGGGAGGTAGGCCATCGCACGGATCGAGAGCGTGTCGTTGCCGTCGACGTCGCTCACCACGACCGGCCGCTTGACGACCGCGCCGGTCGCCAGCATCGCTGCCTGCGGCTGCACGATGATCGGCGTGTCGAACAGACCGCCGAACGAGCCGATGTTGGTGACGGTGAACGTGCCACCCGAGAGCTCGTGCGGCTTGATGTTGCCGCTGCGTGCCCGGGTGGCGAGGTCGTTGATCCGCTGTGCGAGGCCCGCGAGGCTCAGGTCACCGGCGTCGTGGACGACGACCGACAGCAGACCGCGCTCGGTGTCGACGGCGATGCCGAGGTTGATCGCCGCGTGGTAGGTGATCTCCTTGGCGTCCTCGTCGTACGAGGCGTTGATGTTCGGGTGCGCCTTGAGCGCCTCGACCGTCGCCTTGGCGATGAACGGGAGGTAGGTCAGCTTGACACCCTCGCGCTCGAGGAACGACGCCTTGTGCCTCGCGCGCAGCGCCGCGATCCGGGTGAGGTCGACCTCGTGGACCTGCGTGAGCTGCGCCGCGACCTGGAGGGACTCCTTGGTCTTGATCGCGGTGAGCTGACGGATGCGGTTCGCCTTCTGGACCGTACCGGCGAGACCGGACAGGTCGCGGTCGGCGGCGGCGGGTGCAGCAGCGGCGGCGGGAGCGGGAGCTGCCTCCTCCTCCTTGGCCTTCGCGGCAGCGGCGGCAGCCTCCTTGGCCTTGGCCGAGGCGTCGAGCACGTCCTGCTTGCGGATACGACCGCCGACGCCGGTGCCCTCGACGTCGTCGAGTGCGACACCTTCGCGCTCAGCGAGCTTGCGGACGATCGGCGTCACGTACTGACGGCCGTCAGGCTTGACGGCGCTCGGTGCGCTCGGTGCGCTCGTCGGTGCGGCGGGCTCGGACTGTGCCGGAGCGGCCGGAGCGGCGGGCTGAGCCTGTACGGAGGCCGCGGGCTCGGGCTCGGGCTCAGCGGCGGGCTCGGGCTCAGCGGCGGGCTCGGGCTCAGCGGCGGGCTCGGGCTCAGCGGCGGGCTCGGGCTGCGATGCCGGGGCCGACGGCGCGCTCGCGGCCTGCGGGGCAGCACCTGCCGCGCCGATGAGCGCGAGCTGGGCGCCGACCTCGATGGTCTCGTCCTCGGCAGCGGAGATCTCCAGGAGCGTCCCTGCGACGGGCGACGGGATCTCGGTGTCGACCTTGTCGGTAGAGACCTCGAGCAGCGGCTCGTCGACGGCGACCTCGTCGCCGACCTGCTTCAGCCAGCGCGTGACCGTACCCTCGGTGACGCTCTCGCCGAGCTCGGGGAGGGTGACCGGCGTGGCGTCGCCCGAGTCGGCCGGCGCGGCCTCGGCGGCGGGCGCCTCCTGCTCCTGCTCAGCGGCCACCGCGGGGGTCGCCTCGGTCTGCGGGGGAGTGCTGGCCTCGCCGGCGGGCTCCTCGGGGGCCTGATCTTCCGCGGCAGGCTCCTCGGGCGTCTCCTCTGCGGGGGCCTCGCTGGCCGGAGCGGCGTCGCCCGTGGACTCGCCCTCCTCACCGATCGTCGCGAGCACGGCGCCGACCTCGACGGTCTCGTCCTCGGCGGCGGCGATCTCGAGGAGGACGCCGGCGACCGGCGACGGGATCTCGGTGTCGACCTTGTCAGTGGACACCTCCAGCAGCGGCTCGTCGACAGCGACCGTCTCGCCGACCTGCTTCAGCCAGCGCGTGACGGTCCCTTCGGTGACGCTCTCTCCGAGCTCTGGAAGCGTGACGGGCGTTGCCATGGGTGACCCCTGTCTTGATCTCAGGCGTGTGCGTGGAGTGGTGACCCGGCGAGCGCCAGTGCGGCTTCGCCGAGAGCTTCGTTCTGGGTGGGGTGGGCGTGCATGTAGGCGGCGACGTCCTCGGGGAACGCGTCCCAGTTCACCCACAAGGATGCCTCGCCGACCTGCTCGCCGATCCGGGACCCGATCATGTGGACCCCGAGGATGGGGCCGTCGGCCTCACGGACGACCTTGACGAGGCCGGCCGAGCGGAGGATCTGCGTCTTGCCGTTGCCGGCGAGGTTGTACTCGTACGTGGTGACCGCGTCGTCACCGTACGCCGCGCGAGCCTGCTCCTCGGTGAGTCCGACCGAGGCCAGCTCAGGCTCGCAGTAGGTCACGCGGGGGATGCCCGCGTCGACCACCGGCCGCGGTGCGCGCCCCGCGATCTCCTCGGCGACGAAGAGGCCGTGGGCGAACCCCCGGTGGGCGAGCTGGAGCCCCGGGACGACGTCGCCGACGGCGTACACGCCCTCGACCGAGGTCCGGAGCCGCTCGTCGGTGACGACGAAGCCGCGCTCGAGCGTGATGCCGTGGTCGGCGAGCCCGAGCCCCTCCGTACGGGGACCGCGGCCGACGGCGACCAGGACGAGATCGGCCTCGAGGACGTCCCCGCCCTCGAGAGTCACGAACGCGGAGGACTCGTCCTGCTTGACGCCGGTGATCGACGTGCCCGTCCGGAAGGCGATGCCGCGCTTGCGGAACGCGCGCTCGAGCTGCGTCGACAGGGTCGCGTCCTCCGCCGGCACGAGCCGGGAGAGTGCCTCGACGATGGTGACGTCGGCGCCGAACGAGCGCCAGACCGACGCGAGCTCGACACCGATGACGCTCCCGCCGACCACGACCACGCTGCGCGGCACCTCGGTTAGCGCGAGCGCCCCGTCAGACGTGACGACACGGCCGCCGATCTCGACGTCAGGAAGTGTGCGGGCGTACGAGCCGGTGGCGACCACGAGGTTCTTGCCGGTCACGACGGTGTCGCCGACGGCGACCGATCGCGGGCCGACCAGTCGTCCCGTGCCCGTGACGACGTCGACCTCGGCACCACGGATCAGACCTTGCAGGCCGCGGTAGAGGCGGTCGACCACACCGGTGCGGTACGCGTTGACTGCGGGCATGTCGACGCCCTCGAACGTGGCCCGGACACCGAAGGCGGCCGAGTCGCGGGCCGCGTCGGCGACCTCGGCGGCGTGCAGCAGCGCCTTGGTCGGGATGCAGCCCTGGTGGAGGCACGTGCCGCCGAGCTTGTCCTGCTCGACGAGTGCGACGCTCAGCCCGAGCTGGCGGGCACGGAGCGCCGTCGCATAACCGCCGCTACCGCCACCGAGCACGACAACGTCGTGCTCATGAGGGGCGGGCTGGGTCACGAAAGGCCTCCGGATGGTGTCGCCGGCGAGGTCATCGCCGCTTCTGACGCCCCTCATCTTGTCACTGCGCACAAGGGGGTGCACACGTGGGGGCGCTACCCGCCGGTACGGCAGACTGGAGGTAAGAGCACGCCGCAGCAGCGCCGTCCCGACCTGCAGGAGCACACCCGATGGGCCTCTTCCGCCGCAAGAAGCAAAGCCGTACCGGCGGTGGCGCCGTGGTGTCCGACAGGGCTGCCGACGCGACCGATCGCGCGCACCTCGAGAAGTTCATCGCGTCACGGGCGGGAGTCGAGGGGTTCGTCGAGCCGCCGACCGCGGTCTCGCAGGTCACGCTGCTGCTGGTCTCCAAGGACGGTGAGTGGACGCGGCGTCGCGTCCCCTCGGCCGCGTGGGCCCATGACTTCGGCAACAAGCACCAGGTGCCGACGTACGACGCTGCCGTCGTCGGCTATCCGCAGCGCATGCGTGAGTACAACCGCCGGGTCGCCGCCCAGCGCAAGCGCCGCGACCGCGAGGCCTCCGAGGGCTGACCCGGCGGGTCGCACTCAGTCGATCTTCTTGGCGAGGCTCTCTGCCAGGCCGACGAGGGTACGGACGCTGGCGCCTGTGCCGCCCTTCGGCACCTCGTCGTACGCGCCCGCGTCATTGAACGCCGGGCCCGCGATGTCGAGGTGTGCCCACGTCGTCTCGCCGACGAACTGCTGAAGGAACGCCGCGGCGAACAGTGCGCCGCCGGCCGGCTTCGGGTTGTGCTGGCGGAGGTCGGCGATGTCGGAGCTCTTGACGCGGCTCTTCACCTCGTCAGTGATCGGGAGCGGCCAGAAGGCCTCGCCGACCGACTCGCCGATCTCGACGACCTGACCACGCAGCGCGTCGTCGTTGCCGAGGACACCGGCGGTGCGCTCGCCGAGCGCGACGATGCACGCCCCGGTGAGGGTCGCGACGTCGACGAGGACGTCCGGCTCGGCCTCGTTCGCGAGGACGAGCGCGTCGGCGAGGACGAGCCGGCCCTCGGCGTCGGTGTTGTGCACCTCGACCGTCGTCCCGCCTCGGATCTCCAGCACGTCACCGGGGCGCAGCGCGGAGCCGCTGGGCATGTTCTCGGCCATCGGCGCGACGCACGTGACACGGACCGGCAGCTCGAGCGCGGCGATGGCGAGCGTCGCCGCGATCACCGAAGCGGCTCCGGCCATGTCGCACTTCATCGTCATCATGCTCGCGCCGGGCTTGAGGCTGAGGCCGCCGGAGTCGAACGTGATGCCCTTGCCGACCAGCGCCAGGTGGGCGGCGGGATTCTTGGGCTTGTACGTGAGCTGGACGATCCGTGGCGGGTGGGTCGAGCCTTGGCCGACGCCGAGGACGCCTCCGCAGCTCTCCTTGGCCAGACGTGCCTCGTCCCAGACGGTGACCTTGACCCCGGGAACGTCCTTGGCCGCCTCGGTGACCGCGTCGGCGAACGCGGCGGGCGTGAGGTCGCCCGGCCCGGTGTTGACCCAGTCGCGCGTCAGGTTGACGGACGCGGCCGTCGTGACGCCGGCGTCGAGCGCGGCGATCGCGTCGGCGTCGCGTGACAGGCGGGTCAGGATCACGATCGCGTTGGGGCGGTCGGCCGCCTCCTCGCGGTCTTCGTCCCGTGTCCGGTAGCGGTCGAACCGGTATCCGCCCAGCAGCGCTCCCTCGGCGATCGCCCGTACGGCACCGGCGTCCGCGGTCGGCAGCGCGAAGGTCACGGTCGAGGCGTTGTGGACTGCCTTGACCGCCTTCGCGGAGGCCTTGCGCAGGACGGTCGGGGTGGGGTCGTCCCCGAGCCCGACGGCGATCACCGTCGCGGCCTTGATCACGCCGGCGGTCGGGATCACCGCCAGGTCGCCTGTCTTGCCGCGGAATCCGAGCGCGGTCAGCGTCGGCTTGAAGGACCGGCCGAAGGCGAGCGCCACCGAGTCTGCGGGTGCGACCGCCTTGAGGTCTGGGCCGACTCCGATGACGACCACGTCCGCGCGGGTCGAGGCGGGGGAGGCGGAGCTGAGGGTGAACGAGGGCTCTGCATGCTTCGAGGCCATGCCCGCCACCCTACCGAGGGTCGGGATAGGTTCTGGGCATGACGCTTGCCCAGTCGCCCCTGCACCGCCGCCACCTCGATCTCGGAGCGAAGCTCGCGGAGTTCGGAGGGTGGGAGATGCCGCTGGAGTACGCGGGCGGGGGAGTCCTCGCTGAGCACAAGGCCGTACGGGAGGCCGTGGGCGTGTTCGACGTCAGCCACCTCGGCAAGGTCACCGTGCAGGGTTCCGGTGCCGTCGACTACCTCGACGGGTGCTTCACGAACGCGCTAGGGCGGATCGGTGCGGGGCAGGCGCAGTACACGCTGTGCTGCGACGACGACGGGGGTGTCGTCGACGACCTCATCGTCTACCGGCGCGCAGACGACGACGTGCTGCTGATCCCGAACGCCGCGAACACGGCCGAGGTCGTGCGCCGCCTCCGCGAGGGTGCGCCCGAGGGCCTGACGATCACCGATCGGCACCACGACTTCGCCGTCCTCGCCGTCCAGGGACCGCACAGCGACGAGACGCTGGCCGCGATCGGACTCCCCGTCTCGCACGACTACATGTCGTACGCGGAGGCCGAGCTCGGCGGCGAGGCGGTCACGGTCTGCCGTACGGGCTACACCGGCGAGCGCGGGTACGAGCTCGTGGTCCCCGCCGCAGCCGCGCTTGCCGCCTGGGACGCGATCATGGCTGCCGGCGAGGCGTACGACATCCGTGCGTGCGGGCTCGGCGCCCGCGACACCCTCCGTACGGAGATGGGATATCCGCTGCACGGGCAGGACCTCTCGCGCGACATCTCGCCCGTGATGGGCCGAGTCGGGTGGGCCGTCGGCTGGGACAAGCCGCAGTTCTGGGGCCGCGACACGCTGCTCGCGCAGCGGGCGGCCGGCGAGGTGCCGCTGCTGCGGGGGCTGGTCGCCGCCGGGCGTGGCATCGCCCGACCCGGGATGGCCGTCGCGGCGGGCGGTGCCGAGATCGGCCGCGTGACGTCGGGGACGTTCTCGCCGACCCTTCGCAAAGGTGTCGCGCTCGCGCTGCTCGACCGACGTGTCGCGGTGGGCGACGAGGTGACGGTCGACGTGCGCGGCCGTACGGAGACCTTCGTCGTGACCGCGCCCCCGTTCGTGGAGTCCTCGACCCGCTGAGCGACGTACCACCGCCCGTGCCGCGGCGCGGACGCCGTACGCCCTAGGCTGCGGGCATGGTGTGGACCTGGCGCTTCGAGACCGCTGACGGAACTCCCGTGACCCCGGAGGACGACGGCGGCACGTTCGCCAGCCGTGGCGACGCCGAGTCGTGGGTGGGTGAGGTCTACGCGGACCTGGCCGACCACGGGATCGACCAGGTCACGCTCTTCGAGGACGGCCGCCGGGTGTTCGGACCGATGTCACTCCACCCGTAGGGCGAGCCTCAGTACGACTCGCCGTGTGAGACCTGCGGCTTCGGCAGCCGCAGGCGACGGATCTGGGTGCTGCGCATGATCGCGTACGTGGTGAGCCCGCGCGTGCTCGCGTCGGGGAACTTCGCGGCGACCTCGCGCTTGACGCGGCGCACCAGGAGGAACGAGTCGACGATCGTGCCGAGGATGACCGTGACCCACAAGACGTAGATCGCGAGGATCGCCCACGGGGCGCGGACGAGGCTCACGAGCAAGATGATGACGAGGATCGGCATGAGGTACTCACCGACGTTGCGGCGCGAGTCGACGACGTTGCGGACGAGCCTGCGGACCGGCCCCTTGTCGCGCGGCGGCAGGTAGCGGTCGTCGCCGGTCGTCATCGCCTCGCGGATCTTGACGCGGTCCTTGGAACGGCGCTCCCGCTCGGCGCGAGCGGTGTCCTTGCGTGACGCGGGCGTCTTCAGCGCCGCCTTGCGGGCCGCCTCCGCCTCCTTGCGGGTGGGGGTCGGGCGTCCCTTGCCGTCCGGCTTCGGCTCGGGGGCGGGCTGCTCGTGGCTGGCGTCGTACTCGTTCTTGCGTCGGAACACTGGTGCCTCGGGTCGTCGGGATCGGGCCGCGGACGTCTGACGGCCAGGCCGTCGCGGCAGCGGGGGATGCCCCGAGACTACCTGTCGTCCTCCGGTGCCAGAAGGTCACCGCTGCCCGTAAGGTGGGGGGAACAGCGATCTTGTGAAGGGGACAGACTCCACGATGGGCATCATGAAGCGGATGGGCATGGTCTTCCGCAGCAAGGCCAACGCAGCGCTCGACAAGGCGGAGGATCCGCGCGAGACGCTCGACTACAGCTACCAGAAGCAGCTCGAGCTGCTTCAGAAGGTCCGTCGTGGGGTGGCCGACGTCGCGACCAGCCGCAAGCGGGTCGAGCTGCAGATCAACCAGCTGCAGCAGCAGTCGACCAAGCTCCAGGACCAGGCCAAGAAGGCGCTCGCCGCCAATCGCGAGGATCTCGCACGGGAGGCGCTGACCCGCCGCTCGGGTCTGGAGCAACAGATCGCCGACCTCAACACCCAGCACGCGTCGCTGCAGGCGGAGGAGGAGAAGCTCACCCTCGCGTCCAAGAGGCTCCAGGCAAAGGTCGAGTCCTTCCGTACCCGCAAGGAGACGATCAAGGCGACCTACACCGCCGCGGAGGCGCAGACGCGCATCACCGAGGCCTTCTCCGGCATCTCCGAGGAGATGGGCGACGTCGGTCTCGCGGTGCAGCGTGCCGAGGACAAGACGGCGCAGATGCAGGCCCGTGCCGGAGCCGTCGACGAGCTGCTCGCCTCCGGTGCCCTCGACGACGTCACCGCCGGCCCGAACGACGACATCAGCCGCGAGCTGGACGCGCTCGCCTCGACGTCGAGCGTGGACGCCGAGCTCGAGGCGATGAAGCACCAGCTCGGCACCGGCGCTGAGAAGCCCGCACTCGGCGCCTCCGAGGCCACCGAGAAGAAGCAGGAGGGCCAGGCGTGATCGTCCGGATCATGTCCGAGGGCCAGTTCGAGGTCGCTGACGACGCGCTCGACCGCCTCAACGGACTCGACGACGCTGTCGAGGCGGCCGTGGCCGCACACGACGAGGAGGCGTTCGGCGACGCGCTGACCAACCTCCTCGATCTCGTCCGGCAGATCGGCAAGGAGGTGCCGGACGAGGAGCTCGTCGAGTCCGACCTCGTCCTGCCGCCCTCTGACGCCTCGCTCGCCGAGGTCGAGGACCTGCTCGGGGCTGACGGCTTCATTCCTGGCTGACGCAGCATTCCTGGCTGACGTCGCTGACACCCGTACGACGGACGTTCCCGCGGCGGCCCCGCGGGAACGTCCGAGGCGTGTCGTGCGTTGAAGCGTGACAGGCGGCCCTCTACCCCCGAGGGCCTTGAGAGAGGGAACATGTCGAGGACGAGATTCCGCAGCGATGCAGGTCTGACCCGCCGGATGGGCGCGGTCAGCCTGGGACTCGTGGCGCTCTACCTGGCGTTCGGCGCCGTGCTGATCACCGTGATGCCCAACGCCGCCCTGGCCGCGGTGATCGTGGTCGGGATGGCATGGGCCCAGTGGTACTTCTCGGACAAGCTCGCGCTCGCCTCGATGGGTGCGCGGGTCGTCACTCCTGAGCAGGCACCCGAGCTGCACGGCATGATCGACCGCCTCTGCGCGCTGGCCGACATGCCGAAGCCGGCCGTCGCCATCGCCGACACCGACCTTCCCAACGCCTTCGCGACGGGGCGCTCGCCGAGCCACTCGGCCATCTGCGTGACGACCGGCATCCTGCGGCGCCTCGACGCCGAGGAGTTGGAGGGGGTGCTGAGCCACGAGCTCGCCCACGTCGCCAACCGCGACGTCTCGGTGATGACCGTGGCGTCGTCGCTCGGTCTCCTCGCCGGGTTCCTGATCCGCTGGTTCCCGTTCATGGGCAACAGCCGCGACCGCAACAACAACACCGCACTGATGTTCCTCGTCGTCTGGATCGCCAGCCTCATCGCGTACTTCATCAGCTTCCTGCTGACGCGGGCCCTGTCGCGCTACCGCGAGCTGAGCGCGGACCGGTCGGGCGCCTACCTCACGGGCAAGCCTTCGGCTCTCGCGTCGGCACTGACCAAGATCACCGGTGACATGGGACGCATCCCGAGCAAGGATCTGCGCCAGGTCGAGAACATGAGCGCGTTCTTCTTCGCGACCCCGGCCTTCTCCCGCGACACGCTCGCCGGCCTGATGAGCTCCCACCCGCCCGTCGAGAAGCGCCTCGAGCAGCTCGCCCAGATCTCGGCCGACCTCGGCCGCCCCCTCTGAGGCCGCGATGGGCTTCTGGGACTCCTTGATGGGCCGCTCCAAGCCGGTCCAGGCCAACCTCGACGCGCTCTTCAGCCTTCCGTCGGCGGCGATCACCCTCGAGGCCGCGGCCGGCATCAAGCCGACCGGCATCGGGTCGGTCTGCTACCGCCAGACCGAGGGCGCCGCCTTCAGCACCATGCAGGCGGACGTGCAGGAGCTGCTCGACGCCGACGGCGGGCCGCAGGTCGAGCGGTCGGTCGACTCGTACGGGTTCACCTGGCTGGTCGTCCGCCACGACCCGGAGGACGTGGGCGGCCTCGTCACCGACCTCCACGCCGTCAACAGCACGCTCGTCGACAACGGGTTCGGCCCGCAGCTGCTCTGCTCGGTGGTCGACTTCACGACGAGCGACGGCCGGCCCGTCGGGCTGGTCTACCTCTTCAAGCGTGGGACGTTCTATCCGTTCGTCCCGGTCGCCGAGCCCCGGCGCGACAACGCGCTCGAGCTTCAGGTCCGCGGGATCGTCAGCGACGACCTCCCGGTCGAGAAGGACCTCGGCCGGTGGCTCGCCATCTGGGGCGCTCCCGGGCTCGGTGGAGGCAGTCGATAGATTCGACCGTGGCGCGCCTGAGACCGTCGACGCGCCGTCGACCACGTCTTGCGAGGACACCCCATGAGCATCGACACCCTTGATCGTGATGCGCTCGGCACCCTGCTGTCGACGCAGCGCGCGGCGTACGAAGAGCTGCGTTCGCGCGGCCTGTCGCTCGACATCACGCGGGGCAAGCCGTCGCCCGAGCAGCTGGATCTGTCGCAGGCGCTGCTCGCGCTGCCGGGTGAGGCCGACTACCGCGCGGCAGACGGCACCGACACGCGCAACTACGGCGGCCTCGACGGGCTCGTCGAGCTGCGCGAGATCTTTGCCGAGCTGCTCGGCATCCCCGTCGCGCAGCTGCTCGCGCAAGGCAGCTCGAGCCTGACGCTGATGCACGACACCCTCGTCTGGGCGCTGCTCCACGGCTTCGCCGAGTCGCCGCGCCCGTGGGCGGCTGAGGAGACGGTGCGCTTCCTGTGCCCGGTGCCCGGGTACGACCGTCACTTCGCGCTGCTGGAGTCGTTCGGCATCGAGATGATCCCCGTCGACATGGACGACGACGGCCCCGACGTCGACCAGGTTGCCGCGCTCGTCGCCGCTGACCCGACGATCAAAGGGATGTGGCTCGTCCCCACGTACGCCAACCCCACCGGTGGCGTCACGTCCCCCGAGGTCGCCGCACGCCTGATGGCGATGCCCGCGGCCGCGCCCGACTTCCGTATCTTCTGGGACAACGCGTACGCGGTCCACCACCTGAGCGACGACGAGGCCAAGACCGCCGACGTGCTGAGCCTCGCTGCTGCCGGTGGACACCCCGACCGGGTGCTCGTGTTCGCGTCGACCTCCAAGATCACGTTCGCCGGGGCAGGGGTGGCCTTCTTCGGCAGCTCGCCGGCAAACGTCTCGTGGTTCAAGAGCCACCTCAAGTTCGGCTCGATCGGTCCGGACAAGGTCAACCAGCTGCGTCACGTACGACTCTTCGGCGATGCTGACGGCGTGCGGGCGCTGATGCGCCAGCACCGCGCCCTGCTCGCGCCGAAGTTCGCGGCCGTCGAGGAGGTGCTCAGCGAGCGCCTCGGCTCGTACGACGTCGCGACCTGGACGCGCCCGTCCGGCGGCTACTTCGTGAGTCTCGACGTCGTCGACGGCACCGCCTCGCGCGTGGTCGAGCTCGCCAAGGGCGTGGGCGTGGCCCTGACCCCGGCCGGGGCGTCGTTCCCGTACGGCAAGGACCCGCGCGACCGCAACATCCGCATCGCGCCCTCGTTCCCGACCATCGACGACGTCCGGACTGCGATGGACGTCCTGGCGACGTGCGTGCTGCTGGCCGCCGCCGAGAAGGCTCTGGCCTGATCCCGTGCGGGTGCTCGTCGCTCCGGGCGCCTTCGCGGGCGCGCTGAGCGCGTCCGCGGCAGGGGAGGCCATCGCGTCAGGCTGGTCCCGTACGGCGCCCGGTGACGTCCTCGACATCGTCCCGATGTCTGGCGCGGGGCGCGGCTTCGTCGACGCGCTGCACGCGTCGGTGGGCGGTGAGCGGACCGAGGTCGACGTGCGAGGCCCGTTGGGCGGCCCCGTACGCGGCCTGATGCTGCTCGCCGACGACGGCCGTCGTACGGCCTTCGTGGAGTCCGCGTCGGCGTGCGGTCCGCATGTCGCCGTCCGGCGAGCTCCTCTCGAAGCGACGAGCGCGGGTGTGGGTGACCTGATCGCGGCCGCACTCGAGGCCGGCGCCCAGCGCATCGTCGTGGGCCTCGGCGACAGCGCGACGACGGACGGCGGCGCGGGCATGCTGAGCGCGCTCGGCGCTCGCGCAGATGTGCCTCTCGCGGCAGGCCCGGGGGGCTTGGCAGGCGTCTCCGCGGTCGATCTCGGCCCCGTACGGGAGCGGATCGGCCCGACCGAGCTGGTCGTCGCGACCGACGTCGGCAGCCCGATGCTGGGGCTCTTCGGGGCCGTACGGTCGGACGGACCGGGCAAGGGCCTCGACGACGCAGCAGTCGCCCGTGTCGACACGATCCTCGACGCGTTCGTGGTCGCGGTCTGCGGGCCCGGCCCGGCGCAGCGGCGCGTCGCCGACGCCGCCGGAGCAGGCGCTGCCGGCGGTCTCGGGTTCGCCCTCCAGGTCCTGGGGGCCACGAGCGTGCCGGGCGTCGCGGCGGTGGCCGACCTGGTGGGCCTGCAGGCTGCGGCGCGGGCGACTGACGTGGTCCTCACCGGCGTGGACGCCTACGACGTGACCTCTCGCGAGGGCACCGTGGTCTACGGGGTCGCAGCCGTCGCAGGCGCGGCCCTGAGGCCGTGCGTGGTGTTGGCCGACCGCGTGGAGGTGGGGGCGAGGGAGCGCCGCGCGATGGGCGTCGAGGCGGCGTACGCGACGGCGGACCTGCTGGGGGAGCAGGCTGGTGACGACGCAGGAGAGAGGCTCGCCCGGCTGGCCGAGCGCATCGCGCGTACGTGGTCGCAGGTCTGACACCCAGCGGCCGTTCCCCGGACGAGCGGTCACGACTTCCGGGCACGGCGTACGCTGGTGGGAGCCCTGCGGCACTGCAGTACCTGCTGCGTATCGTGGTGTCGTACGGTGGGAATGAGACGACGTGGTGCCCTGTCCCTTCAACGGACGAGCCCCGCACCAGAGACTTCGGGAGAACACATGACCGTGCAGAGCACAGACGGCACCGAGACCATCAGCGGCGTCGAGATCACCGACGGCGCCGCCGCCAAGGTGAAGAGCCTCCTCGAGCAGGAGGGACGCGAGGACCTCGCGCTCCGTATCGCCGTGCAGCCGGGCGGCTGCTCTGGCCTGCGCTACCAGCTGTTCTTCGACGAGCGCACGCTCGACGGTGACGAGACCCGCGAGTTCGAGGGCGTCTCGGTCGTCGTCGACCGCATGAGCGTCCCCTACCTCCACGGCGCGACGATCGACTTCGTCGACACGATCGAGAAGCAGGGCTTCACGATCGACAACCCCAACGCGACCGGCTCGTGCGCGTGCGGTGACTCCTTCCACTGAGTTTCGCCGTACCGACCAGCACAGCCACTGACAACCGCGAGGGCCGCCCGGACCACCGGGCGGCCCTCGCGGCGTGCACGCAAGGGCGACTATCGTGGCCCCCGCACGCGTCCCGTTCCGAGGAGCTCCCTTGAAGATCGCCGTTTCCGGGTCCATCGCCAACGACCACCTGATGACGTTCACCGGGAAGTTCTCGGACTCCCTCGTCGTCGACCAGCTCGACAAGATCTCGTTGTCGTTCCTCGTCGACGACCTCGTCGTACGCCGCGGCGGGTGCGGTGCCAACATCGCGTTCGGGCTGGCTGCTCTCGGCGAGGACCCCGTCCTCATCGGCGCGGTCGGCGAGGACTTCGACGACTACCGCTCGTGGCTGGAGCGGCACGGCGTGGACTGCTCCGGCGTCCACGTCTCCGAGACCCGGCACACCGCCCGCTTCGTCTGCACGACCGACGCGGCGCAGGCCCAGATCGCAACCTTCTATGCCGGTGCCATGGCCGAGGCCCGTGAGATCGAGCTCAAGCCGATCCACGACCGTGTCGGCGGGTGGGACATTGTGCTCATCGGCCCCGACGACCCAGAGGGGATGGTCCGACACACCGAGGAGTGCCGGACGCGCGGCTACCGCTTCGCGGCCGACCCCTCGCAGCAGCTGGCGTTCGCCGACGGCGCGCTGATCCGTACTCTCATCGACGGCGCGACATACCTGTTCAGCAACGAGTACGAGGCCGCGCTGACCGAGAAGAAGACTGGCTGGAGCGCCGGCGAGATCCAGCAGCGCGTCGGCACCCGTGTCGTGACGCGCGGCGCTGACGGCGTGAGCGTGTACGAGGCCGACGGCACCGTGATCGACGTCCCCGCGATCGCCGGCATCAACGCCGTGGACCCGACCGGCGTGGGCGACGCCTTCCGTGCGGGCTTCCTGGCCGGCCTCGGCGTCGACCTCCCTCACGAGCAGTGCGCCCAGCTCGGCTGTGCGCTTGCCGCGAGCGTCGTGGAGACGACCGGCACGCAGGAGTACCGGCTCGAGCGTCACGCCCTGCTCGCCCGCATCAGGAGCGAGTACGGTGCCGCGGCGGCCGACATCGTAGACGAACGCCTCCCGTCGTTCTGAGGGGACCTCTGCCGGACGGGCGGAGCGCTCTGGAGTAGGGTGTTTTTGTTCGCAGTGAGGCGGTACACGTCGCGTCAGCGGCGCCGGGAAGCACACTGCGGTGTGAGTCGATACGAGCCAGAAAGGCGCCTGGTGGGTCTGGAACTCTTCGCGCGCGGTGAGCGAGCACAAGACGAGCGTCGACGGCCGGTCAGGTCGAAGGCGGTCGCGCTCGGTTTCGCCGTCGCAGCGATCGTGCTGCTGAGTGGTTGTTCGCCCGATTCCCCCAACCAGTGGGAGCGCTTGGCGCTTCCGCCGGGTGCGAGCGACCGTGTCGACTACATGTTCGTCCTGTGGGTGGGGGCGTGGATCGCGTGTGCCGTGGTGCTGGTGCTGGTGCTCGGGCTCATGTTCTGGGCGATGGTGCGTTATCGCCGCCGCCCGGGCAACGAGGTGCCCAACCAGCTGCGCTACCACCTGCCGCTCGAGGTGCTCTACACCGTCGCGCCGGTCATCGTGGTCGCGATCTTCTTCGCGCAGACGGTGAAGTCGCAGACCGAGATGCTCGAGGAGGTCGACGACCCGGAGCACCACATCACGGTCGTCGGCAGCAAGTGGCAGTTCACCTTCAACTACCTCGACGAAGAGGCGACGGGCGGCACGCCGGTCTTCGACTTCGGCGACACGGCCGACCCGACCGAGCTCTGGCTCGCGGTCGACGAGTCGGTCCGCTTCGACCTCGTCTCGCCGGACGTCATCCACTCATTCTGGATCCCGGAGTTCTACTTCAAGCGGGACATCGTCCCCGGCCGGGAGGGCTCGTTCGACCTCACCCCGACCCGCGAGGGTGTCTTCACCGGCCGCTGCGCCGAGCTGTGCGGCCTCTACCACACGCGCATGATCTTCAAGGTGCACATCGTCTCGCGTGACGAGTACGACGCTCACCTGCAGAAGCTCCAGGCCGCCGGCCAGATCGGTGAGCCTGAGGGCGGCGTCGAGGCCAACCAGATCGCCGGCCTTGCCGAGGCGCAGAACGCAGAGAACGGAGAGCACGAGTGACCGCGGCGGCAGAACCTCTGAGCGGGAGCACGCAGCGTCGGCCTCTGGGCAAGCGCGTCGTCTCGATGCTCACGACGACCGATCACAAGCAGATCGGCACGATGTATCTGGTCGCGTCGTTCGCCTTCTTCCTGATCGGCGGCATCCTCGCCCTCCTGATCCGTGCCGAGCTCGCCGCTCCGGGCACGCAGGTGGTCGACGAAGAGACCTACAACCAGCTCTTCACCATGCACGGCACGATCATGCTGCTGATGTTCGCGACGCCGCTGTTCGTCGGCTTCGCCAACTGGATCATGCCGCTGCAGATCGGCTCGCCCGACGTGGCGTTCCCGCGACTCAACATGTTCAGCTTCTGGCTGTTCCTGTTCGGCAGCTCGCTGGCCGTCGCAGGCTTCTTCGTCCCTGGTGGTGCGGCCAGCTTCGGGTGGTTCGCGTACGCCCCGCTGTCCGACGCGGTGAACTCGCCGGGAGTCGGCGGTGACATGTGGGTCCTCGGCCTCTACATGTCGGGCCTGGGTACGATCCTCGGTGCGGTCAACTTCGTGACGACGATCTTCACGATGCGCGCCCCCGGCATGACGATGTTCCGGATGCCGATCTTCACCTGGAACATCCTGGTCACGAGCCTCCTCGTGCTGATCGCGTTCCCGATCCTGGCTGCCGCGCTCCTCGCGCTGTTCGCCGACCGTCAGCTCGGCACCCATGTCTTCGACCCCTCAACAGGCGGCCCGATCCTCTGGCAACACTTGTTCTGGTTCTTCGGGCATCCAGAGGTCTACATCATCGCGTTGCCCTTCTTCGGCATCATCAGTGAGATCCTGCCCGTCTTCAGCCGCAAGCCGATCTTCGGCTACATCGGCCTCGTCGCCGCGACGCTCGCGATCGCAGCCCTCTCCGTCGCCGTGTGGGCCCACCACATGTTCGTCACAGGGGCGGTGGACCTCGCGTTCTTCTCCTTCATGACGTTCTTGATCGCGGTGCCGACAGGCGTCAAGTTCTTCAACTGGATAGGCACGCTATGGGGCGGGTCGATCAGCTTCGACACCCCGCTGGTGTTCTCGCTGGGCTTCCTTACGACCTTCCTCTTCGGTGGTCTGACCGGCGTCATCCTCGCGTCGCCCGCCCTCGACTTCCACCTGTCCGACTCATACTTCGTGGTTGCTCACTTCCACTACGTCGTCTTCGGCACGGTCGTGTTCGCGATGTTCGCCGGCTTCTACTACTGGTGGCCGAAGTGGACGGGGCACATGCTCAACGAGCGGCTCGGCAAGATCCACTTCTGGCTGCTGTTCGTCGGCTTCCACCTGACGTTCCTCGTCCAGCACTGGCTGGGTGTGGAGGGCATGCCGCGCCGTTACGCCGACTACTCGCCGACTGACGGGTTCACCGTCCTCAACCAGGTGTCGACGATCGGCGCGGTCGTCCTCGCGATCTCCACGCTGCCGTTCTTCTACAACGTGTGGATCTCGCGCAACAACCCCAAGGTCGGCGTGGACGACCCGTGGGGCTGGGGACGCTCGCTCGAGTGGGCGACATCCAGCCCGCCGCCGCGGCACAACTTCACCTCGCTGCCCCGGATCCGCTCCGAGAGCCCGGCGTTCGACCTCCACCACCCGGAGCTGTCGATGCTCGAGCACGCGGACAACGATCTCGACAGCCCGCTGGCCGACGCCCCGAACCTCGAGGGTCACGAAGAGGCTCTGCGCGAGCAGACCGACAACTCGCCGGAAGGTGGCACCCGATGAAGGCCGAAGCGTGGATCATCGCGTCGGTTTCCGTCTTCCTCGTCATCGTGACGCCGATCTACTGGATCGCGTCCGAGGACCCGACGGGCACGACGGCCCTGGCGATGGCGGCTCTGCTGGGCCTGCTCCTCACCTTCTTCCTGGCGGTCGTCGCCAAGCAGATCCCGGCGCGTCTGGAGGATCGTGACGATGCCGAGATCGCTGAAGGCGCCGGCGAGTACGGCTTCTACCCTCCGTGGAGCTGGTGGCCGCTCTGGTCGGCGCTGGCCATCCTCGTGATGGTGATCGGTGCGATCTTCGGCTGGTGGCTCTTCGCCATGGCGAGCGTCTTCGGCGTGATCGCGCTCTGCGGCTGGGTCTTCGAGTACTACCGCGGGCTCTACGCCCACTGACACCTCCGCCTCGAGCCATGTACGGCCTCTTTGGGTAGCGATTGCTACCCTGAGAGGCCGTATGTGTTCGTAGGGAGATGATGAAGGTTCAGGGACGCCAGTCCGCCGTGCACTCAGGACGCCGTTGGTTCGGCGTCCTGCTGATGGCTGCGCTCATCGCTGGCTGCAGCTCGGCCGGAGGCGACGACGGCGTTGGCGACCGCGCAGGCGATGCCGCACCGACATCGTCCGCCTCCCCGACGCCCGCCACCGAGCTGACCTTCAACGTCGACGACGGCGACGCGGACATCCCGGTCGACACTGCTGTCACCGTCGGGGCCAGTCATGGCACGATCACGGCGGTCACCGCCCACTACGGCGGCAAGCCGACCCGCAAGAACACGCTGAACGGCGCCGTGACTCCCGACGGCGCCTCTTGGACCGCCTCGTCCCTCCTCGAGCCTGGCAAGCGTTACACCGTCGCGGTGACGACGCGCGACGACGACGGACGCGTGTCCACCGAGTCGCGGCGGTTCCGTACCCAGGACCTATCTCTCGACCAGCAGGCCTATGCCTCCGTCTCACCCATGGACGGTGCGACCGTCGGCGTGGCGATGCCGGTCATCCTGCGGTTCGACATCCCGGTGAAGCGCCGGGCGGAGGTCGAGAAGCGGCTGGTCGTGACGTCCACCCCGAAAGTCGAGGGCACCTGGAGCTGGGTGAGCGACTCCGAGGTCCACTTCCGGCCCCGCAAGTACTGGCCTGCCGGCACCAAGGTGAAGGTTCACGCCGGCATCAACGGCGTCCGTACAGGCAAGGGCGTCTGGGGTCAGGAGGACCGTGACACGTCGTTCCGCGTGACCAAGCAGGCCGTGACCACGGTCGTCGACGTCTCGCGCCACAAGGCGACGGTGAAGATCAACGGCAAGGTCGCACGGGTGCTCCCGGCGACGACCGGCAAGGCGGGGTTCCAGACCCGCAACGGGACCAAGATCATCATGGAGAAGCACCCGTCGAAGCGGATGGACGCCGCCACGACAGGGATCTCCGAAGGCTCCTCGGAGTACTACAACATCGAGAACGTGCGCTACGCGATGCGCGTCACCAACTCTGGTGAGTTCATCCACGCGGCGCCCTGGTCGACGGGATCGCAGGGCAGCGCCAACGTCAGCCACGGATGCACTGGCCTGAGCACGAGCAACGCCGCCTGGCTGTACGGCATTTCGCACATCGGCGATCCCGTGAAATTCGTCAACTCCGACCGGAAGGTCCTCGAGCCGCAGAACGGCTGGACCGACTGGAACATCTCGTACACCGAGTTCGCCAAGGGCTCCGCCCTCTCCTGAGCCCGCCCGCGAGGCACACCTCCGTACGGGCCTGCGTCGGTCGCTGGGCGTCCACTGCGCGCGTGTCGGTGGACGCTGAGGTGCCGCCGTTCGGGGCGGGCGGGTACGCGTTGGGGGAGCGGGAACAGCGGAAGGCCCCGCCCCCCAGAGCGGGGGAGCGGGGCCTTCGCGGGAGCGGTCTCCTCAGTGCTGCTTCGGGACACCCGTCTCGCTGACGCCGGAGAAGTCGTCCGGGAAGTCGTGCGGCGGGTAGACCTCGTCGTGGAGGTGGTGCTCCGCTTGCTCGACCTCGGCCGTCGTCGGCTTGTCGACGTCGTGCGCGTAGAAGAACCGCTTGGCCCACGCCCGCAGACGAGCCTTGCGGCCCTCGGGGTTGCGGACACCGTGCTCGTCCTCGGCCTCCGTAGCGGTGAGCTCCGGGACACGGGGACGCGCCGTGAGCGTGTACGCCGCGTCAGCCGGCAGAGGTGCGTGCGCCTCGGCGTACGATCCCTCGGCGGAGCGGACGATGACGCCCGTCTCGTAGCCGTGGAGGACGGTGTCGTTGTCCTTTCGCTGCAGGCTGATGCAGATCCGCCGAGTGATGATGAACGCGATGACCGGTCCGACGAAGACACCGATGCGTGCGATCCACGTGATCGTAAAGATGTCCAGGTTGAACTTGAACGCGATGATGTCGTTGCCACCCGCGATCCAGCAGATGCCGTAGAACGTCATACCGGCGATGCCGAACGCCGTACGGGTCGGAGCGTTGCGCGGACGCTGCAGGAGGTGGTGCTCCTTCTTGTCGCCGGTCACCCAGGACTCGAAGAATGGCCAGATGGCCAGCACCGTGAACAGCAACCCCATCAGGAGCACGCCCGGGATGAAGACGTTCAAGGAGAACGTCTCCGGGCCGATCGTGAACTCCCAGTTGGGCATGATGCGGACCGCCCCTTCGACCCAGCCCATGTACCAGTCGGGCTGGGAGCCAGCCGTGACCTCGGACGGGTTGTAGGGGCCGTACGTCCAGATCGGGTTGATCTGGAGGAACGCCGACATCAATGCCGTGAAACCGAAGACGACGAAGAAGAAGCCGCCGGCCTTGGCTGCGTACACGGGGAGCATCGGGTAGCCCACGACGTTCTTCTCAGTACGTCCGGGGCCAGGCCACTGCGTGTGCTTGTGGTAGACGAGCAGCAGCATGTGGGCAGCGATCAACCCGAGCAGGATCCCTGGGAGCAGGAAGATGTGCGCCATGTAGAGGCGCGCGATGATCAGGTCGCCTGGGAACTCGCCGCCGAAGACGAAGAACTCGAGGTAGCTGCCGACGACCGGGATCGACCGGATCAGACCGTCGACGAACCGCAGGCCGGTGCCCGACAGCAGGTCGTCGGGGAGCGAGTAGCCGGCGAAGCCCTCGATCAGGCCCACGGCGAACAGGCCGATACCGATCAGCCAGTTGATCTCGCGCGGCTTGCGGTAGGCACCCGTGAAGAACACCCGAAGCATGTGGGCCATGAGTGCCGCCATGAACAGCGCGGCTGCCCAGTGGTGGATCTGACGGACCAGCAGGCCGCCACGGATGTCGAACGAGATGTTGAGCGTCGAGGCGTACGCCTGCGACATCTCCAGGCCGCGCAACGGCTCGTACGACCCGTTGTAGGGGACCTCGGCCATGCTCGGCTGGAACCAGAACGTGAGGAAGGTCCCGGTCAGCAGGAGCACGATGAAGCTCCACAGGGCGATCTCGCCCAGCAGGAACGACCAGTGGTCGGGGAACACCTTGCGGATGTTCTTGCGAACGACGCCGGCGAGGCCGAGGCGGTCGTCGAGCCACTCGACGGGACCAGCGGACTTCTTGCCGAAGTTCGTGTCCTTGAGCGGAGTTGAGGTGGGGCTCGCTGTCTCAGTCACGGTTCTGGTTCACCTCAGGGAAGCTCGGGCCGACCGGCTCATGGAAGTCGCTGGTGGCGATGAGGTAGCCGTCCGCATCCACCGCGAGCGGGAGCTGCGGGAGAGGGCGCTTGCCAGGGCCGAAAATGACTTTGCCACCGTCGGCGAGGTCGTACGTGGTCTGGTGGCACGGGCAGAGCAGATGGTGCGTCTGCTGCTCCCAGAGGCTGATCGGGCAGCCGACGTGCGTGCAGATCTTGGAGTAGACCATGATGCCGTCCACGTCCCAGTTGGCCTGCCCCTTGCGAGGCTTGATGTCATCGGGACGGATCCGGACCGCGATCACGGACGCCTTGGCCTTGGCCTGGAGAAGCTTCGTGCCGTGGAACACCGCGTGGCCGTGGCTGTCGGTCTCGAAGAAGACGTCGGGCTGGGCGTTGACCAGCTGGCCGACCTCGATGTCGGCCGGACGCAGCGGCATGCCGGAGACGTCGTTGACGACTCGCATGCCCTTGCGCCAGACGGTGTGGAAGAGCTTGTTGCCCGGCAGCGGGCCAAGGTCACGCAGCATGACGATCGCCGGCAAGCCGAGGATCGCGACGGCGCCGATCAGGGACCGGCGGATCAGCGGACGGCGGCCGAAGCCGGAGTCAGCAACGCCCTCGTCGAGGACGTCGAGCGCTGCCTCACGGTCGTCATCGGAGGAGCGCGCCGGGTGACGCATCTCGATGACCTCGTGGTCGTTCATCAGCTTCTTGGCCCACTGGATGGCGCCGATGCCGATGAGGAAGAGCGCGCCGCCGAGGGTGACGCCGAGGGCGAGGTTCAGAGAGAACCAGCCGAAGATCTCGGCATCCTTGGGGATGGCGAAGTAGGCGACGCAGAAGGCGATCGTGAGGATGATCGCGGCCGTGAACATGCCGGCGACCTGGCGCTCGGCACGCTTCTCGAGCTTGGGATCTACGTCCGTGGGACGGGGGAGGTGCTCGGGCAGCCCCGGGTTCTCGATCGGCTCGGCCGGCTCGATGTCGTTGCGTGCCGACGTGGCGACCTCGTCACCGGTCGGCTTGGCGACGCCGTTCGTCGACTGCGCGTCGTGGGATTCGGAGCTCATGACCTCTTCTTCTTCACCCGGGCGCCGTGGGCTGCCAGCCAGACGGCGACAGCGACCAGACCGCCGATTCCGATGATCCAGGCGAACATGCCGTCGACAACGGGGCCGAGGCCGCCGCCGGCGAAGCCGCCCTGCGGCTGGGCCTGCACGTTCTTGATGTAGCCGATGATGGCGCGCTTGTCCTCGGGGGTGATGACGTCGTCGTTGAAGACGGGCATCTGCTGAGGACCGGTCTGCATCGCCTCGTAGATGTGCTTGCCGCTGACGTCGCGCAGCGTCGGCGCGAAGCGCCCGCTGGGCAGGGCGCCACCGGCGCCGACCGAGTTGTGGCAAGCGGTGCAGTTCGTACGGAAGAACTCACCGCCGCGGGTCAGGTCCTCCTGGGAGAGGTCCGAGACGTCGGTGTACTCCTCCTCAGGGATGGCCGGACCGGGGCCGAGGCTCGCGACGTAGGCGGCGAGCGCCTCGGTCTCCTCACCGTTGAACACCGGGGCCTTGCGCGGAGCCTGGGGGGCCGTCTGCGCCATGGGCATACGGCCGGTGCCGACCTGGAAGTCGACGGCCGCAGCTCCCACGCCGATCAGCGACGGCCCGTAGTTGCCGCCACTCTTGGTCATGATGCCCTCGGCGTTCAGACCGTGACAGCTGGCGCATCCGACCAGGAACAGCTCGCGGCCCTGCTCGATCTTGGCTGTGTCACCCGCGGTGTCGGCATCGGCCTTCCCGGGCGCGAGGGCGGCATAGAGCGCGCCCGCGAGGAGCAGGCCGAAGAGCAGCACCGCGTAACCCGCGAGCGGGTGCCTTCGGTGGGTGGACAAGAACCGCACGGAGTGAACCTCGTTCCCCTTGCCAGCGACGTCCCGGCGGGGACGTCATCTCTCGATTAAAGCCTTATTTGCGTTCTTCTGTTGGAGGTTCGCCGCTGGGGTCGTCGAAGACGGCTCCCTGGTGGCGAACCGTTACTGCAGGGCGTAGATCGTCAGGAACAGCCCGACCCACACGATGTCGACGAAGTGCCAGTAGTACGAGACGACGATCGCTGAGATCGCCTGCTCGTGGGTGAATCGCCGCGCCATGAACGTACGGCCGATGATCAGCAGGAAGGCGATCAGACCGCCGATGACGTGGATGCCATGGAAGCCGGTCGCGAGGTAGAACGTCGACCCGTAGCCGGACGAGGAGAGCGTGATGCCGTGGTGCACGAGCTCGACGTACTCCAGCGCCTGGCCGGCGACGAAGACCGCGCCCATGATGTAGGTCAACGCGAACCACTCGCGAAGGCCCCACTCGCGGAACTGCCAGATCTTGCCACTGCGGCCGACCTTGCCCCGTTCTGCGGCGAAGACGCCCCACTGGCAGGCGACCGACGACAGCACGAGGATCGTCGTGTTCGCCGTGGCGAACGGGATGTTGAGCTTGGCGGTCTCAAGGTCCCACAGCTCGGGGCTCACCGCGCGGATCGTGAAGTATGCGGCGAAGAGCGCCGCGAAGAACATCAGCTCGCTCGAAAGCCACACCACGGTTCCGACCGTCACCTGCGACGGTCGGTTGGGCTGCCCGTGCAGGCGGGATGCTGGGATCACAGATGTCGTCGCCACGGGTGTCATTATTAACCCCTGAGGTGGGCGAGGCATCCCCGACCCCTGCCTGAAGTGACTCGGGAGTCGCTACGATCGCGCTGTGAGCGATCCCAACACCGAAGCCGCATCCGAACACCAGGCCTCTCTGCGCGTGCTCGTCTACTCCGACGACGCCGAAACCCGGGCCCAGGTGGTGACCGCCCTGGGGCGGAGGATCCACCCGGACCTCCCGCCGGTCGAGTACGTCGAGTGCGCCACGCTGCCCGTCGTCCTTCAGCAGATGGACGCCGGCGGCTTCAACCTGGCGATCCTTGACGGTGAGGCGACGCCGGCAGGCGGCATGGGTGTGGCGAGGCAGCTGAAGGACGAGATCTACCGCTGCCCGCCCCTGCTCGTGCTCACCGCGCGCGAGCAGGACGCCTGGCTCGCGACCTGGTCGCGGGCCGACGGCGTCTCGAACCACCCGGTCGACCCGCTGCGTCTCGCCGACGCGGTGGTCGCCCTCCTAGCGCCCGCCCCGGCGGCGTCGGCATGACCGAGGCCCCTCGCTGGCCGGAGATCTTGGGCGCGCTCGTCGGTGGTGAAGATCTCACCCAGGAGCAGACGTCCTGGGCGATGGAGGAGATCCTCAGCGGCAACGCCTCGCCCGCGCAGATCGCCGGATTCGCCGTCGGGCTGCGCGCCAAGGGCGAGACGGTGGCCGAAGTCGAGGGGTTGGCGGCCACCATGCTCGACCACGCACGGATGATCGAGGTCCCTGGCCGTACGGTCGACATCGTCGGTACGGGGGGTGACCGGGCGAAGACGGTCAACATCTCCACGATGTCAGCGGTCACGATGCGCGGGGCCGGAGCGTTGGTCGTCAAGCACGGCAACCGCGCTGCGTCGAGCGCGAGCGGCGCCGCCGACGTCCTGGAGAAGCTCGGCGTCCGTCTCGACCTCACACCGGAGCGGGTCGCGCAGCTGGCGACCGAGACGGGCATCACGTTCTGCTTCGCGCCGGTGTTCCACGCGTCCTTCCGCTACACCGCCGCTCCGCGCAAGGAGCTCGGCATCCCGACCGCGTTCAACTTCCTCGGCCCGCTGACCAACCCGTCCCGGCCCGCTGCGATGGCAGTCGGTGTCGCCGACGCCCGGATGGCCGCAGTCGTCGCCGGCGTGTTCGCACGCCGGGGCCTCGACGCGCTGGTGTTCCGCGGGGACGACGGTCTCGACGAGATCACCACCACGACGACGTCGCAGGTGTGGGTCGTCGGAGGTCCGGAAGGGGCCAAGTCGGTCACTCAGCAGACCTTCGACCCCCGCGACCTCGGCATCGCGCTGTCGTCGGCCGAGGCGCTGCGCGGTGGCGACCCGGCGTACAACGCCGCGGTGTTCAGGCGCGTGCTCGAGGGCGAGCAGGGCCCCGTACGGGACGCCGTGGTGCTCAACGCCGGCGCGGGTCTGGCCGCATACGAGGGGTCCACGGACGACCTTCTCGCGCGGATGGAACGCAGCACGGCGCTGGCGCGCGAGGCGCTCGACTCCGGTGCGGCGCTGCGTGCACTCGACGAGTGGGCCGCGGCCTCTCAGCGCGAGGTCTGAGGGCCGGGTTCGCTACTCGAGGTCGCCGCCGATGCTGAACGCCGACTCAAGGTCGTGCTGGGAGTACGTCCGGAAGGCGATGTGCGTCTCGGTCGAGCGGACGCCGGCGACCTTGTTGACGCGGTCGGCGACGACGTCGGCGATGTCCTCGGTCCGACGGACGCGCACGAGCGCGATCAGGTCGATGTGCCCGGTGACCGAGTAGACCTCGCTGACGCCGTCGAGGGCGGCGATCTCCTCAGCGACCTCGGGGATGCGGTCGACCTCGGCATTGATGAACACGATCGCGGTGATCACGGGCCCTCCTGGCGGACGAGTCGGGGTACGCGGGGCAGCCTACTCGTCATCGACGGGGCCGGTGCTCGGTGCGCCAGCCGTCGCCGCCGGCCTCGTCGAAGGGGGCGGCCAGCGCACGTGACCGCTCTGCGGCCTCGACGATCGGAAGGTGCCGGCCGGCCCCGCGGGCAGGGCTCGCCCACTCGCCGTCGAGGTCCACGAGGCGGACGCCCTCGGACTCCATCCAGCGCAGCACGAGCTCGGACTCCGCGGCCGTCGCGGCCGGTGCCTGCTCCGGGACCACCGTCTCCGCGGTGGCCCGGAGGGCGTCGACCCACGGGCGGGACGGTGTCGTCGCCGGCATGACGCCCGCCGCCACGAGCCGACCATGCCGGACGATGTGGACCTCCCACTCGCGTCGTGCCGGGTCGAGCGGGCGAGCGGCGACGACCTCCCTGCACGAGAGCAGCGCCGAGAGCCGCTGGCTGCGGTGCGTGGCCTGCAGGAGGCTGACGAGGCGGTCCCGCTCTCGTGCGGCGTCCTCGAAGCGGTCCTGCGAGGCGAGGGTCCGCATGCGGTCGGTGGAGGCCTCGACGACCTCGACCGGGTCGGTGAGGATCGCGGCGCGGACCCGCTCGACCTCCGTGGCGTACTCGGCGTCGGTGGTCGACCCGTCGCACGGGGCGAGGCAGCCCCCCATCTCAGCGAGCGCGCACGCCGTACGGGACGGACGAAGCGGCAGACGGCCGGAGCACTGGCGGATGCGGAACGCCTCGTGCAGCGCGGACGCGACCTGTTCTGCCGAGGCACGCCGAGTGAACGGGCCGAGGTAGTCGGCGTCGTCGTCGGTCTTGCGGACGTACGACAGGCGCGGCCACGGCTCGCGCGTGAGCCTGATCCAGGTTGCCCGCTCGGGATGGCGCGAGCGCCGGTTGTAGGGCGGCTTGTGGTGCGCGATCAGCCGGAGCTCGCGCACCTGCGCCTCGAGCGCGGTGGCGCAGGTGATGCCTTCGACGCGGGTCGCGAGCGCGATCATCTCGCCCATGCGGGTGCGAGTCTCGCTCGACGTGAAGTAGGAGCGCACCCGGGTACGGAGGTCCTTGGACGTCCCGACGTACAGGACGTGCTCGTGGCGGTCACGGAACAGGTAGACGCCGGGGGAGTGCGGGAGGTGGTCGGCGAGCCGGCTCTTCTTACGTTGGGCCGGGCTGACCCGCGCGCTGAAGGTCGCGAGCTCCTCCATCGTGGTCACCCCCATCGTGCCGACGCGCTCGAGTAGCGCGTGGAGCACGTCGACAGTGGCCCGCGCGTCGGCAAGGGCGCGGTGGTTGGGCGTCGTCGTGGAGCGGAAGTGGCGTGCGAGGGTGCCGAGCTTGCAGTTGGGGACCTCGTCGCGCACGAGGACGCGGCGTGCGAGGCGCGCGGTGTCGAGGGTCTCGAAGCCGGGCCACATGAGGTCGAGCGCGGCCGAGAAGTGCTTGAGGAACCCGACGTCGAACGGCGCGTTGTGCGCGACGAGCACCGTGCCGCGCGCGAACTCCAGGAACGACGGCAGCGCCTCGCCGATGCGGGGAGCGCCGACGACCATTGCGTCGGTGATGCCGGTCAGCACCGCGATGAAGGTCGGGATCTCGCCCTCGGGATCGACGAGGGTCTGGAACTCGCCGAGGATCTCGCCACCGCGTACCTTGACCGCGCCGATCTCGGTGATCATCGAGCCGGCGGACGCCGAGCCGCCTGTGGTCTCCAGGTCGACCACACAGAACGTGACGGCGGAAAGGTCGCGGCCCAGCTCGTCGAGAGTCCCCTGGACGGGGACGGGCGACGCGGGGGAGGGGGCTTTCATGAGGGTGACGTTAGGTCGCGGCTCTGACATCACGGACGAATCGCCGGGTCGTACGGCGTGTCGCTGGTCCCGCTTTCTGTCAGCCCACGGTCGTAGCGTGCCGAGCATGAACGAATCTCGCGTGCTCCACCAGCAGCCGGGACCGGCGACGGGCCACGGCGAGTCCCTCACGATCGACTGCGCCCGCTGCCTGGCGCGCCCCCGGGCGTGCGGCGACTGCGTCGTCACCGCGCTCCTCGGGCCTCCTGACGACGCCGTACGGCTCGACGCCGAGGAGGGGGCAGCACTCGCCGCACTGAGCTCTGCCGGCCTCGTGCCACCGCTCCGGCTCGTGACGTCGGTCGAGAGCGAGGCGCCCGACGAGCCGTGAGGTTCAGGGTGAGTAAGCACACCGTGCACAATCGGGCCCTGTCGTCGTTGATTCTTGGCCCCCACCTTGCGTAGGGTGAGGCTCGCGTGCCTGAGGAGTTCTCTACCCCGGAGAGCGCAGGCAAGCCGCCTAGTTCGGCCGAGGTCCCCCGATCGACGCCGGAGCCGGGGACCCACGCGTTCCTGGGGTGAATCCGCGCTGCACCACGGGCGCGGTAGGGCACGTTCTTGGCCCGAACCCGTCAGCTCACCCGGTAGGCGTCGAGAACGCGAAGGAGACCGTCCCACGTGCGGAACGGCCGCAAGCTGTCGATGAAGGCAGCCATCGCCGCTGGCTCAGGAGTGGTTCTCGCCGCGACGCTCAGTGCGTCGCCGAGTGCAGCAGACCCCCAGGCGCCGAGCCTTGCAGAGGCCCAGCGCAAGGTGGCCAAGCTCAGCCACGAAGCCGAGCAGGCGAACGAGCGCTACCTCGAGCTCAAGACAGAGGTCGAGGGCGCCAAGAAGCAGATCAAGAAGCTCCGCGCGGACGTCAAGGTGCAGGAGTCCGAGGTCGACGGGGTCCGCAACGATCTCGCCAAGACCATCACCGACCGTCTTACCAGCTCGCCGATGGGCCCTACGACCCAGCTGCTCGCGAGCGGTGATCCCGACGAGTTCCTCAACGGCCTGGCGGCGCTGCAGTCGTACAACAGCACGCAGGCCGACCGCCTGGCAGCGTTCGAGCGCGAGGCCGACGAGCTGAAGGTGCGCCGCACGCAGCTCTCGTCCAAGCTCGAGGTCATCTCCGATGCCCAGGGCGAGATGAAGAAGCAGCAGGCGACCCTCGACAAGCGTGTCGCGGAGGCCGAGGCCGTGGTGGCGCGGCTGACGCCCGCGGAGCGCGAAGAGGTCTACAACGGCGATCACGGCGGCGGCACCTCGCGTGACGACGACCGTGCCTCGTCGAGCGCGCCCAAGGTGAACGCCTCCGGCCGCGCCAAGAAGGCGATCGACTTCGCGCTTGCGCAACTCGGTGAGCCCTACGTGTACGGTGCAGCGGGTCCGGGCAGCTGGGACTGCTCCGGTCTGACGATGGCCGCGTTCGGCGCAGCGGGCGTGTCGCTGCCGCACTCGTCGTCGGCGCAGTCGGGCATGGGCACGTCCGTGTCCCGCTCGTCGATGAGCCCGGGCGACCTCGTGTTCTACTACAGCCCGGTCAGCCACGTTGGCATCTACCTCGGTGACGGCAAGCTGGTCCACGCCCCGCGTCCCGGCCGCAGTGTCGAGGTCGTGTCGGTGGACGTGATGCCCGTGAGCGGAGTCCGTCGCGTCGGGTGACGCGCGTGCGGCACCGCGTCGGGTGACGCGCGTGCGGCAAGAGCCCCGGTCCACCTCGCGGTGGGCCGGGGCTTTGTCGTCACGCGGCCAGATGACGTGGCTACTGAGCAACCGACATCCGCAGGCACCGACGGCAGCCGCAGGCCCACCCGTACGTCGGTGCGGCAGCGTCCACGAGTGCGTGTGGGGTGGACGCCCAGCCCCACCAACGGCCGCACGCCAACGGTGCGCTCACCACGCAAGCAGATGCCGAGCTACTGGTAGAGGGACTCGACGTCGTCGCGGTGCTCGCGCATCACGACGTTGCGCTTGAGCTTGAGGGTCGGCGTCACCTGGCCGCCCTCCTCGGTCCAGTCGATCGGGAGGATACGGAACTTGCGGATCGACTCCGCGCGCGAGACGTGCGTGTTGGCCTCGTCGACGGCCGTCTGGACCGCTGCGATGACGTCAATGTCCTCCGCGAGCTCCGCGATCGGGGTGTCGACAGCTCGGCCCTGCTGCTCCAGCCAGGGGCCGACCGCCTCGGCGTCGAGCGTGACGAGCGCGCCGACGAACGGCTTGCCCTCACCGACCACGACGGCCTGGCTGACCAGGACGTGGGCGCGGACGCGGTCCTCGAGCACGGCTGGGACGACGTTCTTGCCGCCTGCGGTGACGATGATCTCCTTCTTGCGACCCGTGATCGACACGAAGCCCTCGGCGTCGATCTCGCCGACGTCGCCGGTGTGGAACCAGCCGTCGGCGTCGATCGCCGTCGCGGTGGCCTCGGGGGCGTTCCAGTAGCCGCGGAAGACCTGGCCACCGCGGAACAGCAGCTCACCGTCCTCGGCGACACGCACCTCGGTGCCGGGGAGCGGGCGTCCGACGGTGCCGATCTTGGAGTCCTCGACGATGTTCGCGGCGAGCGCGGCGGTCGTCTCGGTGAGGCCGTACCCCTCGATGACGGTGATGCCGACGCCAGAGAAGAAGTGCGCGAGGCGTTCGCCGAGCGGGGCGCCGCCGGAGATGGCGTGCTCAACGTGGCCACCCATGGCCGTACGCAACTTGGTGTAGACCAGCTTGTCGAACACGGTGTGCTTCGCCTTGAGCACCGGACCGATGCGCTTGCCGGACTCACGGGCACGGCTGTACGCGATGGCCGTGGAGGTCGCGAGGTCGAAGATCTTGCCCTTGCCCGAGGCATGGGCGTTCTGGCTGGCGCCGTTGTAGACCTTCTCGAAGACGCGCGGGACGGCCAGGATGAACGTCGGCTTGATCTCTGCCAGCTCGGGCAGGAGGTTCTTGACGTCGGGCGTGTGCGAGAGCCTGACGCCTGCGCGGATCGACCCGACCTCGATGATCCGGGCGAACACGTGCGCGAGCGGGAGGAACAGCAGTGTCACCGCGTCGTCACGGTCGAAGATCGCAGGCAGGATCTCGATGCAGCCGGCGAGCTCGAACATGAAGTTGGCGTGGGTCAGCTCGGCGCCCTTGGGCCGGCCGGTGGTGCCCGACGTGTAGATGATCGTCGCGAGGTCGGACGGTGCGACGGCGTCGCGGCGCGCGGCCACGTCCTCGTCGGAGATGCTCGCGCCGGACTCGGCGAGCCCGTCGAGGCCCTCGTCGATGCGCCAGAGCGTCTTGAGTGCGGGGAGGTGCTCGCGCGACTCCTCGACCCGCTTCGCGTGGACGTCGCTCTCGACGACGCAGCCGACAGAGTCGGAGTCGGCCAGGATCCAGGCGATCTGCTCGACCGAGGACGACTCGTAGATCGGGACGCTCACGGCGCCGATCCACCACAGCGCGTAGTCGACCTGGGTCCACTCGTAGCTGGTGCGCGCGAGGATGCCGATGCGGTCACCCGGTGCCACACCGGCAGCGATGAACCCCTTGGCGACGGCGACGACCTGGTCGTGGAACTGGGTGATCGTGAGGTCGACCCACGCGTCGTCCACCCGACGCTGGAAAGCGACCCGTCCCGGGTCCTTGTCCAGCCACGCCAGCACGTCGTTCGTGATGCTCCCGGTGCCCGGGACCTGGTATGTGGCCGGGGTTGCGTAGGTACGCACGCTGCCTCCGTTCAAGAATTACGGGTACGTCGAGAAGACGTACTTCCCCTCGGGCAGGTTACAGTCATCGACCGGAGCACCCCCAAAGGAGACCCGATGCCGGCCGTCGATGTGATCGACCAGACGTACGCGGCGGTTCCACCGTCGGCGTTGCGGAAGGTCCTCTGCGCCGAGGCCGCGTGGGGCGATGTGCTGGCCGACGTGCGGCTTGATTGCTTCGAGGACCGGGGTCTGCGGGGCAAGCGCTGGACGGTCTCACGTGGGCTCGAGGGCACTGCCGAGGTGTGGCTGGAAGAGGTCGCCGAAGGCACGGTGATCCATGTCTTCCTCCAGGCCGATCCGGCGGTCGCGCCGCGGTCGGAGCGGGCGCGCTCCGCGCTCGACCGGGCGTACCGGGTCCGGCTCAAGCGCTGGGTGACCGAGGTTCGCGACACCCTCGACGCCGACCGCGTGGTCGGAGCGGCTCCCGACCACGTCGAGCGCGAGCCGCGTGGGCGTGCCGGGGCCGACAGCACCGCGCGATAAGGTCGGGCCCAGCAACGATCGAGCAGGAGGCTCTCGATGACCGATCAGACGACCAGCGACATCGTGGTCGACGCGGAGCCCAGCGCGATCATGGCAGTCATCGCGGACTTCGCGACGTACCCGACCTGGGCGACCGGCGTGAAGGAGGCCCAGGTCGTCGCCCTCGACGAGTTCGGCGCCCGTGCGACGCAGGTCCAGTTCATCCTGGACGCGACGCCGATCCGCGACACCTACACGCTGGCCTACACCTGGGACGGCGACCACAAGGTCGAGTGGGAGATCGCCGAGCCGGGCGCGATGCTCAAGGGCATGGACGGTGCGTACGTCCTCGACGCGCTGGGCGGTGGGTCGACCCGCGTCACCTACCGGCTCGCCGTCGAGGTCTCGATCCCGCTCCTCGGCATGCTTCGGCGCAAGGCCGAGAAGGTCATCATCGACACCGCCCTCAAAGGTCTGAAGAAGCGCGTCGAGTCGACGCCGGAATGACCGTACGAGGCCGCGGGGTGACCCGCGTGGTGCTCCTGACGGGCAAGGGCGGAGTCGGCAAGACGACGACGGCGGCCGGTACGGCGGTGCTCGCCGGCGAGCGAGGCCTGCGGACGCTGGTGCTGTCGACCGACGCCGCGCACTCGCTCTCCGACGCGTTCGGCGTCTCGGCCGGAGGGTCGGCCGACGGCCACACGCCCGTGGCGGAGCGCGTGTGGATCCAGCAGGTCGACGCGCAGCGACGCTTCGAGGACTCGTGGGCGTCGATCCAGGACTACCTGCGGGCGGTCCTCGACGCCGCCGGCACCGACCCGATCACCGCCGAGGAGATCACCGTCCTCCCGGGTGCCGAGGAGGTGCTCGCGCTCCTGGCGCTGCGCGACGAGGTCGTCTCGGGCGCGTGGGACCTCGTGGTCGTCGACTGCGCCCCGACCGCCGAGACGCTCCGGCTCCTCGCGCTGCCGGAGGCGCTCGGCTGGTACCTCGACCGCCTCGCCACCTCCGGCAGCCGGGTCGTCCGGGCCGTGACACCGGCGCTCGCTCGCGCGGCGGGCGTACCGGTCCCCGAACCGAGGGTCGGTGAGGCCGTGCAGCGCCTGCACGCCGACCTGCGTGAGGTGCGGACGCTCCTGGCTGCTCCCACCTCGTCGGTGCGACTGGTGCTCACACCGGAGTCGGTGGTGGTCGCCGAGGCGCGCAGGGCGCTGACGACGTTGTCGCTGTACGGCTACACGGTCGACGGGGTGGTCGCGAACCGCGTCTTCCCCGACTCGGACGACGACAAGTGGCGCCGCACGTGGGCCGAGGCGCAGCGCGAGACCCTGGCCGACGTGGAGACGTCCTTCGCGCCGCTCCCGGTGTGGCGCGCCGAGTACGCGCCGAGGGAGCCGGTGGGCGCAGCCGCCCTCGCCGAGCTGGCACGCGCCGCGTACGGGGAGTCCGACCCGGTCGCGGTCGTCGACGCGCCACCGCCGATGGACGTGGTGCGCCGCGGCGCCGAGGTCGAGCTGCGTCTGGCGCTGCCGTTCGCGACCGGGGGAGAGGTCGGGCTGACCCGTCACGGCGGCGATCTGGTGGTCACTGTGGGGTCGTACCGGCGGGTGCTGGCGCTCCCTTCGATGCTCACTAGGTACGCGGTCACAGGAGCGCACCTCGATGCCGGTCACCTCGCCGTACGGTTTGCACCGCCGCCCGAGACGCGGGCGACACCCTGAGCGATACCGTCGTGGTCGCGGCCCTCGGTAGGATCTGACGACCCCACCCGCGCTGCACCCCACCGGAATCCGTACGAGGAGAGGCATGACTGCACCGAGCGGCGGCGACGACGTCGGGACCCTGGCGCACGAGGCGATGAAGCTGGCCCGTGTGCTTGCCCAGCAGGCGACCGAGGGTCGGTTCGCCGCCGGTGGTGAGGCGAACGGTGACACGGACGGTGAAGCGGGCGCGATCCCGCACGAGCACCGTCCGGAGGTCTGTGACTACTGCCCGCTCTGCCAGCTGCTCACGGTCGTGCGCCATGCACGCCCCGAGGTGGCCGAGCACCTGGTCTCAGCGCTGACCTCGCTGACGCTCGCGGCTCGTGGTGTGGTGGAGTCGTGGGCAACGCCCCGAGAGGCGGGGGACGACGGCAAGCGTGCCGACGACCCGGTGGAGAACATCGATGTGGAGGACGGGCCATGGCAGTGACGGTCGGAGTCGACATCGGCGGGACGAAGATCGCCGTCGCGGTCGTCGACGAGCACGGCGCCGTCGTGGCCCACGACCGGCGCAAGACGCCGGCGACCGACCCCACGCTGATCGTCGACGCTGTCGCGGAGTCAGTCAACGCGCTCAAGCGCGACCACGACGTCGAGGCCGTGGGCGTCGGCGCCGCGGGCTTCGTCGATGCAGCCCGTCGTACGGTGCTGTTCGCCCCCAACATCAAGTGGATCGACGAGCCGCTGGCCGACCGCCTCGAGGCTCTGGTCGACCTCCCCGTCGTCATCGAGAACGACGCCAACGCCGCGGCGTGGGGCGAGTTCCGCTTCGGTGCGGGCGCCGACGTCGACGACATGCTGCTGGTCACGGTCGGCACCGGGATCGGTGGCGGCATCATCCAGGGCGGCCGCCTCGACCGCGGCGCCTTCGGCGTCGCGGGCGAGATCGGGCACCTGCGGATGGTCCCGGCGGGGATCCGCTGCGGCTGCGGCCAGTACGGCTGCTGGGAGCAGTACGCCAGCGGGCGCGCGCTCGTGCGAGAGACCCGCGACCGCATCAGCGCGCAGATCGATCTCGCGAAGCCGCTGGCCACGCTCGTCGACGGTGACGTCTCGCTGATCACCGGCCAGATGGTGACCGAGCAGGCGCAGAAGGGCGACCCGATGGCGATCGATCTGATCGCCGACGTCGGCCGCTGGCTCGGCGAGGGCATCGCGAGCCTCGCCGCGGTGATCGACCCGAGCGTGGTGGCGATCGGTGGCGGTGTCGCTCGCGCCGGCGACCTGCTGCTGGAGCCGGCACGGACGGCGTTCCTGCGGTCGTTGTCGGCCCCCGTCTACCGGCCGCAGGCGGCGTTGCGCCCCGCAAGCCTCGGCAACGATGCCGGCATGATCGGCGCAGCCGATCTGGCCCGGACACGGTGACGGGGAGCACGGATGGCTGAGCGTCTCTCGATCGGTATCGACATCGGTGGCACCCGGGTCAAGGCCGGCGTCGTCGACCTCGACGGGCACGTGCTCGAGCGCCTGAGCCGTGACACGCCGACCACGAGCCCGGCGGCGGTCCTCGACGCGATCGCGGGCATCGTGGCGAGGCTGCGCCAGCACCACCACGTCACCTCGGTCGGCATCGGTGCGGCGGGGTTCGTCGACGCGACACAGTCGACGGTCCTCTTCTCTCCCCACCTCGCGTGGAGGCACGAGCCGCTGCGCGACGCGGTGCAGCGGCGTACCGGCCTGTCGGTCCTCGTCGACAACGACGCCAACGCCGCCGCGTGGGCGGAGTGGCGCTTCGGCGCCGCCCAGAACGAGGAGGACATGGTCTGTCTGACCCTCGGCACCGGCATCGGCGGGTCGCTCGTGATCGACGGACGCCCTCACCGGGGCCGGTTCGGCATCGCCGGCGAGTTCGGACACATGATCGTGGTGCCCGACGGTCGGGCGTGCGAGTGCGGCAACCGAGGGTGCCTCGAGCAGTACGCGAGCGGAAACGCGCTGATCCGTGACGCTCAGGCGGCGGTGGAGCGCGGCGAAGTCTATGGCAAGCGACTGCTCGAGCGCGTCGACGGTGATGCCGACCGGGTGAACGGTCTTGTCGTGTCGGAGCTGGCGCGCGAGGGCGACGAGGACGCGATCCGATCGCTGCACGACGTGGGGACGTGGCTCGGGGTCGGGATCGCCAACCTGGCCGCGGCGTTCGACCCGGGCCTCTTCGTGGTCGGCGGAGGAGTATCCGATGCCGACGACCTGCTGCTCGAGCCGGCACGGGCTGCCTTCCGACACACGCTGACGGGGCGCGGCTTCCGGCCGGAGGCGCTGATCGTCCGTGCACACCTGGGCAACGACGCGGGCATGATCGGTGCCGCCGACATGGCACGCACCGTCCGGCGCCGTGCGCGTCGAGGCCGGCGCAGGCGTCCCCTCACGGAGGGGTCGCTGGTGCGGCTCAGCGGTCGACGAGCGTGATCTCGAAGGCGTAGAGGTCGGGCCGGTACGCGTGCTCGCCGTACTCGACCGCGCGTCCGGCATCGTCGTATGCGGTGCGCTGCATGGTCAGCAGGGGAGCGCCTTTGCGCTCTGACAGGAGCCGTGCCTCCGTTGCGTCGGCGCGCCGGGCGCCGATCCGCTGCTTGGCGACCCGCATCCAGATCCCGGCGCTGCGCATCGCCGCATAGAGACCGACGTCGGTGAGGTCGATCTCGCCGAGGTCGAGCAGCGGCGCCGGGAGCAGGTTGTGCATGAGCGCGAGCGGCTCGTCGCCGATGTAGCGGACGCGCTCGAGGGACCACACGGGCGTGCCCGGCTCGAGCTGGAGCTCACGGGCCACATCCTCGCCGGCCTCGATGCGGTGCAGCCCGAGCACCTCCGTACGCGGGTCCTGCCCAGCGGCGGCGAGGTCGTCGTAAAGGCTGGTGAGCTCGACGGAGCGCCGGACCTTGCCGTGCACAACCTGGGTGCCGACCCCGCGCTTGCGGACGACCATGCCCTTGTCGACGAGGACCTGGATCGCCTGGCGGACCGTCGGGCGGGAGAGGCCGAGACGACCTGCGAGGGCGAGCTCGTTGTCGATCCGGTCGCCGGGCGCGAGCGTGCCGCTGACGATCGCCCCCTCGAGCTGCTCGGCGATCTGGAAGTACAGCGGCACCGGACTCGACCGGTCGAGCGAGATGTCTGGCCCAGCACCCATGCGAGAACTATAGGGCCAGTGGACGTAAGAACGTCTATATGTCCTGACAAAGTATTGACACCTTATGTGAGGGTCGCCACACTGACGGCATCAGGACGACCAGCGACAAAGGCAAGGTGGACATGATGCGTGGCCGGATCGCCGGGGCTCCGATCTCGTGGGGTGTGTGCGAGGTCGAGGGGTGGGGCCTCCAGCTGTCGAGAGAGCGTGTGCTCGACGAGATGCGGGAGGTGGGCCTCGAGGCGACCGAGTTCGGGCCGGAGGGCTGGCTTCCCGACGACCCGGTGGCCAAGGCCGCGGTGCTCCGCGAGCACGGTCTGCAGGCGGTCGGAGGCTTCCTGCCGGTCGTGCTCCACGACGCCGACTCCGACCCGACCGCCGCGTTCGACGCCTTCGCGGACGCGTGCGTCGCCGCCGGTGCCGGGGTCGTCGTCCTCGCCGCCGCGACCGGGGTGAACGGGTACGACGCGCGTCCCGAGCTGGGCGAGGCCCAGTGGGCGACCCTCTGTGCACGCTTGGACGCCTTGCACGACCGCGCCCAGGCCCGCGGGCTGGTCGCCGCCCTCCATCCGCACGTGGGGACGATGGTCGAGGGTGCCGAGGAGGTCGAGACCGTGCTGACCCGCTCGCGTGTGTCCCTGTGCGTCGACACAGGACACCTCATGGCGGCGGGCGCCGACCCGGTCCTGCTGACCAAGGAACACCCGGACCGCATCGCGCACGTCCACCTCAAGGACGTCGACGCGCAGCTGGCGAGCGACGTGCACGAGGGCCGCTCCACGTTCAGCGACGCCGTACGGGCTGGCCTGTTCCGCCCGCTCGGGCAGGGTGACGTCGACGTCGCAGGCCTCGTCGGGCTGCTCGAGACGCACGGCTACGACGGCTGGTACGTGCTGGAGCAGGACGTGATGCTGGACCACGAGCCGGAGGGCGAGGGCCCGCTCGGCGACGTCCGGGCGAGCCTCACCTACCTCGAGGGTGTCGCCCCGTGACGCCACACGAGACGACACCCTTCGAGGTGCTGACGATGGGCCGGGTCGGGGTCGACATCTATCCCGAGCAGGTGGGCGTGGGGCTGGAGGACGTGACGTCGTTCGCCAAGTTCCTCGGCGGCAGCGCGACCAACGTCGCGGTTGCCGCTGCGCGGCTCGGTCGCCGGTCGGCGGTGATCACCCGTACCGGCGACGATCCCTTCGGCCGGTTCGTGCACCGGGCGCTCGACGGCTTCGGCGTCGACGACCGGTTCGTCACCTCCGTCGCCGGTCTTCCGACCCCGGTCACGTTCTGCGAGATCTTCCCTCCGGACGACTTCCCGCTGTACTTCTACCGCCTCCCGACCGCTCCCGATCTCCAGATCCGCGCCGACGAGCTCGACCTCGACGCCGTACGCGCGGCAGACGTGTTCTGGGTGACCGTGACGGGTCTGTCCGAGGAGCCGAGCCGGGAGGCGACGCTGACCGCGCTCGAGGCGCGCGGCGGGCGTGGCGTGACGGTGCTCGACCTCGACTACCGGCCGATGTTCTGGGCGTCGGCGGACGAGGCGAGCGCGCAGGTCGCCCGCGCGCTGCCGTACGTGACCGTGGCCGTCGGCAACCGCGAGGAGTGCGAGGTCGCGGTCGGCGAGTCCGACCCGGAGGCCGCGGCGAAGGCGCTGCGCGACGCCGGCGTGGGTCTGGCGGTCGTGAAGCAGGGGCCGGCCGGAGTGCTCGGCACGGATGGCCGCGAGCACGTCATCGTGCCGCCGGTGCCCGTCGAGGTGGTCAACGGCCTCGGCGCCGGCGACGCGTTCGGGGGTGCGCTGTGCCACGGGCTGCTGGAGAGGTGGGACCTGCGACGGACGCTGTCGTTCGCGAACGCCGCCGGCGCGTACGTCGCCGGGCAGCTGGCCTGCGCCGACGCGATGCCGGACGTCGCGCAGGTCACGACGATGCTGGGCGGTCACGCATGAGCACGCGCGTGACCGGATCCACCGTCGCCGAGCTCGTCGACGCCCGGGTCCGCGACCCGGAGTGCATCGGACGCCTTGCCGAGGAACGGCGCCGGCCTGACAGTCTCGTCGGCCAGACCGGCCGGCTCCTGCTCGTCGCCGCGGACCATCCCGCCCGTGGCGCGCTGCGGGCCGGCGACGACCCGTTGGCGATGGGCGACCGTGCCGTGCTGCTCGACAGGGTGGTCCGGGCGCTGGAGCGGCCCGGCGTCGACGGCTTCCTCGGGACGGCCGACCTCGTGGACGACCTGCTGCTGATGGGGGTGCTGGAGGACAAGGTCGTCTTCGGATCGATGAACCGTGGCGGCCTCGCGGGCACCGCGTTCGAGATCGACGACCGCTTCACCGGGTACGACGCGGCCTCGATCCGCCGGGCAGGTCTTCAAGGCGGCAAGATGCTGCTGCGCATCGATCCGTCGGACCCCGCTACGGTGCGAACGATGGAGGCGTGCGCACGAGCGGTCGACGACCTCGCCGCACACCGGCTGACGGCGATGGTCGAGCCGTTCCTCTCGCACCGCGACGAGCGGGGGCGGATCCGCAACGATCTCACGACCGAGGCGGTCGTACGGTCGGCGACCGTGGCCGCCGGGCTCGGAGGGACCTCGTCGCGGACCTGGCTGAAGCTGCCGGTCGTCGACGACATGGACGCGGTCCTCGCCGCCACCACGCTGCCGGTCGTCCTGCTCGGTGGCGAGGTGTCGTCGGACCAGGGGGCGCAGTTTGCCGCGTGGTCCAAGGCGCTCGCCAGTCCCCAGGTCCGGGGGATGGTCGTCGGCCGCTCGCTGCTGTACCCGCCTGACGGCGACGTCGAGGCAGCCGTGGACGCCACGGTGGAGATGATCTCCCGATGAGCGGGCGCGTTCTGCACAGCGCCCGCGAGGGGCAGGTCGCGCTCGACGTGACGCCGGAGAGCGCCGGGTGGGGCTTCAGCGGCCTGCGCGTCCTGCGGCTCGCACCGGGGGAGTCGTATGACGCCGCGACCGGGGACGCCGAGGTGCTGGTGCTCGCCCTGGCCGGCTCGTGCCGGGTGCGGTGCGGCGACGACGAGCTCGTCGTCGCCGGACGGCCGGACGTGTTCGCGGGGCCGAGCGACTTCGTCTACGTCCCGAGAGGGGCAGACGTCACGATCGTGAGCGAGAACGGCGGCCGGTTCGCGCTCGCCTCGGCCCGATGCGACCGTACGCTCCCGTTCCGTCGCGTGGCCGCCGCCGACGTCCCGGTGGAGCTGCGGGGAGCCGGGAGCGCCAGCCGCCAGGTCCACAACCTGTGCCTGCCCGGCACGTTCGAGGCTGACCGGCTGATCGTCTGCGAGGTGCTGACGCCTGCCGGCAACTGGTCGTCGTACCCGCCGCACAAGCACGACGAGCAGGGCGAGCACGAGAGCGAGCTGGAGGAGATCTACTACTTCGAAGTCGCCGACGGGCCGAACGGGCCTGGCCTGGGCTACCAGCGCGTGTACGGCCATGACGGGGCGCCGATCGACGAGCTCGCCGAGGTGCGCTCGGGCGACGTCGTCCTCATCCCGTACGGCTGGCACGGTCCGTCGATGGCCGCACCCGGGTACGACCTCTACTACCTGAACGTGATGGCGGGCCCGGGAGACGAGCGGGCGTGGCTGATCAGCGACGACCCGCAGCACGCCTGGGTGCGCGACACCTGGGCAGACCAGCCCATCGACCCCCGGCTCCCGAAGGGAGGACCCCGATGAGCACGACCCGACTGACCGTCGCCCAGGCCCTCGTCCGGTTCTTGGAGGCGCAGCACGTCGAGCGCGACGGCGAAGAGAACGCGTTCTTCGCCGGCTGCTGGGGCATCTTCGGCCACGGCAACGTCGCCGGGATCGGCGAGGCCCTGCTCGAACGGGAGCTCTCCGGCGACCCGTCCCACCTGCGCTACCTGCAGGGCCGCAACGAGCAGGCGATGGTCCACGCGAGCGTCGCGTACGCCCGGCAGCGTGACCGCATGGCCGCCTTCGCGGTGACGGCGTCGGTCGGACCGGGCGCGACCAACATGGTCACCGGTGCCGCGCTCGCGACGATCAACCGCCTGCCGGTGCTGCTCCTGCCGGGAGACGTCTTCGCGACCCGCGTCGCGAACCCGGTGCTGCAGGAGCTCGAGGACCCGACCAGCATGAAGGCCTCGGTGAACGACACCTTCCGACCCGTCTCGCGCTACTGGGATCGCATCGAGCGCCCCGAGCAGCTCCCGTCCGCGCTGCTCGCCGCGATGCGGGTCCTTACCGACCCGGCCGACACCGGCGCGGTCACGCTGTGCCTGCCGCAGGACGTGCAGGCCGAGGCGTACGACTGGCCCGACGCGCTGTTCGAGCGGCGGGTCTGGCACATTGCGCGGCCGCTCCCCGAGCCGAGCCTCGTCGCGCAGGCGGCCGTGCTGATCCGCTCGGCGCAGCGCCCGCTCCTGGTCGCGGGCGGTGGCGTCCTCTACGCAGGTGCCGACGACGCGCTCCGTACGTTCGCCGAGGCGACCGGCATCCCAGTGGCGGAGACGCAGGCGGGCAAGGGCTCGCTCCCGTACGACCACCCGCAGGCGGTCGGCGCGATCGGGGCGACCGGGACGGAGGCCGCGGACGCGCTCGCGAACGAGGCCGACCTCGTCCTCGGTGTCGGGACGCGGTGGAGCGACTTCACCACCGCGTCGCGGACGGTGTTCGCCCACCCCGACGTCCGGTTCGTCAACCTCAACGTCGCCGCCGTCGACGCGCACAAGCACGCCGGTCTCTCGCTGGTCGCGGACGCCCTTACCGGGCTGGAGGCGTTGACCGATGCGCTCTCGGGGTGGCGCGCACCCGCTGAGCACACCGCCGACGCGACCGAGCGGGCCCGCGCCTGGGACGCGGTCGTCGAGGAGGCGTACGGGCTCGACCACGAGCCGCTGCTCGCCCAGTCGGCCGTGATCGGGGTCGTCAACGAGGGGACGGATCCGCGCGACGTGGTGGTGTGCGCGGCGGGCTCCATGCCGGGCGACTTGCACAAGCTGTGGCGTACGCGCGACCGCAAGGGTTACCACGTCGAGTACGGCTACTCGTGCATGGGATACGAGATCGCAGGCGGTCTCGGCGTCAAGCTGGCGGCCGACGACGCGGGCGATCCGCGCGATGTCGTCGTCATGGTCGGTGACGGCTCCTACCTCATGATGAGCACCGAGCTGGTCACCGCGGTCGCCGAGGATGTCAAGATCGTCGTCGTGCTCGTTCAGAACCACGGCTACGCGTCGATCGGTGCGCTCTCGGATTCGTTGGGCTCGCACCGGTTCGGCACGCGCTACCGCTACCGGACGCCGTCCGGGCTCGACGGCGGCCGCCTCCCGGTCGACCTGGCGGCGAACGCCGCGTCGCTCGGCGCGGACGTCATCTCCGCGAAGAGCCTCGACGACCTGCGTGCGGCCCTGCGCAGTGCCAAAGCCTCGACGCGGACCACCGTGATCCACGTCGAGACAGACCCGCTCGTCCCGGCACCGGACAGCCCGGCCTGGTGGGACGTGCCCGTCGCGGAGGTGTCGACCCTCGACGCGACCCGCGAGGCCCGCGCGACGTACGACGCGCACAAGCAGAACCAGCGTCACCATCTCGAACCTCACAGAAATCAAGGAGATCGCCTGCCATGAACAGATTCAGACTCTTCGGAGTCGTCGCGGCTGCCACCCTCGCGCTGACCGCGTGCAGCGGGACGGGCCAGGACGACGACGGCGCCTCGGGCAACAAGGGGGACTTCACGTACGCCGTCATCACGCACTCCAGCGCGGGCGACGCGTTCTGGGACCGCGTCAAGTCCGGCACTGAGCAGGCCGGCGACGACTACGGCGTCACCGTGCAGTACGACAGCGACCCGGACCCGGCCGGCCAGTCGCAGAAGATCGACGGAGCGGTCGCCGACAAGGTCGACGGCATCGTCGTCTCGATGGCCAACCCTGACGGTCTGGAGACGAGCATCAAGGCGGCCGTCGCGGCCGGCATCCCGGTGGTGACGATCAACTCGGGCGTCGACCGTTTCCAGGAGTTCGGCGCGATCACCCACGTCGGCCAGAGCGAGACGATCGCCGGCCAGGCGGTGGGCCAGCGACTCAAGGACGAGGGCCTGTCCAACGTGGTCTGCGTGATCCAAGAGGCGGGCAACGTCGGCCTCGAGGAGCGCTGCAAGGCGGTGGGGGAGACCCTCGGCGGCAAGGTCGAGAACCTTCAGGTCGACGGCACCGACGACGCCGCCGTCCAGGCGAGCATCACGTCGAAGCTGCAGGCCGACTCCTCCATCGACGGCGTCCTCACCCTCGGCGGCCAGTACGCGATCGACGCGGTCGGCGCCGTCGAGCAGGCGGGGAGCGCCGCGAAGGTCGCCACCTTCGACCTTTCCGAGGACGTGATCACCAACGTCCAGGACGGCAAGATCCTCTTCGCCGTCGATCAGCAGCCGTACGTCCAGGGCTACCTCGGCGTGACGACGCTGTACCTGAAGGATCTCAACGGCAACGATGTCGGCGGTGGCCAGCCGGTCAACTCCGGACCCGCGTTCGTCACGCAGGAGAATGCCGACGACGTGCTCGAGTTCGCGAAGAACGGCACGCGCTGACGTGCCCGGTGGGGCCCCGGTCGGGGGAACGGGGCCCCACCACCCCCGCAGCCACCGCGACAGGAGAAGGACGATGGCGACAGCTACCGCACAACCAGACGAACGGCTCGCCACGACAGGTCCGGTGGCGCGGCTCCTCAAACGCCCTGAGATCGGCGCGCTCATCGCCGCGCTCGTGGTGTTCCTCTTCTTCGCGCTAACGACGGAGACTTTCGCCACCCCCGCAGGAGCCAGCACGTGGCTCCAGACGTCGTCGACGATCGGCATCATGGCGGTCGCCGTCGCGCTGCTGATGATCGGTGGCGAGTTCGACCTCTCGGCCGGCGTCATGACGGGCTTCACAGGGCTCACGGTCGGGGTTCTCACCACGCACTGGGGGCTGAACATCTGGGTCGCGATCGTGGTGGCCCTGGTCCTCGCGCTGGCGGTGGGCGCCCTCAACGGCTTCATGGTGATGAAGACCGGCCTGCCGAGCTTCATCGTCACGCTCGGCACGTTCTTCGTGCTCCAAGGCATCGACCTCGCGCTCGTGAAGCTGATCATCGGACAGGTCGCGATCCAGGGGATGTCCAACGTCCCCTTCTACGCCCAGCCGCAGAAGATCTTCGGGTCGACCTTCTCCGTGGGCGGCGCCACCATCCACGTCTCGGTGCTCTGGTGGATCGCGGTCACGATCATCGCGTCGTGGGTGCTCATGCGGACCCGCGCAGGCAACTGGATCTTTGCGGTCGGGGGAGCACAGTCCGCCTCGCGCCAGGTCGGCGTGCCGGTGTTCCGGACCAAGATCGGGCTGTTCATGACCACTGCCTTCGCCGGCTGGCTGGTCGGGATGCTGGTCCTGTTCCGGACGTCGACCGTGCAGAGCAACACGGGCATCGGCCAGGAGTTCATCTACATCATCTGCGCGGTCGTCGGCGGATGCCTGCTCACCGGCGGGTACGGATCGGCGATCGGCGCCGCCCTAGGGGCCCTCATCTACGGGATGGTCAACCAGGGCATCCCGTACTCCGGCTGGGACAGCAACTGGCTGAAGGCGGTCCTCGGCGTGATGCTCCTGGGGGCGTGCCTGATCAACAACTGGGTTCGCAAGAGGGCGGAGAACGCACGATGAGCAGCGCGGGCAAGCAGCAGGAGAGCACGAGCGTCACCACGAGCGCGCCGCCCCCTCCCGGGACGACGATCATCGAGGTCCGCGACATCGGCAAGCACTACGGCAACATCAACGCGTTGAGCGACGTCTCGACGACCGTGAAGGCCGGTGAGGTGACATGCGTCCTCGGCGACAACGGCGCGGGCAAGTCGACGTTCATCAAGATCCTCGCCGGAGCGCACGAGCACTCCGAGGGGACGCTTCTCGTCGACGGCATCGCGCGCCAGTTCGCGAGCCCGCGCGCTGCGCTCGCCCTCGGCATCGCGACGGTCTACCAGGACCTGGCGGTCGTGCCGTTGATGCCGGTGTGGCGCAACTTCTTCCTCGGGTCGGAGCCGACGAAGGGGGTGGGCCCTCTGAGGCGGCTCGACATCGACCTCATGAAGCGCACCACCAAGAAGGAGCTCGCCGACATGGGCATCGACCTGCGCGATGTCGATCAGCCCATCGGCACGCTGTCCGGCGGCGAGCGTCAGTGCGTCGCCATCGCCCGGGCGGTCTACTTCGGGGCGCGGGTGCTGATCCTCGACGAGCCCACCGCCGCCCTCGGCGTGAAGCAGTCCGGCGTGGTCCTCAAGTACATCGCGAAGGCCCGTGAGCGCGGCCTCGGCGTCGTGTTCATCACGCACAACCCGCACCACGCGTACCCGGTCGGAGACCGATTCGTCCTGCTGCGCCGCGGACGCAGCATGGGTGACTTCCCGAAGTCTGAGATGACGCTCGACGAGCTGACCGCGATGATGGCCGGCGGCGCCGAGCTGGAGGCGCTGGGCCACGAGCTGAGCCGCGACCTCGGTGCCGACTCGGCGATCGCGCAGGAACTGGTCGCCGATGCCGCCGGGGTCGAGGCGGCGATCGACACCCCCACCGAGCCGGAAGGGCGTACGCGCGCATGACGCACGACCTGCGGGTGGCGGTGGTCGGGTTCGGGTGGATGGGCCAGGCCCACGCCCGCGCCTACGCGCGGCTCCTCCACCACTACCCGGACGCGCCGCGGCGGCCACGCCTCGTGGCAGTGGCCGACACCGCCGACGACGACCGGCTCGCACGCGCCGCTGCCGCATACGGGTTCGAGCGGACCTACGCCGACTGGCGCGACCTCCTCGAGCGCGAGGACGTCGACGTCGTGTCGGTGACGGGGCCGAACGACATCCACGCCGAGGTCGGTGTGGCCGTCGCCGAGGCAGGCAAGCACCTCTGGATCGAGAAGCCGGCCGGACGGAGCGCCGACGAGACCCGCGCGATCGGCGCGGCGGTGGACGCGGCCGGCGTGCAGTCGGCGGTCGGGTTCAACTACCGCAACGCGCCGGCGGTCGAACGTGCCAAGGAGCTCGTCGAATCGGGCCGGCTCGGCACGCTGACGCACGTCGACGTCCGCTTCGTCTCCGACTACGCCGCGCACCCGCAGGGCGCGCTCACCTGGCGCTTCCAGGACGCGTACGCCGGCTCCGGTGTCCTCGGCGACCTCGTCAGCCACGCGACGGACCTGGCCCGCTTCGTCGTCGGCGACATCGCCGAGCTCGTCGCCGACGATGCGCGGTTCATCCCTCAGCGTCCGCCCTCGGTCGGGGCGGCGTCGCACTTCGCGCGCGGCGGCGAGGGGCCGCTCGTCGACGTCGAGAACGAGGACTACGTGGGCGCGCTGCTCCGCTTCGCCGGCGGCGCGCGCGGGACGCTCTCGTCGAGCCGCGCGTCGGTGGGCGAGCAGTGCACGTACGGCATCGAGGTGCACGGCACGAAGGGCGCGCTCGCCTGGGACTTCCGCCGGATCGGCGAGCTCCGGGTGTGCCTCGACCAGGACTACCAGGACGCCTCGTACGCGACCTGGTTCGTGAGGCCGGGCGACGGTGAGCTCGGCGCCTTCCAGCCCGGCGCCGGCATCGCGATGGGCTACGACGACCTCAAGGTGATCGAGGCCGAGCGCCTCGTACGGTCGATCGCCGACGGCAAGCCGCACGGTGCGACGATCCACGACGCGGTCGTCGCTGCGCAGACGATCGACGCCATGCGTGCGTCGCTCGCAGAGCGCCGGTGGGTGACACTGTGACGGCCGCGCTGCGGGTCGGGGTCGTCGGTGCAGGGGCGATGGGCGCCGACCACGTCCGTACTCTGACGACGGCCGTTCCCGGCACCGCCGTGACGAGGGTCTACGACCGCGACACCGCGCGAGCCGAGCAGCTGGCGCAGCCGGCTGGCGGCGAGGTCGCGGCGTCGGCCGAGGAGCTGATCGGGTCCGACGAGGTCGACGCCGTCATCATCGCCTCGCCGGACATGACCCACGCCGACCTCGCCGTGGCCTGCATCTCCGCGGGCAAGCCCGTGCTGTGCGAGAAGCCGCTGGCCGTCACCGCGCAGGACGCGCTCCGCGTCGTCGAGGCCGAGGTCGCTGGGGGCCGACGGCTGGTCCAGGTCGGCTTCATGCGCCGGTACGACCCCGGCTACGCGCGGTTGAAGGAGACGGTGACCTCTGGCGTGCTCGGCGACGTGCGGGTCGTGCACAACGTGCACCGCAACGCCTCCAGCGCCACGAGCGCGACCGGACCCGGCATCATCACCGGGTCGATGATCCATGAGCTCGACACGGTCGCCTGGCTGCTCGACGACGAGATCGTCGGCATCCGGGTCGAGTCGCCGGTGCGCGACGGGCTCCCCGACCCCCAGCTCGCGACGCTGGAGATGGCCGGGGGAGCGCTCGCGACGGTCGAGGTCTTCGTCAACGCCGGCTACGGGTACGACGTCCGCTGCGAGGTCGTCGGCACGACCGGCACGGCCTCCCTCGTCCCGACCCCCGCGGTCAGCACGAGGATCGCCGGCGTCGAGGGCGTCGAGGTCGCGCGCGACTTCGTGGTCCACTTCGCCGACGCCTACCGGCACGAGCTGGCGGCGTGGGCCCGTGCCGCGTGCGCCGGCGGGGTCGACGGTCCGACCGCGTGGGACGGCTATCTCGCGAACGTCGTCGCCGAGGCCGGGGTCGCCGCGCTCCTCGGCGGCAGCCGCCAGGCCGTGGTCAGCGCGACGCGCCCCGACCTGTACGCCCGGGGCGAGCGATGAGCGCGGTCCGCATCGGGCTGATCGGTGCCGGACGGATCGGAGCGGCCCACGCCGAGACCCTCGCCCGCAGGGTCCACGGGGCCGATCTCGTCGCCGTGGCCGACCCGCGTCCCGGCGTTGCGGCGGCACTGGCCGAGTCGCTCGGCGCACGGGCCGAGACCTCCGCGGAGGCCGTGATCGGCGCCGACGACGTCGATGCGGTCGTGATCGCGGCGTCGTCGACCGCGCACACGGCCCTCGTGGTCGCCGCCGCGCAGGCCGGCAAGCACGTGTTCTGCGAGAAGCCGGCGGGCATGACGCTCGCCGAGATCGACCAGGGGCTCGCGGCGACGGCTGCGGCGGGCGTGGTGTTCCAGGTCGGGTTCAACCGGCGCTTCGCCCGCGACTTCCGTGCCGCTCACGAGGCGATCGGCGACGGCGCGATCGGCAGTGTGCGGATGATGCGGTCGCTCACCCGCGACCCCGGGGACGGCCCGGCCGACCCCGGTGCGGTGCCGCCGTGGACGATCTTCACCCAGACGCTCATCCACGACTTCGACACGCTGAACTGGCTCAACCCCGGCGCGCGCGCCGTCGACGTGCTCGCGACGGCAGACGCGCTGGTGGCGCCCGACTTCAAGGCCTCCGGGCTGCTGGACTCCGCTGTCGTGGTGATCCGCTACGACAACGGAGCGATCGCCACCGCCGAGGCGAGCTTCGCCGCGGCGTACGGCTACGACGTACGGGGCGAAGTCCTGGGCTCGGCGGGCATGGTAACTGCGGGCGACGGCGCCTCGTCGTCGATGCGGCTGCACGTCGCGTCCGGGCGCCTGGCCGGTACGGCGCGCGGTGACGTCGAGCTGCTCGGCGACGCGTACGCGGCCGAGCTCGCCGAGTTCGTCGCCGCGGTGCAGGAGGGGAGGGCCCCGTACGTCACCGGGGCCGACGCGCGCGCCGCCCTCGCGATCGCGCAGGCGTGCATCGCGTCGATGCGCTCCGACGCTCGCGTCGAGGTCGACAAGGGGCTCCCGGCGTGACCTTCACCCTCGCCGTCTGCTCGGAGATGGTCTATCTCGACCTGCCCCACCTCGAGCGGGTGCGCACGATCCACGACGCCGGGTTCGCGGTCGAGATCTGGGACTGGACGAGCAAAGACGCGGCCCTGCTCGCCGGCACCGGCGCACGCTTCACGTCGATGACCGGCTACGTGAGCGGCGACCTGGTCACGCCCGACGGCGCCGACGAGCTGCTGCGTACGGCGGCCGAGTCGATCCCGTTCGCGCACGCGATCGGCTGTCCCACGCTCAACATCCACGGCACCGGCCTCGGCGACGGAGGCATCCCCGTACGCCCGGTCGAGGTCGTCACCGGCGAGATGTGGCTGTCGGCGCTGCGCACGCTCGAGCGGGTCGCCGCGCTCGCCGAGCGCGAGGGCGTGACGTACGTGCTCGAGAACCTCAACACCGAGGTCGACCACCCGGGCACGCCGTTCGGCCGGGCCGCAGACACGCTCGCGCTGGTGCGGGCCGTTGGCAGCGACCACCTCAAGATGAACCTCGACCTCTACCACGCACAGATCGGCGAGGGGAATCTCGTCGAGCTCGTCCGCAGGGCGGCCCCGTACGTCGGTGAGGTGCAGGTCGCCGACGTGCCGGGCCGCTGCGAGCCCGGCACCGGCGAGGTCCGGTGGTCGTACGTCGCCCAGGAGCTGGCCGCCACGGGCTACGACGGCGTGGTCGCCCTGGAAGCCTGGGCCTCAGGCGGCTCCGACCTCGCGCTCGAGCGCTTTCGTGAGGCGTTCACGGTGGAGTGAGGGTCAGAGGACAGCGCCGTGGTCGGGGTCGTCACCGCGATTGTGGTCGCCACGGCGTACGAGCAGCACGAGCAGGCCCGCCACGAACGCCACGACCGCGGCGCCCGGGATGACGCCGGGGACCGGGGCGCCGACGACCGCGAGCACGAACAGCAGCGCCGGCCCGCCGATCAGCCCCGCCCACGCGGCGCGGGTCCAGCGGTCGCCCGGCGGCAACGGCTCGGGCTCCGGCGGCACGAAGTCGCCGTCCTGCCAGGCGTCGTCATCCTCCTCGTCCGGCAGCGGGTCGGACCAGCGCGGCTGGAACACCTCCTGCGCGCCCGCCGGTGGCGCCAGCGCGTTGGTCGCGCTCGTGTCGGGTGGGTCCTCGTCGGCGTCGGGGAGCGAGAGCTCCAGACCTGCCACGATCCGCTCGAACTCCTCGTCGTCGGAGGTCGATCCGCTCATCGGGCCGGATCACTCTCCTGCGGGCTGGGGCTGGTGTGGCGGGCGATGAACGCCGCCGACTCCTGCCAGATCCGATCGGCGTCGTGGTCGAGCGTCGCCACGTGATAGCTGTCCTCCAGGACGACCTCGACCGCCACCGCCGAGGAGACCCCGGCGAGGACGATCCGGGCGGACGACGGGTCGAGCACGTGGTCGTCCACGGAGCGGAACAGCAGCAGGGGCTGCATGACGCGGTGCAGGTTGGCGCGGACGTCGGCCCACAGCCTCGTCTGCGACCACAGAGCGTGCAGCGGCGTACGGTCGTAGCCCGACTCGTCCACCCCGGCCTTCTTGATGTCGTTGCCGATGCCGGGGAGCGACGGGACCACGTGGCGCAGGACGGGGAGCGCGGCGAGCCGGCGATCGACCAGGTTGACCGCCGGGTTCACCAGGACGATCGCGTCGACGTCGGAGGGGCGTTGCTCGGCGAGCCGCAGCGCGAGCGCGCCGCCCATCGACAGGCCGGCGACGGCGACGTGGTCGCAGCGGCTCCGCAGGTCGTCGAGCGCGCGGTCGACGTCGGCGTACCAGTCCTCCCAGCGTGTGCGGTTGAGCTCCTGCCACGTCGTGCCGTGGCCAGGCAGCCGCGGCACGCGCACGGTGAACCCCTGCGAGGCGAGGTGACGTGCCCATGGCGTCATTGAGGCGGGCGACCCGGTGAACCCGTGGCAGAGCAGCACACCGGTCCGGCCGCTGTCGAGTGCCAGCGGGTGCGCGAGCGGGTGCAGCATGGGGGCTTGAGCCATACCTCCATCTTCTCCCACGGGGCCCCGTCCGTGCCAGGGGATCGCCACCTCCGGCGACCTCGAGGAGCGGCCGACGGGTGCAGTCCTCGCCAGCTGACGGCTCGCGCAATGTACGCTTTCGCTGATCGAGAGGGGAAGTCTTGCTCTACTGGCTGCTCAAGTTCGTAGTCCTAGGCCCGGTGCTGAAGGTCGTGTTCAGGCCGGAGGCCTCGGGGACGGAGAACGTGCCTGCCGAGGGGCCGGTGATCATCGCGAGCAACCACCTCTCCTACAGCGACTGGCTGTTCATGCCCCTCGTCGTGCCGCGCCGGGTGACGTTCGTCGCCAAGGCGGAGTACTTCACGAGTCCCGGCATCAAGGGCTGGTTCCAGAAGACGTTCTTCTCCTCCACCGGGCAGGTCCCGATCGACCGTACGGGCGGGCGTGCCTCTGAGGGGGCCCTGCGCACCCAGTTGCGTCTGCTGTCCAAGGGCGAGGTCTGCGGGATCTACCCCGAGGGCACGCGCTCGCCGGACGGGCGTCTCTACCGCGGCCGTACGGGCGTCGCGCGGCTCGCGCTGGAGTCCGGCGTGCCGGTGATCCCGGTCGCGGTGACGGGCACCAACGTCGTCGCGCCTCCGGGCAAGATCTTCGGCCGCTACACCCGTCCGAGCGTGCGCTTCGGCGAGCCGCTGGACTTCAGCCGGTACGAGGGGATGGCCGACGACCGCTACATCCTCCGCGCGATCACCGACGAGATCATGTACGAGATCATGCGGCTCTCGGGTCAGGAGTACGTCGACACGTACGCCTCGCGGTCGCGCAAGGCGGAGCCCGAGGCCGCGGCGGAGCCCGACGTCCACGAGCTCCCGAAGGCGTCGTAGGGACCAGCGCGATGGACCGCGTCACGCGCGCCGCGCAGCAGGTGGACGACCAGTTCTATCGTGTCCTCACGGTGCTGCGGGCGGTCACGCTCGTCTATGCGGTCGGCGTCAACGCGGCCCGGTGGCGCGACTTCGAGCACCCGGTCACGGCCTGGGTGCTGATCGGCGTGATGGTCGTGTGGTCCGGCGTCGTCACCTGGCTGTACGAGCCGCGTCATCGCACGTCGTGGGTGTTCATCGTCGACATGCTCGTCACGCTGGCGCTGCTGCGTTCGACCCAGTACGTCCACACGCCCGAGATGCTGGCCGAGCACACGTTCACCCTGACGACGTACTGGGTGACGACCGTCGTGCTGTGCTGGGCGGTGCGCTGGGGCGTGACCGGAGGCCTCCTCGCGACGGCGATCGTGCAGAGCGTCGACGTCACGATGCGCCCGACGGTCAACTCGTCGACGGTCGGCAACATCTTCCTCATGGTGCTGGCGGCCATGCTCGTCGGCTACTGCGCCCACGCGCTGCGCGTCTCGGCCGTACGACGCGTCGAGGCCGAGCGGGCCGCGGCGATGGCGACCGAGCGTGAGCGGCTGGCCCGCGCCGTCCACGACGGCGTCCTGCAGATCCTCGCGCTCGTCCAGCGCAGGGGCGCCGAGATCGGTGGCGACGCGGCCGAGCTGGGACGCCTGGCCGGCGAGCAGGAGCTCGCGCTGCGTAGCCTGATCCAGTCGCGGGCACGTGAGGAGTCCGCCAGCGACGGGGAGATGACCGACCTCGGGCGCGCGCTCGACGGGCTCGCCGAGCCGAAGGTCAGCGTCGCGACGCCGAGCCGGCCGGTGACGATGCCGGCGGCGACGGTGGGGGAGATCGTGGCCGCCGTGCTGGCCTGCCGCGCCAACACCCTCGTCCACGGTGGCCCGGAGGCCTCGACCTGGATCCTCCTCGAGGCTGAGAGCGACAGGGTCGTCGTGAGTGTCCGCGACGACGGTCCCGGCATCCCCGAAGGTCGCCTGGAGCGGGCGGAGGCAGAGGGCAGGCTCGGTGTCGCGGCCTCGATCCGCGGCAGGCTCCGTGACCTCGGCGGCAAGGCAGTCCTGGTCGACACGGCTGGTCATGGATGCGAGTGGGAGCTCGTCGTCCCGCTCCAGCGTGTGCCCGGCGCTGCCTCGGCACGGTAATGTGCCGCGCATGGTACGAGTGATGGTCGTCGACGACCACCCGTTGTGGCGTGAAGGCGTGGCCCGCGACCTGACGGAGGCTGGACTCGAGGTCGTGGCCACCGCGGCGACCGGCACCGAGGCGATCAACCGGGTGGTCGCCACCCGGCCCGAGGTGCTGCTGCTCGACCTCAACATCCCGGCGCCCGACGGCGTCGAGGTGACCGCGCAGCTGACCCAGCGCGGTCTCGACACCAAGGTGCTCGTCCTGAGTGCCTCGGGCGAGCAGCAGGACGTGCTCGACGCCGTGAAGGCCGGTGCCAGCGGCTATCTCGTGAAGTCGGCGTCGCGTGAGGCTCTTCTCGACGCCGTCCAGGCCGTCGCCCGCGGTGAGAGCGTCTTCACGCCCGGCCTCGCGGGGCTCGTCCTCGGCGAGTACCGCCGCCTCTCGGAGGCGCCGCCGGCCGACGAGCCCGACGCGCCGCGGCTGACCGACCGTGAGACCGAGGTGCTGCGCTTGGTCGCCAAGGGCCTCACCTACAAGCAGATCGCCGAGCGGCTGGTCCTGAGCCACCGCACGGTCCAGAACCACGTGCAAAACACGTTGCGCAAGCTCCAGCTCCACAACCGGGTTGAGCTCGTGCGCTACGCCATCGAGCGCGGGCTCGACGAGTAGCGTCCGGAGGGGGCTGGCGCGGACGGGAGGGCGCAATGCGCATCGGAGTACTCACGGGCGGCGGGGACTGCCCCGGCCTGAACGCCGTCCTTCGGGCGGTGGTCCTGCGTGCGGCGGCGGCGCCGTCCGCCGAGATCGTCGGTTTCCGTGACGGATGGCGCGGGCCGCTCGACGGCGACGTCCGTCCGATCGGTCGTGACGACGTCGCAGGCATCCTCGATCGCGGGGGCACGATGCTCGGCTCGTCCCGTACCAATCCGGTGGGCATGGACGACGGCATCGCCCGGGTCAGGGCGGGGCTCGAGGCGGCCGGCTGCGACGCCCTGATCGCCATCGGAGGCGAGGACACGCTCGGCGTCGCCCACGCGCTCGCCGAGGCGGGTGTGTCGGTCGTCGGTGTCCCCAAGACCATCGACAACGACCTCTCGGCGACCGACATCACGATCGGTCACGACACCGCCGTCGCCATCGCGACCGAGGCGGTCGACCGGCTCCGGACGACCGCGGAGTCGCACCACCGCGCGATGGTCGTCGAGGTGATGGGCCGTCACGCCGGGTGGATCGCGCTGCGCGCGGCGCTGGCCGGCGGAGCCGACGCGCTCCTGATCCCCGAGCAGACGTTCGACGTCGACGACGTCCTCGCGCGCTGTGCCGCCGTACGGGCCCGGGGACGGGCCCCGATCGTCGTCGTGGCCGAGGGGGCGCTGCCGGTCGACGGCGAGGAGGTCCTCTCGAGCAGCGGCACCGACGCGTTCGGTCACGTGCAGCTCGGGGGCATCGGCGCGTGGCTGTCGGCGGAGATGGCGCGGCGGGGCGGGCAGGAGCCACGCACCGTGGTCCTCGGCCACACCCAGCGCGGCGGCCCGCCGACGGCGTACGACCGGATCCTCGGCACCCGTTACGGCCTCGAGGCCGTCGAAGCCGTCCTCGACCGGGACTGGGGAGCGATGGTCGCTCTGCGTGGCGACGACATCGTCCGCGTACGGCTGGCCGAGGCCGTGGGACGGCTTAAGACGGTGCCGCCCGAGCTCGTCGCGTCGGTCTCTGCCGTGCTCGGGTGACGAGACGCCGCCCGGGTGCTGGCAGGCGCGTCGTACCCTGGCGGGGTGAGCATCCCGACCCTCGAAGAGCTCCGCGCCCTCGGCGCGGCGCAGCAGCCGACCTACCTCGACACCGCCGCACGCGACGCGGCCGTGGAGCGTCTTCGCGGGATGCCGCCCCTGGTCTTCGCCGGTGAGGCCGACCAGCTGCGCGAGAAGCTCGGAGCGGTGGCGCGCGGCGAGGCGTTCGTCCTCCAGGGCGGCGACTGCGCCGAGACGTTCGACGGCGTCAACGCCGACAACATCCGCAACAAGCTGCGTGTGCTGCTGTCGATGGCGGTCGTGCTGACGTACGCCGCGAGCGTGCCGGTCGTCAAGATTGGACGGATGGCCGGCCAGTACGCCAAGCCCCGCTCGAGCGACACCGAGACCCGCGACGGCGTGACGCTGCCGGCGTACCGGGGTGACGCCGTCAACGGCTTCGACTTCACGCCCGAGGCTCGTGCGCACGACCCGCAGCGGCTGCTCGAGGTCTACCACGCCTCTGCGGCGACGCTGAACCTCGCGCGCGCCTTCACCCAGGGCGGATACGCCGACCTGCGCAAGATGCACGCCTGGAACTCCGACTTCGTGCGCAACAGCCCGGTGGGTGCCCAGTACGAGTCGATCGGCGACGAGATCGACAAGGCGCTCGCGTTCATGGACGCGATCGGCATCGATCCCGACGAGTTCCACACGGTCGACTTCTACTCGTCGCACGAGGCCCTGATCCTCGAGTACGAGCAGGCCCTCACGCGCATCGACCAGCGCACCAGCAAGCCGTACGACGTCTCCGGCCACTTCCTGTGGATCGGGGAGCGCACCCGCCAGCTCGACGGTGCCCACGTCGAGCTGCTGCGCCGCATCGCCAACCCGGTCGGCATCAAGCTCGGCCCGACGACGACGCCGGACGACGCGCTGGCGTACGCCCGCACGCTCAACCCGGACAACACTCCGGGCAAGCTGACGTTCGTCACACGGTTCGGCGCCGGCAAGATCCGCGACCTGCTCCCCGAGCTGGTCGAGAAGGTCCACGCCGCCGGTGTGCAGGTCGCCTGGATCACCGATCCGATGCACGGCAACACGTTCGCGACCGACAACGGCTACAAGACACGCGAGTTCGACGACGTCATCGACGAGGTGCGGGGCTTCTTCGAGGTGCACCGTGCGCTCGGCACCTGGCCCGGTGGCGTCCACGTCGAGCTGACCGGCGACGACGTCACCGAGTGCGTCGGCGGCGGCGGCAAGCTCGTGGCGGCCGATCTCACGCACCGCTACGAGACGCTGTGCGACCCGCGTCTCAACCGTGCGCAGTCGCTGGAGCTGGCGTTCCTCGTCGCGGAGATGCTGCGCGAGCGCTGAGCTCGCCATTGCGGGGTGCTCGCCACGCCCGCCATGATCGGACCTCCCTGACTCTGGAGGTCTCCCATGAACAAGGCCCTCGCCGTCCTGCTGTCGACCGGAGCGCTCGTCCTGGCTACCGCGCTGCCGGCCCAGGCCGCGACCCGTACTCTCACCGACGAGGACGAGGTGTCACCGGCGAGAGCCGACATCACGGCGCTCAAGGTCGTGAACGGTGACAAGCGGCTCGTCGGCGTGGTGAGCCTGCGGAAGGCCGTACGGGGCAAGACCACTCTGGGCCTCGTCATCCTCACCCGTCGGGGGCAGAGGTACGGGGCGTGGACGATGGCGACAAAGGACGGCAAGCAACGCAAGCGCCTGCTCACCGAGCTGGACGAGAAGCCGTCGGACCTGCGCTGCAAGGGGTTCCGCGTACGGATCGACCAGCGTCGTGACGTGGTGCGCTTCAGCATTCCTCATCGGTGTCTCGGCGACCTGCGCGGCAAGCTGCGCGTTGCCGCGCTGAGCGAGGGGCGCGGTGGCGCTGACCTCGACGGCACGCGCTTCCTGCGCGTGCCGCGGGGCTGACGAGGCTCCGCTTGTGTGCACCGAGCGCCACGCATTCCTGGCGCTCGGTGCATGAAACCGGCGCCTCATCGTCGGCTGCCCGCCGTCTTAGCGAGGGCGCCGCATGTCCAGGCGTTGCTCGGGCCGGATCCCGAAGTAGGCCGTCGGCCCGCCCCCGCGCAGCAGCGGGCGAGCGGCCGCCGTGTCGTAGACCCCTTCGACCAGCAGGTCGGTCGCGATGTGCACCCCGACGACCTCGCCGAGCGTCAGCCAGCTCTCGGCTGGGGTGCCGTCGGCGGCGGTCAGCCGGATGACCTGCGACGTCCGGCACTCGAAGGCGACCGGCGACTCCGCAACGTACGGCACATCCACGACGTCGCCGGGCACCGGGGTGAGGCCGGCGAGCTCCATCTCGTCGACGTCGGACGGCACGGTCGCCGACGTCGCATTCATCGCCTCCGCCAGATCCTCGGTGACGAGGTTCCAGCAGAACTCGCCCGTCGCCTCGGCGTTCGCGACGCTGTCCTTGCGGCTCGTGCTGGCGAACCCGATGATCGGCGGCGCGTAGGAGAAGGCGTTGAAGAAGCTGTACGGCGCCAGGTTCACGACGCCGTCGGTCCCGCGGGTGGAGACCCAGCCGATCGGGCGCGGAGCGACGATCGCGTTGAACGGGTCGTGCGGCAGACCGTGGCCCTCGGACGGGCGGTAGAAGTAGTGGTCGTCTGCGGGTCGCACGTTGCGACCGTACGACACGTCGTACGCTGTCGGTCGTGCAGGTCCTCTCGATCCAGTCCTCCGTCGCGTACGGCCATGCTGGCAACAGCTCGGCCGTCTTCCCGCTGCAACGCCTCGGCGTCGACGCGTGGCCGGTCAACACGGTCGCCTTCTCCAACCACACCGGGTACGGCGTGTGGCGCGGCGCCGTCTTCGAGGCGTCGCAGGTCGCCGACGTCATCACCGGCGTGGGGGAGCGTGGCGTCTTCCCGCAGCTCGATGCCGTGCTGTCGGGCTACCAAGGGTCACCCGAGGTCGCGGAGGTGATCCTCGACGCGGTCGCGAAGGTCAAGGCTGCCAATCCCGAGGCCGTCTACTGCGCCGATCCGGTCATCGGTGACCGCGGTCGCGGCGTGTATGTCCGCCCCGGCATCGCCGAGCTCATGCGCGACCGGATCATCCCGGCGGCCGACATCACGACGCCCAACCAGTTCGAGCTCGAGCTGCTGACCGGAGCGGAGGTCGGCTCGCTCGACGCGCTCCTGGCCGCCGTCGATGCGCTGCGCGCCCGCGGGCCGCAGATCGTGCTCGTCACCTCCGTCGAGGTGCTCGACCCGAGCGACGAGACGATCTCGATGGTCGCCGTCGACGACTCGGGCGCCTACGTGGTGACGACGCCGAAGCTGGAGATGAACGTCGTCGCAGGGTCGGGCGACGCGACGACCTCGATGTTCCTCGGGCGGCTGCTCCAGTCCGGCATGGACGTGCCGGACGCGCTCGGCAAGGTCGCCTCGTCGATCTACGGGATCCTCAACCACACCCGCCGTACGGGCGCGGGCGAGATGGAGGTCGTGGCGGCGCAGGCCGTCATCGCGGACCCGCCGATGGAGTTCGTGGTCGAACGCCTGCGCTGACTCTCCCACCTCGCTCCCGGGTCACTCTTTCCGCGCCCCGGGTCGCTATTGCGAGAGGTGGGGGACCTCGGCCTCGATGTGCCGTCGCGGGGCGGCTTCGGCAAGCAGCATCGCGGCGAGCACCAGCCCACCACCGGCGAGCGTGCGCACGGTCAGCGACTCGTCGGTGAACCCGATCGCGAAGGCCGCCGCGAACACCGGCTCCATCGACATGATGATCGCCGCCCGGGTCGCCGGGAGGTGGGCCTGCGCCCAGGTCTGTGCAAGCATCGCGAACGCGCCGGCGACAAGCGCCATGTAGACCATGCTCACCCACTGGCCGCCGGTCTGCGGGAGCACGATGCCGCCGGGTGCGCTGATCGCGAAGCACAGCACCGCGATCACCGCCATCTGCACGACGGCGAGCGCGTACGCCTCCCGGGCGGACGTCCACGCGCCGAGCATGACGATGTGCAGCGCGTAGAGGACCGCGGACAACAGGGTGATGCCCTCGCCGTACCCGATCGCGAGTCCCTCGAGCGAGAGGAACGCCAGCCCTGCGGTCGCGACCGCGACGGCGATCCACACTGTCGCTCCGATCCGCTGTCGAAGGACGAGCGCGGCGAGGATCGGCGTGAAGACGACGTACATGCCGGTCACGAACCCCGACACGCTCGCGGCGGTGTGCGCGAGGCCGACGGTCTGCAGGATCTGCGCCCCGCCGTAGACGAGGCCCAGCACCACACCGCGGCGCAGGCTCCCACCGCCGAGCGCGAGCACGGCCCGCGGCCGCAGCAGGAACAGCGCGGCAGCCGCGATCGCGAACCTGACGGCGAGGAAGTCGACCGGAGGGACGACCTCCACCAGGTCCTTGATGAGGAAGAACGTCGAGCCCCACGCTGCGGTGACGATGAGCAGCGCGCCCGCCGCCAGGAACGCGTACGACCTCTCCGTCGTCGGTTCGGTGGCGCTCACTGGGGGCGGAGCGCTGCCAGGAGCGCGAGGTCGTCGCGCCACGCGTCGGCACCGCCGGGCGTCTCCAGGACGAACGGCACGCCTTCGGTGACGGGGTGGGCGAGCATCGCCGCGAACGCCTCCTTACCGAGGTGGCCCTGGCCGATGCGCTCGTGGCGGTCCTTGAAGCTGCCGCGTACGTCCTTCGAGTCGTTGGCGTGCACGAGCCCGAGCCGGCCGGGACCGGCGATATCGACCAGGCGCTCCAGGGTCGACGCGACACCGTCGGGCTCGTCCAGCGGCTCACCGGCGGCGAAGGCGTGGCAGGTGTCGAGGCAGATGCCGACACGCGGGTGGTGCTCGAGTGCCTCCAGGTACGGCGCGAGGTCGTCGACCTTCGCGCACAGCGAGCGCCCCTGGCCGGCCGTCGGCTCCAGCAGGAGGCGGGGCCCGTCGTCGGGAAGCGCGTCGAGCAGCGGGAGGAGCCCCTCACGGACCTGACGCAGCGCTGCTTCGTACGTGCCGTCGTCGACGCAGGACCCCGTGTGGACGACGAGACCGCGAGCGCCGATCGCCGTCGTACGACCGAGGTTGTGCGCCACGCTGGCGACGGACTTCTCGTACGTGGCGGCACTCGGGCTGCCCAGGTTCACGAGGTACGGCGCGTGGACGAACGCGGGCACGCCCTCGGCTTCGCAGAGCTCGCGGAACGCTGCGTCCTGTGCCGAGTCGCCCGAGGACGGCGCCCAGCCTCGAGGGTTGCCGGTGAAGACCTGGAGGGTGTCGCCGCCGAGCTCGCGCATGACCTTCCACGCGCCTTTGGCAAGGCCGGGTCCGACGGGAACGTGCGCTCCGAGCGGGTTGCGGGCATGCGTCAGAGGGTGGTTTGTCGAGGGGGAGGACACGCCGCCATCCTAGGCTGATCGTCCGGTCGCAACGATCTCGCCTCAGACGATGCGCAGCACGATCGTCGAGCCCGGAGGGGCCTCGTCCCCACCGCCGGGGGACTGACGCGACACCAGGTTGCTGCCGAAGTGGATGCGCTCCTTCTCGACCTTCACCTTGAACCCCGCGGCCTCCAGGATCGCCGTCGCGTCGTCGACGTTCTTGCCGATGACACCCGGCACCTCGATGGGCTGGGGGCCGTCGGAGACGGTGAGCGTGACGGTGTCGCCCTTGTAGGCGGTGCCGTCGGCGGGGTCCTGGGCCATGACCTCGTCCTTGCGGACCTCGTCGTCGTGGACCCGCTCCACCTTCACCTCGAGCCCTGCCTTCTCCAGCTTGGCCTGGGCGTGCTTCAGCGACTTGCCGGTGTAGTCGACGACGTCGACGGGTCGTCGGCCCTTGCTCACGACGAGGTCCACCTCGGTGTCTGGCCGGATCATGCGCCCGACCGGCAGCGACATCGAGATCACGTCGCCCAGGTCGACCGAGTCGCTGTACTTGCGGTCCACCTGCCCGATGACGGCCTTGATGTCGGTCAGTGCCGACTCCGCCTCGCTCTCGGACATGCCTTCGAGATCGGGTAGGGGATAGCGCTCCTTGCCCTTCGAGACCGTCAGCGTCAGCGTCCCGTCCGGAAGGATCCGCCCACCCGGCCCGGGGTCGGTGGAGACGATCGAGCCTCGGGCGACGGTCTCGCTGTAGGCCTCGTCGCCGGTATCGACCGTGTATCCGGCCTGCTGGCCCTCGGTGCGTGCCTGCGCGAGCGTCAACCCGACCAGATCGGGTGCGGACTCGTAACGGGCGACGCCGAACCACCAGCCGAGACCTGCCGCGACGAGCGCCACCACGAGCGCGAGGATCAGCAAGCGGCGCCCGCGACGGTGCTGACGTCCTGCCGCGGCACGGGTGCGCGCGGGATCGACCGGGGCCGTGGGGATGCCGGAGGAGTCGCGGGTGACCGTGCGCGTCGCCTCGTAGCCGGCGTCGTACGGAGGCGACGGCTCGACCAGCGGTCCTGCGGCCACGTGGGTCGCCGCGATCGTGTCCGAGGCGTCGTAGCCGGCGTAGGCGTCGTGACCGGCGACCGTGGTCGCGAGCGCCGCCTCCGGCGTGGAGGCCTCGAGGAGGTCGTCGCTCCCGGCGGCCACGATGCGGTGGAGCCGCAGATCCTGGGTGAGCTCGACGTCGTCCACGATCCCGGCCTCCAGCGCGGAACGGACCCGTCGCACCTGGTGCAGCAGCACGCGCGCGTCCGCCGAGCGCTGGTCGCGGTCACGCGCGGTGGCGCGGGCGACAAGGGCGTCGACGTACGGGGGGATGCCGGTCACCATCGTCGACGGTGCGGGGACGTCGGCGTGAACGTGCTGGTAGGCGACCTGGATCGGAGTCTCGCCCGTGTGAGGCTTGGCGCCGGTGAGCATCTCGTACATCACCGCCCCGACGGCATAGACGTCGCAGCGCGCGTCGGCGCCCTCGTTGAGGACGAGCTCGGGTGCCAGGTACGAGACGGAGCCGATGAGCACGCCCGTCGTCGCCTGGGAGCGCGCGGTGATGGCGCGGGCGAGCCCGAAGTCGGCGACCTTCACGTGCCCGCTGGGGGTGATGAGGACGTTCTCCGGCTTCACGTCGCGGTGGATGATGCGGGCGTCGTGCGCCGCCGACAGCGCGAGCAGGAGGGGCTCGACCAGCGTCAGCACGCGCCGCGGCGGCAGCGGGGCCTCACGGCTGATCACGTCGCGCAAGGTGTGGCCGGGCACGTACTCCATCACGAGATAGAGCAGCCCGGCGTCGTCACCCTGGTCGAAGACGGCGACCACGTTCGGGTGGTTGAGGCGAGCGGCGGCGCGCGCCTCGGCCTGCAGCCGGGTGGTGAAGTCCTGGTCGCCGCCGGCCGCGTTCTGCATGACCTTGACAGCGACCGTACGGTCGAGGCGCGTGTCGGTGGCGAGCAGGACCGTGCCCATGCCGCCGCGGGCGAGCACCTGACGAAGGTGGTAGCGGCCGTCGATCACGCGGCCCACGAGCATCTCGTCGTCGGTCGTCGTCACGGTCACCTCCTCCACGTCGGGCGTCGCGGTCGGCCCTCGCGCGGGCGCGTGGACGTGCCAGGCGGCCCCGCCTCAGTGTAGGTGAGCCCGGGGAGCCGACCGTGGAAGGCGAGCCGACGGCGTCGTGCGAGTCTTGTCCTATGGCAGACGACACCTCCGGCACCGAAACGACGGCTGTCCGGCTCGACGCGCTGATCGACGACTGGCTGACGTGGGAGGAGGCCGCCGCCGAGCTCGAGACGACGGTGAGCCGCATACGGCAGCGGATCCGCGAGAGGGAGCTCCTGGCCGTACGGTCGGCGTCCTCGTCGCGCCCGCGCATCCCCGCTCTGCTGATCGCCGACTCCGCCCCGCTCGAAGGCCTGCGCGGCACCCTGGTGCTGCTCGACGACGCACGCTTCACCGACGAGGAAGCGGCGGAGTGGCTGTTCACCGCCGACGACACCCTGCCGGGTCGACCGGTCGACGCGCTGCGTGAGGGGCGCGGACGCGAGGTCCGCAGGCGGGCGCAGGCCCTGGGCTTCTGAGGCGGCGTACGAGACGCGCGTCACGCCGTCCGTCGCACGGCCCGCGACGCGAGGTCGGCGAGCTCGTCCGCGTACGGGGCGAGCGGTGCGAGGGCGAGCGCAGCCGCGGCCTGGTCCTCGAGTGCCGCGATGTCGTCCTCGAGCCGCCGCAGCGCACCGGTGTCGCGGATGACGTCACGCAGCCCGTCGACGGCGGCGGGGGAGAGGTCGGGATCGCCGATCCCGAGATCGAGCGTGGCGCGCTGCTCGAGCGTCGCGCGCTCGTAGGCGTGGGCGACGAGCACCGTCTGCTTGCCCTCGCGCAGGTCGTCGCCCGCGGGCTTGCCGGTGATCTCGGGGTCGCCGAAGACGCCGAGGACGTCGTCGCGCAGCTGGAACGCCTCCCCGACCGGGAGCGCGTACGCGCTGAGGGCGTCAAGCGTCTGCGCGGGTGCGCCGGCGAGGGCAGCACCGAGGTGGAGCGGTCGCTCGACGGTGTACTTCGCGGCCTTGTAGCGCACGACACGCATCGCCTCGTCCACCGAGCTCTGCCCGATCGCGCCGCCGACGAGGTCGAGGAACTGGCCCGCGACGACCTCGGTCTTGCAGGCGTCGAGGTACGGGGTGGCGCGTGTGACGACCTCGGGCGCGAAGCCGGCCGTACGGAACATCTCGTCCGACCACGACAGGAGCAGGTCGCCGAGCAGGATCGCCGCGCCGGTGCCGTACGCCTCGGGGGAGCCCTGCCAGCCCTGCTCGCGGTGGGCGATCGCGAACGCGGCGTGCGCGGCCGGATTGCCGCGGCGGGTCAGCGACGCGTCGATCACATCGTCGTGGACCAGCGCGCTGGCCTGGAGCCACTCCAACGCTGCCGACGCGCGGACCACCGCTGCCTCGTCACCGCTCCCGCCGGCGACCGTCCAACCGGCTCGGCAGAACGTCGCGCGCAGGCGCTTGCCCCCGCGCGCGGACGCCTCGGCGGCGTCGAGGAAGGGGAAGAGGCGAGGTCCGAGGGGGGCGAGGCGCTCGCGCTGGAGGGCGGCGAACGCCTCGAGCTCCTCGCCGACCCGGACGGCGAAGGCGGCGGCGTCGTTCACGCTCGTCACCCTACCCGCGCTGTCCCACGAGCTGATCGCGGCGCGGGCGCGCGCCCGCGCCGCGGCTAAGGTGGGCCGCATGCCGACCGCACGCCGTCTCAGCGAGGACATCGCCGCACCCACGGCGAGCTTCTCGTTCGAGTTCTTCCCCCCGAAGAGCGATGCTGGCGAGCGGACTCTGTGGACGGCGATCCGTGAGCTCGAGCCGCTGCGCCCGACCTTCGTCTCCGTGACGTACGGCGCGGGCGGCACGACGCGCGACCGCACGGTCCGCATCACCGAGCGCATCGCGACCGAGACGACGCTTCGCCCCGTCGGCCACCTCACCTGCGTCGGGCAGTCGCGCGACGACCTGCGGACGGTCCTGGGCCAGTACGCCGCGGCAGGCGTGCGCAACATCCTCGCGCTGCGCGGAGACCCGGTCGGCGGTCCCGGCGCACCGTGGACCTCCCATCCCGACGGCCTCGACCACGGCGACCAGCTCGTCTCCCTGGTCTCGGGTCTCGGCACGTTCTGCGTGGGCGCCGCCGCCTACCCCAAGGGTCACCGCGAGGCCCCCGGCCTCGATGCCGATGCCGAGGTCGTCGTCTCCAAGGCGCGCGCGGGTGCGGAGTTCGCGGTCACCGACTTCTTCTTCCTCGCCGACGACTACCTCGGGCTCGTCGAGCGGGTGCGGGCGCGCGGCTGCGACATCCCGATCGTGCCCGGCATCATGCCCGTCACCAACCTCGCCCAGATCACCCGCATGGCCGAGCTGTCCGGGCACCCCGTCCCCGCATCGGTGGTCTCGCGCCTCGAGCCGTGGGTCGACGACCCGGACGGCCTGCGGGCCGAGGGCACGCTGATCGCCACCGAGCTGTGCAACACCCTGCTCGAGCAGGGGGCGCCGGGGCTGCACTTCTACACCCTCAACCGCTCCCGCGCGACGCGGCAGATCTACCAGAACCTCGCTCACGCCGCCGTCGTGTGAGCCGCGACCCGCCGGGGAGTGCAACGTCCGGCGGGAGACTCCTCCCGGTGCGATCCTGAAAGCGTGACTCGGGAGCAGCACCGCAAACGGGGGATGCTGGTGCTCGGCGGACTGATCGGGGCCGCCGTGTTCGTCGGCTGTGCCCTCGGCTATCTGCAGGTCGGCGTCCGCGGCGACCTGCTCGTCGTCGCGTGGTGGTTGAGCGGGCTCGTCGTGCTCGCGTTCGCGGTCGCCGCGTGCAAGGTGGAGGACGACGGCATCGAGCGGCCGCGCTACCTCGGCTCGCTCGTCACGGGGCTGCGCCAGGAGTGGAGCCACGCCGAGCGCGACTCCACGCCGCGTCGCTGACCACACCGGCCGAACTCACGGGCGGAGCGTCTCGGCGGCGGCCGCTGCACCGAGGGCGACCAGCTCCGTGGATGGTCCCGGGTGCGCGTTGACTCCGACGCGCAGGTAGCCCGGACGCAGCGGGCCGACTCCGGGCACCGCGAACGCCGTAGGCCAGCCCGACCACTGCCACCCGAATCGCGCACCCCCGCGGACAAGGTCGACCGCGCTGACGTCCTCGCGGTGCACGACGTGGTCCTCGACGTCAATCCCGAGCCGTCGCATGCTGACGAGGGGATCCTCGGCGCCGACGTGCTCGACCGTCCAGGCCTGACCGTCGCCGGCATGGGTCGCGCTCGGCAGGATGCGCACCGGCGTACCGCCGTGCACCACGGTCTGCTGCACGAGCCGTGGGGCGTGCGGGCCGAGCCCGAGGTACGTCCGTGCCGCGGGCACGAGCGGGAGGGCCCCGCACTCCTGGCGGCCTCCGGGGGGCCCCGGTGCCGCCCACACCACGACGTCGGCGCGGATCGTGCCGCCGTCGGTCACGACCCCGGTCACCGCGCTCGCGCCGACGACGTCGTGCGCGCGTGTGGAGAGGCGGACGTCGACGCGCCGCTCCTCCAGCCGCCTCTCGAGCGCGGCGAGGAGCGCGGTCGTGCCACCGTCGATCCGCCACCGTCCGAAGGAGCGCTCCACCAGGTCGTACACGCCGAGGAACGCAGGGAGCGCGCGGGGCTGCTGGCCGTTGAGGCGGTGGCGGTCGAGCACCATCGCGCGCAACGACGGATCACGCAGTGCGCGCCGAGCGGCGCGCTCCAGCCCGGTGCGAGGGCTCAGCGTGCGCCACTGGTCACGGGTGAAGGACGTACGCCCGACCAGCCGTTGCTCGAGGGCGTGCCGTCGCAGCACCTCCCAGACCTCGTCGAAGGCGTCGAGCCATCTGGTCCATCGCTCGCCGGCTCCGCTGCCGAGGACCGCGTCGATCGTGTCGGTCTGGGCGCCGCGGCTCCCGGTAGGGAGGTCGAGGACCATGTCGCGGGCCAGCACGTGGCGGCGCGCGACCGGCAGGGCGACCAGGTCGAGCACACGGTCCACCGGGCGGCCCGACTTTTTGAAGAGGTCGCGCACCGTCGCCGGGAGCGTGACCTCCGACCATCCGTGGTCGAACGACCAGCCGGCGCTTTCGTACGGGACGAGCTGGCCACCGAGCCGTTCGGACTCCTCCAGGAGGGTCACGCGGTGCCGGAGCTTGGCGATGCGTACGGCCGCTGCGATGCCGGCGAACCCACCTCCGACCACGACCACGTCAGCCACCCGGACAGGCTACCGACACGTCCGGCGGTGACGAACGCCGCCTGCGGGCGCTCGGACGGCCCGGGGTGCTCAGGAGGGAATGAGTATGAACGCCCATAGCGCGTCGGTGCCCGGCCGCTGCACACTGGTTGCGATGTCACTCGTCCGGCTCGCGTCGGGGGTCGGGCCGGGCGGGAGGCATCGGAGGCGCCAGCGGATCTCCCGTCCGGCGCCTCCTCCTTTCGTCTGGGCGGGTCAGCTGACCTCGGTCGGCGTCCCTCCGGTGATCGCTACCAGCTGCTCGTACGAGGTCGCGAACACCGCGTGCGGGTGACCCGCCGCCGCCCACACGACGTCGTAGTCGCGAAGCGCCACGTCCACGAAGGTCCGGATCGGACGGGGGTGCCCGACCGGCGCGACGCCGCCGATGACCTGGCCGGTCGAGGCGCGGACGAACGCGGGGTCGGCCCGCTCCAGCGGCTCCATGCCGTGTGCGGCGGCGACCACGGCAGTATCGACCTGGTGCGACCCGCTCGTGAGGATGAGCACCGGCTCGCCGCCCGAGGCGAAGACGAGACTGTTGGCGATCGCGCCGACCTCGACCCCGAGTGCGTGGGCCGCCTCACGCGCCGTACGGGCGGAGTCCGGGAGCACGCGGACGACCTCATCGACGACTCCGTGCGCGGCGAGCGCGTCGACGACCTGTTGGATCCGAGGATGCATGACGTTCACACGGGAGACCGTACTGCGTCGGCAGGTCGCGGTGGCGCGCCCTCAGTGTGGGTTGAGACAGTGGACGGGTGAGTGAACCGTCATCGTTGCCCCGCACGGAACGTCCCAGCGACGTCGTGGCCGCGACGCTCGCCGCGATCGCGGAGACCGCCGGACGCCCTCTGCGGGTCGTCGACCTCGGTGGTGGGACCGGCGGGCGCGCCGTAGACCTGGCTAGGCGCGGCCACGACGTGCTGGTCGTCGATCGCAGCGCCGACGCCCTCGCGATGCTCGACCAGCGCGCGTCGGCTGCCGGCGTCGCCGCTCGGATCGACAAGGTGCAGGCGGACGTGTCCGAGCTCGGCGCGCACGTCGCGGACGGCGAGGTCGACCTCGTGCTCTGCCACGGGATCCTCGAGGTCGTCGACGACCCGGCAGCGTTGCTCGCCGCGGTGGCGCGGGCGCTGCGGCCGGGCGGGCACGCCAGCATCCTGGCCGCGGGCCGGCTCCGGTCCGTGCTGGCGCGAGCGCTGGCGGGCGACCTCGTACGGGCCCGACGGCTCCTTGCGCTCGACGCCGAGGGCTGGGACCGCACGGTCGACGGGCCCCGCCGCTACGTCTTGGTCGAGCTCGTCGCGCTCATCGAGTCCGAGGGGCTCCTCGTCGAGAGCGCCGACGGCGTGCGCGTGCTCGCCGACCTCGTCCCGAGGGCGCTCGTCGAGTCGGAGGCCGACCGTCAGGCACTGCTGTCGCTCGAAGAAGCCGCCGCCGCCGATCACCGGTTGCGAGAGCTCGCCGGCGCCCTGCACGTCATCGCCCGGGCGTGAGCGCGCCGCGCCGGGCGGGGATCAGCCCCAGGCGCCGTAGACCGTGACCTTGAGCTTTTTGTTGGCCGTCAGTGCCCACAGCTGCTTGGCGTCGGGGATGTACATGTTGACGCAGCCGTGACTGTGCCCCACGAACGGATCCATCATCAGGTACGACGCGTGGAAGGCCTGGCCCCCGGAGAAGAACTGGGCGTACGGCATCTTGGCCTCGTAGATCGAGCTGACGTGGCTCTTGCTGCGGAAGAAGACCGAGAACGAGCCGGTGCGCGTCTTGGACGACGACGCGCCGCCGCGGACGAGCCAGGAGTTCCAGAGGGTGCCGTTCTTGTAGAGGACCACCTGGTGCCGATTGCGGTCGTAGCAGGCGTGCCAGCCGGACGACTTGCAGCGCTTCGGGATGCTGGACTTGCCGCGGACCGTCTTCTGGATGAGTCGCTTCCACGTCGCGGTGTTGGCCACGCCGGTGCGCTTGAGCCCGACCCGCTTCTGGAACTTCTTGACGGCCTTCTCGGTGCGTGCCGTGTAGGTCCCGTTGACCGCGCCGCCGTAGACGCCGGCCCAACGCAGGCGGTACTGGAGCTCGCGCACGTGCTTGATCGAGGTCACCGAACGGTCACGATCGCCCGGACGCGTCGTGGCGCGGTAGAACCGGTCCTTCTTCGACGCCTTCGCGCGGGCGAGCGACGCGGGCACGCCCGTGGGCGCAGCAGTCGAGGCGGCAGCGGGCGCCGCGGTCGCCGGGGCGGCCGAGGCGACCGCGACAAGGGCGCTGGACAGCACGAGAGTGGCAGAGCTGACGAGCGCGGTGAGGCGGAGCATCGACGTCCTTCCGAGGGCAGGGAGGGGGAACCGACGCCCCCGTGCGGACAAACAATAGCCCGTGCTGTGGCGTTGCCGTGGGCGCCTGCCTAGACTGGGCGCTGAAGGTGCTGGCAACGGCCGGTCGAGTGTCAGGGAGGCCCGAAGTGCCGCTCTCAGAGGAAGAGCAGAGGTTGCTCGAGCAGTTGGAGCATGCCCTCGCTGCGGAGGACCCGAGGCTCGCGTCGACCTTGCGCGGCTCGAAGCTCCGGGCACGTGCACGCCGGATCGTCGTTCTCGCGGCGATCGGCTTCGTGGCCGGTGTCGGTCTGCTCATGACCGGCGTGATCGCCGCTTCGACGCCACTGGGCGTCCTCGGATTCGTCCTGATGGTCGCGGGCGCCTACTTCTTCCTCACTGCTTGGAAGTCGCGAGACGTCGACTCGCCCTCGGACCCGCGCCAGGCGCCGCCGGCACATCCGGGTCACGGAGCCAGCCGTGCTCCCGCTTCGGAGTCCTTCATGCACCGCATGGAGGAGCGCTGGAAGCGTCGCCGCGACTCCGGCGCCTGACCGCCCGCATCTCACTCCCTCAAGCTCACTTTCTCAAGCTCACTCCCTCAACGACAGCACCTCGTCCGCCTCGCGTGCCGTCCCGCGCTGGTCGCGGACGGCGAGCACCGATCTCGGGAGCACGGCCGCGAGCAGGTGCTGGCCTCGTGACGTGGTGTCGGCCATTGCCGTCCGCAGCCGGCTGACCACGTCGGCGAGGTCGACGGGCTCGTACGCAGGGGCATAGCGGCTGCGCTCCACGGCATCGACCAGCGTGTCGAGCGCGCCACGGATGTCGGGGTCGTCGCGCAGCCGCGCGCGCAGCGGAGCAACCGTCGCGCGTGGTGAGGCGCCGTCGGTCCAGCCGAGGCCGAGATCGGTCGCCGTGTCGCGGACCTCCGCCCATGCGTCCTCGACCGTCGTCTCGCCGCCGCCTGCGTGGAGGCGACGGTGACGCCGGGTGGTGCGGACGACGGCAGGCGCGGCGAGAAGGAGCAGGAGCACCACGCCGACGACGACGAGCAGCACCATCCGTGACGAGGCGTCGCCCGCACCGTCCTGGGATGCCGGTCCGGTTTCACGACCCTGCGAAGCGTTGGGGGCGTTCGTCGGCGCCGTGGTCGGTGCGAGCGACGACTCGGGCTCCGTGGGGGCCGACTGGTCACCCTCCGCGAACGACGGCGCCGCATAGCCGCTGCCGCCTGGAGTGGGCTCGAAGGCCACCCATCCGATCCCCGCGAAGTACAGCTCTGGCCAGGCGTGCATGTCGGTCCCGCGGAACACCCACGAGCCGGCGGCGCGGCCGGGCTCGCCGGAGAGGAAACCGATCGAGACGCGGGCGGGGATCCCGAGCGAGCGGGCCATCATCGCCATCGCGGTCGAGAATTGCTCGCAGTAGCCGACCCGGTCGTCGGTGAGGAAGTCCTCGATCGTCCCCATCCCGGACCCGGCCCGCTGGTCGAGGGAGTACTCGAAGCCACCGTCCTCGCGGAACCACCGCTGGAGGGCGACTGCGCGGTCGAACGCGTTGTCGGCACCCTCGGTGACCTCCTCCGCACGCTCGGCGACGACCTCGGGTGTCCCGCTCGGGAGGTCCACGAACGAGGACATCGTCAGGGTCGACGCCGGTGCGGTCCGCATGTCGCTCTCAGTGGGTCGGGCGAGCACCGCGTCGAACGCATAGGTCTCGCCGGCGAAGCTCCCCAGCCGCGCGATGCGGCTGACGTCCAGCATGCTCCGGTTGATCTCGACGCCCTCGGGATCGGAGAGCGTGATCGCGCTCGGTGCGTAGACGAGAGGGAGCCAGCGGGTCTCGAACCCGGGCGAGACCGCGACGGAGTAGCGGGCGTCTCGCCGGCCCACGCCGACATTGAGGCCAGGGATGGCGGGAAGGTCGTCGTCGAGCTCCTGACCGGCGCCGACCCGGTCGCCGAGGGTCCATCCGCGCGCGCCGACCGACTGGAGCGAGGCCAGCCGGACGTAGCGGGGCCGCGGAGAGCCTTCGAGCTCCTGCATCGTGAGCAGCACCTCATGGCTCTGTCCGCGCAGGTTGCGCCGCATGTCGAGAACGGGGTTGTCCAGGCCCGTTCCGTTGCCGCCGGAGCCGCTGCTGCCCCCACCGAACAGGTTCTGGGACGCTGCGGGCGTCAGCGCCGGGACGAGCATCGCGATCGCGACGGCCGCGACGGTGATGCCCGCCGCGGGCAGCGAGGCCCCCACTCGGGCGAGCGCGGTGGGGGCAAGCGTGCTTGTCGTGGCGTCGGTGGTCCCGACCATCCGTGGCCCCCAGTACGTGGTGTCGTCGCGCCGCGTCACGGCGAGCAGGGCCGCGTACGCCGTCGCTCCGAGGACGAACGCCCAGGGCTGCACCTCGCCGCCGAGCAGCGTCGCCGGGATCATGAGGACGGCGAGCAGCACGAGTCCGAGCGCGGGGGTCCAGCGCAGCTCCGAGGCCATCACGTCGATCACCAGTGCGACGACGATGATCAGCGTGGCGAGAGTGGCGTCGAGCGCCGGCGCGTCGGGGACGGGCGCGGCGTACCGCTGGGCGTGCGTGTAGGTCGCCTCGCCGATCGCCCGGGCCTGCTCGACGGTCCGACCGGTCGGGACGAGGCCGGCGATGCCGGTGCCCGCGCCGTACGCGGCGGTGAGCCAGCCCACGGCGACCGCGGCCTGGCCGGTGACGACGAGGGCGCGGGGAGTGGCGACGGCGCGCAGCAGGACCCCGGTGAGGACGACGGCGGCGGCACCGAGCGCGCCCTCGGCGAGGAAGGACCCGTCCACGACCAGGGGAGCGAATCCGGCACCGACGGCGACGGCGAGCAGCCACACCCACAGACCCGTCCAGGCCGCGTGCGCGGCACGTGCGGCGCTCATCGGACGGAGTCCTTGGCCGCGATCACGGCGAGCGCGCGCCACGCGTCGCCGACACTCTGTCCGCCACCGACGGCGACGGCGTCCCACCCGCGCGAACGGGCGGTCGTGGCGAGGTCGGCCGACGCACCGGTGCCGACGCCTGCGCGCGACAGCCAGCCGTCGGCGTCGAGGACCAGCGCGAGGCGGCGTCCGGCCGCGGTCGAGCACCGGTCGAGGTGGTCGAGCGCCTCGGGGTCGGCACCGGTGACGATTGCGACGACCGTCCCTCGCGAGGCCAGGACGTCGGCGGGCACGAGCGCGGTGGTGCGGCGGGTGGAGGTCCGTACGGCCGCGAGCTCGTCGAGGATCAGGCCGAGCTCGTCGGGGGCCGAGTCGTGGGAGTCTGTCGTGTCGGTCGCGAGCCGGACGTCCCAGCCGTTGCCGGAGAAGTGGGCGGCGACCGAGGCGGCGGCAGAGACCGCCCACTCGAACGTGCCGTCCTTGCCCGGTCGGTGGACGTCGCGGCGGGTGTCGAGGAAGACGGTGACGTCGGCGTGCCGCCCCTCCTCCTCGCGCCGGACCATCAGCTCACCCGTACGGGCGGTGGTCCGCCAGTGGATCCGGCGCAGGTCGTCCCCCGTGCGGTACTCGCGAACAGAAGCGTCGTCCGGCCGGCCGATGGCGCCGAGGCGCACACGGTGATCGCCGCGCTCGGCGCCGACGCCACCGGCCCACATGCGGCCGAGCGGGTGAACCGTCGGCGTCACGACCAGCGGCGTCGTCGCGTGGAAGGTGCGGCCCACCGACAAGAACCCGAACGGGTCGCCGACACGTACGGTGAGCGGGCCGATCGCATGGAAGCCGCGTCGCCGGGGTGTGACGCCGTACCGGACGAGGCAGTGCCACTGGCTGCCGCGGCTCACGACGCTGAAGCGGCGCCGACCGCCGAGAGCGTCGGGGAGCTGGTCCTCGAGGAGCAGGGTCCCCGAGGCGCCGTGCCCACCGCCGTCGACCTGGAGCGCGACCTCCACGTCGGTGCCGGCAGGGACGCGGGGAGGCGTGACCTCTCGGAAGGCGCTGACGGTGCTGCGGCTGCGGGCGACGACGAGCACGGCGACGAGCGGCAGCGCGAGCGCGAGCACCCCGATCCGGACAAGGACGTCGAGCCCGAGGAGGAGGCCGCCGACGAGGACCGTCAGTCCCGCGGCGACGAACGCCCGGCCGCGGGACGTCAGCGCCGAGAGCGTCGCGCGCATGTCACCGACCGGGCTCGGGAACGCGGACCTCGGCGAGGACCTCGCGGACGACGTCCGACGCCTGCCATCCCGCGACGACGGCGTCGGGGGAGAGGAGCAGACGGTGGGCGAGCACGGGCTCGGCCAATGCCGCGACGTCGTCGGGGAGCACGTACGGGCGCCGGTCGAGGGCAGCCCGTGCCCGTGCGGCGCGCACGAGGTGGAGCGTGGCGCGCGGTGAAGCGCCGAGGCGCAGTCGTGAGGTGGAGCGGGTGGCGTGGGTCAGCGCGACCGCGTACTGCTCGATCGCGGGTGCGACGTGCACCGTACGGACGGTGGCGACGAGATCGGCGACCTGCTTGACGTCGGTGACCGGCGCGAGGTCGGACAGCGGGTCGGCACCGCCGTGCTCGCGCAGCATCGCGGCCTCGGCCTCCGCCGAGGGGTAGCCCATCGAGACGCGCGCCATGAAGCGGTCGCGCTGCGCCTCGGGGAGCGGGTAGGTGCCCTCCATCTCCAGGGGGTTCTGGGTGGCGACCACCATGAACGGGTCCTCGAGCGGGTACGAGGTGCTGTCGACGGTGACCTGGCGTTCTTCCATGCACTCCAGCAGCGCGGACTGCGTCTTGGGCGACGCGCGGTTGATCTCGTCTCCGACGACGACGTTGCCGAAGACGGCACCCGGTCGGAACTCGAACGTGCGCGACTCCGGGTCCCACACCGAGGTGCCGGTGACATCGCTCGGGAGCAGGTCGGGCGTGAACTGGATGCGGCGCATCGATCCGTCGATCGAGCGGGCGAGCGCCTTGCTCAGCATCGTCTTGCCGACCCCGGGGACGTCCTCGAGGAGGAGGTGCCCGCCTGCGAGGAGCACGACGACGGCGGTGCGGACCACCTCGGACTTGCCGACGATGACGGTCTCGATGTTGGCCGCCAGCCGTCCTGCGGCGGCGACGAGCTCGTCGGTCTGGTCGGGGCCGGGCGGAGCTGGCGGCTCTCGCCGAGGTGTCGTCGTCACTGCGGTCCTCCTCGGATCCACGCATCGGAGCGGGCGACGGCTGTCCCGGCGACCCCCCCAGGATGCCGAGACTACCCGCGCGATCAATGCCACGGGCCCCGCTGACGGCGAGGGATCGCGGTCCTCCCCACCCACGCTCCACTCTTCACCATCTCGGCGGTCCGGGCGAGGGGAATGCTGCGATCACGGGCATCGGTGGTGGCGACCCATGGTCTGCCCGGTGTCAGGGAGCGGCGGGGCGCGCCAGGGTGCAAGAACGGTTGCCGGTGGTGTGTTGTGGAGTACAGTGGCGCAAAGTGGAGCAAGCAGTCGCCGGACTCGCGCCGGCTGCGGCGAGACGGGGGGTTACGGTGCGATGTTCTTCGGCACGTACACCCCTCGCCTCGACGAGAAGGGCCGCTTGTTCCTCCCCGCCAAGTTCCGCGACCGACTCACGGAGGGCCTCGTGCTGACGAAGGGGCAGGACCGCTGCATCTACGTCTGGCCTCAGGCGAGCTTCGAGGAGTTCAGCGACCGGATCAGCAAGACACCGTTCACCAACAAGGCGACCCGCGACTTCATCCGTGTGCTCTTCTCGGGAGCCTCGGACGAGGTGCCCGACAAGCAGGGCCGCATCACCGTCCCGCCTCCGCTGCGCGAGTACGCCCGTCTGGGTCGCGACTGCGTCGTGGTCGGCGCGATGGAGCGGGTCGAGATCTGGGACGCGGCGCGTTGGTCGGAGTACTCCGACGCGCAGGAGGAGAGCTTCTCCTCGCTGTCGGAAGAGGTGATCGAGGGTCTGCTCTGAGCGGGGTCGTACGACGAGGCCTCTGGGCCGCTTGCTCCACCACCTGGCACCACTTCCCCGGTGCCAGAGGTGACTTCCCAGGGCAAGCGGCCAGGGACCTGGTCGGACGAACCACAGGCGATCGGGACGCACGGGTAGCGGCCCCGAGGCGCGACACACGCTGAACCACACGGAACGAGGGGTCGAGATGGTGGTCGGACGTCCTAGGGGGGCCGGGACGAATGGATGAGGCACAGCACGTGCCTGTGCTCTTGGAGCGGACGGTCGAGCTCCTCGAGCCCGCCCTGTCCCGCAGCGACGCGGTCCTGGTCGACGCGACGCTCGGGCTGGGCGGGCACACCGAGGCGGTCCTGACGCGCTTCACGGACGTGCACGTCATCGGCATCGACCGTGACCCGGAGGCGCTGCGGCTCTCACGCGAGCGGCTCGCGCCGTTCGAGGGCCGGGTGACGTTCTTCGAGGGCGTGTACGACGAGATCGCCGAGGCCATCGCCTCAGCCGGCCGTACGACGGTCGACGCCGTGCTCTTCGACCTCGGGGTGTCATCGATGCAGCTCGACGTCGACGAGCGCGGATTCTCCTACGCACGCCCCGCGCCGCTCGACATGCGGATGGGACGCGAGGGGATCACCGCCGCCGAGATCCTCGCGACGTACGACAAGGCCGAGCTGATCCGCATCCTGCGCGCGTACGGCGAGGAGAAGCACGCCGCACGCATCGCCGACGCGATCGTGCGTCGCCGTGAGACCGCGCCGCTGCGCACGAGCGACGAGCTCGTCGCGCTGGTCCGCGAGGCACTGCCCGCGGCCGCCATGCGGACCGGCGGCAACCCCGCCAAGCGGACCTTCCAGGCGCTGCGCATCGAGGTGAACGACGAGCTCGGCGTCCTGCGCCGTGCCGTGCCCGAGGCGCTCGACTCCGTCCACGTCGGCGGCCGCGTCGTCGCCATGGCGTACCAGTCGCTCGAGGACCGCATCGTCAAGAAGGCATTTGCCGCCGTGACGACCCTGGACGTCCCGCCGGGGCTGCCGGTCGTGCCCGAGGAGCGGCAGCCGCGGTTCAGGTCGCTGACCAGGGGCGCCGAGACGGCATCGGAGGCAGAGATCGCCGAGAACCCCCGCGCGAAGCCGGTACGGCTGCGTGCGGTCGAGCGAGTGAGGGAGGCGGTATGAGCCTCGCGCAGAACGCGCCCCGCCGCGCGCCCGTACGCCCGGCGCAGCAGCCGCGCCGCGACCTGCGGGTCGTCCCGGCACCCCGTACGGGCAGCCCTCGCGCTCCGTTCGTGCTCCTGGTCGTCACACTGCTCGCCGGAGGCCTCATCGGCCTCCTGCTGCTCAACACGTCGATGCAGAACGGCGCGTTCGAGCTCGCAAAGCTGGAGAAGAAGGCCGAGACGCTGCAGAGCGAGCACGCACAACTGGCACTGGAGGTCGAGCGGCGCTCGACGCCGGCGGCGCTGGCCGAGCAGGCGTCCGGTCTGGGCATGGTGCCCAACACCAACCCTGTATTCCTCCGCCTACCGGACGGCACGGTGGTCGGCGACCCGGTGCCCGCGTCGCGCGACGGCCGCGCCGCGTCCGGAGTCGGAGGACCCTCACCCGCCTCGGTGGGAGACCGCGGGTGAGCCCGGCGGTGCGGAACCGCGCGCGGTTCTGCTTCGTCGTGGTCGCGACCCTCCTCGTGGTCTTCGCTGGACGGCTCGTCCAGATCCAGGGCGTGGACGCGAACGCGTACGCGGCGAAGGCGCTCGAGGAGACGATGCAGCCGGCCGTGCTGCATGCCGACCGGGGCGAGATCGTCGACCGGGACGGCCAGCCGCTCGCGACCTCGCTCGACGCGTCGGCGATCATCGCGAACCCGCGCTTCACCTCGGAGAAGGCACCCGAGATCGCCCGTGTGCTCGCCGCGGAGCTCGATCTCGACTACTTCGACGCGCTGGAGAAGCTGCGCCGCGAAGGCACGCAGTTCGTCTACGTCGCGCGCAAGATCCCGGCTCACCAGGCGAACGCCGCGATGGCCAAGCTCACCGAGCTGGGTGTCGTCAACGGCGTCACCACCGAGCGCGACGCGGTGCGGACGTACCCCGGCGGCACCCTCGCCGCGACGCTCGTGGGGCTCGTCTCGGGGGAGACCGGCGAGGGCACCAGCGGCCTGGAGAAGCAGTACGACGAGGAGCTCACCGGCGTCGACGGGAAGGCCACGTACGAGACGTCGCCCAAGGGTGTGCGCATCCCCCTCGCGCGGCAGACGACGCGTGAGCCGGTGCCGGGCTCCGACGTGGTGACGACGCTCGACCGCGACCTGCAGTGGTACGCCGACAAGCGGTTGGCCGAGGCCGTGCGCCAGAGCGGCTCCGACTGGGGGATCGCGGTGACCGTCGACCTCGAGTCGATGCAGGTCCTCCAGCTCTCGCAGCTGCCGACCTTCGACGCCGAGGACCGCTCGACGGTCACTCCGGCGTCGATGAACAACCGCGCCGTCCAGAACGTCTACGAGCCGGGCTCGGTCCAGAAGGTCGTCACGATGGCGGCACTGGCCGACGCGGGGCTCGTGACGCCGCAGACCAAGGTCAGGGTGCCGCGCGAGCTGCGGCTCGACGGCTTCACCATCAGCGACTGGTGGGACCACGGGCGGCTCAAGCTGACCGCGACGGGGGTCATCGCGAAGTCGTCGAACCTCGGCACGATCGCGCTCGCGCAGCAGATGGACGACGCCACCCTGCACGACTACCTGACGAAGTTCGGCTTCGGACGGACCACCGGCGTCGGGCTGCCGTCGGAGTCGCGAGGGATCCTCGCCGAGCCCGAGCGGTGGTCGTCGGCGCAGCACGCGACGATCTCGTTCGGCCAGGGCATCTCGGTGACCGCGCTGCAGGAGGTCGCCGCCGTCGCCGCCATCGCCAACGGGGGCCGCTACACCGCGCCGACGCTGGTGACCGAGGTGCGCCGCGCCGACGGTACGACGGTGGACCAGGAGCCGCCCGAGAGCCGCGAGGTCGTCTCGCCGAAGGCCGCGAAGATGGTCACGACCATGATGGAGGCGGTGACCGGCCCCGACGGGTCGGCCCCGGACACCGTGGTCCCGGGCTACCGCGTGGCGGGCAAGACCGGCACCGCCTGGAGGGTCGACCCCGACACGGGACGCTACGTCCGCGGGCAGAACACCGTGTCGTACATCGGCTTCGCGCCGGCCGAGCGCCCGCGCTTCCTCACGTACGTCGTGCTCGACAACCCGCGTGGCGGGGGCTCGGGCAGCGGAACTGCAGGGCCGGTGTTCAAGGACATCATGCAGCAGGCGCTGCAGCGCTACGGCATCGCTCCGAGCGGGTCGCGAGCGCCCAGGACTCCGGTCAAGTGGTGACTCTCGATACGCTCGGCCACGATGTCTGCTGAGCCTCCACTCCCGCTCGACACCCGACCACCGTCGGTCGATCCCGTGCCGGTCACCGCACTGGCGACGACGATCGGCGGCCGGGTCGTCGGCGCACCGCCCGAGACCGTCGTGACCGGGGTCACCCTCGCCTCGTCGGACGTCCGCGAGGGTGACTTGTACGCGGCGCTGCCGGGTGCACGCACCCACGGCGCGCGCTTTGCCGCACAGGCGGTCGACGCCGGTGCGGTCGCCGTCCTGACCGACGCCGAGGGGGCCGCGATCATCGCGGACGGCCCGGCGACGGTCCCGCTGGTGGTCGTGGACGATCCTCGTACCGTCCTCGGCGCCGTGGCCGTCACGGTCTACGGCGATCCGGCGCAGCGTCTGACGACGTTGGGGATCACCGGCACCCAGGGCAAGACGACCAGCGCCTACCTCGCCGCCTCGGCGCTGCGGGCGTGCGGCGACCAGGTCGGTGCGATCGGGACGACCGGTGCCTTCCTCGGCGGGCGCCCGGTGGCCTCCGCCCTCACGACGCCCGAGGCGCCCGCTCTCCACGCACTGTTCGCGGTGATGGAGGCCCACGGCGCCGACGCCGTCGTGATGGAGGTCTCGAGCCACGCGCTCGCGCTGCACCGGGTCGACGGCGTCGTGTACGACGTCGCGGTGTTCCTCAACCTCGGGCGTGACCACCTCGACTTCCACGCCGACGTCGAGGACTACTTCGCCGCCAAGGCCGCGCTCTTCACGCCCGAGCGCGCCGCGCAGGCGGTGATCGACATCGACGACCCGTACGGACGCCGGCTCGCGGACGCGACGTCCCTGCCTGTGACGACCGTGTCGCTCGAGGGACGCGTGGAGGCGCACTGGCGCGTCGTCGCGCTGGAGACCACCGCGTCGGGGTCCCGGGCCCGCGTCGTCGGTCCGGACGAGGTCGAGCACGACCTCGTGGTCCGGCTGCCCGGCCGCTTCAACGTCGCCAACGCCCTCGCCGTCCTCGCGGCGGTGACGGCCACGGGACGAGCGGTCGAGGACGCGCTCGCCGGCATCGCCGCCTGCGAGGGCGTCCCCGGACGCATGGAGCCCGTCGACGAGGGCCAGGACTTCACCGCGATCGTCGACTACGCCCACAAGCCCGATGCGCTGCGGGCCGTGCTGTCGTCCCTGCGCGGGCTCGGTGACGGACGGTTGCTCGTGGTCGTCGGTGCCGGGGGAGACCGTGATCCCGGCAAGCGCCCCCTGATGGGTGCCGTCGCCGCCGAGCTGGCGGACGTGGTGGTCGTCACGGACGACAACCCGCGCAGCGAGGATCCGGCGACGATCCGTGCCGCGGTGCTCGAGGGAGCCCGCGAGGCAGGAGCCGCGGCCGAGCTCGTCGAGATCGGCGACCGCCGCGGAGCGATCGTCCGTGCCGTCGCTCAAGCACGTCCCGGCGACGTGGTCGTCGTGGCGGGCAAGGGGCACGAGCGTGGCCAGATCGTGGGAGACGTCGTGCACCCGTTCGACGACCGGAGCGTGCTGTCCGAGGCGCTTCGTACCCGGCTCGGGGGCGACGCGTGATCACGACCGCACTGGGACGGGTCGCCGAGATCGTCGGCGGGACTCCGTACGACGTCGAGGGTGTCGATGTGACGGCTCCCGCGACCCTGGACTCGCGTCGTGTCGAGTCGGGAGGCCTCTTCGTCGCGGTGCGCGGCGAGCACGTGGACGGTCACGACTTCGCGCCTGCTGCCTATGCGTCAGGTGCCGCCGCCGTGCTCGGCGAGCGTCGTGTCGATGGTCCCTGCGTGGTCGTGGACGACGTCGAGGCAGCGCTCGCGCGCCTCGCACGCGACGTCCGGGACCGGCTCGACGGCTGCGTGGTCGTCGGCGTCACGGGGTCGCAGGGCAAGACCAGCGTCAAGGACCTTCTGGCCCAGGTGCTCGACGCGAGCGCACCGACCGTGGCGACCGCCGGCAACTACAACAACGAGCTCGGCGTCCCGCTGACGGTGCTGCGCGCCGAGGCTGCGACCCGCTACCTGGTCGTCGAGATGGGCGCACGCGCGGTCGGCAACATCGCCGCGCTCTGTGCGATCGCCCGACCCGACATCGGCGTCGTCCTCAACGTCGGCACGGCACACGTCGGAGAGTTCGGGTCGGTCGAGGCGATCGCCCGTACCAAGGGTGAGCTCGTCGAGTCTCTCCCCGCGCACGGAGTGGCCGTGCTCAACGCCGACGACCCCGCGGTCGCCGCCATGCGGTCGCGCACGGTCGCGACGGTGCGGACGTACGGCACCACGCCGGGTGCCGACGTCGTCGCCGACGACGTACGCGTCGGCGACGACGGTGAACCCCGCTTCGTCCTGCGTGCCGACGGGCTCTCAGCCGCGGTGCACGTCCCGCTGCTGGGCGCCCACCAGGCGTCCAACGCGGCGGCTGCCACGGCTGCCGCGCTCGCTGCCGGGCTCTCGCTCGACTCCGTCGTGGAGGCGCTCGCGCACGTGACGAACCGGTCGGCCTGGCGGATGGAGCGGTCCGTCCGGTCTGACGGGCTGATGGTCGTCAACGACGCCTACAACGCCAACCCGGAGTCCGTGGCCGCCGCCCTTCGCGCGGTCGTCGCGATGGCGCACGGGAGGCGGGTCGTGACGGTGCTCGGTGAGATGCTCGAGCTCGGCGGTGCGGCGGGTGCCGCGCACGCCTCCGTTGGTAGTCTCGCAGCCGACCTCGGTGTCACCCAGGTCGTCGCCGTCGGTGTCGGTGCGCGTCAGATCCATGAGGCCGCCGCGGCCGCCGGCGCTGACTCGGTGCTCGTCGACGACCTCGACGACGCGCTGGCGTGGTTGCGCGGATACCTCCGTGCGGGTGACATCGTGCTGGTCAAAGCTTCACGGGCCAGCGGTCTGGAGCGGTTGGCGGCGGCGCTGCTGGCCGAGACAGACCCACAGAGAAGAGTCGCGGACGCCGAGTCCACCAGCGGCGAGGCACGCGACGACGAAGGGAACGACGCTCGATGAGGGCCATTCTGATCGCCAGCGGGTTCGGGCTGATCGGCACGCTGCTGGGCACGCCGCTCGCGATCCGCCTACTGGTGCGCAAGGGCTACGGTCAGCTCATCCGAGACGACGGACCGACCTCTCACCACACCAAGCGCGGCACGCCCACGATGGGCGGTCTCGTCATCATCGTCTCGGTCGTGGTCGCGTACGCGCTCGCCAAGCTGATCACCGGGACGTCGCCGTCGGCCTCCGCGCTGCTGCTGCTCTATCTCTTCGTCGGACTCGGGCTGGTCGGGTTCCTCGACGACTACATCAAGGTCATCAAGCAGCGCAGCCTCGGGCTGCGCTCCAAGGCGAAGCTGGCAGGGCAGGCGATCGTGGCCCTGAGCTTCGCGCTGCTGGCCCTGAGCTTCCCCGACGGCAACGGTCGGACGCCGATCTCCGAAGGCATCTCCTTCATCCGTGACATCCCCGGCTGGACGCTCCCGGCGGCCGTGATCGTCGTCTGGGTGCTCGTGATGATCTGGGGCACGAGCAACGCCGTGAACCTCACCGACGGGCTCGACGGCCTCGCCACCGGTGCCTCGGTGATGGTGTTCGGCGCCTACATGCTCATCAACCTGTGGCAGAGCAACCAGTCCTGCGCCTTCAACCCCGGGCCCAAGTGCTACGACGTCCGAGACCCGCTGGACCTCGCCGTCGTCGCGGCAGCTCTGACCGGTGCGTGCTTCGGGTTCTTGTGGTGGAACGCCTCTCCGGCCAAGATCTTCATGGGCGACACGGGTTCGCTCTCGCTCGGCGGTGTGATCGCCGGCTTCGCGATCATGACCCGCACCGAGATCCTGCTGCTCGTGCTCGGCGGCCTCTTCGTCATCATCACGGTGTCGGTGATCCTGCAGGTCGGCTGGTTCAAGATGTCCGGCGGCAAACGCCTGTTCAGGATGGCGCCGCTCCAGCACCACTTCGAGCTGATGGGCTGGGCGGAGATCACGATCGTGGTCCGGTTCTGGATCATCAGCGGACTGTTCGTCGCGCTCGGACTCGGCATCTTCTACTCCGAGTGGGTCAGCGGCCTGTGAGTGCGCCAGACGTCGACCGTCTCGGCCGCGAGGACTCCTGGGAAGGCGTTCATGCGGTGGTCGCCGGGCTCGGCGTCAGCGGCTATGCGGCCGCGGACGCGCTGGTCCAGGTCGGCGCCCAGGTCACGATCCTCGACGACGGCGACACCGACCAGCTGCGCGACCGCGCCCAGATCCTCGAGGTGCTGGGCGCCGACGTCCGTCTCGGCTCCGGCGCCACGGCGACCATGCCCGACCGCGTGGACCTGCTCGTCCCGTACCCGGGGCTCCCCCCACGTACGCCCATCGTCGCCGAGGCGCTCGGGCGCGACGTGGCCGTGTGGTCCGAGCCGGAGCTGGCCTGGCGGCTGCGCGCACCCGGCGCTGCGCCATGGCTCGCGGTGACCGGCACCAACGGCAAGACCACCACCGTCCAGATGCTCGAGTCGATCCTCGCCGCTGCGGGGCTACGCGGCCCTGCGGTCGGCAACATCGGCGTCCCGGTCACCGAGGCGGTGATGGACCCGCTCGGCTACGACGTCCTGGCGGTCGAGCTGTCGAGCTTCCAGCTGCACTTCGCCGACCGGATCGCCTGCGAGGCGTCAGCGGTCCTCAACGTCGCCGACGACCACCTCGACTGGCACGGAGGTCGAGACGGCTACGCGGCCGACAAGGGGCGGATCTACGAGCACGTCGCGCGGGCGTGCGTCTACAACGTGGCCGATCCGGCGACGGAGCAGCTGGTCCGCGCGGCCGACGTCGCCGAGGGCGCGCGGGCGGTCGGGTTCACTCTCGGCGTCCCCTCGGTCGGGATGCTCGGGATGGTCGACGATGTGCTCGCCGACAGGGCGTTCGTCGAGGAGCGCCGTACGAGCGCCGCCGAGCTCGCGACGCTCTCCGACCTCGCGGGTCCCGCGGGCGAGCCTCCGGCACCGCACGTCGTCGCGAACGCCCTGGCGGCGGCTGCGCTCGCCCGGGCGCACGGCGTCGCCCCGGCCGCGGTGCGCAAGGGGCTCCGCGGCTACGAGCCAGGCGCCCACCGCATCCAGCGCGTCGACGAGGTCGAGGGCGTGACGTACGTGGACGACTCCAAGGCGACCAACCCGCACGCGGCGCTGTCGTCCCTCCAGGCATACCCCTCGGTCGTGTGGGTCGCGGGCGGTCAGGCCAAGGGCACCCGATTCGAGGACCTCGTCACGCGCGCGGCGGACCGCCTGCGGGCCGTGGTCCTGATCGGTGCTGATCGCGCGACGATCCACGAGGCGTTGCGGCGACACGCGCCCGAGGTACCCGTCGTCGAGGTCGACGCGGGCAAGGATGTGCTCATGGATCGTGTCGTGGACGCGGCCGCAGGGTTCGCCCGGATGGGTGACACCGTGCTGCTGGCGCCAGGATGCGCGTCCTTCGACCAGTTCACGGGCTACGCCGAACGAGGGGACTCCTTCGCCGCAGCCGTGGCCAGGTACGCAGCGTCGCGGCGGTGACCTCGTCGCCCTCGACGTCGAGGAGATCGGGAGGCGCGCGGTGAGCAGGTCCGGCAGGCACTCGTGGACCGCGACCGTTCGCGAGGTGCTCGAGAAGCCGCTGACGTCGTACTACCTCGTCCTCGCCGTCTCCGCGCTCCTCGTGGGCTTCGGGATGGTGATGGTGCTCAGCGCGAGCTCGGTCACCTCGTACCAGAACAGCGGCAGCCCGTACGCCCTCGCGGCGCGGCAGGCAGGCTTCCTCGTGGCGGCGCTGGTCCTGGGCGCGATCGCCTGGCAGCTCCCGCTGCGCGTGCTGCGCTGGTTCGTCTACCCGCTGCTGCTCCTCGCGCTCGTGCTGCTCGCGCTCACCTTCACGCCGTTGGGCTACGAGGTCCGGGGCAACCAGAACTGGCTGAACTTCGGCGGACCGTTCCTCATCCAGCCCTCCGAGATCGCCAAGCTCGCGATCGTGCTGTGGACCGCCGACCTCTACGCCCGCAAGCAGCGCCTCCTGAGTGACCCCAAGCACGTGCTGATCCCGATGCTGCCGGTCACCGGCTTCGTCGCGATGCTCGTCGTGCTCCAGCGTGACCTCGGGACGGCGCTCGTGCTGTTCGCGATCATCCTCGGGATGCTGTTCGTCGCCGGTCTGCCGGGGCGCGCGTTCCTCGTCGCGCTGCTCGGCACCGCCGCCATCGCGCTCTTCTTCGTCCAGTCCAGCGACGAGCGGATCAAGCGCATCACGTCGTTCACCGACCCGTTCGCGGACGCCCAGGGCAGCGGCTACCAGGCCGCGCACGGGCTGATGGGGCTGGCGACCGGGCAGTGGCTGGGCGTGGGACTCGGCGGCAGCCGTCAGAAGTGGGGGGCGCTCCCGGGGGCCCACACGGACTTCGTCTTCGCGGTCGTCGGGGAGGAGCTCGGGCTCGTCGGGGCGCTGTCCGTGCTCATCCTCTTCGGGCTGCTCGCGTACGTGGGGTTCCGCATCGCCCGCCGTGCTCGTGACCCTTTCGCCCGCTACGCGGCCGCCGGCATCACGGTGTGGCTGATGGTCCAGACGATCATCAACATCGGCATGGTGCTCGGCATGCTGCCGGTCATCGGCATCCCGCTCCCGCTCATCTCGTACGGTGGGTCTGCACTCGTCCCGACCGTGATCGCGCTCGCCCTGCTGGCGAGCTTCGCGCGGACCGAGCCGGGGGCGGCCGCTGCCCTGCGCGTGCACCGCCGTCGACGCGGCCCGCGCACCGGTCAGCAGCCCGGGGGAGTGCAGAAACCCTCGACTCCCGCACCACGACCCGTCGGACGCACTGTCCGAGAGGAAGGATGACCTGGTGGCGCTACGCGTCCTGCTGGCCGGCGGAGGAACCGCCGGCCACACCTCACCCCTGCTGGCGACCGCGGGCGCGGTTCGCCGGCTCGCTCCCGACGCCGAGATCACGGCGCTCGGGACACCGCGTGGGCTGGAGGTGACGCTGGTGCCGCAGGCCGGGTACCCCCTCGAGCTGGTGCCGGCCGTCCCGCTGCCCCGCAGCCTCGGCGCCGACCTCCTGAAGGTCCCGGGCAAGCTGGCGGGCACGGTGAAGGCGACCGGTGAGGTGTTCGACCGTGTGCGCCCCGACGTCGTCGTCGGGTTCGGCGGGTACGTGTCGGTCCCGGCGTACCTCGTCGCGCGCAAGCGCAAAGTCCCGATCGTCGTGCACGAGCAGAACGCGCTTCCGGGTGTCGCCAACAAGCTCGGTGCGCGGTTCACGCAGCAGGTGTTCACGAGCTTTCCCGAGACCCCACTCGTCCACTCGCGCTACATCGGCCTGCCGATGCGTGAGCAGATCGCGCACCTCGACCGGGAGGCGGAGCGTGCGCGGGCGCGCGCGGAGTTCGGCCTCGACCCCGACCGCCCGACGCTGCTGGTCACCGGCGGGTCTCAGGGTGCGCGCCGGATCAACCAAGCCGTCTCCGGTGCCGCCGACGAGCTCGCCGCCGCCGGCATCCAGGTGCTGCACGCCGCCGGTCGCGTCGAGGAGGCGCAGGTTGAGCGCGCGCCCGGCGAGCCGCCGTACGTAACCCTTCCGTTCATCGAGCGGATCGACCTCGCGTACGCGGCCGCCGACGGGATCGTGTGCCGCTCCGGGGCCAACACCGTCGCCGAGGTCGCGGCCGTCGGGCTGCCCGCGGTGTTCGTGCCGCTGCCGATCGGCAACGGTGAGCAAGCCCTCAACGCGCACCCGGTCGTGGGCGCGGGGGGCGGCATCCTCGTCGAGGACGCGGCGCTGACCCCCGAGTGGGTGGCGACGGCCGTCGTCTCGCTGCTGCGCGACTCCGCTCGTCTCGAGCGGATGTCCGCGGCGGCCTCCGACCTGATGCCGCGCGACGCCGACGACGTGCTCGCCCGCGAGATCCTCGCCGCAGCCGGCTCCGAGGCGGGCCAGGGATGAGGATCGACGTCCCTTCCGTGATCGAGCCCGCAGAGGATCTCGGCACGGTCCACCTCATCGGTATCGGCGGCGCAGGTCTCTCCGCGATCGCGCGGATCATGCTCGAGCGCGGGGTGAGCGTCCAGGGCAGCGACGCCCAGGACTCGCCGACGCTGCGGGCGCTGGAGGCGGACGGCGCGGTCGTCCACGTCGGTCAGGTGGCCGACAACCTCGGCGACGCGCAGACGGTGATCGCCTCGACCGCCGTACGCGACGACAACTCCGAGATCGTCGCGGCGCGCGCGCGTGGCCTTCGCCTCTATCCGCGCTCGGCTGGTCTGCAGTCGGTGATGATCGGCCGCGACGTGGTCGCCGTCGCCGGCACGCACGGCAAGACCACGACGACCTCGATGCTCGCGACGGCCCTGGTCCGTGCCGGGCTCGACCCGTCGTACGCGATCGGCGCGCCCGTCGCCTCGCTCGGGACCAACGCCCATGCAGGTCAGGGGCAGTGGTTCGTCGCGGAGGCCGACGAGAGCGACGGCGCCTTCCTTGTCTACGAGCCGTACGGCGCGGTCGTCACCAACGTCGACGCCGACCACCTCGACGTGTGGGGGACGCCCGAGGCGTACGAGGCCGCGTTCGCCGAGTTCGTCGACCGGATCGATCCCGCGGGGTTCCTCGTGCTGTGTGCCGACGACCCGGGCGCCGCCGCGCTCGCCGTCCGCGCGCGCCGGCGAGGCCTTCGCGTCATCAGCACCGGGCTCTCCGAGGGCACCGACCTGCGCGGCGTGGACCTGCTCACCTCCGGGGGCGGCACGTCGTTCACGGTGGTCCGCGGCGACGACGAGCTCGGTCGCGTCATGCTGCAGGTGCCGGGGCAGCACTACGTCGTCGACGCGCTCGGTGCGCTCGCCGCGGCACTGGAGTGCGGGGCGACGTTCGCTGACGCTGCCGCCGGCCTGGCCGCGTACTCGGGAGCGAGCCGTCGCATGGAGCTGATCGGCGAGGGTGACGGCGTGCGTGTGTACGACTCGTACGCCCACCACCCCGTCGAGATCGCGGGCGACCTCCAGGCGGCTCGGGCCCTTGCCGGCGGTGCACGCGTGCTCGTCGCGTTCCAGCCGCACCTGGTGAGCCGGACGCGGATCTTCGGCGCGGCGATGGGCCGGGCGCTCGGTGCGGCCGACGAGGTCGTCGTGACCGAGATCTACCTGGCGCGCGAGGATCCCGATCCCGAGGTGACCGGCGCGCTCGTCCGAGAGGCGGTCGGTCTGCCCGCGGACGCCGTGCACGCCGGCGAGCCGCCGGCGACGCTCGACGCGCAGCTCGCGTCGCTCGCCCGCCGCGGCGATCTCGTCCTGCTCCTGGGAGCCGGCGACATCACGACCGTGGGCCCGCGCCTCGTGGCGCGGCTGGAGGAGAGGACCCGGACGAGGTGACGGTGACGGACCGGTTCGCTGGGAGGCGCTGGCGGGCGCGCCTTCAGCGGCTGCGTCCGTACCTCCTCGTCGCCGCCGTCCTCGCGGCCGCGGGTGGTGTGGCGTGGACGGTGCTCGAGACGCCCGTGCTGGGGGCCCACCACGTCGACGTCCGTGGTGCGAGCACCGTCGGTGCCGAGGTCGTCCGTGCGCAGGCGGCGGTGCCGGACGGCCGCCCCCTGGCGCGGCTCGACCTCGGCGCTGTCGGCGACCGAGTCGAGGAGATTCCGCAGGTCGCCTCCGTCGATGTCCGTCGCCAGTGGCCGCGTACGGTCGTGGTCGAGGTCACCGAACGCCGGCCGGTGGCGCGCCTGGCCGGGCGCAACGATGTGCGGCTGATCGACTCCGACGGCGTGGTGTACCCGCCCGCCGGCAAGCCGCCCCGCAGGTTGCCGTCGGTGGAGCTGGCGTCCGGTGCCGGCCCGCGCGCCGAGGCACTGCGGGAGGTCGCCCAGGCCGTCGCTGCGATGGACGCCGGTCTCGCCCGCAAGGTCCGCGAGGTGCGTGTCAGCAGTCGTGACGCGATCACCCTCGAGCTGCGTGACGGCGCCGAGGTCGCGTGGGGGAGCGCGGACCACGCGGAGCTCAAGGCCGACGTGCTCTCCGCCCTGCTGAAGCAGAAGGCGACGGCGTACGACGTCAGTGCGCCGGAGCGGCCGACGATCGTCCCCTGAGCGGCGCACGAATCGCGAGCCCTCGTGGGCACGAGTAGCGTGCGCGACATGAGCGTCGCCGCTCCGGGCCGGTCGGCCAACGCTGGCGCGATCGCCGTCGGGATCGCGCAGTGCGTCCTGCTGGGCCTGGCCTCGCTCGTGGTCGCCACGTGGGCGTTCCTTGAGCTGACCAAGCGTCTCGCGCTCTCGACCGACCCACTCGACTCCGAGAGGGTGCTGTTCTGGTCGCTCGTCGGCGCGGTGGCGGTGCTCGTCCTGGTGAGCGTGGCGGCGGCGATGGTGTGGCGGCGCAGAGTGCTCGGTTTCACCGTGCTCGCGCTGGCGTGGGTGCCGGCCGCGCCGCTGTGCTGGATCGCCGTGGCGTCGTACCAGGATCTTGTCGTCGACGACGCGATGCCGGGCGTGGTCGCGTTCGGGGTGGTCGCCGGTGCCGCCAACGTCGTGCTCGGGCTCCTCCTGCGCACCCCGACGTCGTCTGCGCACCCGCCGCTCGCACGCTGAGGTCCCGTCCCCGATGTGTGCACCTAACCGTGCAGTCGCTCGGGCATTCCACGGCAAAGTGCACAAATCGGGGACGTCGCGTGCTGTGGCGGCGTGTCGGCGCCGAGGGCCGTCGGTCACCCCGTAAGTTCGTCACAGAACGCCGAGGTTGACATAACTATAACCCTGAAGTAGAGGGTTAGGGTTCCGGCTCGAGACACCAAGCATGTGAGGGGCACCATCGTGGCAGCTCAGAACTACCTGGCCGTGATCAAGGTGGTCGGTATCGGAGGTGGCGGTGTCAACGCCGTCAACCGGATGATCGAGGCTGGCCTCAAGGGAGTCGAGTTCATCGCGATCAACACCGACGCGCAGGCGCTGCTGATGAGCGATGCCGACGTCAAGCTCGACATTGGGCGCGAGCTGACCCGGGGTCTCGGCGCAGGCGCCAACCCCGACACCGGTCGTCAGGCGGCGGAGGACCACGCCGACGACATCGAGGACGTCCTCAAGGGCGCCGACATGGTGTTCGTGACCGCGGGCGAGGGTGGCGGCACCGGTACGGGTGGTGCTCCTGTCGTCGCGCGCATCGCGCGTTCGCTCGGTGCGCTGACCATCGGCGTCGTCACGCGGCCGTTCTCCTTCGAGGGACGCCGCCGCGCCAACCAGGCCGACGACGGCATCGAGTCGCTGCGCGAAGAGGTCGACACCCTCATCGTCATCCCCAACGACCGGCTGCTCTCGATCAGCGACCGCAACGTCACGATGATCGACGCCTTCATGCAGGCTGACCAGGTGCTCCTGCAGGGCGTCTCGGGCATCACCGACCTGATCACGACCCCGGGTCTGATCAACCTCGACTTCGCCGACGTGAAGTCGGTCATGTCCGATGCCGGCTCTGCACTCATGGGCATCGGGTCCGCCCGAGGCGACGACCGTGCGGTCGCCGCTGCCGAGATGGCGGTGTCGAGTCCGCTGCTCGAGGCCTCGATCGACGGCGCGCACGGTGTGCTGCTCTCGATCGCGGGTGGCTCCGACTTGGGTCTGTTCGAGATCAACGAGGCCGCGGCACTGGTCAGCGAGGCTGCGCACGCCGAGGCCAACATCATCTTCGGCGCCGTGATCGACGACGCGCTCGGCGACGAGGTCCGTGTCACGGTCATCGCTGCCGGGTTCGACGGCGGCACGCCCAAGCGTCGCGATGCGTCGCGCCCGGCGCTTCGCCGCGACGCCGCGCCGGCGCGTCCGGTCCAGAAGGAGGCGCCGGCCACGCCGGCGGCTCGCGAGGAGTCGTCATCGAACGGCAACGAGCGGATGCCTGTCGGCGTCCGGGCCAGCGCGGCCGAGTCGTCGAGCGATCGCCCGTCGTCGAACGGCACGTCGGCCACCGGCGTCGGCAACGGCACCCGTCCGGTCGCGCCGAAGCGCCAGGCCGACCCCTTCGAGGACGACCTCGACATCCCCGACTTCCTGAAGTAGTAGATGTTCGCCTTCCACGAGTCCTTGTCGCACGTCGACCTCGCGTTCACGGACCGGCACGGCGGTGAGAGTGCTGGTCCGTGGGCGTCGCTGAACCTGGCGGCGGGCAACGGCGACGACGCGGAGACAGTCGCACGCAACGTCGTGGCCGCCGCCCGTGCCCTCGGAGGAGACCCCTCCGAAGCCCGGCTCATGCGGCAGGTCCACGGGGACGGTGTGCACGTCGTCACCGCCGGCTCCCCGACCGAGCCGTACCCCGAGGCCGACGCGCTGGTCACCGCTGTGCCCGGCGCCGTGCTCGTCGTCCGGGTGGCCGACTGCCTCCCGATCGTGCTGGCTGACGACGAGGCGCGCGTGGTCGGAGTCGCCCACGCGGGTCGTCGCGGTGTCGTCGTCGATGTCGCGACAGCGACCGTCGAGGCGATGCGCGACCTCGGCGCGCAACAGATCAGGGCTTGGATCGGGCCGCGCATCTGCGGGCGCTGCTACGAAGTCCCCGCACAGATGCGCGATGACGTCGCCGGCCGGCTCCCGGTCGCGTGGGCACAGACGTCGTGGGGGACCCCGGCGCTCGACCTGGCCGCTGCAGCGTCCGAGCAGCTCGAGAAGGCCGGCGCGCGTGTCCATGATCTCGCGGGTGACCTCCCGGTCTGCACGTACGAAGGAGAGTCCGACTTCTTCTCGTACCGGCGCCAAGGGGAGCAGTCCGGCCGGCTCGGCGGGCTCGTACGGATCCGCCCGTGACCGACAGGCGCGCGGAGCTCGCGCACAACCTCGCCTCCGTACGGCAGCGGATCGCTGCGGCCGCGACTGAGGCGGGACGCGCCCCCGAGGACGTGACGATGGTCGTGGTGACCAAGACCTACCCCGCCTCCGACGTGGCGCACCTCGCCGCCCTCGGCGTCACCGACGTCGGTGAAAATCGTCACCCCGAGGCGGCCCGCAAGCGCGAGGAGGCCGGTGAGGCGGGGGCAGGGCTGCGCTGGCACTTCGTCGGCGGGCTCCAGACCAACAAGGCCGGCGCCGTCGCCCGCTACGCGGACGTCGTCCACTCGGTCGACCGGCCTCGGCTCGTCGACGCGCTCGCAAGGGGCGCCGCGCTGGCGGGACGCGAGGTCGAGGTGCTGATCCAGGTCAACCTCGAGGGGCGTGACGACGACCCGGTCGGCCGCGCGGGGGCTGACCCTGCGGACATCCTCGCGCTCGCTGGTCGCATCGACGCCGCCGACGGTCTCGTGCTCGGGGGAGTGATGGCGGTGGCGCCGCTCGGCGCTGATCCGGACCCCGCGTTCGCCCGCCTGTCCGAGATCTCAGCCAGCGTGGCCGCGTCGTACCCGGGCGCGACGACGATCTCGGCCGGCATGAGCGGCGACCTCGAGTCCGCCGTACGACACGGCGCGACACACGTACGGATAGGGCGTTCAGTGCTCGGAGAGAGGCCCGCGCTCGGGTAGGTTGACTGAGACAGTGAGCACCGTTCAACCCGCAGTGGGTCCAGGAGGTCAGGCGATGGCTGGCGCGATGCGCAAGATGGGTGAGTACCTCGGCCTCGTCGAGCAGTCGGGCGAGTACGACGACTACGACGACTACGAGGCGGACGCCGAGACATCCCGTCGCACAACGGCACGTCCTGCTGTGCACGAGGCCGACTCCCGGACCGTGGCGCGCATCGACGAGCGGCGTCGGCCGACGCCGACACCCGGGCCGACCGCGGTCCCCGCGGCCGCCGAGTTCACTCGGATCACGACGCTCCACCCGCGGACGTACAACGAGGCACGGACGATCGGCGAGCACTTCCGCGAGGGCACGCCCGTCATCATGAACCTCACCGAGATGGACGACAACGACGCCAAGCGTCTCGTCGACTTCGCGGCCGGCCTCATCTTTGCCGTGTACGGCTCGATCGAGCGGATCACCAACAAGGTCTTCCTGCTCTCGCCCCCCAACGTGACCGTCACGGCCGAGGACCGCCAGCGCCTCGCGCAGGGCGGGTTCTTCAATCAGAGCTGACGCGAGGCACACTGACGTCCATGGTCGTTGTCGGCGAGATCATCAACTTCATCCTGTGGGCCTGCATTCTGCTCCTGCTGGCCCGCTTCGTCATCGACTGGGTCCAGGTGCTGTCGCGCTCGTGGCAGCCCAAGGGCTTCGTCCTCGTCATCTGCGAGGCCGTCTACTCGGTGACCGACCCCCCGATGCGCGCCGTGCGCCGGGTCATCCCGCCCATCCGCTTCGGCGGTATGGCGCTCGACCTGTCGCCGATGGTGCTGCTCATCGGGCTCTATCTCCTGCAGATCGTCAATGCACAGATCTTCTTCAGGTGAGCAGGACCCTTCTTCGGTGGAGGGGTCGCGCACTAGTGTGGTGTCCCGCGGGGTGCCGCAGGTGCTGTTTCCCCCACCGAGTACCGTTGTCAGGACTGTCCGATGAAACATGACCCCGAGGTGAGACCATGCCGTTGACGCCAGAGGACGTGCGGAACAAGCGATTTACCCCGGTCAGGCTTCGTGAGGGCTACGACATGGGCGAGGTCGACCAGTTCCTCGACGAGGTCGAGGCCGAGCTCGAGCGTCTGACCCTGGAGAACGAGGACCTGCGGAGCAAGCTTGCCGCCGCCTCGACCGGCTCAGGTTCGCCGACCTCGTCGTTCGACTCCTTCCGCGCGCCCGCCCCGGCTCCGGCCCCGATCGCTGCTCCGCCGCCGCCCCCGCCCGTTCCTACCCCGGCTCCCGCCCCGACCACCTCGGTCGGTGACGCGTCGAGTGCCGCCGCACGGCTGCTGGAGATCGCGACGCACAACGCCGACGAGCTCGTCGAGGCGGCCAAGAACGAGGCCGACCGGATTCTCGGCGAGGCCCGCACCAAGGCCGACCGCGTCGAGAACGAGGCGCGTGGCAAGGCCGAGCGCCTCGAGAGCGAGGCCCGGATGCGTGCCCAGAAGCTTGATGCCGAGACCGCCGAGCGCCGCCAGCAGGCCTTCGGCAACATCGAGAAGGAGCGTGACGACCTCAACCGTGAGCTCGAGCGCCTGCGCACCTTCGAGCGCGAGTACCGCAGCCGCCTCAAGAGCTACTTCCAGGCTCAGCTCTCGAACCTCGAGGGTGAGCAGTCGGTCGCGGCAGCGCTGCCGACGGCCGCTGCGCCGGCCGCCGTGCACTCGTCGACGCCGGAGCACGCTCCGCGCCGTCTCAAGTCGCTCTTCGGCGACGACGACGTGCGCTCCTGAGCCACTCGTACGACGCAGAGGGCCCCGCCCGACCGAGAGGTCGAGCGGGGCCCTTCTGTGTTGCCCGTCCGCCGGGGCGGGCCCGGGTGGCGGGTGGCCGTTGGGGCTTGGAGGGGAGGAGCGAACGGCCGGTCAGGCCTTCACGAGGGAGACGGTGACGCGGAGGTCCTCGTCGGTGGCGGTGAAGCCGTCGAGGAGGGCGGCGCCCTCCTCGAGCGCGACCGCCAGCACCTCGCCCGCGATCTGGTCGGTGTGCGCGCGGACGGCGTCCGCCGTCTCGCCCGACGCCGCCCAGGTGACGCGGATCCGGTCGCTGACCTCGAAGCCGGCGTTCTTGCGGGCCTCCTGGAGCATCCGTACGACCTCGCGGGCCACGCCGGCGCGGATCAGCGCGTCGTCGAGCTCGAGATCGAGCGCCACCGTCTCGCCCTGGTCGTTGACGACCGCCCAGCCCTCGCGCGGGCGCTCGGAGACGATGACGTCGTCGGCGGTCACCGAGACGTCCTCGCCGTCGACCTCGAGGTCGAGCGTGTACGCGCCGCCGTCGGCGACGCCGGCCGCAAGCGCGGCGGCGTCCGCCGACGCCACAGCGGACGCGACCACTGGGGTCTGCTTGCCGAAGCGCTTGCCGAGGCTGCGGAAGTTGCCCTTTGCGGAGTACTCGACGAGGTCGCCGGACGCACCGGCGAGCGACTCGAGCGTGCCGACGTTGAGCTCGTCGCAGACCTCCGCCCGCAGCTCGGGGCCGAGCTGGTCCCACGCGCGCGAGGGCACGAGCGCCCGGCGCAGCGGCTGACGGGTACGGACCTTCGCCTCGGCACGCGCCGCACGGCCCAGCTCGGTGATGCGCCGGGCCAGGGAGACCTGCTCGTCGAGCCCCTTCACGACCAGCGTCTCGTCGACGACGGGCCACGATGCCAGGTGCACCGAGGGCGCGGCATCGGGGGCGGAGGTGCGGAAGAGGTCCTGCCAGACCCGCTCGGTCACGAACGGGGTCAGCGGCGCCATCAGGCGGGTCAGGACGTCCAGCGTCTCGTGCAGCGTCGCGAGCGCGGCTGGGTCGCCGTCCCAGAACCGGCGGCGCGAGCGGCGGACGTACCAGTTGGAGAGGTCGTCCACGAACTGCGAGAGCAGTGCGCCCGTCCGCTGCGTGTCGAACCGTTCGAGGCAGGTCGTCACCTCGCCCACGAGCTCCTGCGTCCGCGAGGCTAGCCAGCGGTCGAGCACCGGGCGCTCGGCGACCGGCGGAGCGCCGTCTGCGGGCGACCAGCCAGCCGTACGGGCGTACAGGACGTGGAAGGCCACGGTGTTCCAGTAGGTCAAGAGCACCTTGCGGACGATCTCCTGCAGGGCGCCGTGGCCGACGCGCCGTGCCTGCCAGGGCGAGCCGGAGCACGCCATGAACCAGCGGACGGCGTCGGCGCCGTGGTCGTCCATCAGCGGCACGGGCAGCAGGATGTTGCCGAGGTGCTTGGACATCTTGCGACCGTCTTCGGCCAGGATGTGGCCGAGGCAGACGACGTTCTCGTACGAGTTCTTGTCGAAGACGAGGGTCGAGACCGCCATCAGGGAGTAGAACCAGCCGCGGGTCTGGTCGATCGCCTCGCAGATGTACTGCGCCGGGAACGCCTGCTGGAACTTTTCCTCGGACCCGGGCAGGTGCGGGTATCCCCACTGCGCGAACGGCATGGAGCCGGAGTCGAACCACGCGTCGATGACCTCGGGGACGCGTCGGTAGGTGCCCTCCTCGCCGTCGACGGTGAAGGTGACGTCGTCGATGTACGGGCGGTGGGGATCGAGGTCGGACAGGTCACGGCCGGTCAGCTCCGACAGCTCGGCGAGCGACCCGACGCAGACGAGCTTGCTCGGGTCGACGTCGTTGCGCCAGATCGGCAGCGGCGTCCCCCAGTAGCGGTTGCGTGACAGCGACCAGTCGATGTTGTTGCGCAGCCAGTCGCCGTACCGGCCCCACTTGATCGTCTCGGGGAACCAGTTGGTGCCCTCGTTCTCACGCAGCAGCGCGTCCTTGGCCGCCGTCGTGCGGACGTACCACGCGGGGGAGGCGTAGTACATCAGCGGCGTGTGGCAGCGCCAGCAGTGCGGGTAGGTGTGCTCGTACGGGACGTGGCGGAACAGCAGTCCGCGGAAGTCGAGGTCGTCGACGAGGGTGGCGTCGGCCTTCTTGAAGAACGCGCCGCCGATGAGGTCGATCCCGGCCTCGAAATGGCCGGTCGGGTCGATCGGGTTGACCATCGCGACGCCGTTGCGGCGGCACGACTGGAAGTCGTCCTCGCCGAAGGCAGGGGACTGGTGGACGAGGCCGGTGCCGTCCTCGGTCGTCACGTACTCCTCGTTGACGACGAAGTGCGCGCGACCGGGCCACTCGACGAGGTCGAACGGGCGGTCGTACGTCCAGCCGACGAGCTCGGTGCCCTCGAACCGGGCGTCGACGGTCCAACCCTCGCCGAGCACCTGCTCGAGAAGGGGCTCGGCGACGACCAGCGTCTCGTGGCCGTTGCTCGCGGCGACGTACGTGACGTCGGCCTTGGCGGCGACCAGGGCGTTGGACACGAGCGTCCACGGCGTGGTGGTCCACACCAGGAGCGACGCCTCACCCGCCAGCGGCCCGGAGGTCAGGGGGAAGCGGACGTAGACCGAGGGGTCGACGACCGTCTCGTACCCCTGGGCGAGCTCGTGGTCGGACAGGCCGGTGCCGCAGCGGGGGCAGTAGGGCGCGACGCGGTAGTCCTCGGTGAGCAGCCCCTTGTCGAAGATCTGCTGCAGCGCCCACCAGACGCTCTCGACGTACGGGGTGTCCATCGTGCGGTACGGGTCGTCGGTGTCGACCCAGTAGCCCATCCGCTCGGTCATCTGCTCGAATAGGTCGACGTTGCGCAGCACGGCCTCGCGGCACTTGGCGTTGAACTCTGCGACGCCGAACGCCTCGATGTCGGGCTTGCCGTTGAAGCCGAGCTCCTTCTCGACGGCGATCTCGACCGGGAGGCCGTGGCAGTCCCAGCCGCCCTTGCGCTCGACGAGGTAGCCCTGCATCGTGCGGAAGCGGGGGAAGACGTCTTTGAAGACGCGGGCCTCCACGTGGTGGACGCCAGGGGTGCCGTTGGCGGTGGGCGGTCCCTCGTAGAAGGTCCAACGGGGCGCGCCCTCACGGCGGGCGAGAGACTCCTCGAAGGTGCCCTCGCTCTCCCAGAGCGCGATGACGTCGCGCTCCATGGCAGGCAGGTCCACGTGGGCGGGGACGGGGTGGTACGCGGCGGTCACGGTGTTCCTCCGACAAGTCTGGAGCGGTGCTCGGCTTGGCGAAGGGACGAGGCCCGTGGGCCCCGCGGTACCACCCTCCTTGACGTACGGCGAGGCGTACGCCCTCTCTTGGCGCGCCGCTGCGCGGGTCTACTGCGCCTCGTACGGTCAACCCGTACAGGGCGGTTCTTCCGGCGGCTCCGGGGTGATGCGGCATGCGCTGTGCTCCGGGCTCCCACCGTCCCCAGATCGCTTCGGCACAGGTGGTCGCGCGTCGCGTGTCCCCATCGATACCTGCGGCTGGGACAAAGTCTAGTCCAGTACGCCCGACGTGGTGACGGGGGACGAGTTCTGGTGTCGGTCGTTGTCCGGAAGCGAACGCTCTGGGCGACACACGGCAAATCGGCTTGTGAACCTCTCGAGGCGCGCCTACAGTTCGGGCACCACGTCACATCGAGGCAATCCGGATCGGATCGCCTCGATGTGTGGCATTTCGTGCACATCGAGGGGGCACAGAGATGGCAAGCACGACCAAGACACGAGGAACGAACGCCGTGGGCCGTGGCGCCGCGGCGATCAAGGCTGCCGCACGCAAGGTCGGCGCGACGAAGTCCGCGGCCGCGAGCCGGACTAAGAAGGCGACGGCCGCGGCGAAGAAGGCGGCGCCGGCCAAGAAGACCGCGGCGAAGAAGGCCACGGCCAAGAAGACTGCGGCCAAGAAGGCGACGCCGGCCAAGAAGACTGCGGCCAAGAAGGCGACGCCGGCCAAGAAGACTGCGGCCAAGAAGGCGACGCCGGCCAAGAAGGCCACGGCGAAGAAGACGACGGCCAAGAAGACCACCGCCAAGAAGACCACGGCGAAGAAGACCACGGCCAAGAAGGCGACGCCCGCAAAGAAGGCGCCCGCCAAGAAGACCGTGACGAAGAAGTCCGTCGCCAAGAAGACGACGGCGAAGAAGACGGCGCCACCGAAGAAGAGAACGGTGTCGAAGCCCCGTACGACAGGAGCGAAGAAGACTGTGACCAACCCCACTGTGGCAGCGCCCGGGTCGCTTGCCGTCAAGCCGGACGAGACTCCGTGGACCGCCGAGGAGCTGGGAGAGGTGCGCGACGGCCTCCTGGCAGACCGGACGCGGCTCCTCGACGAGATCGGGATCGCCGAGCGCGGGCTGGCCGATCTCCTCAGCGGCGGCGTCGATGGTGCGGGCAACGACCAGGCCGATGTGGGCTCCACGTCGCTCGAGCGTGACGCCGAGATGTCGCTCGTGGCGAACCACCGCGACCTCCTCGTCCAGGTCGAGAAGGCACTAGGGCGCATCGAGACCGGGACCTACGGCAACTGCGAGAACTGCGGGCAGCCGATCGGGAAGATGCGGTTGATGGCGTTCCCGCGTGCCACACTGTGCATGACATGCAAGCAACGCGAGGAACGTCGCTGACCCCCGAGAGCGACTCCGTCCACCCCCGAGCACGGTCCAGAAGGATCGTGCTCTTCGGGGTGGTGGCAGTTCTCGGCTACCTCACCGACCTCATCACCAAGATCGTCGCCGTCGCCCGCCTCGAAGATGCGGACCCGGTCGTCGTGATCCCCCACGTCCTCCATCTGACGTTCGTCCGTAACCCCGGAGCCGCCTTCGGCATGGCCACGGGGTTCACGATCGTGCTCACGGTCATCGCGCTCACCGTCTGTGTGGTCGTGATCCGGATGGCGCGCCAGCTGCGGGACCCGTTCTGGGCGATCGGCCTCGGTCTCCTCCTCGCCGGCGCCCTGGGCAACCTGACCGACCGGATCTTCCGCGAGCCGTCGCCGCTGCAGGGCCACGTGGTCGACTTCCTCCAGTTCCCGGACTGGCCGCCCAACTGGCCGGTGTTCAACATCGCCGACGTCATGATCAACCTGGCGGCGGTGATCATCGTGGTCCAGACGGTCCGCGGAGTCGGCCTGGACGGGACGAAGGTCACCAAGAAGGAAGCCGACGCCGGCGAAGACAGGAGCGCCGACGGCGATGCCGCCGACGACCCGGACAAGGGCCCGGCATGACCGCTGATCCAGTCGGGGCCGAGCACCGGGCGTACTTCGTGCCCGACGGCCTCGCGGGCGAACGCCTCGATGCGGCCCTCGCCCGGCTGCTTGGACTGTCGCGCACCCGGGTCGCCGACCTGGTTGCGGACGGCCTCGTGACCGTCGACCACCGTCCGGCTGCCAAGTCGGACCGGGTCGAGGCGGGGGCCTTCCTCGAGGTCACCATCCCGCGTCAGCGTGACGTCACGGAGGTCGTCCCCGAGATCGTCGAGAACCTGCGGATCGTGCACGACGACGACGAGATCGTGGTCGTGGACAAGCCGTCAGGTGTCGCGGCCCACCCGAGCGTCGGCTGGACCGGGCCGGACGTCGTCAGCGGGCTCGCGGGCGCGGGTTTCCGGATCAGCACGTCGGGAGCCCCGGAGCGGCAGGGCATCGTCCAGCGGCTCGACGTCGGCACCAGCGGCCTCATGGTCGTCGCGAAGTCCGAGCACGCCTACACGGTGCTCAAGCGGGCGTTCCGCAACCGCGAGGTGGACAAGACCTATCACGCACTCGTCCAGGGGCATCCGGACCCGCTCGAGGGCACGGTCGACGCTCCGATCGGACGGCACCCCAAGCATGACTGGAAGTTTGCGGTCATGGCCGACGGGCGCGCGAGCGTCACGCACTACGAGACGCTCGAGGCCCACCGGTTCGCGAGTCTCGTGGAGATCAAGCTCGAGACCGGACGCACCCATCAGATCCGGGTACACATGGCGGCGCTCAAGCACCCGTGCGTCGGCGATCCGCTCTACGGCTCCGACCCGACGCTGACCAAGAGGGTGGGCCTGGAGCGCCAGTGGCTGCACGCTGTACGGCTCGGGTTCGAGCACCCCCGTACGAGGGACTGGGTCGACTTCGAGTCCCCGTACCCCGATGACCTCCAGCACGCGCTCGAGGTCATCCGCGCGGCCGACTGAGCCGTGCCCCAGTCCGACCGAAGTGTGCCCGCGGGCGCCGTGGCGGTTGCGTCGGAGCGCCTGTCGAATCTGTCGGTGCCGGTCGTCTAATCTGAACTTCTCTTCCCCGCCCGAACATGTGCCTGAGGAGGCCCCACCCCCATGTCGAGCGCCGACTCGTTCGTGCATCTGCACGTCCACACCGAGTACTCCATGCTCGACGGCGCGGCGAGGCTGACCGACATGTTCGCGCGGACGGCCGAGCTGGGCATGGACGCGATCGCGATGACCGACCACGGCAACGTGTTCGGCGCGTACGACTTCTACAAGAAGGCCAAGGCGGCCGGGGTCAAGCCGATCATCGGCATGGAGGCCTACCTCACGCCCGACACGCACCGTACGGAGCGCAAGCGCGTCCAGTGGAACAAGGGCGGCGGTGACGACGTCTCCGGCGGGGGTGCGTTCACCCATATGACGCTGCTCGCCCAGAGCACCGCCGGCATGCACAACCTGTTCCGGCTGTCGTCCCGCTCGTCGCTCGAGGGGTTCTTCTACAAGCCCCGTGCCGACCGTGAGCTGCTGTCCGAGTACGCCAACGGCCTCATCGCGACGACCGGGTGCCCTTCGGGCGAGGTGCAGACCTGGCTGCGCATCGGCAACTACGCCAAGGCGCGTCAGTCAGCAGCCGAGTTCATGGACATCTTCGGCCGCGAGAACTTCTTCGTGGAGCTGATGGACCACGGGCTCTCGATCGAGACCCGCGTGCGCGACGACCTGCTGAGGCTCGCCAAGGACCTCGACCTGCGCCTCGTGGCGACCAACGACTCGCACTACACGCACCCCGCCGACTCCACCGCGCACGAGGCGCTGCTGTGCGTGCAGTCCGGCAAGACGCTCGCCGATCCGACGCGGTTCAAGTTCGACGGCAACGGCTACTACATCAAGTCCCCGCAGGAGATGCGCCAGCTGTGGGAGCGCGATGCGGGTCTACCCGAGGCGTGCGAGTCGACCCTCCTGATCGCCGAGCGCTGCGAGGTCGAGTTCACCGAGGGCAACGGCACGTTCATGCCCCGGTTCCCGGTCCCCGAGGGCGAGTCGGAGGAGACGTGGCTCCTCAAGGAGGTCGACCGGGGCCTCGCCGTGCGTTATCCCGACGGCATCACCGAGGACGTGCGCAAGCGCGCCGACTTCGAGGTGGACGTCATCCTCAAGATGGGGTTCGCCGGCTACTTCCTCGTCGTCGCCGACTTCATCAACTGGGCCAAGGAGCACGGCATCCGCGTCGGTCCGGGCCGTGGCTCCGGCGCCGGCTCGATGGTCGCGTACGCGATGCGCATCACCGACCTGGACCCGATCGTCCACGGCCTGATCTTCGAGCGGTTCCTCAACCCCGACCGCGTCTCGATGCCGGACTTCGACGTCGACTTCGACGAGCGTCGTCGTGGCGAGGTCATCCGCTACGTCACCGAGAAGTACGGCGACGACCGGGTATCGCAGATCGTTACGTACGGCACGATCAAGTCCAAGCAGGCCGTCAAGGACGCCTCCCGCGTGCTCGGCTACCCGTTCTCGATGGGGGAGCGGATCACCAAGGCGATGCCGCCGCTGGTGATGGGCAAGGACGTCCCGCTCAAGGACATCTTCAATGCCGAGCACCCTCGCTACAACGAGGGCGGCGAGTTCCGGTCGCTGTACGACACCGACCCCGACGCCAAGAAGGTCGTCGACACCGCCGTCGGCCTCGAGGGCCTCAAGCGCCAATGGGGCGTCCACGCCGCCGGCGTGATCATGTCGAGCGAGCCGCTGCTCGACATCATCCCCGTGATGAAGCGCGAGCAGGACGGCGCGATCATCACCCAGTTCGACTACCCGACCTGCGAGTCGCTCGGGCTGATCAAGATGGACTTCCTGGGGTTGCGCAACCTCACCGTCCTCGATGACGCGCTCGACAACATCCGCAACAACCGGGGCGAGGAAGTCGTCCTCGAAGACCTCCCGCTGCGCGACGACGAGACGTTCGCGCTGCTGTCGCGCGGTGACACGCTCGGCGTCTTCCAGCTCGACGGCGGTCCGATGCGGGCCCTGCTGCGCAGCATGCGCCCCGACAGCTTCGAGGACATCTCGGCCGTCGGCGCGCTCTATCGACCGGGCCCGATGGGCGCCGACTCCCACAACAAGTACGCCCGCCGCAAGAACGGCCGCGAGAACGTCGAGCCGATCCACCCCGACCTCGCTGAGGCCCTCGAGGACATCCTCGGCGAGACGTACGGCCTGATCGTCTATCAAGAGCAGGTCATGGCGATCGCCCAGCAGCTCGCGGGCTACTCGCTCGGACAGGCCGACCTGCTCCGCCGCGCGATGGGCAAGAAGAAGAAGTCCGAGCTGGACAAGCAGTTCGCGAACTTCTCGGCCGGCATGGTGGAGCGCGGGTTCTCGAAAGCATCGATCAAGACGCTGTGGGACATCCTGCTGCCGTTCTCCGACTACGCGTTCAACAAGGCGCACTCGGCCGCGTACGGTGTGGTCTCCTTCTGGACCGCGTACCTCAAGGCGCACTTCCCCGCCGAGTACATGGCCGCGCTCCTCACCAGCGTGCGCGGCGACAAGGACAAGTCGGCGATCTATCTCAACGAGTGCCGTCGCATGGGCATCAAGGTGCTCCCGCCGGACGTCAACGACTCCGAGGCCAACTTCACCGCCGTGGGGCCCGACATCCGCTTCGGCCTGTCGGCGGTCCGCAACGTCGGCCACAACGTCGTCGACGCGATCGCCGAGGCACGGACCGAGAAGGGCACCTTCACCGACTTCTCCGACTTCATGGACAAGGTGCCTCCGGTCGTCTGCAACAAGCGGGTGATCGAGTCGCTGATCAAGTCCGGCGCGTTCGACTCGCTCAAGCACTACCGCCGCGCGTTGGTGACGATCCATGAGGACGCCGTCGACCAGTACATCGACCTCAAGCGCAACGAGGCGATCGGCCAGGACTCGCTGTTCGCCGGTCTGGACGACAGCGACGCCGGGTTCGCAGGGACGTCGGTCGTCGTCCCCGACCTCGACGAGTGGGACAAGACGACGCTCCTCGCCCACGAGCGGGAGATGCTCGGCCTGTACGTCTCCGACCACCCGCTGTTCGGGCTCGAGCACGTCCTGCGCGCCGCCAGCGACTGCACGATCGGTGACCTGATCGCCGACGAAGAGCGCCCCGACGGTGCGCAGGTGACCGTCGCCGGCCTCGTGACCTCGATCCAGCGCAAGCTCACCAAGAAGGGCGACCCCTGGGCGATCGTGACCGTCGAGGACCTCGAGGGCGCGGTCAACGTGATGCTGTTCCCGTCGGTCTACACGCTGTCGGGCCACCTGCTCGTCGAGGACGCCGTCGTGGTCGTCAAGGGTCGGCTCAAGCGCAAGGAAGACACTCCGGAGCTCTCGGCGACCGAGCTGACTGCGGCCGACCTCAGCGTCGGCCACGACGGTCCGGTCGTGCTCACGCTGCCGACGGCGCGTTGCACCCCGCCGACCCTCGACCAGCTGCGCGACGTGCTCTCGAGCCACCCCGGCGCGACCGAGGTGCATCTGCGTCTGGTCGGCACCAGGAGCACCAAGCTCATGCGGCTCGACGCACGGCTGCGGGTGAGCCCGTCGTCGTCGCTGATCGCCGACCTCAAGGCCCTGCTCGGACCAGGGTGTCTCGCCTCGTGAGGACCGAGGGCTCCGCGACTCGGGGGACGGTCGCGACCATCGTCGGCTTCCTCGTCGCCGGCGCTGTGGCGGGTGTCGCCTGGGCATTGCTCGCCGACCCCCTCCAGTACACCGTCGTCCGGGTCGACGACCGGTCCGGACTCAGTGCCGACGAGGTCGCCGCCTCGGCGGCCTTCGGTGTCCTCCTCACGTACGCGTGGGTCAGCGCGGTCGCTGCGGCGGTGTGGTCGGCGTTCGCGACCTGGCGCTGGGGGCGCGAGGGCGGGGTCGGGGTCGTCGCCCGTACGGCGATCGGCGCCGCGGTCGCCGCGTTGGTGGCGTGGGGTGTCGGGGTCCTGCTCGGGCCGCCCACACCAGAGGTCGGCTCACGGCCGGCCGGCGCCGAGGTCCCCGCGCGGCTCGGGATCGACGCCTACGGGATCCTGTTCGTCTGGCCTGTTGCCGCACTGTTGGCGCTCCTTCTGATCTCCTGGCTGATGCTCCCGCGTGAGCCGGTCGAGGAGATCCACGTCGCCGAGCCCGTCTGACCGCCCCGGCCCTCTGCGCCTATGCGTCGGCCTGCCTATCGCGGTTGTCGGCTTCGCCTGCCTGGGGCAGGGTGGAGGCAGGCCGGTGACCTCGTACGACGGCGGCCGCCTCGCGGCGTCGCCTCGGCAGGTCCCGGGAACCCACGCAGAGAGGGGCGCGGATGCACTTTCAGTGGCTGACCGAGCAGCTTCCTTCCGACGAGATGCTGGCGACGGTGGTGATGGATGCCAGCAGGGACACCGAGAGCGGAGACAGAACGGTCGCCGCGCGATGGTCGGAGCTTCGCCGGTCCCTGGACGGCCAGGGCATCACCAAGGAGATGGCCGCCGTCCTCGAGGAACAGGCGCTGCAGCCGACACGGGCCTCGGGCCCGCACGGGCGGCTGATCGTCGCGGGGGAGAGCGGCATCCTCATGGATCGCCTGCTGCTGTTCCCGCCTCGCAAGGACGAGGCGGTGCTCTCGATCGGCCCGGACGTGTTCGCGCTGGCCCGCGAGGCTGACGACACGGTCCGCTATCTGCTCGCGGAGATCGACCGTACGGGTGCCGACATCACGCTGTACGACTCGACGTCCGGCGCGGTCGGTGGCGAGCCTCACCGCGAGAGCGTCGACGGTGAGCACGACGTGCTCAACAAGATCCGGGGCGGCGGGCTGTCGCACAAGCGCATCGAGAGCAGGGTCGAGGACTCCTGGGACCGCAACGCCGAGACGGTCGCGGCAGATCTCGACCGGATCGTCCTCGAGCGTCGTCCCGACCTGGTCGTCGTGACCGGTGACGTACGCGCGGTGGCGCTGGTGCAGGGCGCGCTGGGCGCCGCGGCACGCGAGATGACCGAGCACGTCCAGGGAGGTGCCCGTCACAACGGCGTCAACGGTGCCTTCGAGACGCGCATCGACGAGGCGCTGGAGGAGTTCCGTGTCCGCAGGCGGTCGGTGGTGATCGACCGGTTCCGCCAGGAGCTGGGCCGCAACGCGATGGCCGTCACCGGCATCAACCGTGTGCTCGATGCCCTGCGCAAGGCCCAGGTCGAGGAGCTGCTGATCTCCGACGAGGCCGCGGGCCCGGTGAGCACGCTCGCCGACTCCAAGGTCTGGGTCGGCGACAAGCCGCTCGAGCTGTCGATGCACCGCGACGAGATCAGACAGCTGTCGTCCGGCGACGCACGGGCACGGCGGGCGGACCTGGCGCTCGGGACCGCCGCTGCGGTCCAGGATGCGGGGATCACGATCGTCTACCACGACGACGAGATCCTCACCGACGGTGTCGGCGCTCTCCTGCGGTGGGACCCGGCGAAGCCGTCAGGGGTCGTCGAGCCCGGCTGACGGCGCCGGCTCACCTGTCCGACGGCGCGACGGGCCTCTCGAAGATCTGCAGGAACCCGCCGATCACGAAGCCCGCCGCGCCGGCGAACGTCCCCCAGTTGACCAGGCCGAGGTAGAGCACGGCCTCGGTCGCCGGACGGGTGTACGCGGCGAGGCCGGCGAAGAAGAACAGGATCGACCCGACCTGGTTGACGGCGACCACCCACCAGCCAAGCTCGGCGCTCCTCACTCGCACGTGACCGTGCCCGATCTCCAGCTGGGCGAGGTGGCCGGACACCAGGAAGCACACGCAGCCGGCCATGTCCGGGAGCCACATCCACGTGTTGGTCTGTCGTACGGTCAGATCTTCGGCGAACGCGGCGACCAGCGAGACGCCGAAGGCCAGCGTCCCGGCGAAGAGGACCACGGCACTCGCCCACCCGAGGTCGTGCGGCCGGGACCTCCACCAGCGCCACCGCGCCGACCGCAGGGTGCCGTGCTCGTCGATCTCGGTCGGTGCGTTCGTCGCCTGCAGGACCGAGACGTACCCGCCGAGGCTGAAGAAGACGCCTCCCACGAGATAGACGTCGTCCACCGTCCGCGCCGCGCCGATCCCCGCCTGCGCGAGGTAGGCCCCGAGGGCGAAGAGCGACCCGCCGAGCACGAACGACACGGCCGCGACCACGTTGAGTCGTCGCAGGCGCCGTACGGTCGTGGGCTCGGCCTCGACCGCCGAGGTGCCGCCCTCCGCGCCGTGCACCTGGATGCGTCCGCGGCGGCGCGCCGTACGAGACTCCCACTGTGCGGACGTCCCGTCGTGGCGTTCCCAGCGCAGACCTGTCGTGAACCCGCCGATCCCGTCGGCACGCTCGAGCACCCATCGGCCTGGCCGACGGATCGCGGCGCCCTCCTCAGACCGAACCGGCACGCGCGGACTCTAGCAACGCGCGGACGGCCGCGCCGCGCGATTGCGGGCGGGCCGCTCAGCGCCGCGCGACCGGGGCGAGCGTGGCGCGGGTGAGCGCGACGAGGTCGGCTGGGGCGAGGCCGATGTCGTACCCGCGCCTGCCACCGGAGACGTACACGAGATCCCACTCCTCGGCGCTGGCGTCCACGACCGTGCGCAGGGCACGCTTCTGACCGAGCGGCGCGATCCCGCCGACGACGTAGCCGGTCACCCGCTCGGCGAGCGCGGGATCGGCCATCGAGGCCTTCTTGGCGCCGACCACCTTCGCGGCGCCTTGAGGTCCAGCTGGGCGTCGACGGGGATGACACCGACAACGAGCGTCCCGTCGCAGTCGGCGAGGAGGGTCTTGAACACCTGAGCGGCGGGCACGCCGAGCGCCTCGGCGGCCTCGAGCCCGTACGAGACGGCGCGCGGGTCGTGGTCGTACGGGTGCGCCGTCCAGGCGACTCCCGCCTTCTCGAGCACACGGGTCGCCGGCGTGCCTGCGGACTGCTTCTTGGCCACGGGGTCAGTTGGGGGACCAGGACGTCCGTGCGACGTCGACGGCGGGGAGGCTGGGGACGGCACGCATCGCGGCAATCTCGGTCACCATCAGGTGGTGGTAGTAGCGCAGCCGTTCGGCGGCGTCGTCGGCCTCTAGCAGCTCCTGCCGGTCGGGCAGTGTGAGGACGGCGCTGGAGGCGAGCAGGTATGACAGGTCGACCGGGTCGCCCGGCAGCTCCTCGACCTGGGCGTCCAGCCGGAAGCGGTTGAGCTCGATCCGGTAGGCGTCGAACACGGCGTGCGCACGGTCGGCGGCGACGGTGACGTCCTCCCCGACCGGCTCGTCCAGATCCTCGACGTGCCCCCACATGAAGCTCTCGCCGGTCACGCCCGCGTCGAGGCGGATCCGCCCGATCGCGTCCACCGTGAGGTCGTACCGGCCGTCGTCGTAGCCGGTCACGTCGGTGAGGGCGACCTCGACGCCGACCCGGTGGATCGACTGGACGCCGCTCTCGCCGACTTCGTACCCCTCGCGGATCGAGACGATGCCGAACCGGCGCTCGGCCTCGGGGAGGGTCAGGAGGTAGGCGACGAGCTCGCGGTAGCGGTCCTCGAAGACGTGCAGCGACAGCGTCTGTCCGGGGAGGACGACACTCCCGAGCGGGAACAGCGGGATCGAGCGGGCCACGTCGCCAGCCTAACCACGCGAGGGAGTCAGGATCGGCATGTTCGCCATGCGGCGGTGGGTGTCGCCCATCCGGCCTCCGTAGACTTGACCCATGATCCGTCGCACCGACCTGCGGGACACTCCTGCCGGGACGACCGCCGCGCAATACCGTGCGGTGCTCCCGCGCGCGCCGTTCGACGTCGAGGCGGCCGTCGCGGTCGTCCGGCCCATCGTCGAGGACGTGCGACACCGGGGCGTCGAGGCGGTCCTGGACGCGACGGAGCGGTTCGACCACGTGCGCCGCGAGACCCTCGCCGTCGACCCGGCCGACATCCGGATGGCCCTCGAGACGCTCGCGCCGGACGTGCGCGAGGCATTGGAGGAGTCGATCGTCCGGCTGCGTACGACGTGCGAGGCCGAGCTCGAGCACGACGTGGTCACCGCGGTCGCGCCCGGGGCGCGGGTGGAGCGCCGGATCGTCCCGGTCGGGCGTGTCGGTCTCTACGTGCCGGGCGGTCTCGCCCCGCTCGTCTCCAGCGTCCTCATGAACGTCGTCCCCGCCCAGGTGGCGGGTGTGTCCTCGCTGGCGCTCGCGACGCCGCCGCAGCAGGAGTTCGGGGGCGCCCCGCACCCGACCGTCCTCGCGGCGTGCGCGCTGCTCGGCGTGGAGGAGGTGTACGCGGTCGGCGGTGCGCAGGCGATCGCGATGTTCGCGTACGGGGCTGCTCCGTGCGAGCCGGTCGACCTGGTGACGGGTCCGGGCAACATCTACGTGGTCGCCGCCAAGCGACTGGTGCAGAGCGTCACCGGCATCGACTCCGAGGCCGGTCCGACCGAGATCGCGATCCTCGCCGACGACACCGCAGTGCCGTCGTTCGTCGCAGCAGACCTCATCAGCCAGGCCGAGCACGACCCGCTCGCGGCCGCGGTGCTGGTCACGCCGAGCGTCGCGCTCGCCGACGCCGTCGACGCGGAGCTCGCGCGCCAGGTGTCGGCTGCCAAGCACGCGGAGCGCATCGAGACCGCGCTCACCTCGCCGCAGTCCGCGACCGTGCTGGTCCGCGACGTCGCGCAGGGCCTCGACGTCGTCAACGCCTATGCCGCGGAGCACCTCGAGATCCAGACGGCCGACGCCGCCGCGGTGGCGTCGCGCGTGGAGAACGCGGGCGCGGTCTTCGTCGGGAGCTGGTCGCCGGTCTCGCTGGGCGACTACGCCGCTGGCTCGAACCACGTGCTTCCCACCGCCGGGTGCGCTTGCCACTCGTCGGGCCTGTCGGTCCGGTCGTTCTGCAAGAGCATGCAGGTCGTCTCGTACGACGAGGGCGCGCTGCGCGACATCGGTCCCAAGGTCGTGGTGCTCGCTCAGGCCGAGGACCTCCCGTCGCACGGCGAGGCCGTGACGGTGCGCCTCGACGCCCCTGAGGGGAGCGCGTCGTGACCCTCCCCGAGTGGGTGCCGATCCGTGACGACCTGCGCCCGTACGAGCCGTACGGCGCGCCGCAGCTCGACGTGCCGGTGCAGCTGAACGTCAACGAGAACCCGTACGGCCCGTCCAAGGCGACCGCCGACGACATCGCGGAGTCGCTGCGCGTGGCCGCGACCGAGCTCAACCGCTATCCCGACCGCGAGGCGTGGGCGCTGCGCGAGGCGCTCGCCGGCTACCTCGGGCACGGCCTGCGTGCGGGCTCGGTCTGGGCCGCCAACGGGTCCAACGAGATCATGCAGCAGATCCTGCAGGCCTTCGGCGGCCCCGGACGCACGGCGGCGTCGTTCACGCCGACGTACTCGATGTATCCCGAGTACGCCCGCAACACGCACACGCGCTGGCTCGCCGGGCGCCGCGCCGACGACTTCACCTTCGACGTCGACGCCGCGCTCGCGCTGATCGCCGAGGAGCAGCCGGACGTGGTGCTGCTCGCCTCGCCCAACAACCCGACGGGCGAGTCGCTGACGCTCGGCGCGGTGCGCGCGGTGTGCGACGCCGCGCCGGGGATCGTCGTGCTCGACGAGGCGTATGCGGAGTTCCGCCGTCCGGGGACGCCGACCGCCCTGTCGGTGCTCGGCGACTACCCGCGACTGGTCGTGACGCGCACGATGAGCAAGGCGTTCGCGTTCGCCGGAGGCAGGCTGGGCTACCTCGCCGCCGATCCCGCGATCGTCGACGCGCTGCGCATCGTGCGCCTTCCGTACCACCTCTCGACCGTCACGCAGACCGTCGCCCTCGCGGCGCTGCGGCATGCCGACGAGATGCTCGCGCGCGTCGCGGACCTGCGGACGACTCGCGACGAGACGGCAGCCTGGCTGCGCGAGCGGGGGCACGACGTCGTCGACTCCGACGCCAACTTCGTGCTGTTCGGGACGTTCGCCGACCGGCACGCCGTGTGGCAGGGTCTTCTCGACAGGGGGGTGCTGATCCGCGAGACCGGGCCCGACGGCTGGCTTCGCGTCAGCATCGGCGCGCCCGAGGAGATGGCGGCGTTCCGCGAGGCGCTGAGCGGCGTGGTCGCGACCGACGGGGTCTCGACGGGCTCGACCGACGGACGTACCGACCAGGAGGACGCATGACCACGACGATCGAGACCGCCGGTCCCCGTCGCGCCCGTGTCGAGCGCAAGACGTCGGAGTCCCACGTCGTCGTCGAGGTCGACCTCGACGGCACCGGCGCGCACGACATCGCGACCGGGGTCGGCTTCTACGACCACATGCTGACGGCGCTCTCACGGCACTCGCTGATCGACCTCACGGTGCGCTCCGAGGGCGACCTCCACATCGACGCGCACCACACCGTCGAGGACACGGCCATCTGCATCGGCGAGGCGATCAAGGCCGCGCTGGGCGACAAGGCGGGCATCCGCCGGTACGGCGACGCGCTTGTGCCGCTCGACGAGGCGCTCGCGCAGGCGGTCGTCGACGTCTCGGGCCGCCCGTACTTCGTGCACACCGGCGAGCCGGAGTCGCAGGTCACGGTCGTGATCGGCGGCCAGTACAGCGGCTCGCTGACGCAGCACGTCCTCGAGTCGCTCGCGCACCACGCGGGGCTGACGATGCACGTCCGCCTGGTAGCGGGACGCGACCCGCACCACATCGCCGAGGCGCAGTACAAGGCGGTGGCGCGTGCGCTGCGTCAGGCCGTCGAGCGTGACCCCCGCGAGACCGGGGTGCCCAGCACCAAGGGCGCGCTCTAGATGGCACCGAACGTCGTCGTGCTCGACTACGGGTCGGGCAACCTGCGGTCTGCCGTGCGCGCGTTCGAACGTGCCGGGGCGGAGGTCACGCTGACGTCGGACTTCGATACGGCGCTCGAGGCCGACGGGCTCGTCGTCCCCGGTGTCGGCGCGTACGCGGCGTGCATGCAGGGTCTGCGTGCGGTCCGTGGTGAGCGCCTCATCGGGCGCAGGCTCGCGGGCGGTCGGCCCGTGATCGGCATCTGCGTCGGCATGCAGATCCTCTTCGGCACCGGCATCGAGCACGGCGTCACGACCGAGGGGTGCGACGAGTGGCCGGGCACGGTCGAGCGGATCGAGGCCGACATCGTGCCGCACATGGGCTGGAACACCGTGGAGGTCCCCGCAGGCTCGGTGCTCTTCGACGGTGTCGAGGACGAGCGGTTCTACTTCGTGCACTCGTACGGTGTGCGCCGCTGGGAGCTCGACGAGCCCAACCCGGCGATGCCGGCGCGGGTGACCTGGACCTCGTACGGTGGCGACCGCTTCGTTGCGGCGGTGGAGAACGGTCCGCTGTCGGCGACGCAGTTCCACCCGGAGAAGTCCGGCGACGCGGGCGCCGCGCTGCTGCGCAACTGGGTCACCTCCCTCTCCTAACGCCCGCGGGTCTGTCTCTGCCCGGGCCGGGTCGCTGCCTGCGCACGCCGGGTCGCCTTCTGGCGGCGCCGGGTCACCGTGGCTTCCGATCCGCGTGCGCGAAACCCTGCCCCGGGCGCCCTCGCGTCCCTAGCCTCGCGGGCATGTCGCCCGATCCTGCGCCTTCGCCCTCCCTCGCCCGCCGCGACGTTCTCCGGCTCGGCGGCGGGACAGCCGCCGCGCTCGTCGCCGCCCGTACGGTGGGCAGCGGTGCCGCCGCCGCAACGCCGTCGCCGTTGACCTCTCCCTTCACGCCGGCGGTGGCGGGCCCGATCCTCAAGCCGCTCCCGCCCGAGTGGTTCGTCACCTACGGGACCAACGCCGAGATGCGATGGGACTCTGTCGATCCTCGCCGCTACCTGACGGCGACCGAGCGATTGTTCGTCCGCAACCACACGACCACGCCGACGATCGATCCGGCGTCATACACGCTGCGCATCTTCGGTGACGGCCTCGCTGATGCCCGGACGCCCGAGCGCGCGCACGTCCTCTCGTACGACGACCTTCTGCGGCTGCCGTCTCGTACGGTCACGAGCCTGCTGGAGTGCACGGGCAACGGGCGCAGCTTCTTCGCGAGCCAGCAGGGCACCCCCGCGAGCGGGACTGCGTGGCAGCTCGGCGCCGTCGGCACGGTCCGCTGGACCGGCGTCCCGCTCGCGACCGTGCTGCGGCGGCTCGGAGTGCGGCCTGACGCCGTGGACGTCCAGGCGGCCGGGCTTGATGCGCCGTTCGTGAGCGGGGGAGTCGACTACGGCCGTGTCCGGCGCCCGTTCCCTGTCTCGAAGGCGCTCGACGACGCCCTGCTCGTATACGCGATGAACGGACGCCCGCTGCTGCCCGACCACGGCTTCCCCGTACGGCTCCTGCTGCCGGGATGGGTCGGGATCGCCAACATCAAGTGGCTCGGTGAGCTTGAGGTCTCGCGGGCGGCGCTGACGTCGCCATGGAACACGAAGTGGTATCGGATGACGGGCGGTGACTACCCGGTCGACTCGCCCCCCTTGACCGTCCTGCCGGTGAAGTCGGCGTTCGAGCTGGCTCGTGACGCCGTCCTCCCCGTGGGCCGCCGTACCGTCCTCACCGGCCGCGCATGGTCGGGAGCCGCGCCCGTCGCGCGCGTCGAGGTGAGCACCGACGGGGGAGAGTCGTGGGACAACGCGCAGCTGACGCGGCGCGGGCACGGCGGCGGGTGGGCGCAGTGGGCGTACCCATGGCGTCCCCGGACCGCCGGCCAACACGTCCTGCTGGCCCGCGCCACCGACCGCGCCGGCCGTACGCAGCCCGAGACCGTGCCGTACAACGACAACGGCTACCTGTTCTCGGCGGTCGTCCGGCACCCGGTGTCCGTGGCGTAGTGACCCGGGGGCGCCCGGGAGTGACCCGGGGGCGCTCGGCAGTGACCCGGGGGCGCCCGGGAGTGACCCGGGGTCCAAGGTGCGGGCAGGGCCGGGCGTGTCCTAGGCCGTGGGTACGATCGAGGACGTGACCACGCTCGAGCTCCTCCCCGCCGTCGACGTCATTGAAGGACAGGCCGTCCAGCTCGTCCAGGGGGTGGCCGGCTCTGAGAAAACGTTCGGCGACGCTGTCTCGGCGGCGCTGCGCTGGCAGGACGGCGGCTCGGAGTGGCTGCATCTGGTCGACCTCGACGCCGCCTTCGGGCGCGGCTCCAACGCCGAGCTCCTCGCGCAGATCGTGGCCGCCGTCGACATGAAGGTCGAGATGTCCGGCGGCATCCGCGACGACGCCTCGCTCGACCGGGCGATGGCGACGGGCTGTCGTCGCGTCAACATCGGCACGGCCGCGCTCGAGAACCCGGACTGGTGCGCCAAGGCGATCGCCACGTACGGCGACCGGGTGGCGGTCGGCCTCGACGTCCGCGGCCGTACGCTCGCCGCGCGCGGCTGGACCCGCGAGGGTGGTGACCTGTACGAGGTGCTGGCCCGTCTCGACGCCGAGGGCTGTGCGCGCTACGTCGTCACGGACGTCAACAAGGACGGCATGCTCCAGGGCCCCAACCTCCAGCTCCTCCGCGACGTGTGCGCGGCGACAGACCGACCTGTGGTCGCCTCGGGCGGCGTGACCACGCTCGACGACCTGCGGGCGATCGCCGGCCTCGTCGACGAGGGCGTCGAGGGCGCGATCATCGGCACCGCTCTGTACGCCGGCAACTTCACGCTCCCCGACGCCCTCGCGGCGGTCGCGCAGATCGGCGAGGGCACCGAGGGCGCAGCCTCGTGAGCCTGGCCGTCCGCGTCATCCCGTGCCTCGACGTCGACGCCGGGCGCGTCGTCAAGGGTGTCAACTTCGTCGACCTGCGTGACGCGGGGGACCCCGTCGAGATGGCACGTGTGTACGACGCCGAGGGTGCCGACGAGCTGACCTTCCTCGACATCACCGCCTCCTCCGACGCGCGCGCGACCACGTTCGACGTCGTCGCGCAGACGGCCGAGGAGGTGTTCATCCCGCTCACGGTCGGCGGCGGCATCCGTACCGTCGACGACGTCGACCGCCTCCTGCGCGCCGGCGCCGACAAGATCGGCGTCAACACGGCGGCCCTCCAGCGGCCCGAGCTCATCGCCGAGATCGCGGCGCGCTTCGGCAACCAGGTGCTCGTCCTGTCCGTCGACGCCCGCCGCGCCGCGGACCAGCCCTCCGGCTTCGAGGTCACCACCCACGGCGGCCGTACGTCGGCTGGGCGTGACGCGATCGCCTGGGTCCGGACGGCCACGGAGCTCGGCATCGGCGAGGTGCTGCTCAACTCGATGGACGCCGACGGGACGCGCGACGGATTCGACCTCGAGATGATCAGCGCCGCGCGCGCCGTCACCCACGTCCCGCTCATCGCCAGCGGGGGAGCAGGCACACCCGCGCACTTCTGCGAGGCGGTCGACGCCGGTGCTGACGCGCTGCTCGCGGCGAGCGTCTTCCACTTCGGCGTCCTCACCATCGGTCAGGTCAAGGACGCACTGCGCGCCGCCGGGCACGTCGTACGGTGAGGTCTCGACAGAGCTCGACCAGCGGAGAGGGCCGCTCGACCAGCGGAGAGGGCCGCTCGACCAGCGGAGAGGGCCGCTCGACCAGCGGTGTCCGTCCGGCGCGCAGCGTCACCCGCCGCGGCTTCGGCATCATCGGTGTCGGCGTCGCCGAGGAGAAGCGCCGCTTCACCCTCGCCGTCATCGGCTCCTTGGTCTACGGCGCGATGACCGTCGCCGACGCGTGGGTCCTCGGGTGGGCCACCGACCACGTCGTGACCCCGTCGTTCCGCGACGGCGAGATCGTCACCGGCGCGGCGGTGATCGCGTCGCTGCTGTTCCTCTCGGTCGCGCTGCTGCGGGCCTGGGGCGTGATCATGCGCCGGCTGATCGGCGGCATCGTCTACTACCGGCTCATGGCCTCGTACCGGCGCCGCGTCACGCGCCGCTACCTCGCGCTCCCGATGTCGTGGCACTCGCGCCACCCGACCGGCCAGCTCCTCTCCAACGCCAACGCCGACGTCGAGGCGACCTGGGGCGTGATGATGCCCCTGCCGATGGCGGTCGGCGTGATCGCGATGCTGGTCACCGCGGTCGTCGTGATGCTCACCGCCGACGTGGTCCTGACGTTGGTCGGGCTGGTGGTGTTCCCGGCGCTGTTCGCGATCAACGTCGGCTACCAGCGCCTGCTCTCGCCGCGCGTCACCCGAGCCCAGGAGCTGCGCGGGCACGTCAGCGCCGTCGCTCACGAGTCGTTCGACGGCGCGCTCGTCGTCAAGACCCTCGGCCGTGAGGCGGAGGAGACCGCACGCTTCGCCGCCACGGCCGAGGAGCTGCGCGACGCGAACGTGGCGGCCGGGCGGATCCGCTCGATCTTCGATCCCGTGATCGAGATGCTGCCCAACCTCGGGGTGCTCCTCGTCGTCGTCCTCGGGGTCGAGCGCGTCCTCGCCGGCGACATCGAGGCCGGTGCGGTCGTCCAGGTGGCCTACCTCTTCACGGTCGTCGGGTGGCCTGTCCGCGCGTTCGGCTGGGTGCTGGGCGAGCTGCCTCGTACGGTCGTCGGCTGGGAGCGAGTCCAGGCCGTGCTGCGCGCCACCGGTGACATGCCGTACGGCCAAGCCGCGCTGGCCGGAGACGGCCCGCTGCGGGTGGAGGTCAAGGACGTGTCGTACGGGTACGAGGCGCGCCGCCCCGTCCTCGACAACCTCGATCTCACCCTCGAGCCGGGCACCGTGACCGCGATCGTGGGGCTCACCGGCTCCGGCAAGAGCACGCTCGCCTCGCTCCTCGACCGGTTGGTCGACCCGAACGACGGCCGGATCCTCCTCGACGGCACCGACATCGCCTCCCTGTCGCACGAGGCACTCGCCGAGGCCGTCGCCCTCGTGCCGCAGCACACGTTCATCTTCGACGACACCGTCCGCGACAACATCACGCTCGGCGCCGACGTCGACGACGCACGTGTCCGTGAGGTGCTCGCCCTCACCCAGGCGGCCGAGTTCGTCGACGCGCTGCCCGACAGTGTCGACACCCGGCTGGGCGAGCGGGGCACGACGCTGTCCGGCGGCCAGCGGCAGCGCCTGGCGCTCGCGCGGGCGCTCGTCCGCGACCCTCGGCTGCTCCTCCTCGACGACGCGACGAGCGCGCTCGACCCCGACGTCGAGCAGCGCATCCTGTCTGCGCTGGCGCGCTCGACGGCGTCGGGCAGCGGGCCGACGGTCTTCGTCGTCGCGTACCGCAAGGCGACCATCGCGCTCGCCGACGAGGTCCTGTTCCTGCGGGGCGGCCGCGTCGTCGACCGCGGGACGCACGCCGAGCTCGTCGCGCGCTCGCCCGAGTACGCCGACATCGTCCAGGCGTACGACACGACCCGGGAGGCGCCGTGAGCACCCGGGTGACCACGACCAGCAGCGCCGTGGGCGGAGCCGAGACCCCGCGCGTGCGTGGCCTCGGCGTGCTCCGTCGTGGGTTCGCGCTGACGCCTTCCCTCGCCACGGGGCTCCCTCTGACCTTGCTGCTCGCGGCGCTGAGCACGGTCGGCGGTGCCGTCGTCCCGGTCGTCGTCCAGGTCGCGATCGACCGTGGGCTCGCCGTCGAAGGCGGACCCGACGAGGGCCTGGTGGTGCGCTGGAGCATGGTGGCCGCCGGCATCGTGCTGCTCACCGCGGTGTGCGCGTGGGCGATGAAGATCCGCCTGTTCGTCGCCAGCGAGCGCGGCCTGACCGACCTGCGCGTCAAGGCGTTCCGCCACGTCCACGACCTCTCCGTGCTCACCCAGGACCGCGAGCGCCGTGGCGCCCTCGTGTCGCGGGTGACCTCCGACATCGACCAGGTCTCGCTGTTCCTCCAGTTCAACGGGATCATGATCGTCACCAGTCTCGGTCAGGTGGCGGTCGCGACCGTCATCATGGCGTTCTACAGCTGGCAGCTGACGATCGTGGTGTGGATCTGCTTCGTCCCGCTCGTCGTCACGCTCGTGGCGCTTCAGGGCCGGATGGCACGGGCGTACGACCATGCCCGCGCGACCGTCGGCACGATGCTGGCGGTCATCGCCGAGCCCGTGGTGGGTGCCTCGGTGGTTCGTGCGTACGGGGTGGAGCGCCGCACGCAGCGCCGGATCGACGAGGCGATCGACGTCAACCTGCGAGCCAACATCCGCGCCCAGCGTCTCGTCGCGGGGACCTTCGCCTCTGCGGGCGTCGCGGGCGGTCTGGCCAACGCGGCCGTGATCGTCGTCGGCGTCATGCTCGGAGTCGCCGGCGACCTCACGCTCGGCGGGGTCATCGCGTTCGCGTTCCTCGTGTCGCTGTTCGTCGGCCCCGTGCAGACGGCGACCCAGGTGATCACCGAGGCCCAGAACGCGATCTCCTCGTGGCGGCGGGTGATCGAGATCCTCGACACCCCGGCTGACGTGCGCGACCCCGGCGAGGGTGTCGCGCTGCCGGCTGGAGCGCTCGAGATCGGGTTCGACCACGTCCGCTTCGCCTATCCCGGTGGGCCGGACGTGCTCCACGACGTCGACGTCACGATCCCGGCGCGTCAGCGCGTCGCCGTCGTCGGCGAGACCGGCTCGGGCAAGAGCACCTTCGCCAAGCTCCTGACCCGCCTGTCCGACCCGACGGCGGGCACGGTCACGCTGGACGACGTCGACCTGCGGACGATCGGCTTCGCCACGCTGCGCTCACGTGTCGTGATGGTGCCCCAGGAGGGCTTCCTGTTCGACGCGACGCTCGCCGAGAACCTGCGCTACGGCGATCTCGACGCCTCGCGAGAGCGGATGCGCCACGCCTTCACCGAGCTCGGCATCGACGACTGGTTCGCGTCGCTGCCCGACGGGCTCGACACCGAGGTCGGACAGCGAGGCGAGTCGCTGTCGGCGGGGGAGCGGCAGCTCGTCGCGCTCGTACGCGCCTACCTCGCCGACCCCGACCTGCTGGTCCTGGACGAGGCCACGAGCGCCGTCGACCCCCAGACCGAGATGCGGGCCTCGCGGGCGCTGGAGCGGCTCCTCGCCGGTCGTACCTCCGTCGTCGTCGCCCACCGGCTCTCCACGGCCGAGGCCGCCGACCGCGTTCTGGTCTTCGACGCGGGCATCCTCGTCGAGGACGGGCCGCACGCCGCGCTCGTGGCGCAGGACGGCGTCTACGCCCGGCTGCACGCCTCCTGGGTCGCGCAGGCCCACCTTGGCATCGAGGCCGCGCCTTCCGGCGAGGGCATCGACGACGCCGAGCCTGGAACGGCCTGGGAGAATGGGACGCGTGACTGACTCCGCTCGCCTCGACCCCGCGATCGCCGCACGGCTCAAGCGCGACGAGCACGGCCTCGTGCCTGCCGTCGTCCAGGAGGTCGACACGCACCAGGTGCTGATGGTGGGCTGGATGGACGACGAGGCCCTCCGCCGGACGCTGACGACGGGCCGTTCGACGTTCTGGAGCCGTAGCCGCCACGAGTACTGGGTGAAGGGCGCGACCTCCGGCCACGTCCAGCACGTCCGCGAGGTCCGCCTCGACTGCGATGGCGACACCCTTCTGGTCACGGTCTCGCAGACCGGTCCGGCGTGCCATACCGGTGCCACGACCTGCTTCGACGACGACGTGCTCCTGGAGGCGCCGGCGTGAGCGCTCGCGGCTACGGTTCGACCGTCCTTCTCGGCGTCGTGGGCGGTGCTGCCGCGTTCTTCACGGCCTCGCAGCCGTGGTCGCGCGTCACCGTCGAGACCGAGGGCCTGGCGCGCGACGTGGTGAGCGTCAACGGCAACGAGGCGCTCCCGGTCGTCGGCGGGCTCGCCCTGGTGGCACTCGCCGGCATCGTCGCGGTGCTGGCGTCGCGCGGCCGGGTCCGTACGGCCGTCGGCGTCGTCGTGACGCTCGCCTCGCTGGCGGCCGCGGTCGCGGTAGCGCTCGGAGGCGACGCCGTCCACGACGCGCTCGTCACCTCGCTGGCCGAGTCGCCCGCGATGGCCGGAGACGCCGCGCTGCAGAGTCGCCTCGCCGACGAGGCGTCGACGACCGCCTGGCGGTGGGCATGTCTCGTGTCGTTGCTGGTCAGCGCGGCGGCGGGTGCGGCGGTCGTGCGCTGGGGCCGCGCGTGGCCGTCGATGGGGAGCCGCTACGAGTCTGTCGGCCAGCAGCGGGCCGAGACCGTCGACGACGACCCGTGGAAGGCACTCGACCGTGGCGAGGACCCGACAGTCTAGGCTTGGGCACTATCCCCGAGCGCCAGTCGCCCCAGAGAGGTTTTGAGAACGATGCATGGTTCTTCCCCCGCAGCCTGGACCGCGGTCGTCATCTGCCTGATCGGATTCACGGTCGGCGGAGTGGCGCTGCTGATGGGGCCGAACTGGGTGCTCTTCTGGGTCGGCGTCGCCCTGACCCTCGGCTCCGCAGTCGTCGCCAAGGTGATGTCCGCGGCGGGTCTGGGCGTCAAGGCGCACTGATCTACGGGACACTGCTCCCCTAGACCGCACGCCGACGTCTGCGACACCGGCGACGAAGGGAGTCCTCGTGTCCTCCGACCAGCCTCCGTACCCCCAACAGCCCCCGCAGGGTCCCTACGGGCCGCCGCCGCAGGGGCCGTACGGCCAACAGCCGCCGCAGTTCGGCCAGTACGGGGGCGGCGGTTACGCCCCGGTCCCGGAGTACGTGCCGCCGTCGCCGTACGCGAGCTGGTGGGCACGCGTCGCCGCCGTCCTCATCGACGGCCTGATCGCCTCGCTGTTGACCGTGGTGCCTGTCATCGTCGGCGTGATCGTCCTCGCAGGGGCGACGGAGACCACGAACACCTCGCTCGACGAGACGAGGAGCGAGATCACCAATGGCGGCCAGTTCGCCCTCGGGCTCGGTCTCATCCTGCTCGGCGTGCTGATCGGCCTCGTCTTCCAGATCTGGAACCAAGGTATCCGTCAGGGGCAGGGCGGTCAGAGCCTCGGCAAGCAGCTGCTCGGCATCAAGGTGATCGAGATGCGCACGGGGGAGCCGCAGGGCGCGGCCAAGGGCGTGCTCCGCTACGTCCTGTACGCCGTCCTCGCGAACGCGTGCTTCCTCGACGTACTGTGGCCGTTGTGGGACGCCAAGAAGCAGACGTGGCACGACATGATCGTGTCGTCCGTCGTCGTGAAGGCGTGACCACGACCGCGACCGCAGCCCGCCCCGTCTCGCGGTGGCGGGCATTGCGGACGCCGCTGCTCGTCGGGGGCGGCGGCCTCGCGGCGGCCGCGCTGCTGCACTTCCGTGACCCGAACGTCTCCGGGAGCTACGGCTACTGCCCGTTCGCGCTGCTCACCGGGCTCGACTGCCCAGGGTGCGGCGGACTGCGTGCCGCGCACGCGCTGACGGACCTCGATATCGCCACAGCCGCGTCGAGCAACATCCTCGCGGTGGCACTCGCTGTCGCGCTCGTGATGGCCTGGGTGGTGTGGCTCCCTCGGCGGTTGCGAGACCCGCGGGCGCGGATGATCGTCCTGACGTCGCGCGTCGGCGTCGCCGTGCTCGGCGTCGCCCTCGCGTTCACGCTCCTGCGCAACACCCCGTGGGGCGCCTGGTTCGCGTCCTAGCAGCAGTGTCCGGCCCGCAGACGTGACGAGGCGCCACCCCGGACAGCGGGTGGCGCCTCGTCGTGCCGTACGGCTCAGTACGTGCCGGACTCGGCGTCGATCGCTCCGGTCGCGAAGAGGCCGACGTAGAGGAGGACGCCAAGGACGGTCAGCACGATCGAGACGATGCCGAGGATGAACCCCGCCTTGGCCATGCCGGTGCCGGTGAGGCGACCCTGCGAGGCTTCGATCTCTGCCTTCGCCTGGTTGCCGAGGATGATGCCGGCGATGCCGATCACACCGCAGCACAGCAGGCCGAGGAGGCCGGTGACGAGCGCCCAGATCGCCTTGTTGGAGGTCTGCGGCGGCACGCCGTACGGGTCACCTCCCGGGGGCGGGTTGTAGCCCGGGGGAGGTCCGCCGTACCCACCGCCCGGGGGCGGGTTGTAGCTCGGGGGCTCGTTGCCCGGGGGCGTCGGGCCGCCCGGAGGGGGATAGCTCATGGTGCTCCTTCGTCAGGGCTCGGAGTGCGCCATTGTGCCGTAGCGGTCGGTGGGGGAGAGAAAGCCCCCGTCAGGCGCTCAGCAGGGCCAGCGGCAGGAAGAAGGTCCCGAGCGTGAAGAGCAGGTAGAGCGCGGAGATCGTGGTGACGACGATTCCCACGATGAAGCCCGCCTGCGCCAGGCCTGCGCCGTCCAGCTGCCCGTACGACTCGGCGATCTCGCGTTTGGCTTGCGCGCCGAGGACGATGCCGGCGATCCCGACGGGGAAGCAGCACAGGACGACGCCGATCAGGCTGCACACGAACGCCCAGACGGCCTTCTGCGAGGTGGGGCGAGGAGGATGCCATCCCGGGGGTGGGGGCGGGGCGCCGTACCCGCCAGGTGGGGGCGGCGTGCCGTACCCGTACGGGCCGGGCGGCGGGGGAGCGCTCACAGATGTCCTCTCGTCCGAGCGCCGCACGGTAGCGCGGCGTCGCAGCGTGCATTCTGCCGCACAGCCATGCCACCAGGGGGCGGTGATCCTCCCCACACCCGGCTGGCTACCCTGGGAAGGACAGACTGCGGCGCAGCGGCGAGCGCGACGCGGTGTCTACGGGTGGGAAGGCAGGTCGGCGATGTCCGTACTCGACGACATCCTCGAAGGAGTGCTCGAGGACCTCGGGGACCGCATGGCCGCGGTCCCGCTCGACGATCTCAAGGAGCGTGCGAGCCGTCAGGACCTCGCGCTCGACCCCATGCCGGCGTTCCGCGCCGACGGGGTCTCGGTCATCGCAGAGGTCAAACGAGCCAGTCCGTCCAAGGGTTCCCTCGCCGACATCAAGGATCCGGCAGCCCTGGCTGTGGACTACGCCGAGGGCGGCGCGGCCGCGATCTCGGTGCTGACCGAGCGCCGGCGCTTCTCCGGCAGCCTGGACGATCTGAAGGCGGTCCGGGCTCAGGTGGACTGCCCGGTCCTGCGCAAGGACTTCATCACGACCTCCTACCAGCTCTGGGAGGCCCGTGCGGCGGGCGCCGACATGGCGCTGCTGATCGTCGCCGCACTTGACCAGCCGGCGCTGGAGTCGCTGATCGAGCGTGCGCGCTCGATCGGCCTGACCCCGCTGGTGGAGGTGCACGACGAGGAGGAGGTCGAGCGCGCGGTCGCGGCCGGCGCCGACCTCGTGGGTGTCAACGCCCGCAACCTCAAGACGCTCGAGGTGGACCGCACCACGTTCTCCCGGCTCTCTCCGCTGATCCCTGACTCGGTCGTGAAGGTCGCCGAGTCGGGAGTGCGTGACACCAAGGACGTCATCGAGTACGCCCGGGCGGGCGCACAGGTCGTCCTGGTCGGAGAGACGCTGGTGACGGGCGGCAACCCGCGCTCGACCGTCGCCGACCTGGTTGCGGCCGGGTCGCACCCCGCTCTGCAGCACCGATGGTGACGGTGGACGACTTCTTCGGCCCTCACCGTCCTCGTCGACACACCTGTTGACGCCACCTGCAAGGATCGACGCATGACCAGCACCTCGGCCTCGGCCGACCCGCGTCCCTCGAGCCTCCCCGACGAGCACGGCCACTTCGGCCGGTTCGGCGGGCGCTTCATGCCCGAGGCGCTCATCGCGCCTCTCGACGAGCTCGAGCGCGCCTGGCGAGAGGCGCTCGTCGACCCGACGTTCACCTCCGAGCTCGACCGGATGCTGCGTGAGTACGCCAACATCCCGAGCCCGCTGTACGAGGCCACGCGGCTGTCGGAGCGGGCGGGGGCTCGGATCCTCCTCAAGCGCGAGGACCTCAACCACACCGGCGCCCACAAGGTCCGCAACGTGCTCGGCCAGGCGCTGCTCGCCAAGCGGATGGGCAAGCACCGCGTGATCGCCGAGACCGGTGCCGGCCAGCACGGGGTCGCGACCGCGACGGCCTGCGCCTACCTCGACCTCGAGTGCGTCGTCTACATGGGCGAGGTCGACACGCAGCGCCAGGCCCTCAACGTGGCCCGCATGCAGATGCTGGGCGCGACGGTGATCCCGGTGACCACCGGCAGCCGTACGCTCAAGGACGCGATCAACGAGGCCCTGCGTGACTGGGTCAGCACGGTCGACGACACCCACTACCTGCTCGGCACGGCCGCGGGCGCGCACCCGTTCCCCGAGATCGTGCGCGACCTGACCCGCGGCATCGGCGACGAGGCGCGCGCGCAGTCGTTCGAGCGGATCGGCGGCCTCCCCGACGCGGCGGTGGCCTGCGTCGGCGGCGGGTCCAACGCGATCGGGCTGTTCGCCGGCTTCCTGAACGACGAGGCGGTGCGCCTGTACGGCTTCGAGGCCGGTGGCGACGGGTTCGAGACCGGACGCCACGCGGCCACCATCACGGCCGGTGACGTCGGCGTCCTGCACGGCACCCGCTCCTACCTCCTTCAGGACGAGGACGGTCAGACCATCGAGTCGCACTCGATCTCGGCCGGGCTCGACTATCCCGGCGTCGGACCCGAGCACGCCTATCTCGCGGAGACCGGTCGCGCGACGTACGAGCCGGTGACCGACGACGAGGCGATGGCCGCGTTCGACCTGCTCTGCAAGACCGAGGGCATCATCCCGGCCATCGAGTCGGCGCACGCGATCGCGGGTGCGCTGCGGATCGCGCCGCAGCTCGCCGAGGAGCTGGGACGGCCGGCGACCATTCTGGTCAACCTCTCGGGGCGTGGCGACAAGGACGTGCACACCGCCGCGGAATACTTCGGCCTGCTCGACGACGGAGGCAAGGCATGAGCGCGCTCGCCGACCTGCTGGCGCGCACGCGCGCGGAGAACCGCCCGGCCCTGGTCGGCTATCTCCCCGCCGGCTTCCCTGACAAGCAGACCGCGATCGACGCGATGGTGGCGATGGTCGAGGGCGGTGTCGACATCGTCGAGATCGGTCTCCCCTACTCCGACCCGGTGATGGACGGCCCGACGATCCAGCGCGCCGCTGACGCGGCCCTGGCGGCCGGTACGAAGATCGCCGACGTGTTCGACACCGTCGAGGTAGTCGCCGCGACCGGTGCGCCGACGCTCGTGATGACCTACTGGAACCCCATCGAGCGGGTGGGCGTCGACACGTTCGCCTCCCGGCTCGCAGCGGTCGGCGGTGCGGGGCTCATCACGCCTGACCTGATCCCTGACGAGGCGGGGGAGTGGGTCGAGGCGTCGTCCGCGCACGGGCTCGACCGCGTGTTCCTCGTCGCCCCGTCCTCGACCGACGAGCGCCTCGCGATGACCGCGAAGGCCTCCAGTGGCTTCCTGTACGCGACGGCAGTGATGGGTGTGACCGGTGCGCGCGCCGCGACCAGCACGGCGGCGCCGGCGCTCGTCGCGCGCGTCCGTACCCACTCCGACATCCCGGTCGGCGTGGGGCTGGGCGTCAGCAACGGTGACCAGGCGGCCGAGGTCGGCGCGTTCGCCGACGCCGTGATCGTCGGCTCTGCCCTCGTCTCGCAGCTACTCGACGCGGGCACCGACACCGCCCGCGGCATCGCCGGCGTACGCCGCCTGGCCGAGGACCTGCGTGCCGGCGTCGAGCGCGCCCGTACCCTCGTTCCCACCCCTGACAAGGGAGCCCTCCCGTGATCCTCGCCTCGATCCCGAGCCCGTCCCAGTCCGTCTGGGAGCTCGGCCCGTTCCCGCTCCGCGCGTACGCCCTGTGCATCATCGCTGGCGTCGTCGCTGCGATCTGGGTCAGCGAGAAGCGGTTCCAGGCCCGGGGCGGCAAGCCCGGCGCGGTCGCGGACGTCGCCGTGTGGGCGATCCCGTTCGGCCTGGTCGGCGCTCGCCTCTACCACGTCGTCACCAACCCCGAGCTCTACTTCGCAGAGGGTCGGGAGCCGATCAAAGCGCTCTACATCTGGGAGGGCGGCCTCGGCATCTGGGGCGCGGTCGCGCTCGGCGCGCTCGGGGCCTACATCGGCTGCCGTCGCCACGGCATCAAGTTCGCGCCGTTCGCCGACGCGCTCGCGCCGGGTGTCCTGCTCGGACAGGCGATCGGTCGCTGGGGCAACTGGTTCAACCAGGAGCTCTTCGGCAGCCCGACCGACAGCCCGTGGGGCCTCGAGATCGACGCGTCGCACCGACCGGTCGGCTACGAGCAGTTCGAGACGTTCCACCCGACCTTCCTGTACGAGTCGCTGTGGAGCCTCGCCGGGTTCTTCGTCCTCATCTGGGCCGATCGCCGCTTCAAGCTGGGCGGTGGCCGCGTGGTCGCGCTGTACGTGGCGATCTACACCGCGGGCAGGTTCTGGATCGAGGGCATGCGCATCGACACCGCCCACGAGTTCCTCGGCCTGCGCCTCAACCAGTGGACGTCGCTGGTGCTGTTCGTCGCGGCCGTCGCGTTGTTCGTGTGGCTCACCAAGACAGGCCGTGGTGCACGCGAGACGGTCGTCCAGGTCGACCCGTCTGCCTCTCGTGACGACTCTGCGGCGGACGACGACGCCGACGACTCGTCCGACGCCGGTGACGGCGACGCGGCGGTCAGGGATGACGCGGAGCCCGAGGGGGACGTGTCTGACGACACGGCTGAGGCAAGCCCATCCTTGGATGACGGCGACGGCTCCCGGTCGTAGATTCGTGGCATGACCGAGGCACGGGCGCCGCAGGAGTCGTCCGGGGAGCCGTACCCGCTCCCCGATCCCGAGACGATCGGCAAGGAGCATCCTGACGTCACGGGCGGCTGGCTGCGCCCCTCGGTGTTCGGCGCCTCTGACGGTCTCGTGTCGAACTTCGCGCTCATCATGGGCATGGCGGGCGGCACGGACGACCCCAAGCCGGTGATCATCGCCGGCGTTGCCGGGCTGGCGGCCGGTGCCTTCTCGATGGCCGTCGGCGAGTACACGTCGGTGGCCAGCCAGGCCGAGTTCGCCCGTGCCGAGGTCGAGCGCGAGCGGCGCGAGATCTTGCGTCACGACGCGCAGGAGCAGGCCGAGCTGGCGTCGATGTTCGTCGCGAAGGGCGTCGACGAGAGCGTGGCGCGCGAGGTGGCCCAGCAGATCCACAGCGACCCTGACAACGCCGTACGGGTCCATGCCCGCGAGGAGTTCGGTGTCGACACGGAGGACCTCCCCTCGCCGATGCTCGCGGCGGTCTCCTCGTTCCTCTCGTTCGCCGTCGGCGCGCTCATCCCGCTGCTACCGCTGATCTTCGGCATCACGTCGATGGTGCCGACGGTCGCCGTGTCGCTGCTGGCGCTGTTCGGGACGGGGGCGCTCGTCACGGCGATCACCGACCGCCCGTGGTGGTTCGGCGGTCTGCGTCAGCTCGTTCTCGGCAGTGCCGCCGCGGGTCTGACGTTCCTGGTCGGGACGTTGGTCGGCGGAGTCTCGGCCTGACACGCTCCGGTGTCCCCGTACGGACGAGACGTACCGCAGAGTCGGAGCCGGCAACAATCGTGTAACCTGGGCAGGCCATGTGAGGGCCAAGGTCGTCCCTTCGGTGTGGTTGTTCCCCGCTGACGGACCGGCATCTCGCACTTTTGAGCAACTCAGTCTTGCGAGCCCCCGTCCGCAGCGCCATAGCGATGACGACGGGAGAAGCGGCATGCGCGGGATTCCCCCAGCTCAAGGCCTTTACTCCGGCGAGGACGAGCACGACGCCTGTGGCGTCGCCTTCGTCGCGACCCTGACGGGCCAGGCCACCCATGAGATCGTCGCGCAGGGCCTGACCGCCCTGCGCAACCTTGACCACCGCGGTGCCGTGGGCGCGGAGGTCGACTCCGGCGACGGTGCCGGCATCCTCATCCAGGTGCCTGACGCGTTCCTGCGTGACGTGGTCGACTTCGTGCTGCCTGAGGCCGGCTGTTATGCGGTCGGGATCGGCTTCCTGCCGGTCGACACGGACGCGGCGGCGACAGCCCGCAAGGCCGTCGAGGCGCTCGCGGCCGAGGAGGGCCTCGAGGTCCTCGGATGGCGCGAGGTGCCGATCGATCCGATGATCCTCGGCTCGACCGCGCGCGGCGCGATGCCGTCGTTCGCCCAGCTCTTCGTCGCCGACGCGGCCGGTGAGCGTGCGGGAATCGCCCTCGACCGGGTGACGTTCGCGCTGCGCAAGCGCGCCGAGCACGAGCTCGACGTCTACTTCCCGTCGCTGTCCGCGCGCACGCTCACCTACAAGGGCATGCTGACGACCGACCAGCTCGACAACTTCTTCGCCGACCTCACCGATCCCCGGATCGCATCGGCGCTCGCGGTCGTGCACAGCCGGTTCTCGACCAACACCTTCCCGAGCTGGCCGCTCGCTCACCCGTTCCGCTTCATCGCGCACAACGGCGAGATCAACACCGCGCGCGGCAACCGCAACTGGATGCGGGCGCGTGAGGCGCTGCTCGAGTCCGACCTGATCCCCGGCGACCTGACGCGACTCTTCCCGATCGTCGACCCGGAGGACTCCGACTCGGCGTCGTTCGACGAGGCGCTCGAGCTGCTGCACCTCGGCGGTCGCAGCCTCCCTCACGCCGTGATGATGATGATCCCGGAGGCGTGGGAGAACAACCCCGAGATGGACCCGAAGCTGCGGGCCTTCTATGAGTTCCACTCCACGATGATGGAGCCCTGGGACGGACCGGCCTGCGTCGTCTTCACCGACGGCACCCAGATCGGGGCGGTGCTCGACCGCAACGGGCTGCGCCCGGGCCGCTTCTGGCAGACCGAGGACGGGCTCGTCGTGCTCGCCTCCGAGGCCGGCGTCCTCGACCTCGACCCCGCGACGATCGTCCGCAAGGGCCGCCTCGAGCCCGGGCAGATGTTCCTGCTCGACCTCGACGAGCACCGCGTGGTCGGCAACGACGAGATCAAGTCCGCGCTCGCCGGCGACCACCCGTACGAGGAGTGGCTCTACTCGGGCCTGGTCCGGTTCTCGGACCTCCCCGACATCGAGCACGTCGTCCACACCCACGCGTCGGTGACGCGACGCCAGCAGGTCTTCGGCTACACCGAGGAGGAGCTGCGCATCCTCCTCGCGCCGATGGCGCGCACGGGTGCGGAGCCGATCGGCTCGATGGGCACCGACACGCCCATCGCCGTGCTGTCGAACCGCTCACGACTGCTGTTCGACTACTTCAACCAGCTGTTCGCGCAGGTCACGAACCCGCCGCTCGACGCGATCCGCGAGGAGCTCGTCACGTCGCTGCTCAGCACGGTCGGCGCCGAGGGCAACCTGCTCGACGCGACGCCGGCGTCGTGCCGCCAGCTGCAGATGTCCTTCCCGGTGATCACCAACGACGAGCTGGCCAAGATCCGCCACGTCAACCGGCACGGCAACATGCCGGGCCTGTCGACGTACGTGGTGCGCGGTCTGTACGAGGTGGGCGGTGGCGCGGACGCGCTGCGCAAGCGCCTCGACGACCTGTGCACCGAGGTCTCCGCCGCGATCGCCGACGGCGCGCGCATCATCGTCCTGTCGGACCGCCACTCCAACCACGAGCTGGCTCCTATCCCGTCGCTGCTGATGACCGGCGCGCTGCACCACCATCTGGTCCGCGAGAAGACCCGCACCCGCGTGGGCCTGCTCGTCGAGACCGGCGACGTCCGCGAGGTGCACCACGTCGCGCTGCTGCTCGGCTACGGCGCGTCGGCGGTCAACCCGTACCTCGCGCTGGAGACGGCCGAGGACCTCGCCCGCAGCGCCGTCTACGTCGACGGAGTCGCACCCGAGAAGGCCGTGGCCAACCTGCGCTACGCGCTCGGCAAGGGCGTGCTCAAGGTGATGTCCAAGATGGGCGTCTCGACGGTCGCCTCGTACACGGGGGCGCAGATCTTCGAGGCCGTCGGCCTGTCCGGCGAGCTCGTCGCCCGCTACTTCACGGGGACGACCTCGCGTCTGGGCGGCATCGACCTCGGCGTCGTCGCGGAGGAGGTGCGGATGCGGCACGCCAAGGCGTACCCGACGTCCGGCATCTCCGCGTCGCGCCGCCAGCTCGACGTCGGCGGCGAGTACCAGTGGCGCCGCGACGGTGCCGAGCACCTGTTCGACCCCGAGACCGTCTTCCGGCTCCAGCACGCGACGCGCGCGGGCCGCTACGACGTCTTCAAGCAGTACACGCAGCGTGTCGACGACCAGTCGGAGCGGCTGATGACGCTGCGTGGGCTCCTCAAGCTCAGGGAGGACGTCCGCCCGGCCGTGCCGATCGACGAGGTCGAGCCGGTCTCCGCGATCGTCAAGCGGTTCTCGACCGGTGCGATGTCGTACGGGTCGATCAGCCAGGAGGCGCACGAGACCCTCGCTATCGCGATGAACCGCCTCGGCGGCAAGTCCAACACCGGCGAGGGTGGCGAGGATCCGGAGCGTCTTTACGACCCGGAGCGTCGCAGCGCGATCAAGCAGGTCGCGTCGGGTCGCTTCGGCGTCACGGCGGAGTACCTCACGAACTCCGACGACATCCAGATCAAGATGGCGCAGGGTGCCAAGCCCGGCGAGGGCGGTCAGCTGCCCGGGCCGAAGGTCTATCCGTGGGTCGCCAAGACGCGTCACTCGACGCCGGGTGTCGGTCTCATCTCGCCGCCGCCGCACCACGACATCTACTCGATCGAGGACCTCAAGCAGCTCATCCACGATCTCAAGAACGCGAACCCGTCCGCGCGGGTCCACGTCAAGCTGGTCGCGGAGGTCGGTGTCGGTACGGTCGCCGCCGGTGTCTCCAAGGCGCACGCGGACGTCGTGCTGATCTCGGGCAACGACGGCGGTACGGGGGCGTCGCCGCTGACGTCGCTCAAGCACGCCGGCGGCCCGTGGGAGCTCGGCCTCGCCGAGACGCAGCAGACGCTGCTGCTCAACGGGCTGCGTGAGCGCATCGTCGTCCAGGCCGACGGGCAGCTCAAGACCGGCCGCGACGTCATCGTGGCGGCGCTGCTCGGTGCCGAGGAGTTCGGCTTCGCGACCGCTCCGCTGGTCGTGTCCGGCTGCATCATGATGCGGGTCTGCCACCTCGACACCTGCCCGGTGGGCGTCGCCACGCAGAACCGTGAGCTGCGCAAGAAGTTCTCGGGCAAGCCGGAGTTCATCGTGAACTTCTTCGAGTACATCGCCGAGGAGGTGCGCGAGCACCTCGCCGCGCTGGGCTTCCGCTCGATCGACGAGGCCGTTGGGCACGTCGAGACGCTCGACTCACGTGAAGCGATCGCGCACTGGAAGGCCAGCGGGCTCGACCTGACGCCGATCCTGCACGTGCCGGCGCTGCCCGAGGGTGCGGCGCTGCACCACACCACCGGCCAGGATCACGGTCTCGAGCGCGCGCTCGACAACGAGCTGATCGCGTTGTCCGCCGACGCGCTCGAGCGTGGCGAGCCGGTGCGGGCGCAGCTGGAGATCCGCAACGTCAACCGCACTGTCGGCACGATGCTCGGCCACGAGGTGACCAAGCGCTACCGCGGCGCGGGTCTGCCTGACGACACGATCGACATCACGTTCACCGGGTCGGCCGGTCAGTCGTTCGGTGCCTTCGTCCCGCGCGGCATCACACTGCGCCTCGAGGGCGACGCGAACGACTACGTCGGCAAGGGCCTGTCGGGCGGGCGGCTGGTGATCCGGCCGTCGCGCGAGGCGGGGTTCGTCGCCGAGGAGCAGATCATCGCCGGCAACGTCATCGGGTACGGCGCGACGAGCGGCGAGATCTTCGTCCGTGGCCGCGCCGGCGAGCGCTTCTGCGTCCGCAACTCCGGTGCGACGGCGGTCGTGGAGGGCGTGGGCGACCACGCGCTCGAGTACATGACCGGCGGGCGCGTCGTGATCCTCGGCGCCACCGGCCGCAACGTCGCGGCGGGCATGAGCGGCGGTGTCGCGTACGTCCTCGATCTCGACCACGACCTGGTCAACCGCGACATGGTCGAGGTCCACGAGGTCGGTGACGCCGACGAGCTCAAGGGGCTCGTCACTCGGCACGCCGAGGAAACCGGATCGGAGGTCGCCCGCACGCTTCTCGCCGACTGGACGACCTCGCTCGTCCGGTTCACCGAGGTCATGCCGGTCGACTACCGCAGGGTGCTGCAGGCGCGTGCCGCAGCCCAGGAGGCCGGTCTCGGCGAGGACGAGACCACCGCAGCGATGATGGAGGCAGCGATCCGTGGCTGATCCGAAGGGTTTCATGAAGACGCCGCGCCAGCTCGCGCCGCGGCGGCCGGTCGGGGAGCGCATCCACGACTGGAACGAGGTCTATCCCGGCACGCCGGGGCGGGCGCTCCTGCCGATCATCACCGAGCAGGCCGGCCGCTGCATGGACTGCGGCATCCCGTTCTGCCACAGCGGCTGCCCGCTCGGCAACCTCATCCCCGAGTGGAACGAGCTCGTCTGGCGTGACGACTGGGAGGCGGCGCTCTCGCGGCTGCACGCGACGAACAACTTCCCGGAGTTCACCGGGCGCCTGTGCCCCGCACCGTGCGAGACGGCGTGCGTCGTCGGCATCAACCGCGAGGCCGTGACCATCAAGAACGTCGAGGTGTCGATCATCGACCGCGCCTGGGATGACGGTCGCGTCACGCCCGAGCCGCCGGAGTGGCTCACGGGCAAGACCGTCGCGGTCATCGGCTCGGGACCGGCTGGTCTCGCGGTCGCCCAGCAGCTCACGCGCGCCGGACACACCGTCGCCGTGTACGAGCGTGACGACGCGCCTGGCGGTCTGCTCCGCTACGGCATCCCGGAGTTCAAGATGGAGAAGTCCGTCCTGGACCGCCGGATCGAGCAGATGACGGCCGAAGGCACCATCTTCCGCAACGGCGTCGCCGTCGGGGTCGACCTGACGGGCGAGCAGCTGCGCGACCGCTACGACGCCGTGGTCCTCGCGACCGGCGCGACCGTACGCCGTGACCTGCCGACCGTCGGGCGCGAGCTCGGCGGCATCCACCAGGCCATGGAGTACCTCCCGCAGGCCAACCGTGTCGCCCGGGGCGAGAGTGTCGACGGCCAGATCACGGCCGAGGGCAAGGACGTCGTCATCATCGGCGGCGGCGACACCGGTGCCGACTGTCTCGGCACCGCCATCCGCCAGCAGGCCCGTTCGATCACGCAGCTGGAGATCATGCCGCGTCCGAGCGAGGAGCGTCCCGGCCACCAGCCGTGGCCGACGTACCCGATGACCTACCGGGTCGCCTCGGCGCACGAGGAGGGCGGCGAGCGTGTCTACGCGGTCTCGACGCAGGAGTTCCTCGGCGACGAGGACGGCCACGTCCGTGCGTTGCGGATGGTCGAGGTCGAGATGGTCGATGGCCGCTTCCAGGAGGTCGAGGGGAGTGTCCGCGAGATCCCGGCACAGCTCGTGCTGCTCGCGATGGGCTTCACCGGCCCGGAGACCGACGGTGTCGTCGCGCAGCTCGGTGCGAGCCTGGACGAGCGGGGCAACGTCGCGCGCGACTCCTCGTACATGACCGACATCGATGGCGTGTTCGCCGCCGGCGACGCGGGCCGTGGGCAGTCGCTGATCGTGTGGGCGCTCGCCGAGGGTCGCGCGTGCGCGGCCGGCGTCGACGCCTATCTCAACGGCTCGACCAACCTGCCTGCGCCGATCCTCCCCACGGAGCGTCCGCTCGTCGTCTGACGCCGTCCGCGTTGTGAAAGCAATCTGCCCCTTTCCGACCTCGGAAAGGGGCAGATTGCTTTCACAACGCGGACGGGTGGGGGCGTCCCACCCTTCGAGAAATTCTGCTGACGAAACAACAAACTTCGTGGGTCGGGTCGCGCACGTCCGGCCACGCGTTCTAGGGTTGACGGGTGCGTAGAGCAAAGATCGTCTGCACCATTGGTCCCGCCGTCTGGTCCGAGGAGAAGATCCTCGAGCTTGCCCGCGCGGGCATGAACGTCGCCCGCCTCAACCTCAGCCACGGTGACCACGCGACCCACGACCGCTCGTACGAGTGGACGCGGCACGCGGCGGAGGTGCTCGGCGAGCCCATCGCGGTGCTGGCCGACCTCCAGGGCCCCAAGATCCGGCTCGGCAGGTTCGCGTCGGGGCCCGTCCCGCTCGCTGTCGGGGACGTCTTCACCATCACGACGCAGGACGTGCCTGGCGACAGCGAGCGCTGCTCGACGACGTACGACGGCCTGCCCGGGGATGTGAAGCCGGGCGACACGATCCTCATCGACGACGGCAAGGTACGGCTGCGCGCCACGGAGGTCACCGAGACCGACGTTGTCACCGTGTGCGAGGTCCCCGGCGTGCTCAGCAACAACAAGGGCATCAACCTTCCCGGTGTGAACGTCAGCGTGCCCGCGCTGTCACAGAAGGACCGCGACGACCTCCGCTGGGCCCTGCGCACCGGCGTCGACTTCATCGCGTTGTCGTTCGTCCGTCGGGGTGCCGATGTCGACGACGTCCACGCGATCATGGATGAAGAGGGCGTACGCCGCCCGGTCATCGCCAAGATCGAGAAGCCGCAGGCGGTGGAGAACCTCGACGAGATCATGAACGCCTTCGACGGTGTGATGGTCGCGCGCGGCGACCTCGGCGTCGAGCTGCCGCTCGAGGACGTCCCGGTCGTCCAGAAGCTGATCGTCGAGAAGGCGCGACGCAACGCCAAGCCGGTGATTGTCGCGACCCAGATGCTCGAGTCGATGATCTCGGCTCCGCGCCCGACTCGTGCCGAGGCCTCTGACGTCGCCAACGCCGTGCTCGACGGCGCCGATGCCGTGATGCTCTCCGGCGAGACCAGCGTGGGGGAGTACCCCATGGAGACGGTGCGCACGATGGCGCGCATCGTCGAGAGCACCGAGGAGCACGGCCTGCCGCGCATGGCCGCGTACCACTGGAACCCCAAGACCCGCAGCGGCGTGATCGGCCGCGCGGCGTCCGAGGTGGCCCAGGCCGTCGGTGCGAAGTTCCTCTGCGCCTTCACGACCTCGGGCGACAGCGCGCGCCGGATGACTCGCTACCGCTCGACCGTGCCGGTCCTGGCGTTCACCCCCGACCCGGTCGTACGCAACCAGCTCGCGCTTTCGTGGGGCGTGCAGTCGTTCCTCGTCCCGGAGGTCGAGCACACGGACATGATGGTGCTCCAGGTCGACCGGGCGCTGCTCGAGATCGCGTTGTGTGCCGAGGGCGACGAGGTGGTCATCGTCGCCGGCAGCCCCCCGGGGATCCCTGGCTCGACCAACGCGCTGCGCGTCCACCGGATGGGTGACGCGATCAAGGGCATCTCCCCGGCGTACTCGACGCGCCTGGTGCGCGACTGACGCCAGACTCGGACCACCAGGCCCTTTGCATGGGGCCCCACGCAAACGTCGCGCCCCACCTGAATGAACAGGTGGGGCGCGACGTTTGCCTTGGGGGAGTGACCCCCGTACGGCGAGGCGTCAGGCAACGCCGAGGTAGGCCTCCTTGACCGCGGGATCCGCGAGCAGCTCCGCACCGGTGCCGGACCGCGTGATGCGACCCGTCTCCAGCACGTACGCACGGTCGGCGCGGCTGAGCGCCTGGTTGGCGTTCTGCTCGACGAGGAGGACCGTGATGCCCTGCTCGTTGACCTGCGAGATGATCGAGAAGATCTGGCGGATGAACTGCGGCGCCAGACCCATCGAGGGCTCGTCGAGGAGAAGGACCTTCGGTCGGCCCATGAGGGCACGTCCGATCGCGAGCATCTGCTGCTCACCGCCCGACAGCGTGCCGCCGGCCTGCGCTTCGCGCTCCTTGAGACGGGGGAACAGCTCGAACACCCTGTCGAAGCTCTCGTCGACGGTCGTCCGGCCCTTGAGCGCGTACGTGCCCATCTCGAGGTTCTCGCGGACCGTCATCGCCGGGAAGATGCCTCGGCCCTCGGGAGTCAGCGAGATGCCGCGGACGACACGCTTGTGCCCGGCGAGCTTGGAGATGTCCTCGCCCTCGAACGTCACGCTGCCGGACGACAGGCTGAGCAGTCCGGCGAGGGCGCGCATCGTCGTCGTCTTGCCGGCACCGTTGGCGCCGATGAGAGTCACGATCTCACCCTCGTTGACGGTCAATGAGATGCCGTGCAGCGCCTGGATGCGGCCGTAGTGGACAGAGACGTCGTTGATCTCGAGCAACGCCACGTCAGTCTTCCTCTCCGAGGTAGGCAGCGATGACCGTCGGGTCGTTGCGGATGTCTTTGGGGAGCCCGTCGGCGATCTTCTTGCCGAACTCCAGGACCACGATCCGGTCGGTCACGCCCATCACGAGCCGCATGTCGTGCTCGATGAGCAGCACCGTGTAGCCGTCCGCGCGGATCGTGCGGATGAGCTCCATGAGCTCTTCCTTCTCCGCAGGGTTGAAGCCGGCCGCAGGCTCGTCGAGGCACAGCAGCTTCGGGTCCGTCGCGAGTGCACGCGCGATCTCGAGGCGGCGCTGGTAGCCGTAAGGAAGCCCGCTCGCCTGGACGACCGCCTTGTCGGCGATCCCGACGAACTCCAGCAGCGCCATGCCGCGATCGATGGCTTCCTTTTCCTCGCGGTAGAGCCGCGGGGTGCGGAAGAGCGACCCCCAGACGCCCGTCTTGTGGCGGGCGTCGAGGCCTACCACGACGTTCTCGAGCGCCGTCATCTCACCGAAGAGACGCACGTTCTGGAACGTGCGGGCGATGCCGCGGCGGGTGATCTTGTGCTGCTTGCTGCGCCCGATCGGCTCGTTCTCGAGGAGGACCTGGCCCGAGCTCGGACGGTAGACGCCGGTCATCGCGTTGAAGCACGTCGTCTTGCCGGCACCGTTCGGGCCGATGAGCCCGAGGATCTCGCCGCGCTTGATGTCGAACGAGACGTCGTCGAGCGCGGTCAGACCACCGAAGCGGACCGTGAGGTTCCGAATCTCGACCAGCTTGTCGCCGACGTCGACAGCGATCTCGCGCTCCGCGGCAGCGAGCTGCGCTACCTCAGAGTCGAGCGGCGGAGGCGCATCCGGCTTCGGCGTCGCCGGGGGACTGGGGTGCTCGGTCACTTGCCGGCCTCCTTCGCGACGGGTGCGGACGTCGGTGCGTTGGCGAGGTTGGCGATCCGTTTGTGCGCACGCCGTTCGAACGTGAGCAGGTGCGGACGCTTCCCGAACAGCCCCTGCGGACGGAAGATCATCAGAACGACGAGCACGGCACCGAAGATGAGGTACTTGTACTCGGCGATCGCGGTGAACCGCAGCGGGATGTACGCCACGAGCGCGCCGCCGATGATCGCACCGAACTTGTTGCCCTGACCGCCGAGCACGACGGCCACGAGGAACATGATCGACATCTGGACGTCGAAACGCTGGTTGTTGACGAACCCGATCTGGCCGGCCGCGATCGCGCCCGCGGAACCGCCGAGGGCAGCACCGATGCCGAACGCCCACAGCTTGTAGCGGAACGTCGGGACGCCCATGATCTCGGCGGCGTCCTCGTCCTCGCGCAGGGCGATCCAGTTGCGGCCGACGCGGGAGCGCTCGAGGTTGCCGAGCGCGATCATGACGATGATGATCACCGTGATCGTCAGCCAGTACCAGGGGGCGCCCTCGCTGTTGGCGAAGACAGGGTTGCCGTCGGCGTTCTCACCCGGCGGGCGGCCGACGTTTTGGAAGCCGACCTGACCCTTTAGCGCGGGGATGATCGTCGCCAGCAGACGGATGATCTCGCCGAACCCGAGCGTCACGATCGCGAGGTAGTCCCCTCGTAGCCGTAGCGTCGGGATGCCGAGCAGCACGCCGAACACCACCGTGACCATGGCCGCGAGCGGCAGGGTCAGGAGGTAGGGGATGTGGACCATCGTCGAGTCGGGTGACGTCCACAGCGCGGCGACGTAGGCGCCGACTGCGAAGAAGCCGACATAGCCGAGGTCGAGGAGACCGGCCTGGCCGACGACGACGTTGAGGCCGATCGCGACCAGGGCGTAGCGAGCCATCTCGGCACAGGCGAGCGGCCAGTTGTTGCCCGGCTCGGTCGTGAGCAGCGGGATGTTGACCAGGGGCAGCGCGAACGCGGCCGCGACGGCGATCAGCAGGAAGCCCCACTGGCCGACCCGGGGAAGGTGGTTCCACCAGTCCGAGAGGCCCCGGAGGCGGGACGGCTTCGTGGTCTCCTCGACCAGCTCGTCGGCGCGGGCCTGGGACTCCGAGGCCCCGCCCATCGGCGTACCGGTGCTCATGCCCTCACCTTTCCGAGGTTGCTGCCGAGGATGCCCTCCGGCCGGACCATCAGGACGATGATCAGGACCACGAAGCAGACCACGTCGGTCCACTGTGCGCTCCCGAGCAGGATCTGGCCGTAGTTGCCGATCAACCCCAGAAGCAGGCCACCGAGGAGCGCGCCGCGGACGTTTCCGATGCCGCCGAGGACGGCGGCGGTGAACGCCTTGACGCCCAGGACGAAGCCGCCGAGGTAGAGGACGCCCGAGGGCACCTTCATCACGTAGAAGAGCGCGGCCACGCCGGCGAGGAGTCCGCCGATGATGAACGTGCTGATGATGATTCGCTCACGGTTGACGCCCATCAGCGTTGCCGTGTCGGGGTCCTGGGCCACGGCGCGGATGCCGCGCCCGAGCTTGGTGCGCCGGATGAACTGATCGACCAGGATCATCATGAAGATCGCTGCCGTCACGATGAGGATCGAGTCGAAGTAGATCAGGGTCCCGCCGATGTCGAAGATCGCCTTGTTCTCGAACATGATCACCGACGGCTCGGGGTTGGGTCCGCGCCAGACGAAGATCAGGTACTGGATGACGAACGACATACCGATCGCGGAGATCAGGAACACCAGCCGTGGTGCGCCTTTGACGCGCAGGGGTTTGTAGGCGACACGTTCGACGATGAATGCGGTGATCGCCGAGGCCAGCATGCCGAAGATGACGGCGAGCAAGAGGTTCGCGGCGATCTGGTACCACTCGAGGTTGGGCACCGACGGGCCGAAGCCGAGCGACGTGAGGGTGAAGACGATCGCGTACGCACCGACGATGAAGACCTCGGAGTGCGCGAAGTTGATGAGGTTGAGAACGCCGTACACAAGGGTGTAGCCAAGCGCGACGAGCGCGTAGATCCCGCCGAATGTGAGTCCATCGACGGTCGCGCTCCAGAAGTTCGCACCCAGGGCATCCCAGTCGAGCGTGATCCACTGGTCCACTAGGGCTCCTTTTGGGAGTCGGATGAGCAGAGAGGGGGCCCGTCTTGATGAGACGGACCCCCTCCGTTGACAGCTGGCTCGTTACTCGATCACGCCGACCGAGACGATCTTGCCGTCCTGAACCTTGTAGCCGTAAACGGGAAGCTCGGTGAGCTCACCGGTCTCGTCCCACTTGAACTTCTTGCTGATGCCCTGGGCGTCGTAGTTCTTGACCCAGTCCTTCAGCTTCGCGCGGTCCTGGTTGCCGGCGTCGATGCCCGCGAGGAGCACCGTCGTGGCGTCGTAGCCCTCGACCGAGTAGGTGCCCGGAGCAGTGCCGTTCGAGACCTTCTCGTAGGCGTCGGCGAAGCTGGTGATCAGCTCGCCCGGGATGCACGGGCAGGTGAAGTAGGCGTTGCTCGAGGCATCGCCGGCCTGCTTGATGAACTGGTCGTCCTTGACGCCGTCAGGGCCGATGAAGGCGCCCTTGTAGCCCTTGGCCACCAGCTGCTGGTTGAACGGCGCAGCCTCGGCGTAGTAGCCCGAGTAGAACACCGCATCCGGGTTCTCCGCGAGGATCTTGGAGATCGTCGCCGAGAAGTCCTTCTGACCCGTTGTCACCGCGTCGGTGCCGGCGAGGCTGTCGGCGAGCGCCTCGGTGGTCGAGGTGGCGAGGCCGATGCCGTAGTCGGAGTCGTCCTGGACGACGTAGACGCTCTTGGCGCCGATCTTCTCGGCGAGAGTTGGGACGGCCGGGCCCTGGACGTTGTCGTTGCCCAGACCACGGAAGAAGGTCGTCCAGCCGTTGGTCGTCAGCAGCGGGTTGGTCGCCGACGGCGTGATGTGGACGAGGCCGGCCTGCTCGAGGATGTTGCCGGTCGCCTTCGACTCACCGGAGAACGGAAGACCGATGACTCCGATGATGTTCTCGTCGTTGGTCGCCTGCGTCACCGGGCCGGTCGCCTTGTTGGGGTCGCCCTCGGTGTCGAACTTGCGCAGCTGGACCTGGCAGTCCTTGTTGGCCTCGTTGTGCTCGTTGATCGCGAGCTGGACGCCGTTGACGATGTTGATGCCCAGCTGGGCGTTGGGGCCGGTCTCGGCACCGATGTAGGCGAGGGTGGTCGTCGCCGGGCACTCGGCCTTGCCGTCGCCTGCAGGCGTGACGGCGTCCGCAGGAGCCTCGATCGAGGTCTGGACCTCGAGCTCAGGCGCTGTGGAGCTGTTGTCGCTGCCGCCGCCGTCGTCGTCGTTGTTGGCACACCCGGCCAGGGCCAGGGTCAGCGCTGCGGCTACTGCGAGCGCCTTCGTGGAACGAGACACGATGGTGTCCTCCGATTCGTTGGTGCCCGGCCCGTGGATCGTCTCGGGGCGGACGTGCGTCCCAATGCATTAACTGCATCGTTGTAGCACAGCGGCGGTGCTTCCGAACCCCGAAGATTCCAAGCCGTTATGAAACCGGCGCGAAGTTGACGGCATCCGGTTGTACGCGGCAACCGTGCGTGTGAAGAGGACCGTAGCGGACGCAGGTTGCGAAAAGATTTCCGCGGGTGCTGAGTAGCAGCGACCTTGAAGTGCCGGGTGCGGGACTCGAACCCGCACATCCTTTCGGACAGTGGTTTTTGAGACCACCGCGTCTACCATTCCGCCAACCCGGCCCGGCGCGGCGCGTCGAACGCGCGGGATAACCTTCTCACGTGACTTCCGCAGAGAGCACCCCTGGTGCGCGCCCGACCGTGCGCCGTGTCGTCATCGCCGAGGACGAGGCCCTGATCCGTCTGGACCTCGCCGAGATGCTCGCCGAGGAAGGCGTCGAGGTCGTCGGTCAGGCGGCCGACGGCGAGCAGGCCGTCGCCCTTGTGGAGGAGCTGCGACCCGACCTCGTGGTCATGGACGTCAAGATGCCCAAGCTCGACGGCATCTCGGCCGCCGAGCGCATCGCGTCTCAGCGCATCGCGCCCGTCGTCATGCTCACGGCGTTCAGCCAGCGCGAGCTCGTCGAGCGGGCGCGCGACGCCGGCGCCATGGCCTACCTCGTCAAGCCGTTCAGCAAGTCCGACCTCGTCCCCGCGATCGAGATGGCGGTGAGCCGCTTCGCCGAGATCGCCGCCCTGGAGGCGGAGGTCGCGGGACTCGAGGACCGTCTCGAGACGCGTCGGGCCGTCGAGCGCGCCAAGGGGCTCCTCCAGGAGGCGCTCGGGATCACCGAGCCGCAGGCGTTCCGCTGGATCCAGAAGACCGCGATGGACCTGCGCATGTCGATGCGCGCTGTTGCCGAGGGGGTCGTCGACCACGGCCCTGCGCTCGGTGGTGCGGCGGGCGTCGCGGACACGTCCGACGTGCAGTAGCGACCTTCTCCCCGTCCCGTTCGGCGTCACGCCACGCATCGGCGGATGCCCGCTCCTCGCCCGCTCCCGCCCGACCTCACCGCACCTCGTACGCGATGTCCTTCGCGAACGAGGTGGAGGAAGCTCGGCTCGCCCTCCCGACGGCAGCCGGGTCGACGGCGCGACGCGGCATCGGCTGCTCGGGTACGACGAGGGACCGGAGCTCCCGCTCGAGTTCGTGATCGACCAGGACCAGCACCGCGAGCTGGACGGGGTCTTCCTGCACCGGACGCTCGCGTTTCCACCCCTCGACACCGTCGGAGTCACGCCGGCGGCAGCGTTCATCCGGTGCTGCGAGCGGCAACGGCTGATCGACCTCGTCAAGCGTGGCGACTGGTTGTTGCACCGCGGCCACATGGCTCTCGGGGGGCTCGTCGAGCTTGCGACCGAGCAAGCGTGGCGACCGGGTCGGCTCGCGTGCGCTGATGTTGCTGGTGCACCGCCTCCTGCGCGAGCGCGGCTACGACGGTCCGGCGCCCGCCTTCGGTGCGCAGTGGCGTGCGCTGTTCGAGGTGGTTCCCGGGCGTCGTCCGCGCCGTGCGTCCCGACGGCGCGCCCGCGGGGTCCGCAGGCGCTCAGCGCAGCCAGATCACGGACTGCACGAGCACGGGCGCGACGATCAGCGCCGGGAGCATGTCACCCACCGCGATCGGGCGGATGTTGAGCAGCCGCAGGGCGACTCCGATGAGCAGCACGCCACCCGTCGCCGTCAGGGCGATGACGTGCGGCTCGGGCACGAACGAGCCCATGACCGCACCGAGGATCGTGAACCCGCCCTGGATCACACCCACCGCGAGGGCCGACGCCATCACCCCGACGCCGAGCGAGGCGGCGAACGCGATCGCCGCGAATCCGTCGAGCGCCGACTTGAGCAGCAGCTGCTGCGCGCCGCCGCCGAGCCCGTCGGTGATCGACCCGAGGATGGTGAGCGGCCCGACGCAGAAGACCAGCGACGCCGTCATGAATCCTTCGACGAAACGTGCACGCGCCCCCTCGTCGGCGGCACCGCCCATCCGTGCCTGGAGGACGACGCCGACATGCTCGAGGCGGTGCTCGATCCGCAGCAGCGAGCCGATGAACCCGCCGAGGACGACGGCCCCCAGCACGATCAGCACCGGCGCGCTCGGCCCCACGGCGTCGGACAGGAGCCGGTCGGTGACCGCGACGGCCGACAGGGCGGCGATGAGCAGGGTCACGAGCCCGAGGCCGTCGGTGACGACGGCGCGGGTGCGTGCGGGAAGCCGGTGGCCGACCAGGAGCCCGATGCCCGACCCGGCCAGCACTGCGAGCACGTTCACGACCGTCCCAGCCCCGATGAACACTGGCTCTCCTCGGCTCGTCCGGGTGCCGCCCCGACCTTGTGACAGGAGCGCCCACCACGGCGTAGTGTTTCACCCTTGACTCGACCCGAGGGGGGCCTGGTGGCACGTATGCCGCTGGAGGTGCGTGAGGCGGTTCCCGCCGACGCGAAGACACTGATCGACCTCTGGAGGGTGTGCGTGTCGGGAGACCCGGGCACGGCTGAAGCGACCACGATGACGGTGGTTGCCTGGCAAGAGCCCTCGGTCGCCGAGGCCACCGAGGCCCTGGGGCTCCTCGATACCGATGCGCGCCGACGCCTGTGCGTGGCGACGATCGCCGACCAGGTGGTCGGTGCGATCCAGGTCGAGCTGGCCCCGCAGACACCGCTCCACCTGAGCAGCATGGTCATCGTGAGCGAGCTGCACGTCCATCCGCGCTTCCGCCGCCGAGGGATCGCGTCCTCGCTGATGAGCGTCGCCGTCGACTGGGCCGAGGACGCCGGCTCGAGCCTGGTGTACGCGTGGGCGCCGTCCGCCTCCCGCGACGCCCACCGGTTCCTCACGCGGATCGGTTTCGGCCAGTTCGCGACCGTACGCGCAGCCCGGGTGCGGATCCTGCGCGCCCGTGCTGCGGGGCGGGCGAGCGGGCGGAGCACTGGGAGGCTGATCGCGGTGCGTCGCTCCCTGCTCCGTACGCACGACGCGCTGGCCCGGACCGCCCGCGAGTGACCGCCCGCGACCGACGTCACGCGGCTGGCCGCCCGACGAACGGGGGCGCGATCCGCGTCGGTGGCGACCGTTAGAGTCGGTGCGTGGACTCGACCAGCACCGCTGACCCTGCTCTCGCCGACTCCGGCCGCCTCCTCCTCATCGACGGCCACTCGGTGGCCTACCGGGCCTTCTTCGCCCTCCCCGTCGAGAACTTCTCGACCACGACGGGCCAGCACACCAACGCGGTCTACGGCTTCACGTCCATGCTGATCAACGTCCTGCGCGACGAGCAGCCGACCCACCTGGCGGTCGCGTTCGACGTCTCGCGCAAGACCTTCCGGCGCGAGGAGTACGCCGAGTACAAGGCCAACCGCTCCAAGTCGCCCGACGAGTTCACCGGCCAGGTCGCCCTGATCAAGGAAGTCCTCGACGCGCTGCACGTGACCTACCTCGAGCTGGAGGGCTTCGAGGCCGACGACATCATCGGCACCCTGGCGACGCGGGCGGAGCAGGACGGCTTCGAGGTGCTCATCTGCACCGGCGACCGCGACGCGCTCCAGCTGGTCACCGACACCACGACCGTGCTCTACCCGCGCAAGGGCGTCTCTGACCTCGCACGCATGACTCCGCAGGCGGTGGAGGAGAAGTACGGCGTCGTCCCAGCGCGCTACCCGGACGTCGCCGCCCTGGTCGGCGAGACCAGCGACAACCTCCCCGGCGTCCCCGGGGTCGGCCCCAAGACCGCGGCCAAGTGGCTCGCCCAGTTCGACGGCCTCGACGGCCTGGTCCGCGATGCCGACAAGGTCACTGGCAAGGCGGGGCAGTCATTCCGCGACCACCTGGCCGACGTCATCCGCAACCGCCGCATCAACGCCCTGGTGCGCGATCTCGACCTCCCGGTCACCACCGCCGACCTCGCTCTCCAGCCGTGGGACCGCGACGCCGTCCACCAGGTCTTCGACGGCCTGGAGTTCCGGGTGCTGCGCGACCGGCTGTTCCAGACCCTCTCGACCGAGGAGCCCGAGGCCGAGGAGGGCTTCGAGGTCTCCGGCGTAGTCCTCGGTGAGGGCGAGGTCGCGGCCTGGCTTGACGAGCACGTGCCCGAGGGGGTGCCGGTCGGCGTCCGCGTCGGCGGATCCTGGGGCCGGGGGACCGGCCGCGTGGACACGCTCGCGCTCGCCACGGGCAACGACGGCGCGGCGTGGTTCGACGTGGCGACGCTGACGCCGTCGGACGAAGCCGCCGTGGCCGCGTGGCTCGCCGACGGCGCGCGGCCCAAGGTGCTCCACGACGCTAAGGGCCCGATCCTCGCCCTCCGCGCGCAGGGGTGGACGGTCGCCGGCCTCGCGAGCGACACCGCACTCGCCGCCTACCTGGCGCGGCCCGACCAGCGGTCGTACGACCTCGAGGACCTGGCCCTGCGCTACCTCCACCGCGAGCTGCGCGTCGAGGACCACGGCGACCAGCTCACCCTCGATGTCGCCGACGACGCCGCCGCGCAGGACGCGATGCTCCAGGCCGCTGCGGTCGTCGAGCTGAGCGGTGCGCTCGACGCCGAGCTCGACAAGCAGGGCGGGCGTACGCTCCTCGACACCGTCGAGCTTCCCCTCGTCAGCGTGCTGGCCGACATGGAGGAGGTCGGCGTCGCCGTCGACACCGACGCGCTCGAGACCCTCGAGGAGGAGTTCGCGACGCGCGTCCGTACGGCGGCCGACGAGGCGTACGAGGTGATCGGCAAGGAGATCAACCTGGGTTCGCCCAAGCAGCTCCAGGTCGTCCTGTTCGACGAGCTCGGCATGCCCAAGACCAAGCGCACCAAGACCGGATACACGACAGATGCCGATGCGCTCCAGCAGCTCTACGCCAAGACCGAGCACCCATTCCTCCTGCACCTCCTCGAGCACCGCGACGCGACCCGGCTGCGGGTGACGGTCGAGGGGCTCCGCAAGACGGTCGCGCCGGACGGCCGCATCCACACCACGTACAACCAGACGATCGCCGCGACCGGGCGCCTCAGCTCGGCCGACCCCAACCTCCAGAACATCCCGATCAGGACGGCCGCGGGGCGCCGCATCCGTGAGGCCTTCGTCGTCGGCACGGGCTACGACACGCTGCTCACGGCCGACTACAGTCAGATCGAAATGCGGATCATGGCCGACCTCTCCGAGGAGCAGGCGCTGATCGACGCCTTCAACTCCGGCGCCGACTTCCACACGATCACGGCGTCGCGCGTGTTCCAGGTCGAGCCCGAGGCCATCGACGTCGGGATGCGCTCACGCATCAAGGCGATGAACTACGGCCTCGCGTACGGGCTGTCCTCGTACGGGCTGAGCCAGCAGCTCGGCATCGAGACGCGCGAGGCGCAGGCGCTGATGGACGAGTACTTCACGCAGTTCGGCGGCGTGCGCGACTACCTGCGCGGCGTCGTCGACGATGCCCGTCGTACGGGCTTCACCGAGACGATCATGGGCCGTCGCCGCTATCTCCCCGACCTGGTGAGCGACAACCGTCAGCGCCGCGAGATGGCCGAGCGGATGGCGCTCAACGCCCCGATCCAGGGTTCGGCGGCCGACATCATCAAGGTCGCCATGCTCGGGGTGGACCGCGCGCTGCGCGAGGCCGACCTTCGCTCGCGGATGCTGCTGCAGGTCCACGACGAGCTCGTGCTCGAGGTGGCCGCGGACGAGAAGGACGCCGTCGAGCAGATCGTGCGCGACGAGATGGCGCGGGCCGCCGACCTCAAGGTGCCGCTCGACGTGTCGGTCGGCATCGGCCGCTCGTGGCACGAGGCGGGCCACTAGCCCGGTCTCACCCACAAGGGGTGACGGAGTCGGAGCCGTTCGGGGTCACGGTGGGTATGAGACACCCGACCCGACGGAGGTGGGCCGATGCGCCCCGACCGCCACGCGCGCTCGATGCTGCCGATCCCTGATCGCCGGCCACCAGGACTGACGACGTACGACGCCAAGGACCCGGAGACCTCGTACCCGCCGATCGAGCCGCTCCTCCCTCCCGAGGGCGCACCCAACGTGCTGGTTATCTTGCTGGACGACGTCGGTTTCGGCGCCTCGAGCGTGTTCGGGGGGCCGTGCCGTACGCCGACCGCGGAGCGACTCGCGGCCGGCGGGCTTCGCTACAACCGGTTCCACACGACGGCGTTGTGCGCGCCGACCCGGCAGGCGCTGCTGACCGGGCGCAACCACCACTCCGTCGGCATGGGCAGCATCACCGAGACCGCGACCTCGGCCCCGGGCAACAGCTCGCTGCGCCCGAACACCAAGGCGCCGTTGGCGATGACGCTCAAGCTCAACGGCTACTCGACGGCGCAGTACGGCAAGTGTCACGAGGTGCCGGTGTGGCAGTCATCGCCGCTCGGTCCGTTCGACGCGTGGCCGTCCGGTGGCGGCGGGTTCGAGACGTTCTACGGCTTCATCGGCGGCGAGAACAACCAGTGGGATCCCGCTCTGTACGACGGGACGACGCCGGTCGAGCCACCCCGTACCGCGGAGGAGGGCTACCACCTCACCGAGGACCTCGCGGACCGGGCGACCAGCTGGATGCGGCAGCAGAAGGCACTGATGCCCGACAAGCCGTTCTTCGTCTACTTCGCGCCCGGGGCGACGCATGCGCCTCACCACGTCCCGAAGGAGTGGGCCGACCGCTACGCGGGGGCGTTCGACGAGGGCTGGGACGTCCAGCGGGAGCGGACCTTCGCTCGCCAGAAGGAGCTCGGCGTGATCCCGGGGGACGCCGACCTCACTGTCCGGCACGACGAGATCACCGCGTGGGACGACATGCCGGACGAGCTGAAGCCGGTGCTCGCGCGTCAGATGGAGGTGTACGCGGGCTTCCTCGAGCACACCGACCACCAGGTCGGGCGCCTGGTCGACACGCTCGAGGAGCTCGACATCCTCGACAGCACGCTCGTCTACTACATCATCGGCGACAACGGGGCGTCCGCCGAGGGCACGATGAACGGCGCCTTCAACGAGATGGCCAACTTCAATGGGATGGCCGCGATCGAGACGCCCGAGTTCATGCTCAGCAAGAAGGACGAGCTCGGCTCGCCCGAGTCGTACAACCACTATTCCGTCGGTTGGGCGTGGGCGATGAACACGCCGTTCCAGTGGACGAAGCAGATCGCCTCCCACTGGGGCGGCACGCGCAACGGCACGATCGTCCACTGGCCGGACCAGATCGCGGACAAGGGTGGCGTCCGCTCGCAGTTCACCCACGTGATCGACATCGCGCCCACAGTCCTCGAGGCCGCCGGGCTGCCGGAGCCGACGATGGTCAACGGCGTGCTCCAGTCGCCGATGGAAGGGACGAGCATGGCGTACTCGTTCACCGACACGGAAGCAGCAGAGCGCCACGACCTGCAGTACTTCGAGATGTTCGGCAACCGCGGGATCTACCACCGCGGCTGGAGCGCCGTCACCAAGCACCGGACGCCGTGGGTCATGCTCGGCGGCAACGTTCCGCCATTCGACGACGACCTCTGGGAGCTGTATGACAGCAGCACCGACTACAGCCAGGCCCACGACCTGGCCGCTGAGAACCCTGAGCTGCTCGCCAAACTCCAGCGGCTGTGGCTGATCGAGGCCACCAAGTACGACGTGCTCCCGATGGACGACCGTCTGGCTGAGCGCATCGACCCGGCGGCGGCGGGGAGGCCGACGCTGATCCACGGCGACTCCCAGCTGTTCTTCCCTGGCATGGGGCGGCTGTCGGAGAACAGCGTCGTGAGCATCAAGAACAGGTCGTTCTCCGTTACCGCCGACGTCGAGGTCCCTGACGGCGGTGCCGAGGGCGTGATCATCGCCCAGGGTGGACGGTTCGGGGGTTGGTGCCTGTACGCGAAGGACGGCCACGCGAAGTTCGTCTACAACGTGCTCGGCATCCACGAGTTCGCGACCGTGGCGGATGCGCCGATCCCGTCCGGCCGCCATCAGGTGCGGATCGAGTTCGCGTACGACGGGGGCGGGCTCGCGAAGGGCGGCGACGTCACGCTCTTCCACGACGGCGACCAGGTCGGTTCGGGGCGGGTCGAGGCGACCCAGCCGATGGTCTTCTCGGCTGACGAGACGACGGACATCGGCTATGAGTCGGGGACGACCGTGTCGCGCGACTACACCGCGGCGAGCAGCAGGTTCACTGGGACCGTGCACTGGGTCCAGATCGACGTCGGTTCCGACGATCACGACCATTTCATCGACCCCGACGAGCGTCTGCGGGTCGCGATGGCGCGCCAGTAGGGGCGGGTCAGCCGGCGGCGCGCACCGCACGGGACTCGCGGTACGACATCGCCCACGCGGCTGCGGCCACGACCGCTGCCGTCCCGACCATCGTGACGACGACCCCCGCGACGTGCAGGGGCAGGACGAGGATGAGCGTCGCCGCGACGGCGCTCGCGATCCACAGCACCGCCACGATGCCGTGAGAGCGGCGCGCGAGGGCGTCGAAGACGAGGAGCTGGACGATTGCGAGCAGCGATCCCTCGAGGGCGAAGAGCCACAGCAGCGGCTGGACCTCGGCATACTGGTCACCGCCGACGAGGATGAGCGCGATCCCGGATAGCGCGGCCGTCACGGCCGTCGCGACGGCACCGACGACGGCGACCGCGAGGGTGGCGAGGCGGCGCGCGCGATCGGCGCGGGCGCGGGCGAGCCGGGGGAACGCGACGATGCTGACGAACTGCGGGAGGAACAGCGCCGCCTTCGTGAGGATGAGGCCGGCGCCGTACAGCCCGCTGTCATGGGGGTCGAGAGCGACGCGCGCCAGGAGCGCGTCGAGATTGCTGAGGACCAGGTAGGCGAGCATCGCGTGCGAGCCCGCCAGCACCTCCCAGACGTACGGGCGGGCGCCGCCGACGCCGCCTGCCCGCAGGAGCCTGCCGCACACGAGGATCGGGAGCCATGCGCCGACCATCACACCGGCGACCGCGGCGGTCGGCGTCGCGCTGATCAGCATCGCGGCCGTCCCGAACACGATGCGGCCGAGCCCGCTGGTCACGTACACGACCGACAGCGACGTCCAGCGGTGCTGGCCCTGGGCGATCCCCGCGAGCGCGCCCATCAGCGTGAGCGGGACGACCGCGGCGCCGCACAGCACCACGGGCCAGGCCGAGTCGAGCCGGAGGACATCGGCGATGAGCGGGCTCAGCACGGCGAGCACGCCACCCACGGCCGCGCCCATGCCGACGGAGACTGCGGTCGCTGTCGCGGCGATGCGGTCGGCCGAGCCGGGGGAGACGGCGATCCGGCGGGCGGTGGTCGTCTGCACCGCGAGGGATCCGACATTGGCGACGAGGATGACGCCGAGCAGCGCGGTGAGCGCGCCGAACGAGGCAGGGACCAAGAGGCGGGCGGCGAGCAGGGTGAACGCGTACGCGCCGACGTTCTGGACCATCATCGCGACGGCGATGCGGCCTCCGGCGCTCACTGCGGTCGAAGGGCGGCTCGGTGGGGGCGCAGACACGGACCCGATATAACCATGCGTGATGGGACGACGTCTTTTGGGGAACGCGTGGCCGTGGGTCATGGCGCTGCTGGTGTGCGCGCCGATGCTCGCCTCCGGCTACGTCCTGTCGTACGACATGGTCTTCGTCCCGAGGCTGGACATCACCCGCCCGGACGTGTGGGGACTGGGATCGGCGACCCCGCGGGCGGTCCCGTCCGACGCGGTCGTCGCGGTCGCGAACCTCGTGGTCCCCGGCTGGCTCCTCCAGAAGGTGGTCCTCGTCGGGAGCCTGGTCGCCGCCGGTGCCGGCGCGATGCGGATGCTGGGTCGGTTCGGGCTCGGCGCGCAGCTCGCAGGCACGACGTGGTTCGTCTGGAACCCGTACGTCGCCGAGCGACTCGTCATCGGGCACTGGCCGCTCCTGGTCGCGTACGCCGCGCTCCCGTGGCTCGTCGTCGCGTGTCTGGAGGTTCGTGAGGGCGGTACCCCGCGATGGTGGCGCTGGGTCGTGCCGCTCGCCGCAACCGCGCTGAGCCCGGCCTCGGGCGTGATCGGCGCGGTGCTGGCGGTGTCGGTGTGCGGGTGGCGGCGCTGTGGTCGGGTCGCCCTCGTGGCGGTGGTGGTGAACCTGCCGTGGATCGTCGCCGGGTTCGCGCACGCCGGTGCGGGCCGTAGCGACCCGGCGGGCGTCGCCGTGTTCGCGCTGCAGCCCGAGGCGGGCCTGGGCCGGCTGGGCGCGGCGCTGAGCCTCGGCGGGATCTGGAACGTCGACGTGGTTCCGGACTCTCGCGACCTCGTGACGGCGACGCTCTTCTGCCTGGTCCTGTGGACCGTGATGGCGGTCGGCGCGGTGACCGCATGGCGGGGTGGTCCGGCCCGAGAGCCCGTACGCGCGCTGGTGCCCGCCGCGGTGATCGCACTGGCCATCGCCCTGGTCGGGGCGTATGTGCCGGCGGTGCTGGAGTGGGTCGTCGAGGTCGTGCCGGGTGGCGGGCTGCTGCGTGACGGCGCGCGCTACCTCGCCCTGCTCGCGCCACTGCAGGCCGTCCTCGTCGCGGCGGGCGTGGCGGCGCTGGCGGGTCGGGTGCGTGACGGTTTCGCGCGGACCTCCGTCCTCGTGGTGGCCGTCCTGCTTCCGATCGCGGTGATGCCCGACCTGGCGTGGGGCGCCGCCGGCCGGCTCGAGGCGGTCTCGTACCCCGCCGAGTGGGACGAGGCGCGGGCGGCGATCGCCGACAGCGATGCCGAGGGCGACCTGGTCTCACTGCCGTTCGGCGCGTTCCGCGCACCGGCATGGAACGACGGCCGGGTGGTCCTCGACCCGGCCGGGCGCTACTTCCCGCGGGAGACGGTCGTCGACGACGAGCTCGTGGTCTCGGGGACGGTCGTGGGCGGCGAGGACGCGCGCGCGGCGGCGGTCCGCGAGGCACTGGCCTCCGACGATCCCGCAGCTACCCTGCGCGCGGAGGGGATCGGCCTGGTGGTCGTGGCCCTCGACGCGTTCGGAGCCGACGACCTCGACGAGCTCCAGGCGGAGCTGGAGCCGCTGTTCACCGGCGAGGAGATCGCCGTGTACGAGGTGCCGTCGGACGCGCGGTGACTCAGGCAGTGACGCCGAGGGCGAATGTCGCCAGCCAGACGAGCCCGATCGCCTGGAGCACACGGTCGCGCAGCACGATGTCCTCGGGCTCACCGGCGAGGCCGCGGTCGATGTCGACGGCGTAGCGGAGTAACCCTAGGACAAAGGGGGCGATCGAGATCGCCTGCCAGGGGAGGCCGGTGGCTGGGGAGATCTCAAAGGCCCACAGGCTGTACGCCGTGATGGTGACACCGGCGGCAAGCCCCCAGACGAAACGCAGGTAGGACTCGGAGTACAACGACAGGGACCGACGGGTGCCCGCCGCGCTGCCGAGGCTGTGCATCTCGGAATAGCGCTTCCCAGCAACCATGAAGAGAGACCCGAACGCCGCGACGAGGAGGAACCACTGCGAGAGCGCGACATCGACTGCGACGCCACCGCCCACGGCCCGGAGCAAGAATCCGGAGGCGACGACGGCAAGGTCGATGACCGCCATGTGCTTCAGCCAAAGGGCGTAGGAGATCTGCAGCACCGCGTAGATGACGAGCGTGAGGCCCAGCCGGAGGTCCAGCCACGCACCGGTGGCGATACCGAGACCGGACAGGAGAGCGGCGGCGAGGAGCGCGAGGCGCGGCGAGATCTCGCCGGCGGCGATGGGTCGAGCGGACTTGAGGGGGTGGCGGCGGTCCTCCTCGGCGTCGCAGACGTCGTTCACGAGGTAGACCGCGGCCGAGACCAGCGTGAAGGCCGCCACGGCGACGAGGACCCGCATGAGGACGCGGGGCTCAGCCAGCACGCCGGCGGCCAGCGGCGCCGTGGCCACGATGAGGTTCTTGAGCCACTGTCGCGGCCGCACCGACACGAGGAGGCTCGCTGCGGGCGACCGTCGCCGCGGGTGGGGTCTCATGGTGCGCCTCACACTAGAGGATCGGGGGGAGTGAGCTTCGGCCCCTGGCGGCCGCCCCTGGGAACTTCGTCCGTGTAGTGGCCTGATCGGCTTACCGGCTGGTACCGTGGCGGCTCTGACTTCAGGAGGGAAGATTTCCGTGGGTGGTTTCCTTGGTGGCGTGGCCGCGATCGTCGTGGGTGCTGGGCTCGGCGCAGCGACCGTCGTCGGTGTTGTCCAGTCTCAGGCTGCGTCTGACAATCCGACTCAGCCGACGTCGTCTGTCGTGAACTACGGCTCCAACAACTGACGGATCGCGCCGACACGTCATTCATCTCACCGAGAGGGCTTCGCCAGGACACTGGCGAAGCCCTCTCGCGTCTGTCCCCACGTGAACGCGCGGCTCTTGTCGAGGGCACCCTTGCCAAGGCGCTCACGCAGCGCGTCGTCGATCATCAGGTGCCGGGCTGCAGCGACGAACTCAGCCTGATCGTCCACAAGGACGCCTGACTCGCCATCGTCGACGGACTCCTGGGTACCCCCGGCCGAGCGGTAGGCGACGGTGGGTGTGCTGTGCGAGCCGGCCTCGCCCACGACCAGCCCCCACCCCTCCTTGAGCGAGGGGAGAAGCATCAGCCAGGACGACGCGTATACCTCGTGCTTGGCACGCTCGTCGACGAACCCAGTGAAAGTGACACGGTCCGCGACGCCGCGGAGCGTGGCGTACTCGCGCAGTTCCCCTTCCCACCAGCCGTCACCGACGACGGTGAGGGTCAGGTCGGGGAGCTCTGCGAGCGCTGCCACCGTGTCGATGGCGTGCTCGACCTGCTTGTGCGGGACGAGCCGGCCTACGACGCACATCGAGGGATGGCGCGAGCGCTCGGTGTCGATCGAAGGGCTGGAGTCAGTGCCGTTGTGGACGATCGAGACGCGCTCTCGATCGACGCCGAGTGCGACCAGCTCGTCCCGTGTCGCGGTCGAGACGGCGACGTAGTGCGAGCGCCGATACAGGCGCGGCGCGAGCCAGGACTCGATCCACCAGCCGACCTTGCCGACGAGACCGGGGTAGACGACGGGCCACTGTTCCCGGTGCACGTGGTGGACAACCACGAGGACCGGCTTGCGCGTGGCGAGCCGGGTGAAGAAGGGCAGGCCGTTCTGGACGTCGACGACGAGGTCGACCCGGCCGAAGCGGTGCAGGAGGAGGTTGAGGAAGGCGAAGGCGTACACGGCCATCTTGTCGCCCCGCCGAACGAAGCGGATCCCGTCGCGGACCTCGTCGCGCGGGGCTTGCGCGTGGGCGGCGCAGAACACCGTCACGCGATCTCCGCGCTCGACCAGCCCCAGGGCGACCTCCTCGACGAACCGCTCGGAGCCGCCGCCCTCGGGGTTGCGGGTGTCGCGCCAGTTGCAGATAAGCACGTGGCGTGGTCGCCGCGTCGGCTGACTCTTTGCTGCCATCGTGTGATCTCCCTCCCAGCAGCCGCCCAGGTTACCAGCGAGTCAAGGGACCCGAAATCGCCTCATGGGGCGTCGGCTATCGTCGGCGCGTGACCGCTCCCTCCCTCGACGCCCCGCGCCCGACGCTGCGCCGTTCCGTGGGACTCTTTCGAGCACACCGCATGGAGCAGAGCGATCCCGACCACTTCTACAGGATGCTGGCTGCCGACTCCGTCGCACAGTTGTCGCGATATGGAGATCTCGACGGCCGCCACGTGCTGGACGTCGGTGGCGGCCCGGGGTACTTCGCGAGCGCGTTCCGCGCCGCGGGTGCGCGCTACACCCCGCTCGACTCCGATCTCGGCGAGCTGTCCGGATTGGGCGATCCGGAGCCCGGCACCGTCATCGGTAGCGGCATGTCGCTGCCTTTCCGTGACGGTGCCTTCGACGTGACCTACTCGTCAAACGTTCTCGAGCACGTCCCCGACCCCTGGTCGATGGCAGACGAGATGATGCGCGTGACCCGGTCAGGCGGCCTGGTCTTCCTGTCGTACACGCTGTGGTTCGGGCCTTGGGGAGGGCACGAGACGGCTCCGTGGCACTACCTCGGCGGTTATCATGCCGCGGACCGCTACGCGCGCAAGCACGGGAAGCGGCCCAAGAATGACTTCGGCACCTCGCTGTTCCCGGTCACGGCAGGAGCGGGTTTGCGCTGGGCTCGTCGTCAGACCGCCGGCGACGTCCTCGAGACTATTCCGCGTTATCACCCGTGGTGGGCGTGGTGGACCCTGCGAGTGCCGGTGCTGCGGGAGGTGACGACGTGGAACCTCGCGATCGTCGTCCGGAAGCACTGACCTGGAGGTTCCGGCTTCTCGCGGTGAGCCTAGGGCTGATTGCCGTCGCGTTCGTCCAGTCGCCGGGCCGAGTTCTCACTGACACGAAGCTCGACCTCACTGTCGATCCGGCGGGCTTCCTCTCGCGGGCGCTGACACTGTGGGATCCCGTCGGCGCGTTCGGCCAGGTGCAGAACCAGGCGTACGGCTACCTGTTCCCGATGGGCCCGTTCTTCCTCCTCGGCGACGTAGTCCAGGTCGAGCCGTGGGTGATCCAGCGGCTGTGGTGGTCGCTCCTCCTGGTGACGGCCTTCCTCGGTATCGTCAAGCTTGCCGGCGCCCTGCGCATCGGCGCACCGTGGGCACGGGTCGTCGCTGGCCTGGCGTATGCGCTGTCGCCGCGGATGCTGTCGGTCATCGGCCCCAGCTCTATCGAGGTCTGGCCGATGGCGCTGGCGCCGTGGGTGCTGGTGCCCCTGGTGATTGGGATGAGGCGCCACGATCCACGGTGGATGACGGCGCTGAGCGCGCTCGCAGTCGCCCTCGTGGGCGGCGTCAATGCCGTGGCAACGTTCGCCGTGATCCCGCTCGCGGCGCTCTGGCTGCTGCTCGCGCCTGCTTCTCCGCGTCGCCGATCGATGATGTTTTGGTGGCCGTTCTTCGTCCTCCTCGGGACACTGTGGTGGCTGGTCCCGCTCTTCCTGCTGGGCGAGTACAGCCCGCCCTTCCTCGATTACATCGAGAGCGCCTCGACGACGACCTTCGCCGCGACCCTCTTCGACGCCGTGCGGGGGACCAGCAACTGGGTGCCGTATGTCGACCCGAACTCCGTAGCGGGCAACGACCTGCTGCGCTCGGTCGGACTGATCGCCAATGGTGTCGTGGTGGTCGCGCTTGGCATCGTCGGGATCGCACGCAGCACGACGCGCCACCGACGTTTCCTCCTCAGCGGTGTCCTCCTCGGTCTCGTCCTGCTCACGCTCGGGCACACCGGCACGGTCGATGGCTGGGGGGCAGACAGCATCCAGCGTGCCCTCGACGGTCTGCTCTCGCCATTGCGCAACACGCACAAGTTCGACCTCGTCGTCCGCATCCCGCTCGTCCTCGGACTCGCGGCCGCGCTCTCCGGCATGGGTGCCGCGCTGCGGCAGACCGACGGTGAGCGGGTGCTCCGCAAGGGGGTCGCCGTGCTCGGTGTGGCCGCCGTCGTCGGAGCCACCGTACCCGCGTGGACCGGCTCCCTCGCCAACCGTGGGACGTACGAGAGCGTGCCCGACTACTGGCGCGACGCGGCGAGCTGGCTGAAGGCCCACGACTCCGGACAGCGTGCGCTCGCGGTCCCTGCCTCCGCGTTCGGCGACTATCTGTGGGGACGAACGGGCGACGACGTCCTCCAGCCGCTCGCAGGCTCGCCCTGGGCGACCCGAAACGCTGTCCCATTGGCCCCTGGTGGCAACATCCGCACGCTCGACGCCATCGAACGCCGGCTCGCGTCCGGGCAGGGGTCGGCCGGCTTCGCCCGTTACCTCGAGCGCTCGGGCGTGAGGTACCTCGTGGTTCGCAACGACCTCGCGATGGGCAGCGAGCACACTCATCCCGAGCGCGTGTACGCGACGCTAGCGCAGACGCCGGGCGTCAGCTCGGTCGCGTCGTTCGGTCCCACGCTGGGCAGCACCGCCGTGGCGGTCGACGCCGAGGGTGAGGCGGTCCTCGTCAAGGGTGGCTGGCAGGCGGAGCGCCCGGCGGTCGAGATCTTCGCGGTCGGTTCCTCTGGTCGGGGGCCGGTGTCCGAGCAAGACGCAGGCAGGACCCCTGTGGTCGCGGGCGGACCTGAGTCGCTGCTGACGCTCGACGAGCTCGGCGCGCTGGGCGGTGCAGTTGTCCTCGCCGACGACGTCCTTGGTGAGGAACGGCCCGAGCACGTCGTCCTCACCGACGGGGCACGCCGTCAGGAAGCCGCATTCGGACGGGCAGAGCAGAACCGCTCGGCCTCGCTCGCCGAAGGGGAGCCCTACTCGCTCGACCGGCCGGTGCACGACTACCGGTTCAGCGCCGACGAGCGTTACGTGTCGGTGCCGCACCTGGTGGGCGCCACAAGACTGAGCGCATCGTCGTCTCAGTCCGATGCCGGGTCCCCGGGCGCGCTCGTGCCTGGCGAACAGCCATGGTCGGCGATCGACGGGGACTCGCGGACGTCTTGGCGAGCAGGGGCGGGAGACGAGGGCTCCTCCTGGATCGAAGTCGCGTTCGGGGGGCCGCTCGAGATCAACCGCCTCACTCTGACGCTGGACGAGCGAGCCGAGCGTGCACGGCGCCTGACTGTCCGTACCGACGCCGGCGAGATCGTGGTGACCGCCCAGCCCGGCGTGTCGACGACCGTCGCACTGCGCCCTGGAGCAACCCGAAGCCTTCGGGTCTCGGGTGCGGCCTCGGCGTTCGACCCGCTCGCAATCAGCGAAATCGACATTCCTGGCGTCGAGATCACCCGGCCGTTGGCAATGCCGCGCCTGCCGTCGAAGTGGGGCGCACCTAACCAGATCGTGATGGCCGTCGACCAGGCGTACCGGTCGGGATGTCTTGACGTCGAGGGCGTTACGCGGTGCATCGAGGATCGTGAGCAGTGGGGGGAGGACGGACGCGTCCTGGATCGAGAGCTGGAGATAGGTGCCGACGCCTCGTACGTCCCGCGGCTGCAGGTGGTGCCTGTGGGCGGTGCCGCCTTTGATGCGGCCGTGCAGTCCGAGAGGCTTGCGGCAGCTTCCGTGAGTTCCTACGCGGCCGAGGACCCCCGTAACAGCGCGGTGCGTACGATCGACGCGGACCCGACGACGGGGTGGGTTGCCGCCGCGGACGACCACGATCCGACGCTGACGTTGGCCTGGGTCGGCGCGCGACGGGTCGGCAGGATCACCGTCACGACCGCGCGGAGCCTTTCGGCGTCGGAGCCGCGCGAGGCGAGGCTGGTGTTCTCGGACGGCACCGAGCGAGAGGTCACCTTTGATGAGGGTGTGGCGCGCTTCGATCCCGTCCGCGCCGAATCGGTCGAGATCCACTTCTCTTCCACCGACAACCGGCAGACGATCGACGACTTCGGGGCGACGAAGCCGCTTCCTGTCGGGGTCAGTGAGGTCCGGTTGCCGTCGAGACGACCCGTCTTCCCCCAGCCGCCGCGCGCCGACAGCTCCCTCGGTCGGTGTGGGAACGGCCCTCAGGTGGAGATCGACGGCCGACATTACGAGACCCGGGTCCGCGCCTCGGGCACTGAGATGCTTTCCGCGGCCGCTCTGCCGGCAACGATCTGCGGACTTGATGAAGTCGAGCTCGCGCAGGGCGTTCACCGCGTCCGGGTTGTCGGCAACAAGATTTTTCGACCGCTCTCGCTCACGCTCGGTGACCTCGCCAGCAGCGCCGAGGCAACCGGTGTCACCCCGACGACGTGGAGTGAGACGTCACGGTCCGTGCCGCTCGACGATGATGCCGACGGCGACCGACTCGTCACGGTCGCCGAGAACGCCAATGCGGGGTGGCGTGCAGGAGCTGGCAGCACGCCGGTCCAGGTGAACGGCTGGCAGCAGGGATGGGTCGTCGACAGCGCCGAGGAGAAGCTCGCGCTCTCGTACGCCCCCGCACCGTGGTACCGCGCAGCGCTGATCATGGGCGGCCTGGCATCCATCGTCCTGCTCGGATTCACGCTGCTCCGGCGGCGTGTGGCGCTCCCCGCGGTCGGGGAGCGACGTGGACGCAGCTGGGCGCTGCTTGCCGCGGGAGGAGTAGCCGCGGGCCTGCTCGCTGGTTTCCCGGGGGTTGCCGTGGCGCTGCTGGCGTGCGTGGTGGGCGGTCTCCTGCACGAGCGCGCGGGTGAGGCGCTCGCCTGGCTCGCCGGAGCGCCAGTCGTGGTGGCTGCCGTCGGATACGTGGTGCGACCCTGGGGATCCGATACGGGGTGGGCAGGCGAGAGCGGCTGGCCTCAGCTGCTGGTAGTCGCCTCGCTCGGGCTGCTCACCTCGGCTGTCGCGGGCGGAGCCGTCCGACGGCCCAGGTTGCGCAGGCGCATCGTCGGCAGTTCGACAACGCGGTAGAGAACCTCCGACACCAGAAGGCTGATCACCAGCGTGAGCACGAAGATCTCTAAGCCGGGTGCCGCGAAGACCTCGTAGTCCCGCCAGGCGAAGACCAGGTGGAGTACGACGAGGTGGCAGCAGAAGAGGCTGTACGAGATGAAGCCCAGGTGACGCAGCGCGGGTAGTGACAGCGCTCGCTGGAACGTCGTTGACGGCGCGGCGAAGATGGCGGGGAGGATGAGCAGGGCTGCCGCCAAGGCGTACAGGACATTCTTGGCGACCGCCTCTGCCGGCGACGGCGGCTCCAGCAGGACCGGCCCGGCGATCGGCGTGCTCGCTATCAGGAGCAGCGCTGCCGCCGCGAGCCACGCCGACCACGGTGCGGTGGCGAGACGCCGTACGAGTGCCGACTGCTCGATCGCCGCGATCGCGAATGCGAGACCGACGCCAAACCAGCTGAGGTAGGCAGGCAGCCACTGGCCTGGCGACGGAAGGTCGCCGAAGAGCGAGGTCGCCGAGAGGCCGACCCAGAGCCAGCTGAGCACCGACACGGCGGCGAGGACGACAACGAGAAGTACGGGGCGCCAGCGATGACGGCAGATGGTGCGGGCAAGGACGGCCATACCGGCGGGGAGAAGGAGGTAGAACGCGACCTCGGTCGACAAGCTCCACATCTGCGTCAAGCCGGGGGTGAGCCCGTCCTCGGTGTACAGGCGTGTGAGCGTCAGACTCTCGATCCACGTCGCGGGCCCCGCGCCGTCGTTCTCCGGGAGGAGGGTGAGTGCGGCCACCACGGACACCCAGTAGACCGGGAGGATGCGCAGCGCGCGGTGCCAGAAGTACCGGCCTGTGCCGGGCATCGGAGTATGTCGAGCAAGAGCGAGGAGGTAGGGCTTGCCGAGGAGGAAGCCGGACAGCACAAAGAAGACGGCTACGCCGAAGTCCAGCCGTGCGGTCAGTGCTCCCAGGGTCCCCTCGGGGTAGAAGCCCGCCCAGAAGGCGACATGGGTTGCGACCACGGCGATGGATGCGACGGCCCGCATCGTGTCGAGAGCGGGATAGATCGTGCGGTGCTCCCGCTCGTCAGGACGGTCCTTCACGGTGACATCGCCTCCAGGGTTCCGACCGTCACCTGGTCGACGCACACGGGATGTCCGCCCGCGTCGATCGAGACCGAGTCGTAGGAGCCGACGGTCGGGAGGATGAGCGTGTGCAGGCCACGCTCCAAGTGGACACGGTACGCGTTGTCGCCCGCACTGACCGCGGCGTACCCGTCCTCGCCAGCGAGATAGCCGATAGACATCCAGAACGAGTAGTCGATCGTGCTGCCCGTCAGGGGGATCGTGACGGGAGTGTCGGCGTCGCCGAGCGCGTAGCCGCAACCGTCCACCGGACCGGGAACGGACGTGATGCCGGGGGCGACGAAGGCCTTGGCGACCTCTCCGTCGCCGTCCAGCATCATCAGGTCGTTCGCGGTCTCCGGCGTTGTGAACCGGTCTCCGAGAGGTGCGAACATCCAGGAGGGGAGGTTGTAGGGAGTGTTCACGTTCCACATGACCTCGTCGGGGACAGGGACGTCTGCGAGCGCGGGACGGTCCGCCGATTCGATCGACGCGATCGCCGTCAGACCGAAGTCCTTGACGGCGTTGCCGTCGTGCCACGGGCGAGCATAGGTGACCGAGGACCACACGGACGCGGCGACATAAGCGGCGACGGCGGCGACGAGAACGACCGGCGACGGTCGCACGGTGAGGAGAGGCTCGTCCCGCCGCGCGGAGGACTCGACGGCGTCCCTCAGCGGCATCATCGCGAGCGCGAGGACGAGCGCGAGGACGGCCGTGGCGTCGGAGAGGTAGCGGGCCTCGTTGCCGCTGATCTCGCCGAAGGACCCCGAGCGGCCGACCGCGATGATCCCGTACGACAGCGCCAGGTAGGGCACTGCGATCACGAGCGCCCTCAGCGCTCGAACACGGGTCGCGTACAGGTAGCCCCATCCGGCAACGACCACCATCCACGACACGGCCACCAGGAAGGTGGATGGTGCCGTCACCGACCGTGGCCCGTCGTTGAGGAGCTCCCACGACCATGAGAGTCCACTGAGCCCCGTGCCGAGGGTGTCGAACAGCATCGAGCGAGCCAAGGCGAGGTACTCGGTGTCGGCGATGCCCTGCCCTCGGGGCATCCGCGCGAAGTACATCGCGAGATAAGCGACGCCTAGCGCGCCGTAAGTCAACCAGCCCCAGAGGTAGCGGCGCAGGACGGTCACGAAGCGGGTGCGCAACCCGCCCTCGGAGAAGTACAGCAGCGCGATAAGTCCGAAGACCATCGGCAGCGCGATCGCCTTGACGTAGAACAGCATGCCCAGACCGGTCGCGAGGGTGGCGAGGAGGGCGTAACGGTAACGACGGGTCCGCAGATAGGTGACGTGGGCGAGCATGCCGAGGAAGAGGAAGGTGTGCAGCGGGAGCTGGTTGATCATCGCCGCGTACCACGTGAGGCTCGGGACGCTGAGCACGCTGAACAGGTAGAACGTCAGCGGGACCAGGATGAGGGGACGGTCACCGAAGAGCTTGCGGAGCATCCACCAGCAGCTCAGGCTGGCGGCCGCCTGCAGGACCACCGTCTCCAGCGCCGCGAGCCACCACGCGAAAGGGCCTCCCCAGGTGACGATCTTGACCAGGGCGAAGCTTAGCGGCATGAAATGGACGTTGTGTGGTCGCACGTACCACGAGGCGTCGTCCTCGCCGCGGGCGATGTCGGTAAGGAACTGGAAGTCGTCCTCGAAGAACCAGCTGCCGCCGACGATCCAGGCTCGGAGCAACAGCTGCCCCGCGATCAGCGCTAGTGCCAGCGCCGTGACCTTCTGGGCGCGCGACAGGTCGGCAGGGATCCAACCACGGACCGCCCGCTTCGTGTCCGCGGCGAGTGAGCTCACCGGACGAGTGTAGGTGCCGGATAAGTCACGCTGAGCAGGGAACCCAGGCGCCGAGTTGCTGGCGATGCCGAATCGTTGTAAGCCGAAGGCGTGGGTTCCCGCTACCGGCTGGTAGTGTCGCGTCCGTCTCATCGACTGTGAGGGAGTTCACGTGGGCAAGAAGACCGGGTTCGCAGCCGTCGTCATCGGCGCGTTCCTCCTGGTTCTGGCCGTCCTGGCCAAGACGTATGCGTACGACCAGTTGGCCACCGTGCCGCTCGACCAGGAGACCGAGACCGTCTCCAAGACGGCGCCGGGTGACGACGCCACCTATCTCAACGTCGGAGCCGAGGGTGGCCCCGCCATCGAGACCGGCCCGCTGGAGTCGCGCCGCTTCGTCGTCGGTCAGGTCGAGGCCAGCAAGGAGGCCAGCGACGAGCTCGACGAGGACATCGCGGTGTGGGACACCTTCTCCTTCACGGCGCCTCCGGGCACCGCTTCCGAGGACGCCCTGAGCGGCACGCGTGACCTCGTTCCGTTCGAGCGCTACTCCGGCGAGACCGTCCGGTGGACCGGTGCGAGCACCGAGACCAGCGGTGTCAAGATCGAGCCGACCGTGTTCTACGGCCAGTACTTCAAGTTCCCCTTCAACACCCAGAAGGAGGACTACGAGTTCTGGGACGGGTCCGTCAAGAAGGCGACGCCTGTCACGTACGAGGGCACCGACGAGCTTGAGGGCCTCTCGGTCTACAAGTTCGTCCAGGAGATCGAGCCGGTCAAGATCGCCGAGCTGCAGGTCCCGGGCAACCTCGTGGGCAGCACCGAGGCGACCGTGCTGGCGGACCGCATCTACGGCAACACCCGCACCCTCTGGGTCGAGCCGGAGACCGGCGTCATCATCAAGGGCCAGGAGGCGCAGCTCGCGACGCTCGAGGTCGACGGCGAGACCAAGGCGACGATCACCGACGCCAAGCTCGGCTACGACGACGAGACGGTCAAGGCGACGGTCGACGACTACGCCACCAAGGCCTCGCTGCTCAAGATGATCCGCGTCTGGATCCCCTTGATCGGCGGCATCCTCGGTGTGGTGCTCGTCCTCGGTGGAGCCGTGATCCTGCTCCGCGGCCGCAATGGCGGCGACGACACCCCGAAGCACGCGTCGTCCGACTCCGACGCGCCAGCCGACACCGCGAGCGCGAAGGTGTGATCGTCTGACGTCCTCGTGGTTGGGCTGACTACGATGACGTCGATGTCTTCCGAGAGCACGACCCCCAGCCCACTCGACGAGCGCGCACAGGACCTGTGCGCGCTCGTCGACGCTTCTCCGTCGCCCTTCCACCTGTGCGAGGAGGTCGCCGGCAGGCTCGTGGCCGCCGGATTCGCTCTGGTCCGCGAGACCGACGCCTGGCCGATCGCCCTGGGCCGCTACTACCTCGTGCGCGGGGGTTCGCTCGTCGCCTGGTCGACCGAGTCGGCGCAGGGCCCGCAGTCGGCGTTCCGGATCGTCGGAGGGCACACCGACTCGCCGAACCTGCGTCTCAAGCAGCACCCCGACCGGACGAGCGCGGGGTGGGAGACGGTGGCGCTGCAGCCGTACGGAGGACCGCTGCTCAACTCGTGGCTCGACCGCGAGCTGGGGCTGTCCGGTCGCGTGACCGTACGGACAGGGGCTGGCGTCGAGCAGCGGCTCGTCCGCATCGATGACCCGGTCCTCACCGTGCCGCAGCTGGCGATCCACCTGGCGGAGGACCGCAAGGGCGTCGAGCTCAACCCCCAGCGCCACCTCGACGCCTTGTACGGCGTGGGGGAGGGGGCCGGCGTCCTGTCCGACGTCGCGGTCGCGCTCGACGTCGACGTCGACGCCCTGCTCGGCTGGGAGCTCATGGTCCACGACCTCGTGCCGAGCCGAGTGTTCGGGCGCAACGGCGACCTGCTGGCCGCGCCGCGCCTGGACAACCAGACGACGTGCTGGGCGGGCACGACCGCGTTGCTCGATGCCGTCGAGCGCGCGACCGATGGGATCGTCCCGCTGCTGGTGCTGTTCGACCACGAGGAGGTCGGGTCGACCTCCGACCGCGGCGCCGAGTCAGACCTTCTCGTGACGGCGATCGAGCGGATCGTCCTCGCTGCCGGCGGCACCCGCGACGACTACCACCGGGCGGTGGCGGCCTCGCTCGTCGCGTCGGGCGACATGGCGCACGCGACGCACCCGAACTATGCCGACCGGCACGAGCCGCACCACCAGATCGTGCCCAACGGCGGGCCCGTCCTCAAGGTTCACCCCAACCTCCGCTATGCGACGGACGCGACCGGCGCCGCGGCGTTCGCCCTGGCCTGCGCCCAGGCCGGCGTGCCGATGCAGCGCTACGAGCACCGCGCCGACCTGCCCTGCGGGTCGACGGTCGGACCGATGACGGCCGCTCGCACGGGCATCCCGACCGTCGATGTGGGGGCTCCGCAGCTGGCGATGCACGCGGCGCGAGAGCTGATGGGAGCCGCTGATCCGGGGATGTACGCGGACGCGCTGGCGGCGTTCCTTGCACCCGTGCGATGACCCCGCCAGCGGGGTGTGGTAGCCCGCGTTGACCCTGTGACGCGCGACCCCGTACCCTTGGGGGTGCGTTGTGGACTCGCACGACCCCAGACCGAGCGGGCTCGTGCTCACGCTGCGTCGGGCCCATGTGGAGCGATTCAAACCGCCTTGTGATCACCCGCACCCAGCAAACGAGGGTCCTCTTCGCTCCGGCACGACTTCTATCCACCCAGGACTCAATCCCATATGACGAGCAGCATCCAGGCAGCACCCGCAGCGCCGCAGGTCGCGATCAACGACATCGGTAGCGAGGAGGACTTCCTCGCCGCGGTCGACAAGACCATCAAGTACTTCAACGACGGTGACATCGTCGACGGCACCATCGTCAAGGTCGATCGTGACGAGGTTCTCCTCGACATCGGCTACAAGACCGAAGGCGTCATTCCCTCGCGGGAGCTGTCCATCAAGCACGACGTCGACCCCCACGAGGTCGTCTCGGTCGGCGACGCCGTCGAGGCCCTCGTCCTCCAGAAGGAGGACAAGGAGGGGCGTCTGATCCTCTCGAAGAAGCGGGCGCAGTACGAGCGCGCCTGGGGCGACATCGAGAAGATCAAGGACGAGGACGGCGTCGTCGAGGGCACCGTCATCGAGGTCGTCAAGGGCGGCCTCATCCTCGACATCGGCCTGCGTGGCTTCCTGCCCGCGTCGCTGGTCGAGATGCGCCGTGTCCGCGACCTCGCGCCGTACGTCGGTCAGAAGCTCGAAGCGAAGATCATCGAGCTCGACAAGAACCGCAACAACGTGGTCCTGTCGCGTCGCGCCTGGCTCGAGCAGACGCAGTCGGAGGTTCGCCAGAACTTCCTCACGCAGCTGCAGAAGGGTCAGATCCGCAAGGGCGTCGTCTCGTCGATCGTCAACTTCGGCGCATTCGTCGACCTCGGTGGTGTGGACGGGCTCGTCCACGTCTCGGAGCTGTCGTGGAAGCACATCGACCACCCGTCCGAGGTCGTCCAGGTGGGCGACGAGGTTACGGTCGAGGTCCTCGACGTCGACATGGACCGCGAGCGCGTCTCGCTGTCGCTGAAGGCGACCCAGGAGGATCCGTGGCAGCACTTCGCCCGGACCCACCAGATCGGCCAGATCGTCCCGGGCAAGGTCACCAAGCTCGTCCCGTTCGGCGCCTTCGTGCGCGTCGAGGAGGGCATCGAGGGCCTGGTGCACATCTCGGAGCTCGCCGAGCGTCACGTTGAGATCCCGGAGCAGGTCGTCCAGGTCGGCGACTCGGTGATGGTCAAGATCATCGATATCGACCTCGAGCGTCGCCGCATCTCGCTGTCGCTGAAGCAGGCCAACGAGACCGAGGTCGCTCAGGACGCCGACGACTTCGATCCGACGCTCTACGGCATGGCTTCGTCGTACGACGCCCAGGGCAACTACATCTACCCCGACGGCTTCGACCCGGAGACGGGCGAGTGGCGCGAGGGCTTCGACGAGCAGCGCGAGACGTGGGAGCGGCAGTACGCCGAGGCCCACACCCGCTGGGAGGCCCACAAGAAGCAGATCGTCGACGCGGAGACCGCGGCTCGCGAGGCCGGTCAGGCCAGCAGCGGTGGCTCCTACTCGAGCGCTGCTCCGCAGGAGTCGAGCAGCCGTCCGTCCACCAACGGTGGTAGCGGCGGTGGCGGCGGCGGTGGCGCTCTCGCCTCGGACGAGGCGCTGCAGGCCCTGCGCGACAAGCTCACCGGCGGCGAGTGATCACCCGCCACGGCTGATGCCTTGAACGAGGCCCCTACCCAGTCGGGTAGGGGCCTCGTCGTTTCCCGGCCAGGCTGGGTAGCCTTGCCCCGTGCGCTTCATCCTCGATCCCAAGCCGGTGGATTCCGATCCGGTCACCGACGTGGCGATCGCGCACGCCCTGCTGAGGCAGGCGTCCGACGGCGAGATCGGTCCGACGGTCCGCATCAGCGTGCCTGGCGTCCCGACCGCGGCGTTCGGGCGCTCCGACGTCCGGCGTGCGGGCTTCGTGTCAGCGACCGAGGCGAGCCGGGCGCTCGGCTTCGCGCCGATCGTCCGTGGGGCGGGAGGCCGCGTGGCCGCATACACCGACAAGACACTGGTGATCGACCACGTGAGCCCCGATCCGGATCCGGGTACGGGGATGCGCGATCGCTTCCGCGACTACGGCGCGCTGCTCACCGGCGTCCTCCAGGAGCTGGGTGTCGATGCCCGCCTGGGCGCCGTGCCAGGGGAGTACTGCCCAGGCGAGTACAGCGTCAACGCACGTGGCGTCGCGAAGCTCGTCGGCACCGCGCAGCGCATCGTCCGCGGTGCGTGGCTGTTCAGTGCGGTCGTCGTCCTCGGCGACGGACCATCGCTGCGTGCAGCCCTTCCGATCGTCCACAACCGTCTCGAGCTCCCTCTGCGCCGGCGCTCGATCGGATCGGTGTTCGAGGAGGCGCCGGGCCTCGACGTCGACACGGTCGCGAGCACCCTGGTGCGGGCGTACGACCGGGTGACCGAGGTCGACGTCGCACCCCTCGACGACGGGACACTGGCACGGATGGAGACGCTGCGCGCCGATCACTGGCCTGTGGTCCCCGGGAGCGGCGCGAGGAGGTCTGCGTGACGCGCGTCGGGCTCACCGGGGGCATCGGCGCGGGCAAGAGTGCGGTCGCGGGGCTGCTGCGCGAGCACGGGGCCATCGTTGTCGATGCCGACGCCCTCTCCCGCGAGGTCGTCGAGCCGGGCACATCGGGCCTCGAGGCCATCGTCAAGCGCTTCGGCGAGGCGGTCCTGGACCGCGACGGCCGCCTGGATCGCCCTGCCCTGGGAGCCCTCGTCTTCGCTGACGACCAGGCACGGCGTGACCTCGAGGCGATCATCCATCCTCGTGTCCGCGCGCGGGCAGCCGAGCTGGAGGCTGCCGCCGGTCCGGGTGCCGTGGTGGTCCACGACGTGCCGCTGCTGGTGGAGACGGGCCAAGCGGGGCTGTACGACGTGGTGGTGGTCGTCGACGTCCCGGTCGAGACCCAGATCGAGCGTCTGGCGGCCAACCGCGGCATGTCGCGTGCAGCGGCGCAGAGCCGCATCGCCGTTCAAGCGACGCGTGAGCAGCGGCTCCAGGCTGCCGACGTGGTCCTCGACAACACCGGCTCCCTCGACGAGCTCGCCGATGCCGTCGGCGCGCTGTGGGAGCGCCTGTCGCTCGGAGTCGGCGAGAGCCCTCGGGCCTAGCGCCTCGTACGACGAAGGCCGGCGCCCCGACCGCGGTGGGTCGGGACGCCGGCCCCTGGAGTGCTCGGAGCTCGCTGCGCCCCCGTCAGGCGGCGAGGTCCGGGTCGGCGATCTTGCGGAGTCGCTGGATCGCCTCCCGCTCGAGCTGACGGACCCGCTCGGCGGAGATGCCGTGACGCTTGCCGATGTCGGCCAGCTTGTGCTGGCGTCCGTCGAGCAGTCCGTAACGGCAACGGATGATGTCGGCCTCACGCTCGCCGAGGTGCTCGACCAGGCCCGAGAGCCGGTCGCGCGACTCGGTGTCGAGGACCGCGTGGTCCGGGCCGGGCTGGGTCTCGCGGGCGACCAGGTCACCCAGCGAGGTGTCGCCGTCCTCGTCCACGGGGGAGTCGAGGCTGACGTGGTCGCGTCCCCACGCGAGCAGGTCGAGGACACGCTCGACAGTCATCTCGAGCTCCTCGGCGATCTCGGCGGGGTCAGGCTCGTAGCCCAGCTTGCGCTCGAGGTTACGGCGCGCGGCGCCGACCTGGTTGAGCTCCTCCACGACGTGGACGGGGAGGCGGACCACACGACCCTGCTGCGCGATGCCGCGCGTGATGGCCTGACGGACCCACCAGGTCGCGTACGTCGAGAACTTGAAGCCCTTGAGGTAGTCGAACTTCTCGACCGCGCGGATCAGGCCGGTGTTCCCCTCCTGCACAAGGTCGAGCAGCGGCATCTGGGAGCGGCCGTACTTGCGGGCGATCGACACGACGAGGCGAAGGTTGGCGGTGATGAACTCGTCGAGGGCACGCTCACCCTCGGCGACCATCCACTCGAGCTCCTCGAGCGTCGCGTACTTCGGGGCGCCGCCCTTCTTGCGCCCGACGCGTCCCTCCTCGATGAGGTGCTGGGCGAAGAGTCCGGCTTCGATGGTCTTGCTCAGCTCGACTTCCCGAGCGGCGTCGAGCAGCGGCGTACGCGAGATCTCGTCGAGGTACATCCCGACGCTGTCTCGTCCCTCGACGCGCTCGCGCACCTGAGTCGTTGCTGTCGTCACGCAGACCAGCTCCTTCACTTCGTTCGTTACTCGATCGTTGACAACACGATCGGATGCCAGTCGATTCCGTCCGGCACTGGAAACGACGAACGAAGCGTGCTATTGGTGCCGGTCTCAGGTGTTTCTTAACCGGAATCACAGCCCGCGGCGAGACCGGATCCCTTCCAGATCAGCCGAAACGCCTGCAATAGCGGGCGAATCGGCCCCTCGTACGAGACCGGCGAGGGCGATGATGGTCAGCGCGCGAGCGTGTAGGTGGCGGAGAGAAACGTACCGTCGTGACGAACGTCACCCTGCACGAGGTCGAGTCGTCGCGGCAGCAGCGGGGCGCCGGCGCCGAGCGTGACGGGGGCGTACGAGATCTCGATCTGGTCGAGGAGACCCGCATCCGCGAGCTGGCCGGCCAGGTCCCCGCCGCCGACGACCCAGACCTCTTTGCCGCCGGCCGCGGCGACGGCCTCGGCGTGAACGGCCGCCACCTCACCCTGCGCGAACCTGATGTCGGCGCCAGGGACCACCGGGAGGTCGCGGTGGGTCATCACCCAGGTCGGCGCCGCGTACGGCCAGGCGTCGGGGTTGTCGAGGAGTTGCTCGTGGTCGACCATCCACTGGTAGGTGCTGGAGCCCATGAGCATCGCCCCGAACCGCGTGGTGAGCCCCTCCATCTCGGCCGAGATGTCGTCGGACAGCGGCTGGGACAGCAGCCAGTCGAGCGAGTGGTCGGGCGTCGCGATGAATCCGTCGAGACTGCTGGCGGTGTAGTAGATCGTTCGGCTCATCCGACCGATCCTTGCGCACCACACTGACAGGAACGCCCCGTGAGCGGCGTCAGCCGTCGGACGGCACCGGCTCCTCCGGCGCGCCGAGCGTGTCGATCACCCAGGCGAGCTCGTACGCCCGCTCCTTCCAGGACTCGTAGCGGCCGCTCACCCCGCCGTGGCCCGCGCTCATCTCCGTCTTGAGGAGGACGTCGGCGCCCGCGACCGCACGCAGGCGCGCGACCCACTTGGCCGGCTCCACGTACAGGACACGGGTGTCGTTGAGGCTCGTGATGGCGAGGATCTTGGGGTAGTCCTGGGCGACGACGTTCTCGTACGGCGTGTAGGACTTCATGTAGGCGTAGACGTCGGCGTCGTGGAGCGGGTCGCCCCACTCGTCCCACTCGATCACGGTCAGCGGGAGCGACGGGTCGAGAATCGATGTGAGCGCATCGACGAACGGCACGACGGCGAGGATGCCGGCGAAGTCCTGCGGGGCGTCGTTGGCGACGGCACCCATGAGGAGGCCCCCTGCGGAGCCGCCCTCGGCGACGAGCCGCTCCGCGCTCGTCCAGCCCTGGGCGACGAGGTGGCGTGCTGCGTCGACGAAGTCGGTGAAGGTGTTCTTCTTGTGGAGCAGCTTGCCGTCGTCGTACCAGCCGCGCCCCATCTCACCACCGCCGCGCACGTGCGCGACCGCGAAGACGATGCCGCGGTCGAGCAGTGAGAGGCGGGTCACCCGGAAGCTCGGGTCCATGCTCGCCTCGTACGCGCCGTAGCCGTAGATCAGCGCCGGGGCGGTGCCGTCGCGGGGAACGCCCTTGCGGACGACCACCGAGACCGGGACGCGGGTGCCGTCGCGGGCGATCGCCCACTCGCGGTGCTGCTCGTAGGCCGTCGGGTCGTAGCCGCCGAGCACGGGCTGCTGCTTGCGCAGGACCAGCTCGCCGGTGTCGACCACGTAGTCGTACACGGTCTCGGGGGTGACGAACGAGGTGTAGCCGAGGCGGACGACGGGCTGGTGCCACTCGGGGTTGGCGCCGACGCCGCTGGTGTAGAGCGGCTCGTCGAAGACGACGGGCTCCTGGGGGCCGAGGGGCGCGCCGGGCTCGGCCGCGGGGTCGAGGCGGATCACGGACACCTGGCTGAGCGCGTCCCGGCGCAGGCTGAGGACGACGAAGTCGGCGAACGCGTCGACGTCCTCCAGCCGGGTGTCGTCGCGGGGCGCGATCTCGGTGCGCCAGTGCTCCGGGCCCGGGGTCGCCACCGGGGCGCTCGCCAGCGCGAAGTTGAGCGCGCCGTCGTTGTGCAGGATCAGGAAACGGTCCTCGCCGCCGACCACGACGTGCTCGACGGAGTATTCGATGCCCTCGCGACGTGGGGCGACGACCCGGAACTCGCCCGTGGGATCGGTCGCGTCGAGGACCCGCAGCTCGGTGGTGATCTTGGAGCCGGAGGCGATCACGAGGTAGCGGTCGCTGCGCGTCGCGCCGATGCCCGTGAAGTAGCGCTCGTCGGTCTCGTGGAAGACCAGCTCGTCGGACTCGGCGGAGGTGCCGATCGCGTGGCGCCAGACCTTGTCGGGCCGCCAGGCGTCGTCGACGGTGGAGTAGTAGAGGTGGTCCGCCGCGAAGGACCAGGTCGCGCCGTACGAGACGCCGGTGATCTCGTCGCCGAGCAGCTCGCCCGTACGGAGGTCCTTGACGCGCAGCGTGAAGCGCTCGTCGCCCTCGGTGTCGGTCGAGTACGCGAGAAGGTTGCCGTCACGGCTCACGCTCAGCGCGCCGAGCGCGAAGTAGTCGTGGCCCTCGGCCTCCGCGTTGCCGTCGAGGAGCACCTGCTCGCCCTCGACGGCGTTGGCGGAGTCGAGCTCGGGCGGCGTCCAGTCGTCGGGGCCGGCGATCGGGCGTCGGCAGTGGACGGCGTACTCGCGGCCCTCGAAGGTGCGGGCGTAGTACCACCAGTCGCCACGGCGCACCGGCACCGACAGGTCGGTCTCGAGCACCCGGGACTTGATCTCGTCGAAGAGGCGCTCGCGCAGCGGGGCGAGGTGGTCGGTCCGCTCGGCCGTGTAGGCGTTCTCGGCCTCGAGGTAGGCGAGGGTCTCGGGGTTGTCCTTGTCGCGCAGCCACTCGTAGTCGTCGACGACCTCGTCGCCGTGGTGGACGCGGACCTGCGGGTGCCGCTTGGCGACCGGAGGGGTGCTCATGGCTCGACCGTACCCGGTCGCAACGAGGGGTCGTTGACGTCGAACGTCCGCACGGGGCCGGGGCCGCTCGTACGGGTCTCGAAGCGCACGGTGACACGGCCGATGCCCGACCCCCAGACCCATCCAGGACCCAGCTCGGCGTGCACGACGTCGGCCCCGGCCGGCCACCGCGTACGGGCGCGTGCGGAGGCCACGGGGACCGCGGCGACCTTGTTGCCCTCGTCGTCGGCGGGCGGCTCCTCCTCGGTCACGAACAGGTCGTCCTGGACCCAGTCAGCCATGCCGGAGACGCCCACACCCAGCAGCCGCAGCCCGGAGGAGCTGTCGATCTCGGCCAGCAGGCCGGTCGCCGTCCGCGCGATCGTCCGGGCGTCGTCGGTCGGCCCCGCGAGCGTCGCAGAGCGTGTGTGGGTCTCGAAGTCGTGGTGGCGGATCTTGAGCGTGACCGTACGGCCGGACATGCCGCGCTCGCGCAGCCGCGCGGACAGACGCCGGCTCATCGTCGTGGCGATGTCAGCGAGGACGCGGGGGTCGGTGATGTCGGTCTCGAAGGTGTCTTCGACGCTCAGGGACTTGGTCTCGCGCTCGGCGATGACCGCACGGTGGTCGACGCCGCGGGCGAGCGCGTGCAGCGAGGTCCCGTACGCGGTCCCGAGAAGCGACGTGAGCTCCGGGACGTCGAGACCGCGCAGCTCCTCGACGGTGTGCACGCCCATCCGGCGCAGCCGCTCGGCAGTCGCTGGGCCCACGCCTGGGATGGCGCGTACGGACATCGGTGCGAGGATCTCGAGCTCCGTGCCGGGCTCTACGACGTGGATGCCGTCGGGCTTGGCGAGCTCGCTGGCGATCTTGGCGAGGAACTTGGACGAGGCGATGCCGACCGAGGCGGTGAGCCCGCCGGTGCGGTCCGTGATGTCAGCGCGGACCTGCTCGGCCAGGGCGCGGGCGCCGACGAGGTCGAGGAACCGCGACTCCTCTCCTGCGGCGAGGTCGACGAACGCCTCGTCGAGCGACAGCGGCTCGACCAGCGGCGAGATCTCCCGCAGGCGCGCCATCACGACCCGGCTGGCCTCGCGGTAGGCGTCGAACCGACCGGACAGGTAGGCCGCGTGGGGGCAGCGCGCGCGGGCCTCTGCCGTCCGCATCGCGGAGCGGACCCCGTACGCGCGTGCCTCGTACGACGCGGTCGACACCACTCCGCGGGGCCCGAGCCCGCCGACGACGACCGGCTTGCCGCGCAGCGAGGGCTTGTCGCGCTGCTCGACCGCGGCGAAGAACGCGTCGAGGTCGAGATGGAGGAAGGTGGCCTGGCGGCGCATGCGTCCATTGTGTCCGGCGGCTCCGACGCCCAGCCTGTGGACGACGTGAACGGGCGTCCACAGGCCGCGCGACGGGGACCCACGACCGCTCGCGGGCGGACCACGCTGTCTGCCATGACAGACGTGATCCGTGCCCGCACCCTCTCCGACCTCATCGGCGCCGTCCCCGCGATGTTCGGCTTCCACCCCGAGCACTCGCTGGTCGCGCTGTGCCTGAACGGCGCGCGCAGCCAGGTGGGGTTCCGCCTGCGCGTCGACCTGCCGCCGCCCGACGATGCTCCCGCTCTGGCCGAGGCGTTGGTCGGCTACCTGGTCGCGCAGCAGCCCGAGGCAGTGATCGTCCTCGCGTACGCCGATGACGACGGTGAGGCGCGCCCGGCGGTCGACGCGCTCGTGGCGCGGCTCGAGGAGGAGGGCGTGCGGCTCGCCGACGCGGCGCGCTTCGACGGGGAGCGCTTCTACTCGTACTCCTGCGACGACACCCGGTGCTGCCCGCCCGAGGGGGTCCCGTGCGACGTCGAGGGCTCGGCGGTGCTGGCGGAGGCTGTCTTCCGTGGGATGGAGATCCTCCCAGACAGGGCAACGCTCGCGCGGCGGTTCGAGCCGGTCACCGGCGCGGCACGCGATGACGTCGCCCTCGCGGCCGGGCCCGAGCTGACCGCACTCGCTGCATGCGCCGCGGGAGCGCAGGATCCGCAGCGCGACCTCCGTACGCTGCGGCGCGGACTCGACCGGGTCGTCCCGGTCCTCGACGCGGTCCTCGAGGGGGACGAGGACGAGCCGGTCGTGATCAGCGCCGAGGATCGGGCCTTGCTCGCGGTGTGGGCGTCGTTGGTCATCATCCGTGACGTAGCGTGGACGATGATCACCCACGACAACGCCGTCCGTTCGCTCGAGCTGTGGCGCCAGGTGGCCGTCAGTGCGCCGCTCCCGTTCGAGGTGCCGGCGCTCACACTCGCCGCGTTTGCCGCATGGTTGAGCGGTGACGGGGCACAGGCCCAGTGCGCGCTCGACCGGGTGCGCGTGGTCGCTCCCGACTACTCGATGGCGGTGCTGATCCAGTCGGCGCTATCGGGTTGTCTCGATCCACGCTCGTGGGTGGGGATGGGCACCGAGGAGGTGCTGCGCTCCGTGCCCGGACTCTCCTAGGCTGGAGCTGTCTGCCGACCGGTCCCGCGCGGCCGCAGAGTCCAGGAGGGGTGCGATGGGTCAAGAGGTCGACGAGCAGGTCTTCACGCGCGAGGACAGGACCGCGTTCCGTGAGAAGGTCCGTCGGAGTCTCGACGTCTTCTCGCGGATGCTCAAGGACACCCGCTTCGACGCCGCACAGCCGATGACCGGCCTCGAGATCGAGCTCAACCTTGTTGACGACAAGGGGGCTCCGGCCCTCCGAAACGCGGAGGTCCTCTCGGCGATCGCCGACGACGACTTCCAGACCGAGCTGGGTCAGTTCAACATCGAGATCAACATCGCTCCGCGGGCGCTGGACGGAGCCGGCCTGCGGACGTACGAGAAGACCGTCCGCGACGCCCTCAACCACGCCGAGGTCCAGGCACGTCCAGTCGGCGCCCACCTGATGATGATCGGCATCTTGCCAACCTTGCGGCCGGGACACATGACGCCGGCGACGATCTCTGCCAGCCCGCGCTACGCGCTGCTGTCCGAGCAGGTCCTCGCTGCGCGCGGCGAGGACATCGCCATCTCGATCGCAGGGGAGGAACGTCTGTCGACGACCTCGGAGTCGATCATGCCCGAGGCCGCGTGCACGAGCGTCCAGCTGCACCTCCAGGTCGCGCCGTCGGAGTTCGCCGCCTACTGGAACGCCTCGCAGGCCATCGCCTCGACCCAGCTCGCGCTGGGCGCTAACTCGCCGTTCTTGCTCGGCAAGCAGCTGTGGCACGAGACGCGCATCCCGTTGTTCGAGCAGGCGACAGACACGCGCTCGGAGGAGCTCAAGGCCCAGGGCGTGCGTCCGCGGGTGTGGTTCGGCGAGCGCTGGGTGACGTCGATCTTCGACCTGTTCGAGGAGAACGTGCGCTACTTCCCGGCGCTCCTGCCCGTCCTCGACGAGGAGGACCCTGAGGCCGTGCTCGCCGCTGGTGACATCCCGACGTTGTCGGAGCTGCGGCTGCACAACGGCACGATCTATCGGTGGAATCGTCCGATCTACGACGTGGTCGGCGACCGGCCGCACCTGCGAGTCGAGAACCGCGTCCTGCCCGCCGGCCCGACGGTGGTCGACACGGTCGCCAACGCGGCGTACTACTTCGGGCTCGTGCGCGCGCTCGTCGACGCCGACCGGCCGCTGTGGACGCAGATGTCGTTCAGCGCCGCCGAGGAGAACTTCACGGTGGGGGCGCGTGACGGGATCGGCGCGAGCATCTATTGGCCCGGCATCGGCACGGTCGGCGTGACCGAGCTGGTGCTGCGCCGCCTCCTGCCGCTGGCGGCGCAGGGCTTGGACGCGCTCGGCGTCGACCCTGCCGACCGCGACTTCTATCTCGGCATCATCGAGCAGCGCTGCCTCACCGGGCGCAACGGCGCGACCTGGCAGATCGAGCGGTTCCGGACGCTGTACGAGCGGGCAGGGACCGATCGTGCAGAAGCGCTGCGGGCCATGACGCAGGACTACCGCGAGCGGATGCACGCCAACGAGCCGGTGCACACCTGGGACTGAGCGCGACTCCTCAGGCGCGCGCGCGTCGCTGTCGCCAGGTCGTGCCGTCGGGCAGGCTCAGCCAGCCGGCGTGCGTCACGACTAGGAGGGGCTGGACCGGCGTCGTCGTGGCGTGCCGCAGCCACGCCGTGTGCCAGGCCAGATCGTCGGCGCTCGGGCGCAGCGCCCCCGTCCGTTCCCAGACCGCGAGCGGCCACCGGGAGGCATCGTCGTACGGGCCGAGGAGGCGCCGCGTGATCTCGCCCCTCAGCCAGCCGTCGAGCTTGCCGGCGACGCGCGGCGACGCCGACCACCGACCCAACGGCGTGGCTCGCGCGGTGTCGTACGCCCACACGGTGAGGGCCGGCTCGTGTCTGCCGCCGGCGTACGCGCGCGCCCTCCGCGCGACCAGCTCTTGGGCGAGCCGCAGCGCCACGTCGGGGTCGACTCCGAGCAGCGGTGGGTGGGGGAGTGGAGGGCGCGCGGTCATGCCTTCAGCGTGTGTCCGGCGCGACGGAGTGTGCGGCGCCTGTCCACACCCTCGTGCCGGGTGCCGAGACGGGGCGATCGGGGATAGTGTCGGGACCACATTGACACTGGGAGGTCGAGGATGGGCACGATCGTCGTGGGATATGTCCCGAAGCCCGAGGGCCGCGCGGCTCTCGCACGAGCCGTCGAGGAGGCGAAGCTTCGGGGGGCGCACCTCGTGGTGGTCAACTCCCACCGCGGTGGACGGGACTTCGACGACGAGGACGCCGTGAAGACCGAGGAGCAGCTCGCCGAGGTGCGTGCCCAGCTCACGGACTCCGGCGTCGACTCCGAGGTCCGCCAGCTGGTCCGCGGCATGGATCCCGCCGACGATCTCGTGAAGGTCGCCAACGAGACGGGCGCCGACTTCATCGTGATCGGCCTGCGCCGACGTTCGCCGGTCGGCAAGCTCATCCTCGGGAGCAACGCGCAGCGGGTCCTTCTCGACTCGACGTGCCCCGTGCTCGCCGTCAAAGCCAGCAGCTGATCGGGCGTCCGTAGGATCGACGTGGCGGCCCTGGCCAAGCGACGACCGTCCCCAAAGGTCGCGTTTCGGTCACGGTCCGTGCGTCGGGCCGAGGCGGTTCGTGGTTCGGCCCGCGCGCGTGGCACACTGGACGGTGCCGCGGTTGACGGGAGGCCGGTTGACCGCGCCCTCGAACGCTCGCAGCGACCTTTTGGTCCGAACACCCCAAGGGAGTCACCTCGTGGTTTCAGCGCCCGACAGTCGAGCACGGAAGACAGTCGTAGCGGAGGCTGGGTCCCGCACCACCGTCAAGGCGACGACCGAGCAGGGCGCCAAGGCACCCGCCAAGAAGGCCGCCCCGGCGAAGAAGGCCGCCGCCAAGAAGGCTCCGGCCAAAAAGGCGCCCGCCAAGAAGACGTCGGCCAAGAAGTCCGCTGCCGTCGACGTCACCGCCAACGCGATCATCGTCGACGAGAACGGCAAGAAGATCCTCCCCGACATCCCCGACGAGGTGTTCGTGAAGGATCTCAAGACCGACCCGACGCTCAAGGAAGACGAGGCGTCGGGCTTCACGATCTCGGCCGCCGACGACACCGACGAGCCGGAGCAGCAGGTCACCGTCGCCGGTGCGACCGCCGACCCGGTCAAGGACTACCTCAAGCAGATCGGCAAGGTCTCGCTGCTCAACGCCGGCCAGGAGGTCGAGCTGGCCAAGCGGATCGAGGCCGGCCTCTTCGCCGAGGAGCAGCTCGCGACCGCCAAGCGGCTCTCGGAGTCGATGCGCGAGGAGCTCGAGTGGATCGTCGAGGACGGTCGCCGCGGCAAGAACCACCTCCTCGAGGCCAACCTGCGACTCGTCGTCTCGCTGGCCAAGCGCTACACCGGTCGCGGCATGCTCTTCCTCGACCTGATCCAGGAGGGCAACCTGGGTCTGATCCGTGCGGTCGAGAAGTTCGACTACACCAAGGGCTTCAAGTTCTCCACCTACGCGACGTGGTGGATCCGCCAGGCGATCACCCGCGCAATGGCCGACCAGGCCCGCACCATCCGCATCCCGGTGCACATGGTCGAGGTCATCAACAAGCTGGCCCGTGTCCAGCGGCAGATGCTGCAGGACCTGGGCCGCGAGCCCACCCCGGAGGAGCTCGCCAAGGAGCTCGACATGACTCCGGAGAAGGTCGTCGAGGTACAGAAGTACGGTCGCGAGCCGATCAGCCTCCACACGCCGCTCGGCGAGGACGGCGACTCGGAGTTCGGTGACCTCATCGAGGACTCCGAGGCGATCGTCCCGGCCGACGCCGTGTCGTTCACGCTCCTGCAGGAGCAGCTGCACGCGGTCCTCGACACGCTGTCCGAGCGCGAGGCAGGTGTGGTCTCGATGCGCTTCGGCCTCACCGACGGCCAGCCCAAGACGCTCGACGAGATCGGCAAGGTCTACGGCGTGACCCGCGAGCGGATCCGCCAGATCGAGTCCAAGACGATGAGCAAGCTGCGTCACCCGTCGCGCTCGCAGGTTCTGCGCGACTACCTCGACTGAGCGGCACGCTTCAGAGCGACGACGAGCGCCGCGTACGGGATCCCGTACGCGGCGCTCGTGCGTGCGGACGTCCGGCCGCCGCGCTCAGCGGCGGTGCAGCGCGCCCGCGTCGACGAGCTTGAAGTTGGTGCTGACGCGCTGCTCGCCGTCGGCGCCCGTCTCGTACGGGGTCGCCTCGCCGTCGTGGACGACGAGCAGGCCTCGAGGGAAGGCGCGCCCGAGCGGCGTCGTCACCACCGCCGCGCCGTCGCTGTGCTGGACGCCGTCGGTCGCCGTCGAGTCGCTGATCGCGAAGGTGCGCTCGGCCGCCCACCCACGATCGATCCGGAACGTCGTGAACGTGCTGCCACCTTGGCTGGATGCCACGAGGGTGCGCCTGCCGCCAGACCCGTACGCGATCGTCAGCCCCTCGGCATCGGCGCTCAGATGCCGGCCGCCTGAGGCGGAGGTGCCGGTGACGGTGCACTCCTCGGTCTGCGGGTCGTACGTCGACGGCGCCCCGAACTCCCGGACACGCTCAACGAGGGTCGGACGACCGAGCGCCTCGGCGCCCAGCGGGACCCGCCAGACACCGACGTCCTCCTGCGCCGCATACAGGATGTCGGCCTCTGTGTCGACGACCATGCCCTCGACCTGCGGTCCCTCACCGGGCTCTCCGCACGGCGTCCAGCTGCCACCCTCGTCACGGGCGAACGTCGAGGGGAGGACGACCTCGTCGACCGGTGCGTACGTGACGGTGCCCCGAGAGGTCACGACGACGCGGAACAGGCCGACCGTCGTCCGATTGCGCTGACTCACGACGACGTACGGAAGGCCACCCGCAGGGTCTGGGCGGACAGTGAGTCCGTACCCCGTGTTCTGCTCCTCGACGGATGCCTCGTCGGGCGAGAACAGTCGGGGTGCCGTGGCGTCCGTGACGTCGCGGAGGGCGGCTCCGCGTCGGGCGCCGTCGTCGTCGATCGCGTAAAAGCGCAGGCGGTCGCGGCCGCGGTCGCTGACGACGGCGAGGTCTGTACGGGCGCCGCCCAGGCGGACACCGAGGGCGAGGTCGACGTTGTTGAACCGGCTCGCCTCGAGCCCGTCGGCGGGCGCGACGGGGGCATCGACGTGCTGGACGAGCCGCCCGCGAAGGTCGTACGCGTCGAGGCCGCCGTTCTTGAGCGTGCCGAGGACGAGGCTGTGCGTGCGCTCGCGGGGCGCGACCCAGATGGCCGCGTCGTCGGCGTCGGCGTCGCCGCCGGCCTCGTCGTCGAAGACGGCTCGCGTCTCGAGCGCCGCGGCGATCGTGCGCGGGTGGGTGGGGCGCCCGTCGCCCGGGCGGGTGCCCGTCGGAGCCAGGGTGGCCGTGGCGGCGGCCGCGGTGGCGCAGGTGACGACGCACAGCGCGCTGACCAGCGAGGCGAGAAGCGTACGAAGGCGGGGTGGTCGGGCCACGGGAGCTCCTGAGGTCGGTGGGGTCTGACCACCCCCACCCTGGTGTCGCCCAACGACGTCCAGGTGGCGCCGAGGTGGACGTCGGACGACGCGTTGGGGACCTCCTGGTTGCCCGTCGCGGATAGCCTGGGTCCATGTCGTCGACGAGCACCCCAGCGCGCCGGTCGTACCTCGCTCCCGTGGTCCCGGTGCTCGTGCTGCTCGGGGTCATGTGGCTGCTCGAGATCTTCGACGCGCTGCCTGGGGTGTTCCTCGACCAGCACGGGATCCGGCCCCGTGACACCGGCGGCCTGTACGGGGTGGTCGCGGCGCCGTTCCTGCACGGCGGCTTCGACCACCTGATCGCCAACACCACCGCGTTCCTCGTGCTCGGCATCTTGCTGGCGTACACGGCGAGGGGGCGGTTCTGGCCGGCGACGCTCGGCATCGTGCTCATCGGCGGGATCGGGACGTGGCTCATCGGAGTTCCGTACACGGTCCACATCGGGGCGAGCGGCGTGATCTACGGCTATGCGGCGTTCCTCGTCGTCTGGGGGATCGTCACGCGACGCGTGCTCGCTGTGCTGGTCGCGGTCGTCGTGGCGATCCTGTACGGCGGGATCGTCGGCGGGATCCTGCCGGGGCAGGCGGGCGTGTCGTGGGAGGGCCACCTGATGGGCGCCGTCGCGGGCGTCGTCATGGCGTGGTGGCTCGGACGCCGCGACAACCACGAGCGTCGGGTGCAGCGGCGGAACCAGGCGTACTGAGCCCGCTCACGCCTGCGGGCGCTCCTTGTCGATCAGGGTGAGGATCCTCGCGACGGTCAGCGCGGCGTCGTCGATCACGTGCTCGCTGCCGCGTGCGCGGGCGTACATGAGCCCCGCGTCGATGACCTGAGCCAGGAGTTCGAGGTCGTCCGGCTCGGGCGGAGGGTGACCGCTGCGCGTGACGACGGTGGCGAGCGCATCGAGGAGCCGCGGCCGTGAGGCGGTCATGGTGGGACGCAGGCGCTCGTTGCGCTGGGCGGCCAGCATCGGCTCGAGCCGCCGGGTGACGACATCCTCGGCGACGTGTGGCGCGTAGGCGACGTCGATCAGCAGCCGGGCGACCTCGAGGGCTGTGCGGGGCTTCTCCTCGAGGGAATTGGCCTGGGCGTGTGCGGCCTCGGTCCGTTGCTCCTCCGCGGCGTCGACGGCGGCGGCGTACAGCTCGTCGTGCGAGGGGAAGTAGTACGACGCGGTGCCGGCAGGAAGGCCCGCGGCGAGAGCGACCCCGCGGTAGGTGACAGCGTCCGGACCCTCCTCGATGAGCAAGCGGCCTGCCGCGGAGCGTAGGGCGTCGAGCTTTTCCGCGCTGCGGGCCTGACGGGGCGAGCGTACGGCCATGGGACTCCTTCGCGTTGCCGGAATACTACGAGGTCCCAAGAAGTTATACATACGTATCACTTCTAGCCCATGAAAGGGGATGACGAGATGGTCCTCGCAGAGGGTCTCAAGATCGACTGGGCGACGATGCCCACCTACAACACGATCATGTCGGTCGCCGTCGGCGCCGGGCTGATCGGACTGGTCTGGCTGGCTCGCGACTTCCGCAAGGATCCGCAGAGCATCAGCCCCGCAGGATGGGCGCTCAACTTCGGCGCGCTCGGCACGATCCTGACGCTGACCGGCGCGCACATGACGCTCACCTGGCCCCTGGCGGCCGGTGGCTTCCCCTTCGACAACATCATCTTCGGCGAGACCAGCCTCGGCTTCGGCGTGCTGCTGCTCTTCGCGGCGTTCGCCCTGTGGCGTCGCGGTGACGCGATCCTCGCTGCCGAGAACCCGCGCGAGGCCGTCAAGGCGCTCGTGAAGCCGATCGGCGTGTTCGTCTTCGGGCTCGGCCTCGGCCTCCTAGGCATCGCCGTCGCGGGCGTGAAGTATCAGCTGTTTGCCGCTCCGCCGGAGGAGCCGATCTCGGGTGCGTTCGCCGAGTGGCCTCTCGTCGAGGCGATCTTCATGTCGGGCCTCATCGCGCTCGTCGGCGTCGGGGCCCTGCTGTTCCCGTTCGCCGTCAATCGCCTCGGGCGTGGCGTGCGGGCCGGGCGCGACTGGATCGCGTCGGTGACCGGCTGGGTCTGGGGGATCACCGGTGTCGCGTTCCTGCTGTTCGGCGCGATGAACTTCTTCACCCACATCGGCCTCATCGTCAACACGATGTAACGACGCGGTGGTGGTCAGGTCGCGACGACCCCGACCACCCAGACCGTGGTCGACAGGAGGCCGCCGGTGAGCTCGATGAGAATCGAGAGGCCGGCGGCCTTCATCGCGTGCTTGGTGGCCGTCCATGCGGCCGAGTGGATGCGGAGCCGGTTGAGCTCCCACGCGTACACGCCCAGGACGAAGCCCACGAACAGCCCGACGAACGGGATCACGAAGAACCCGACGACGCCGAGCACTCCGCCTGCGAGCATCGCCCGGCCGGGGACGCCTGCCTCTTTGAGGCGCTTGCCGGGGATCAGGTACTGGACGACCAGGGTCAGCGCGTAGAGCACCGTGCAGACGCCGAACACGACCCACCCGGTGGCCGAGCCGGTGGCGAACGCCCAGACGCCGATCGCGGCCCAGATCAGCAGCGAGCCGGGCAGGACGGGGACCACGATCCCCACAAGGCCGACGAGGATGGCCAGGCCGACGAGGACGGTGCCGAGGGTTCCCATGGGGGAAGGGTGCCAGACGGGGGTTGAGTACGAGGACGCTGCCGTCGGGGCAACAGCCGACCGATGATGGGAGCGTGACGCAACGAGTTCGTACGGCGGCCGTGCTGGTGGTGCTCCTGCTCACCCTCGCGGGGTGCGGGCACTCCTGGGACTGGAAGCAGGCCGACCTCGACCGCAACCGGCTCAACCTCGGGCTTTTCCGGGGTGCGGACACGGGGGAGAAGCTCGGCACGTGGGTACGTGTCGGTGAGGTCGTCGCCACCGACGGGACCCGCGATGGTGGCGACCTCGCCGTGGTCGTCCGGTACGAGCGGACGGTCACTGAAGGATGGGGCGGCGCAGAGAAGGTCGAGCGCTCCTGCTTTCAGTTCATCCCGGATGCGGACGGGAGCGCCGTGGAGTTTGGTCCGACGGACTGCCCGTGAGTCGGCGTCCCGAATCGTTACGTGACGCATCTATCGCAGGGGCCTTCTGCTGAGATAGAAACACTCCGAGTGTCACGTTCGGTACGTGACCTGGCTGGAGGATCACGTGATGATCGGACGACGGCCGCGCCTGGCGGCCATGGTGGCGACCTCGCTGGGCGGGGTGCTGGTGGCGGGTGTGCTGGCGGTGGCGCCGGGCAGCGCAGCAGGCGAGACGACCACAGCCGCAGAGCCGGCCGCGCTCGGGTGGGCGAGCACGAGCCTCTCGCGGAACAGCGGGATCGTCGGGTCCCACGGACGATCGGTCGCTGTTGCCCAGCCGGGCGTCACGCCCGCGGGTGCCGATCGGTCCTCGGTGCGTATCTCCCGCGACGGTGGTCGTACCTTCGGTCCGTCCAAGGACGTCACGGGGAGACCGCTCGACGTGACTGTCGACGCCGAACGGCTTTGGGTCGTCTCCAGGGTGCCCGGGCAGGTGCGGGAGCTCGTCGTGCAGTCGTGGGATCTCGACGGCGGATCGGTGGTGTCGGCCGCGCGGGTGACCGCACCCAGCGCGATCAAGGAAGCGGTTCTCGCGATCGACGGTGAGGACCTCGTCCTCGCGGCCGGTCTGGACGGGGGCGCGGTCGTCACCGTCGGCAGCGCCGATTCTGGACGGACGTGGGCTACCCCGGTTGCCGTTGCCTCGAGCTGGGTCGTGGGCATCGACGCCGCAGTCGTCGGCGATCGCGTCGTTCTCGCCTACGGCGTCCGGCCCGACGACTGGGCCACCGAGGTGAGGACGACCGACGACCACGGTGCGACATGGAGCGGCGCCCGTAGCCTCGCCATGGACGGAACCCTCTCGCCGAGCCTCGCGGTGACCGCGCGGGGGGTGAGCCTCGCTGTGGTGGTCGATCGGGCGGTCACCGTGCGGACGTCCATCGACGGGAACGAATGGAGCGGGCCGATGTCGGTCATGCCCGTGCCGAGCGGTGAGATCGGCGCCAGCATCGCTGCCTACGGCGACGCGGTATACGCGACCTCCGACGGCACCCGGATCTTCGGAACGAGGGACGGATCCGACTGGAAAGAACTAGTCTCGCCCGCACCGCTGCGAGCGATGTTCCCGACGCTCGCTCCGGACGACATCGACGGATTCGTCGCGACCGACGACGGCGTGGGAGTTCTTAACGGCGGCGTGCTGGTGCGTGGCTACCGGGACCAGCACGCGCCCTCCGCCCGCTTCACGGCAGTTCCGCCCGCGATCACCCGCGTGCCGAACCAGGTCGTGCGGTTCACCTCGAGCGATCCCGACGGCCCGGGCGCCTGGGTGCGCTACGAGTGTGCCTTCGGCGCGAACGACTTCCGCCCGTGCTCCAGCCCGCACAGCCTCGCGGAGTGGTACCCGCACCTGAGCGACTCGTACCAAACTCTGCGCGTCCGTGCTTTCGACGCGGCCGGCCGTGTCTCGCCCGTCGTGACGACTCGCTGGATCCTCGACCAGGCAGCGCCGGAGCCTCCGTACCGTACGACCGAGCAGGAGATCACGACCGCCTCGCGGCACACCTTCCGCTGGCGAGGGAGCGACGCCGACTCGGGGATCGCCTCGTACGACCTCCGATGGTCGTCGACCGCTCAGACGGCCTCGCGGATGTCGCGCGCGTGGCGTTCGGCGGGAGGCGTCAGGGGCACCTCGGTCCGCCTGGGCGTTGCGCGCGGCAAGGTCACCTGCCTTCAGGTGCGCGCTCGCGACCGCGCAGGACTCGCCTCGGCATGGTCCCAGCCCGACTGCATCGCGCGCCCGTACGACGACCGTTCGCTTGCACGCTCGGGGACCACCAAGAAGGTCCGCGACAAGCGCTTCTACGGCGGATCGGCCACCCGTCTGACGCGCAAAGGTCGCCTGACCTTGCGGGGCGTCGAGGCGGGGTCGGTCGTCCACGTCGTCTACAAGAAGTCCCCGCGCATGGGTGCCGGGATCCTTCGCCCGCGGGGCAACGTCAACTACCTCTTCGGTGAGCGCGGGACGACGCGCTTCCGCGCGGCCTGGCGTTTCCACGACAACGTGCGGCGCCCTGGCCCGGTGTCGGTACGGGTCTCTGAGCCCGGCGCGATCATCATCGACGGGCTGGCGGTGCTGCCGCGCTGGGCACGGTAAAGCCTCGGCCCGTCCTGACCGACCGTACACGCGAGGGGCCCCGTACCAGTGCTGGTACGGGGCCCCTCGTCAGGTCGTGCGGTGATCAGCCGGCGGGAGGTCAGATCTCCTCGGCCGGCGCCGTCGCCGGAGTGCCGGTGAGCTTGTCGGACTCGTCGTGGATGTTCGCGGCGACCTCGCGCAGCTTTGCGTCGTGGGCGCGTGCGTGGTGTGCGCAGAACAGGAGCTCGAAGCCGCTCGCGAGCTCGGCGCGTACGTAGGCCTGGGCTCCACAACGGTCGCAACGATCAGCGGCGCTGAGGGCAGCGGTGGGGGCGACAGCAGTTGTCACGTCTGACCTCTTCTCTTCCAAGTCGGACCAGGCGGTCCTTCAGGATCAACATCCAACCATGGGAACGTGTTCCCCTGTCGGTCATCTGGAGGATGCCCGACCGTTCGACCGTACCCGTCCTCGTCAACCTGGCTCGTCCAGGCTCGACGGTGTGGTCTGCGACACGCGTCCCGCCCGCCGCCGACGGTGCACCGAGTTCGTCGGACCCGCTCGGTAGATTGGCCCCGTCGCGCCCGGCCACCCCGGGCCGTACGTCGCAGAAGGAGCCTGTCATCGACACCGAGTACAACGCCCGCAACCTCCTCGTCCTGGAGGGCCTGGAGGCGGTCCGCAAGCGCCCCGGCATGTACATCGGCTCCACCGACACCCGCGGGCTCATGCACTGCCTGTGGGAGATCATCGACAACGCGGTCGATGAGGCGCTCGGCGGGTTCTGCGACCGCATCGAGGTCGTGCTCCATCCCGACGGCTCCGTCGAGGTCCACGACAACGGTCGCGGCATCCCCGTCGACACCGAGACCAAGACCAAGCTCTCCGGCGTCGAGGTCGTCTTCACCAAGCTGCACGCGGGCGGCAAGTTCGGCGGCGGCTCGTACGTGGCGACGGGCGGACTCCACGGCGTCGGCGCCTCGGTGGTCAACGCCCTGTCGGAGCGTCTCGACGTCGAGGTCGCCAAGGACGGCGCGCGGTGGGAGATGTCGTTCCGTCGTGGCGCCCCGGGCGAGTTCGCCGGCGACACCCCCGACACGACGTTCACCCCGAAGAGCGGCCTGCGCAAGATCGGGCGGATCAAGAAGACGACGACCGGCACGCGCGTCCGCTACTGGGCCGACCACCAGATATTCATCAAGGGCGCCCAGTTCTCGTACGACGAGCTCGTCACCCGTGCCCGGCAGACGTCGTTCCTGGTCCCGGGCCTCGAGATCGTGCTCCGCGACGAGCGCGGCCCGGAGAAGCTCGAGGAGTCGTTCAAGCACGACGGGGGCATCGGCGAGTTCTGCGAGTTCCTGGCGCCCGACCCGGCCGTCTCCGACGTCCTGCGCCTGACGGGCACCGGCCACTTCACCGAGACCGTGCCGCTGCTCGACGACCTGGGCCACATGACCCCGCAGGACGTCGAGCGCGACCTCGACGTCGACGTCGCCGTTCGCTGGGGCACCGGTTATGAGACGACCCTGCGGTCGTTCGTCAACATCATCGCGACGCCCAAAGGTGGCACCCACGTCACGGGCTACGAGCGGGCGCTGACGAAGACGTTCAACGAGGTGCTCCGCGCCAACCGCCAGCTCAAGGCCGGCGACAAGGACGTCATCAAGGACGACATCCTTGAGGGCATGACAGCGGTGGTGACCGTACGGCTGGCCGAGCCGCAGTTCGAGGGGCAGACCAAGGAGGTCCTCGGCACGCCGCCGGTGACCCGGATCGTCGCCAAGGTCGTCTCCGACGAGCTGAAGGCGTTCCTCACGTCCACCAAGGCTGCTCAGAAGGCGAAGGCACGCGCGGTCATGGAGAAGGTGGTCGCCGCCGCGCGCACCCGCGAGATGGCCCGCCAGCAGCGCGAGACGCAGCGCCGCAAGAGCGCCCTCGAGTCCAGCTCGCTCCCGGCCAAGCTCGCCGACTGCCGCAGCAACGACAACGACCGTACGGAGCTGTTCATCGTCGAGGGCGACTCCGCGCTCGGCACGGCCAAGTCGGCGCGCTCGTCGGAGTTCCAGGCGCTGCTGCCGATCCGCGGCAAGATCCTCAACGTCCAGAAGTCGTCGGTCGCCGACATGCTCAAGAACGCCGAGTGCAGCTCGATCATCCAGGTCGTCGGCGCCGGTTCCGGCCGGTCGTTCGACCTCGAGCAGGCGAGGTACGGCCGGATCATCTTCATGGCCGACGCCGACTCCGACGGCGCCCACATCCGCTGCCTGCTGGCAACGCTGTTCTTCCGCTACATGCGTCCGCTCGTCGAGGCGGGGCGTGTCTTCTCGGCCGTGCCGCCGCTGCACCGCATCGAGCTGGTCAACCCCAAGAAGGGGATGGACAAGTACGTCTACACGTACTCCGACCCCGAGCTCCAGCGCAAGCTCGCCGAGCTCACCAAGAAGGGCATGCGCTGGAAGGACCCGATCCAGCGCTACAAGGGCCTCGGTGAGATGGATGCCGACCAGCTCGCGGAGACCACGATGGACCCGCGCCGCCGTACGCTGCGCCGCATCACCGTCGACGACGCCGAGGACGCGAGCGAGGTCTTCGAGCTGCTGATGGGCAACGAGGTTGCGCCGCGCAAGGAGTTCATCGTGCAGGGCGCGTACGAGCTCGACGCGGACCGCATCGACGCCTGACGAGGAACCCGACAAAAGGACCCGACGTTTCACCCCCAGATCCGGGGTGGAACGTCGGGTCCTTTTGTCGGGTCGTACGTCAGGCGCTGGTGAGGATGACGAGCTGCTGCGTCGCACGCGTCATCGCGACGTAGCGGTCGACCGCGCCCTCGATGCCGGTCCCGAACGCCTCCGGGTCGATCAGGACGACCAGGTCGTACTCGAGCCCCTTCGACAGCTCCGGTGTGAGCAGCCGTACGCGATCGGTCGACGCGAGCACGGCGCTGTCGACCTCGCCGACGGCGATCACGCACGCGACGCCCTCGTCGTTCTCGGCGAGCCAGGACGCGAGGACCGTGTCGAGGTCGGCGGCGGTGCCGTACGCGACTGGGATGCCGCTCTCGCGGACGGACGTGGGGACGTTCGCGTCCGGCAGCACCGCGCGGATCACCGGCTCGGCCTCGGCCATGACCTCCTGCGGCGTGCGGTAGTTGATGCTCAGGGACGCGAGGTCGATCCGGTCGAACCCGACCCGTGTGAGCCGCTCCTCCCACGTCTCCGTGAACCCGTGGCGGGCCTGGGCCCGGTCGCCGACGATCGTGAGGCTGCGCGAGGGGCAGCGCAGCAGGAGCATCTGCCACTCGGCGTCGGTGAGCTCCTGAGCCTCGTCCACGACGATGTGCGCGAACGGCCCGGCGAGGACGTCCGGGTCGACGCGCTGCAAGACGGACTCGTCGACGAGCGAGTTCTGCATGTCCTGCTCGCGCAGCGTGGTCATGAGCAGCAGCTCGCTGTCGTCCGCCGCGATGAGCTCGTCGACGACGCGTGACATCTGCTCGCGTTCGGCGGCGAGCGTGGCTTCCTCGCGATGACGTCGCCGAGATGCTTCGGGGTCGCCGACGCGCTGCCGCGCGGCGTCGAGGAGCGGCAGGTCGGAGAGCGTCCAAGCCTGCGCGTCTGCCCGCAGGAGCATCGCGACCTCGTCGGGGTTCAGCCAGGGCGCGCACAGGCGCAGGTAGGCCCGCACCGTCCACAGGTCGCCGACGAGGTCGTCCGCCTCGATCATCGGCCACGCCTTCACGAGGGCCTCACGCAGCTCGGTGCTCTGCCCGAGCGCTCGGCGGATCTGGTCCGCGGAGACGTCTTCGTCCTCGTCCACGCCGTGCTTGTCGACGAGGATCGACAGCAGCGCGTCCCAGACCTCGTCGCGCGCCTCGTTGTGCGGCGTCCCGGGACTGGGCGTGCGGAAGGCCTCGGCCCAGTCGTCGGCGCTGAGCCAGACGTCGGACCACGGGGTCTCGACCTCCAGGCCCTGGGTGGGCGGCTCTTCATAGATGTCGACGGCGGCATCGATCGCCCGCACCATGTCCGCAGACGACTTCAGGCGGGCGACCTCAGGATCGGCCTCGGGCTCGACAGTTGCTCCCTCAGGGACGAGGTCACGCAGGGTGCAGGTCTGCACCCCCTCCTCGCCGAGGCTGGGCAGGACGTCCGAGACGTACGCGAGGTATGGCTGGTGCGGGCCGACGAAGAGGACACCGCCGCGACGATGGCCGAGTCGGGGGTCCGAGTAGAGGAGATGGGCCGTACGGTGCAGCGCGACCACCGTCTTGCCCGTCCCGGGACCTCCGTCGACCACGAGCGCGCCCCGCGAGCCTGCGCGGATGATGGCGTCCTGGTCGGCCTGGATGGTGCTCAGGACGTCACGCATCCGCTCGGTCCGGCTCCCGCCCAGGCTGGCGACGAAAGCCGACTGGTCGTCGAGGGCGGCGGCGTGGCCGGTGAACCCGTCAGGGGTGAACACCTCGTCCCAGTAGTCCGTGACCCGGCCACGGGTCCAGCGGTAGCGGCGTCGGCTCTCCAGACCCATCGGGTGGGCGTGGGTCGCCGCGAAGAAGGGCTCGGCGGCGGGGGAGCGCCAGTCGACGAGGAGGCGCCGGCCCCCGGCGTCGGTGAGGCCGAGACGACCGACGTACAAAGGCTCGGGGTCGTCTTCGGCGACGACGCGTCCGAGGCACAGGTCGAGCCCGAAGCGACGCAGCGTCCGTAGACGGCCGGTGAGCCGCCGGATCTCCGCGTCGCGCTCGACCGCGGCCTGGCCTTCGCGGGTGGGCTCCTTGCGGGCGGCGTCGAGGCGTTGGGACAGGTCAGCGACGGTCTGCTCGACGCAGGCGGCGATGGCACCGAAGTGCTCCACGTCCCGGGCGATCAGCGCCGGGTCGGCCTTCGCGGTGAGGTGGTCGGGCAGGTCGAAGGCAAGGGCGGTCTGACGGTGGTGCTGACGGGTCAAGGTGGCTCCGATCGCGGGCGAGGGCCACTGTGCAAGCGGCTCCGGCCGATGATTCTCCGCCACGACGGGGGGCTTGTTTCAAGCCCCGGGGTCGGCTATACCTTGGAAGTGGAGAGGGATGCATTCCCTCTCCATTCCCATGTCAGACGCTGAGCCGTCACAGGCTGGGCCACCTCACACGACGTGCTCGAGCAGCCCCGTGTCGACGTCATAGAGGAACCCGCCCGCGCGCACGTGCGACGGGATCAGCGGGTGCGAGTCGATCTTGTGCACCGACTCCGCGAGCTCGGCGCGCTGGTCGTTGATCGCGCCGAGGAACATCCAGGTCGCGTCCGTCCCGGTCGCCTCGCCGATGCGGGCCTGGAGCCCCGACTCCGACGCGCTCGCCATGGCGCAGCGGGTGTGCTCGACGACCATCACGCGGTCCACCTGGAGCAGGTTGGCGCTCAGGACGAGGGCGACGAGCACCTGCTCGGTCACGCGGCCGCCTGGGTTGCGCAGGATCTTGGCGTCGCCGGGAGCCAGACCGACCATCTGCAGGGGGTCGATCCGCGAGTCCATGCAGGTCACGATCGCGACGCCCGCGCGGGCGACGCCGTCGAAGCCGGCGAGGTCGAAGGAGTCGGCGTACGAGCGGTTCGCGGCCAGCAGGTCGTCGAAGCCGCGCGGGTCCGAAGATGACGAAGGCATGGTCCGAACCTAGTCGCCGGCGCCGCCCTCGGTGACCGCGGTACGCGATGTGAGAAGCAGGACCGAGGCGACGGCCGCGATCCCCGCGCACACTGCCGCGCCTGTGAACACGGTGCTGAGCTGCACGATCCCCGCGTCGATCATCGCGTCGTTGTAGGCGTCGCAAGTCGTCGCCGAGCCTGGGCAGAGCTCGGACAGCGGAGGGATCCGGGTCACCGCGTCGTGGTAGGCCCGCAGGCCCCACGAGGTCAGCACCGAGATCCCGACGAGCATGCCGACCATGCGTGCGACCACGACGAGCGCAGACGCGATGCCGTGAGCGGCGTCGGGCGTCGCGTCGAGCAGTGCCGCATTGACCGGAGCGACGGCGAGACCGAATCCGAGGCCAGCCAGGGCGAGCGCGACCGAGGAGGTCGGGTGGGTGAGGGCGTCGCGCTCCCACGCCGACATCACCACGAAGCAGCCGCAGGCCAGCGCCATGCCGGCCCCGGCGACCCACGCGGGACGGACGCGCCTCGTCGCGTAGCCGCCGGCGATCGCGCCGACCGGCAACGCCACGAGGAACTGCACGAGCACGAGCGCGGCCCCGAGCTGCGAGCCACGGTGCTCGGTCAGGCGCGCGAAGAACGGCACGTCGACCAGTGCCGCGATCAGCGCTGACCCGACGAAGAACGAGACCACCAGCGAGCCCCAGGCCGGACGAGCGGCGCTCAGCGTCCTGCGGGGGACGAGCGGCGTCGTCGCCGTCCGCTGCCGCCAGACGAACGCCGCCGTCGCGACGACGGCGCCGCCGAGCAGCAGCGGCGCAGCGGGCGACACGACGCTGTTCTCCGGATCGGCCGAGGCGAACGTGACGATCACGCAGCCCAGCGCCGCCCCGAGGAGCAACGCACCCCACAGGTCGACCGTACGGGCGGTGGCGGGCCACGTGCGCAAGGCGACGAGCGGGCGTCGCGCGGTCAGCTCCCGTACGACGAAGGCAGCGGCCAGTGCATACGTCACGAGCGCGACCGGGCTGGTCCAGCGCAGCTCTCCGACGACCGGGAGGAAGAGCGTGCCGAGCTCGACGTCGTTGCGCAGCGGTGCGGGCTGGGCCAGCGTGAGGGCGAGCGCGGCCACCGCCAGGACGGCGAGCACGGCTCCGAGGACGTCGGGGAAGCCGTGGGCCTCGCGGCGCGGCACAGCGCCTCGCGTCCGTCCGGTGGCGAGGATCGCGCCTGCGAGGACGAGACCCGCCGCGCAGTTCAGCCAGAAGATCGCCCGCCAGTCCGCGACGGCCAGGACCGCCGCACCGTACAAGGGGCCGATGACGCTCCCAAGCTCCTGCACCGCACCCACGATGCCGAGCGGCACGCCACGCCGCCGTGGCGGCCACAGGTCGGCGACCAGCGCGAGCGTCGCCGGGACGAGGCCGCCACCGCCGACTCCCTGCAGGAACCGCCCGGCCACCATCGGCACCAGTCCGTCGGCCGCTGCCGTCACCACCGAGCCGATTGCGAACAGCACCAGTGACCCGACCAGGACTGGGCGGCGGCCCCGCAGGTCGGCGATCCGACCGACCAGCGGCAGCACCGCGACGTACCCGAGCAAGAAGCCCGACACGATCGGCGCGGCGCGCTGGAGCTCGTCCAGCCCGAGCCCGCCGGCCGCCATCATGTCCGGCAGCGCCATCACGACGACGTAGGTGTCCGCAGCGGCGAACGCGACCGCGACGGCGGCCAGGCCGAGGAGGACCCGCGCCGCACGTCCGGCCGGGGCGGCGGCGCCTTCGCTCACGGTGCGGTGATCTCGACCGGGTCGTCCGACGCCGTGACCGCGACCGTGTAGGTCACCGGCTCGTCGGCGTCGTAGAAGAGTCCGTCGAGCACGACGTCACGCAGCTCGTCGTCGTCGGTCAGCCGGTAGGTCGCGTCGAAGCTCTCGCCCTCCTGTGCCGTCGGAATGAGCGTACGGACGACCGAGCCGGGGATCGTCCCGGTGATCGTCGTGAGGACCTCGCGCCCGTCGCGGCTCTCACCGTCCTCCTTGAGACCGTCGGTCTCGGTGAGCAGCGAGGAGATGCCGCCGTCGGTCTTCATCAGCGTGGCGGGGTCCGGGGCACCGAGGGAGGTGGGATCCATCGGCACGAAGTCGGGGGAGAAACCTGTCTTGACGAGCACGGCGTCGTCGACCGAGACGACCTCGGCACCGACCGGGACACCCTTGAGCGACACCTTCACCGTGCCCTCGAAGGCGGGGGAGTGGTTGCCCTTGCCCTGGGCCTCGAGAAGCCCAGTGACCCCCGACGGAAGCTTCTCGGTGGAGAGCGAGAGCGCGAGGCTCTCGGCGTCGTCGAGAGTCGCGCGCGCGGCCGCGAGCCGGTCCGAGAGATCGGCTCCCGTCGAGGCGTCGTCACCGTCGTCTCCTGAACAGCCCGACGCTGCGAAGGCAAGGAGGGACAGGACGGTCGCCGTCGTGGCACGCTTCAGCATGGGCGTCAGCATAGGCGCACGAAGAATCGTCCCGGATGCGGTGGGAGAAGTTCGCTCCGAGCGGGACGGGACGAGGGGAGCAACGTGGACTGGAAGCTCGAGAACATCATCCTGGGAGTCACTGACGTCGACCGCGCCAAGGAGTTCTACGCCGATCGCGTGGGCTTCCACCTCGACGTGGACCACCAGCCGAACGACCACTTCCGGGTCGTGCAGCTCACCCCGGTCGGGTCGGCGTGCTCGATCACGTTCGGAGTCGGCCTGGGTGGCGCAGCGCCTGGCGCGACGAAGGGGATCCACCTCGTCGTCGACGACATCGAGGCCGCCCACGCCGACCTGGAGTCGCGGGGCGTCGAGAACACGGGCATCCAGAACTTCGCGCAGGGCGCGCCGACGCCCGGTGTCGATCCCCAGCGCCGCGACTTCATGTCGTACGTCTACTTCGACGACCCGGACGGCAACTCGTGGGTGGTCCAGGAGGCGCACCACGCCTCCGGGACCACCTGACCGGCGGGTCAAGCGAGCTGGGTCGCCACCGGGCTGCCGACGTCGAGGATCGGGTGGGCGAGCGGGACGCCCGAGCCGTCACGTCGCGGATCGACGTCGGGCAGCTCGGCGGGCGCACCTCCGGACCCGGACGCCATCGCGGGACCGCGACCTGCCCAAGCCAGCACGAGCGCGTCCTCGCCCTTGAGCAGGCGGTGGCAGCGCACACCACCAGTCGCGCGACCCTTGGCCGGGAACGCGCTGAACGGCGTGACCTTGACCGAGCCCGACTCCGCGCCCGGCAGCGCGTCAGAGGCCCCGGCGATCGTCACGACCTCGGCGTCGTCCGCCGGGTCGAACGCACCGAAGAAGAGCGCCGACGCCCCGGGGGCCAGCTTGACGCCGGCCATGCCCGATCCCGTACGACCCTGGGGACGCACGGAGGTGGCAGGGAAGTGCAGCAGCTGGGCATCGGTGGTGAGGAAGCAGAGCTCCTCGTCACCGGTGGCCAGCTGGCGGATGCCGACGACCTGGTCGCCGTCGGCGAGCGCCACGACCTCCCAGTCGTCCTTGCTGGGCAGGTATTCGGGCTTGACCCGCTTGACCACACCCCGACGCGTGCCGAGGGCGAGACCGGGCGAGTCGGTGTCGAAGTTGGTCAGGGCCAGCGCGCGCTCGCCGTCGCGCAGCGCAAGGACCTCTACGAGGGGGAGCCCGCCCTGGAGGTTGGGCGCGGCGGCGGTCGGGGGCAGCCCCGGTAGGTCGAGGACGCCGAGCTTGATCACCCGTCCGTGCGACGTGAGCAGGCCGATCTCGCCTCGCGCCGTCGTGCGGACGACCGAGGCGATGACGTCGTGCTGGTGACGGTGAGCCACGTCGATCTCGGGGACGGTGTCGTCGGCCGTACGGGCGAGCAGCCCGCTCGCCGACAGCAGCACGAAGCACGGGTCGTCGGCGACCTCGAGCGGCACGGCCGCCGTGACGGTGTGGCCGGCGCTCTGGAGCAGCACCGTACGGCGGGGGGTGCCGAACTTCTTGGCGATCTCACCCAGCTCGGTCGAGACGATGCCGCGCAGCAGCTTGTCATCGGAGAGGATCGCGTCGAGCTCCTCGATCGTCGCGCGCAGCTCGTCGGCCTCGCGCTCGAGCTCGATCTGGGAGAAGCGCGTCAGCCGACCGAGCTGGAGGTCGAGGATGTACTCGGCCTGCTTCTCGGAGAGCTCAAAAACCTCCATCAGGCGGCCGTGCGCGTGGCGACGGTCGTCGCTGGAGCGGATCAGTGCGATCACCTCGTCGATGTCGACGATCGCGACCAGCAGGCCCTCGACCAGGTGGAGGCGCGCGGCGGCCTTGTCACGACGGAACTGGCTGCGACGGCGGATGACGACGATGCGGTGCTCGAGGAAGACCTCCAGCAGCTCCTTGAGCCCGAGCGTGCGAGGCTGCCCGTCGACGAGTGCGACGTTGTTGATGCCGAACGAGTCCTCCATCGGCGTCATCTTGTAGAGCTGGGCGAGGACGGCGTCGGGGTTGAAGCCGTTCTTGATCTCGATGACGAGGTTGAGGCCCTGGGAGTCGGTGAGGTTCTTGAGGTCGGAGATGCCCTGGAGCTTCTTGGACTGCACGAGCGTCTTGATGCGCTCGATGACCTTCTCGGGGCCCACGTTGTAGGGGAGCTCGGTGACGACGATGCCCTTGCGGCGCGGAGTGACGTTCTCGACGCGTGCGGTCGCACGCATCACGAACTTGCCTCGGCCCGTCGCGTACGCCTCGCGGATGCCGTCGAGGCCGACGATCTTGCCGCCGGTCGGCAGGTCGGGTCCGGGGACGAAGCGCATGAGGTCGTCGAGGGACGCCTCAGGCTTCTTGATGAGGTGGCGCAGCGCCTGGACGACCTCGATCAGGTTGTGCGGGGCCATGTTGGTGGCCATGCCGACGGCGATGCCGGCGGCGCCGTTGACCAGGAGGTTGGGGATCGCCGCCGGGAGCACCGACGGCTCCTCCTCGCGGCCGTCGTAGTTGGGCTTGAAGTCGACGGTGTCCTCGTCGATGGACGCGGTCATCGCGAGCGCGGGATGGTCCATCCGGCACTCGGTGTAGCGCATGGCGGCGGGTCCGTCGTCGGGCGAGCCGAAGTTGCCGTGGCCGTCGACGAAGGGCAGACGCAGCGACCAGGGTTGGACGAGCCGCACAAGGGCGTCGTAGATCGCGCCGTCGCCGTGCGGGTGGAGCCGACCCATCACCTCGCCGACGACGCGGGCGCTCTTGACGTGACCGCGGTCGGGCCGCAGGTTCATGTCGTCCATCGTGTAGAGGATGCGGCGCTGGACCGGCTTGAGCCCGTCACGCGCGTCGGGCAGGGCCCGCGAGTAGATCACCGAGTAGGCGTACTCGAGGAAGCTCGAGCGCATCTCCTCGCGCACGTCGATGTCGACGATGTGCTCCTCGAAGTCCTCGGGGGGCGGTGCGCTCGGCGTACGGCGGGCCATGCACGTCCTTTCTGTGGCGTGCCCTGCACGGGCGCGCTGTGGCGGCTGTCAGAAACCCTAGGCCATGACTCCGACGCTCCCGGGTTGCGGCGGCACGGGGCTAGGGTTCAGACGGTAGATTCTGGCGTGTGGCCGACGAACCTGCCGTACCCGATGAGCGACTTCCCGACGAGCGCTACCCCGAGCACTGGGAGGCCGACGTCGTGCTGCGAGACGGCGGCGCCGCCCATCTGCGGCCGATCACGGCCGAGGACAGTGAGGAGCTCGTCCGTTTCTACGCCCGCGTCTCCGAGCAGTCGAAGTACTACCGCTTCTTCGCCCCGTACCCGAAGCTGTCCGACCGCGACGTCAAGCGCTTCACCCACGTCGACTACCAGAAGCGCGTCGCCTTCGTCGTGACGATCGGCGCCAGCATCATCGCGGTGGGCCGCTACGACGCGGTCGCCGAAGGCGAGGCCGAGGTGGCGTTCCTCGTCGAGGACGACCAGCAGGGCCGCGGGCTCGGCCAGCTCCTTCTCGAGCACCTGGCGCAGGCGGGGCGCGAGATGGGGATCCACCGGTTCGTCGCCGACGTGCTCCCCGAGAACGTCCGGATGATCCAGGTCTTCCGCGACCAGGGCTATCAGGTCGAGCGCAGCGTCGCCGACGGCGTGATGCGCCTGGTCTTCTCCATCGACCCGACAGAGACGGCAATCGGCGTCATGCAGTCGCGCGAGCACCGCGCGGAGGCCGCGTCGATCGAGCGGTTCTTCAACGCCCGCAGCGTCGCCGTGGTCGGCGCGAGCCGCCGCCAGGACACGATCGGCCAGGGCATGATCCGCAACCTCGTGCTCGGCGACTTCGCCGGAGCGGTCTACGCGGTCAACCCGCAGGCCGAGGCGGTCTCGGGCCTTCCGGCGTACAAGACCGTCCAGGACATCCCCGGCGAGGTCGACCTCGCGGTCATCGCGGTCCCGGCGGAGTCGGTCCCCGAGGTCGTGCTGGACTGCGCGGCCAAGGGCGTCCACGGCCTCGTCGTCATCTCGTCGGGCTTCGCCGAGATCGGCGACGAGGGGCGCCGGCGTCAGCGTCGCCTGGTCGGTCTCGCACGGTCGTACGGGCTTCGCCTGGTCGGACCCAACTGCCTCGGCGTCATCAACACGTCCTCGCGCGTACGGCTCAACGCGTCGCTGTCGCCGATCATCCCGCCGCGCGGGCGCGTCGGGTTCTTCTGCCAGTCCGGTGCGCTCGGGCTGGCAATCCTCGAGAACGTCGATCGCCGCGGTCTCGGGCTGTCCACGTTCGTCTCCGCCGGCAACCGCGCCGACGTCTCCGGCAACGACCTCCTCCAGTACTGGGAGGAAGACGACGCGACCGAGGTCGTCCTCCTCTATCTCGAGTCGATCGGCAACCCGCGCAAGTTCTCCCGCATCGCGCGTCGTGTCGGCCGCCGCAAGCCCATCGTCGCGGTGAAGTCGGGCCGCTCGACGCAGGGTGTCCCGGTCGGCCACGCGGTCCGCAAGACGACCGCCCCGCAGTCGGCGGTGGACGCGATGTTCCGCCAGGCCGGCGTGATCCAGGTCGACACGCTCGACGAGATGTTCGACGTCGCGCAGCTGCTCGCCCACCAGCCGCTGCCGCGGGGCCCTCGTGTCGCCGTCGTCGGCAACTCCGACGCGCTCGCGCTGCTGGTCGCCGACGCGGCGACCGCAGCGGGCCTCAAGGTCGCCGATCCCGTGGCCCTGGGCGCCAACGCCGGCGGAGACGACTTCGAGCGTGCCCTCGACGCGGCGATCGACAATCCCGACGTCGACGCGATCGTCGCCGTCTACATCCCGCCGGTCAACACCACCGGCGAGGACGTCGCGAACGTGCTCGCGGCGGTGGGGGAGCAGTCCGACAAGCCCCTCGTCTCGACCTTCCTCGGCTCCGAGGGCGTTCCGGAGCTGCTGCGCGTCCCCGACGTCGAGGGCGCCGCCGGCCGCGGATCGGTGCCGTCATACTCGGCGCCGGAGTCGGCGGTGCGTGCGCTGGCCCGCGTCGTCAGCTATGCGGCGTGGGCGGGCCGCGACCAGGGGGTGATCGCCCACTACGAGGACGTCGACCGCGAGGCCGCGAGCGAGATCGTCCGCGCCGCGCTGACCCGTACGCCCGACGGCGGGTGGCTCGACGACGACGAGGTGCATCGCCTGCTGCGCCTGTACGGCATCGACCTCTGGGACTGGTTCCGGGCGCCGACGCTTGATGCGGCGGTCGCTGCCGGCGAGCAGCTCGGCTGGAACGTCGTCCTCAAGGCGACCGCCGACACTGTGCGCGCCCGCCCCGACATGACGCACGTGTGGCGCAACATCTCCGATGCCCACGACATGCGCGAGGCGTGGTCGGCGATGACCGACTACATCGGCCCGCCCGAGCGTGCGTTGTTCGTCGTCCAGAAGATGGCGCCTCCCGGCGTCCCGATGTCGATCCGTACGGTCGAGGACCCGCTGTTCGGGCCGCTGCTGTCGTTCGCGCTGTCGGGTGCCGCCAGCGACCTGCTCGAGGACCGGTCTTACCGGATCCCGCCGGTCACCGACGTCGACGCCGCCGAGATGATCCGCGAGCTCAAGTCGGCCCCGCTGCTGTTCGGCTACCGGGGTGGCCCGCGCGCCGACCTCGATTCCGTGGAGGACCTGCTCCAGAGGGTCGCCGCGCTCAAGGACGACCTGCCGGAGGTGGCGGAGATCAACCTCGAGCCGGTGCTCGCCGGGCAGGACGGCTACCGCGTGCTGAAGGCCAAGGCGCGGGTGGCACAGCCGGTCGACAACCGGCGCGACTGGTACGTCCGGCGGCTCAGCACGCCTGCCGGGCTCGGCGACACCATGGCCCGCTGATGAGATGGCGCCGGTCGGTTGTGGGGACAGGCTCACATGGCGTCGATGACAGTGGGACACTGGGAAGCATGGCCAACCGACACCCCTCGCCGCAGCGCACCGAGAGCGGCGAGCAACCCCGCGACCGTACGGCTGAGCTGACCGCCGACATCGAGAAGACCGGCTACTACCCCCAGGTGGTCACGGCGGGGATCGACGACGCGCTCGCGGGTGAACCGGTGGTGGCCTACGTGCTGCACCACGAGCCGACCTTCGACCGTGAGGAGGTTCGGCGCCACATGACCGTCCTCACGCTCACGCCGTCGCGGCTGGTGCTCGCGCACACCGACGAGCACTCCGCCGACGACGTGCTGCCTGAGCCCTACACCTCGACGACGACCGAGGCCGTGCCGCTGCGGACGGTCGACTCCGTCGTGGTGACCCGCACCGTCCCGATGGCCACGGCGGTCGGTGCAGTGTCCGCGCGCGACACGGCCGAGGTCGTGCTCACGATCGGCTGGGGAGCCGTGCGCCGCCTCGACCTCGAGCCTGCCGGCTGCTCCGATCCCGACTGCGAGGCCGACCACGGCTACACGGGCTCGACGACGGCCGACGACTTCTCGCTCCGCGTGAGCGCTGCCGCCGACGGCGGCGGTGCCGTGCAGCGTCTCCTTGCCTTCTCTCGGGAGCTGTCTGCAGCGACGAGCCGTCCGCGGTGGTGACAGCAACCGGGACACCGCTGCCCTCCACCGACTACCACGGCCGCAGCCTCACGTCGGTCCTGCCCAGCGTCGCCGCCGCGATGGGCGTGCCGAGCTGGGCCGACACGCTCAGGCTGCCCGAGGCGGCGCGCTACGTCGTGGTCCTCGTCGACGGGCTCGGCTACGACCTGCTCCTCGAGCACGCTGACATTGCCCCCTACCTGAGCTCGCTCGTCGATCGCGCGCCGCTGCTGTCGGGCCTGCCGTCGACGACGGCGACGAGCCTCACCTCGCTGGGGACGGGCCTCGCGCCGGGGACGCACGGTGTGGTCGGCTACACCAGCCGGATCCCGGGCACTGACCGCGTGATGAACTCCCTGCGCTGGGACCCTCAGGTCGACCCGGCCCAGTGGCAGCCGTACCCGACGATGTTCGAGCGCATCGACGCGGCCGGCATCCCGACGTCCGCCGTCAACAAGGCCGAGTTCGAGGGCTCCGGCCTGACGGTGTGCAGCCAGGGCGGGGTGCCGTTCCACCCGATCAGCTCCGTGTACGAGAGGCTCGATGTCGTCGTCGAGGCCTCCGAGGCGACCCCGAGCTCGCTCGTCTACACGTACGAGTCGACCCTCGACCACACCGGGCACGAGAAGGGCTGCACGTCGCCGGAGTGGCGTGACCGGCTCCGCGGGATCGACCGCGACCTGGCCGATCTGCGTGACGCGCTCGCCCCGGGGACCGCGATGCTCGTGACCGCCGACCACGGCATGCTCGACCTGCCCAAGGCAGGCCGGTTCGACGTCGAGGCCGAGCCGGCCATGCTCACCGACGTCGTGGTGTTCGCCGGAGAGGCGCGGTTCCGCCATCTCTACACGCGCTCGGGCACCGAGCTCGACGTCGCCGAGAGGTGGCGTGAGCGTGTGGGCGACCAGGCGCTGGTCGTGACGCGGGACGAGGCCGAGGCTGCGGGCTGGTTCGGCCAGATCGAGGACTCCGTACGCCCCCGGATCGGCGACGTGCTCGTGGCGTCGCTCGGCGACTTCGGCGTGTTCTCGTCGCGTCACTTCGCGATCGAGCTGCTGATGTCGGGCTTCCACGGGTCGGTCACCCCGGCCGAGATGCGCATCCCGCTGCTCGTCGACCTGTAGACGCGGTGAAAGTGGCTGGGCTGCGACGCCGCTGGGTCACTAGCGTCGAGTCATGGCCCACGCCCGCGTGCGAGGCGCCGCGCGTCCCCTGCTCCTCGCGGTCGATCGCGACCCTGCCTCCCTCGAGCGACTCGAGGGAGAGCTCGAGCGCGCCTTCGGCAACGGCTACCGGGTCCGCGCGGAGCTGACGGCGGCCGAGGCCGTACGCACGCTGGAGCGCGCCCACGACAACGCTGCCCCGGTCGCGGTGGTGCTGGTCGACCACGCGTTCGCCCCGGACGAGCGCGACACGATCCTGACGACCGCCCGCACGCTGCATCCGGACGCCCGTCGCGCGCTGCTCGTCGAGTGGGGCGACTGGAAGAGTCGCGAGATCGCTCGCACGATCCTGTCCGCGGTGGCGGTCGGCGACGTCAGCTACTACGTGCTCAAGCCGTGGACGACGCGCGACGAGCTGTTCCACCGTACGGTCGCGGAGTTCGTGCAGGAGTGGTCCCGCAGCGACGCGACGACGATGCGCGAGGTCGTCGTGGTTGCGGGACGCAGCTCGCCCCGCGCGGCGGAGGTCCGGAGCCTGCTCGTACGCAACGGCGTGCCGCACGCCTATCGCGAACGCGGGACGGATCTGGCCGACCGGGTCGAGCGCGTGGTCCGCCAGCGCGGACACGACCTCTCGGGCGTGGACGTGCTGGTCACCATGCCGGCGATCGCGGGCGCACCGGTCCTCACCGATCCGAGCGACGTCGAGATCGCCGAGGCCTGGGGCGTCAGGACCACGCTCGACGACGACCGCGCGTTCGACCTGGTGGTTGTGGGTGCGGGACCGGCTGGGCTCGCGACGTCGGTCTACGGCTCGTCGGAGGGTCTGCGCACGCTCGTCGTGGAGAGCGAGGCGATCGGCGGGCAGGCGGGGTCGAGCTCGCTCATCCGCAACTATCTCGGCTTCTCGCGCGGGATCAGCGGCGCGGAGCTCGCGCAGCGCGGCTATCAGCAGGCGTGGGTCTTCGGAGCGCACGTGCTGCTGATGCGTGAGGTCGTCGGGCTGCGGCCGCTGGGTGCGGGGTTCGAGGTGGAGATCGCCGAGCTCGGCTCGGTCACGGCGCGAGCGGTCGTGCTGGCGAGCGGTGTCTCGTACCGGCGGCTCGGCGTCGCTGCGCTCGAGGCGCTCACCGGTGCCGGCGTGTTCTATGGCGCGAGCGTGTCCGAGGCGCACGCAATGACGGGGCGCAGGGCTGTCGTCGTCGGAGGCGGCAACTCGGCGGGGCAGGCCGTGCTCCACCTCGCCCGCTACTGCGAGAAGGTCACGCTCGCCGTCCGCGCCGAGACGCTGGAGTCCGGGATGTCGCAGTACCTCGTCGACGCCATCGATGCTGCGGAGGTCGTCGAGGTGCGGACCGAGGTCGAGGTCGTCGGTGGTGGGGGCGACGGCTGGCTCGAGCACGTCGTGCTCCGCGACCGTCGTACGGGGCTCGACACGGAGCCCTTGCGGACGGACGGGCTGTTCGTGATGATCGGTGCCCAGCCTCGTACGGACTGGCTCCCGGACGGCATCCGGCGCGACGCACGGGGGTTCGTCCTCGCCGGCACGGACGCCGCGGCCTCCGGAGCGTGGCCCCGCGAGCGGCCACCGCGGCCGTACGAGACGACGATGCCCGGCGTGTTCGTCGTCGGCGACCTGCGCAGCGGCTCGGTCAAGCGGGTCGCGGCGGCTGTCGGCGAGGGCTCTGTGGTGGTCTCGCAGGTCCACGAGTGTCTGGCGGCGGACGATGCCTGAGCGACGCGCGGCCGGGCCCGGCGTGACCGGGCGCACCGGCGTGGTCGCGCTCGCGGTCTCGCTCGCGCTCCCGCTGGTCGGTCTGGCGCTGCTTCTCTGGCAGCCCGAGATCGACGTCGCGTGGGAGGACCACCCCGCGCACTTCTGGCTCGTGCTCGCTGCCGCCGTGGTCGGGGCGCTGATCGCGTACGCGATGGGTGCCGCGGCGCTCCAGCGCGGGGACGCGCGTGTCCTGCTGGCCTCGTACGCGTTCTTCGTCACGGCGGCGTTCCTCGGACTCCACGCACTCGCGACTCCCGGCGTGCTCCTGACCACCCCGAACGCGGGTTTCGTGCTCGCGACGCCCGTCGGTCTCGTGCTCGGCGCGGTGTTCGCGGTGTGGTCGGGGAGCGACCTCGGTGGGGAGCAGGACGTGGCGATCGTACGCCGGGCGCCGCTGCTGCGGGCCGCGATCGTCGTGGTGGTGGCCGGGTGGGCCGCCCTGTCGCTCATCCGGGTCTGGCCGCTGGACGAAGGCGTCGTGCCCGAGCAGGTCGACGGCGTGCTCGCGGCGACGGCCGGTGCGGCGGTCGTCGGGTTCGCCGTGGCGGCGTGGCGCTACCTGCGCCTGTGGCGCGAAGGCCGTGCGGCGCTACCGCTCGCGGTCGCGTCGGCCTTCGTGCTGCTCGCGGAGGCGTCCGTGGCGGTCGCGTTCTCCCGGAACTGGCACCTGTCGTGGTGGGAGTGGCACGTCCTGATGCTTGCCGCGGTCCTGCTCGTCGCGCTCGTGGCGCGGTCGCAGTGGCACGAGGAGCGGTTCGCGGCGCTCTATCTCAAGGACACCACCGAGGGGGAGCGCGAGATGAGCATCCTGTTCGCCGACCTCCAGGGGTTCACGACGTTCTCCGAGGCGCACGAGCCGCGCGAGGTCACGCAGATGCTCAACGCGTACTTCGAGGTCGCGGTGCCCGCGGTGGCGGGACGGTACGGCGGCGACGTGGACCGGATCATCGGCGACGCGCTCATGGTCACCTTCAACCGGCGGGGCGACCAGCCGGACCACGCGCGGCGGGCGGCGCTCGCCGGACTCGCGCTGCAGGAGGCGACCGCGACCGTGCTCGCGGAGAATCCCGGCTGGCCGACCTTCCGTGTCGGGATCAACTCCGGGCCCGTCTCCGTGAGCGTGCTCGGCACCGCCGGAGGGCGTACGCACACGGTCATCGGCGACACCGTCAACACCGCGTCGCGCATCGAGGGCAAGGCACCTGCGGGCGGGGTCGCGGTGAGCGCGGCGACGCTCGCGCTGTTGCCCGACGCCGAGGCGGAGCCGCTGGGCTTCCTGGAGCTGAAGGGGAAGTCCGAGCCGGTCGAGGTGTTCCGGCTGCTGTCGGTGGGCTGACGGCTCAGGCCGCGGCCGGGAGCTCAGCCGTTGAAGGGCAGCGGGTCGTTCAGCGTGGTGACGGCGCGGGCACGCGCGGTGGTCATGCGGCGACGGTGGTGCTGGCGGCACAGCACCTCGTACCCGACGTTCGGTGTCGGCTGACCGGGATCGTCGACGTCGCCGACGACGATCTGGTCGCCCTCGGTCACCATGATGCCGTTCTCCGTACGGGCGTTGTGGGTCGCGCGCTTGCCGCACCAGCACAGCGCCTCCACCTGGAGCGGCTGGATGCGGTCGGCGAGCTCGACGAGTCGTGCGGAGCCCTCGAAGAGGTATGCCCTGAAGTCGGTGAGGATCCCGAACGCGAACACGTCGATCTGCAGCTCGTCGGCGATCCGGGCCAGCGCCTCCACCTGGGCGGCGGTGTAGAACTGGGCCTCGTCGCAGATCAGGTAGTCGATCCGGCCGCCCGCGGTGAGCGAGCCGACGATGTGGTCCCAGAAGTCGAAGTCGGAGTCGACCTCGTACGCCTCGGTCCACAGGCCGAGGCGGCTCGACAGCCGACCACCGCCCGCGCGGTCGTGACTGGTGAAGATCCGTCCGACCCTTCCACGCGCTGCGTGGTTGTGATTGGTCTGCAGGGCCAGCGTGGACTTCCCGCTGTCCATCGTCCCGGTGAAGAAGAGCAAGCTCGCCACGAGGGACGAGGTTACCGTGTGCCCATGCCTGACTTCCCCACCGCCGAGCCGAATTCTGAGCCCCTGGTGACCGTGCCCACCCTCGAGCAGCTCGTACGCGAGGGGGAGGCGGTCGTGCTCGATGTCCGCTACACGCTCGGCGGCCCGCCCGGACGGGGCGACTACGAGGCCGGGCACGTGCCGGGCGCGGTCTTCGTCGACATGGACAACGACCTGGCCGATCCCCCTGGTGGTGGGCGCGGGCGGCATCCGCTGCCCGACCCGGAGCGGTTCGCCGCGGCGATGCGGCGCGCCGGGGTCCGGCACGACCGCACGGTCGTCGTGTACGACGCCGCGGGCGGGATGGCGGCCGCGCGTGCATGGTGGCTGCTGACGTACTTCGGCCACCATGACGTACGCCTCCTCGACGGCGGGTGGGCGGCGTGGCTCGCCGCGGGGCTTCCGGTGTCGTACGAGGAACCGGCCCGTGGCGACGGCGACTTTACGCCCGACCCGGGGCATCTGGGTCTCGTCGATGCCGACGGGGCCGCTCGGGTCGCGCGCGAGGGTGTGCTGCTCGATGCGCGGGCTGCCGAGCGCTATCGGGGAGAGGTCGAGCCGATCGACCCCGTAGCGGGGCACGTACCGGGCGCTCGGAGCGCCCCGACGACGGACAACGTGGACGACGCCGGTCGGTGGAAGCCCGTCGCGTCGCTGGCGGAGCGTTTCGCGGCGGTCGGAGCGGTGCCGGGCGCGGAGGTCGCCGTCTACTGCGGATCGGGCGTCACCGCCGCTCACGAGGTGCTCGCGCTGCGCCGCGTCGGCGTCGACGCCGCGCTCTACGCGGGGTCCTGGAGCGAGTGGGTCAGCGACCCTGCGCGGCCCGTGGCGACCGGGTCGCCCGAGCGCCCGTAGGTCGCTGGTACGGGGACTGCGAGGCGGTCAGCGTCGTACGGCACGATGAGAAGCATGTCCCCAGTCCATGCACCGCTCGTCGGTCGCGCCCAGGAGCTCGCGACGCTGCGTGACGCCTTCGCCGACGTCTGTGCGGGCACGCCACGCACCGTCGTCGTCGCTGGCGAGGCAGGGATCGGCAAGAGCCGGCTGCTCGCGGAGTTCGTCGCTCGCGTCGGCTCCGACGAGGCAGCCCTCGTCCTCAGGGGCTGGTGCGCCGACTCCGGGTCCGGCCCCCTCCCGTACGCGGCGCTCGACGGTGTCCTCCGTGACCTGGTCGCCGCACTCGGTGCCGAGCGCACGCTCGAGGCCGCTGGTCCGGGTGCCGACGCGCTCGGCCTGGTCGCGCCCCGGCTGATCGACGTCCGCACCGACGTGGGCCCCGGTCGGCTTCCGGACGTCGTGGCGGGGCTGCTCGCCGCCGTGGGCCGCGAGCGCCCGATGGTGGTCGTGATCGAGGACCTGCACTGGGCCGACGAGTCGACGCGCGCGACGGTGGCGCGGCTGGCCCGCACGGGCACGGACGAGTCGGTCCTCCTCGTCCTCAGCTTCCGCAGCGACGACGTCGGCCGCGGCCACCCTCTGCGCACGACGATGGCCGAGCTCGAGCGGGCGCGGCTGATCACGCGCGTGGACCTTCCTCGCCTCGATCCGACGGAGGTCGCCCAGCTCGCGGCGGCCCTGCTCGACGCCGAGGACGTGGGCCCCGGACTCGCCGACCTGGTCGAACGCAGCGAGGGCGTCCCCTTCTTCGTCGAGGAGCTCGTCGGCTTCCTGGGCGTCGACCTGCCCGACTCGCTGCGCGACATGCTGCTCCTTCGCTACTCGCGCCTCTCGGCGGGAGCCCAGGAATTTTGTCGGCAGGTCGCTGCCGCCGGCGCGCGCGCCCCGTACGACCTGCTCGCCGACGCCCTGGGAGCCGAGGCGATCGCTCACGCCGAGCCTGCCGCCCGCGAGGCGGTCGAGGCGGCCGTGCTGGAGGGCGACGAGGACGGTTACGTATTCCGGCACGCGCTGGTCCAGGAGGCGGTGGTCTCCGAGCTCCTTCCTGGGGAGCGTCGTCGCCTGCACTCGGCGTACGCGCAGGCGCTGGAGACCTCTCCGACGACTGTGGCGCGCCAGTCCGCGATCGCCGACCACTGGTGGCGTGCGCGGGTGCTCGACAAAGCCCTGGCCGCCGCCGTCATCGGTTCGCAGGCCGCCGACCGCGCGGGGTCGTGGACGACGGCTGCTGCGCTCGGGGAGCGTGCGCTCGAGCTGTGGGAGATGGTGCCGGGCGCCGAGACGGTCGCCGGCATGCCGCACCATGAGCTGCTGGCCCGGGTCGCCGACTCGGTGCGCTCGACGACCCGTCTCGAGCGCGCGCTCGCGCTGTCCCATCAGGCGCTGGCGGAGTGGCCGGACGACGACCGCTACGGGCTCGCCGGGGCGCTCGACGACGCAGCCGTCATCGCGGCTCAGGCCGGCAGCACCGAGGGGCGGGCCTTCCTCGACCGGGCGCTCGCGCTGGTGCCGCCGGGCGACAACGACAAGGTCCGGGCCACCCTGCTGGTGACGAAGAGTCGTGACGCGATGCTCGACGGGCGGTCGATCGAGGCGATCGCGTCCGCCACTGCCTGCTACGAGACCGCGACCGCCGCAGGGTCGACTCGCGAGGTGTCGCTGGCGCTCAACATGCGCGGCGTGTGCCGGGTGACGATCGGTGACGCGGGCGGATTCGACGACCTCGAGCGCTGTCGCGAGCTGGCCGGGGACGACTGGATCTCCTTGTCGCGCTGCTACACCAACACCTCCGAGGCACACCTCATGTGGGGCCGGTACGAGACGGCGCTCGCGCTCGCCTCCGAGGGCGCTCGCCGCTCGCGCGGCCTCGGGTCGGGGTGGAGCACCGACGCCATGCTTGAGGGCAACGCCGCCGAGGCGATGATCGCGCTGGGTCGGTGGGACGAGGCTGCTGCCTGGTACGAACGCGCGATCCCGCTGGTCTCCGACAGCATGTTCGCCGTCTATCTGCGCGAACGCTGGGCGTGGCTCCAGATGTGGCGCGGCGACGTGGAGTCCGCCGAGGCGATCGCGCGGGCCAAGCTTGCCGACTGGAAGCGCTTCGGCCGCCTCGAGCAGCAGGTCCGCACCCGCGTCGCGGCCATGCTCGGTGAGCTCGCGCTGCTGCGGGGCGATCCGCACGAGGCGCTGCGGCTGGCGCACGAGGTCCTGTTCTGGCGCGACGACCAGGACCGCAGCCCCGCGTACGAGCTGCCGGTGGCGGTCGTCGCCGCGAGGGCCATCGGTGTGCTTCGACGGTCGGGCGCTGAGGACGTGCCTGATGTGGCTCCGTACCGTGCGCTTGTCGACGAGTGCGAGTCCTGGCCCACCTATCCCGTTTTGGCCGCGCTGTTCGCCGCCGAGCTCGGTGAGGGGCCGTGGAGTGCGGTGGCCGAGGCCGAGGGGCCCGCCCATCTGCGTCCGTACGCGCTGCTGCGTGACGGCGAGGCGCGGCTCGAGGCGGGCGATCGGGCAGGCGCCCGCGCACGCCTGGCGGAGGCGGTCGCGGCAGCCAGCGCGATCGGCGCTGGGCTCGTCGTCCGGCGCGCCGAGGAGCTGCTCGAGAGTGGTGGCCTCGACGCTGTCGTGCGGCGTGGTGATCCCGCCGAGCTCACCGAGCGCGAGCGTCAGGTGCTCGGGCTCGTCTCGGAGGGGCTCAGCAACGGCGAGATCGGCGAGCGGCTGTTCATCTCCCGCAAGACGGCGTCCGTCCACGTGTCGGCGATCCTGCGCAAGCTCGGCGTGACGAGCCGTACGGAGGCGGCGGTGAAGGCGCGCGCGGGCGACGCGGGCGGCTGAGTCACCACCTGTTGGTGACGCGTCCAGACTCGGGCGGGTGCCACGACTGGGTCGGCGGCTCGGCACCCCACTGGCGCAGGGGCGACCGCGGATAGGCGACGCCGTACTTCTCGTCGACGGCCATCACCCAGCCGCCGTCGCGCACGTCGCCGCGCAGGTCGAGCGTTCCGCCGGCGTACGGGACGCACTCCGGGGGAAGCGTGGCGTCCCAGCTGTACTCGTCCTCGCCCACGCGGATCCGCAGGGTGACGCGGTGCGGCTTGCGCTTGTCTGAGTGGAGGACCGCGACCACCTCGGCGCTGACATGGTCGCGCGGGTACAGGAGGGTGCGGAACGCGCGGAGGGGGATCGAGTCGCCGACACTGAGGAGGCGCCGCGCGAGCACCAGGAGGATGCCGCCGCGCAGGAGGAAGCTGACGGCCAGGAAGCGCGCGCGGGCGAGAAGCGACGCCTCCGCGTCGGCCGCGCTGGCCGCCCAGGTCGGCTCTTCGGGGTCGACCAGCACCTCGAGGCGCTCGCCCTCGTCCGGCCCGCCGAAGAACACGGCGAGTCCCGTATCAAGGGTCCAGAGGTCGGCGTGAGCGCCGTCGGGAAGTCGTACGACAGCAGACCCGCCGCCGACACCCTCCGACTCCTTCGCGGACAGGTCCTCGACGTCGACGACGACGGCCTTCTGTGGCGTTTGGGTGGCCGCGAGCGCGCGGGCGCGGCGCAGGTCGCCGAGCTCGGTGCTCCCGGAGACGACGTACCAGAACGTGACCGCGCCGACACCCAGGACGGCCGCCATCGCGAGACCGGCGAGCCGTCTACGCAGCTCCGTCCGGATCGTGTCGACCGTGTCGTCAGTCGCCACGGGCGGCAGCCGCGGGACTCGCGCGCAGCCGCAGCCGCTTGCATGGATAGGCGGTCCCGTGGGCCGGATCGAGCGCCAGCACCCAACCACCGTCCCGGACATCGCCGCGCAGGTCGAGCGTGCCGCCGGGGTACGGGACACAACCCTTCGGGAGACGGGCGTCCCACTGGTAGTCGTCGGTGCCGATGCGGAGTCGGAGCGTGCGGCGAGACTCCCAAGGACGCGGGTCGTTCGGCAGCACGACGGCGGTGGCCGCGCCGCGTGCGTGCAGCAGTGGGCGGAGCGCCTGGAGCGGGACCTCAGGGCCAACCGTGCGAGCCGTCCCCGTGAGAGCGAGGAGCCCGACGAAAGCGAGGGTGTAGACACCCGTGTCGAGTGGCGAGACGACGTACAGGGCCAGGAGTCCCACCGCGAGGATCATCAGGATGGGCACGACGACGGCTCGTCGCCGAAGCGCCCGGCGGGTGTCGAGGTCGAGGCTCACGGCCGCACTTTAGGGCCGCACGCCTCAGCCTGTCTCCTGATCCGAGCACCTCTCTCGTCAGCTGGGACGCTCGTCCTCCCAGCGCCTCACGACCGTCTTCGGTGCCTGCGACCGCCAGGCGTCCTCGATGACCTCGGCGAGCTCGTCGCGGGTGAGCTGACCGAGGTGCGCGAGCCGCAGCAGCACGGCGTTGTAGCCGTTGACGTGGTCGGTCGTGAACCACGGCCCGTCGCCCTGGACGAACGCGAGCTTGTCACCCTCGTCGGGCACGCGGAAGACGAGGACGTCGGTCAGCCGCTCACCGGTCGCGGCGTCGAGCGCATCCGGGCGGGGCGAGCGGTAGCCGACGAAGAACTTCCTGCTCACCTGGTACGACGGCAGGCCGGCCCAGCCGGGCACCTTGGTCGTACGGGGGAGGGCGAGCGCGACCTCGTCGATGTCGGACTCGCGCGCCTTCCGTGAGCGTGCCATCGAACCTCCTCCGCGGGCGGACGAACGGGTCCCTCCATTCTCCGCCTGGTTCTGCCGGCAGGACGCAGGGAGCGACCTCAGCCCGCCGCGCGTACGGTCCCGGTGGCGGCGTCGTCCGCGCGGAGGACGCCCGTGGGGACGGCCCGGCGGAGCACCTCGCGGGCGGTCAACGCCATGGCCGCGAGGAGCAGGACCTCGCCGAGGTTCGTGACGATCGCGTTCGACGCGGCGACGGCGGCGACGACGAACATCTGCGCCGCGCCCGCGAGGATCCACGGCCACCGCGCCCGGCGGAGCACCATGACGCCGATGACGATCAAGGCGACGATGGTCGCGATCTCGGCGAACGGGGGAGCGCCGTCGAGGTGCTTGTAGCTGAGCACGCCGTCGGTCGTCACGGGCGTCAGGTGCATCCCGACCTCGCCGGAGAGGCCGAGCGCCACGATCACCGCGGTGAGCGCGCCCCAGATCGCAAGGCTGCGCCGTCCCTGGAAGCCGGCGACGCCCCACCGCTGGGCGACGCGTGCGGCGTACAGGACGAGGAGTGGGGTGAAGAGCGCGTGCATGAGGTAGCGCGGGTACGAGGCGGCCTCGAGCGCGGCGCTCTCGCCCCACGAGGCGCCAAAGGTCAGCAGCGTGTTGTCGTACGCCAGACCGACCGTGACGAGCAGCGGCAGGACGCTCTCGCGGATGCCCAGCGCCCAGCCGCGCTGTACGAGCACGACGAGGGCGACCACGAGGGAGAGGGACGCCAGCGTGTACGCGAGCAGGGCCCAGTTGTGGGGCTGCATGACCATGTCGACTCCGAGAGAGGGGGCGGGATGCTGTGCACTGTGTCACCCGCCACGGCCCGTCGTACGGGGGAGTCGCGAGTCGTTGCCGAATCGTGCTCCGCGCCCGTCTACCTCGGCAGCGTCAGGATCTCGGCTCCGTCGCTGGTGACGGCGATCGTGTGCTCGCTGTGCGCCGTACGGCAGCCTGTCGCGCTGCGGAGCGTCCACCCGTCGGCGTCGGTGACGAGATCGGCGGTGTCGGCCATGATCCACGGCTCCAGGGCGAGCAGCAGGCCGGGGCGCAGCTTGTAGCCGCGACCGGGCCGCCCGGTGTTTGCGATGTGCGGGTCCTGGTGCATCGTCGAGCCGACACCGTGACCGCCGAACTCGAGGTTGATGGGATAGCCCGCCTCACTGAGGACGGAGCCCATGGCGTGCGAGAGGTCGCCGACGCGCGCGCCGGGGCGGGCAGCGGCGATCCCGGCGGCCAGCGCGCGCTCGGTCGTCTCGATCATCGCGACGCTCTCCGCGGGCTTGGCCTCGCCGACCACGAAGCTGATCGCGGAGTCGGCGACGACTCCGCCCAGGGACACGGCAAGGTCGAGCGAGAGCAGATCGCCGTCGGCGAGCGTGTAGTCGTGCGGCAGCCCGTGCAGCACGGCGTCGTTGACGGAGGTGCAGATGTAGTGGCCGAACGGCCCCCGTCCGAAGGACGGCGCGTAGTCGACGTAGCAGGATTCTGCACCCGCCTCGAGGATCATCGCCTTGGCCCACCGGTCGACGTCCAGGAGGTTCGTGCCAACCGTGGCGCGGCCCTTGAGCGTCTGCAGGATGTGGGCGACCAGGGCACCCGTCTCCCGTGCTGCGGGCAGTCGGCTGGGGGTCAGGATCTCGATCATGCGTCGCCTCTCTCGTTCCCAATAACTATCCCGGTCATGTTATCCCGGTATTAGTATCGGACCCATGGTCAGGTTGCCGCTCACACCCGCAGAGGTCGAGCGCGGACAGCGCCTCGGTGCGCTCTTGCGTCGCGCGAGGGGCGAGCGCTCGATGCTCGCGACCGCGCTCGATGCCCGTGTCTCGCCGGAGACTCTCCGCAAGATCGAGTCGGGCCGCGTCGCGACCCCCGCTTTCTCGACGATCGCGGCGATCGCCGACGTCCTCGGACTCTCGCTGGATGCGGTGTGGGCCGAGATCAACCCACCCGCCCACGGCGCCGAAGCGACCGCGGACGATCGCCTCACACCGGAGCGGTCAGCGTCGTAGGCCGGCCCCGTCAGAGGAGCGACCGTACGGCTTCGATCGTGTCGGCGTCGTCGGGCCGCTTGTCGTCGCGGTAGCGCAGCACCCGCGCGAACCGCAGCGCGACACCGCCGGGATAGCGCGGCGAGCGCTGCACGCCGTCGAACGCGATCTCCACGACCTGCTCGGGCCGCAGCTGGACCACGTGGCTGTCGGTCGGTCCGTCGGCCAGCTCGGTGAACCGATCGGTCTGCCACGCCAGCATCTCGTCGGTCATCCCCTTGAACGTCTTGCCCAGCATCACGAACTCGCCGTCGGGATCGCGCGCGCCGAGGTGGATGTTGCTCAGCCAGCCCTTGCGGCGCCCCGACCCCCACTCGACGGCGAGCACGACGAGGTCGAGGGTGTGGCGCGGCTTGACCTTGACCCACGCCGCACCCCGGCGACCCGCGTCGTACGGGGCGTCGAGCGACTTCACGACCACGCCCTCGTAGCCGGACGCCACCGCATCGGCGAAGAACGCCTGCGCCTCCTCGGCGTCGGCCGTACGCAGCCTCGGCACGCCGAGGCCGGGCGCGACCCGCTCGAGCACGTCGAGCCGTTCGTGGAGCGGACGGTCGAGCAGGTCGTCGCCATCGGCGTGCAGCACGTCGAAGAACACCGGCGACAGCACCCGGACGTCCTCGCTGGAGCGCAGGTCGGGCGCGGCGTCACGGGGGTGGGTGGCGCCGAGTGACGCGATGTCCTGGAACGGCGCCGGCCGTCCGTCGCGCTCGACGATCAACGCCTCGCCGTCGAGGACGAGCGGGTCGGCCGCCAGCCCCCGTACGGTTTCGGCGATCTGCGGGACCCGCTCGGTGATGTCGTCGAGGCTGCGCGTGAAGACCCGGACGTCGTCGCCGACGCGGTGCACCTGGATGCGGATGCCGTCGAGCTTGGTGTCGACCGAGGCGGGCAGCGCGGGACCAACCTTGTCGAGGGCCTCGGCGACGTCCGGCGCCGACGAGGCGAGCATCGGGCGGACGGCGCGGCCGGGCTCCAGGCCTACAGCAGCGAGCGCCTCGACTCCGCCGGTCATCGCCGCGAGGGCGACGGGCGCGCTCGCCCCCTGCAGCATCGCGGCGCGGCGCACCGCAGTTGCCGGCACGTCGGCGGCCTCGGCCACGGCATCGAGCACGACCGAGTCGAGGGCACCCTGACGGACGTCGCCCGAGACCAGTCCCGCGAGGAAGCGCTGCTCGTCGGCCGTCGCGCGGGAGAACAGGGCGTACGCCGTCTCGGCGCGGGCGGTCTGCGATCCGGGACCGGCGAGCCCGGCCATCGTCTCGAACGCCGCGTCGGTCTCCTCGATCGTCAGGGTCGGCGCGTCCGCAGGAGGAGGGAGGTCGCGCAAGGACGCCCACCCCAGCCCCGTACGACGCTGGCGGAGCTCACCGGACAGGTAGGTCACGACGAGCGCGAGCACGCTCGGGTCCGTACGCCGCAGCAGCGCGGCGATCTCGGCCCGCTTCGCCAGGCGAGACCGCGTCGCGGCGACGGCGCGCGAGGTGTCGACGACCTCGGAGAGGAGCATGCGGCCCATTGTGCTGCGGACGGATGACACAATCGACCGCGTGAGTCCCGAACCCGCCGCCAGCCTCCCCACCCGCACCGACGTCCTCGTCGTCGGTGCCGGCCCCGCGGGATCCGCGGCCGCAGCGTGGGCGGCGCGGCACGGCCTCGATGTCGTCCTGGCCGACGCGGCGTACTTTCCCCGCGACAAGACGTGCGGCGACGGCCTCACCCCCCGCGCCATCGCCGAGCTGGAGAGACTCGACCTCGGACCCTGGGTCCGCCGCCACGGCATCAACCGCGGCCTGCGCGCTGCCGGGTTCGGCCAGACGCTGATGCTTCCCTGGCCGGGAGGCTCCCTCCCCGACTACGGCTCGGCCGTCCCGCGTACCGAGCTCGACGCCCATATCCGCGCCGCCGCCCTCGACGCCGGCGCCACGCCGCTCGACGGCGCCCGCGCGGTCGACGTGGTCCGTGACGGCGCACGCGTCAGCGAAGTCGTGTTCAAGACCGCGCGCGGCCCGCACCGCGTCGCCGCCGACCGCGTCGTCGTCGCCGACGGCGTCCGCTCCTCGCTGGGCCGCGTCCTCGGCCGCGAGTGGCACCGCGAGACCGCGTACGGGGTCGCGGCGCGGTCGTACGTGAAGTCCGCCCGCAGCGACGACCCGTGGATCTCCAGCCACCTCGAGCTGCGCGACGAGGACGGCGCCGTGCTCAGCGGCTACGGCTGGATCTTCCCGCTGGCCGACGGCGAGGTGAACCTCGGCGTGGGCACGCTCGCCACGTCCAAGCGCCCCGCGAACATCCAGCTGCGCCCGTTGATGGAGCACTACGCCCGCCTGCGTCGTACGGAGTGGGAGCTCGCCGACGAGCTGCGCGCCCCGACCTCCGCGCTCCTCCCGATGGGCGGCGCGGTCTCCGGCGTCGCAGGCGCCAACTGGGCGCTGATCGGTGACGCCGCCGGCTGCGTCAACCCTCTCAACGGCGAGGGCATCGACTACGGGCTCGAGACCGGGCGGCTCGTCGCCGAGCAGCTCGTCTCCGGCGCGGACCTCGCGGCGGCGTGGCCCGCCGAGCTGCGCGGCCACTACGGCGAGGCGTTCTCGATCGCGCGCCGGCTCGCGGGGCTGCTGACCGTGCCGGGCATCGTGACGTACGGCGGCCCGGTGGGCATGCGCTCGTACGCGCTGATGACGATCGCGCTGCGCCTCATGGGCAACCTCGTGACCGACGAGGACCGCGACGCCGTGGCCCGGCTGTGGCGCTGGGCGGGGCGCATGTCGCTGCGGCTCGACCGACGGACCCCGTTCGCGTGAGCGACGACGGGGGAGCGGCGCCCGCGCATGACGGCGCGGTCCGCTACGCCTCTCGCGGCTCGACGCACTTCGACGTCATCCTCGCCGCGTTCTGCGTGGTGCTCGTGGTGTCCAACGTCGTCGCGACCAAGGGCATCGAGATCGGCTCGGGCGCCTGGAGCGTCGGCAGCCTGCAGCTGTGGCCAGTGATCACCGACGGCGGGGCGTTCCTGTTCCCGCTGGCGTACGTGCTCGGTGACGTCATCTCGGAGGTGTACGGGTTCCGGGCAGCGCGCCGCGCGATCGTGACGGGGTTCGCGATGGCGATCATCGCGTCGGTGACGTTCTGGGTGGTGCAGCATGCGCCTGCCGCGTCGTTCTACGAGAACCAGGGCGCATACGAGGCGGTGCTTGGGTTCGTCCCGCAGATCGTGCTCGCGAGCCTCGCGGGATACGTCGTGGGCCAGCTCCTCAACAGCGTGGTGCTCGTGCGGATGAAGGCGCGTACGGCCGAGCGCGGGCTGTTCGCGCGGCTCGCGACCTCGACCGGCGTCGGCGAGCTCGCGGACACGCTGATCTTCTGCGCCATCGCCGCGTCGGTCATCGGGATCACGACGTGGGGCCAGTTCTGGAACTACGCGGTCGTCGGGTTCGTCTACAAGGTCGGCGTCGAGCTGCTGGTGATGCCGGTGACGATGCTCGTGATCGGCTGGCTGAAGTCGCGCGAGCCCACGTACTGGCGCTGACCGTCCCGTCCCGTCCCCGATTCGGGCAGTTCTGCACGGAAACGGGCGGCCCGTTGGGTGGAGAACTGCCCGAATCGCGGACGCGGCCTCAGCCCCGTCGCGCGTAGTAGCGGCCGAGGAACTCCGCCTTGAAGTCGGCGTACGTCCCGTCCTCGATCGAGGCGCGGATCCGGTCCACGAGCCGCACGATGAAGCGCTCGTTGTGGATCGTCACCAGCGTCGCGGCGTTGTACTCCTTGGCCTTGAACAGGTGGTGCAGGTACGCCTCGGTGTAGTGCGCGCACGTGTAGCAGTCGCACTCCGCGTCGATCGGCACGAACGAGCGGCGCGACGCCGCGACCGCGAGGTTGCGCTGGCCGTCGTGCGTGTAGACGCGGCTCGAGCGCGCGACCCGCGACGGGCTCACGCAGTCGAACGTGTCGGCGCCGTTCTCGATCCCGGTGAACAGGTCGTCCGGCTCACCGATCCCGAGCAGGTGCCGCGGCTTGTCCTCGGGCAGCTCGTCGCACACCCAGCCGACGATCGTGCCGAGCTGCTCCTTCTCGAGCGCGCCGCCGATGCCGTAGCCGTCGAACCCTGGGCCGTCGGACCCGAGCTCGACCAGCCCCTGCGCCGACCGCCGCCGCAGATCCTCGTACTGCGCGCCCTGTACGACGCCGAACAGCGCCTGATAGGGCTTGCCCGTACGCGCGATCGTCAGCTTCTCGTGCTCGGCCACGCACCGTACGGCCCATGCCTGGGTCCGCTCGACGGAGCGCTCCTGATATTCGCGGGTGTTCATCAGCGTCGTGCACTCGTCGAACGCGAAGATGATGTCCGCGCCGAGCTGGTGCTGGATCTGCATCGACACCTCAGGGGTGAAGCGGTGCTTGGACCCGTCGAGGTGGCTCTTGAACGTGACGCCCTCGTCGTCGATGTGCGCGAGGCGCTCCTTGCCGTCGGCGATGACGTCGTCTGCCCTACGGCCGGCTGTGTCCATCGCGAGCACCTTGCGGAAACCGGCGCCCAGCGACAGCACCTGGAAGCCACCGGAGTCGGTGAACGTCGGCCCCGGCCAGTTCATGAACGCCCCCAGCCCGCCGGCCTCGTCGACGATGTCGGCGCCCGGTTGGAGGTAGAGGTGGTACGCGTTCGCCAGCAGCGCCTGCGACCCGAGGTCGGCCATCGTCTCGGGCAGCACTGCCTTCACGGTGGCCTTGGTCCCGACCGGGATGAACGCAGGGGTCTGGATCTCCCCGTGCGGGGTCGAGATCACGCCGGTACGGCCCTGGGCGCCGTCGACGGAGTCGGCGAGGCGCTCGGACACGGAGAAGGAGAAGGTCACCGGTCCATCCAACCAGGTGTGTCCGCGGGTCCGGCGAGCCGGAGCGACGTCATCCGTCGACCGAGGGGGCGGTCGTCTCCGCCTGGGGTGCGGGCTGCTCGGGCTGGCCGAGACCCTCGCCGTCCCTGCCCGGAGAGGGTGTCGGATCGGCGGGTTCGGTGGTCGGCGGGGCCGACGGGGACGGCGTCACGGTCGGCTCCTCGGCCTTCGGCGACGGCGTCGACTCGGGCTCGGGGGTCGGTGTGGGGGACGAGGGTGAGTCGCTGGGGGAGTGCTCCTCGCTGGGACTCTCGTCGCGGTCCTGCTGGTCCGAGTCGGAGCCGCCGGAGTCGCCGGAGTCCGAGCCGCCCGAGCGGACGTTACTGAAGGTCGTCCCGGGCTTTTCGCTGGACCCGATCGGGTGCCCGGCGACCTTCTCGTACGCCCAGATCCCGCCGAGGGCGAGGACGAGACTGACGACGGTGGCGATGGCTGCGGCGCGCCATGAGATCAGTCGCTTGGGTGCGTCGTCGCCCTGGGTCGTGCGGTCCGCGTCACCGGCACCGGCCGTGCCCTCTGCCTCGGCCTCCGCGAGCGCCTCGGCCGCGTCGGGCGCCGTCGGCAGGATCGCCGTCCCCCGGCCGCCGTCGGCGGCGCGGTTCGCCAGCGCGGCGCGCGTGGTCAGCCGCGCGGCCTCGGCGAGACGCCGGCTCTTGCGGAGGGAGTTGGTGTAGACCGTGCCCGCGACCGTGGCCACGACCGAGCCGACCGCTGCGCCGATGAGGGTCCCGGCGACACCGAGCCACGAGCCGGCGACGGCGGCCGTCATGGCGGCGAGAGCGCCACCGACGACCTGGCTCGACGAGACACCCGACAGGACACGGGTGCTTTCGTCAATCTCCTCGTTCTTCTGGGCCGTCATGCAGCCTTTCGGGGTTCGGGGTTCGGGGTGGTCGAGAGGCGGCGGGAACGTACGGAGGGGGCCCGTCGCCAACCTTCGACGGTAACGGGAAGGTCACACTGGCCCAAGTGAGGTCGAGCACAGCGTCGCGAGGCTACGGTGAAGCCATGACCCCCTCGCTCGAGCCGACCACGACCACGCCGACACCTGTCGTGCTCGACGTCGACACGGGCGTCGACGATGCGCTGGCGCTGATGTTCGCCGTCCGTAGCCCCGACCTGGACGTCCGGGCGATCAGCTGCGTCGCTGGCAACGCCGACGTCGACCAGGTGGTCGCCAACACCTTCGCCGTCCTCGACGCGCTCGACGCCCCCGCCATCCCGGTCGGTCGCGGCGCCGAGCGCCCGCTCGTCGAGCCGGCGCGCGACGCCCGGCACATCCACGGCGCGGACGCGATGGGCGACCAGGGTCTGCCGGACTCGAGCCGCGAGCCCGCCGACGGGGGCGCCATCGACGTGATGCGCCGGGCGATCCTCGAGTCGCCCGAGCCGGTCACCCTGGTCCCGCTCGCGCCGATGACGAACGTCGCGCTGCTGCTGCGGGCGTACCCCGAGGTCCGCGACAACCTGGCCGGCATCGTCCTCATGGGCGGTGCGGTCGACGGCGGCAACGCGACCGCAGTGGCGGAGTTCAACGTGTGGCACGACCCCGAGGCCGCGGCGATCGTCCTGGCCGCCGGCGTACCGGTGACGATGTACGGGCTGGACGTCTTCACGCAGGTCGTGGTCGAGGCCAAGACGTACGAGGTCCTGCGCGGCGACCCCGACCCCGCGGTCGCGCTCGCCGGGCGGCTGCTCGCGCACTCGCACGACGTGATCCGCGCCGACCCGCGGGTCGGCCACGGCGGGCTGATCGGCGACGCGGGCGCGGCGTGCGTGGTCGCGCGGCCCGACCTCGTGACCGTACGACGGTGGCCGGTGCACGTCGAGCTCGCGCCCGGACGGTCCCGGGGGCAGACGGTCGTGGACCGCCGGTACGTCCTCGGTGAGGATGCCGTCCACGGCGTGGAGTCGCTCGGTCACCTCGTCGATGTCGCGGTCGAGATCGATGCCGCGCGGGCGAGCGACCTCTTCCTCACGACGATCTGCGCCGGGCCGGGCGCATCGCAGGTCGACGACACGGCACGGGCGGTCCAGCGGTGAACGACCTCGGCGACGTGCGGCGAGTCGGCACCGTCGTCGTGGTCGGCTCGCTCAACGTCGACCTCGTGACGACGGTGGCGCGGCACCCCGAACCCGGCGAGACCGTCCTCGGCGGAGACCTTGTCCGCCTGCGCGGCGGCAAGGGCGCCAACCAGGCGCTCGCGGCGCGTCGGGCCGGCGCGTCGGTCGCGATGATCGGGCGCGTGGGTGACGACGCCGACGGTCGGGCATACCGGGCCGCGATGTCCGACGCCGGTGTCGACGTCACGCACCTCCACCTCACTCCCGCTGCGCCGACGGGCACCGCACTGATCGTCGTCGACGAGGCGGGCGAGAACTCGATCGTCGTCGCCCCGGGAGCCAACGCCCGCCTCGACGCCGCGGACGTCGAGGCGGCGCGGGAGATGATCGCGACCGCCGACGTCGTGCTCGTGCAGCTCGAGATCGCCGACGAGGCCGTACGGGCGGTGGCCGGCGTCGCCGCGCGGGCCGGGACGCGGCTGGTCGTCAACGCCTCGCCCGTACGGGATCTGCCCGCCGAGGTGCTGCGTCAGGCCGATCCGGTGGTCCTCAACGAGCACGAGGCCGCGGCGTACGGGCTCGCGACCGGCGGCGACGCGGTCTGCGTGACGCTCGGTGGTCGCGGCGCCACGTGGGGAGAGGCGACCGCGACGCCACCACCGGTGCTTCCGGTGGACACGACGGGCGCCGGCGACGCGTTCGCCGGGGCGCTGGCAGCCGCTCTCGCGGCCCGCGTACCGCGCGAGGAGGCGCTGCGTGCGGCGGTGGACGCAGGCGCTGAGGCGACGACCTGGCCCGGCGCCCAGCCCGTGTGATCTTCTCCCCAGGCACCGGTCGTCCCCAGGTGCGGCGCGCGTCCCCGATCGTGTCGGCCTTCGCTTCTAGGGTGGGACCCGGATCTCAAACCCCGGGAGGTGCGCATGCGATTCGTCGCGACGGCAGACTGGCAGCTCGGCATGACGGCGCACTACCTCGACGACGAGGCGCGCCCCCGCTTTCAGCAGGCCCGTCTCGACGCGGTCCGACGCATCGGCGCGGTCGCCGAGGAGCGCGGTGCCGCGTTCGTGGTCGTGTGCGGTGACGTCTTCGAGTCCAACCAGCTCGACCGTGCGATCGTCGCCCGTACGTTCGAGGTCCTGCGCTCGTTCACGGTGCCGGTGGTGCTGCTCCCAGGCAACCACGACCCCCTCGACGCCGCGTCGATCTACGACTCCCAGGCCTTCCGAGATCGTGTGCCCGATCACGTCCACGTGCTGCGCGACAGTGCGCCCTACGCGGTGGTCGAGGGGGTCGAGATCGTCGGCGCCCCCTGGTTCAGCAAGCACCCGACACGCGACCTGGTGGCGGACGCGTGCGCGGGGCTGCTCCCTGCGCCCGAGGGGCTCGTACGGGTCGTCGCCGGACACGGCGCCGCCAGCACGCTCAACCCTGATCGCGACGCGCTCGCGGCGATCGAGGTCCCTGCGCTCCTCAAGGCTCTCGACACCGGCTGTGTGCACGTGGCCGTGCTGGGCGACCGGCACTCGACCACCGAGGTCGAGGACCGCATCTGGTACGCAGGTGCGCCCGAGGTCACCTCGCGCCGCGAGAGCGACCCCGGCAACGTCCTCGTCATCGATGTGGACGCCTCCTCGGGGGCGCTCACGGTCGAGCGCGAGCACGTCGGCCGGTGGCGGTTCGAGGTCGTGGACGCGCCGTTGTCGTCGCGCGACGACGTCGACATGCTGGCCGAGCGGCTGCAAGAGATGCCCGACAAGGAGCGAACGGCGGTCTGGCTGACCCTGAGCGGCACGCTGTCCACCGCAGAGATGGCCCACCTCGAGGGCGTGCTGGAGGAGGCGAGCGACCTCTTCGCGCGCCTCGACGCCTGGGAGCGTCACACCGATCTCGCGGTCCTCCCCGACGGCCACGACTTCGCCGACCTCGGCCTGAGCGGCTTCGCGCAGGAGGCCCTCGACGAGCTCGTCGAGGGCGCCACGTCCGGCGAGGCGGGCGCCACGGTCGCGCAAGACGCGCTGGGCCTCCTCTATCGACTTGCGGGTGCTGGTCGATGAGACTCGTGCGGGTGACGCTCCGCAACTTCCGGGGCGTCGAGGAGTCGACCGTTCGTTTCGGTGACGGCGTGACGGTCGTCGTCGGTCCCAACGAGGTCGGCAAGTCGTCGATCGCCGAGGCGATCCGGTTGCTGCGCACGGCCAAGTCGAGCTCGCGCAGCCAGTCGGTGCGCGACGTGAAGCCCGCGGGCCGCGACGTCGGGCCCGAGGCCGAGGTCGAGCTGCGGACCGGTCCGTACGACCTCGTCTACCGCAAGCGCTGGCTCAAGTCCCCGATGACCGAGCTCGAGGTGCGTGCCCCTCTGCGGGAGCAGCGCAGCGGCGACGAGGCTCACCAGCGCTTCAGCGCCCTCCTCGAGGAGACAGTCGACGTCGACCTGTGGGAGGCACTCGAGGTTCTGCAGGGCGCCTCGCTCGACCAGCCCGCACTGGCCCGCATCTCGTCGCTGCACCGCGCCCTGGACGACTCGGCCGGAGCGACAGGTGATCACGACGCGCTGATGAGCGCCGTCATGACCGAGTACGAGAAGTTCTTCACGGCGACGGGCAAGCCACGCGGCGACTACGCCCAGTCTGCCGCCGAGATCCTCGACCGCGAGGCCCAGCTTGTCGCGCTGCAGTCCCGCAGCGCCGAGATGGACCGTTACGTCGAGGACCACACCGCCAACGAGCAGGAGCACGCACGGCTCTCGACCCTGTCGATCGATGCCGACGCGCGGCTCCACCGCGCCGAGGAGGCGGTCCGCGCGGTCGATGCGCTGCGCGACGGGCTGCGTCGTGCCGAGGAGGCTGTCGAGGTCGCGGAGCGCGCCCACGGGCACGCCATGCGGGCGCGTGACGAGCGGCGGGTTCTCGTGACGGAGGAGGCCGACCGGTCTGACGCGGCGCAGACGCTGGGCGCGCGCCTCGGCGAGGTGACGTCCGCCCACCGGGAGTCCCGTGGGCGCGAGGAGGAGTCACGACTCCAAGCCACCGCCGCCACGACCCGAGCTCACGAGGCGCGCCGCGCGGCAGACGACGCCGCGGCCGCCCTTGCACGCCACCGCGACAGGGTCGAGCGGGACGCGCTCGCCCAGCGGGTCCGCCGTGCCCAGGAGGCCACGCGCGACCGGGCGCAGGCGCGTGCTGAGCACGATCCGCTTCGTGTCGACGACGCCTCCCTCGCGCGCCTGACCGACCTGGCGACCGACCTGCAGGTCGCCGAGGGTGCGCGAGAGGCGGCCGCTGCCGCGCTCGTCGTCCGCCCCCTGGGAGGGCAGCCCGTCCTCGTCGACGGCAGCGCGATCGGAGCGGAGCCTTACGAGGGCGCCGTCCTCGACGAGGTTCTGGTCGCCGTCGAGGGAGTCGTCGAGGTCCTCGTACGACCGGGCACACCACCAGCCGATCTCGACCGGCGCGTCACGCAGGCGCGTGAGGCGTTCGAGGCCGCGCTGCGCGAGGCCGACGTCGACTCGCTCGCCGCGGCACGGTCGGCCCACGAGCGTCGCCGTGACGTGGCAGCGAGACTCGCTGCCGCCGACGCCTCGCTGCGCGAGGCACTCGACGGAGCCGCGCTCGACGATCTTGAGACGCGGCTCGCCACGCTCGACAGCCGCAACCGGCACGCCACCGACGAGGACGCCGCGGAGGCCTCGACGAGTCGTGAGGACGGGCACGCTCCGCTCGACCGCGACGCGCTCGAAGTCGCCCACGACGCTGCCCGACGCGCCGCAGATGACGCCGACCGGGAGGCGACGTCGTCCAGGGCCGACCACGACCACGCCCGCGAGGCCCTGGCAGCGGCCGCCGAGGCGTCGGTGCGTGCTCGCCAGGAGCGGGAGAGCGCCGAGCACGAGCACGAGCGGGCAGCCGCCCGCCTTGCGGCGGCCCGCTCCGGGAGCAGCGACGGTTCGCTCGAGCATGGTGTCGTCGCGGCCGCGGAGTCACGCGACGCCGCCGCTGTCACCGCGACCTCGGCGCGTGCCGCGTTCGAGGGGGCCTCGCCCGAGACCCTCGACATGGAGCTCACCAACGCCCGTGAGCTCGTCGAGAGCGTCGACCGCGACCTCACCCGGACCGACAAGCGCCGCGTCGAGCTGCAGACACTCCTCGACGACCGCGCGACCGAGGGCATCCACGACCGGCGCGTCGACGTGGAGGCCGCCCTCGAGGTTGCGCGCGCCACGTGGCAGCGGCTCGATCGTGCCGCCCAGGCAGTCGCCCTGCTCAAGGAGACGCTCGTGCGCCGGCGCGACGACGCCCAGCGCCACTACGTTGCTCCCTTCAAGCACCGCATCGATCGGCTCGGCAAGGTCGTGTTCGGCGCCGACTTCGAGGTCGAGGTCAGCACCGACCTCGCGATCGAGACCCGCACGCTGGGTGGCCGTACGGTCCCGTTCACGTCGTTGTCGGGCGGCGCCAAGGAGCAGCTGGCGCTCCTCGGCCGGCTCGCCTGCGCCCAGCTCGTGGACGTCGACGAGGGCGCGCCCGTCATCCTCGACGACACGCTCGGCTTCTCCGATCCTGCGCGGCTGGAGCGTCTCGCGGTCGTGCTCAACGATGTCGGCCGTACCGCGCAGGTGGTGATCCTCACGTGCCAGCCTCGCCGGTTCGAGTCCGTGGGCGGCGCGCGCACCGAGCGGCTCGTCGCTCGGTGACGCCCCGCCACTACTCGTTCGCCAGCACCTGGCGAATCCCCGCGCCGCAGGGGGCGACGTTCGACGCGGTCGCCGACCTGGAGCACTACGCGCTGTGGTGGCCGCAGGTGCGGCACGTCGTCGGCATCGACGACGACACCGCCCGAGTCGCCGTGCGCTCGCTCCTCCCGTACACGCTGCACCTCACGCTGCACCGCACGCGAGTCGACGCGCGCGCCGGTCACCTCCTCGCGGAGATCGCCGGCGACCTCGACGGGTGGGCGAGCTGGAGGCTGCACACCGACGGCGGGGAGACCCTCTTGCGCTACTCCCAAGAGGTCGTCACCACCGAGCCCTGGATGAACGCCGCAGGCATCGTCCTGTCACCCGTGTTCCGCCTGAACCACGCTGTGATGATGCGCGACGGTGCCGACGGGCTCACGCGACACCTCATGTCCTGACGATCTCGCGGTCACCTAGAGTGGCCGTCGAGCACGCGTGCCCACCGACCTCGACCGGAGGAGATTTCCCCGTGCACCGAGCGACACAAGTCGCCCTCACCCTCGCCGCGCTCACCCTGACCGGGTGCTCGTCGGCGGCTCAGCTGACCGGCACCGCGACGACGTCGTCGCCCGAGCCGCCTGGCCAGTCCCGAAGCGCCGAGCTCCCGATCAAGGGCGTGTCGACCAAGCTGCCCAAGGTCGGTGACGAGATGCGCGCGTTCCGCAGCCCGACCGGCAACATCGTGTGCCGTCTCGACGAGCGCAGCGCCCGTTGTGACATTAAGGACTTCTCCTACGAGCCACCGCCGCGTCCCGACGGGTGCGGCAAGGGTTGGGGCGGCACGCTCCTCGTCACCGCCGAGGGGGCGGAGTTCACGTGCCGCGTCGCCACGCTGGCCGGCAAGTCGCCCGAGCTCGGCTACGGTCGTTCGACGATCGTCGGCGATGTCGGATGCACCAGCGCGCAGACCGGAGTCACCTGCGTCCATCTCGAGTCGGAGCGCGGCTTCACGGTGTCCCGCGAACGCACCGGCACCTTCTGACCGTACGGGCAGACGTCCGCGGACAAGAGGACCCGACGTAGGCGCCATCGCTGGCGCCGACGTCGGGTCCTCTGTCAGCTCCGCGCCTAGAGCGTGCCCGACTCGCGCCCGGCCGTAGGGACGGTCGCGTACGGGTCGGCCGCCGCGACCCGGTCCTCCTTCGACTTCGGACGGAAACGCTCCTCCAGCAGGAGAGCGATCGGCGAGGCGACGAAGATCGTCGCCAGGGTGCCGAGCGTCAGACCGAGCAGCAGCGCGATCGCGAACGGCTGCAGAGACGCGCCGCCGAGAATGGCGAGCGCCGCGAGGATGAACATCGCGCCGAGGCCGGTGTTCACCGTACGCGGGATGGTCTGCATGATCGCGTCGTTGAACGTCTTGCGCAGGCTGGAGCCTTCGCGGTGTTCGCGGAGGTTCTCTCGGATCCGGTCGAAGACGACGATCGTGTCGTTGACCGCCAGACCGATGATCGACAGGATCGCCGCGAGGAACACCCCGTCGACCGGCTCACCGACCCACGCGAAGATGCCGACGACCGCGGTGACCACCGACGCGAGCGACAGGACGGCGGCCGTGGCGAACGTCCACCGGAACCGCACCGCGAGATACACCATCTGCGCCGCGAGCGCGATGATGAAGGCGATGATCGCCTGGTTGCGCAGCTCCTCGCCGAGGCTCGGGCCGATCAGCTCGTCACGGTCCTTCGTGACCGGGCCCGCGGCCTCGTCGAGCGCCTCCTCGATGGTGGCGGCCTCGTCGTCGGTGATCTGGTCCGTACGGACGGTGATGTTGTCCTGGTCGCCGGACTCGCCGCTCGACTCCTGGACGACCGCACCGGGGAACCCGGCGTCAGAGACGACCTCACGGGCTTCGTCGGCCGAGATCGCCTTGGTCACCTGGAAGTCGAGGATGCGACCGCCGGTGAACTCGACGCCGAGGTTGAGACCCTGCGTGACGATGCCGGTGACGGCCAGGACCAGCCCGACGACCGTGACCACGATCCACGTCCCGGCCTTGCGCATGAGGAACGGACCCTTGGTGACGAGCCACTCACGAAGGCGCCCCGTCCCGGCGAGGCCCGTGATCGCGGGCCGGTTCTTGGCGAAGGAGCGGCGCACCGCCCAGTCGGTGAGGACACGGGCGATGACCAGGGCGGAGACCATCGACGCGATGGTTCCGATGGACAGCGTGACGCCGAAGCCCTTCACGGGTCCGCTGGCCAGGAAGAACAGCAGGCCTGCCGCGATGAGCGTCGTGACGTTGGAGTCGAGGATCGCCGACCAGGCCTTGTTGTAGCCGGTGTCGAGGGCGCGGCTGAGGCCGTCGCCGCGCCGGCGCGCGTACTCCTCTCTCGCACGTTCGAACACCAGCACGTTGGCATCGATCGCCAGACCGATCGCGAGCACGAAGCCCGCCAGGCCGGGCAGTGTCAACGTCGCGCCGAGCCAGAGGAGCATCGCGTACGACATGAGGGCGTACGAGCCGAGCGCGATGCTCGCCATGAAGCCCATGAGGCGGTAGACGAAGACGATGAAGATCGCGGTGAGGATGACACCGATGATCGCGGCCTCGAACGACGCCTCGATGGCGGCGTCGCCGAGGGTGGCGCCGACGGTGCGCTGCTCGATGACCTCGACCGGCACGGGGAGCGCGCCGCCCTCGATGAGGATGGCGAGGTCCTTGGCGGTCTGGGAGGTGAAGTCACCGGTGATGCTGGTGGTGGAGCCGGCACCGGCGCACAGCGACGGCTGGACCTGCGGCGAGGAGATGACCTCGTTGTCGAGCATGATGGCGATCCGCTGGCCGCCGGCGGTGTTGGCGCACGCGTCCTGGACGAGCTTCTGCCAGCCCGGGGTGCCTTCCTTGTTGAACTTGACGTTGACGACCCACTGCAGGGACTGCTGCTCCTGCTCGGACTTCGCGCTCGTCACGCCGTTGCCGTCGAGCTCCTGCGGGCCGACGATGATCGGGTTGCCGTCCTCGTCGTTGACGACGGTCTGGCCCTCGGTCGACTTCGTGCCCTCGGGCGCGGGACCGATGACGTTGTGGAAGGTCAGCTGCGCGGTCTGGCCGATGACGTCGGCCGCCTTGCGGGGGTCCTGGACGCCGGGCAGCTCGACGATGATGCGGCGCTCGCCGGAGCGGGCGAGTGTCGGCTCGGAGACACCGAGGGCGTCGACGCGGCCGCGCAGGACCTCGAGCGCGCGGTCGGTGGACTCGGAGTCTGCCTTGGTGCGCTCGCTGTCCTGGGTCTCGAGGACGATCTGGGTGCCGCCTCGCAGGTCGAGGCCGAGGCGCGGAGAGAAGTTGAGGGCGATGACCGCCGAGATGACGAGGACGGCGAGCGCCGCGACCGCACGCCACAGTGGCGCGCGGGAATCGGGTCGTGACACGAGAGTGCTCCGGGATTCTGGAGAAGACGATCGCACCGAGGTGCGCGAGGACGGATCGAGGAGGAGCCGTCAGCGCGGGGGAGCGCGACCGAGGACCCCGCCTGGCGCCACGGAAGGTGCGCCCGTAGACGGCGACCCGCTGGGCTCCTCGAGGGTGCCCCCACCGGGGAGGTCGGCCGACGCAGGGAGCGCCGCCAGCTCGGGTCCGAGCCCGGACTTCTCGTGGTGGGCGCGGGTCGCGACGTCGATCTTGTGGATCGCGGCCTTCCAGATCGTCAGCCGGGGCTCCGTGGGGCGTACGTCGGTGGACGAGGTCGCGTGGCTGCGGGGGCTGGACGCCGAGGCTGTGCCGCCCAGCATGAGGAGAAGTCCCGAAAGCGCTGCCGCCACCATGACGGCAGGCAGACGCGGGACGTTCCTCAGCATGCGTGCAGTCTAGCGTGACGGACGTGGCTCCCGGCCTGCTTCGCGCGAGGCGGCCGCGCAGGTCAACGCGGGTCAGGAGAGGTCGGCCAGCGCCGTGCCGATCGCTCGGTGGAACGTCGGATAGGCCCAGATCGTACGGACCAGCTCGGACAGGGGCACCTGTGCGTGGACGGCGACCGACAGCGCGCCGAGGATCTCACCGCCCGCGGGCCCGACCGAGGTGGCCCCGACGAGGACCCGTCGTTCGGCATCGGCGACCAGCTTGATCAGGCCGCGGTTGCCCGGACCGTACGTCGCGCCTCGCGACGACGCGGCGAGGTCCGCGCTCCCCGTCCGCACGGCGAGCCCCCGCCGTCGCGCCTGCGCCTCGGTGAGCCCGACAGCGCCGACCTCGGGGTCGGTGAATGTGACGCGGGGCAGCGCGCGGTACGAGGCACCTGGCCCGGACTGCCCGGTGATGGCTGCGACGGCGATCGCGGACTGGTACATCGACACGTGCGTGAACCCGCCCCGCCCGGTGACGTCGCCGATCGCCCACAGCCCGTCGACCGGCCTGCTGTCGGCGAGGACTCGCTGATGCTCGTCGGTGGAGAGGTAGCCGTGCTGCGTCGGGACCCCCACGACGTCCAGGCCAAGCCGGTCGCTGTTGGGCGTGCGGCCGGTCGAGACGAGGAGCCGCTGCCCGTCGAGCGTCGCGCCGTCGTCGAGCGTGACGGCGAAGCGCTCCGCGTCATGGCGTACGGACGTGACGCGGCTGCCCATACGGAAGGTCACACCGTCCTCGGCGAGTGCGGCCGCGACGAGCGCACTCGCCTCCGGCTCCTCGTGAGCGAGGACGCGGTCGGCGCCCTCGAGGATGGTGACCGTCGTGCCGTACCGGGCGTACGCCTGAGCCAGCTCGAGCCCGACCGCGCCCCCGCCGAGGACGAGCAGCGAGGTGGGTTGGTCGGGGCTGCGCAGGAGGTCGCGGTTGGTCCAGTACGGGGTGTCCGCGAGTCCGTCGATCTCCGGCACCGTCGGCCGCGTGCCGACGTCCAGGAGGATCCCGCGTCGGGCGGTGAAGGTCCGGTCGTCCACGCGGACACGCCGGGAACCGACGACCGTGCCCCTGCCGCGGACGAGCCTCACGCCCTGATCCTGGAGGCGCTTGACCGCCGCGGAGTCGTCCCAGTCGGCCGTGATCTCGCGGACGCGGGCGTACGCGAGGGCGAACTCGGGCACCACGCTCACCTCGCCTGCGGCCTCGTCGGCGCGGCGGGCGTCGGCAAGGAGATCGGCGGAGCGGAGGAGGGTCTTGGAGGGGATGCAGCCGTAGTACGGGCACTCGCCGCCGACGAGAGCGGCCTCGACGGCGACGACCTGGAGCCCGGCGCGGGCGAGCGCTCCGGCCGCCGCCTCACCGCCTGGTCCGGTGCCGAGAATGACGACGTCGGTGACGATGTCGCCTGCAGCGGTGTCTGCGTCCATGACGAGAGCATCGCCCACCACGCACGATCGCGCAGGCCAAGCGCGGGAGGAAGTTGTGCGCCGGGCTGGGAAGCGCCTCACGGCGCGTGGCCGCTCGTAGCGGCTAATTTTGGGACCCGGGGCTACCGCAGCCCGACGCGAGCACCAGCCTAACTCAGGTCTCCACGTCGTTCATGTGCAGCGGCGAGCTGGAGCGCGCCGGCCGTGTCGACCAGCCGAGAGGCGCTGAGTGCGTCGTCGTGGTCGGTGGTGTCGAGCGACGCGCGACCGATGCCGACGAGCCTGGCGAACGCCGCCGCGCGGTCGAACGTGTCGGCCAGATCGCTGGTCACGACGCCGCGGACGACGGCGTCGACGAGCGCGACGACCTCTTGTGGGCCGGGTGGGTCGACGACTCCTGCGACGACCTCGTCGACGGGGGAGTGGGCCTTGCCGGCGTCGAACTCGCGCGCAGCCCGGACCGGGTCGCGGCGTACCCAGGTCCGGAGGACGTAGAGCCGCCACAGCGCGCCCGCGAGCGAGTCGGCGGGTGCCCCTGACCACAGCTCGGCAAGGAGGTCGAGCCCGTGCTCGTCGGCGAGGGCGAGCACACGCTCGGTCGTCTCGTGGTCACCGGCTGAGCGCGCGCCGCGGACGAGGAGGTGGGCCATGCGGGCACCGGCCTCAGCGCGTGCTGCAGGGTCCTCGTCGCCCGCGCGGGCGTCGAAGAGCTCCGATCCGGAGACCAACGGCTTCTTGAATTCAGCCATCGGGCCAGCGTAGTGGCGCGGACTGACGACGTGCCGTTGAACTCAGGTCGCGAGCGTGCGGCGTGCCTCGGCCAGCGCCGGGGCCGTCAGGGCGACCTGCCACGGTCGGGCGCCACGCTCCCTCAGGAACGCGGCGATGGCCTCGGGATCGGCGCCCCCCATGTCGTCCCAGGCCATACGGCGGACGAGGTCGGGGGTGAGGAGGTTCTCGGAAGGCAGGTCGTGGCGTTCGGCGATCTCGGTGAGCACGGTCCGGTACGCGGCGAGCCGTGCCGCGGCGTCGGGCTTGCGTTCGGGCCACGACCTCGGCGGCGGCGGTCCGTCGACGTCGTTGCCCGCCGCCGTCGGGAGGTCGCGCTCCGCGAGGTCGCGGGCCTGCGCCACGGCGGCCTCCCACGTGTCGAGGTAGCGTCGCGCGCCACGGCTGCGCATGGCCTCGAGGTCGCGGAGCTCTTGACGGCTCTGCGGGAGCGACCGGGCGATGGCGATGATCGCGGCGTCGTTGAGGATCCTGCCCGGCGTCACGTCGCGCTCACGGGCGATCGCATCGCGTGCCTCCCAGAGCGCGCGCACGACGGCGAGCCGTCGCCCACCTCGTACCTTGTGGATCCCTGACGTGCGTCGCCACGGCTCGGTGCGTACGGCAGGTCCGGTGAAGGCGAGCAGCGCCTCGAACTCCTCGTGCGCCCACGCGAGCTTGCCGGCCTGCTCGAGGCGGGACTCGAGGGCGTCGCGGAGCCCGACCAGCGGCTCGACGTCGAGCGCCGCGTACAGCAGCCACGGCTCGGGCAGGGGGCGTCGGGACCAGTCCGCCGCCGAGTGCTCCTTAGCCAGGCTCATGCCGAAGACCTCTTGGACCAGCGAGGCGAGCCCGACGCGGGAGAGGTTGAGGAGTCGGCCGGCGAGCTCGGTGTCGAACAGCGACCGGGGACGGAGCCCGACCTCGGCGAGGGAGGGCAGGTCCTGGGTCGCGGCGTGGAGGATCCACTCAGCCGGGGCGATCGCCTCGTCGAGGGCGCTCAGGTCGGCGAACGCGGTCGGGTCGACCAGCGCGGTGCCGGCACCCTCCCGGCGCAGCTGGATGAGGTATGCCCGCTGGGAGTAGCGGTAGCCCGAAGCGCGCTCGGCGTCGATGGCGACCGGACCGGTGCCGCGGCGCAGCGCCTCCAGGGTGCGGTCCAGGCTCTCGGTGTCGTCGATCACGCCAGGGAGCGGATCGCGCAGCTCGAGGGGTGGCAGGACCACCTCCTCCGCGGGTGCGGACTCGGCATCAGTCACCGGCGGGGCCGCCCTTCACGGCCACGCCGGGGCAGCGTGAGCACCCCCGGCGCGAGCGGCGGCAGCCCGGCAACGGTGCACAGCAGCTCGCTCCAGGCCTCGGCGTGGGCGGCGAGCCCGGCTCCGCGCCCGAACAGCGGGGTCCACGAGGCGCGGATCTCGAGCTGTGCGGTGGAGCCGTCCTCCTCCATCCCTCCGAAGCCTTCGGACCGGACGGTCGTCACGCTGCCGCTCGGCGCCACGTACGAGGCGGACTTGGCCGCCAGCGCCTCGACGAGCCAGCTCCAGCCGACCTCCGGAAGCACCGGGTCGCTCGCCATCTCGGCATCCACGTCCGCGCGGGCGAAGGTCACGAGGCGGAAGGTGCCCTGCCACGCGTCGTTGCCCGCCGGGTCGTGGAGCAGGACGAGCCGCCCGGTGCCGATCTCGTCACCGGAAGCGTGAACGTCGCCGCTCTGTGCGAACGCGTACGGCGCGATCCTGCGGGGGGCGGGAAGCGGCTCGCAGAGCACCTCTGGGCGAAGTGCGGCGTCGCGCAGTTGGGCGACAGCATCAACGAACTCCGACGGCTGACCGTCGAGCTCGGTACGCGCTGCCATGTCCCCAGCCTATGCGCGATCCCGCCGACCTGAGGCGGCGACGCGCCGTGCGACCTGCGAGGATCAAGTCGTGAGCGCAGCGCAGAAGAAGGACGTCCCCACGACCCCGGACACGACGAAGGACGGTGCGACGAAGGACGGTGCAAAGAACGTCGCGACCCCTGTGACCAGCACGTTCCTCGCGGCGTGCCGGGGAGAGAAGGTCGACCACGTCCCCGTGTGGTTCATGCGCCAGGCGGGTCGCTCGCTGCCGGAGTACCGCAAACTCCGCGAGGGTGTGCCGATGCTCGAGTCGTGCACGCGCCCCGAGATGGTCGTCGAGATCACGATGCAGCCGGTGCGGCGCTACGGCGTCGACGCGGCGATCTTCTACTCCGACATCGTCGTGCCGCTCAAGGCGATCGGCGTCGACCTCGACATCGTGGCCGGCACCGGCCCGGTCGTGGCCAAGCCGATCCGTACGGTCAAGGACGTCGAGAAGCAGCTGCGTGACCTCACGCCCGAGGACGTGCCGTACGTGACCGAATCCGTACGCGGTCTCGTCTCCGAGCTCGGGACGACGCCGCTCATCGGCTTCGCAGGCGCCCCGTTCACGCTGGCCTCGTATCTCATCGAGGGCGGACCGTCGCGTGACCACCGGCTCACCAAGGAGCTGATGTACCGCGACCGCGACACCTGGGACGCCCTCCTCGGCCGCCTCGCCACGATCGCCGCGACGTTCCTGCGCGTGCAGGTGAAGGCGGGTGCGAAGGCCGTCCAGCTGTTCGACTCGTGGGCCGGATCGCTGTCGCGCGAGGACTACGTGACGTACGTCAAGCCGTACTCCAAGCGGGTGCTCGACGCGGTCTCCGACCTCGACGTGCCGCGGATCCACTTCGGCGTCGGCACGGGCGAGCTGCTTGGGGAGATGGGCGACGCGGGCGCTGACGTGGTCGGTGTCGACTGGCGGGTCTCGCTCGACGATGCGGTGGAGCGGGTCGGGAAGACTCGCTCCCTCCAGGGCAACCTCGACCCCACCGTCCTCTTCGCGCCCGAGGACGTGATGCGCGCCAAGGCGACGGCCGTGCTCGACGCCGGGCGAAAGGCGCGCGGCCACGTGTTCAACCTCGGGCACGGGGTCCTCCCCGCGACCGACCCGGACGCGTTGAAGCGGTTGGTCGACCATGTCCACGCGTACGAGGTCCGCTGAGGTAGGCGCGATGAGAGGTCCGGTCCACGTCGTCGTCGTCGGGGGCGGCATCGCCGGGATCACGGCTGCGCGTGCCGTGGTCGACCGGCTTCCCGACGCTCAGGTCAGCATCTTGGAGGCGTCCGAGCGGGTCGGTGGCAAGCTCGCCTCCGCCGAGGTCGCCGGCATCTCGGTCGACGTCGGCGCCGAGTCGATGCTCAACCGGCGCCCGGAGGCAGTCGGGCTCGCGCGTGAAGCAGGCCTCGCGGAGTCGCTGGTCCACCCCGAGCCTGTGAGCGCCTCGTTGTGGACGCGCGGCGCCCTGCGTCCGCTCCCGCCGTCGGTGATGGGCGTCCCCAGCGACATGACGGCGCTGGCGCGCAGCCGCGTCCTGTCGGCGCCGGCGCTGCTGCGCGCCCGTACCGACCTGCCGCTCCCGACGCCGGCCCAGGACGTGTCCGTGGCCGCGTACGTGGGTCATCGCCTCGGTCGCGAGGTCGTCGACGTGCTCGTGGAGCCGCTGCTCGGCGGTGTCTATGCCGGGCACGCGTCGGAGCTGTCCGTACGCGCTGCCGCTCCCGCGATCTGGGCCTTGCACGAGCGCGGATCGCGGCTCGCGCGCGCTGCGTCGGAGCAGAAGGCGTCCGCTCCCGCAGACCTCCCGCCGGTCTTCGCGGGCCTGGACGGCGGGCTGTGGCAGCTGCCGGTCGCCGCCGTCCGCCATCCGCGCGTGAACGTACGGACCGGCGAGACCGTCCGTGAGGCTAGCCCGCTGGGCCATGGCCGCTGGCGGCTGGTCGTCGGCCCCGCCAACCGACCCTGGATCCTCGAGGCCGACGCGCTCGTGCTGGCGACCCCCGCGGCGCCGACGGCACGTCTTGTCGCGCCGACCACTCCTGTCGCAGCCAGGCTGATGCGTGAGATCGAGTACGCGTCGATGGCCATCGTGACGCTGGCGGTGCCGCGCGAGCAGATCGCGGCGGAGGCAACGACGTCGGGCTTCCTCGTCCCGCCGGTCGAGGGGCGCGCGATCAAGGCCGCGACCTTCTCGTCGTGGAAGTGGGGCTGGCTGGCCAAGCGGGCCGGCGACGTCGTCGTCCTCCGGGCCTCGCTGGGCCGGGCGGGGGAGGAGCACGTGCTCCAGCGCGACGACGCCGACCTCGTCGCGCTGGCGGTCGGTGATCTCGGCGACGCCGTCGGTCTGCGTGGCCCGCTCGCCGACGCGCACGTGCAACGGTGGGGCGGCGGGCTGCCTCAGTACACGGTGGGCCATCTCACTCGTGTCGCCCAGATCGCGACCGAGATCGCCGCGACGCCGGGGTTGGAGGTCTGCGGCGCCGCGTACGAGGGAGTCGGGATCCCAGCGGTGATCGCGTCCGCGCGCGCGGCGGCCGACCGGGTCTGCGACCACCTGGAGGGCCCGTCGGGGCGCGGGGCACAATGAGGGTATGACGACCGATCTCGATCATGAGGCCCTGAACGCGACGATCCGCTACACGATGTGGTCGGTCTTCCGGCTGGAGACGCCCTTCGGCGACGTCGCCGACCGTACGAAGGTCACCGCGGAGGTCGAGGCACTGCTCGCCGACCTCGAGTCGCGCGACGTGGTCATCCGCGGCCTGTACGACGTCGGTGGCCTGCGTGCCGATGCCGATCTCATGATCTGGTGGCATGCGTCGTCCGTCGATGCGCTGCAGGACGCCTACCACGCGTTCCGTCGCACCGCGCTCGGCGAGCGCCTCGCCCCCGTCTGGTCGCAGACCGGTCTGCACCGCCCGGCCGAGTTCAACCGCTCGCACACCCCGGCGTTCCTGTCCGAGGCCGGCGGCAAGGCCTACCTGTGCGTCTATCCCTTCGTCCGCTCGTACGACTGGTACGTCCTGCCCGACGCCGAGCGCCGCGACATGCTGCGCGAGCACGGCATGTTGGCAGCCGGGTACGAGGACGTGCGTGCCAACACGGTCGCGTCGTTCGCGCTCGGCGACTACGAGTGGCTGCTGGCGTTCGAGGCCGACGAGCTCTACCGGATCGTCGACCTCATGCGCGACCTGCGCGCGAGCAAGGCGCGCCTGCACGTGCGCGAGGAGATCCCGTTCTACACGGGGCGTCTCCGCACGGTCGCCGAGATCGTCGACACGCTGCCCTGACCCGGCTTCCCCTCCCGCTCGCGAGTCGCTCGGCGTGTGTGCGTTCCTCCGTACGATGGGGGTATGGCGTACGAGGTCGAGAAGACGGATGACGAGTGGCGTGCCGTGCTCACGCCCCAGGAGTTCCACGTGCTGCGGGAGGCCGGCACGGAGCGGCCCTTCAGCAGCGCGTACGAGACCGACGAGACCCCCGGCGTGTACGAGTGCCGGGCCTGCGGCACCGAGCTGTTCCGCAGCGACACGAAGTTCGACGCGCACTGCGGCTGGCCGGCGTTCTGGTCTCCGCTGGCAGGAGACAAGGTCGAGCTGATCGAGGACACCTCGATGGGCATGCGCCGTGTCGAGGTGCGGTGCGCCCACTGCGGGTCGCACCTCGGGCACGTCTTCGAGGGCGAGGGCTTCCCGACACCGAGCGACCAGCGCTACTGCATCAACGGTGTCAGCCTGCGCCTCGTCCCCGACGCAGGCTGACCCGCGAGCCTCAGAGGAGGGAGGCGCCCTCGCCGGCGCCGGAGGACTGCGCGTCGAACGACTCGTGCTCGACGAGGTGCAGCGTGGGCACCTTGAGCTTGCGCTCAGCCCTCGACGCCCAATCGACGTGGAAGAACTCCGAGAAGACGTGCGACGTGGTCAGGATGATCGCCTCTGCGGCGCCGACCTGCGTGACGAGGTCGGTGAGTGCGCTGACCGGGTCGTCACGTGTGAGTGCGCCGCGTACGGTCGTCGTCTTCTTGCCGGCGGCCGTCACGAGGTCGATCGAGCGCTGCAGCGCAGCCTCGCCCTCCTCGGTGACGGCACGGTCGATGTCGCCGAGCGAGCGTGCGTCAGGCATGGCCAGGTCGGCTCCGCCCAGCACCCCGAGCGACGTCGCCATCGTGGCCGCGGCGTCCTCAACGGGCAGCAGCAGGTGGTAGACGACGGGGTCGTCGAGCCCCTCGTGCAGCGCCGTGAGCTGCTGAGCATCCAGGCGGGAGAGCTCCTGCTCGAAGAGCACCGCCACGTCGTAGGGCTTCGGTGCGTCCGGACCGGGATCGTTCATCGTCGATGCCTTTCGCCAGGGGGTCTCCAGCCTAACGCCGAAGCGCCGCCGCGTGCCCCGGGGTTGGTTCAGAGTCGCCCGAGCTCGTGCCGGCGTGTCCGGGCCTCTCCGCTGCGCGCGAGCGTCAGAGCAGCAGAGACCACGTCGGAGATCTCGACGACCGCCTCGGGCGCGTCGGCAGCGTCACCGTCGTCCACGACAGGGTTGACGACGCACAGCTCGTGGAAACGGACGGCCGGCCGGTCGTCCTCGGCGCGCAGCACGTCGAGCAGCATCGACTGGCCGGCACCGGTGACGCTGACCGGACCCGAGCCGGCCTCGGGCTGCAGCGTGGCGATGCCGTTGAGGGTCACGTAGGCCGACCCGACAGGGTCCAGGTGAGGGACGGTCGCCCGCGCGGCGAGGAAGTGCGCCGTGAGGTGGCTGGTCAGCAGGGACGACCAGGTCTGCGTGTCGAGGTCGACGAGCCGGGACCCTTCCCACCAGCCGCCGATCGCCGCGAACCCCGCCTGTACGACGCCGTGGTCCGCGATCTGCTGGGCAACGTGCCGCGCGCCGTCGTCGGCCGAGACGTCGGCGACCACCGGGACGAGGCGCGTCCCGTCGTCTCCGGCCGACTCCCGAAGCGCGTCCAGGCGTGCGGCCGACCGGCCGACGGCGAGCACGGTCGCCCCCTCGGCCAGCAGTCCGCGGACCAGGTGACGTCCGACATATCCGGTCGCGCCGTGCACCACGGCCGAAGAAAGGGCAGGGGCGGGGCGCGACGCATCCATGCCGACAGTCTGCCGCCCGCGCCCGCGGCGGTGCATACTGCCTCGCATGGCGACGACCACGCTCAGCGAGCAGCTCCGCGTTCTCGACGGACCCGTGGACCTGACCTCGTACGACTCGCGGGCGACCCCAGGCTTCGCCGGCTCCAAGAAGGACCAGCCTGATGCGATGGCCGCGCTCGCCGCGGTGCTCGCCGACCGTCAGGAGCGCCTGTACGCCGCGGGCGCGGCCGGCGTCGGCGACCGTCGGGTCCTCCTGGTGCTCCAGGGCATGGACACCTCCGGCAAGGGTGGGACGATCCGCCACGCCGCGGGCATGCTCGACCCGCAGGGCGTGCAGGTGACGTCGTTCAAGGCGCCGACGCCGGAGGAGCTCGAGCACGACTTCCTCTGGCGCGTCGAGCGCGCGCTCCCGTCGCCCGGGCGGATCGCGATCTTCGACCGGTCGCACTACGAGGACGTGCTGATCGGCAGGGTGCGCGCCCTTGCCGATCCTGCGGAGATCGAGCGCCGGTACGACGCGATCACCGCCTTCGAGAAGGGGCTCGTCGACGACGGGTGCGTCGTCGTCAAGTGCTTCCTCCACATCACCCCGGACGACCAGCTCGAGCGGTTGCGCGCACGGCTCGACGACCCGACCAAGCACTGGAAGTACCACCCGGCCGACGTCGACGAACGCATGCTGTGGCCCCGCTACCGCGAGGCGTACGAGGTTGCGCTCGAGCGCTGCTCGACCTCGTACGCGCCATGGTTCGTCGTGCCCAGCGGCCGCAAGTGGTACCGCAACTGGGCGGTCGCGCAGCTGTTGGCCGAGCACCTCGGGGCGCTCGACCTTGAGTGGCCGACAGCCGACTTCGACGTGGAGGCCGAGCGCGAGCGTCTCGACGCGACGGCCACGGTCGGGACTCAGGCCGGGATCGGCACCAGGTCGACGGCGCCCACCGCATAGCGCGCCAGCACCACGTGGGCAAGCTCCGGGGCAGCGCCGAGCGGGTCGGAGACGGCGACGGCACCTGCCTCCAGAGCGAGCTCGGTGGCACGGTCGGGCAGGAAGCCCGGTGCGAGGAACAGCGAGCCGACCGCGATGTGACGCTTGCCGTCGTGGCGCAGCGCGCGGACCGCCTCGCCCGCAGCCGGAGGAGCCGACGAGGCGAACGCCGCGAGCACGGGCAGCTTGTGGTGGGCCCCCCAGGCGCGGGCGACGCGAGCGACGTGGGCGTTCGCGAGCTGGTCGGAGGTGCCGGCGGCCGCGAGGACGAGCCCGTCCAGTTCGGTCGCCCGCGCCTCGCGGAGCGCGGCACGCAGGCGGACGTCGAGCACGCGCAGGAAGCTCTTGTGGATGCCGAGGACGTCGGTCGCGAGCACCCGTACGTGCGGGTGGCGGCGGCGCACGGCCTCGATGACCGCGGGGACGTCCACCGAGGCGTGGTGGGCGTGCGTGAGGAGCAGGGGGACGATGACGACCTCGTCGTGCCCCTCCGCGACGAGCCGGTCGATCACGGTCAGCGGACCGGGCTCGGACAGCTCAAGATAGGCCTCCTCGATCCGCAGGTCTGGACGCATGCACCGGACCAGTTCCGTCAGTGATGCGATGGTGGCGGCCGAGCGAGGATCACGGCTCCCGTGAGCGAGCGTGACCAGTGCAGGGGCGGTCATGGTGCATTCCTCCTTCCAGGAGGGTGTCGTGCGTGGTCGCGGGCGACCTGCGGGGATGGGGCGTACGGCGTCAGAGGTGGATGCCGCACTCGTTCTTGCCGGTGCCTGCCCAGCGTCCGCTGCGGGCGTCCTCGCCCGGGGCGACGCGCTGGGTGCAGGGCCAGCAGCCGATGGACGGGTATCCGTCGTACTGCAGAGGGTTGACCAGGACGCCGTTCTCGGCGATGTAGCGGTCGACGTCGTCGGCGCTCCACCGCGCGAGCGGGGACACCTTGACCTTGGCCTTGCGGGAGTCCCAGCCGACGACCGGAGCGATGACCCTGCTGTGGGTCTCGTCGCGGCGTAGCCCAGTCGCCCACGCGTCGTACCCCGCGAGGGCGTCCTGGAGCGGCTTGACCTTGCGCAGCGCGCAGCAACGGTCGGGGTCGGTGCGGAAGAGGTCCTTGCCGTACTGGGCGTCCTGGTCGGCGACCGACTGCTGCGGCGCCACGGTGACGAGGTTGACCGGCATCGTCGCCTCGACCGCGTCGCGCGTGCCGATCGTCTCGGCGAAGTGATAGCCGGTGTCGAGGAAGACGACGTCGATCCCGGGCGCCACCTTGCCGGCGATGTCGGCAAGGACGGCGTCGCCCATCGACGAAGTCACACAGAAGCGCTCACCGAACTGCTCCACGGCCCACGCGACGATGAGCTCAGCCGGGGCGAGCTCGAGGTCGGGCCCGGCGATGCGGGCGAGCTCCTCGAGCTCCTCGGCGGAGCGGGCGGGGAGGTCCCCGCGAACTGCTGTCGTGGTCATGCGTTGTCACCCCCAGGGCTGATCAGTCCGATGAACGAGAGGGAGAAGGCGCGGAGGCAGGCGCGGCACTCCCACGCCCCGTGCTGCGTACCGTGAGGACGCAGATCCTCGTCGCCGCAGTACGGGCAGTGGTAGGGAGCCGCTCGTCCGCTCATCGCAGCGCGTCCTCCTCGGCACGGGCGACCCACTCGGCGAACGACTCGCCGTCGGTGCGCTCGTCGAGGTAGCTGCGGACGAGACCTTCGACGTAGTCGGGCAGCCCGGTCGCGGTGACCTTGTGGGCCCGCAGCTTGCGGCCGAACCCCGGCGTCAGGCCGAGTGCGCCGCCCAGGTGGACCTGGAAGCCCTCGACCTGCTTGCCGTCCTCCATCACCAGCTGCCCCTTGAGGCCGATGTCGGCGGTCTGGATGCGGGCGCAGGAGTTGGGGCAGCCGTTGACGTTGATCGTGATCGGCTCGTCGAGCTCGGGGATGCGGTGCTGCATCTCCTCGATGAGGAGGTCGGCACGGTTCTTGGTGTCGACGATGGCGAGCTTGCAGAACTCGATGCCGGTGCAGGCCATCGTGTTGCGGCGCCACGGCGACGGGTTGGCCTCGAGCCCGATCTCGTCGAGCGCCGCGACGAGCGAGTCGACCTTGTCGGGCGCGACGTCGAGGACGAGCAGCTTCTGCTGGGCGGTCGTACGGACCCGGTTGCTGCCGTGGGCCTCGACGACGTCCGCGAGCTGGCTCAGGATCGTGCCGGTGAGGCGTCCGACCTTGGGAGCCACGCCGACGTAGTAGCCGCCGTCGAGCTGCGGATAGACGCCGACGTGGTCGCCGGGGGTACGGGGGGCGGGGGCCTCGGGTCCGTCTACGAGCTTGCGCTTGAGGTATTCGTTCTCGAGGACGTCGCGGAACTTCTCCGGACCCCAGTCGGCGATGAGGAACTTGATGCGGGCGCGGGAGCGCTGGCGGCGGTAGCCGTAGTCGCGGAAGACTGACGCGATGCCGTGCCAGACCTCGGGGATCTCCTCGAGAGGGACCCAGGCGCCGAGCCGCTGCGCGAGCATCGGGTTGGTGGACAGCCCACCACCGACGAGCAGGTCGAAGCCTGGCCCGTAGTCGGGGTGGACGACTCCGGTGAAGGCGACGTCGTTGATCTGGGGGACGACGTCGTGGCTCGGGTGGCCGCTGATCGCCGTCTTGAACTTGCGGGGGAGGTTGGAGAGCGAGGGGTCACCGATGTAGCGGCGCTGGATCTCCTCGACCGCCCAGGTGCCGTCGATGATCTCGTCGGCGGAGATGCCGGCGACGGGGGAGCCGAGGATGACGCGGGGGCAGTCGCCGCACGCCTCCTGCGTCGAGAGCCCGACGCCCTCGAGCCGGCTCCAGATCTCGGGCATGTCCTCGACGCGGATCCAGTGGTATTGGACATTCTGACGGTCGGTCAGGTCGGCGGTGTCGCGGCCGAACTCCGTCGAGATGCCGGCGATCGTTCGGAGCTGGGCGAGGTCGAGCTGGCCTCCGTCGATGCGGACGCGGAGCATGAAAAAGGAGTCCTCGAGCTCCTCCGGCTCCAGCGTGGCCGTCTTGCCGCCGTCGATCCCGGGCTTGCGCTGGGTGTAGAGGCCCCACCAGCGGAAGCGCCCGCGCAGGTCGGCCTTGTCGATCGAGTCGAAGCCACCGCGCGCGTAGATGTTCTCGATGCGCGCACGCACGTTGAGCGGGTTGTCGTCCTTCTTGGACTGCTCGTTGGCGTTGAGGGGCTCGCGGTAGCCGAGGGCCCACTGGCCTTCGCCTTTCGTGCGGCGAGGGCGGGCAGCGCGCACGGGGGCGTCGGTGGTCGCAGTCATGAGACGTCCTGTCGAGGATGCTCGAGAAGGGGATGACGGTCGGGCCGGCACTCAGAGGGCCGGGGCCGGGGCCAGGATCAGGCGCAGCGACACATCATGCTGCGCATGCGACCGAAATCCACGTGGCGACGGGCCGCCAGGTGAGTGGTCTGCGCTGTGAGCATGGTCGTAAGTCTGTGCTGAGGATCCATGATCCGGCAATGGCTGATCCCAGTATTCGAGATAGGCGTTCACATTGCGAGATGCGGGTTTCGTGCTTCCTGATGTTCCAGGGGTTTCAGGGGGCCCGTGTGAGCGGCGCCACAGTCGACGTCGCGTTAACGGCGCCCGTGAGCGAAAGGGTTAGCGTGGAGCATGGTCGCCGTGTCTCGTACGCTCACCGTCGCCAAGCCGCTCGCCGAGGTCTTCTCCTACCTCAGCGACTTCACCACGACCGAGCAGTGGGACCCGGGCACGGTCGAGACCACACGCCTGTCGGGCGACGGAGGGCTGGGGACCCGCTACCGCAACGTCTCGAAGTTCCTCGGCAAGCGCGTCGAGCTGACGTACGAGACCACACAGCTCGTGCCGGACGCGGTCTTCGAGGTCACCGGCCACAACGACACGGTCACGACGAAGGACCACCTGATGTTCGCGACGACCGGCGCCGGCACCGAGATCCGCTACAGCGCCGACTTCACCTTCCACGGGGTGATCGGCAAGCTGCCCGCCGCGATCTTGCGTCTGCCGCTCGAGCGACTGGCCGACAAGACTGTCCTCCAGATGGAGGACACCCTCGCCCGTCTCTGAGCGGGGGAGTCGACACCGACGCTCAGACCGTGGGTGTCGCGCGCCGCGCGATGCCCGCCGCGTCGACACCGCGGGGGAGTGTGCCGAACGTCCCCGCCCAGTCGCCGGCGACGCGGCTCGCGAGGAACGCGTCGGTCACGGCGGGGTCGCTGTAGCGGATCAGCAGCGAAGCCTGGAGCGCCACGGCCATCTGCCCCGCGAGCCGGCGTGCCCGGAACTCCATCTCGGACAGGTCGGACAGCCCGGTGAGGACGTCGTGGACGGCGGCGTCGAGCCGAGCATCCTCACCGCGCACGCTCCCGACCTCGGTGAGCCAGGCGTCGAGCGCCTCGGGCTCGCGCTGCAGCGCCCGCAGGACGTCGAGCGCGTTGACGTTGCCGCTGCCCTCCCAGATCGAGTTGAGCGGCGACTCGCGGAAGAGCAGCGGCATGCCCGACTCCTCCACGTACCCGTTGCCGCCGAGCACCTCCAGCGCCTCCGCGACGTGGAAGGGCGTGCGCTTGCAGACCCAGAACTTCGCGATCGGCAGGGCGATGCGGCGCAGCGCCTTCTCGTGCTCATCGTCGGGGTGCTCGACGCTCGAGGCCAGCCGCAGGGCGAGCAGCGTCGCCGCTTCGGACTCCACAGCCAGGTCGGCGAGGACGTTCTGCATGGCGGGCTTCTCAGACAGCAGGCCGCCGAACGCCGAGCGCTGCGACGCGTGCCACGTCGCTTCGGCGACGGAGCGACGCATCAGCGCCGACGACCCGAGCACACAGTCGAGACGCGTCGACGCCACCATCTCGATGATCGTCCTGATGCCGCGCCCCTCGTCGCCGAGCCGTACGGCCCACGTGCCGTCGAACTCCAGCTCCGACGAGGCGTTGGAGCGGTTGCCGAGCTTGTCCTTGAGGCGCACCACCTGGAGCGGGTTGCGGGTGCCGTCGGGCAGCACCCGGGGGACCACGAAGCACGTGACCCCGCCGGCGGTCTGCGCGAGGACGAGGAACAGGTCGTTCATCGGCGCGCTGGTGAACCACTTGTGCCCGTGCAGGACGTACTCGCCCTCGGCGTCGGTGGGTGTCGCGGTGGTGACGTTCGTCCGGACGTCGGAGCCGCCCTGCTTCTCCGTCATGCCCATCCCGGCGAGGATGCCGCGCTTCTCGGCGGGGTTGCGCAGCCCGAAGTCGTACTCGGTCGCGGCCAGCAGGGGCGTCCACTGCTTGGCCTGCGCGTCGTCGGCCCGCAGCGCGGGGACGGCGGCGTACGTCATCGTGAGCGGGCAGCCGTGGCCGGGCTCGTTGTGCGTCCACGCGACGTACGCGGCCGCGCGTCGCAGGTGCGGCTTCGGCTCCTCGCTGACCCACGGGGTCGCGTGCAGCCCGAACTCCACGCCGCGCTGCATCATCCAGTGCCAGGAGGGGTGGAACACGATCTCGTCCACGCGGTTGCCGTACCGGTCGACGGGGTGGTGGACCGGCTCGTTGCGGTTGGCGAGCATCCCGTGCTCACGGGCCTCGGCGGACCCAGCGAGCGCGCCGACCGGGTCGAGCGACGTCAGCACCGTCTCGGCATCGTCTCCGGCGAACGCGCGGACGGCGCCGACGAGGGCCGCATCCGAGCGGACGGTGTGGTAGCCGGTCAACGGCGCGGCCTGGTTCTGAGGGGCACGTTGCAGCGGGTCCATGCGGCCAGCGTAAGCGGCTGCTCAGTGACGCAGGTCATGCGGGCGCGACAAAATCGTTCGCCCGCCACCCTGCTTCGTTCGTACCGTCACGGAGTGGACGCAGACGCGGAGAACGGGACGAGCGGTGGCCCGGAGCCCTGGCGCGGTCGCGTCGTACGAGGCGACCGGGGAGTGGTTCGCGTGTGGACACCCGGCGGCGAGGAGGTCGCTGTGCGGACGCTCGCCGGAGCGGACGACGGCGCCGCGCCGTGCGTCGGGGACTGGGTGCTGATCGAAGCGGTCGGTACGGATCTGCGCGTGGTGGCGGTCGAGCCGCGCCGGAGCGTCCTCGAGCGTGCGGAGCCAGGCGGCTCGTCGCGCCGGCAGGTGCTCGCCGCGAACATCGACGCCGTGGCGGTCGTCGTCGGTCTCGACCAGATGCCGTCGCTGGAGAAGGTCGAGCGGCTCCTCGTGGTCGCCTGGTCCAGCGGCGCGCCGGCGACCGTGGTCCTGACCAAGGCGGACCTGGCATCCGACGCCGCCGATGTCGCCGAGGAGATCGCCACGACCCTCGGTGTCGGGGTGGTCGTGTGCAGCGCCGAGAGCGGTGACGGCGTCGAGGAGGTGGCCGCGCTCGCGGGCGGGGGCACGCTCGCGCTCGTCGGCTCCTCGGGGGCCGGCAAGTCCAGCCTGGTCAACGCGCTGGTGGGGGAGTCGCGGGTCGCGACCTCGGCGATCCGTGCCGACGGGCGTGGACGGCACACGACCGTGCGCCGCGAGCTCGTCGCGCTCCCCGGTGGGGGAGCGGTGATCGACACGCCGGGCCTGCGCGGGGTCGGCGTCACCGACTCGGACGGGCTGGTCGGCGCGTTCGCCGACGTCGAGGAGCTGACGGCGTCCTGCCGCTTCGCCGACTGCGGTCACCAGGTCGAGCCGGGGTGTGCGGTGCGGGCCGCGCTCGACGCCGGCGTGCTGAGCCTGCGCCGGTACGAGAGCTGGCGGGCGCTGCAGCGCGAGGCGCAGTGGCTGGAGCGCCGGGCCGATGCACGGCTGGCGGCCGAGCAGAACCGCCAGCTCCGCCGCTCGACGCGAGCGCAGCGCCGGATGCGCCGCGAGCGCGGGCACTGAAGGCTAGCCCGGCCTCAGTCGAGGAAGGTCGTCGGCGGCGGCAGGTGTCGGGCGCCCCGACCGACGTACTGGAAGTGCTGCCAGTCCGCGCTGCCCATCCACCGGAATCCGTGGCGCGCCAGGATCCGCACCACGGCGTGCTGGCGGCTGCGGTAGACGATCGCCGTCGGGGTGCGCCGCGCGTCCCACGCGCTGTTGGGCACCAGACCCCAGCCCGACCGGTACGGGTTCTCCCAGGTGTTGAGGTCGATGCTGCGTCCCGTGCTGTGCGGGCTGCGCGTCCCCGGACGCCCGACGATCCCGCGGCAGTTGAACGCCGAGGTGTTGCCGGCGGCCATCGACTTCATGTCGTCTGCGCCGCGCAGGCGCTTGGACCAGCCGAAGGGGTCGACCCGGTACATCGACCGGATCGGCGCCTTGGCCTCGTACAGGTCGATCAGGACGCGCTTGGTCGCCTTGGCGACGCTGCGGTGGACGACGAGCTCGCCGCGGCGCCGGTAGCCGTCGTACGCGTAGTAGCTCGTCTCGATCAGCCGCAGCGAGCTCCGGCCGACGGGGCAGCCGCGGTGCCAGCTGCGGCCCTTCATCGAGCGCCAGACCCGCGCGGAGATCTTCTTGACGCGGACGTGCGGTCCGGCGGCGATCGCGCGTCGCTGCGGCGGGAGCGTGCGGCGCGGCGCGGGAGCGCCCGCCGGCGTGCGGATCACGCGACCCGGCGGAAGGTTGTCGACGACGTGCCCGGACGAGCCGGCCGGGCGTACGAGCGTGGTCGCGGGGGTCCGGAGCTGGTACGTGGTGTCGACCCGCGGGCGGACCCGGACGGTTCCGGTGCCGTTCGTGACCCGCACCGACGCACGCCGGGTCCATGTGGAGCTGCCCGCGCGGCGGCCGTACAGCTGCGCGACGCCGCTGACAGGGCGGCCGTCCGTCGTGGTCCACCGGGCCGTGAGCACGAGGCGGTGGCCGTCGCGCAGCCGGTGGGAGCCGCTCAGCGACACGCGGACGGGCGCGGCGACGCCGGTGACGCGCAGCTCGCGCGCGACCGTCCCGCCGGCGCTGCGGTACGAAACGCGCAGGGTCTGGGCGCCGGCGGCGACGACGAGGCGCAGCGCGTACGACCCGTCGTCCGCGGGGCGGCCCGTGCTCACCGGGCGCCAGGGTCCGTCAGCGACGCGGCGCTCGAGCACGAGCTCACCCCCGGGCGGCGTCGCCGCACCGGAGACGGTGACGCTCGCGCCGGTGTAGCCCGTGGCCGGGGAGGACGCGGTGAGGGTGGGGGCGGCTGCGGACGCCGGGGCGGCGGCGAGGAGCGCGAGGAGCAGCGCGAAGGCGGCGAGACGAGCGAGGGGGACGAGGAGGCGGGACGTCACGCCTCCACGCTAAGGGCCGTCGGGCCCTAGCGCCGCTCGGGCCTCACGCGTCCTGGATCCGCGCGAACGGCGCCGCCTGCTCCAGCTCGTACGCGAGCTCGAGGAGCGTCCGCTCGTCGCCGTGGTCGGCCGAGAAGTGTGACGCCAAGGGGAGCCCCGCGCGCGTACGGCTGAGCGGCAGCGAGAGCGCGGGACCACCTGAGACGTTGTTGAGCGGCGTGAAGCCGACGTAGGCGTACAGACGTGCGAAAAGCCGGTCGAAGTCAGCGGTCGGGGAGAGATAGCCGAGCTTCGGCGTCGTGTGCGCGAGCACCGGTGACAGGACGACGTCATACGTGGTGAAGAGGGCGCGGTAGGACCGCTCGGTGCGGCGCAGGCGGTAGAGCGCTGCAGGAAACCGGCGGAACCCCTTGCGGAACGCCGCCGCGAGGCCTTGGGTCAGGTTGTCGGTGCGTGCCGGGTCGAAGTCGGCGCCGAGGCCGCGCTTGCCGGTGGTCGTGAGGTACCACGACAGAAACCCCCAGTAGAGCGCGAAGTCGTCGGCGAACTGCTGGGTGATCGGCAGCGGGATCTCCTCGACCCGGTGGCCGAGCCTTGCCAGCAGGTCGGCTGCGTCGCTCGTCGCCGCACGTGTGTCGCGGTCGCTGGCCCCGGTCACCGAGTCGTAGAGGACGCCGATGCGCAGGCGGGTCGCGCTCGGCCCCTCGACCATGCGGACGGCGGGGAGCCTCGGGTTGCGGTACGTCCGCTCGGCCGCGGCGAAGAAGCGCGCGGTGTCGCGCACCGATCGCGTCACGACGCCCTGCGCGACGACCTTGACCGGCATCGTCTCGTCGAGGTGGTCGGGGGTGATCCGGCCGCGGGTCGGCTTGAGCCCGACGAGTCCGCAGGCGGCGGCGGGGATGCGGATCGAGCCGCCGCCGTCGTTCGCGTGGGCGATCGGCACCGCGCCCGCGGCCACGAGGGCTGCGGCGCCGCCGGAGGATGCGCCCGAGGAGTAGGCCGGGTTCCAGGGGTTGCGAACGGGTGGGCGCGTCATGAACTCGGTCGACGCGCTGAAGCCGAACTCCGGCAGGCGGGACTTGCCGAGGTAGGTCAGGCCCTGCGCCGACCACATGCGGACGAAGTCGCTGTCCGTACGGGCGAGCCGCGGGGTGTAGGCCTCCGAGCCGTTGCCGGTGGGCCAGCCGGCGACGTCGGTGTTGTCCTTGACCAGCGTCGGCACACCGGCGAAGGCGCCTGTCGCCTCGCGGTCGGCGGCGTCGAGCGCCCGGTCGGGGTCGAGGTGCTCGACCGCGTCGAGACCGCGCACGGCCTCGATCCGGGCCAGCGCTGCCTCGGCGGCCTCGCGCGGCTTGATCTGCTTGGCCGCGACGAGCTCCGCGACCCCCGTCGCGTCGAGATCGCCGAGGACGTCGTCGCGGAACGCGTGGACGCGGTCTGAGGTCGTCACGGAAGCTCCTGGGGCGCAGGTGTGGCCTGGGTCACCCCGGAGCGTACCAGCGGGTAACCGCCGGGGACATCGCTTGGCGTCACCTCGGCAGGACCCGCAGGATGCGGTCGTTCCCGCCACCGTTCGACGTCGACACGTACAGCGCGCCGCCGGGCCCGACGGTCACCGCGCGGAGCCGGCCGTACTGGCCCCGCAGCGCGATGGACTGCCCCCGCAGCCGTCCACGCCTGTCGAAGCGCAGCAGCCGGATCTGCTCGGCCTTCAGCGCCGTCACGGCGAGCACGCGGCCGGACCGGTTGCCCCAGACCGATCCCCGCAGCCAGGCGGCACCCGTGGTCGCCAGCGTGGAGCCGCCCGAGCGCCACCGGGCACTGCGCTGCTTGCCCGGCAGGCCGTGGTCGGTCATCGGGACGGACTCGTTGTAGCCCGGGACCGGGTTCCAGCCGTAGTTGCCCTTGCGGAAGAGCGCGTTGACCTCGTCGTCGCGGTACGACCCCTGCTCGACCGCCCACATGCGGTTGCCGCGCCGCGCGAGGCCCTGCACGTTGCGGTGACCGTACGTGAAGACGCGCCGTTTCATCGCGTAGCGGGACTTCGCGTACGGGTTGCTCCGCAGCCCGCGGCCCGTACGAGGGTTGACCCGCAGGACCTTGCCGCCGCCGGACCGCAGGCGCTGTGCGTTGCGCCCGACGGCCGCATCGCCGGTGCCGATGAACAGCGCGCCGCCGGGGCCGAAGGCGAGCGCGCATCCTCCGTGACGGCCGCTGGTCGCGGGCAGGCCGCGCACGATCGTCTTGGTGAGCCGCGCGCTCGTCCGGGCGGCGTTCAGGCGCCAGCGGGCGACCCGGACGTCCTTCGTCGCTCCCGAGCGGTAGCCGTGGCAGGTGTAGAAGGTGCCCGTACGGGCGAAGTCGGGCGCGAGCTCGAGCGCCATCAGCCCCGTCTCGCCGCTGGCCCAGATGCCGGCCGCCCGCCCGACGACCCGCTTGGCGCCGCTGGTCGTCCCCAGCGAGATCGTCTTGCGGTCCCGCTGGGTGAACAAGAACTGAGACGAGGAGACGAACGCGAGGTCCCACGGGTGGTCCAGGCCCGTCAGGACGGTCGAGACACGCATCGGCGCGGCCCGGGCGGCGGACGATGTCGGCGAGGCTGCTCGCGGCTCGGCGGCCGCCCCCTCGGGCAGCAGCAACGCGGTCGAGGCGAGGACGGCCACGGCAATGGCGGTACGACGTCTGTCCATCGCCTCAGTCTGTCTCGCCGCGCGCACTTCGGCGAGTGGTCACGGACGGCGGCGCAGGAACGGCCGGACGAGGCCGACCAAGTCGTCACCGGGGGCGGCGCCGATCTCCTGGCGGAGCCGTAGCGCGTACGCGCGGAACCGTCGTGCGGCCTCGACCCGGTTCCCCTCCCGTACGAGCGCCTCGACGAGCGCCGTCACGGCCGACTCGCGGAGCGGCTCGGCGCACACGGCGGCGAGGCCGGCACCGGTCGCGAGCGGGTACGCCCCGGCCTCGGACGCCGTCCGGCACACGGCCTCGAGCGCCTGGATCCGTCGCAGGTGGAACTGGTCCTGCTCGTCGAGGACCCAGGGCTCGTACCAGCCGGGCAGGAGGTCGTGCTTCAGCATCTCCACCCCGTCGGCGCCGACAGGCGTGTCGGCAAGCGCCTGATCGGCCACCCGGCGCGCGTCGAGGAGGTCGACCGAGGCCTCGAGCTCCAGCTCGAGACCGTCGGGACGTACCCAGCGGCGCGGGAGCTGCCACAGCGCGCGGCGCAGGTTCGCCCGGGCGCGGGCCTCGGAGACCTCAGGCCACAGGTCCGTGCCCGTGAGGAGCCGGTTCGTCCGGGGACCCTTCACCGCCAGGTAGGCGAGCACACGGCGGCCTGCGCCTGACAGCCGCTCGACGGGCCGCGTCCCGAGCCCGCCGAGGACGCCGACGCGACGCGTTCCGTACGAGCTGGCCACCGGTTTGCTCCTGAGTCCGCGGCGCGTCCGGACGAGGCGTCGGGGGGACACGCGACGGCGGAGACGGGCGCGGGCGGTCTGCGCGACAAGTCTTCGACCCCACGAGCATAGGGCCTCCGAGGGCTCGCGCCGCCGCCAATGTCGCCGGGCCTGCTTGCACGGGACGGTACGGGGTACGGGGCCGGCTACGGCGGCGGGACGCTGCACGGACGAGGCAGCGGCGACAGCGGGTACGAGACAGGGCCGCAGACGGAGCGGCGACGGGAGCGTGGCGGGTACGGGCACCTCGCAGGCTGGTGCGTGTCGGCAACGACGAGCTCTGGGAGGGCGCGATGACCGTGATCGGCGAGACCGCAGAGGCGTTCGAGGTCGAGACGCCGTTCTCCGAAGGTGCGGTCGGTACGGAAACACCGCCCGCGACGCTTGGGTTCATGCCGTGGACCGAGGTGACGACGCCGTTCGCCGAGGCCTTCGGCATGGAGGACGAAGGCGACGGCGAGGCCGGCGAGCTCATCGCCGAGGCCTTCGAGAGCATCCGGGACGAGCAGTTCGACGAGGCGCTCGCTGAGCTGATCGCCGAGACGGCCGAGGCGGCCGACACCCGGCTCGCCGGAGAACAGCCGATGCAGCTCGCCGAGCAGCGTCAGCAGCTCGCGGACGCCCATCTCGCGCCGGTCGGGTCCGAGGCGGAACGGTGCGTCCAGCGCTTCGCCGACCATGTCCAGAACCTCGATCTGGAGGGCCTGGCGCCGGACCAGCTGGACGAGCTGCTCGACCGGTTCGAGGTCGGCGCGCTCGGTGTCACCCCGGCGGGCGAGGAATTCATCGGCGGGTTGATCAAGAAGGCCAAGAGCGTCGTCAAGACCGTCGTGAAGACCGCAGGGAAGATCGCGAAGGCCGCGCTCCCGATTCTCGGGCCCATCCTCAACAAGCTCAAGGCGCTCGTACGGCCGCTGCTGCAGCGCGTGCTGGCGATCGCGATCAACAAGCTCCCTGCCGCCCTCCACGAACCCGCGCGTGCGCTGGCCAAGCGCTTCGGTCTTGGACAGAAGGAGACCGAGGAGCTGGTGGAGAGCGAGGCCGAGGAGGAGTTCCTCGGCGAGTCGTTCGCGCCTACGCCGGTCGCTGTGGGCGACCCGGAGACCCTCGCCGAGTCGCTGGACGCGGCGCTGGCCGAGTCCGTGCTCGGGGGCGAAGCGCTCGAGCAGGGCGAAAGCTTCGGGCACGACCAGGAGCGAGGTGCCGCGCCTGCGGCGTCCGACGAGCTCGAGATGCTCGCCGAGGCGCGCAGCGCGTTCATCGACCGGCTTCAGGCGGCGCCCGAGGGCGAGGACCTCACCCCGGCGATCGACCAGTTCATCCCCGCTATCCTTCCGGCGCTTCGGCTCGGCATCCGCCTCGTCGGGCGTCCCAAGGTGGTCGGCTTCCTGTCGGGCTTCCTCGCGAAGCTCATCAGCCAGTGGGTCGGGCCGAAGATGTCCGGACCACTCTCGTCGGCCATCGTCGACGTCGGCCTGCGCGTGATCGGGCTCGAGCAGGGACGTCCGGGCGAGCTCGAGCAGGAGGCCGCACCGGCGACCCTGGCCGCCACGGTCGAGGACACCGTGCGCCGGCTCTCGGAGCAGCCCGCGGAGTTCTTCGAGGACGAGGACCTGCTCCAGGTCGCGCTCACGGAGGCCTTCGAGCAGGCGGTGGCTGCGAACTTCCCCACCCCGCTCGTCCGCCCCGACCTGCAGATCGCGCCGTCGCTCGGCGGGTCGTTCGTGGTGCGGCACGCGCGCAGGGCGTACGCGTACAAGAAGTTTTCGCGCGTCCCCGAGATCGAGCTGACCGTGGCCGTCGCGGCCTCGATCACGACGTTCGAGGGAGTGAAGCTCGATGCGGCGCTGCGCGCGGCGGGGATCAGCCTGCCGGGCAGGTTCCGTGTCCACCTGTTCGAGTCGGGGCCCGGGACGACGCTGACCCGGCTGGCGCGCCTGGAGCGGATCGGCGGGGCCGCGTTCCCGCGCGGTGCCCACCACCAGCTCCACGCGCTGACCGTCCAGACGGCAGGGCTGCTGCTGCGCGAGCCGCGGCTCGGTGTCGACGTCCCTGCGCGGTTCCTGGAGTCACGCCACCGCATCTCGGTCGGGCAGCGCTTCTTCCACCTCGAACCCGTCGGTCAGGTCGAGGCGCCGGTAGCGCCGACCACCACGGGCGAGGCGACCCGGCCCAGCGACGAGCGGGTACGGACCGACGAGGCGCGCGGGGACCTCCGGCTGTCGCTGTACTTCTCCGAGGCGGACGCCCAGCGGCTCGCCGCCTCGGTGTCCGCGGGGCGTGGGGGAACGACCCTGCTCCGGGCGCTGCTGCGGGCTGCGTTCGCTGCGACCGGCGGCGCTGCCGCGCGCAGGCGCCGGTCATCGGGCCGCCGGGGTCGTGGCCGCGGTCGGGGCCGCGGTCGGGTCGCCCTCCGAGGAGCGGGACCGAGGCCCGGTCGCCGGGTCAGGGCGAGCATCGCCAAGGCGCTGGCGGAGTGGGCACGGACGCGTGGACACGAGTTCGTCCGAGCGGCCCAGGACCCCGCCAGCGGCGTGACGGTGACCGTGCACGCCAGGGGCGTTCCGCCGACCGCGTCCGAAGCAGACGACGACGCGGCGGCCCCCGCGCCGACGGCGCCGGCCGCTGAGCCGACCGCACCCGCGGCGTCGCCCGCCCCACCCGCACCTGCTGCCGCACCTGCGGCGCCCTCTGCCGTGACCGTCACCGTCACGCCGGGGAGGGCCAAGCCGTGAACGAGCACCGCCTGATCGCCGAGGAGCTGGAGCGCCAGCTCGGCCACTGGCTGGGCGCGGCGCAGTGCTTCGTCGACGCAGAGGAGTTCGCGTCGCGGCACGCGTGGGAGTCGCTCGAGCACTCGATCGGCGTTCCGGTGCGCAGCGAGCTTGCTCGTACGGTCGAGCAGCTGCTCGAGGCCGGCCGCACGAGCGCGGCGGCGGTGCGGGCGAGCCGCCTCGACCCGTCCGCCCTCGCCGAGGCGCAGGCAGCGGTCCAGCAGTTCCGCCGCCGCTACGTCCAGGTGGAGACGACGCTCGACTTCTTCGGACAGGCCGTCAACACCCGCACGAGCACCCACCTGCGCGCGGCGCTGCAGTTCCTCGACTCCGTCGCCTACCAGAGCATCGAGCAGGTCCTCCGACCGTTGGGCCTGCCTGTCCCGCCGGTGCTCACGTACCTCGGTGAGGGCCTGGGCGCCAGCATCCTGCGGGTAGGCATCCGTCTGTGGGCACCCGGGACGGTGAATCCCGTCGCCGCCGTCAAGATCGTGCGGCACAACCTCTACCGCCCGACGTCGCTGTTCCACGAGGCCGGCCATCAGGTCGCCCACCTCTCGGGGTGGAACGACGCGCTCGGGAAGGCCCTCGGGGAGACCCTGGCCGACGACCCGGCACTGCGCGCGATGTGGCAGCCGTGGAGCAGCGAGATCGCCGCAGACGTGTACGCGTTCGTGCTCACCGGCTACGCCTCCGTCGCCGCCCTGCACGACGTGGTCGCCGACGAGCGGACGCTCTTCCGCTGGCCGCTCGGCGACCCGCACCCGATCGGCTGGCTGCGTACGCTCCTGGGCTGCGCGATGTGCCGTCACGTCTACGGAGCGGGCCCGTGGGACCGGCTGGAACGTGCAGTCCTCACGACGTACCCACCGAGCCGCGCGGAGGCGGCGACCGTCCCGCTCCTGCTGCGGTCGCACCGGCGGATGGACGCCCTCGCGGCCACGTGCCTCGACAGCCGCGTCCCGGGGTTCCGCGACCGGCCCATCGGCGCCCTCGTCGACGCCTCGCGCGTGTCGCCGAGCGCCCTTGCGGAGCTTGAACGTACGGCGGGACCGTCGTTGTGGACGTCGCCGCACTGGCGCCGCACGGACGGCATCCGCCTGATCGCGCTGGCCGGGCTGCGTGAGGCGGAGAACCCCCAGCGGGCAGGCGAGTGGATCTCGCGGGCCAGGACCTGGATGACCGGCCAACAGAGCGTAGCCGCGTGAGCGGCCGACGGAGGTGAGAGACGTGGCGAAGAAGGCGACCGGGAACCCGACGATGAAGACGCTGGCGTCGTCGGTGGCAGCGATCGAGGAGCGTACGGAGGCGCTCCTCGACGCCATGGAGATGATGCAGCAGAGCACCGCCGAGGAGCTCACGAAGGTGTGGACGACGCTCGGCGGGATCGCGGGGCTCGACGGCCTGGCGATCGGGCTCGCCGAGATTGCGGAGGTGATGGGCCCGCTGCGCAGCATCGTTCCGCCGTCCACGGCGCTCGAGCTCGAGCCCGGCGTCGCCGAGGCGGTGGTCCTCATCCGTGGGGCGCTCGGTGGAGATCGGGACTCCAACTTCCAGCAGCTGTCGACGGACTTCGAGGAGCCGGTGCTGTTCATCGGGCAGGCTCAGCCGGTCGTCGACGCTGGTTACGGCGAGTACGACGAGGAGCAGGTGGCATGATCACGCAGCTCGTCCAACAGCTTGGCGGCGGTCCGGTTGCCGAGGGCCAGGTCATCACGGCCGACCCGCTCGACCTCGTGTGGCGGATGGAGCAGGTGCTCGACGCCGCGAACCCGTGGGCGCCCAATCCTGCTCCGGCGGGTCCGGCGCGCGTGGCACTCTTCACCGAGGGGGCGTTCAGCACCGTCCCGATGCTGGCTCAGCCGGCCTGGGACCACCTGATCTATGCGTACGCGATCGAGAACACGCGGGCCGCGCAGATCCTCGCGCGTGTCGTCCGGGCGTTCCGTGGCGGTGAGGGCCTCGGCATCCCTTCCGTGTCGACCCAGCGCTGGCTGGACGCGACGGAGGCGCTGCTGTTCAACGCGCACAACCCGGTCTCCGCGTGGCTGTCGACCAGCAATGTGCGTCCCGACGCCGAGGCCGTACGCCGCAACGCGTACTACCGGATGTTCGGCATGGACCTCGCCCACGGCACGGACACCAACGCCCCGTACCCGTACGAGAAGGCCGAGGCGTCCAACCGCACGTTCGTCGCGCTCCTCGAGGAGCTCCTGTACGAGCTGTGGCGGGCGATCGAGAACGTCCGGAACCTGGTCGCGGGCAACACCACCGACGACGACCGGATCTATCGGCTCGCCGAGCAGCTCGGCTTCATGCTGCGATCGCGGCGCCAGAACGCGCTGCTGAGCCGCGAGGAGCTCGCCGCGACGACCGCGATGGGGTGGGTCGAGCTGACGCTCGGGTCGAACACGCCCGTCGTGATCGACCTGCGGGCCCAGGCGACGAGCGCGGCCGATCGCCTGCGGGTGATCGGGGAGCGCGTCGGCCTGCCGCCACACTCGCGTGCGAACTCGTTCTTTGCGATGGCGCAGGAGCTCTCGCTCGTGCTGCGCGCGCTGGAGGCGGGATGGGTGACCGACAGCGGGCGGGCATGGCTGCTTTACCAGAGCACGGTGCCGCCGGCTCTGCCGCCGTTGCCGGCGGGCGCGGTGCCGCTCGGCACCGAGGTGCGCCGCGTGATCACGGAGTGGGCGGCCGCATCAGGGCGCAACCTCAAGGAACGGCCCACGCCGGTTCAGGTCGTGGCGGCGCCGCGTCCGCTGCCGAAGCGATGACGGGGGTGGATCATGCACGAGGACGAGGCGCCGTGGCAGACGACCGAGGCCGACCCCGCGACGCGTGAGTGGTTCGACGAGAGCCCGTTCGCGGCGGAGTGGACCGAGACCCAGTCTGCCCCCGAGGCGGAGTGGGGCACCGAGACCGAGTGGGGCACGGAGACCGAGTGGACCGAGACGCCCACCACCGAGGGAGAGACGTGGGGGCCGCACCGGTGCGCACCCGGCGAGGGCCCTCCCGCCGCTCCTGTGGGCCCGCGGCCGCTGCTCCACCGGAGCACCTCGGCGTCTCGGGCACGCAACCCTGCGGTCGGCTACGCCCAGCACCTGCTCAACCGGTTTCTCTCTTCGTGGCGTGCAGGGACCCCGGCGTGCTCGGACACGAGCCAGGCCACGCGCCAGTACATCTCGTCGCTCCAGCCGCAGCTGAAGGCGATCGGGCAGGACCCGCTGGTCGTCGACTGCCGGTTCGGGCAGGGGACCGAGCTCGCGACGAAGATGTTCCAGGCCTGCCGCGGGCTGGTCCGTGACGGAGTGATCGGGCCGAAGACCTGGCCGGAGCTGGAGAAGCTGGCGGTGACGCCGCTGCCCGGGCCGACGCCCACACCCACGCCTACCCCGACACCCGCACCCACACCGACGCCGACCCCGACCCCGACCCCGACCCCGACCCCGACTCCCACGCCCGCCCCTGCCGTGCGGGTCCGCGAGGACGTCTGGACGCTGAGCGCCACGAACGTGTGGCACCCGACGATCCTCTGGTACGCCCGCGCGGTCGCCGCGCTCCAGGCCCGCGATTCGGGGAGCTTCCCCGATCCACGGTGCTGGCGGCACCTGGCCGAGACCCACGGGACCGACATCTCGCGGTCCGCCTGGCCGTCCGGGGCGCGCTGGAACACGTGCGAGCACGAGAGCTGGCACTTCCTGCCGTGGCATCGCGTGTATCTCTACCACTTCGAGCGCATCGTCCGCGACGAGATCGTGCGGCTCGGTGGCCCGAACGGCTGGGCGCTACCGTTCTGGAACTACAGCGACGCCAGCCGTCCCGACGTCCGGAAGCTTCCACCGGCGTTCCTCGCCGCGCGGACGCCCGACAACGTCGACAACCCCCTGATGGTCCGCCTGCGCAGCGAGTCGATCAGACGCGGGGATCCTATGGACCCTCGGGACGTCGCCGTGAAGGGCGCGATGGATCAGACGTCGTTCAGCGACCGGTTCCTCCCGGCGTTCGGGGGGCGGACGGCGCCGGTGGGGACCCATGAGAATGGGCCCGGTGCGGGAACGCTCGAGGCGACGCCGCACGGAGACGTGCACGTCGCGGTCGGCGGCCGGGTCCCGCTGGGTCTGATGTCACGCTTCGAGACGGCAGGGCAGGACCCCGTGTTCTGGCTGCACCACGCGAACATCGACCGGCTGTGGGAGGTGTGGTTGCGACAGCCCCGCCGCCGCAACCCGCGGGAGCGGCAGTGGCGAGACGCTCGATGGGTCTTTGGAACCGGCGGGACGACGACATCGATGACGACCGAGCAGGTGATCGACCCTCGTCGGCCACCGCTGGGCTATCGCTACTCCGACATGCCCGAGAGGGGCGCCCGGGAGGCGTTCGGCGAGCCGACGGGCGAGGGGGAAGAGTTCGGCGAGGAGGAGACGCGTCCTCCTGAGCTGGTCGGAGCATCGAGCGGCCCGGTGCCGATCCGGTCCGGCCCGTCCTCGGTGCCGATCGACGTCAGCGCGCCGCGTGGTCCGCTCGCGCGCCTCGTCGACGAGGCCGGCACGGTGCCGCCCGGCTCCCGGGTCTTCCTCCGGCTCGAGAACATCACCGCGACCCGGCTCAGCGCGGGTCCCGTCCTCGTCCACGTGAACGTGCCGGCCGGTACCCGCGCGACGGAGTTCCCTGATCGTGAGGTCGGTCAGCTGCCGATGTTCGGTGTCATCGAGGCATCGCGGCGAAGCGACACCCACAGCGGCAGCGGCAAGAACGCGACGTTCGAGATCACGAAGATCGTGAAGGCGTTGTCCGCAGCCGGTCAGTGGGACCCCAAGAAGCTGACCGTGGCGTTCACGCCCTTGCCCGACAAGTCGGGCCGCACGGAGGAAGGTGACATCTCGGTCGGCCGCGTGAGCCTCTTCTACTCATGAGCACGGCCGGCCTCGTTGTACGGACGCACTGGTACCACCCCGAGTGGTGTGCCGTGGCGCTCGCTGCCGCGGCATGGGCATCGCTGCTTGCCGTCGGGCTGGGCGAGCCAGGCCACTTCTTCGGGTCGGGTGAGGTCCACCCTCCGCTGCACGCGCTGTCGCACGCGGCGGTGATGTCGACGGCGATGATGGTGCCGTTCGTCCTGCCGCAGGTCGCCCATGTCGCGCACACCAGCCTCTGGCCGCGGCGCTACCGGGCCGCGGTCGCCTATCTCGTCGGCTACCTCGCGGTGTGGACGGTCGTCGCTGCCGTCACGATCACGCTCGGGGGACTCCTGGCCACCGCGATCGGGTGGCGCCCCGCGATCGTGGTCGGCTTCGCGGTCGCGGTGGTGGCGTACGTCGCTCCTGGCCGCCAACGCCTCGTGCGCCAGTGCGCCATGACGAGGCCGCTCGCGCCGCGTGGGTGGCGCGCTGATCGTGACTGCGCCCGCTATGGCATGGCGACCGCGAGGCGGTGCGTCGCGACGTGCTGGGTGCTCATGACGGCGGTGATGATCGGGCACGGACTCGTCGTGATGGCCCTTGCCACTGTGCTCGGCGTGGTCGAGCGCCGACGCGGCGGCAACGTCTCACGAGCGGACGGCGCGCTCGTCGTGGTCGGTCTGGGGCTGCTCTCGCTCGCGCTCTCGTACGGGGTGGTCGGCGGCGAGGCGCCGTTGCCCGGGCACCCCGCCGAGCACCAGCACTGAGCGGCCGGGATCGTCAGCGCAGGCTCTCGGGCGACAGCTCCGCAGCGAGGACAGAGGCCTGGTAGGCCGTCAGGATGACCTCGGGAGTGCCCGGTCCGCCGGGAAAGACCAGCGCGAAGGTGGGCTCGCCGGTCTCAGGATCGACGCCGCTGAGGCTCAGGAAGACCTCCTCGCCGAACGACCGGCAGGGAGCGCCGACCTCGTGGGGTATCGCGCAGAACCGGACGCAGGTCGGGTATGGCCAGTCAGGACCCGCGCTGCTCGGCGGAAGGTGCGCGGCGCGCTTGCCGTACGTGACCCCTCCCGGGCTCACGGTCGCAGGGTCGTCGCTCATGCGGACCAGGATGGCGGTTGTCCGGGTCAGTGGTCCAGTGCGTGTGTCTCCAGTGGTGGATCATGCGGCCTACCATCGACCGGTGCCCCCGATGCCTGCCGCCGAGATCGACGTCACCGTGCCGCTCGTGCGAGGCCTCCTTGAGGCCCAGCATCCCGACCTCGCGGCCCTCCCGCTGAGGGTCGTCGCGAACGGCTGGGACAACGTGGTGCTGCGGCTCGGTGACACGCTGGCGCTCCGGATGCCGCGCCGTGCGCTCGCAGCCGCCCTCGTCCGCCACGAGCAGGAGTGGTTGCCGGTCCTCGCGCCGCACCTCCCGGCCCGCGTCCCCGCGCCCGTACGCACCGGGAAGCCGAGTGACGGCACCCGCGGGCCGGCGTACCCGTGGGCGTGGAGCATCGTGCCGTGGTTCCCCGGGCAGGCGGTGGGAGACCTGACCCTCGGCGAGCGCGGAGGACTGATGGAGCCGCTCGCCGCGTTCGTGGTCGCGCTGCACCGTCCGGCTCCTGCCGAGGCGCCCGCGAGCGCGTACCGGGGAGTGCCGCTCTCTGCGCGCGACGACGGCATGCGCGAACGGCTCGCGACCGGCCACGTGCCGTACGCCGACGTGCTCCTCGCCCTCTGGGACCGGCTCCTGCCGACGCCGCCCTGGGACGGGCCCGCGCTGTGGGTCCACGGCGACCTGCACCCGGCGAACCTGCTGGCCGCGCCGTCCGCGGACGGGTCGCCCACGCTCTCCGCGGTGATCGACTTCGGCGACGTCACGTCCGGCGACCCCGCCAGTGACCTCGCGACGGCGTGGCTGACGTTCGGGCCGCGGGACCGGGCGGTGTTCCGCCGGCGCGTGTCGGAGGCAGGCTACGCCGACGACGCGACCTGGGACCGTGCTCTCGCATGGGCAGCGTTGTTCGGGACCCTGCTTGTCACCTCGTCCGACGATGCCCCGATGCTGCGCGCGATCGGCGAGCACACGCTCGCGCAGGTGCTCGCCGACGCCTGAGCGCCCTCGACGTCGGCGGCGTCGACGTGGTCTGCTGTGAACCATCCGGCCCCCCAGGACGTGGTAGAGGGCGGAGGTGTCATGTCCGAGAGCCCCGACGCGGTGATGGAGCGGCTCCACGACGCCCATGCGGAGGCGCTGTGGCGGTTCTGCCTGCGTCTGACCGGGTACGACCGGGCACGGTCGGAGGATGTCGTCCAGGAGACCCTGCTCCGCGCCTGGCGTGCAGCGCCGACGCTCGAGCGCTCTCAGGGCTCGGTGCGCGCGTGGCTGTTCACCGTGGCGCGCAACATCGTCATCGACGACTGGAGGGCGAGGAAAGTGCGAGGTGAGGTCGTCGTCGCGGACGTGCCCGACGCCGGCGAGTCGGATCGTACGGACCAGCTCTTGACCTCCTGGATGGTCGCCGATGCGCTGACACAGCTGTCGGACGAGCACCGCGCCGTCCTTGTGGAGTGCTACTTCCGGGGCGCGTCGGTCGCCGATGCCGCCACGCGCCTCGGGGTGCCGACCGGGACCGTGAAGTCGCGCACGCACTACGCTCTGCGGGCCTTGCGCCTCGCGCTCGAAGAGAGAGGGGTGACGGCATGACGTGTCCCTACGAGCATCTCGACGGTGCGTACGTCCTGGGATCGCTGTCCACCGCGGACCGGCTCGAGTTTGAGAACCACCTCGCGGGGTGCGAGGCGTGCCAGCAGGCGGTCCAGGAGCTCGCCGGACTTCCCGGGCTGCTGTCGAAGGTGCCCGTCGACGTCTGGGACCCGCCCGAGACGGACGAGCCCTTGCCCGAGAGCCTGCGGCCGACCGTCCTGGCGCTCGCCGCACGGCAGCGGCAGCGGCGTCGGTGGGTGAGCGTCGGCATCGCCGCAGCCGCTGCGGTCGCGGTGGTGGCCGGCGGCTTCGCGGCCGGGGCGCAGTGGGGGAGCCGCGACGAGCCCGCTGCGCAGAACCCCCCGACGAGCCAGCCCACCACCGAGCCGACGAGCCAGCCCACCACCGAGCCGACGGGCACGCCGATGGTGCCGGCCGAGGAGGAGACCTCGATGACGGCGCAGCTCGCGCTGAGCACCGTCGCGTGGGGGACGAAGCTGGCGCTCACCTGCAGCTATCCGACGGCAGGACCGTACGAGGGCGAGTACGGCGGTGCGGCGACGTACGCACTGGTCGTCCTCACCCGCGACGGACAGGAAGAGCATGTGGCGACGTGGCGGGGGCTGCCGGGCAAGACGATGCACCTGACGGCAGCCACCGCGACGCCGCGTGCCGACATCGCGTCAGTGGAGGTGCGCGACGCCGACGGATCCGCCGTGCTGCGTACCCCCGCGTGAGAGGTAGCCCTCGCGTGAGGCGGCGGCGACGGCGAGGATCACGGCGAGCACCTCGCTGATCGCGGCCACCCATGCGTACCAGCTCCAGCCGGTCTCGACGCCGAACAGGCCGACCGTCGCAGAGATCAGGAACGCCACGAGCGTCGCGAGGCCGAAGCCGGCGGTGAGGAACAGCGGGATCCAGTGCTTCCAGGTCACGAGCAGGACGGCGATCACGACACCGGCGACGACGTTGACGACGAACAGGCCGCCGACCGTCCCTTGGTCCTTGACGCCGTCCAGCCACAACCGCAGGTGGACGACTGCGGAGACGAGCACGGTGAGTGCTGCGACGATGCGAATGTTCATGACGGGTTCCTTCCCTCGAGGCTGAATGTTCTGAGGAACGTGTTGCGGAAGCGGTCCATCGGCCAGACGGGCGCGTCCGGAGCGGGGAGAAGCCCGGGCCGCCAGTCCCACCCCGTGATCGCGCGGAGGACCTGGGGGTCCTGCGCGATCACGGAGACCGGGACGTCGCGCCCGGGGTCGCGGCCGCTCACGGAGCGGTGCGGCTGGTGGTCCCCGAGAGCGATGACCACCAGATTCGGGTCGCGGTAGTGGTCCAGGTAGGAGACGAGCGCCTGCCAGCTGTAGACGATCGAGCGGCCGTAGAGCTCTCGGACCCGGTCGGGATCACCGACGGCCTGGCGGGGTGACAGGCCCTGGGACGGCATGTCGTCGAAGACCGAGCCGTCGCCGACCTCGTCCCAGCCGACCATGCGGGGGAGCGGGGTCCACGGGTGGTGGCTGGAGACGAGATCGATCTCCGCCATCACCGGTCGGCGATCCTTGCCTGCCAGCTCGAGGCGGTGCAGCGCGGCGAGCACGTACTGGTCGGGCATCGTCGCATAGCTGAACGCGGGGCCGCGATAGCCCACGTCCGCTGCGCCGTACAGCCGGTCGACGCCGTAGAAGCGCGCGCCCTGCGGCCACGGCCGCGTCGTGGCAGGTGCGTCGAGCACCGTGCGCCATCCGGCGCGGCCGAACGCCGCGCTGAGCGTGAGGCGCCGCGTGCTCAACAGCTGGTCGTAGCGCTGCTGGCTGTCGACCCAGAGCCCGGACTGCATCGTGGCGTGGGCCAGCCAGCTCCCTCCGCCGAAGGTCGGCGAGGTGAGGTACGCGCTGCGCGTCGCATACCCGGCCGCCGTGAGGCGCTGTGTCCCCCGGACCAGCGCCGAGGACACCGCCGGCGAGAAGCGGGAGCCCTCGACGGCGACGCGGCCGTAGCTCTCGACGAAGACGAGGAGCACATCCTTGCCGCGCAGGGCGGTCAGCAGCCGGTCGGGTGGGACGTTCGCGTACGGATCGTGGCGGATCGCCGCACCGAACGCCTTGCGGTCAGCGAGGTCCGCGCGCAGGCGCGTGACCTGGTCGTATGCGGCCGTGGTCGTCGAGGCGGTCGCGACACCGGCGCCGCCGGGGATCCGCGCACCCGTCACGGTCGCGCCCACCCAGAGCAGCGCCATGAGCGCAGCGACACCGAGCGCCAGCGCTCGCCGTCCGCGGGCCACGCGGGCCAGGCGCAGCAGGCTCCACGGCAGCGTCACCGCGAGCGCGACGACGGCCAGCACGAGTGCGGCGACGGCGCCCACCGCCGCGGCTCTGCCGATCGAGTCCACGAGCACGCCGAAGCCGGGCCCGAGGTAGTAGCCGTCGTTGAGCAGGTCGAACGGGCGGTCGAAGACGCCCCAGAACACCCCTTCGAGGACCTTGAGCAGGACCACGACAGCGATCACGAGCCCAGCGCCGACCGCGGCTGCTCGGGCGGCGCGGGGCGGGACCAGCACCGCCAACCCCAGGAGCACCGCCCCCTCCAGCGGGACGCGCAGCAGGCTCGAGGCAGACAGATCGGTCGCGCGGTCGGGAAGGACGAGCGCGGCCCAGACGACGAGGGCTGCCGCCGCCGTCGCTGCCGGTGCGACGACTGCCGGCGCGGGACGGGCCGTACGACCGCGGGCGCGGTGCCGCCACAGCCAGCGCACCTGCCACCCGAACGACTCGGAGAGAAGAGCGAGCGCCGCGACCAGCACGCCGAGCGCGACCGTACGGGGCAGCACTCCCGCGACGACGACGGTGAGGGCGACACCCTGGACAGCCGCCACGACCTTCGCCCACGGGCGTACGGGGGTCGGCTCACGCAGCCAGGGGAGGACGGCCGCCGCGGCCAGCAGGAGGTAGCGCGCCGCCCCGATCACCAGGACCCAGGCAACGGACCAGCCGAGGGACCGGACGACGGCCACGCTCAGCACGAGGACGAGCAGCGCATCGACCTCCATGTCGAACCGGGCGCCGAGGGTGCTCACGGTGCCGGTACGGCGCGCGACGCGGCCGTCGACGAGATCGAGCACGAGGGCGAGTGCCGCGAGGCTGACGAGAACGACGAGGGCGCGACCCCGCAGATCCGTACCGACGGCGAGCGCGGCCACCGCCACGGTGAGGACCGAGCGGGAGAGCGTGACCGCGTTCGCGGACCCGAACCGCCGCGTCCGCGTCCGTACGAGAGCGCGGCCCAGCAGGACGGCGACCCCGACCGCCAGGACGCCGCCGCCGACCCAGCCCACCTCGCTGAGCCCGACCCGCAGGTCGAGCAGCACGACCATCAGCAGCGATGCGGTCAGGCCGACCCACGGCCAACGTTGAACCTCCGGCACGGCTCCTCCGTGTTCCTCGGTACATGACCAGAAACGGTCGCGATGACGGATCGGTTCAATCGGGCGGTGTCCAGCAGGGCAAGGGAGGTTCCCTCCGGTGACGAAGCAGGCGCAGGCGTTCTGGGTGCGCAAGCCCGGTGTCGGAGAGCTGCGCGACGCCCGCCTGCGCGAGCCTGGAGCCGACGAGGTCCTCGTGCGTACGCTGCGCTCGGGCATCAGCCGGGGCACCGAGGCCTTGGTGTTCGGGGGACGGGTCCCGCCCGATCAGTACGCGACCATGCGCGCCCCCTTCCAGGAGGGCGAGCTCCCCGGCCCCGTGAAGTACGGCTACCTGAACGTCGGCGTCGTCGAGCGCGGGCCCAGCGAGCTGCAAGACCGGACGGTCTTCTGCCTGTACCCGCACCAGACCGCGTATGTCGCGCCCGCTGCGGCCGTCGCCGTCGTCCCCGAGGGCGTGCCGCCGCAGCGGGCCGTCCTCGCCGGGACGGTGGAGACGGCGGTGAACGCCCTCTGGGACGCGCGCCCGCTCATGGGGGACCGGATCGCTGTCGTGGGCGCCGGGATGGTCGGGTGCTGCGTCGCTCGACTCCTCGCCCGCATCCCGGGCGTCGAGGTCACGCTCGTCGACACCGTTGCGGACCGGGCGTCGACGGCCTCGGCGCTGGGAGCAGGGTTCGCGGCACCGGACGCGGCGGGCGGCGGGTACGACCTCGTCCTCCATGCGAGTGCCACCGCCGCTGGACTCCAGTGCGCTCTCGACCTCCTTGCGACGGACGGCACCGTCGTCGACCTCAGCTGGTACGGCGACACATCCGTCGAGCTGCGTCTCGGCGGCGCTTTCCACTCCCGACGGCTGAGCATCCGCTCCAGCCAGGTCGGAACGGTCTCACCCGCGCGCGCCCACCGGCGCTCGACGCAGGATCGTCTCCGCCTTGCCCTCGAGCTGCTGCACGACGACGCGTTCGACGTGCTGCTGACGGGCCGCTCGCGGTTCGAGGACTTGCCGGTGACGATGGCGCGCCTGGTCTCCGGGGCAGGCGCGCCGTTGTGCCACGTCATCGAGTACGCCAGCGTCGATCGCGCGAGCGTCGACCAGATCGGCGGCGCGTGATGTTCGCCGTGACGGTCAGTGACCACGTCATGGTCGCCCACAGCCTGCGCGGGGCGGTGTTCGGTCCCGCCCAGCGGCTGCACGGCGCGACCTATGTCGTCGAGGCGACCTTTCGTGCCGCGACGCTCGACGACGACGGGGTGGTCGTGGACCTCGGTCGTGCCGCCGAGGTGCTGCACGCGGCGCTCGCGGCGCTGAACTACCGCAACCTGGACGACGAGCCGGAGCTCGCCGGGACCAACACGACCACGGAGGTCCTGGCCCGGCTGCTCGCCGACCGGCTGGCGCTGCAGGTCGCGGACGGTGCGCTCGGCCGCCCCGGGGCGGACCTCGACGGGCTCGTCGTGACCCTGCGCGAGTCGCCGACCGCGTGGGCCACGTACGAGCGAGGGCTGGACGTGCCATGACCGTCGTCCACCTCGTCGTCCCCGACGGTATCGACGACCCGCACCGACCGAGCGGGGGGAACGTGTACGACCGTCGGCTGGCGGGCGCGCTCGAGGCCGGCGGGTGGTCGCTGCGCGAGCATCCGGTGCGAGCACCGCTCGGCGAGGTCCTCGCGTCGATCCCGGACGGGAGTCTCGTGCTCACCGACGGGCTCGTCACGCGGGGGGCCGGTGCCGTCGTCGGCGCGAACGCCAGCCGTCTGCACGTGGTGGTGCTGCTGCACGAGCCGATCGGGCCGGACGGCGACGAGCGCGCGGTGCTCGCGTCCGCTGCCGCCGTGGTGACGACGAGCCAGTGGACGGCCGACCGGATCACCAACGTGTACGGACTCGCTCCCCAGCACCTCCACGTGGCGTGGCCGGGGGTCGACGAGTCGCTTGCGCATCGGGGGACGGAGGACGGGGGCCGCCTCCTGTGCGTCGGTGCGGTCTCGGCGGCCAAGGGCCAGCACGATCTCGTCGATGCGCTCGGGTCGTTGACGGACCTGGCGTGGGGGTGCCGCATGGTCGGCTCGCGGGATGTGGAGCCTCCGTACAGCCGAGCGGTCATGCGCCGCAGCGGCGAGCTCGGGCTCGGCGGGCGTGTGACCTGGACCGGACCGCTCAGAGGTGACCGGCTCGCCGCCGAGTACGCCTCCGCCGATCTGCTCGTCCTGCCCTCGCGCGCCGAGTCGTACGGGATGGTGGTCACCGAGGCGCTCGCCCGCGCGGTGCCGGTGGTCGCGGCTTCGGTCGGTGGCGTCGAGGAGGCACTCGGATGCACGGCGGACGGAGCGGCGCCGGGCCTGGTCGTCGACGCGGCCAACCCGGTGGCGCTCGCCCACGCACTCCGGAGCTGGCTGACCGACGTCGGCCTGCGCACGTGGCTGCGGCGGCACGCGCGGGCACGGCGGGACACGCTCTCGACGTGGGACGCGACCGCGGAGACCGTCTCCACCGTCCTCGAGGGCGTTCAGCGCCGAGGGGCGGTGCCGTCGTGAGGCGGGCGGCGCTCATCCTCAAGCCCCTCGTCCCGGCGGCGGTCCTCGTCGTGGTCGTCGCCCACGTCGGTACGGTCCCTTTCCTCGACGGCTTCCGCGCCACGACGCAGTCGTCGGCGGCGCTTGCCGGGGTGTTCGCCGCGCTCGTCCTCACGGCGCTGAGCACGGTCTGCGCCGCGCGGCGCTGGCAGGTCGTGTCGCGTGAGCTCGGGGCCTCGATCCGTCTCAAGGACGCCGTGGTCGCGTACTACCGCTCCCAGATCCTCAACGTGACCCTTCCGCTCGGGGTCGCGGGCGACGTCCATCGAGGGCTCGTCCACGGCCGCGACACCGACGACACCGCTCGTGGCCTTCGTACCGTCGCGTGGGAGCGGTTCGCGGGGCAGGCCGTGTGCGTCGTGGTCGCGGCCGGCGTGCTCGTGGCGGTGCCGTCCCCGCTGCGGTCGGCACTCGGGGCCGTACTCGTCGTCGGCGCAGCCGTCGTCTGTGCGGTGCTCGTGACTGCCGCGGCGGTCGTCGCCGTACTGCCCGGCTCCTGGCGCGGCGTCCTCGCCGGCGACGTACGCCGGGTGTTGCACCGTCCGTCGCCCACCGTGCAGCTCGTCGGGCTGTCGGTCCTCGCCTTCTGCGGGCACGTGGCCGTCTTCCTCGTCGCCGTCCGGATCGCCGCGCCGCAGGTCGCCGCGACGGACGCGCTGCCGGCCGCCCTTCTCGTCCTGCTCGCCGCGTCCGTCCCGATGAGTCTCGCGGGTTGGGGTCCCCGCGAGGGCGTCGCCGCCTGGGCGTTCGCGGCGGGCGGGCTCGGCGCGAGCCAAGGGGTCGAGGTCTCCGTCGTATACGGGCTGCTGGCGCTCGTCGCGACGGCTCCCGGGATCGCCGTCCTCCTCAGCGATGCACGCGGGCGGATCCGCCCGGGCCCTTCTCCGATGACGGGAGCGGTGCGATGAACGAGGTCCCGTACACGATCCTGTCGTGCGCAATCACGCTCGACGGCTACCTCGACGACGCAGGGGAGCACCCGCTGCACCTGTCCGGACCGGCGGACGTGGACCGTGTCGACGGCATCCGCGCCGAGAGCGACGCGATCCTCGTCGGCGCGGCCACCGTACGCAACGACGACCCGCGCCTGCTCGTCCGCGCGCGGGAGAGGATCGACGGTCGCCGTCGACGGGGAGCCACCGACTCACCGAAGAAGGTCACCGTGAGCGGGCATGTCAAGCTCGATCCGGCCAGCGCGTTCTTCACCACCGGCGACGTCGAGAAGCTCGTCTACTGCCCGAGCCTGCGGGTCGACGAGGGACGCCAGGCGTTCGGCGACCTCGCCACCGTCGTCGACGGCGGCGAACCGGTCACGATGCGCCACGTCGCGGAGGACCTGTACGAGCGGGGGGTGCGGCGGCTGATGGTCGAGGGCGGCGCGACCGTCCACACGCAGTTCCTCACCGAGGGGATCGCCGACGAGCTCCAGCTGGTCGTCGCCCCCTTCTTCCTCGGTGACCCACGGGCACGACGCTGGGTCGACGAAGGGGACTACCCCTGGGGCAACGAGCATCGTGCACGCCTGGTGGAGACGAGGACGCTCGACGACGTCGTGCTCGTCCGCTACGCCTTGTCCGAGCGGGGTGAGGCGGCGTGAGCGGCAGGCCCCCGCCCGCGGGCGTCCGCGCACGCGTCCCGGTCCCGCTGGCGCTCCCGGACGGCACGACCGTACGCGGCCGCCTGGTGACCTTCGAAGGCCTCGTCGACGGACGCGAGCACCTCGCCGTCGAGCTGGGTGACCCCGACCGCGAGCCACCTCTCGTACGCCTGCACAGCGAGTGCCTGACCGGCGACGTGCTCGGGAGCGAACGGTGCGACTGCGGCGCGCAGCTCGCGGAGGCGCTCGCGCAGATCTCCGCTGCCGGGGGAGTGCTGCTCTACCTGCGGCAGGAAGGCAGGGGGATCGGGCTCTACGCGAAGCTCGACGCGTACCTCCTGCAGGACGCCGGCCTCGACACGTACGACGCGAACGTCGCGCTGGGCTTCGGCGCGGACGAACGCGACTACACGGTCGCCGCGCAGATGCTCGGTGCGCTCGGTCGTACGTCCGTGCGCCTGCTGACCAACAACCCGGACAAGGCGGACCAGCTCGTACGGCTCGGGATCGACGTGGTCGCGTGCGTCCCGACCGGGGTGCACCGGCGAGACGCGAACGTGCGCTACCTCGAGGCGAAGGCCCGCCGCGCCGCGCACACGATCGAGGTGGCCCGCTGACGCGGGTGGGCGTGCAATCCCCGCCCGTACGGGCGGCTGCGTCGCTACGGTTCGCGGCATGCGACGCGTCGTGGTTCTCGCCAGCTCGGTAGCCGTCCTGCTCGGCGGCATCTCGGCCCCGGCCGAGGCCGCTGCGGTCCTGCCGACCGGGTTCACCCTCGTCTCCGGCAGCGTGGGTGCCTCGTACGACTCCACGACGCTGACGCTGACCCAGACGTCCGCGACCGCGATCGTGCACGTCCAAGCCGGCGACGTCGGCGCCGGGAACACCCTGCGCATCACGCAGCCGTCGGCCGACAGCCGGCTGCTCCTCAGGGTCGTGGGCAACGCCGTCTCCGCCGTCGCCGGTGCGATCGAGGCCGACGGGCAGCTCGTGCTGGTCAACCCTTCGGGGATCGTTCTCGCGAGGGGGGCGTCCGTTCGGGCTGGCGGCGTCGTCCTGAGCAGCATGGACGCGCCGAATGTGCAGTTCCTCGCGGGCGCGCCGACGTTCGCCACGGGCACAGCGACGGGGCCGGTCACGAACCAGGGCCAGGTCGAGAGCCGCGGCATCGCAGCGATGCTCGGATCCTCGACCGTGACGAACGATGGACAGGTCGTCGCGCCCGACGGCACCATCGGGTTGGTGTCGTCGAGCAGCGTCGGTGTGACCCTGACGGCGCGCGGGGCCGACGCGATCACCCCTGCGCCGTCGGCAGGAGCCCTGCCGGAGGGCACGGCGCGCAACACGGGCGTCCTCGACGCGCGCCGCGGCGTCGTTCGCCTGCACAGCGATCGTGCCTCCGCAGCGACCGCGTCAGCCGGTGTCGTCCTCGCCGCCGACAGCGCGCTCACCGTTCACAGCCTCCGCGTCGACGGCGTCGAGCTCGGTGCGCTTCGCGTGTCGTGCGCGCTCGGCGGAACGCTGCGGGCCGGCGTGACGATGAACGGGATCCCGCGGGGGCCAGGTGCCGTGACGTCGATCGGAGGTGTCTCCCACACCTACCGCACGGCGACGGGCGCATTCGACGCCCAGAAGGTCCTGTCCGTCTCGCCGCTGCTGCCGCCGGGCGCCTCGTACGGACCCGGGTCGACGTCCTGCTCGGCAGGCGTGCTGAACGCGCCGATCCTGCGGGTTGCGGGGACGCCGGCGGTCGGCCGACGGCTGTCGGTCACGGGACGCTGGGGGCCGGTCCCGGTTCGGCTCGCCTACCAGTGGTTGCGCGACGGTGCGGTGCTTCCTGGCGTGACCGGCGCGACGTACGTGCCCCGCGCATCGGACCGGGGTCATCGCCTCAGCGTGCGCGTCACTGGCAGCCGCGCGGGCTACGAGACGGCCACGCGGACGAGCAACGCTGTGAGGATCGCCGCCGGAATGCTGACGGCACCGCGTCCCCAGGTCGCCGGCAAGGGCAAGGTCGGGCGGCGACTCACCGCGAAGGCAGGCCATTGGGGACCGGGCACGGTGACGCTGCGTTACCGCTGGTTCCGTGATGGTGATCCGATCAGGCGCGCCACGAAGCGTCACTACCGCGTGAAGAAGGCGGACGCGGGCCACCGCCTCACCGTCCGCGTGACCGGCGCGAAGACCGGGTACGGCACCGCCGTACGGAAGAGCCGAGCCGTCCGGATCACGCGGTAGGCGTCAACAATCCCCGCTGTGGGGAGCGCTACGGCGTCGCACGCGTGCGTTGTGCCAGCGCACCCGGGTGCGCAGGTCTCAGCGCCTTCCGCGCGCGCCCTTCGTGGCACCGGAGCCCGGGACGGTCGTGGGGAACGTGCAGGCGTGGGGTCGTGCCTGGAGCGCGACGGAGACCCGTTGGCGGCCAGTTCGGCTCGAGGAAGGCCAGCGCTGCAACGGCTTCGCGATGCGTTACCGCCGCCTGTTCGTGGCGGCGTACGCCTCGGGCCAGAGCATCTTGCTCCAGGTCGGGGGTCACGCACGGGCCACGAGGCGGGTGGGCTGCCTACACAGTCGGGGTCGGCTCGGCGGCGGTCTCGCCGCAGGCGGCGCAGAGCGTCCGGTACCAGTGGTCGCTGGCACTGCGCCGTCCTGGCGCTCCACAGCTCTCGCAGGTCCTCGAGGAGCGCTTCTCCGCCGAGGCGATCAGCGCGCGGAACTCGTCATCGACGGCGCGGTGGTCCTCGCAAGGCTCGGCGTAGTAGCGCAGCGACCCGTACTTCTGCTTGACCTGTCGCAACTCGTACTCCGGGCACACGGCGGCGAGATCGGCGTCGAGCGCGGCGAGCAGCGGGAACCAGCCGCGGTCGCAGTCGATCCACTGCCCCCATCCGTCCGGGAAGCGCTGGAGCAGGGCACTGAGGGCGTCTTCGGGGAGGTGGCCGCCGTCATCCATGCGCTCGATTGTGCGCCACTGCCGCCGGAAGGCGGAAGGTGCACCTTCACCGTGTGCTGGCCCTCAAGGTCCGTCGCGGGCGACCCATCCGCGTTCGGTGAGGACCGCGATGGGGCGGAGTGCAGCCTGCTTGGTGAGGAACGTGGAGGACGCAAGCTTGCAGTCACTGGAGCGCGCGCTCGACGACGTTGTCCACGCCGCATACGAGGCGTACCCGGACGTTCGCCCCGACAGTGAGCTCCACGGACACCCGCGCGCGCGTATCGGCACCTACGCGCACGCCTTCCAAGCCCTCGCGGACCACGACGTGTCGATCATCCTGCGCGGGCTGGACTGCAAGCGGCAGCGAGCTCGCTACGTACGGCCTGACCCGCCGCACGAGGTCGTCCTGCAGCACGTGATGGAACGCGTGAACGCGTACGCGAAGGACAGAGGCGAGTGCGTGCTTCTCATCGCCGATGAAGTCCACGAGCACGAACGCCACCGCGCGAACCTCCGTGACTTCCGGTCACTCGGAACGCCTGGCTACCGCAGCTCAAAGTTGCCGGCCATCGTGGACGCGATTCACTTTGCGCCCTCCTGCTTCAGCAGACTCCTCGGGGCACCATCCGCTCGGCGCTCTGCTCTACACCGATCAGCGCGTCGCTTGGCGAGCAGGGCCGTACGGCCAGACAGGCATCGACGTCTTGCACGGCTCGTACACGATCGAGCGGCTCGACGACAAACTCGGCGCATTTCTGCTGACCGTCAAGGCCGACGAGTCCGTCGCCGGGTTCCAGCCTGCTCAACTCATCCTGCCGATCGCGATCGAAGTTGAGTACCTGGCCGCGAACATCGCCCACGCGACGGGCTCGCCCTGGGAGTACCACGAGGCGTTCGTCGAACTTGACGGACTCTCGCTCATCGCCGACCCCTCGCCGAGATACGCCGGCCTGCTCATGGCAGCGATCTAGAGCCGCTGCACGTCGCCCGCGTCCACTCACACGTACGGCACCTCTAGCCGCTCGTCGTCGACCGCCACACACACGTGCTGCCCGCGCCACCGGATCGCCGGCGCGCGGACCCACGACACCCTGTCGAGCTCGAAGTGGAGCCACACCATGACGGGCACCGGATCGCGCATGGACAGGATGCGCCGGACGTTGCCCGTGGCCGTTGCGATCCCTCAGCGGCCACGACTCGATACGCACCTGCCACGCCGAACGGGCAGGCGGGTCCGGCGCCGAGTGGTAGGGGCAGGGTGCGGGTCATCTGCGCCTCGGTGTTCGCGTGGCGAGTGTCACGGTCACGCCATTGCCCATGCCAGGGACGACGTGGGCGACAGCGGCTCCATTGCCCACGTGCTGTCCATACGGGGGAACGAGAAGGCCCCCGATCCTGCGTTTCCGCAGGTCAGGGGCCGTTTCCATTTCTGGTGGGCGATACTGGGTTTGAACCAGTGACCTCTTCCGTGTCAGGGAAGCGCGCTACCGCTGCGCCAATCGCCCGTGAGCCCGAGGGACTCGTCAGGAGCGTGAGCCCCATCGAGGTGGAGACGGGATTTGAACCCGTGTAAACGGATTTGCAGTCCGTTGCCTCGCCTCTCGGCCACTCCACCGGACATCTAGGATGTCTGAGAAGGGGCCCTGGGACCCACTCCGAGCGGACGACGGGATTCGAACCCGCGACCCTCACCTTGGCAAGGTGATGCTCTACCACTGAGCCACGTCCGCGCTTTCCGGGCTTCCCCGGTGCGAGAGAAACATTAGCGGATGGGGTGAGGGCGTCCAAACGGGGGGTACCCCTCGGCGCGTTAACGTGGTCACATGCGCGCGTGGATCAACGGAAGAACACTGGAATCACCGGACCAGCCAGCCCTCAGAGTCCTCGATCACGGGCTCGTCGTCGGCGACGGAGTCTTCGAGACCGTGAAGGTGGTCGACGGTCAGCCGTTCGCCCTCACGCGACATCTCGAACGACTCGCACGCTCGGCGGCCGGTCTCGGGATCGGCGAGCCTGACCTCGACCTCGTACGGGCGGGGGTGGAGGCGACCGTCGAAGGGCAGGAGCTGCCGTTCGGCCGCATCCGCATCACGATCACGTCCGGGCCGGGCCCGCTCGGCTCGCCGCGCGGGAACCAGGGGCAAACTCTCGTCGTCGTCACCGAGCCTGCAGCCCGCCCCGAGTCCACGACCGCGATCGCGACCGTGCCGTGGGTACGCAACGAGCGGGGTGCCCTCAGCGGCCTCAAGACGACCTCGTACGCGGAGAACGCGCTCATGGTCGAGTATGCCCTCCGACAGGGCGCGTCGGAGGCTGTGATGGCCAACACCGCCGGTCTGCTGTGCGAGGGCACGGGCTCCTGCATCTTCTACGTGCTCGACGGGCAGCTCGTGACGCCGACGCTGGAGTCGGGTTGCCTGGCCGGCGTTACGCGCGCTCTCGTGCTGGAGTGGTGCCGCGATGAGATCGACGTGGTGGAGCGGGACGAGCCGATCGAGGTGCTGCAGCGGGCCGAGGAGATCTTCCTCGCAGGGACGACCCGCGACGTCCAGGGCATCCATCGCGTGGACGACCGACCGCTCGCGGCGCCCGGCCCGGTCACGTCGCTGGCTGCGTCGATCTTTGCGCAGCGCTCGAAGGAGCAGGTCGACCCGTGACGGGCTCCTCGTGCACGCGGCCGCTCCGCACGGCCGCGTGCACGAGGAGCGCGCCGATGACGGCGCCGAGCGAGCCGAGCGAAAGGTCGCCAAGGGTGTCGGTGTAGGCCGTCTCGAGCTCGGGGGAGTGGCGGACGAACGCCACGTACTCGCCGAGCTCCCAGCCGATCGCCGTCACCGGACCGAACGCGAGAGCCCGCTCGACGACAGCGCCGAGCGCGGCGTCACGCGGGAGGGTCAGGACGACGAATCCGGCGGTGAGCAGGCCCCAGTTCATGAAGTGCATCCAGTCGTCGAACCACCGGACCGAGTCGAACAAGTCCAGCCGGTTGCCGAGGGTGTCGGTGAGCCAGGGGAGGGTGACCAGGAGGTCGCCGAGCCAGGGGTACGCCCGTCCGCGCGGGCGCCACAGCCACCACCAGAGCAGCGGGACGATGGCAGCCCCGAGCGGGTAGGCCACCGCGCGGAAGCCCATCGCCTTGTCCCGAAGGTTGCCCAGATCGGGGTAGGCGACGGCGACGACGAGGAGGACGACGAGGAGGATCTTGGCGGCGACGTCGAGCGTCGCCACGAGCGGGCGCGACGACGTCGACCCGGTTTGCGGAGTGGCCATGCGCGTACGCTAGTCTCTGTGAAGTCCCTGCTGAGACGGGACGGCACAGCGGGCGATTGGCGCAGTGGTAGCGCGCTTCGTTCACACCGAAGAGGTCACTGGTTCGAACCCAGTATCGCCCACCCTCGACATACAGCCTCTGACCTGCAGGAATGCAGATCAGAGGCTGTTCTCGTTCCGAGGTTGCATCGGATATGCATCGGATGTACCCGGTTCTCATTCGCCTGCTCTGGCGCTCGGGATGCGACGCCCAGACGCCTCGAGGTCGTTGAGACGAACCCGAATGGACCGCGGCCCGAAACGGTAGGCCGGCAGGGTTCCGGCTGAGATCCGACGGCGAAGGGTCTTCACGGATTGGCCGACGATGTCTGCCGCATCGGTGAGTGACAGGTACGGGTTGTCGTCAGTGGGGTGGTGAGCGGTTGGCCATGGCCCGACTCCTTCTTGCGTCGTGGCGGGTGGGTCTTGTCTCGTAGGTGGTCATGACGCGCCAGTGGGGATCACGGCGTTCACGTCTCGAGACCGCGACCTCCGCGACGGGCCTCGGGCCGGTGGATCAGGGCGGAGTGAAGGTCGACCCGGGTCGGCCCTGGGGTCGCGGCCGGAGCTGTGGCGTGGGGACGTAGTCGTTCTCGCACGGTGCGGACCACGGCGAGGTCGGTGGCCGTCGCTACCGGAACGAATCGTTCCCGCATCGGCTGGACGAGGTCTCCACCGCGCCCGACCAAGCGGGGCAGCGTGACGCGCTTGACGAAGGAGCCGCGCTCGATGCCGTGCTCGACGACGTCGGCGATCCGGTCGTCGAGCCGGTTGAACAACAACTGGAAGCCGGAGAGGACACGTGGCTCGACGATCGTGTGCCGGGTCAGCGCGCGCACGCGTGCGACGACGTGGGGCGCCCTCGGCGGCCGCGAGGCCGCCCTTGCCGACGAGCCCGGTGATCTCACGGAGTTGCTGCTGGATCAGGAAGTAGATCTCTGCCCGGTTCACCCACTTGTCGCCAGACGCGGATCGATCCGCGCGGCGAAGGGGGTCAGGTGGTGCGAGCGGAGTCGTTGGGAGTCCACGACCAGGCGCAGGTTGATCGCGGAGGGCGTGGACCTCATCCGGATCACCAGGTTGTGCTCGGCCTGCAACACGCCCACGATGCCGGGCCGGACCGGGTCGGGGAGGACCTTCGTCTTGGGCCGCCAGCCCAGGTGGTCGACGGAGTAGTCGGGTTGGCCGAGGTTGACGTCGAGCGCCGCCGCGAGCGACGCCCAGCCCAGGCGCGGGCCATCTTGCAGCGGCTCCCAGCCGGGGATCATCGTGTAGCGCCGATCCAGTACCACCAGGGCTTGGGTCAAGGCGGCGATGTCGCCGACGAGGGCCTGGGCCTGGTTGGCGGTCATGCGTACGGCGGTCTCGATCGAGGTGTCGTGCTCGGCGAGTGCCGCTGCTCGTGCTGCTTGCCGCCAGTGCTCGACCATCGCGTTGGGATGCGGGGTCGTCAGTGCCTCGGACGTCGCGATGTGCGCCGACGACTGCCGCGTGGCGACGTCGATCGCGCGTGCGAGCTCGCCCGCCGCTGTCAGCGGTCCCGATACGCCGACGGATCGGAAGGGGTTCGGATCCGCCGCTGGCAGGTTGGAGAAGACGACGGGCCGTGCTGCTCGCATGGCCTGGTTCATCCAGACGAGGACGCTCTGCCGGTACTCGCGGATGCGGCCTCCGAGCTCGGCTCGCGATTCCCGGGTCGGCCCCCCGAGCTTCTGCTGCACCCGGTGCTGTCTCAGTAACGCCGCGAGCTCCTCGCGCATGGCGGCGCCGGCCTCGCCGTACATCACACACCTCCACGACCGAGGCGTCGTCGAGCATGACCAGGACGAGTTCGAGGCTCAGTGGATCGACGCCGCGTCGCTGGAGTTCCTCGATCGCGTCCGTCGCGCCGGCGAGCAGGTTGCGCGGTCCGCCGACGTTCCATCGGAGTGGATGGCAGGGGAGTCGTCGGCGTGGATGCGGTCCAGCTCGATGAGCACGTGCTCGTAGGCCGACGAGGCATCGATCGAGGAGGCCTGATCGGCGAGCGCGGCGAGGGACGACCTCGCGCGAGCCAGGGTGAGCGCGTGGGGGAGAAGCACGACCGGCTCCTTCCGTGGGTTGCTTCGATGGTTGTTCGTCCAGGTCCCACTGAGCCTGGCGGGTCGATGCCTTTGGATGGCTACGCCCGCATTGAGGCCATGGGGCGTTGGTGGCTCAATCGGACGGCGTCTGGCTCACCTGTGCTTCGATGCGGCGTCGCCGCAGCACGTCCGCGCGAACGAACGCCTCAAAGTGCCGGTCGCGGTCCTGGATTGCGACCCAGTCGCGCAGCCGGCGCCGGGCGTCGTTGAAGTCGCGCCGCCAGGAGTTCGGTGCGGACGGTGATGCCGTCTGGTGGTAGCAGCTGAGCCAGTGCGTATGGAGGGCCGAGAGTTCCCAGACCAGCTCGTCGTGGAGGTAGTAGAACGGCGGAACGATCGAGGGCGGCAGCCCGTGGCTGTCCTTCAGCCACTTCACCCATTGATCGAGGTCGTGCCACTCGTAGTGGGCTTCGTCGGCGGTCAGTTGGTTCCAGTTGATCGGCGCCGGAAGCTCGTCGCGGAGGAGGTTGAGGGGCGTCGTCGAGCCGGGAGCTTCGTCCTCGGCGTAGGTGTCCATAACGCGCCTGGGTCAGAGGCCGACCGCGGGGCTGGGCAGCCCGCTGGTTGGCTGCAGGGGCGACTCGACCGAGTTAAGACGGCGGCGCTGGACCCGGTAGGCCGTCTTGGTGGCGTTGTGTCCGATCGTGCGGGCGACGAACTCCTCACGGATCTCGCCGGTGCGCTCGGCCTCGAACTCATGGATGTGACCGCTGGCCACGAACAAGTCCCCGCGGCGGAAACTGCGTAGAGCTCACGAGCGGTGCTCTCGAACGCGACCATGTCGTGGAAGGTCGGGTCGAGCTTGATGAAGCCCCCGTCAACATCCTTGCGCCACTGCTCCACCCCGACGCGAAGACGGCAGCACTCCGCACCGGCGCCGCCGGTGAAGTGCAACTCGGGCGACGAGGCGACGAAGCCGACCAGGCTCGTCTGGGTTGGAATGGACATTACTGGCTCCTCCCTGCGAGCAGCCCTGGTCCTGTGGGCTGCGTTCACCAGGTAGGTGCGCTCCGCGTGCCGGTCCTACGGTCACCTAGAGATTCGGCCGGCCGACGGACATAGGCGGGGGAAAGACCTACCTGGTCGAGGGCACTACTCGCGGCAGATGACGCGGATCCTCGAGGTGCTTAGTCGTCTGACGCAACAAGCAGGGTGAGCAGCGCAGTGGCGCGATCGATGACCACGAACTCATGGAAGCCCGCGTGCCCAACGACCCACCCCCAGTCGTGCTCGGCGGTCTCTCCGAGGTCAGTCAGCCGAAGGATCGAGTCACCGTGCAGTCTCGCCAGAACCTCTGCACCCAACTTCGCTTCAACCTCTGACCCATCTTCGTGAGGAACGACCCAGCCAGCGACCCAGTTTCGGAGTTCCTGACGGGCAGCGTTGGCGGAAACGGGCTCGAACTGGCCTGGTGTGATCGCTTCCAGCTGGTACGGGCCGTGCAAGGCGTGGTGCGTCTGCTCGGTCGGGTCTTGACCGGCGTAGTGGTCGTGATACTGCTCGTGCCGGAGCAGGTCACGAAGCACGAGGTAGTCCGATACTTCAGGTCGGATGCTGAAGAGCTTCAGATCGACCCAAGTGTTGTTCGGCCGAAAGTGCACAAGGTCGTGGCTCACGAACGTGACCGACTCGGACATGGGCGAAGTCTCGCACCGCACTCTCGTCGGCATGAGTGTGCAACTCGAGGGCGCGCCGACAGGCGGACGCGTATCGCGACTCGCGCGGATCGCGGCGTGAGCGGGCCGGTCATGGTAACTGCGGCGAGCCGTCGGGTTTGATCGAAGATCCGCCCAACTCAGCGTGACGGAGGCACGCTCTGGTCTCGAGCCGCGCTGTTGCGGATGTAGAACGTCCGCGCCTTGGCACGATTGCCGCAGATATCCATGGAGCACCACGACCTCTGCCTGTTACGAGAGTGGTCATAGAAGGCCCACCGACAACTCGCATCCCGACAGGCCTTGAGTCGGCTCCAGGTCCCTGCGGCAGTGGCCTCGGAGACGACGGAGAGCAGCGTGGCGAGGGCTGCCTCCACTGGCTCCTGCGCGGCGGGGACCAGGCGAGGCTGGCCGCCAGCGAGGTCGAGGACCAGCGTTAGGCCGATCGAGACCTCTGCGAACCGCGCTCGTGCTGCGGGGTCGAGCCCGTCAGGACGCGCGCCGACGACCGCCTCGCCGTTGTTGTCGGCAATGCTGGCCCGCAGCCCTTCGCGCACTAGCTCCGCCCGACGGCGCTGGGAGTCGCTGACGTGGCAGTCCCCGGGAGCCAGACCTCGGGCGCTCAACCAGTCTCGCAACTGCTCGGGTGTCCCGATGTCGTCGCGGTCCTCGCGACGGGTGTTGATGAACTCTTCGACGAGCCGAAGCGGCCCCGGAGCCGTGCCAACAGGATCGTTGTCGGGACGGCGGGCAACATCTGACTCCATGCACGGAGTCTAACTGGCTATTGCCGATAGATGGTGATTGAACTAGCGTAAGGCGTTCACTGGTTAGATTGGAGAGCAATGAGCATCCGTATCGGAAACGTCTGTATCGACACGAACGACCTGTCGCGGGGGACCACCTTCTGGCAGGCGGTTACGGGATACCAGGTCGCGTCCTCGGACGAGGCGACCACCTATCTCGAAGACCCGGACAAGCGCGGAGTCGGCTTGTCCCTCCAAGCGGTGGGTGAGCGTCGAACAGGCAAGAACCGCCTGCATCTGGACCTGTTCACCGACGACCTCGTCGGCGAAGTGGACCGACTTCGTGGGCTCGGGGCGACCGAGGTGCGCCGGTTCGACGACGAGGGGTGGGTCGTTCTCGCAGACGTCGATCAGAACGAGTTCTGCGTCGTCGCGGTCTGAGCTCTCAGTCGAGGGCTTCGTGTCCGGGCCGCCTCACCCGGCGGCCCGGACCCGAGTCCGATCGAGGATCCACGCGCGACCGGAAGTGGGCGTGCCGCGTGAGCGGTCCTGGGCACACTCGATCATTGGAGGTCCGTGGCGTTGCCAAACGCTCAGCAAGTGGCCCGAGGTGGGCCGTCAACTCCGGTGGCTCGTGCGCTTGGAACGCTGTGCTGGGAATGCGAAGCTCGTGGTGGCCACATCGATCGCGAGATCGCCCATGTGTCGGACCCGGTGACACGAGGGCCGCTGTGATCGTCGATCGGCTGCACTGCCCGGTGGTGCGAACGATCCGCTCGGCCCCGATTTGCGCGCCGACCCTGCACGTGAATCGCTTAAGGACAATCAGGCGACGTCGAGATCGCCCCGCGAGCTATGTCCGCGGAGGTCCAGATCCGGAGGAGTACGGGGTGCAATGCTGGGACCCGCTGCGCGTGCACGGCGTGAGCCGCCGACGCGGTAGACGCGCCACTCGCGATCCACAGCCAGCCGATGAGGCGCCGATGCCGGCCCAAGGGGACCAGCGGTACGGCTCGGTCGGAGCGCACGCCCGTGGCGCCGAAGTGCGGGTTGTCGTCAAACCGCAGACGCATTGACATCGGGCTCGCTCTGCGGTGAGCCGCTCATCAACTGATGCCCTGTCCCGGACGCCTGCAGCTACTTGTCGGTGGTGCGAGTGGCAATGGTTACCAGCAGCGCCGCGCCAATGGCGACGGCGCCGGCGACGGTGACGCCCGTCCAGCCGATCAACGACATCAGGACGCCGCCGAGCGCCGCCCCCGCGGTGCCGCCGACGAAGTAGACGGCCATGTAGGCACTGTTGAACTGGGCGGGACGGGTCGGATCCAGGCTGAGTACTCGGGACTGGTTCGCAACCTGGGCAGCGAACAGACCGGCATCGAACAGCGCCAGCGAGACGAGCAGCAGCGGAGTCGTCTCGAGGCTGAACCCCATCACCAAACTGCATGCACCAGCTAGAAGGAGACCCGAGAGTACGACTCTCGCCGAGCCGACGCGGTCTGCCAGTCGGCCGGAGATGCGGGTGGCGAGAACGCCGAGCAGCCCGGCTAGCGAGTAGAGCCCAATGGTGCCGGGTGACAACGAGTGGGGTGGGCGCGCGAGCGCGAGCGATAGCCCGACCCAGACCAGGCTGAACGAGAAGAACCACAGCGCTCCCGAGACGGCAGAAAGGCGGAGCGCACGGTTTGTCCACGCCAGCCGCGGCAACGAAGCCACCACGTTGGCGTATCCCTTCGAAGGGGTCAGGGAATCGCGCGGTAGCGTCGTCAGAGCACCCACGCCGAGGAGCACGCTGACGACGGCGAAGTCGGCGAGCATCATCCGCCACCCCACCCACTCCGCCAGAGCACCACCCACGATCCTTCCCAGAACGATCCCGGCGGATATCCCCGCCGTCACCGTGCCGACCGCGCGGCCGCGGCGCGAGACGTCCGTGTACCTCCCAACGAGGCTGGTCATCTGCGCACCGGTGCTCGCGCACAGGCCGGAGACGAACAGTCCGAGTCCGAGCATCACGGGCCCGGACGCCACGGCGGCCAATGCCAGTGCGCCACCGAGCACAGCCAGGTGGGACGCGATCAGTCGGTTCGAACGCGACCGGTCGGCGAGCGGGACTAGCAGCACCAGGCCAAGAAAGTAGCCCGCGATCGGAAGACCAGCGACCACACCCACCACCGAGAGTGACGAGTCGATGTCGTCCGCCACCGTAGGCAGCACGGGCTGCAGCACATAGCTCGTCGAGGTGGCGACCGCCGCGGCTAGCGTCAACACGCCGATAGCGAAGCCGCCGAGACGACGGCTCGGATTGGACAGCTGCAGAGCCGAGGAAATCTGGGTCACGCGAGGACGATAAGAGTGGTGGACAGGCTAACGCTGGCGCAAAACAGACATCACCACCCCTCGACGGACCCAGCGATGTTTCACCGTGGAGCTCATGGAAGGGCGTGACCTGCTGCTCTACGACCTTCACCCGCTCTGCCCCGGATCCGACCGCGCCACCAGCCGCGCCACATACAACCGGTAGACCGACTGCGGGGCGCGAGTGAGCATCCCCGCGGCGAGGACGGCACGATGGGCTCCTGATTCGGTGCCGCGCATGCGGCAACCGAGAGCCTTGTCGTCACGCGTGGAAACCATGTAGGCGAGGGCCTCGCGCTTGGCTGGCGACCCAAGCGCGGCGATGGATCCGATGGTGCTAGATGTCTAGCACGTGACCGCCGAGAACCTCTACGACTCGGCTTCCAGCGCGTAGTCCGGGCAGAGCCCACTGGGACCGAGCTCCTCAATCCGCAGGGTGCAGCCCGCTACTCGGCCGGTTCGACCAGGTCTACAGGCGGGGGAATGACGCAGTGCCGCTCTCTATTCGGGCCCTTGGAAAGAGAGCCGCGGATCTCGAATTCCTGTCTAACGGATGATGTTCGCGGTCGCTGCTGAGAGCTCGTCCGGGGTGGGCGTCCACAACCGGGCGGGCCTGAACCGAGCCGGCGGCTCGTTGATTGCCAGGGCCGCCGAGTTGGTGCCGTCGCAGACCCGCATCAACGGACCCGTCGAAGGAAACGAGTAGTCGTCGAAGGTCGTGTCCGCTACACGACCGACGACCCAGGCCAGTGTTTGCGTGGACATCGCTTCGTTGGCCGACTGCGCGAACCGCTCGGCCTCGGCCCCAGTGAGCCTGACCCGCTCGATCGGTCTCATCGGCGGGCGATTTTCCAACGGTTCCCACAGCAGTGCTGCGCTCGGGCTGATGGGAAGCAGAATTTCGTCTGCCACGCCGAAGCCTGAGGGCGCTGTCGAGGCGAAGTGGACGATCCGGCCCGGCGGCGGGTGCCGGCCGCGCTTGCCCTTCTTCGTCTTGCGCAGCCACTTCTCCATTCGCAGCTCGACGTCTGCGTCGGTGACGTAGCAGTCGTCGACGTGGAAGGCGCCCGCCGGTGAGTTAAGCACGACCGGTTCGTCGCAGATGAAGAGCTGGGGGACGTCGAGGCGTATCAGCGCCAAGGGTCGGCAGGCGAAGAAGGGCAGGAGCCTCTCGGCCGACTTGCTCGTCATGTCGATGAGTTCGTTTTGGTGCGGAGCGACGGTGATGCTGCGGAGTCCCTCTTCGGGACATGACCGCGGGCCATCGTTTGTAATACCACTCTGCCTGCAACTCGATCTCGCGTCGTCGCCGAGGTGTTCGCGTCGCCTGGAAGGACGCGAACTGAGCGAGGCGCGCGACATCCTCACCGGTATCTACAACGCTACTGGTGGGAGCCCATGAGTAAGGCCTACAACGTCATGGCGGCGACCTGTCCCAGCCGCACCGTGCTGCACCGCATAGGCGCCCGATGGACGGTCTTCGTCGTCAACGCCCTAGCCGCGGGGCCGATGCGGTTCACCGAGCTCAAGGCGCACATCCGTGGCATCACGCCGAAGGCCTTGACCGAGACGCTCCGTGCGATGGAGTACGACGAACTGGTCTCGCGCGCCGACCACGGCGGCAACCCGCCGCACGTGGAGTACGCGCTGACCCCGCTCGGTCACTCCCTCCTCGGCCCGCTGCGGGCAGTCCGTGAGTGGGCCGAGACCCACGTCCCGGATATCGAGTCTGCCCGTGCTGCAAGAACAACGCCCGGCCCGTGAAGAGGCAGTAGCCGACGTACGTCGAGACGAGCAGCCACGGCCTGCTGCGTCGGAACTCAGACCCCTGTCAGCGTTTTAAGGTTCTGGTAGTGCCGTGAGACTAGACCGCGTCGAGCTGGCGAACATGTCCGAAGGTGGACTGACGGGTCGGTCCTTCCCTCGTTCGAGGCGCAGCCCGGACACGCGTCGAGTGCCCATGGTGGGAATGCCTGCCTGCTCCGGGGTGACCAGGCCCCGACGGGCTCGCAGGTACTCGCCCAAGGTGGGGCCCGCGCCACGGGCGAATGCGGATCTCCGCCCTCCCCGCGGAGGCGTTCCGAGATGGTTGGTTCCGCACCGGCGACCTCGCCCGCGCGGACGACGCCGGGCCATCTACCTGCACGGCGCTGACGCCCAGCGCAAGGGGTGCCGGACCTGTCGACGGGCCGGCGGCTCGCCTGCTTCGGCCTGACGGAGCCCGACAGTGGCTCGGACCCTGCCAGCCTCCGGACCCGCGCGATACGCCGCGGCACCGACTACGTCATCAATGGCTCCAAGATTTTCATCACGAATGGTACCTGGGCCGACGTGTGCCTAGTATTCGCTCGCACCGGCGAAGACGGCCCGCGCCGGCAAGCTCGGCCTCCGTGGCCAGGCCACGGCCGACATCACATTTGCTGACGTCGTCGTGCCGGCCGAAGCCTTGGTCGGCGAGGAGGAAGTGGCTTCCAGATCGCCATGAAGGCCCTCGACCGTGGACGGATCTCGGTCGCCGCAGGCTGTGGTGGAATCGTCCAAGGGTCGCTCGAGGCGGCGGTGGAGTACGCCGGACAGCGACCCCAGTTCGGCAGGCCTATCGCTGCGTTCCAGCTCGCGCAGGAGATGATCGCCCAGATGTCGGTAGACGCCGACGCTGCGCGTCTCGTCACCTGGAACGCCGCCGACTTGCTCGCGGCGGGCCGTCTGTTCGGGACCGCTGCTTCCAAGGCCAAGCTCTTCGCGTCCGAGGCCGCGGTCCGCGCAGCGAACCTTGCCGTCCAGGTCTTCGGCGGCTACGGATTCATCGACGAGTACCCGGTCGAGAAGTACCTGCGCGGCGCGCGGGTGATGACCCTCTATGAAGGCACCTCACAGATACAGAAGTTGCTCATCGGACGAGCTGAGACTGGCGTCAGCGCGTTCACCTGAGAAGGAGAACACCCACCTTGCCCGGACCTGGAGATCGAAGTTGAACCGCTCTGCCTTCGTATACGCCGCCGCCCGCACGCCGTTCGGCCTCTTCAGTGGTGCCACGGCCGAAGTGCGCCCGGACGCGCCGCGGCGGTTGCTGCCACCCGGCGTACTGGCGAAGACGCCGAGGCTGGATCGGGGACGTGGTGTGGGAGTGCACCAACCAGGCCGGTGAGGACAACCGCAACGTCGGCCGGATGGCCGTCCTGCTGGCTGGCCGGCCTGTCACTATGCCCGCGACGACCTTGAACCGGCACTGCGGCTCATCCCTCGACGCCGCGATCTTCGGGTCGCCCGCCATCGAGTCCGGCGACGCCGACATCGTCGCCACGGGGGCGTGGAGTCGATGACCCGCGCGCCGTGGGTGCTTCCCAAGCCATCCCGAAGGTTCCCCGCCGGCAACGTCACCGCGGTTTCCACCACGCTCGGCTGGCCTGGTCAACGAGAACATGCCTCCGGCGTCGACGGTGTCGCTGGGTGAGGCCAACGAGCTGCTCGGCTAGAGGTTCGCCATCGTCCGCAGCGCCAGAACGAGTTCGCGGCCCGCTCGCACAATCTCGCCGACGCTGCGTGAAGCGCGGGCTTCTACGACGACCCCGTCGTGCTCGTCCCAGGCGTCGACCTCGAATGAACCGGCGTCGACCAAGGCCTAGCCGGGTCAGGTGCCGAGTCATCGTACGACGGTTGATCCGATAGCCGAGGGCGGCGAGTTCGTCGGTGATGCGCTTGGCAAACCACTTGTGCTTGCGCCGCCCTGTCTCGACCTGCTCGATCACCCATGCGGGCGTCGAGTTGGACTCCGGTGCGGCGTCGAGGGCCGGTCCAGAAGCCCGGGCCTCACCATGCCGTCGCCATCGGTTGACCCACTTCGAACCGCAGGCACGCGAGATGCCCATCTCGGCGGCGACGTGAGCGATCGGGCGAGTTCGGCACCCCGTCGATGAGCCGCCGCCGGTCCTCGAGGTTCAGCGGAGCATTCGCGTGAGTCACCCGACGACCTCGACACTCCGGCTCCGCGGTGCGATGAGACGCAGCGATGGCAGCAACATGAGCAAGGCGATCCCGGTCAAGGCAGTCGCCACCCACACAGGACCAAGGTCGGTAGCACCCGACAGCGCTATGGCCCCGATTGCCGGGCCGGCGGCGGCTCCGATGTTGAGCGCGGCGGTTGCATAGGAACCTCCCATGGTGGGCGCTTCGGACGCCGCATAGAGCACACGCGTGATGAGGGTGCTTCCCACAGCGAACGCCAAAGCACCCTGGACGAAGACCAGGATCAATAGAGGCAGGGGGTGCGCCGCGAGCATTGCGAGAGCCAGCCATCCCAGGAGCAGGATGGGAGTGGCCACACCGAGAGTCAGGCGAGAGTGTCGGTCGGAGAGTCGACCGGCGGCAGTGACTCCGACGAAGGATCCGATGCCGAACAGGACCAGGGCCAGCGGCACCCACACCTCATCCAGTCCAGCGGTCTCGGTCACGACGGGTGCGAGGAACGTGAAGGCGGCGAAGGTGCCGCCGTTAACCAGCGCTCCGAGCAGCATCGCCATGAGCAAACGGGGGGCTCGGAGCTGGGCGAGTTCGGAAGCCAGAGACGCACCACCATCGGACCCTTCCGGAGCTCGCTCCGTGCGGGGGCGGATCCCGCTGAGGATGCCGACTGCTGCGGGGACGCATAGCAGCGCGACTGCCCAGAACGTCGCTCGCCAGCCCATGGAGGTGCCGAGCAGTGCGCCCGCGGGGACGCCTGCGACGGTTGCGGCCGTCGTACCGGACAGAAGTACCGCCAGGGCACGTCCCTTCTGGTTCGGGGCCACAAGTCGGGTCGCGGTGCTGAGTGCGACCGCCAAGAAACCGGCGTAGGCGATCGCGGCCAAGACACGGGTGGCGAACAGCATGGAAAAGGACGGTGTCGTTGCGGCGAGGACGTGACAGAGAGCGAAGACCGCCACGCATCCAAGGAGCGCGGTCCGTGCGGGCCACCGACGGGCGAAGGCAGCCATGATGGGTGCGCCAACGATCATCCCGACCGCGAAGGCCGAAGTGAGCAGTCCAGCGGCCCCGACTGAGACGTCGAGGCTGGTGGCGATGTCCGGCACGAGGCCGGCGAGCATGAATTCTGAGGTGCCCATGGCGAAGACCGCGAGGGCAAGCAAGTAGAGAGCGAGAGGCATCGAGTTACTCCGAGGTAAGAAACGAAACAGAAGGCGTCTCGTCACCACGGCCAGCTCCCGATGGGATACCCGAACAGCCGCCCACACGCACAGCGGGTGGGCGGGCGGGCGGGAGGCTAAAACCTCAGTGGCTCAGGGGGCTGACGGCGTGACCGAAAGCCCCCACAGCGTCCGATTCGGGGCTCGACACGGACATCACTCTACTGATGATCACCCGGCATCCGCACATCCCTTTTGGATGCCGGCGGGGAAGCGGCAGGTGCCTGTGAAGTTTCGGTCTACTCACGTCGAAACCTGAGATGCAACGAGGGCCCCGGCAAAGCCGGAGCCCTCGTTCTCGAACGGTGAGTTCGAGCTCTACGTGTACAAGTGACTATATGTCGTAGATCTGGCGCATCCGGCCCCGCTGCTCAGCCGTTATCTCAGGTAGCTCGGGGAGCCCGGCGCCCGTCAGCTGCCGTGGTGGCTGGACGTCGCCGTAGGCGTCTTCGGCCCACTCGATTTTCTCTAGGGCCGCGAGGACGTCCCATCTGAACGTGTCTTTCGAGATCGTGAGGTGGTTGCCGACAGCGGAGGTGGCCAACATGGTCACAACTCGGTCAGCCCATGGGAGCCCTGGTTCGCCTCCTGCGGCGACTTCTTGCATCGGATATGCATCGGATGTACCGGGATATCTGGCCTTCGGTGACCAGCTGTGACCACACGTTCGGGGGTGTGTTTGTGCAGGTCAGAGCCTAGTTTGCGAGGTCAGGAAGGAGAAGTGCCAGATGCTTGCGACCTGGTTCGAACCCAGCACTCCCACAGCCGCGGTCAGGCCCTGCACCAGACCGTCTATTGCCCTCCCGGCGAGGAACACGGGCAGGTGCCGCGCCGGACTTCTTCATGGAGCACCTCGCCATGCTCCAACGACGAGGTGCAGCCGCGCTCTGTGGTCGCCGGTGACGCGGATGCGGTGGGTGACCTGACCTGCTCGCCGACGGTCGCATGAACGGGCTCGACATCAAGGAGCTCAGGCTCAAGCGGGCCGAACCCCTCGAGTGACGCCGACGACGAGGACGGAACCGGTCATCGGCCGTCGTCCTTGCGGCCCCATCCGATGTTGAGGGGGGCCGTGAGAACGGCAACACCGGCTTCACCCGCCCGGTTGCGGATCGTCTCGTCCAAGGCGGAACGCATCCTGGCGCGATCATGCTCGCTGACGCCGACGTCGTCCAGGATGATCCCGGTGATCGGGTTGCTGGAGAGCATCCAGTCCCAGGCTTCCTGGCCCGTGGACAACATGAGTCGTTCCTGCTGGGTGGTGTCGACCTGCACATTCTGGAGGCCCGCGGCGACAAGGCGCTCGCTCAGGACGTCGGGGTCGGAGAGCTGGAACTCCAACGGGGGTGGATCGGGCAGCCCTTCGAAGTCGGGGGCTACGGTCTGCAGGGCCGAGATGAAGCCCTGCAGAGCCTCGAATTCCGCGGGCGAGCCGTAAGCGATGACCAGGACATGCCCGCCGGCCTTGGTCACCCGCACCATCTCGCACAGGGCCTCCGCCTGGTCCGGGACGAGCATGACCCCGAACTGGGACCCGGTCACGTCGAAGCGATCGTCCTCGAGATCGAGGGCGTGGGCGTCCATCACCCGTGCGGTGGCGTTGGTGAGTCCCTCGGTGCGGGCTCGTTCCTCGAACTGGGTGACCATCGCCGGCGCCCAATCGGTCGCCAGGACGGTGGCTCCCAGGCGGGCGGCGGCCAGTCCCAGGCCGCCCGGGCCCGCGGCGACGTCGAGGAACGCTTCGTCAGGAGTCAGCCCGACCAGGCGAAGTGCAGCGGCTGAGAGCGACTGCTCGCCCGGCGCGACGTGCTCGGCGTACGCGGCTGCGATCGCGTCCCACGCCTCGGCAGGCGCGAACTCCGCGTGCTCGGCGGAGGTGTCGTGGACGGTCATCTCAGTGACCCCCTTCGGCGTCGTGGGCTTCCGCAATCTCAGCCCGGGTGTCGGTTGTGATCGACGCTAGGCGGCGGAGACGCGGGTGTGCATCGGACGAACCAACCAGCACAGTGGACCGACAATGGGTAGGACGGCCGATGCGTTGCCGCCGTTCGCCTGGCTCGAAGGTCGCCGGGAGTGCCGTCGGACAGGGAGGTGTCCCGCGTGGGCGTGGTCGAGGATCTGGTGCGGGCGCGAAGGGACTTCGAGCAGGGGGAGTGGGCTGCCGCCCTCGACATCTGGTCGGACTCCGCGCCCGACGAGATGAGCGCGGACGACCTGCACGCAGCCGGGCTGGCGGCGTACCTGCTGGGGCGCCGTGACGCCTGTGTCGACTTCCACCAGCGCAGCTTCGCGCTGTACGAGCAGGCGGGGGAGACGTCTGGTGCGATGCGCTGCTGCTTCCACCTCGCGATGATCTTCGGCAGTGGCGGTGAGCATGCGCTGGAGAGTGGCTGGACCACCCGCGCCGAGCGGCTGCTCCAGGGCGTGGACGACGACGCGGTCGAGCATGGATATGTCGCTCTCCTGCACATGTACCGCCACCTGGGAGCGGGGGACGTTCCCGCCGCGGCTGAGTCCGCGCAAGAGGTCACCGTCGTGGGGAGGCGGTGCCGGGACGCCGACCTGCTCGCACTCGGCCTGAGCAGCCAGGGAAGGCTCGCGATCTACTCGGGTCGTGTCGGCGACGGGTTGGCGCTCCTTGACGAGGCGATGGTCGGTGCTGCGGCTCATGAGCTGACGCCGGTGGTCTTCGGCCACGTCTACTGTGCCGCCATCGAGGGGTGCCAGGAAATTGCCGACTTCGGCCGCGTGGCCGAGTGGACGTCGGGCCTGCACCGTTGGTGCAGCGCGCAGCCCGGCCTCGTGGCTTTCACCGGCCAGTGCTCGGTGCACCGAGGACAGCTGATGCGCGTGCATGGCGCCTGGCCCGAGGCGCTGGACGAGTTCGGGAGCGCGATCGACCGCTACCGCCTGGCCGACTCGCCGGCCGCGATAGGTCTCGCGGAGTCCGAGCGGGGGGACGTCCTACGCCAGTGTGGGGAGTACGACGAGGCCGAGGCGGCCTACCAGCGGTCGAGTGAGCACGGTCACGACCCGCAGCCAGGGCTGGCGCTGCTGTGGCTCGCGCAGGGGGCGGACGACGCCGCGCTGGTCGCCGTACGGCGGCTCGTCGCCGAGGAGTCGGAGCTGGTCGCCGAGTGCCGGCTGCTGCCACCGGCGGTCGACGTCCTGGTCACCGCTGGCGCCCTGGAGGAGGCCCGTGCCGTCGTCGCCCGGCTGCACCGCGTGGCCGCGCACGTGGGCACCGAGGCGCTGCATGCGTACGCGGCGTTCGCCTCGGGCCTGACGGAGCTCGCCTCGGGACACGCCGCTGGGGCATTGCCCCTCCTGCGCAAGGCGCGCCAGCTCTGGACCCGTGCGCAGAACCCCTACGAAGTCGCGCGAGTGCGACTCGTGACTGGTCGCGCCCTGGGCGAGCTCGGGGATGCACAGTCTGCTCGCCAGGAGCTAGAGACCGCGCGCGCCACGTTCCGCGAGCTGGGGGCGGCGCCGTCCACCGCGGAGGCCGACCGACTGCTGCGCCCGGCTGACCGTCCGGCTGGTCTGACGGAACGCGAGGTCGAAGTCCTGCGATTGGTCGCGTCTGGCCGGACCAACACCCAGATCGCGAGGGCGCTGGTGCTGAGCGAGAAGACGGTGGCTCGCCACCTCTCGAACATCTTCGTCAAGTTGCAGGTCGAGTCCCGCACGGCCGCGGCGGCGTACGCCTTCGAGCACCGACTCGTGTAGGCGCTGACACCGTCTGTCGCAATCGGACCGCCCGTCACACCGTCCGCGGGTCGAACCCGAACGGCAGCTCGAGTCGATGGGCGCGCATGAAGTCCTCGTCGGCGAGCAGCTTCCGAGTGTCGCTGTCGGCGACCACGATCCCGTCGGTGAGCACGACGGACCGTGGGCACAGCTCCAGGGCGTACGGGAGGTCGTGCGTCACCATCAGAACGGTGACCGACAGCGACCGCACGATGTCGGCGAGCTCGCGACGCGCCATCGGGTCGAGGTTCGAGGACGGTTCGTCCAGCACCAGGATCTCCGGCTCCATCGCCAGGACCGTGGCGACGGCCACCCGTCGCCGCTGCCCGAACGAGAGATGGTGCGGCGGGTGGTCGGCGTATGCGGCCATGCCGACCTGCTCCAACGCGTGCTGGACCCGACGTTCGAGGTCCTCGCCCCGTAGTCCGTGGTTGGCCGGGCCGAAGGCGACGTCGTCGCGGACGGTGGCGGAGAACAGCTGGTCGTCGGGATCCTGGAAGACGATGCCGACGCGCCGCCGGATCTCCCGGAAGTTCCGCTTCTCGACGGCCAGGCCCGAGACCGCGACCGTGCCGGCGCCGGGGAGCAGGATTCCGTTGAGGTGCAGAACGAGCGTGGTCTTGCCCGCGCCGTTTGGCCCCAGGAGGGCGACCCGCTCACCGGCATGGATGTGCAAGTCCACGCCGTACAGGACCTGGCTGCCGTCGGGGTAGGCGTAGGCCAGCCCCCGGACGTCGATCACTGGGACGCTCACGACCCACCACCGTGCGGGTCGTGACCACGCGACAGCATCGCGAGGTGGACCCGTTCGCCGCGCTCGTACGAACGGATGAAGAGCGCCGAGGCGGTACGACCGAGCACCCCCCACTGGCGGAACGAAGAGGCGCGAAACCCCCGTGACTCGCGCGCGATGCGCATGCGGCGCATCTCGTCGGTGACGACGTCGAGGTAACGAATCATGAAGGACATGATCTGGACCATCTCGTGAGGCAGTCGCAGCCGACCCAGGCCGGCAAGGAGGTGGTGCGGTTCGGTGGTCGCCGCGAGCGTCAGGCTCGCCACGACGCCGATCGTCGCCTTCATCAGCAACGACGCGGCCGCCTCGAGCCCGTGCTCACTCACTGTCAGGCCGAGGAACGTCGTCTGCGGTCCGGTCGCGATGAACGGCATGAGGACTGCGAACACGACGAATGGGACCTCCACGAGCATCCTTGGGAGCAGGAAGCCGAACGGCACGCGCGCCACGACGATCAGCGCGAGCAGGAGGGTGGCGTAGACCCCGAAGACGGGGTACGCCGACCCCGGAGTGGCGACGACGACGATCATGAACCCCAGCAGCGCAAGGACCTTGAGGTGTGCGGGGACGCGGTGGACCGGGGAGTCTCCCGAGAAGTACAACCTGTGTCCGTGCGCTGCGGCCATCTCGAGGCGGGTCTCAGGCGGAGTGATGGCTGCGGCGTCGCGCGACCAGGGCGACACCCCCGGCGATCACCAGGACCAGGACGGTACCGGTGACGCCGGCGACCGCGCCGGAGAGTCGGGGGTCGTCGACGCCCTTGGTCGAGTAGTCCTCCATCGGGCTGCCGGCTGAGGACTTGTGCTCCTTCGCTGTGTCGAACCCCTTGTCGGTGGCGACGTACTCGAGCCCGTCCGGGCGGCTCGAGGCGTAGTAGCTGACGAAACCGGCGAGCACGAGTGCGATCAGCAGACCGACGAGGACGACGGCGGGGGTCGAGACCGACTTCCGGTGTGACCTCATGCCGCCGACCCGCTCGGATGGCGCAGCTCGAGGGTCCGCGTCTCCATGGCAGGGCGTGCGCCGTACACGAGGTCGGGGCGCACCGCGAGCACGGTGCTGACGACGAGCCCGGTGATGAATGCCTCGCCCACCCCGATCAGGCTGTGCCAGCCGACCATCGCGGTGGCGAGAGATCCCAGCGGGATCGGCGCCTCGCCGCCGATGGCGTAGAGGCCGGTGAACGCGAGAGAGGCGACTGGGACCGAGACCAGCGCGGCGAGCGCCGCAGCCGGGGCGACCGAGGTCAGCCGGTTCGGCAGCACGGCCCGGAGCAGCAGGAAGACGAGCCATCCGACCCCCACGCCGACGAGCGCCATCAGCGTGATGTTGGTGCCGAGGGCCGTGATGCCCCCGTCGGCGAAGAGGAGGCACTGGACCAGCAGAACCGTGCTGATGCACAGCACCGCGGTCCAGGGCCCGACCAGGACGGCCGCGAGAACACCGCCGAGGAGGTGCCCGCTCGTACCGGCGCCGACCGGGAAGTTGATCATCTGTGTCGCGAACACGAATGCCGACACCAGTCCCGCCATCGGGGCAGTCCGTTCGTCCAGCTCACGGCGCGCGCCCCGGAGGGCGAGGCCGACGCCGACGACGGCGACGACACCCGTGGCAACCGAGGTCGGCGCGTCCAGAAAGCCGTCGGGTACGTGCATCTGTCGACTGTACGGCGAGGGGTCCGGCCGGGCCATCCGACACGAAACGGCCCTCGTGCAGGTGCCGTGGCATTCGTCAACGGAGCACCACGGTGCCCTGCGCGGTCGTACGCTGAGCACGTGCCGGACTGGCCTGCAGAGTACGAGACGTTGCGCGACGCCGACCGCGAGCACGATCTGCCGGCCGAGGACCTCGAGCGCCTCGCGGTCGCTGCCTTCATGCTCGGCCGCGACGACGAGGTCGTGCCGTTGCGCGAGCGTGCCCTGCACGACTACGTCGCGGGCGGACGCCGTGCGGACGCCGTCGTGTGCGGGTTCTGGATCGGGTGGCACCTGATGATGCGCGGCGACATCGCGCAGGCGCAGGGATGGACGGCGCGATTGCGGCGGCTCGCGGACGACAACGACCCGCGGGTGCAGGGCATGCTGGCGCAGCAGGCCGCGGTGGCACGCATGTGGGGCGGAGACCCCGCCGGCGCGCTCCCGGACTTCGAGCGCTCGGTCGAGATCGCGGCGCGTGAACGCGAGACCGACGTCCTGGTGCTCGCGCTGCTCGGACGTGGGCGGTGCCTGCACCTGCTCGGCCGCGACGCGGAGTGCACGGCCGTGATGGACGAGGCGATGACCTACGTCTCCGCGGGCCGGGTCCAGCCTCAGGTCGCCGGCCTGCTGTACTGCGCGGTCATCGACATGTGCATGGGCCACTTCGACCTCGCGCGTGCGCAGGAGTGGACGCGCGCCCTGACCGCGTGGGTCGACGAGCACCGCGGTGCCGTCGCCTACCGCGGGACCTGTCTCGTCCACCGTGCGGAGATCCTTCAGCTGCGGGGCAACTGGAGCGAGGCCGCCGAGCGAGCCGACGAGGCGTGCGTGCTCCTCGACGTACGGCCGGAGCCGGCCGTGGCCGCGGCCCACTACCGCGTGGGCGAGCTCGCGCGACTGCGCGGACGCCTGGCCGACGCGGAGGCGGCGTACCAGCGCGCGTCGGAGCTCGGCCTCGAGGTCCAACCCGGACTTGCGCTCCTGCGGCTGGCCCAGGGGAGGCCCGATGTGGCGCTGGCCGGCCTCGATCGCGTGCTCGGGGAAGAATCTGACGATCCCCGTGCACGTCCGCTGCAGCTCGCGGCACGGGTCGAGATCTGCCTCGCTATGGCCGACGTCGGAGCGGCCGAGGACGCCGCCGTCTCGCTCGCATCGATGGGCGGACCCGACGCTCCGCCGTTCCTGCGGGCGCTCGTCGAGCACGCGAGCGGCGCCGTCCTCCTCGCTCGTGGGGACGCGCGAGCAGCGTTGCCGAGACTGCGACGGGCCTGGACGCTCTGGCGCGACGTCGATGCGCCGTACGAGGCGGCACGGGCACGCAGCCTCGTCGCGCGGGCCTGCGACGCTCTGGGGGACACCGACGCCGCCGTGATGGAGGCCGACGCCGCACGCGCGGCGCTCGACCGGCTGGGAGCCGTGGGGACCCCCTTCGGCGTCGCAGGCGACGCCGCGGCGTCCGGCCCCCTCTCCCCGCGTGAGCTGGAGGTGCTCCGGTTGGTCGCGACCGGTGCGACGAACCGTGCCATCGCGGCCGAGCTCGTCCTCTCGGAGAAGACCGTCGCGCGGCACCTGAGCAACATCTTCGGCAAGCTCGCACTCCCGAACCGTGCCGCCGCGACCGCGTACGCCTTCGAGCACCGCCTCGTCTGAGCACCTCGTGGGCAGAACTACCCATGTGCCCGGCGTCGGATTGGTGCGTCCGACGGAAGCGGCGCCGCTCCTTGCGCTCCTAGCGTCGAACCCGACGACGAGGGGGAGCCATGAGCACGCAGGGAACCGAGACGCAGGGCAGCGAACAGAAGGTTGGCACGGTCGTGATCGGTGCCGGTCAGGCCGGGCTGGTGATGGGATACCGCCTCCAGTGCGCCGACGAGGACTTCGTGGTCCTGGAGGCGGCGCCTCGGGTCGGCGACTCGTGGCGCCGCCGGTACGACTCGCTGCGGCTCTTCAGCCTGCCGCGGTATGCGAGCCTGCCGGGCTGGCGGATCCCCGCGCGGGGGTTCCCGACGCGCGACGAGATGGCCGACTATCTGGAGGCGTACGCGCGCCGTTTCGAGATCCCGGTCAGGACCGGCGAGCCGGTCCGCCGGGTGACCCGCGAGGGGGAGGGGTTCCGGGTGGAGACGGACGCGGGGCCTTACCTCGCCGACAAGGTCGTCGTCACCACCGGCGCGCACGCGGTTCCGATCGTCCCCGCGCTCGCGGCGGACCTCGATCCCGCCGTCCGGCAGATCCACTCGCTCGACTACCGCGGACCGGTCCAGCTCGCGCCCGGCGGCGTCCTGGTGGTCGGTGCCGGCAACTCCGGGACTGACGTCGCGCTCGAGGCCGCGGACGCCGGGCATCGGACCTGGCTCGCCGGACGGCACCCCGGTCAGGTCCCCTTCGACATCGACGGCGTCGCCGGCCGCGTGATGACGCCGATCGTGATGTTCGTGTTTCGGCGCGTGCTCACGCGGCGCACGCCGATGGGGCGACGCTTCATGGCGAAGGCCGAGGGCCACGGCGTGATGCTCGTCCGCAACAAGCTGGCCGATCTCGAGGACGCTGGGGTCGTCCAGATCGACAGGATCGAGTCGGTCGTGGGTGGCCGGGCGGTCTCGTGCGACGACGAGGCGCCCGACGTGTCGACGGTCGTCTGGTGCACCGGGTCGCGTCCGGACCACCGGTTCCTGGACGTGCCCGGTGCCTTCGGCGACGACGGCGAGGCCCTCCACGACCGCGGCGTCTCGTCGGTGCCCGGCCTGTCCTTCCTCGGGCTCGAGCTCCAGTACGCGGTCTCCTCGGCGATGATCCAGGGCGTCGACCGCGACGCCCGCCATCTCCTCCGCAGGATGCGTGCCGCGCAGCCCGCGCGCCGCGATTCGCGGGACGTCGCACCCGAGCCGGTTGCTCCGGTGACGGGGGCGTGACGCTCGGCGCCATCTCTGTCGCGGCGCTTGCGACGCCGTGGATACGTGGAACCTGACCGCGCTCGTCGTGACTCCTGGGCCTTGGTCACCCTGCTCCTCGGCATCGGCGTCGGCATCGGTGTCGACCTCGTCTTCCGTGACGACGTCAACCTCCTCGCGCCCCTCGGTCGCGTCTACATCAATCTCCTTCTGGCTGGCTGGCTGGCTGGTTGGCGCTGAATCGGGTGCGCGGCGTGACGGCCGGGGCGGATAGCATCGAGCCAACCCGTCTCGAACGTCCCGAAGGAGCACCGTGTCCGAGCTCAACGTCACCGTCGTCGGTCCCGCGCGTCGACAGGACCGCGCCTTGGCGACGGGTACGAAGGCGTGGGAGCTCTTCGCCGAGGATCCCGACGTCATCGCCGTGAAGGTCGACGGAGCCCTCAAGGACCTCTCGTACGACCTCGAGCCCGGCGACACGATCGAGCCCGTCGCCATCTCCAGCAAGGACGGTCGCGACATCCTGCGCCACTCGACGGCGCACGTGATGGCGCAGGCGGTCCAGGACCTGTTCCCCGCGGCCAAGCTCGGCATCGGCCCGCCAGTCGAAGACGGCTTCTACTACGACTTCGACGTCGAGACGCCGTTCACCCCTGAGGACCTCGAGAAGATCGAGTCCCGGATGCGCAAGATCGTCAAGGAGAACCAGCGGTTCTCGCGTCGCCCGATCGACGACGACGAGGCGCGCGTCGAGCTCGCGGACGAGCCGTACAAGCTCGAGCTGATCGGCCTCAAGAGCACCGCCGGCGACGGCGACCTGGAGGGTGCGGCCGAGGGCGCGAGCGTCGAGGTCGGCTCCGGCGGGCTCACGATGTACGACAACCTCAACCGCAAGGGCGAGGTCGCCTGGACCGACCTATGTCGCGGCCCGCACCTGCCGACGACCAAGCGCATCCCGGCATTCACGCTGATGCGCAGCGCCGCCGCGTACTGGCGGGGCAGCGAGAAGAACAAGCAGCTCCAGCGCATCTACGGCACCGCCTGGGAGAGCAAGGAGGCGCTCGCCGAGCACCTCCACCGCATCGAGGAGGCGCAGCGTCGCGACCACCGCAGGCTCGGCAACGAGCTCGACCTCTACTCGTTCCCCGACCTCATCGGCCCGGGGCTGCCGGTCTTCCACCCCAAGGGTGGCGTGATCAAGCGCGAGATGGAGGACTACGTCCGCCGGCGCCACATCGAGGAGGGTTTCTCCTACGTCGGCACCCCGCACATCGCCAAGGAGGACCTCTACTTCACGTCGGGCCACCTGCCGTACTACGGCGAGGGCATGTTCCCCCCGATGGACGTCGACGGTCAGAACTACCGCCTCAAGGCGATGAACTGCCCGATGCACAACCTCATCTACTCCTCGCGAGGCCGCTCGTACCGTGAGCTGCCCCTGCGCCTCTTCGAGTTCGGCACGGTCTACCGCGACGAGAAGTCGGGCGTCCTGCAGGGCCTGACCCGTGTGCGCATGATCAGTCAGGACGACTCCCACTCGTACGTCACCGAGGAGGGGGCCGCCGACGAGGTCCGCCACCTGCTCGACTTCATCCTCGGACTGCTGCGCGACTTCGGGCTCGACGACTACTACATCGAGCTGTCGACGCGCGACGACCAGAACCTCGAGAAGTTCATCGGCTCCGACGAGGAGTGGGAGGTCGCGACCAAGGTCCTCCACGACGTCGCGGTCGCCAGCGGTCTCGAGCTGGTGCCCGACCCGGGTGGTGCCGCCTTCTACGGCCCCAAGATCTCCGTCCAGACCCGCGACGCCATCGGCCGGACGTGGCAGATGTCGACGATCCAGTACGACTTCAACCAGCCGAAGCGCTTCGGCCTGGAGTACACCGCGGCGGACGGCTCCCGCAAGCAGCCGGTGATGATCCACTCGGCGAAGTTCGGGTCGATCGAGCGGTTCCTCGGCGTGCTCGTCGAGCACTACGCGGGCGCCTTCCCTCCGTGGCTGGCACCCGTCCAGGTCGTCGCGATCCCGATCGCGGAGCGCCACGTCGACTACCTGTACGAGGTCGCTGCGCGCCTGAAGGCGCACGGGATCCGGGTGGAGGTCGACGAGTCTGACGAGCGGATGCAGAAGAAGATCCGTACCGCCCAGACCCAGAAGGTCCCGTTCATGCTGATCGCGGGCGACGACGACGTCGAGGCCGGTGCCGTCTCCTTCCGCTACCGCAGCGGCGACCAGGACAACGGCGTGGACGTGGACGACGCGGTCGCACGGATCGTCCAGGCGGTCACCGACCGGGTTCAGGTATGACCTCGGAGGTCGGGGCGGGTGATCCGTGGGGCCGTCCCGATGCGGGATTCGAGGGGTTCGACCGTCTGTGGACCCCTCACCGGATGGCGTACATCACCGATGAGGGTCCGCGCGAGGAGGGCTGCCCGTTCTGCCGGATGCAGGAGCGCGCCGACGACGAGACGCTGATCGTCGCGCGGGGAGCGCACGTGTACGCGGTGCTCAACCTGCACCCGTACAACCCGGGCCACCTCATGGTCGTCACCAACCGGCACGTGGGCGAGCTCGAGGAGCTCTCCGACGACGAGGCGCACGAGCTGACCGCGATGACCCAGCAGGCCGTGCGGGTCCTCAAGCGGGTGAGCGGGCCGGCGGCGTTCAACGTCGGTCTCAACCTCGGCGCGGTCGCCGGCGGGTCGTTGTCGCAACACCTCCACCAGCACGTCGTGCCGCGATGGATGGGCGACTCCAACTACATCACCGTCACGGGACACACCAAGGTGCTGCCGCAGCTGCTCGCCGAGACCCGTGACCTGCTCGTGAAGGCGTGGGACGCCTGATGCTCGAACGCTTCCGGGCGACCTGGGCCAAGATCATGAGCCCGATCGCCGACCTGTTCCTCAAGCTGGGCATCAGCCCCGACGTCGTGACGTTCGTCGGCACGCTGGGCGTCACGGCCGGTGCGCTGTGGTTCTTCCCGCGAGGCGAGTTCTTCGTCGGTGTCCTCGTCGTGACCGCCTTCGTCTTCTCCGACATGGTCGACGGCCTGATGGCCCGCAAGTCGGGTCGCTCGAGCGCATGGGGCGCGTTCCTCGACTCGACGCTCGACCGGATCGGCGATGCGGCGATCTTCGGCGGCCTGGTCCTCTGGTACGCCGGTGACGGCAACGACCTCCTGATGACGAGCGTCGCGCTGTGGTGCCTCGTCGGAGGCCAGCTCACCTCGTACGCGCGAGCGCGCGCCGAGGCGCTCGGCATGGAGGCCAAGGGCGGGATCGCCGAGCGGTCCGACCGACTGGTCGCGGTGCTCGCGATGACCGGTCTCTCGGGTCTGTTCGACCTTCCCGTGCTGAGGACGATCGTGCTGTGGACTCTCGCGGTGGCGAGCACCATCACCGTCGTGCAACGGATCCTCATGGTTCGCAGACAGGCGCTGGCGCAGGCATGATCCGACCCACCCAGGCCGCAAGGACGGCGGTCGCGAGGACCCGCACCCACGTCGAGGCGGCGGCGTACCGGGCTGGGTGGAACCTCGCCGTGCACGTCCCGCAGCCCGTGGTCGACCGAGCGCTGCGGGTGACTGCCGACCAGCTGTACGGCCGTGGCGGCAGCGGCATCGAGCGCCTCCGCTCGAACCTTGCGCGCGCGGTGCCGGACGCCGATGCGGCCACGCTCGACGCGGTGACGCGCGACGCCATGCGGTCTTACCTGCGCTATTGGGGCGAGGTGTTCCGCCTGCCGCGCTTCACCGGCGACGTCGCGGCCGTCGACGACGCGATCGTGGTCGACCATGCCGAGCGTGTGTACGCGTTGCGCGACGCGGGGCGCGGGATGATCGCGGCGCTGCCGCACATGGGCAACTGGGACCTCATGGGGGCGTGGGCGTGCACCCACGAGGTCCCGCTGATGACGGTGATGGAGCGGCTCAAGCCCGAGCGCCTGTACGACGAGTTCGTGGCGTTCCGTGAGCGCATCGGCATGACCGTGCTCCCGCTGACCGGTGGCCCGCCAACGATGCCGCAGCTCGCTGAGCACCTGCGGGCGGGCGGGTTCGTATGCCTGCTCGCCGACCGCGACATGTCGCGCAGCGGGATCCCCGTCGACCTGCTCGGCGAGAAGGCGCGGATGCCGGTGGGCCCCGCCCTCCTCGCGCAGCAGACGGGTGCGACGCTGTTCGTGGCGACCTCGCGCTACGACGACGACGCGGGCCGGCTGCGCATGACCGTGCACGAGCCGATCGAGACGCGGTCGGGCGAGGACGGCCTGGTGGCGATGACGCAGGACGTCGCCGACGTCTTCACCACCGACATCCGGCGCAGTCCCGCCGACTGGCACATGCTGCAGCGCGTCTTCGAGGTGGACCGGCGCGACGACGGAGGGCGGCCGGGCAAGGGGGGAGCACGATGAGGATCGGGATGGTCTGCCCGTACTCGTTCGACGTGCCAGGCGGCGTCCAGAACCACGTCCTGGACCTGACGCGCTCGATGAGCGAGCTGGGGGTCGACGTCTCCGTGCTCGCCCCGGCCGCGGACGACGACGACCTTCCCTCGTACGTGACGCCGGCCGGGCGTGCGCTGCCCGTCCGCTACAACGGCGCGGTCGCGCGGGTGTCCTTCGGACCGATCGCGATGGCGCGGACCCGGCGCTGGCTGCGCGACGGCAACTTCGACGTCCTCCACGTGCACGACCCGGCGACGCCGAGCGTGTCGCTGATCGCGTTGAGCCTGGCCAGCGGCGTCTCGATCGCCACGATCCACACGTCGATCGGCCGCTCGCGGGCCCTGGCGGCGACTGAGCCGCTGCTGCGTCCGGCGATGGAGAAGCTGAGCGCGCGCATCACCGTCTCGCGCGAGGCGCAGCGTGTGGTCGCGCACTACCAGGGCGGCGACTCCGTCATCATCCCCAACGGCCTGTTCGTCGACGACTTCAGCGGGACAGAGCGCCGTGCTGGAGAGAGCTCGACCTTCTCCTTGCTGTTCCTCGGTCGGTTCGAGGAGACCCGCAAGGGACTCCCGGTCCTGCTGGACGCGCTCCCGGCGGTGATCGAGAGGTTCCCGGGCCTGCGGCTCATCGTTGCAGGGGCCGGCGATCCGCGCGTCGGCACTGCGATGGTGCCCGAGCGCCTGCGTGAGCACGTCGAGGTCGTCGGGCGCGTCTCCGACGAGGAGCGTGCGCGGCTGCTGTCGGAGGCGGATGTCTACGTCGCCCCGAACACCGGGGGAGAGAGCTTCGGGATCGTGCTCATCGAGGCGATGGCCGCCGGAGCCCCGGTGGTCGCCAGCGACATCAGGGCGTTCGCCGACGTGCTCGAGGACGGGCGCCTGGGCGCGCTGTTCGCCAACGAGGACCCGGTCTCGCTCGCCAAGACGCTGGTCGACGCTCTCGACGACCCCGGACGCGAGGAGCGCGCGGGGGTGGCACGCGAGGCCGTACGGCGGTACGACTGGAGTGTGGTCGCTCCCCAGGTGATCAGCGTGTACGAGACCGTGCTGGGAGGAGGCGGAGCATGAGCACCCTGGAGTGGGTTCTCGTCATCGGGGCGGTCGTCGCCGCGATCACGGTCGCGCTGTCGTCGACGGCGGGTCGGCTCGACCGGCTGCACATCCGCCTCGCCACCGCCCAGGCCTCGCTCGATCGGCAGCTTCTCGACCGCTCGACCTGCCTGCGCAACGTCGCGACCAGCGGCGTCCTCGACCCCGCGAGCGCACTCGTCGCCGTGGAGGCCGCCGACGCCGCCCGCGCCGCGATCGGCCAGGTCGACCAGGAGGAGCGCGAGACGGCGCTGAGCGAGGTCATGCGGACCGTCTTCGGTGACGCCGACGACGTCGACGCCCTGTGGGCCTCGGCCGACGAGCCGCAACGCGAGATGCTCGGCGACCTCGGCGACGCCTGCGAGCGCGTCCAGCTCGCCCACCGCTTCCACGACGACCTGGTCGCGCGCACCGAGCGCATGCGCCGCAAGCGGATCGTCCGCTGGGCCCGGCTGGCAGGGCATGCGCCCTGGCCGTACCGGATGGCCTTCGACGACACCCCGCCCCCGCACCTCGTCGGCAAGGAGCGCCCGATCGCCGGACCGGATCAGGAGTCCTCCGCCGCGGACGTACGATGAGGCCGACTCCGCCGTCCGACCCGAGGTGACACCGATGACCGAGCACGCGACCACTCCTGCCGACACCGCCCAGAGCGTCGACCAGGGCACCGGCACGGCCCGCGTGAAGCGTGGCATGGCCGAGATGCTGAAGGGCGGCGTCATCATGGACGTCGTCGACGCGGAGCAGGCCAAGATCGCCGAGGACGCCGGCGCGGTCGCCGTGATGGCGCTCGAGCGCGTCCCGGCCGACATCCGCGCGCAGGGCGGCGTGGCGCGGATGAGCGACCCGGACCTGATCGACGGGATCATCGAGGCGGTGTCGATCCCGGTGATGGCCAAGGCGCGGATCGGTCACTTCGTCGAGGCGCAGGTGCTGCAGTCGCTCGGGGTGGACTACATCGACGAGTCCGAGGTGCTGACGCCGGCCGACTACGCCCACCACATCGACAAGTGGGCGTTCACCGTGCCGTTCGTGTGCGGCGCGACCAACCTCGGCGAGGCGCTCCGCCGCATCACCGAGGGCGCGGCGATGATCCGCTCCAAGGGCGAGGCCGGCACCGGCGACGTCTCCAACGCCACGACGCACATGCGGACGCTGCGCGACCAGATCCGGCGCCTGCAAAACCTGCCCGCAGACGAGCTGTACGTGGCGGCCAAGGAGCTCCAGGCCCCGTACGAGCTGGTCAAGGAGGTCGCGGCCGCGGGCAAGCTCCCGGTCGTGCTGTTCACCGCCGGCGGCATCGCGACCCCGGCCGACGCGGCGATGATGATGCAGCTGGGCGCCGAGGGTGTCTTCGTCGGCTCGGGCATCTTCAAGTCCGGCAACCCGGCCGAGCGGGCGACGGCGATCGTGAAGGCGACGACCTACTTCGACGACCCCGACGTGATTGCGAAGGTCTCCCGCGGGCTCGGAGAGGCGATGGTCGGGATCAACGTCGAGGACGTCCCGGAGCCGCACCGGCTCGCCGAGCGTGGCTGGTGAGCGCGTGCCCTTCTTCTCGGCCCCGAAGCTGACCGACGCCGAGGCCCTGCGCAGCTACGCGCGGGTCCTCGTACGGGCGGGTCTGACCGCGCCGGACGCCTGGGTACGGGACGTCGCCGTCGCTGCTCGCGAGGACGCCGGGCTCGACGACCCCGAAGGCGAGGCCCAGCGCCTGGTCGACGACGCGCGGCAGGCGCTCGCCGAGGAGCAGGCGACCTGGCCGCCCCGTACGGACTACGACGCCCTCCAGGCTGCGCTCGCGAGCCTGGAGTCCGCGGGCCTGGTCGTCCTCCAGGGCGTCGACGACCACTGGGCCGCAGCCGCCGTTCTGCGCGGGCCGTCCGGGCAGGGGAGCGCCGTACGAGGCGTCGTCTGGTTCACTCCGTCGGACGTCTGGCACGCCGTCGACCACGGCATGCTCGAGTTGAACGCGTGGCATCCAGACTCCGCGAACATCGCGGACGGCGATCCGCTCTGCGAGGAGGTGCTCGCCGCGCTCGACGCGCACGGTCTGGCGGCGCACTTCGACGAGGGCCGTATCGAGGTCCGAGCCTTCTGGCACCGGCGCGCGGGCGGCGGCGACGCGTGAGCGCCGTGCGCGTCGGCGTCCTCGCGCTGCAGGGGGACGTCAGGGAGCACCTGCGCATGCTGGCCGACAGCGGTGCCGAGCCGTCGACCGTACGACGGACGAGCGAGCTGGCAGCGGTCGACGCGCTCGTCGTCCCCGGTGGCGAGTCGACCACGATCGACAAGCTGTCGCGGGCCTTCGACCTGCGCGAGCCGATCCGGGAGCGGATCGCCGCGGGGATGCCGGTCCTCGGCACCTGCGCCGGCATGATCATGCTTGCCGACCGGATCGAGGGCGGCGCTGCGGGCCAGCAGACGTTCGGAGGGCTCGACGTCACGGTGCGGCGCAACGCGTTCGGGCGGCAGGTCGACTCCTTCGAGACCGACCTGCGCGTCGAAGGGCTCGACGCGCCGATGCACGCGGTGTTCATCCGTGCCCCGTGGGTCGAGAGCTGCGGTCCCGGCGTCGAGGTGCTCGCGAGCGTCGACCGGGGCGAGGACGGCGCGCACCCCGTAGTAGTCCGCCAAGGCGTGCTGCTTGCCGCGTCGTTCCATCCCGAGGTCGGGCACGACGACCGCCTGCACCGCATGTTCGTCCGTACGGTGCACGCGGCGCGCTGATCTGACCCCAGGCGCGGGGGAGCGGTCGCGCCCGCCGGTGGCGCGAGTGACGTCACACCCGCGGGCGATAGGATCGAGGGCGGTCGCGAGACGCGATCGTCCCGCAGTCGTAGAGCGAGAGCAGGTGGATCCCGTGTCAGGCCACTCCAAGTGGGCGACCACCAAGCACAAGAAGGCGGTCATCGACGCCAAGCGCGGCAAGATGTTCGCCAAGTTGATCAAGAACATCGAGGTCGCCGCGCGCACCGGTGGACCCGACCCCACGGGCAACCCGACGCTCTACGACGCCATCCAGAAGGCCAAGAAGTCCTCGGTCCCCAACGACAACATCGACCGTGCGGTCAAGCGCGGCGGCGGGCTCGACGGCGCAGGTGTCGACTACACGACGATCATGTACGAGGGCTACGCCCCCGGTGGTGTCGCGCTGCTCATCGAGTGCCTCACCGACAACAAGAACCGCGCGGCCATGGAGGTCCGTACGGCGATGACCCGCAACGGCGGCAACATGGCCGATCCAGGCTCGGTCTCCTACATGTTCTCCCGCAAGGGCGTCGTCATCGTCCCGGCCGAGCAGGAGGGCAAGACCCTCACCGAGGACGACGTCGTCGAGGTCGTGCTCGACGCCGGCGCCGAGGACGTCAACGACCATGACGGCTCGTTCGAGGTGATCAGCGAGGCCGGTGACGTCGTCGCCGTCCGTACGGCGCTGCAGGACGCAGGCATCGACTATGACTCCGCCGAGTCGTCGTTCGTGCCGTCGATGACGGTCGAGGTCGACGCCGACGCCGCTGGCAAGGTGCTCCGTCTCATCGACGCGCTCGAGGACTGCGACGACGTCCAGAACGTCTTCGCCAACTTCGACGCCTCCGACGAGGTCATGGCGCAGGTCGGCTGACCGGGGCCGGCGGAGATCCCCCGATGAAGGTCCGTGACGCCGACGGCGTGAAGTGGCGCGTGCGGCGGCGGTGGATGCCGTGGCGGATGCGCACCAAAGAGCTGCTCGACTATCTGCCTCCCACCGGCGGAGGGGGCTCGTACCTCCCCGACGACCCGATCCTGCTGACCCTGTGGCTGGTCTTCCTCCTGCCCGTGCTGATGCTCGGTGCGATCTGCATGATGGTGTTCGGCCTGGAGCTCGCGATCCTGCTCATGCTGCTGCCCGTCGTGGCGCTCGCCCGGGCGGTGTTCTTCGGGTGGACGATCGTCGTCTGCCGCGGCGGCACCGTCGTCGGGACGGAGCGCGTCAAGGGCTGGCGAGCCTCACGGGCGCGCATCCGGGCCCTCATCGAGGACATCAGCCGTCGCCCGCGGACGACGCTCGTCGACACGTCCGGTGACCCGTACCAGCTCGGCCCGGACTGGCAGGGCAGCTCGGGCGTTTCGTCCTGATCTCTTCCGCCCGCACGGTCGCGGTGTCACGATGAGGCATGGACATCCTGCGGACGGGAGGGACGTTCTGGCGGATCGCCCGGCGGCGGCGCGCCAACGTCGATGACCCTGTGCCGTGGATGCCGGAGTTCGCCGGCGGCGTGGCCGAGCCACCCACCTCGTCCGAGCTGGGGCGCCGCCCGATCGTCGTGACCTGCAACGGCGTCGTGATGCACGTGGAGCCCGCGCCGGGCCGCCGCGACACGGAGCGCCGGATCAAGGAGATCGCCGAGGCCCTGTACGCCCTGCCGTGGGCCGCCAGCACGGCGGACGATCCGTCGCACGTGCCGTACGGCCCGCGTCTCAGCCTCGGCACGACCAGCGCGTGGGGCGAACCTGGGCGCGGCCCGGGCTACACCTTCATCGGGTTCGGACCCCCGTGATCGGTTGACGCATTCTCCCGATCTCTTCCACTCGCACCGTCCCGGAGCCAGGATGACCCATGGACATCTTGCGAGCGGGAGGCACGTTCTGGCGGATCGCACGTCGGCGGCGCACTGACTTCGGTGATCCTGTGCCGTGGATGCCGGAGTTCGCCGGCGCGGCGGCCGGACCACCAGCGGTGGCCGAGCTCGGATGGCGCCCGATCGTTGTGACTTGCAACGGCGTCGTGATGCACGTGGAGCCCGCGCCGGGGCGCCGCGACACGGAGCGCCGGATCAAGGAGATCGCGAAGGCGCTGTACGCCCTGCCGTGGGGTGCGAGCACGGTAGACGACCCGTCGCACGCGCCGTACCGTCCCCGACGCAGCCCGGGCACCAGGGGAGGCTGGGGTGCGCCAGGGCAGGGGGCGGGACACTCCGACCGCGGCATCGGCGGCGGCGGTGGATTCGGCGGCGGCGACGGCGGTGGCGGTGGCGACGGCTGACGTGTAGTGCGGCGCCGGCTGGGTACCCCTCCTCTGTAACGGAGAACCGATCTTGAGGAGATGACTGCGATGGGTCTCGACGACAAGCTCAGCAACAAGGGCGAGGACCTCAAGGGCAAGGCCAAGGAGACCGCCGGCAAGGCGCGCGGTGACGAGGCGCAGGAGGCCGAGGGCAAGGGCGACCAGTCGAAGTCTGATCTGAAGCAGGCCGGCGAGAAGGTCAAGGACGCCTTCAAGAAGTAGTTGCTCCGCCACCGCCGTACCGACGACCCCTCCGCCCCGGCGGAGGGGTCGTCGGCGTCCTCGGCGCGTCGGCTCACCCGCTGGGCCGGTCGCCGCTAGGGTGTCGAACATGTGTTCGCTGTGGTGTGCGCCGGGAGGCCGCGCGTGACGGCCATGATCCGCGTCCTGGGCGTCGACCCCGGCCTGACGCGGTGCGGCGTCGGCGTCGTCGAAGGACGCGTCGGACGACCGCTGCGGGCGATCGCCGTGGACGTGATCCGGACTCCCGCGGGCGACGACGTCGCGTTGCGCCTGCTCGCGATCGAGCGCGCGCTGTCGGAGGCGATCGAGACGTACGAGCCCGACGTCGTCGCCGTCGAGCGCGTCTTCAGCCAGAACAACGTCTCCACGGTCATGGGCACCGCGCAGGCCAGCGGCGTCGCGATGGTCGCCGCCGCGCGCCGCGGTCTCCCCGTCGCGCTCCACACGCCGAGCGAGGTGAAGGCCGCCGTCACCGGCAGCGGCCGCGCTGACAAGGCCCAGGTCACCGCCATGGTCACGCGGATCCTCGGCCTGGAGGTGGCGCCGAGGCCCGCTGACGCCGCGGATGCACTCGCGCTCGCCATCTGCCACGTATGGCGTGGCACCTCGGTCAACCGGCTCGATGCCGCGCTCGCCGCCGCCCGGAAGCCGAGCGGCCCGACCCGTACCGCCGCCGAGCCCATCCGTTCACGGATCCCCAGCAGCCCCCCTGCTGCCCCCGCTCCCCACAGAAGGAAGGCCCGATGATCGCCTTCGTCCGCGGCACGGTCGCCGCCACCGCCCTCGACTCCGCCGTGCTCGACGTCGGCGGCATCGGCATGCTCGTCCAGTGCACGCCCGGCACCCTCGCCGGCTTGCGGCACGGCGAGCAGGCGCAGGTGGCGACGAGCCTGGTGGTGCGCGAGGACTCGATGACGCTGTACGGGTTCGGGGACGACGACGAGCGCGACACGTTCGAGCTCGCCCAGACCGCGAGCGGTGTCGGCCCGAAGGTCGCCCAGGCGATCATCGCCGTGCTCGGCCCCGAGGGGCTGCGACGGGCGATCGCCGAGGAGGACTTCAAGTCGCTCACGAAGGTGCCTGGCATCGGGACCAAGGGAGCGCAGCGGATCGTGCTGGAGCTCAAGGACCGCATCGGCGCCGTACGCACGGTGGCGGCTCCCGCCGCAGCGGCCGCCGCTCCGGGCGAGGCCGACTGGCGTCCCCAGGTCCACGGTGCGCTCGTCGGCCTGGGATGGAGCGCCCGCGAGGCCGATAACGCCGTCGCTGCTGTCGTGGCCGTCGCCGCCGAGCAGGTCGAGAACGCCGGGACGGTCGACGTGTCCGTCCTGCTGCGCGCAGCCCTGCGTACGCTCTCGAAGGCATGAGGGAGGAGCCCGCACCCATGGACGACCATGATCTCGACGCCCGACACCTCGACGCCGCCGAGCAGGCTGAGCTCGAAGCACGGCTCGTACGCCCCGAGGTCGTCTCGGAGGAGCAGGCGTACGAGGCGGCGCTGCGGCCGCGCTCGCTCGAGGAGCTGATCGGCCAGGAGCGTGTCCGCGAGCAGCTCACGCTCGTCCTGACCGCGGCCCGCGGCCGCGGGCGCACCCCCGACCACGTCCTTCTCTCCGGTCCACCGGGGCTCGGCAAGACGACGCTGGCGATGATCATCGCGGCCGAGCTCGGCACGTCGCTGCGGCTCACCAGTGGCCCGGCGATCCAGCACGCCGGCGACCTCGCAGCGATTCTCTCGGGCATCAACGAGGGCGACGTCCTCTTCGTCGACGAGATCCACCGCATGTCGCGGCCCGCCGAGGAGCTGCTCTACATGGCGATGGAGGACTTCCGGGTCGACGTCATCATCGGCAAGGGCCCAGGGGCGACAGCGATCCCGCTGCAGATCCCGCAGTTCACCCTCGTCGGTGCGACGACGCGCGCGGGGCTCCTGCCCGGGCCGCTGCGTGACCGGTTCGGGTTCACCGCGCAGCTGGAGTATTACGAGGCGAGCGAGCTCCACCGCATCGTCGAGCGCTCCGCCGCGCTCCTCGGTGTGCAGACCACCCCCAAGGGCGGCCTCGAGATCGCCTCGCGCTCCCGTGGGACCCCGCGTATCGCCAACCGTCTCCTGCGCCGCGTGCGCGACTACGCAGAGGTGCGGGGGAGCGGTGTCGTCGACCTCGACATCGCCCATCGTGCCCTCGACCTGTACGAGGTCGACCGGCTCGGGCTCGACCGCCTCGACCGCGCCGTCCTGGACGCGCTCTGCCGCAGCTTCGCGGGCGGGCCGGTAGGGGTGTCGACGTTGGCCGTCGCCGTGGGGGAGGAGCGCGAGACGGTCGAGGAGGTGGCCGAGCCGTTCCTCGTACGACAGGGGTTCTTGGCACGGACGCCGCGGGGCCGGGTCGCGACGCCCGCCGCATGGGAGCACCTCGGGCTGCGGGCGCCGAGGCCGGCGACCGATCCCACGCTGCCGTTGGACTGAGGGGCGACCGCTAGACTTTCCTACGCACGACATAGCGCCCGACCATCACGCCTGGAGCCACCGTGAACGACGTTGCAGCCCTGCTGCCGATCATCTTGCTCGTCCTCGTCTTCTACTTCTTCATCATGCGGCCGCAGAGCAAGCGGCGCCGCGAGTTCGTCGACATGCAGCAGAAGGTGCAGATCGGGTCGCGCGTGATGATCACGAGCGGCATCTTCGGCACCGTCGTGGGGCTCGGTGACGACTCGATGACGCTGTCGGTCGCGCCGGGTGTCGAGATCGAGGTCCACCGCAACGTGGTCGCGAAGATCATCGACGACTCCGCGACGCCCGCGGTCGACGAGACCGCCGAGCCGGCCGAGCGTCCCCAGGACGAGAACGGCACCGCCTGATGCCGTCGAGCCTCACCGAGGCGCTCGACACTCTCGTCCGTGACATCGCGGACTGGCCTGACGCGGGGGTCGTCTTTCGTGACGTGACCCCGCTGCTCGCCGACCCAGAGGGGCTGCGGCTTACTGTCGAGGGTCTGGCCGCCGCCGGCCGCGAGATCGCCGCCGGCGACATCGACAAGGTCGTCGGCATCGAGGCGCGCGGGTTCATCTTCGGGACCCCTGTCGCCCTCGCGCTCGGCGCCGGGTTCGTCCCGGCCCGCAAGGCCGGCAAGCTGCCGGCTGCGACGTACGGGGTCGAGTACGACCTCGAGTACGGCTCGGCGACCGTCGAGATCCACCAGGACGCGCTCGCGCCGGGCGACCGCGTCGTCGTCGTCGACGACGTCCTCGCCACCGGCGGCACGATGGCGGCGGTCGACGAGCTGATCTCGCGGGCCGGCGCCAAGGTCGTCGCCAACATCGTCGTCCTCGAGATCGGTGCTCTGGGCGGCCGTGCGCGCTTGTCACACGACCGCTTCGGGGCGCTGCGGACGTACTGACCGGTCGGGCGCCCGGGCGGTGCCCGGTACGATGCTGCGCGTGAGCCCTGAGAGCACCAAGCTGGTCGCCGTCGTCGTCGTTGTCGCCCTCGTCCTCGCAGGCGGCGCGACCGTCTTCGCGATGCTGCTCGGATAGTCCACCGCTCCTGCGGGACCGCCGCACGGTCCTGGCCGTTGCCCCCTAGGATGGCGGCCTACGATGGAGGCGGAGGTGCCTGTGGCCGATCGAGCGCGGACCGAGTCAGAGCCTCGCAAGGAGTCCGTCCCGACTCCGGCGAGGGTGCGATCCCGCCTGGCCAGGCTCGGCAGCGGCCGCTCGTCGGCGGACAACCCTGTCGTTCTCGACCCGCTTCTGCGCATCGTCCGCACCAACCATCCCAAGGCCGACGCGACGGTCATCGTCCGCGCTTACAAGATCGCGGCCAAGATGCACCGCGGCCAGAAGCGCAAGAGCGGCGACCCCTACATCACGCATCCGCTGGCGGTCTCGACGATCCTGGCCGAGCTCGGCATGACGCCGCCGACGATCGTGGCGGCGCTGCTGCACGACACCGTCGAGGACACCCCCTACACGCTCGACCAGCTCACCAAGGACTTCGGCGCGGAGGTCGCGCGTCTGGTCGACGGGGTGACCAAGCTCGACAAGGTCCGGTACGGCGAGAACGCCGAGGCTGAGACGATCCGCAAGATGATCGTGGCGATGAGCCGCGACATCCGGGTTCTCATCATCAAGCTCGCCGACCGCCTCCATAACATGCGGACGCTGCGCTATCTCCGCCAGGACAAGCAGGAGCGCAAGGCTCGCGAGACGATCGAGATCTACGCGCCGCTGGCCCACAGGCTCGGCATGAACACCATCAAGTGGGAGCTCGAGGACCTCTCGTTCGCGACGCTCCACCCCAAGGTGTACGACGAGATCGTGCGACTGGTCGCCGATCGGGCGCCGTCTCGCGAGGACTTCATGTCCCAGGTGATCACCCAGGTGACCGAGGACCTCAAGAACGCCAAGATCAAGGCGAAAGTCACCGGCCGCCCGAAGCACTACTACTCGATCTACCAGAAGATGATCGTGCGAGGCCGCGACTTCGCCGACATCTACGACCTGGTCGGCATCCGCGTGCTCGTCGAGTCGGTCGCGGAGTGCTACGGCGTCCTCGGTGTGGTCCACGCCCGCTGGAACCCTGTGCCCGGGCGGTTCAAGGACTACATCGCGATCCCGAAGTTCAACATGTACCAGTCGCTGCACACGACGGTCGTGGGCCCGCAGGGCAAGGCGGTCGAGCTCCAGATCCGGACGCAGCAGATGCACCGCCGCGCCGAGTACGGTGTCGCCGCCCACTGGAAGTACAAGGAGGACGGCGGCAAGGGTGCTGCCGACTCCGGTGGTTCGGGCACGGACGACCTCTCCTGGATCCGGCAGCTGCTGGAGTGGCAGCAGGAGAACGAGGAGTCCCAGGACTTCCTCGAGAGCCTCCGCTTCGACCTGTCCGACCAGGTGTACGTCTACACGCCGCGCGGCGACGTCATCGGGCTGCCGGCGGGGTCGACGCCGATCGACTTCGCGTACGCGGTCCACACCGAGGTCGGGCACACCACGATCGGCGCACGCGTCAACGGCCGTCTCGTGTCGTTGGAGTCCAAGCTCGAGAACGGCGACGCGGTCGAGGTCTTCACCTCGAAGGCTCCCGGCGCGGGGCCGAGCCGCGACTGGCTCGAGTTCGTCAAGAGTCCACGCGCCCGCAACAAGATCAAGCAGTGGTTCACCAAGGAGCGCCGGGACGAGGCGATCGAGCGGGGCAAGGACGCGCTGACCCGCCAGATGCGCAAGGAGGGCCTGCCGCTGCAGCGACTCCTCAAGCACGAGACGCTCGCGACGGTGGCGAAGGACCTGCACCTTGCTGACGTGTCGTCCCTGTACGCGGCGGTGGGCGAGGGGCGGGTCGGCCCTCAGAACGTCGTGGAGCGGGTGCTCGCGCTGCTCGGCGGCGAGGAGGGGGCGAGCGAGGACCTCGCCGAGGCCGTCATCGTCCCCGACGAGTCGTCGCGGCGTCGCCGGGTACGCCGCGGTGATGCCGGCGTCATCGTGAAGGGCATGGACGGCTCGGTGGCCATCAAGCTGGCGCGCTGCTGCACGCCGGTGCCGGGCGACGAGATCATCGGCTTCGTCACGCGCGCACAGGGAGTCTCGGTGCACCGGCGTACCTGCACGAACGCCTCGAGCCTGCTCAAGGAGGAGGAGCGCCTCGTCGACGTCGAGTGGGCTCCGAGCGCGTCGAGCATGTTCCTCGTCGCGATCCAGGTCGAGGCGCTCGATCGGGCGCGGCTGCTGTCGGACCTCACCCGTGTGCTGTCCGACCAGCACGTCAACATCTTGTCGGCGTCGCTGTCGACGGGGCGCGACCGCGTCGCGAAGTCGACCTTCACGTTCGAGATGGGCGACCCCGCGCACCTCGGTCACGTGCTGAAGGCCGTCCGTACGGTCGAAGGCGTCTTCGACGTCTACCGCGTCAACCAGTAGCGCCAAGCCTTTCGGCGCTACTCGACCACCGAAAGGCTCGGCGCGGCCTTGCGTCAGGTCAGGTCTTCGGCGGACTTCCGGGCTTGGTCGAGCCAGGCCTGGCGGGCCTCCAGCGACTCCTGCAGCTCCTTGAGCTTGCGGTCGTTGCCGGCCGCCTTCGCGGCGTCCACCTGGGCCTCGAGGTCGGCGACCGCCTTCTCGAGCTTGCTGACGGTGTCGTCGACGCGGGCCTTGGTCTCGGGGTTGGAGCGTCGCCACTCGTCGTCGACGGCGTTGGAGATGGCCTTCTCGACGGCACGAAGCCGACCCTCGAGCTCCTTGATCTGCGCCCGCGGAACCTTGCCGGCCGCCTCCCACCGCTCGGTGATGCCGCGCCACGCGGTCCGGGCGGCGTCGAGATCGGTGATGGGGAGGAGCGCCTCGGCCTCGACGAGGATCTGCTGCTTCACCTCGGCGTTGGAGGCGTACTCGGCGTCGAGCGCCGCATTGGCGGCGTCCCTTCCCCCGAAGAACGTGTCCTGGGCGCCGCGGAACTTCTTCCACAGGCGGTCGTCGATGCCGCGCGGCGCAGGACCGGCGGCCTTCCACTGCGCCATCAGGTCGCGGAACTTGCCGGCGGTCGGCCCCCACTCGGTCGACTCGGCGAGCGCCTCAGCCTCGACGACCAGCTTCTCCTTGATCTTCTGGGCCTGACCGCGCTTCTCGTTCTGCTCGGCGAAGTGCGCCTTGCGGCGGCGCGTGTACGCCGTACGGGCCGTGGAGAACCGGTGCCACAGCTCGTCGTCGACCGCCTTGTCGAGGCGGGGGAGCGACTTCCACTGCTCGAGCATCTCGCGCAGCCGGTCGGCGCCGTGACGCCAGTCGTCGGAGGTGGCGATCTGCTCAGCGGTCCGTGCGATCTCCTCCTTCTGGACGGCCGCCTCGGCAGCGCGCTCGGCACGCTGGGCCTTGCGGCGCTCGCGCTGGGCCTCGATCACCGGGGCAAGGGCGTCGAGCCGGTCGCTCAGCGCCTCTAGGTCCCCGACGGCCGCCGCGTTGTCGACGGCTTCGCGCACCTGCGCGACGGCGCGCCGGGCGTCGTCGGGGGAGAGGCTGTCGGAGGCGATGCGCTTCTCGAGGAGCTCGACCTCGACGGCCAGCCCCTCGTACCGGCGGGTGAAGAGCGCCATGGCCTCGGCTGGATCACCGTCAGGCCATTGGCCGACGACCCGCTCGCCTTCGCGCGTGCGGACATAGACCGTCCCCTGGTCGTCGATGCGGCCCCAGGCCTCAGCAGGGTTCGAGGGAATCTCGCTCACGTCTCCACCTTGTCGCTTGTGTCGGGCACAGTCTAGGAGCACATCGGGCCGAAGGCGTCGAAGTCCGGACGATGGTCGCCTATGCGCCCGTGCGTCCTGGTCGTCGACCCCCAGCGATTCGCAGGCGCTGCGGCCGCTCGCGTACGCTGTCCCGTGTGCTGATCGCCGCTTTTCCCGCTGGCCCGCTGGCGGCCAACTGCTACTTCGTGGGGCGCGGACCCGGTGCCGAGTGCGTGATCGTCGATCCCGGCATGGACTCGCTCACGGGCATCCGCAACGTCGTCACCGAGCAGAACCTCACCCCAGTCGCCGTCTTCGTGACCCATGGCCACTTCGACCACATGTGGCAGGCGGCCGACGTCGCCGCGGAGTACGACGTGCCGGTGTGGATCCATCCCGCCGACCGTCACCTCCTCGCCGACCCGATGGCGGCGATCTCGAACGAGTCGGCGTCGATGCTGCGCGCCCAGTTCGGGCTGGAGGACGTCCCCGAGTTCCACGAGCCCGCCGACGTCCGTGACGCCACCGACGGCACAGTGATCGAGGCCGCGGGCCTGCGGTTCACGGTCGACCACGTGCCGGGTCACACGCCGGGCACTGTCGTCTACCGCGTCGACTACACGGGCGACGAGCCTGTCTCCCAGGTCGCGTTCACCGGCGACTTCCTGTTCGCCGGCTCGATCGGCCGTACGGATCTCGTCGGTGGAGACATGGACGAGATGGCCGCGAGCCTGCGGTCGTTCATGGGGCTCCCGGACGACGTCACCGTGCTCCCCGGACACGGCGGCCAGTCGTCGGTCGGGCGCGAGCGCGCGACCAACCCCTTCGTCGCGCAGTACGCGCCCAGCGGTGGAGAGGAAGCCTGACGTGGCACGTCCGACACCACTGTCCGGGTTCCCGGAGTTCCTCCCCGCCGACCGCTTCGCCGAGCAGCACGTGCTCGACCACCTGCGGCGCACCTTCGAGCTGCACGGGTTCGCGTCGGTCGAGACCCGCGCGGTCGAGACGATGGACCAGCTCCTGCGCAAGGGCGAGATCGACAAGGAGGTCTACGTCCTGCGACGCCTCCAGGCGGCCGACTCCGAGGGCGACGCCGGGATCGGCCTCCACTACGACCTGACCGTGCCGTTCGCGCGGTACGTCCTCGAGAACGCCGGCAAGCTCGAGTTCCCGTTCCGGCGCTATCAGATCCAGAAGGTGTGGCGGGGCGAGCGTCCGCAGGAGGGCCGCTTCCGCGAGTTCGTGCAGGCCGACATCGATGTGGTCGCCAAGGACGAGCTGCCGTTCCACTTCGACGTCGAGATCGCGACGGTGATGGCCGAGGCGCTCTCGGGTCTGCCGGTGCCGCCGCTGCGCATCCAGGTCAACAACCGCAAGCTTCTCGAAGGCTTCTACCGTGGCCTCGGCGTCGAAGACACCGCTGCCGTCATGCGGGTCATGGACAAGCTCGACAAGCTGCCCGAGGACACGATCCGCGAGCTGCTCGCCAAGGAGGGGCTCGACCCCGCGCAGTCGTCGAAGTGCCTCGCGCTCGCCGCCATCCGTAGCCGCGACTCGTCCTTCGCCGGCCAGGTCCGGGCGCTCGGCGTGAGCGACCCCCTGCTCGACGAGGGCATCGACGAGCTGACCCAGCTCGTGGACGCGCTCGCCCAGGTGAGGCTGGAGGGCGTCTCGGTGACCGCCGACCTGCGGATCGCGCGCGGGCTCGACTACTACACGGGCACCGTCTTCGAGACCGAGCTGGAGGGCTTCGAGCACCTCGGCTCGATCTGCTCCGGCGGTCGGTACGAGAAGCTCGCCGACGACGGCCGCAACGTCTACCCGGGCGTCGGCATCTCGCTCGGAGTGACCCGACTGCTGGTCCCGCTGGTCTCGCGCGGCCACCTCACCACCTCACGCGCCGTCCCGTCGGCCGTCCTCGTGGCTCTTGTCGACGAGGAGTCGCGTCCGGCGAGCAACGCGATCGCCGGACGACTGCGCGCCCGGGGCATCCCCACCGAGGTCGCTGCCTCGCCGCAGAAGTTCGGCAAGCAGATCCGGTACGCCGAGCGCCGCGGCATCCCGTACGTCTGGTTCCCCGCGGCCGGCGACGGAGCCGACCAGGTGAAGGACATCCGCAGCGGCGACCAGGCCGATGCCGACGGCGACACCTGGACCCCGCCCGCGGACGATCTCCGCCCTGCCGTCATCACCCCACTCGACACCCGAGGAGCAACATCGTGATCCGCACCCACGACGCAGGGAGCCTGCGCGCCACCGACGCCGGGACCCGCGTCACGCTGGCCGGCTGGGTGGCGCGACGCCGCGACCACGGGGGAGTGGCCTTCATCGACCTGCGCGACGCGTCCGGCGTCGCCCAGGTCGTGATCCGCGACGAAGAGGTTGCGCGCCCGCTGCGCAGCGAGTTCTGCCTCAAGGTCGTCGGCACCGTCGAGCTGCGTCCCGAGGGCAACGACAACCCCAACCTTCCGACCGGTGAGATCGAGGTGATCGCCGACACCGTGGAGGTCCTCAGCGAGTCGGCGCCGCTGCCGTTCCCGGTCGAGGAGTTCCACGCGAGCCCGGTGGGCGAGGAGGTCCGCCTCAAGTACCGCTACCTCGACCTGCGCCGGGCCGAGATGGCCAAGAACCTGCGGACTCGCGCCGCCGTCACCCGGATCATCCGCGAGGTGATGGCCGAGCACGACTTCCTGGAGTTCGAGACCCCGAACCTCACGGCGTCGACGCCTGAGGGCGCGCGCGACTTCCTCGTACCGGCCCGGACGCGTCCCGGCACCTGGTACGCGCTGCCGCAGTCGCCGCAGCTGTTCAAGCAGCTGCTCATGGTCGCGGGGATGGAGCGCTACTACCAGATCGCGCGATGCTTCCGCGACGAGGACAGCCGGGCCGACCGTCAGCCCGAGTTCACCCAGCTCGACATCGAGATGAGCTTCCTCGAGGAGGAGGACGTCTACGCTCTCACCGAAGAGATCCTCGCGCGCATCTGGCGCGAGATCCTCGGGTACGAGATCACGCTGCCGATCCCGCGGATGTCGTTCGCCGAGGCCGTCGCGCGCTTCGGCATCGACCGTCCCGACATGCGGTTCGGCTGCGAGCTTGTGGACTTCACCGACTACTTCACGGACACGCCCTTCCGCGTGTTCGCGCCGAAGGGTCGCCACTGGCACGTGGGCGCGGTCGTGATGCCCGGCGGCGCCGACCAGCCGCGCCGCACGCTCGACGCGTGGCAGGAGTTCGCGAAGGCACGCGGCGCGAAGGGGCTGGCGTACGTGCTCGTGAACGAGGACGGAACCCTCGGCGGGCCGGTCGCCAAGAACCTGTCCGAGTCCGAGCGCGAGGGCCTCGTGGCGCACGCGGGCGCGAAGCCCGGTGACTGCATTTTCTTTGCGGCCGACCAGTACAACACCGCCAAGGCGCTGCTCGCGGCGGTCCGCGTGGAGATCGGCGAGCGCTGCGGCCTGATCGACCACGACCGGTGGGAGTTCTTGTGGGTCAACGACGCGCCGATGTTCGAGTACGTCGGTGACGACTCGCACGAGGCCTGGACGTCGATCCACCACCCGTTCACGGCTCCCGCGCCCGAGTACGCCGACACGTTCGACAAGGACCCGGGCACCGCGCTGAGCCAGGCGTACGACATCACGCTCAACGGCAACGAGCTCGGTGGCGGCTCGATCCGTATCCACCGCTCGGAGATGCAAGAGCGGGTCTTCGAGGTGCTCGGGCTGACCCCGGAGCAGGCGCAGGGGCAGTTCGGCTTCCTGCTCGAGGCGTTCCAGTTCGGTCCGCCCCCGCATGGCGGCATCGCCCTCGGTATCGACCGTGTGGTGGCGTTGCTGACCGGCGCCGACACGATCCGCGACGTCATCGCCTTCCCGAAGACGGCCTCGGGCGCTGACCCGCTGACCGGTGCGCCTGCGCCGATCACGGCAGCGCAGCGCAAGGAGGCGGGCGTCGACGCGCCGCCGCCGGAGCCGAAGTCCTCGCCGGCCGAGTAGGCGGTGGCGCGGCGGGCTCGCTCAACTGGCAGTGGAGGTTGACGCGGGGATGGGGTGCAGCGTCGCGGCGATGGCGTCGAACAGGAGCACCAGCTCGTCGCGCAGCGGCATCGTCGTCGTCGCGAAGGTGAGCAGGCCGAAGTGGGTGGCGTCCAGGCGCACGACGAAGTCGACGCTGAGGGTGTTGACCGGTTGCGGCTGGTCGGGGAACAGATCGGTCGCGACCTCCTCGCGCACCCGGCGCAGCGCGCCGTGCTCGCCGACGTCGACGAACCCGACGTCGACCGCGGCGTCGCCCTCCCGAAAGTCCATCAGCAGCGTGTTGGCGAGCGAGTCGGTGTCCTCGACGACGAACTCGGTGGCGACCAGGCTGGCGCTGACCAGGGCACCGGCGATGGGCTCGAACAGCGAGTGCAGGTAGCGGGCTCCCTGGCGGTGAGCCTGGTCGCACTGCCCGCGCAACGTCCGCTCGATCTCGATGCGCGTGGTGATGAGCTCGTCGCGGGGCTTGCCTTCGAGTGCGGCGTCGACCAGCCCCGTGATCGCCCGCGGCGCCTGCTCGGGGTCGGTCGGCAGCGAGATCCAGCCCGCTGGCAGGATCACCCGCCAGCCCGGTGCCACCTCGACGGTGCGTTCGCGTGTGTTCACAGTCCCTCGATCCCCGCGGCGAGCTCCTCGAACGAGGGCTGCACCCGGTAGGAGGTGAGCAGGTCGGACTGGTAGGCCGCCAGTTGGTAGCAGATCCCCTGGTCCGGCCGCGACCACAGCACCATCAGGTGCTCGTGCACCTCGTCGCCCACGAACGGCCGGAACACGACGTTCACCGCGGTACCGGACTTGGTCTCCATCTCGGTGATCTCGGGTCCGGAGAACACCGGTTCGTCGCCGACGATCTGGGCCACGAGGTGCGCGGCGTCCAGGGCGGGGCTCGCGGGGAACGCCCGCAGGACCGCGTATGCCGACAGCCGCGACAGATCGTCGGGCTCGGTGGTCATCACCCAGCCGGCCAGGTTGAGCACCTGGCTCGCGTCCGCGTCGGCGTTGGCGCGCAGCAGGCTGGCCCGAACGCCGAGCATGAACGCGATCGAGTCGACGACCTCGCGGGCGTCGCCGAAGCGTTCGCGCCACCGAACGTCCAGGCTGTCGGCGTCGGCGTCGAGCGGGATCGGAACCCAGTCGACGTGTCCCGTGGCCTCGATGTCACTCAACGTGCACGCTCCTGCTCGTACTGTCCATGATCGCGTCCGACGCTGCGGCGCCACCTTTGCTGGCTGACCGCGCCCCACAGCACCGCCAGGACACAGGCGACGCCCGCGGCGACGAGGAGCCAGCCGAAGGCGTCGACCTTCGCCCCTGGACCGAGCGGTGCGACCAACCCGAGGACTGCGGCCAGACCACAGACGATCGGGACGCTGAGGCCCAGTGCTCCGGACTCTCGTTCGGTCAGCTCCCACCCTGCCCGGCCATCGATCGGCCGCAATGGAGTCGTCGCACCGGTGCCGACCTCGGCGTCAAGCCTCCCAGCCGTGACCTCGATGCCGGCCGTCTCGCAGCAGGCGCGCAACCGGTCCGCATCGGCGGTGGCGGGCACCAGCTCAGCGGTGTCGAATCCTGCCAACAGCGCGCCCTCGGCATCTCGCAGGTGCACCTGTGCGGCTCCGAGCTCGACCAGCGCCACCCCGCCCGTGGCCGGTCCACGAAGCCAGATCTCCTGAGCCTCGTACGGGCGGACGATCACGACGTCGTCATGCCCGAACTGCACCTGCGTCCCGGCAACGCCGCCAGGCACGTCGTACACCGACCGTCCGGCTGCCTCGAGCGGGGTGCGGGTGAGACGTCGGAATGCCAGGCGGCTTCGTACGAGGCCGGCGGTGGCGGCGACCGCGAGCAGGCAGGCCACGGCGTGCGGCCACGCGGGCCAGTCCACGCCGGCCTGCAAGGCGACCAGGACGATGACGACGGACACCACGGCCATCGTCCAGACGAGCCGGGCGAGCCTCAGCTGCCGACGTTGCGGCCGCAGCAGGACCCGGCTCTCCGCGGCCCGCTGCGTCCGGTCGAGCGGGGGGCCCTCCTGCAGAGTCAGCCCCAGCGCGCGGACCAGTGCCGCCGCACCGGAGGCCCGCAGAGCGTCGCTCGCAGGGGCTCCCGGCGGCACGACGTCGAGGAGCGGCACGGTGATCACCGGTCCGTCCGGGCCGGACAGGACCAGCGCGCCGCTGGGGGCGAGAGCCTCCTGACGGTCCCGCTCGGCCTCGATCCGGCGCACCACCCCAGACGCGGGCACCTGTCGGAGCAGGCTCTCGTCGGCAGGGTCGGCGGGCCACCGCCGTAGCGACCGCAGCTCGCTGTGGGTGCGCGGATGTGCGCGGGTGAGTGAGGCGGCCGTCCCCAGGAGCCGTGGCTCGGCGTCCGAGTCGTGGAGCCACAGCTCACCGCCGTCGGCGACGAGGCGGACGTGGCGCGCAGCGGGGATCGACAAGCCCCGTCCCGTCGCCCAGCTCACCTGGTGGGTCTCAGTCATTGAGGATCTTTGCCGCTGATCGTGTCGAACGTCTCAGGGAGCTTCGGGACCGACCCGACGGCGTCACGGACCTTGTTGGCGAAGTCGGTGGTGAACACGATCTGCTCGATCTTGATGTTGCGCGCGACCTTGTCGAGCTGCAGGGCATGGGCGGCGTCGTCGGTGGCGCGGCGCAGTGCGGCGAGCTGCTGGTTCAGCCCGGCCAGCTCGCGGCCACCGTTGCGCAGACTCTCGGCGACCGTGGCCGGCAGCTTCGTCGGGGCGGTGTTGATGAGCCCGATCAGGTCGTCGGCGGCACGTTGGCCCTCCTGCGCCGCGGCGCCGGTCAGCTTCTGCGTCCAGCGCGCGAGGTTGTTGCTCGGGTTGCTGATCTTCAGGGCGTTGTTGAACTGCGTCACCTTGCCACTGATGAGCCTGTTCAGTGCAGCGGCCTTGGTCGTCTGGCTCAGGCGCGAGGCGACCTGCGGCGCGAGGCTCTTGATCCCGCGCAGCGCAGCGGACGCAGCCTTGCCGCCCACGAGCGACAGAGCGACATCCACGAGGGCCCATCCGACGTCGGCACCGCTGTAGTGCCCGGTGTCGGCTGCGTACAGAAGCAGCGTGCCGGCCAGGATCGCGACGCTGAGGACGATAGCGGCGACGACGAGCGCGAAGGGTGCGCCGATCGTGAACACCAGCACGAGGATCAGGGCGCCAAGGACGAGCGCGATGATCTTCAGCACTTCCACGACGCGATGGATGACGTCGGCCATGTCGCGGACGGAGCCCTTGAAGTCGCCCCACCAGCCGTCGTCCCAGATCTCGGCGGCGTCCTCGATGTCGTTCTTGCGGTCGCGGGCGGCGCGGTTGAGCACCTCCATCGCCTCGCGCATCTGCGACACCGCGCGGCCCAGGTCGCCCTCGGCGCCCTCGCGGGTCTCGTCGGTCTTGTCCTGCCCGGTCGGCGCCTCGCCCTCACCCTCGAACGGCTTGTTCTCGTCGACGGTCTTCTGGGCGGCCTCGGCCTTCTTGAGGGCGCTCCAGGTGTCGTTGCGCCCGGTCTCGACGTTGGTCTTCCAGCTGTCAAGCGCCGTCGCGACGGCCTCGTAGCGCTGGACGACCTTGCCGAGGTCCTCGAGGACGTCGTCCGCCTTGTCGGCGAATGCCTCGGCGGCCTTGCCGCGCCAGCCGTCGAGGTCGGAGACGGCCTTCAGGATGCGCTTGATCTCGTCGGCCTCGTCGGCGCGGGAGCGCATCGCGTCGGCGACCGTCCGTACCTCCGACTCTGATGCTTCGATCGGGTCGGACGCGTGCCCGACGAGGTCCCAGTCTCCGCTGCGTTTGGTCACGGCTCCTTCTTCGCTTCCTTGATCGCTTTCACCAGCTCGGCGGCGAGCTTCTCGTCGGCCTCCTCGAACCCGTTGGCGGTCTCCGTGGCGAGCTCGCCCAGCTTCAAGAGCTTGTCGGCCAGGTGGTCACGGTTGTCGTCCCAGTTCTTACGGAACTTGTCCATGGCGTCGACGACATCCTCGTGCGCGAGGTGCTCCTTGCCGTACGAGGCTCTGCCGTCGGCGGACTTCAACCGGTCGCACAGTGTCGTCAGGCGGGTGCCGAGGTCGCGCAGCTCCTGGGTGGCCACTTGGAGATCGTTCATGGGACCCACATGTTAGGGGCCCAGAGGGCCACGGCGGGTGCAGGGCGCGTACGGATCGTTATCGTCGTGTGGTCGTCACGTGTCGGGGGTCTCGCCTAGGCTCCTGTGAGCGCCCGCCGTCGTGTCGGCGGGCGAGACGACGAGGGAGGTCAGGGTGGGACGCCGGCTCGGGCGCATGATCGCCCTGTGCTGTGTCGGTGCGCTCGTCGTGGGCTGCACGGTGGCCGACGACGCACGATCCTCCCCGACGGTGACGACGCTCGACCACGTCGCTGCAGGGCGCGAGGGCAGCGCACGCGATCCCGACGCGCCGGCGCCCGCACCCGAGATCAAGGGCGCCACCCGCGGAGGCACCCTGACCGTCCTCAGCTCGCACGTGCCCGAGTCGCTCGATCCGGCCAGGTCGTCGTTCACCGACACGCGGGGCATCTTGTCGGGCCTCGTCACGCGGTCGTTGACGCAGTTCCACCGCGACCCCGACACCGGGCGGATGGTGCTGGTCCCCGACCTCGCCACCGACCTCGGCACCCCCAACGACGACAACACCGCATGGACGTTCACGCTGCGCCCCGGCGTCAACTTCGAGAACGGTGCGCCGATCACCGCCGCCGACGTCGCGTACGGGGTCAAGCGCGCGTTCGCCAGCACGGAGCTGCCGGGTGCCCCCGCGTACCTCCAGACGTTCTTCCTCGACGGCAACCGCTACCGCGGCCCGTACGCGACGAAGGCCGAGCTGAAGCAGCGCGAGGGGTACGAACCCGACTGGTACGCCGGCGACGCCTTCCGTGCGATCGAGGTCACGGGCCGCAGGATCACGTTCCACATGCGGCGCCCGTTCGCCGACATGCCCTATCTCGCGTCGTTCCCCCAGTTCTCACCGGTGCCGCGCAGCGCCGACGCCGACCCCGCCGCGTACGGTCGGCGGCCGGTCGCCACCGGTCCGTACGCGGTCTCGACCTATCGCGACGGCACGACCCTGACGCTCGAGCGCAACCCGCGGTGGGACCCGGCGACCGACCCGGCACGCCACCAGTACGCGGACGGGTGGACGTTCCTGTGGGGCCAGGATCCCGACCGCATCGACGGGCTGATGGTCGACGACGCCGGCGACGCGCAGTACGCGCTCTCGTACGACTCGGTGGCGGCCGACACCTTCGAGCGGATGCGCGACGACGCGCCCGAGCGGCTGGTCGCGGCCGGGACGCCGTGCACCTATCTCTGGTACCTCGACACCCGCTCGATCTCCGACCGCCGCGTCCGCCAGGCGCTCGGCTGGGCGTACCCGTACGACGCCGCCTGGAAGGCCGGCCGCGAGAGTGTGGGGACGACAAGGCTCCCCGGCACGACCCTGCTCCCGCCGGGGACTGCTGGCCGTCGCTCGTACGACCCGCTCGGCAACGGCGGCCGCCGGACGGACGCGCAGCGCGCACACGCCCTGCTCGAGGAGGCGGACGCGCTCGGGTTCGCCGTCCGCTGGTACTACGCGAGCGATGTGCCCGAGAAGGTCGCGATCAAGGACGCCGTGGTGACAGCACTGCGGCGCGCCGGGTTCGAGCCGCAGCCGGTCGCGACCACCGCCAAGCAGATCCGCGCGATGCAGTTCGACCCAGACGGTCCGCACAACGTCGTCGACTCCGGCTGGTGCTCCGACTGGCCCACCGGCTCGTCGTGGTTCCCAGCACAGTGGTCGAGCGAGATCGTCGACGACCCGAGCCGCCCGAACCCGTCGATGCTCGCTGCCGAGGACGTCGACGACGCGATCGACAAGACCCTCGACACCCTCAGTGGTGCCGACGCGGCCCGCGCGTGGGGCGCGCTCGATGAACGGGTCGGGCGCAAGCACTATCCCGCGGTCGTCCTCGGCCACGGTGGTGTGGTGCTGGCTCACGGCAGCAGGGTCGGCGGCATGGCCGTCAACCAGCTGCTCGCGATGCCCGTCTTTGCTGACATGTACGTCGACCAGAGCGGCTGACCGGGCCGCGTACCCTGGGCGGGTGGACTCAGACGGCGCACCCCCGGACGGGCTCTTCGACGTCCCCGACGTCGCCCCTGCACCGTCAGGTGGCGGCAGCCTGACCGACGCGGCCCACCGCGCCGCGCCGCTGGCGGTCCGGATGCGGCCGCGCACGCTCGACGAGCTCGTCGGCCAGGAGGCGCTCCTGCGCACCGGCACACCCCTGCGGCGGATGGTGCACGGCGACCAGTCGATGTCGCTGATCCTGTGGGGTCCGCCCGGGACGGGAAAGACGACGCTCGCCTCCCTGGTCAGCCATCAGACCAACCGCCGCTTCGTCGAGGTGTCGGCGGTGTCGGCCGGCGTCAAGGAGGTGCGTGAGACGCTCGCGTCCGCCCGCCGGATGCTGGCGCAGGGCGGGCGCGAGACCGTGCTGTTCGTCGACGAGGTCCACCGCTTCTCCAAGGCGCAGCAGGACGCGCTCCTGCCCGGCGTCGAGAACCGTTGGGTCTCGCTGATCGCCGCCACCACCGAGAACCCGCACTTCTCCGTGATCTCGCCGCTGCTGTCCCGCTCGCTGCTGCTGACCCTCGAGCCGCTGAGCGACGATGACATCGCCACCCTCGTGGAGCGTGCGGTCGCCGACGAGCGCGGCCTCGCGGGGGCGGTGGTGCTCGAGGACGAGGCCCGTGACCACCTCGTACGCCTCGCCGGGGGTGACGCACGACGGGCTCTGACCTACCTAGAGGCGGCGGCCGGTGCGGCGCAGGCCCAGGACCGTGACCGCATCACCATTGACGATGCCGCGAGCGCCGTTGACCGGGCGGCCGTCCGGTACGACCGGCAAGGCGACCAGCACTATGACGTCACGAGCGCGCTCATCAAGTCGATCCGTGGATCGGACGTCGACGCGGCGCTGCACTACCTGGCGCGGATGGTGGAGGCGGGGGAGGACCCCAAGTTCCTCGCGCGCCGACTGATGATCTCGGCCAGCGAGGACATCGGCCTCGCCGACCCGACAGCGCTGCAGACTGCGGTGGCTGGCGCACAGGCGGTGCAGATGATCGGCTTCCCGGAGGCGGCGCTCACCCTCTCGCAGGTCGTGATCACGTTGGCGCTCGCGCCGAAGTCCAACGCCGCGTACAAGGCGATCGCCGCCGCGAGCGCCGACGTCCGGGCGGGCAAGGCAGGGGCGGTGCCGCCTGCGCTGCGCGATGCCCACTACGCCGGAGCCAAGAAGCTCGGCCACGGGCACGACTACAAGTACGCCCACGACGACCCGCGGGGGGTGGTGGGCCAGCAGTACGCGCCGGACGAGATCGACGGCGCGGAATACTACCGGCCGACCGGCCGCGGCGCGGAGGCCGCGTACGCGGAGCGGGTGGCGCGGCTGCGCGAGATCCTGCGCGACCCGGCGGAACGCTCGGGTGACTGACCGCGGACCCGGTCGGTAGGGTCGAGCCCATGCCGATCGAGACCTGGGTCACCGCCCTGGCCTGTGGCGTCGCGCTCGTCGCCCTGGCCGCCGCCCTGCTGGCCGTGCGCGCCCTCTCGCGGCTGCGCGCCGAGGTGCGCGGGCTGGCCGGGCGGACCGAGCTGAGCGAGGGGAGCAGTCGGGCGACCCCCCTTGTCGAGACCCCCTCCACCGAGATCGTCTACGCCCCCACACCGCTCGCCCACGTCGGCGGCGCCGAGCGCCAGGTCCTCCCGCGCGAGCGGGCGGTGGTGACCCAGGAGGGCACCGTCATCGTCCTTCCTTCGGAGCAGCAGGTCGTGGCGGCTACCATGGGACGTCCGCTGGTCCGTGGCGCCGTGCTGAGCCATGGGCTGATGCACGCGCTACGGCCGGAGAGCCGGGATCGGATCCGAGGGATCGTCCGTCGCGAGTTCCGCCGTCGTCGCAAGATCCGGCGGCGCGCCGCGCGCCAGGCGGCCCGTTCGGCGTCGGTGGCCCCGGAGGTCCCGTCGTGGCCCGGCAGCACCACGACACCCGAGCAGGAGGGCACACGATGAAGAGCCGCGTTCTGTGGTTCGTCGCGGGCACCACCGCAGGGGTGTACGGGACCTTCAAGGCGAAGCGGATGGCCGACCGGTTCACCCCGACCGGGATGACCGACCAGGTCGCCGCGTGGCAGGTCGGTCTCCAGGCGTTCGCCGAGGAGGTCCGCTCCGGCATGAGCGTGCGCGAGGCCGAGATCGCTGAACACCTGGGTCTGCCGCCCGACGCGCTCGCCCGCGCTCTGCCCCCCTCCGCGGGACGACCCCCCGCCACGCGCCAGCTTCCCCCGTACGACGAGTAAGGACTGCTTCCCCATATGGACACAGCGGAGATCCGCCGCCGGTTCCTCGACCACTTCGAGTCGAACGGCCACACGGTGGTGCCCTCGGCATCGCTGATCCTGGACGACCCCAACCTGCTCTTCGTGAACGCGGGCATGGTGCCGTTCAAGCCGTACTTCCTTGGTCAGGAGACCCCGCCGTTCAAGCGGGCGACCAGCGTTCAGAAGTGCGTGCGCACCCAGGACATCGAAGAGGTCGGCAAGACCACCCGGCACGGCACGTTCTTCCAGATGAACGGCAACTTCTCGTTCGGCGACTACTTCAAAGAGGGCGCCATCGAGCTTGCCTGGTCGCTGGTGACCGGCGCGGTCGAGTCCGGCGGGCTCGGGTTCGACCCCGAGCGCGTGTGGGTGACGGTGCTGCCGAGCGATGCCGAGGCGCGCGACGCGTGGCGGAGGATCGCCGGCCTGCCCGACGAGCGGATCCAGGATCGCGGGCTGGAGGACAACTACTGGCACATGGGCGTGCCCGGACCCGGTGGCCCGTGCTCGGAGATCTACATCGACCGCGGCGCCGAGTACGGCCCGGACGGCGGCCCCGTCGTCGACGAGGACCGCTTCCTCGAGATCTGGAACCTCGTGTTCATGCAGGAGGAGCTGAGCCAGGTCCGCAGCAAGGCCGACTTCGACGTGCTGGCTCCGCTGCCGAGCAAGAACATCGACACCGGCATGGGCCTCGAGCGCGTCGCGTACCTGCTGCAGGGCAAGCAGAACATGTACGAGATCGACCAGGTCTTCCCGGTCATCGAGAAGGCCTCGGCGCTCTCGGGCAAGCGGTACGGCGCGGTCCACGAGGACGACGTGCGCTTCCGCGTCATCGCCGACCACGTCCGCAGTGGACTCATGCTGATCGGTGACGGTGTCACCCCTGGCAACGAGGGGCGCGGCTACGTGCTGCGCCGTCTGCTGCGCCGTGCGGTGCGCTCGATGCGCCTGCTCGGTTATGAGGACCCCGCCCTGCCGGAGCTGCTCCCGGTGAGCCGCGACGAGATGGTGCGCTCGTACCCGGAGGTCGGGACGGACTTCGCCCGCATCGCGCAGGTCGCGTACGCGGAGGAGGAGACGTTCCGCCAGACCCTCGCGAAGGGTACGCAGATCTTCGACCTGGCCGCGGACACGGCCAAGGCTGAGGGGGCGACCGTCCTCACGGGCGACAAGGCGTTCCAGCTCCACGACACGTACGGGTTCCCGATCGACCTGACGCTCGAGATGGCCTCTGAGCAGGGGCTTGCCGTCGACGAGCAGGGCTTCCGTGCGCTGATGTCCGAGCAGCGTGCGCGTGCCAAGGCGGACGCGAAGTCCAAGAAGGGTCGCCACGCCGACACCACGATCTACCGCGACGCGCTCGACGCGAACGGACCGACCGAGTGGCTCGCGTACGAGCGCCTGAGCACCGAGTCGCAGGTCCGGTCACTGATCCAGGAGGCCGGACGCACACCGGCCGTGGGAGAGTCGCAGGTCGCCGAGGTGGTCCTCGACCGCACCCCGTTCTATGCGGAGTCCGGTGGCCAGAGCGCCGACGCCGGTGTCCTCGTATGGGATGGCGGTCGCGCCGAGGTGCTCGACGTCCAGCGCCCGTTGCGCGGCCTCGTCGTCCACCAGGTGCGCGTGCTGGAGGGCGAGCTGACCGAGGGTACGGCGCTGCAGGCCGACGTCGACCCGCAGTGGCGCGTCGGGGCCTGCCAGGCGCACTCGGGGACGCACGTCGTGCACGCGGCGCTGCGCGAGGTCCTCGGCCCGACGGCGCTGCAGAGCGGTTCGTACAACCGTCCCGGCTATCTGCGCCTCGACTTCGGCTGGTCGAGCGCGCTGTCGCCGACGCAGATGCACGACGTCGAGCAGGCCGCGAACATCGCCCTGCGTGAGGACCTGTTGGTCACCGCCGCCGTGATGCCGCTCGAGCGGGCCAAGGAGCTCGGTGCGCTCGCCTTGTTCGGCGAGACGTACGGCGAGGACGTCCGCGTCGTCGAGATCGGTGGCCCGTGGTCGCGCGAGCTCTGCGGTGGCACGCACGTGGCTCACTCGTCGCAGATCGGCACGATCGTGCTCACGTCCGACAGCTCGGTGGGCGCGGGCAATCGCCGCGTTGAGGCCGTGGTCGGTCTCGAGGGCTTCTCGTACCTCGCTCGCGAGCGCGATCTCGTCGCGCAAATCAGTGATCTCCTCAAGGTCCAGCACGACGACGTCCCGGGCCGGGTGGCGGACCTGGTCGGACGTCTGCGGACCGCCGAGAAGGAGATGGAGAAGCTGCGTGCTGCGCAGCTGCTGTCGTCGGTTGCCGACCTCGCTGGGGACGCGGTGGACGTGGACGGCGTCGCGTACGTCGGGCACGTCGCCGACGGCCTCCCTGCGAAGGACGTCCGTACGCTCGCCCTCGACGTCCGCGGACGTCTCGACTCGTCGCGGCCGGCCGTCGTGGCCATGATCGGCACGGCCGACGGCAAGGCCGCCTGCGTGGTCGCCGTCAACGACGCAGGCCGCTCGGCCGGTCTCGCGGCGGGCGACCTCATCAAGGCGGCGATGGAGTCGCTGGGTGGTCGCGGAGGCGGCAAGGCCGACATCGCCCAGGGTGGTGGCACGGAGGTCGCGGCCGCACCGCAGGCGATCGAGGCGGTCCGTCGCGCGATCCAAGGCGCGGTCTGACGTGCGGCACGGGGTCCGCATCGGCGTCGACGTGGGTGACGTCCGCATCGGCGTGAGCGCCAGCGATCCGTCGGGCATCCTCGCGACCCCGGTGGAGACCGTGGCGGCGGGCCCGGACTCGATCCGCGACATCCTGAGCATCGCGAATGATCGTCAAGCCTTCGAAATTGTGGTTGGCTTGCCACGGTCGCTCTCGGGGGGCATGGGGCCGGCGGCTCGCAAGGTGCGGGCGTACGCCGAGGAGCTGGCGGCAGCGTCCGCTCCTACCCCCGTCCGGCTCGTGGACGAGAGGATGTCGACCGTGACCGCACAGCAGAGCCTGCGTCAGGCCGGGCGCAAGGCCAAGCAGCAGCGCGCTGTGGTGGACCAGGCTGCCGCCGTCGTGATCCTTCAGTCGGCCCTCGATGTGGAGCGGACCAGCGGGCGGGTGCCCGGCGAACTGGTCGAGGCCGCTCGATGAGCGACATCGGACTCATGCCCGAGCGCGAACGCCGCCCCGCAGGTCACCGGGCGGCACGACGCGCCAAGAAGAAGCGGCGTGGTCCGGGGTGCTTCCTCGTCCTGCTGCTGGTCGCCGTGGTGTGCGTCGTCGGCTACCTCGGCGCCTCCAAGCTCGTCGGGATCGCTGGCGACCTCCTCGGCGGGCCGGAAGACTACCCCGGGCCCGGCAGCGGAAGTGTCGTCATCGAGGTGAGCGAGGGCGACACGGTCGCCGCGATGGGGCGTGAGCTCAAGGCCAAAGACGTCGTCGCGAGCGTTGACGCGTTCCTCGACGCCGCCGCGGGTGCGCCCGAGATGAACCAGGTGCAGCCGGGCTTCTACGAGCTGCGCAAGCAGATGCAGGCCTCGGCGGCCGTGCAGGCGCTCGTCGACCCGAAGAGCCGCGTCGACGCGTCGATCGGTGTCCCCGAGGGCGCACGTCTCGACCAGGTCGTCGGGCAGATCGTCAAGAAGACCGAGTTCACCAAGAAGGAGGTCAACGCCGCCCTGAAGGACCCTGAGCTGGGGCTCCCGGCGGCGGCCGACGGCAATGCCGAGGGCTACCTCTTCCCGGCGACGTACACCGTCGGGCCTGACGCGACGCCGCTCTCGCTGCTGCAGGAGATGGTGAGCAAGGCTGTCGCTCTCGAGACCGAGCTCGACATCGAGGCACGGGCGAAGGCGCTGGGCATCTCCGCGCACGACGCGATCGTCGTCGCGAGCATCGTGCAGGCCGAGGCCGGCACTGCGGACTACGACAAGGTCGCGCGGGTGATCTACAACCGTCTCGACGAGGGCATGGCGCTCCAGATGGACTCCACCATCCACTACGTCAGCGGCAAGGACGGCAGCGTCTGGACGAGTGCCGAGGCGCGGGAGATCGACTCGCCCTACAACACGTACAAGTACGCCGGTCTGCCTCCAGGCCCGATCGGCAACCCGGGCAACAAGGCGCTCGAGGCTGCTCTGAACCCTGCCGAGGGTTCGTGGCTCTACTTCACGCTCGTCGACGCCGAGTCGGGTGAGACGAAGTTCGCGGAGAGCTACTCAGAGCACCAGCAGAACGTGGAGGAGTTGCGCCAGAACTGCCGTGAGCAGGGGGGCTGCTGATGCCGCGCTGCGCGGTGCTCGGCAGTCCGATCGCACACTCGCTGTCGCCGGTCATGCACCGGACGGCGTACGAGGTGCTCGGGCTGCACGACTGGAGCTATGAGGCGTTCGACGTGGACGAGGACGGCATCGGTACGTTCTTGGCGGGTCTGGACGAGCAGTGGCGCGGGTTGTCGCTCACGATGCCGCTCAAGCGTGCGGTGCTCCCGTACCTCGACACCGTCGAGGCCTCGGCGCGTGGGGTCGGCGGGGTCAACACCGTGATCGTCGACATCGAAGGTCGCCACGGGTTCAACACCGACGTGCCCGGGGGGATCGCCGCCCTGCGGGAGCGCGGGGTCGAGGCGGTCGAGGACGCGGTGGTGATCGGTGCCGGTGCGACGGCCGAGGCGATGATCGCGTCGTTGCGGCACCTCGGGCTGCGTCGCGCGACGTTGGCCGTACGAGACCTGGACCGTGGCATGGAGCTCGCGCGCCGCCTCGAGAAGGGGAGCGAGGACGCTGCTCCGGTCGCCGTCGAGGTGACCGGGATCGGGCCCGATCTCCCACGGTCGACGCAGGTCGTGGTCTCGACGGTTCCGGCCGCTGCCATCGCTACGTACGCGCCGAGGCTCGCGACGAGGTGCGACGCGGTCTTCGACGTGATCTACGACCCGTGGCCGACGCCGCTGGCCCGCGCGGCGCAGGCGGAGGCGGTGCCGGTCGCGTCGGGGCTGGACCTGCTCGCCCACCAGGCGGCGGCACAGGTACGGCTGATGACCGGGCGTGAGGTCAGCGCGTCGCTGCTGCGCGACGCAGCGCTCGGGGTGCTCGCGGGGCACTGATCCACGGGGGACGCAGTCACGCGCAGCGCAGCTCCATCAACCGTCGCTCGACGACCGACTCGGGCGGTGGCCCTGTTGCCGCGGTAGTCCCTCCGAGATGCTCACGTCGTCGGTTGACGTAGACGTGGCCTGTCGGAGTGCGCCATCGGACCTCGGCCGCGAGCGTGGAGCCGTCCGGGGAGTGGGGATCGGCAGTGGTCACCGTCCAGCCGGGTGCCTCTTTGGCGAGGTTGTCGGGTCGGCACGTGCCCTGCGCGTTGAGCGGCGTGCTCAGACCTCCGCGTGCGTAGGGGGTCGCGTGGTCGATGTCGCGCACTCGGCAGTCGCACCAGGGTCGCTGACACTGGCCGTCCACCGTGCGCACCAGCCGCCGCACGGCGGCGCTAAACCGTCGCGCCCGCGGGTCTGACCCGGCGAGGTGCTCGCCGCCCGGTGTGGTGAAGAAGCGGCGGACCCATGCGTCGTCCGACGTGGCGAGCCGACGGGCGAGCTCAGCGGGGATCGGGCCATAGCCCGCGAGCGTGGCGGGGGCGTTGTCGGCGGAGAAGAGCGCTTCAGGTCGCATGACGACGCCGATCTCCGCACGCACCTCGCTCATCCCGTCGGCACCGACCCCCGCGCCGGTAAAGGCCTCGATCGCCAGGTCCGCCATGAGCTGACGGATGGTGCGCGGGTCGCCGTCGGCTCGGCGCGCCGACGCCTGATCGTCGAGGCGTTGGAACGCGGACGTGACCTGCTCGGCAGGGCCATAGACGGTCAGCGACGCCATCGCGTCGAGCTCTGGCGAGAAGGTGACCGCCCGGTCGTCGCGTGCGCGGACCGTCCGTTCGTACGCGGCGTGCGGGTCGGTAGCGAGCACGAGGCGTCGTGCCTCCTTCGCGGCCCGTCGCGGCGAGAGCTCGATGAGCGCGGGCGCGAGCTCGGCGTCGATGCGACCCCGGTCGTCGACCGATGCGTAGGTGGTCTCGCGGCAGACAGCGCCCGCGACAGACTGCGAGATGGCGCCGTCACGGAGCAGGGCGTGCGTCTGCGGGTGCAGCTCAAGCGCATGAGCGAGGGCGTACGTCCGCTCGCCGGCGGGCGTGGACACCTGGCGGGCGAGCGCGATCTCGGTGAACAGCGAGCGCGTGAGCATCGACTCTTCGACGTGCGTCATCACGCCTCGCCGCCGGACGTCGAGCGCGAGCACCGCGTCGGCCTGGACACCCTGCGCGATGCGCACCACCTCTTCGCACATCGCGACGACGTCGATCTCGGCGGCACCCAGCTCTGCCTCGTGCGCGTCGTGCGCGAGGGCGCGGGAGCGCGCGGCGCCAACCGCGGCGAGCACCCGCTCCACCAGTGCGGTGGTCAGGCGCTCGGCGGTGTCACCCGTCGTGGCGTCTTCGAACATGTGTGTGACGCTATCGCGTCCCGCGGGCTGGGATGCCGTCTCTCCACAGGGGCAGCGAGGCCGATGACCTGTGGACGAGTCAACGTGCCGTCGGCCACGGGTCGACCCTCAGACGCGGCCATTCGCGCTGCCACCGCGCCGCCTTCGCCTCGTACACGTCGCGTGGGGCGAGGACCGGGTTGGGCCGCAGCACCATGTCGAAGACATCGTCCAACCCATGCGGGGCGTAGACGTCCCAGTCGCCCTCGTCGTTCGCTCGCACTCCGACGCAGCACGTGGTAGCGGCGAAGTGGTCGATCGCGTCCTCGGTCGCCGTGAACGGCTCGCAGGCAACACCGAACTTTTTCTCGTACCAGAGGTGCACCCTCGCCTCGTTGCGCACCTCGACGCTCGCGGCGAGGTCGACGAACGCCTCGCTCGCCCGCCCGATGACGACGTCCTCGGCCTCCCACGACCGATCGGGGTCGAAGAAGAAGACGTCGTAGTCCCTGATGCCCGCCTCGGGCGGCCGTCCGCACACGACGTTCCACACGGTCTGGAACACCGCGCCCCCGGTCACATAGCAGTCCGGCAGCCCGAGTGCGGCCGCTCGCTCGACGACCGTAACCAAGGACGGGTTGCACGAGAGCGTGCGGCGCAGCCGCTCGGCGTCTGTAGACATGACGCGATCGTGGCAGACCCTGGGGACGGTTCCCGCGGGCCGGCGTGCAGCCCGGCTATCGTTCCTGCGTGCCCGAAGCCGCGCTCGCCGCCCTCCTCGCTGCCGTCGTCGCGGCGCTCGGCGGTCTGCTCGCGCCTCGCGTCATCGCCCGGCTCCCCGAGCCCGACCCGGCCCCCGACGGGCCGGGGGGAGTGGTGACCGACGGCGAGGCGGGTCACGGCGTCCCGGTGCCCGTGCCCGCCGAGGCACCGCGACCACCGAAGGTCCCGTACGCCGACCTCGCCGCCCGTCCCGGCCTCGGCGCGCGACTCGCGCTCATCTCCGCCGTCCTTGCGGGCGCGCTCGGCTGGCAGCTCGGCCTCGACCCGGCGCTGCCGCTGTGGGTGGGCTTCGTCGTCCTGGGCGTGACCCTGTCGTACGTCGACTGGCACACCCGGCTGCTGCCGAAGCGGCTCGTCCTCCCCGCCTACCCGGTCGCCGTCCTTCTGGCCCTCCTCGCCGCGGGTCTGGCCGGCGACACCGCGGTGCTCGTGCGGGCGGCGGCAGGCTGGGCGATCGTCTCGACGCTGTATGTCCTCCTGTGGCTGATCGCGCCGCGTGGCATCGGCTATGGCGACGTCCGGCTGTCCGGTCTGCTCGGCATCGCCCTCGGCGTCCTCGGCTGGGCCGAGCTCCTCGTCGGCACGTACGCGACGTTCGTCGTCGGCGCCGTCGGTGGCCTCGCGCTCGGCGCTCTCGGCCTCGTCGACCGCAAGGCGTTCCCGTTCGGTCCGTTCATGGCGCTGGGCGCCTGGTCCGGTGCGATGCTCGGCCCGGCCCTCGCGGGTTGGTGGGCCTGACCCGATCCGCGCTGCGAGACCGTGACGGAGCGTCGCGGCACGCATGACAGACTTGCCCCCATGCTTCGTTGGTTGACGGCTGGGGAGTCCCACGGCCCCGCACTGGTCGCTGTCGTGGAGGGGATGCCCGCGGGCGTCGCCGTATCGAGCGCGACGATCTCGGACGCGTTGGCGCGCCGCCGGCTGGGATACGGACGCGGGGCGCGGATGAACTTCGAGGCCGACGAGCTCGAGATCGTCGGCGGCATCCGTCACGGGCTCACCCTCGGCAGCCCGATCGCCCTGCGTATCGGCAACAGCGAGTGGCCCAAGTGGGACAAGGTGATGTCCGCCGACCCCGTCGACGCCGACGAGCTGCAGGGCATCGCCCGCAACGCGCCGCTGACACGACCGCGACCCGGCCACGCCGACCTGGTCGGCATGCAGAAGTACGGCTTCGACGAGGCCCGCCCGATCCTCGAGCGCGCCAGCGCCCGCGAGACCGCTGCGCGCGTGGCGCTCGGCTCGGTCGCCACTGCCTTCCTGGAGCAGGCCTGCGGTGCGAGCATCGTCAGCCATGTCGTCGAGTTCGGCTCCGTCAAGGCGCCCGCTGGCCTCGTCCCGTCCGCCGCCGACGTCGAGCGCCTCGACGCCGACCCGGTCCGTACGCTCGACCCCGCCACTTCCGCGGCGATGGTCGCCGAGGTGGATGCCGCCCGCAAGGACGGCGACACGCTCGGCGGTGTCGTCGAGGTCGTCGTCCACGGCCTCCCGCCGGGCCTGGGCAGCCACGTCCACTGGGACCGCCGCCTCGACGCCAGGCTCGCGTCCGCACTCATGGGCATCCAGGCGATCAAGGGCGTCGAGCTCGGCGACGGGTTCGACCTCGCCCGTACGCGCGGCTCGCTCGCGCACGACGAGATCGTGAGCACCGACGACGGCATCCGCCGCACCTCCGGCCGTTCCGGCGGCACCGAGGGCGGCATGTCGACCGGTGAGGTGCTGCGCGTCCGCGCCGCGATGAAGCCGATCGCGACCGTTCCTCGCGCGCTGCGCACCGTCGACGTCCGTACGGGCGCCCCGGCGCAGGCGCACCACCAGCGCTCCGACGTCGCTGCCGTGCCGGCCGCAGGGATCGTCGCCGAGGCGATGGTCGCCCTCACCCTCGCCGACGTGATGCTCGAGAAGTTCGGTGGCGACTCGGTCACCGAGACCGCCCGCAACGTGGCCTCGTACCTCTCGGCCCTGGCTCCCGCGTGAGCCCCCAGGACCGCCCGGTCGTCGTCCTCGTCGGCCCTCCAGGCGCCGGCAAGTCCACCGTCGCCGCTGTGCTGTCGGAGGCGCTCGGCGTGCCGGTGCGCGACACCGACACCGACGTCGAGGCGCTGACCGGCCGGACGATCGCCGACGTGTTCGTCACCGACGGCGAGGAGCGGTTCCGCGCGATCGAGGCGCAGGCCGTACGCGACGCGCTCGCCGAGCACCGTGGCGTCCTCGCACTGGGTGGTGGCGCGGTCGTTCGCGAGGAGACCAGGCGCGCCCTCGACGGCCACGTCGTCGTGTTCCTCGACGTCGGGCTGGCCGATGCGGCGGCACGCGTCGGCCTCGGCTCGACCCGCCCCCTGCTCCTGGGGAACGTACGCTCGCAGATGAAGACCCTGCTCGACGCGCGCCGGCCCGTGTACGAGTCCGTCGCGACGCACGTCGTCGGCACCGACGGACGCACTCCCGAGGACGTCGCCGAGGAGATCTTGGCCCTGCTCGCCTGAGCAGCGACCGACCGCACGCACGACCGAGGAGACCGCCCGTGGCCGAACACACCCGCATCCACATCGCCACCGACGCCCCGTACGACGTCGTGGTCGGCACCGGCCTCAGCGCCGAGCTTCCTGGGCTGCTGCCCGAGGGGGCCGAGCGGGTCGCCGTCATCCACCCGGCCTCGATGCGTGGGCTAGGCGAGGCCATCCGTGCCTCGCTGGCAGCCACCGGGCGTGCGGGGCACGCGATCGAGATCCCCGACGGCGAGGCCGCCAAGACGAGCGACGTCGCCGCGTTCTGCTGGTCGGTGCTCGGCCGCGCGGGCTTCACGCGCTCCGACGCCATCGTCGGTGTCGGAGGGGGAGCGGCGACCGATCTCGCTGGTTTCGTTGCCGCCACGTGGCTGCGCGGCGTCCAGCACGTGCTGATCCCAACCACCGTGCTCGGCATGGTCGACGCGGCGGTCGGCGGCAAGACCGCCATCGACACGCCGGAGGGCAAGAACCTCGTCGGTGCCTTCCACGAGCCCGTCGGCGTGCTCTGCGACCTCGCGCTGCTCACGACGCTGCCGCTCAACGAGGTCCGCTCCGGGCTCGCCGAGGTCATCAAGTGCGGGTTCATCGCAGACCCGGTCATCTTGGACCGCGTCGAGGCAGACCCCGCCGGGGTGCTCGACGTCCGTAGCGATGTCCTGCGCGAGGTCATCGAGCGCGGCATCCAGGTCAAGGCCGGGGTCGTGGCACGTGATCTCAACGAGACCGGCGCCGACGGCACGGTCGGGCGCGAGGCGCTCAACTACGGCCACACGCTCGGGCACGCGATCGAGCGGTACGAGGCGTACGCGCTGCGTCACGGCGCGGCCGTCGCGATCGGCATGGTCTATGCCGCCGAGCTGTCGCGCCTCGACGGCCGGATTGACGCCACGCTCGTGCAGCGGCACCGCGACGTGCTCGGCTCGGTCGGTCTTCCGACCGGATACCGGCCGGGCGTGTGGGACGAGCTGGTGGCCGGCATGCGGCTCGACAAGAAGTCGCGTGGGTCGCAGCTGCGGTTCGTCGTGCTCGACGCGCTCGCGGAGCCGACGATCTTCCCCGGGCCCGACCCGGCGCTGCTCACCGCCGCGTACGCGGAGATCTCGCGGTAGGTCTCGACACGGCGCTCGTTCCTCGCGCCTGCTCGCACCGGCGGAGGGGGACCGCCACGTACGCTGGCGGCATGCCTTCCGAGCACCTCTCACGCCGCGAGCGGCTGGCCGCGATCCTGCGCGAGCGGGGTCTCGCGGCGGCGGTCGTCACCGATCTCGTCAACGTCCGCTACCTCACCGGGTTCACTGGTTCCAACGGCGCCGTACGCGTCGGTGAGGACGGCTCGGCGGTCTTCGTGACCGACGGGCGGTACGGCGACCAGGCGGCCGAGGAGGCCCCGGACGTCGAGGTGGTCGTCGACCGCGACCTGCTCGGTGCGCTCGCCTCCGGCACCGGAGGCGCCCAGCGGATCGGCGTCGAGACCCACGCCCTCACTGTCGACGACTACGACCGTGCGCGCGAGGCGTTCGACGGCGTCGAGCTGGTCTCGCTCGGCGCCGCCGTCGAGCAGCTGCGCGTCGTCAAGGACGACGGCGAGCTCGATGCCCTGCGGCGCGCGTGCGACATCTCCGTCCAGGCGCTCGCCGAGGTGCTCGCCGGACCGCTGCTCGGCCGTACCGAGCGCGAGATCGCCCGTGACCTCGAGTGGACGATGTACGGCAAGGGTGCCGAGGCGATCGCGTTCGAGACGATCGTCGCCTCCGGCCCGAACACCGCGATCCCGCACCATGACCCGACCGACCGCCCCGTCGGGCGTGACGAGCTGCTCAAGATCGACTTCGGCGCCCGCGTCGACGGCTATCACGCCGACTGCACCCGTACGGTCGTGGTCGGCAAGGCCGATGCCTGGCAGCGTGAGGTGTACGAGGTCGTCCGGACGGCTCAGCAGGCCGGTGTCGACGCGTGCGTCGAGGGCGCGATCTGCGCGGACGTCGACGCGCTCGTCCGCCAGGTCCTCGCCGACGCCGGGTGGCTCGAGGCGTTCACGACCGGCCTCGGTCACGGGGTCGGACTGCGGATCCACGAGGACCCGTTCCTGAGTGCGAGGGCGCCCGCTAGACTGGAACGTCGCACAGCCCTGACGATGGAGCCTGGCATCTACGTGGCCGGTCTCGGTGGCGTGCGCATCGAAGACACCCTCGTCGTGACCGATGGCGCTCCCGAGCTGCTCACGGTCGCGACCAAAGACCTCCTGGAGCTCGCCTGATGGCAACGACGAACGACCTCAAGAACGGCATGGTGCTCAACCTCGACGGGCAGCTGTGGTCCGTCGTGTGGTTCCAGCACCACAAGCCCGGCAAGGGCGGGGCCGTCGTCCGCACGAAGCTCAAGAGCGTGCTCTCGGGCAAGGTCGTCGACCGCACGTTCAACGCCGATGTGAAGGTCGATGTGGCCAACGTCGACAAGCGCAACATGCAGTTCCTCTACCACGACGGCACGTCGTACGTGTTCATGGACACCGCGACGTTCGACCAGTACGAGCTGTCCGACAGCGTCGTCGGTGACGCCGCCGGCTTCCTCCTCGACAACCAGGAGGCGGTCGTCGCGATGAACGACGGCAACCCCCTCTACATCGAGCTGCCCGCGTCGGTCGAGCTCACCATCGAGTACACCGAGCCGGGCCTGCAGGGCGACCGCTCGTCGGGCGGCACCAAGCCGGCCAAGCTCGAGACCGGCCGCGAGATCCAGGTCCCGCTGTTCATCACCACCGGCGAGAAGGTCAAGGTGGACACCCGAGACGGTTCCTACCAGGGCCGCGTCAGCTCCTGATGGCGGGTTCACGCAGCAAGGCCCGCAAGCGCGCGCTCGACGTCCTGTTCGAGAGCGAGCTGCAGAGCCGTTCGGTCGGCGCCACCCTCGACGGGCGCGTCGCCGCGGGCGACCCGCCGGTCAACCCGTACACGATCGAGCTCGTCGAGGGCGTCCGTGAGCACGGCGCGCGCATCGACGCGCTGCTCTCGGAGTACGCGCAGGGCTGGACGCTCGACCGGATGCCCGCGGTGGACCGTAACCTCCTGCGGATCGGCGCGTACGAGGTGCTCTACCGCGACGACGTCCCGGACGCCGTCGCGGTGTCCGAGGCAGCCAACCTCGCCTCGGAGCTCTCGACCGACGACTCACCGACCTTCGTCCGCGGGCTCCTGACCCGTCTCGTCGAGGTCAAGCCGACGCTGTCGGCCTGACCCCCACGCTCACGCCACTCGGGTGGTGAGCGCTGCCGGCCCGGCGCACCCCGTCACAGCGGGCCGAGCACGTCCCTCGGGTTGGCGTCGAGGGCGAGCCCCTCGAGCACGGTGAGCAGCGCGCGCTCCTCGTAGCGGAAGTGGCTCTCCATGATCGCCGCGACGCCTTCGAGGTGGCGGTCGAGCTCTGCCGGCGACGCAGCCCGGTCCGCGGCAGCCTGCAACCCCGACAGCAGGTGCGCGATCATCGAGTGGTCCTGCTCCAGCGCGCGCAGCGTGTCACGGAGCTCGGGGTGAGCCGCGGCGATCGCCGGGAACAGCGCGCGGTCCTCGCCCTCGTGATGGCCGGTCAGTGCGGCGCAGAACCCGTGGCAGAACAGCAGCAGGTCGCGCGTCGCAGGCTCGGCACGCTCGCCGGCGCCGAGCGCCGTACGCATCACCTCGAGGGCGTCGCGCAGGCGTGCGTGGACGGTGCGGAGCTCGTGGTTCCAGGCGATGAGCCTGGTCTTGTCGCCCTCAGTCACGTGAGGGCGAAGGGGATGACGTCATCGTCATGCTCCTTCGGGATCTGGCGCCTCCATGCCTGACACGGCCTGCCACCGGCACGCGACGCTCGCAGGAGCGTATCCATATCGGCCCGTACCGCTCACCCCGGACCCTAGGAGACGGGGCTCACACGTGTAGGCTGAGGCGCGAAAGACATCCTTTAACCACCGTCCCGTGAGGCGGAGAAGGAGGTCAGCCGGTGTCTGCGCACACCTCTGATTCCGGACCCTCGTCCACTGTCGTCCTCGATGCAGGCGACATCTCCCGTGCTCTGACGCGGATCACCCACGAGATCATCGAGAAGAACCGCGGCGCCTCGCAGGTCGTCGTCCTCGGGATCCCCACCCGCGGCGTCGAGCTCGGCCGCCGGGTCGCCGAACGGATGAGCGACGTGGCCGGCCACCCCGTCCCGTACGGGTCGCTGGACATCACGATGTACCGCGACGACCTGCGCATGAAGCCCGCCCGCGCGCTCGAGAAGACCGACATCCCCGTCGACCTCGACGACCGCGTCGTGGTCCTCGTCGACGACGTCCTCTTCTCCGGCCGGACGATCCGCGCCGCCCTCGACGCGCTTAACGACCTCGGGCGCCCTCGCGCCGTCCAGCTCGCCGTCCTCGTCGACCGCGGCCACCGCGAGCTGCCGATCCGCGCGGACTTCGTCGGCAAGAACCTGCCGACCTCGCTGGCGGAGCAGGTCAAGGTCGCTGTCTCCGGACTCGACGATCGTGACGAGGTCCGCATCGTCTCGGCCCCCAAGGTCGCCGAGGCCGCACCTGCACAGGACGGTGCGCGATGAGGCACCTGCTGTCCACGGGCGACCTGACCCGCGACGAGGCCGTCCTTCTCCTCGACACCGCCGAGGAGATGCGCTCTGTCGCCGAGCGCCCCATCAAGAAGCTGCCGACGCTGCGCGGCCGTACGGTCGTCAACCTCTTCTTCGAGGACTCGACCCGTACGCGCATCTCGTTCGAGGCCGCCGCCAAGCGTCTGTCCGCCGACGTCATCAACTTCGCCGCCAAGGGGTCGAGCGTGTCCAAGGGCGAGAGCCTCAAGGACACCGCGCTGACCCTGCAGGCGATGGGCGCCGACGCGGTCGTCATCCGCCACGGCGCGTCCGGCGCACCGGCCCGCCTGGCCCGCGCCGGCTGGATCGACTCCGCGATCCTGAACGCGGGCGACGGCTCCCACGAGCACCCGACGCAGGCGCTGCTCGACGCGTTCACGATGCGCCGCCACCTCGCACCTGGCCAGAAGGGCCTCGACGGGCGCCGCGTCGCGATCGTCGGCGACGTCCTGCACAGCCGGGTCGCCCGGTCCAACGCCCTGCTTCTCGCGACCCTCGGAGCGGAGGTGACGCTGGTCGCGCCCCCGACGCTGATGCCGTACGGGGTCGAGCGCTGGCCGGTCGACACCTCGTACGATCTCGACCCGGTGCTGGCCAAGACTGACGCCGTCATGATGCTGCGGGTCCAGCGCGAGCGGATGAACGCCGCCTACTTCCCAAGTGCCCGCGAGTACAGCCGCCGCTACGGCCTCGACGCCAAGCGCATGGCCAAGCTCCCCGAGCACGCGATCGTCATGCACCCTGGTCCGATGAACCGCGGCATGGAGATCTCCGCCGACGTCGCCGACTCGGCACGCTCAGTGATCGTCGAGCAGGTCACCAACGGCGTCGCCGTACGGATGGCTGCGCTCTATCTGCTGCTCAGCGGCGCCCGCGAGAGCGAGACGTCCGCGCCCGACACCACCCCCGACACGACAGAAGGGCAGGCATGACCGCCTACGTCATCCGCAACGCGAACGTCCTCGGCGTGCAGGCGGCCGACCTGCGGATCGTCGACGGCGTGATCACAGACATCGGTCCCGCGATCGGCGCCGACCTGGACACGACAGACGCCGAGACCCTCGACGCGTCCGGCCTGATCGCGCTCCCCGGCCTGGTCGACCTGCACACGCACCTGCGCGAGCCCGGTCGCGAGGATGCCGAGACGGTCGAGACCGGCACGCGCTCGGCGGCCACCGGCGGCTTCACGCTCGTCCACGCGATGGCCAACACCGACCCCGTCGCCGACACCGCCGGCGTCGTCGAGCAGGTGTGGCGCCTCGGTCGCGAGCACGGCTACTGCGACGTCGCGCCGGTTGGCGCCGTCACCGTCGGCCTGGGCGGCGAGCAGCTCGCCGAGCTCGGCGCGATGGCGGACTCCGCCGCTCGCGTCCGCGTCTTCTCCGACGACGGAAAGTGCGTCTCCGACGCCGTGCTCATGCGACGAGCGCTGGAGTACGTGAAGGCGTTCGACGGCGTGATCGCTCAGCACTCGCAGGAGCCCCGCCTGACCGAGGGCGCACAGATGAACGAGGGCGAGCTCTCCGGCATCCTCGGCCTCACCGGCTGGCCCGCGGTCGCCGAGGAGGCGATCATCGCCCGCGACGTCCTGCTCGCCGAGCACGTCGGCTCGCGCCTGCACGTCTGCCACCTGTCCACCCGCGGCTCGGTCGAGATCGTGCGCTGGGCGAAGTCGCGCGGCATCGACGTCACCGCCGAGGTCACCCCGCACCACCTGCTGCTGACCGACGAGCTCGCGGCTACGTATGACCCGCTCTACAAGGTCAACCCGCCGCTGCGCACGGCCGACGACGTCGCCGCGCTGCGCGAGGGGCTCGCCGAAGGGATCATCGACATCGTCGCCACCGACCACGCCCCGCACCCCAGTGAGGACAAGGAGTGCGAGTGGGCGGCGGCCGCGTTCGGCATGACCGGGCTCGAGACCGCACTGTCGGTCGTCCAGCACGCGATGGTCGACACCGGCCTGCTCGACTGGGCCGGGGTCGCTGAGCGGATGTCGGCCAAGCCCGCCGAGATCGGGCGTGTCGCCGCGCACGGGCGCCCGCTGGCGGTGGGGGAGCCGGCGAACGTCGTCCTGTACGACCCGGCCGCGACCCGCGTCGTGCGCCGCGAGGACTCCGTCTCGCGCTCGCGCAACACCCCGTACGCCGGGATCGAGCTGCCGGGCAAGGTCGTCGCCACGTTCTTGAGAGGGCGACCGACAGTCCTGGGCGGCGCGATCGTCGAGGAGGTCTCGGCATGAGCGGGGTTTCGACAGGCTCGGTTTCGACAGGCTCAACCAGCGGGGTTTCGACAGGCTCAACCAGCGGTGGGAGGAGGGTGCCTGCGATCCTCGTGCTCGAGGACGGACGCACCTTCCACGGTGAGTCGTACGGCGCGCTCGGTGAGACCGTCGGCGAGGCCGTCTTCTCCACCGGCATGACCGGCTACCAGGAGACGCTCACCGACCCCTCGTACCGGCGCCAGGTCGTCGTCATGACCGCCCCGCACGTCGGCAACACCGGCGTCAACTCGGAGGACCCGGAGTCGGGCCGCATCTGGGTCGCTGGGTACGTCGTCCGCGACCCCGCCCGCGTCGCCAGCAGCTGGCGCGCCACCCGCACGCTCGAGGAGGACCTCGTCGAGCAGGGCGTCGTCGGCATCAGCGGCATCGACACCCGTGCGCTCACCCGCCACCTGCGCGACCGCGGCGCCATGCGCGTCGGGATCAGCTCGCTCTCGCACGACGTCGACGCGCTGCTCGCCACCGTGAAGGCGGCGCCCTCGATGGCCGGCGCCGACCTCGCCGGCGAGGTGACGACGGCGGAGCCGTACGTCGTGCCGGCGATCGGCGAGAAGCGACTGACCGTCGCCGCCGTCGACCTCGGCATCAAGGCGATGACGCCGCACCGGATGGCCGAGCGCGGCATCGAGGTCCACGTGCTGCCCGCCGACACGACCCTCGACCAGGTCCGCGCGACGGGCGCTGACGGCGTGTTCTTCTCCAACGGGCCCGGCGACCCCGCCGCGACCACCGACGCCGTGGCGCTGCTGCAGGAGGTGCTGGACGACGGCACGCCGTTCTTCGGGATCTGCTTCGGCAACCAGATGCTGGGCCGCGCACTCGGCCTGGAGACATACAAGCTGAAGTACGGCCACCGTGGCATCAACCAGCCCGTGATGGACCGGACGACCAGCAAGGTCGAGATCACGGCGCACAACCACGGGTTCGCCGTCGCCTGGCCCGGTGACCTCGACGCGCCGCACGAGACCCCGTACGGGCGCGCGAGTGTCAGCCACGTCTGCCTGAACGACGACGTCGTCGAAGGCCTCGAGGTCCACGACGCCGACGGCGACCTGCTGGCGTTCAGCGTCCAGTACCACCCGGAGGCCGCGGCCGGCCCGCACGACGCCGAGTACCTCTTCGACCGGTTCGCCGAGCTCATGCAGACCCGACGAACCTCCTCCGACGCAGAAGGGACGGTGCGCTGATGCCCCGCCGCGACGACATCTCCTCCGTCCTGGTGATCGGGTCCGGCCCGATCGTCATCGGCCAGGCCTGCGAGTTCGACTACTCCGGCACCCAGGCGTGCCGCGTGTTGCGCGCCGAGGGCCTGCGCGTCGTCCTGGTCAACTCCAACCCGGCGACGATCATGACCGACCCGGAGTTCGCCGACGCCACGTACGTCGAGCCGATCACGCCGGAGTTCGTCGAGCGCGTGATCGCCAAGGAGCGCCCAGACGCGCTGCTGGCGACGCTCGGCGGCCAGACCGCCCTCAACACCGCGATGGCGCTCGACGCCGCCGGTGTCCTCGAGAAGTACGGCGTCGAGCTCATCGGCGCATCGGTCGAGGCGATCGAGAAGGGCGAGAACCGCGAGTCCTTCAAGGCGATCGTCGAGGGTCTGCCCGAGGTGTGGGGCGCCGAGGTGGCACAGTCGCTGATCTGCCACACGATGAGCGACTGCCTCGCGGCCGTCGAGTCGCTCGGCTACCCCGTCGTCGTACGCCCCTCGTACACGATGGGCGGCGTCGGCTCGGGCATCGCCCGCGACGAGGCCGAGCTGCACCGCATCGCCGGTGCCGGTCTCGCCGCCAGCCCGACCACCGAGGTGCTCCTGGAGGAGTCGATCCTCGGCTGGAAGGAGTACGAGCTCGAGGTGATGCGCGACAGGTCCGACAACGTCGTCATCGTGTGCTCCATCGAGAACCTCGACCCCATGGGCGTCCACACCGGCGACTCGATCACTGTGGCGCCCGCGATGACGCTCACCGACCGCGAGTACCAGCGGCTGCGCGACATCGCGATCGGCGTCATCCGCGAGGTCGGCGTCGACACCGGCGGCTGCAACATCCAATTCGCGGTGAACCCCGAGGACGGCCGCATCGTCGTCATCGAGATGAACCCGCGCGTGTCCCGCTCGAGCGCGCTCGCGTCGAAGGCGACCGGCTTCCCGATCGCCAAGATCGCCGCCAAGCTCGCGATCGGCTACACGCTCGACGAGATCCCGAACGACATCACCTCTCGAGAAGACGGACACAGCACGCCGGCGAGCTTCGAGCCGACGCTCGACTACGTCGTCGTCAAGGTGCCGCGGTTCGCGTTCGAGAAGTTCCCCTCCGCCGACGAGCGCCTCACCACCCACATGAAGTCGGTCGGCGAGGCGATGGCGATCGGGCGCAACTTCACCGAGGCCCTCCAGAAGGCGCTGCGCTCGCTGGAGCGCCCGAACGCCGCCTTCGACTGGCATCGCGAGTGGGTCGACCTCGACAAGGACGCGCTCCTCGCTGAGATCGCCGTACCGCACGACGGACGCCTCAAGAAGGTCATGGACGCGATGCGCGCCGGCGCCACGCTCGACGAGCTCTTCGAGGCGACCAAGATCGACCCGTGGTTCCTTGACCAGCTCGCGCTGATCAACGAGATCGCCGCCGAGGTCACCGCTGCCGACGAGCTCACGCCCGGCCTGCTCCGCAAGGCCAAGCGCCACGGGTTCTCCGACGAGCAGCTCGGCAAGATCCGCGGGATGAGCGCCGACGTCGTCCGCGGCGTCCGGCACGCGCTCGGGATCCGCCCGGTCTACAAGACGGTCGACACCTGTGCCGCCGAGTTCGCCGCCCGCACGCCGTACCACTACTCCTCGTACGACGAGGAGACAGAGGTCGAGCCGCGTGACAAGCCCGCCGTGCTGATCCTCGGCTCCGGCCCGAACCGCATCGGTCAGGGCATCGAGTTCGACTACTCGTGCGTCCACGCCTCGCTCGCACTGTCCGAGGCCGGGTACGAGACCGTGATGGTCAACTGCAACCCCGAGACGGTCTCGACCGACTACGACACGTCCGACCGCCTCTACTTCGAGCCGCTGACGCTCGAGGACGTGCTCGAGGTGATCCACGCCGAGCGCCAGGCCGGACCGGTCGTCGGCGTCATCGTCCAGCTCGGCGGCCAGACCCCGCTCGGGCTCGCGGCGGCGCTGGAGCGCGAGGGCGTCCCGATCGTCGGCACGTCGCCGGCGGCGATCGACCTCGCCGAGCACCGTGGCGCCTTCGGTCAGGTGCTCGCCGACGCCGGCCTGCCCGCGCCCAAGCACGGCACCGCGATCTCGTTCCCAGGTGCCAAGGCGGTGGCCGACGAGATCGGCTACCCGGTGCTCGTGCGTCCCTCGTACGTGCTCGGCGGACGCGGCATGGAGATCGTGTACGACGAGGCGTCGCTCGCCGACTACATCGAGCGCGCGACCGAGATCTCGCCGGAGCACCCGGTGCTCGTCGACCGCTTCCTCGACGACGCGGTCGAGATCGACGTCGACGCGCTGTTCGACGGCACGGACCTCTATCTCGGTGGCGTGATGGAGCACATCGAGGAGGCCGGCATCCACTCCGGCGACTCCTCGTGCGCGCTCCCTCCGATCACGCTGGGCGCCGAGGACCTCGCCAAGATCCGTACGTCCACGCGCGCGATCGCCGAGGGCGTCGGGGTGCGCGGGCTGATCAACATCCAGTTCGCGCTGAGCTCGGACGTGCTCTACGTGCTCGAGGCCAATCCCCGCGCGTCGCGTACGGTCCCGTTCGTCTCCAAGGCCACCGGCGTGCCGCTCGCGAAGGCCGCCGCGCGCCTCATGCTCGGCGAGTCGATCGCCGAGCTGCGCGCCGCGGGGGTCCTGCGGGCGACCGGCGACGGTGGCGACCTCGGTCCCCACGCGCCGATCGCGGTCAAGGAGGCCGTGATGCCGTTCAACCGGTTCCGGACTCTCGAGGGCAAGACCGTCGACACGCTGCTCGGTCCCGAGATGCGCTCGACCGGCGAGGTCATGGGCATCGACGCGCTGTTCGGCACCGCGTTCGCCAAGGCGCAGGCGGGGGCCCAGGAGGGCCTGCCCACTTCCGGCAAGGTCTTCGTGTCGGTCGCCAACCGCGACAAGCGTCACATGATCTTCCCGATCAAGCGCCTCGCCGACCTCGGCTTCGAGATCGTCGCGACCGCGGGCACCGCCGAGGTCCTGCGCCGCAACGGCGTCGAGGCCACCATCGTCCGCAAGCTCAGCGAGGTGCCGGACGCTGGCGGCTCGCGGCTCAACGAGCTGATCTCCTCCGGCCAGATCGGCCTGGTCGTCAACACGCCGCACGGCTCGACGTCCGGCGGCAGCCCGCGTGTCGACGGCTACGAGATCCGTACGGCGGCGATCAGCGCGGGCGTCCCGTGCATCACCACCGTCCAGGGCCTGGCCGCTGCGGTGCAGGGCATCGAGGCTGCCCGCGAGGGCGGCGTCGGGGTCCGGTCGCTGCAGTCGTGGGCACGGGCCGTGCAGACGGAGGGGAGCGCGCAGTGAGCGCCACCCAGGTCCGGGGGACGGTCGTCTCCCGGATGCCGGTCGGTGACTACCACCACCTCGTCATCGCCGCCGAGGGCATCGCGTCGAGCGCGCGCCCCGGGCACTTCGTCGCGCTGGCGGTCGGAGGAGCCGACAGCGGGATGCTGCTGCGGCGTGCGTTCTCGATCTACCGCACGTCGGCCACGGGTCGGCACGGAGAGACGGTCGAGATCGTCTTCGCCGCGCACGGCAAGGGCACCCGATGGATGGCCGACCTCGAGTCGGGCGACCCGATCGACGTCGTCGGCCCGGTCGGTCGCCCGTTCGCGTTGCCGAAGGAGCCCGTCTCGTGCGTGCTCGTCGGAGGCGGCTACGGCTCGGCGCCGATGTTCACCCTCGCCCACGCCCTGCGCGAGCGCGGGTGCGCCGCGCACCTCGTCCTCGGCGCGGCCACGACGCCGCGCCTGTTCGGCGTGCTCGAGGCCCACAAGGTCGCGACCAGCGTCCACGTGACGACCGAGGACGGGTCGACCGGCACCCGTGGGCGCGTCACCGACGTGCTCGCGGACCTGGTCGACGACACCGATGCCGCCGTCGTCTATGCCTGCGGGCCGATGGGGATGCTGCGCGCGGTCTCCGACGTCGCCGAGGAGAACGGTGCCTGGAGCCAGTGCGCCGTGGAGGAGTCGATGGCGTGCGGCATCGGCGTCTGCATGACCTGCGTCCTGCCCGTGGAGGGTGAGGACGGCATCGTCCGCATGGTACGAAGCTGCGTGGAGGGCCCCGTCTTCCGTGGGGACCGGGTGCGCTGGGACGCGGTCGGGACGATCCCGGCCGGGACACTGGGAGGCCCGCGATGACCGCCGTACGAGGTGATGCGATCGCGCCCGCCGACGTCGACCTGTCGGTGGACCTGTGCGGACTCGCCCTGCCCAACCCGGTGATGACTGCCTCCGGGTGCGCGGCGGCCGGCCGTGAGCTCGACCAGTTCTTCGACGTCGCCGCACTCGGCGCCATCGTCACGAAGTCGATCATGCTCAACCCGCGCTCGGGTCGCCCGACGCCGCGGATGGCCGAGACACCCTCGGGCATGCTCAACTCGATCGGGCTGCAGGGCCCGGGCATCGACGCCTTCCTCGCACGCGACCTGCCGTGGCTCGTGCAGCGTGGCGCGAGGGCGGTCGTGTCGATCGCGGGGGAGAAGCCGGCCGACTACGTCGAGCTCGCCCGCCGCGTGGGCCAGGCGCCCGGCGTTGCCGCGATCGAGGTCAACATCTCCTGCCCGAACGTCGAGAACCGCGGCATGGTCTTCGCGTGCGACCCCGAGTCCTCGTACCGGGTGATGGAGGAGGTCCGCCCGCACATCCCGCGTGACATCCCCGTCTTCGCCAAGCTGACGCCCGACGTCACCGACATCGCCTCGATCGCGGGCGCGGTCGCCGATGCGGGCGCTGACGGCGTCACGGTGATCAACACGCTGCTGGGGATCGCGATGGACCCCGACACGCTCAAGCCGCGGCTCGGCGGCGTGACCGGAGGCCTCAGCGGGCCTGCCGTCCGCCCCGTCGCCATACGCGCGGTCTGGCAGATCCGCAAGGCCCTGCCCGACCTCCCGATCATCGGCGTCGGCGGCATCCGTACGGGGTTCGACGCGCTCGAGTTCGTCCTCGCGGGAGCCGACGCTGTGCAGGTCGGCACCATCATCTTCCACGACCCCACCGCGCCGATGCGGATCGTCGGCGAGCTGCGCGACGAGCTGGCGCAGCGGGGGATCAGCACGCTCGACGAGGTGAGAGGGGCAGCGCATGCCTGAGGCATTCGGAGCGCGGCTGAGTGCCGCTGTGGCGCGGTACGGGCCGCTGTGCGTCGGGATTGACCCGCACGCGTCCCTGCTGGCCTCGTGGGGCCTGCCTGACGATGTGTCGGGGCTCGAGCGCTTCGCCGCGACCACTGTCGAGGCGATGGCCGGGCAGGTCGCGGTCGTGAAGCCGCAGTCGGCGTTCTTCGAGCGGCACGGCGCCGCCGGGGTCGCCGTCCTGGAGCGGACGATCCGTGAGGCGCGCGACGCCGGGCTGCTCGTGCTGCTGGACGTCAAGCGCGGCGACATCGGGTCGACCGCCCAGGCCTACGCGGACGCCTACCTCGACGCGGCGTCGCCGATGCAGGCCGACGCCGTCACGGTCAGCCCGTACCTCGGCTTCGGGTCGCTCGATCCGTTCCTCGAGAGCGCCGAGCGCAACGGCGGCGGCGTGTTTGTGCTCTCCCTCACCTCCAACCCGGAGGGCCCCGAGGTGCAGCACGCCCGCGTGGGGGAGCGTTCGGTGGCCGGGGTGATGCTCGACCACCTGCGCACGCGCAACGGCGCTGCGGACCCGCAGGGTTCGTACGGTGCGGTCGTCGGCGCGACGGTCGGAGACCTCACCGAGGACGTCGCCATCAACGGGCCGCTCCTGGTGCCCGGCTTCGGCGCGCAGGGCGGGACCGTGGAGGACCTGCGGCGGCTCTTCGGGCACGTCTGGGACCACATCGTCCCGGCGAGCTCGCGGGGCGTCCTGGCCGCGGGCCCCGACGTGGCCTCGTTGCGTGCGGCCGCTGCGGCCACCGCCGACCAGCTTCGCTGACGGGCCAACCGGTCGATCCTGAGCCAGGCGGACGCTAGGGTGACACACGCCCTGCGGTGACGTCCCGGTCCCGGTCGCCGCGCCGGTCCGTCGCGCGGACCCACGACACCTAGGGTCGCCGTCTGCGGCCCGACGACAAGGAGCACCTCATGCGCCGACTCACGTTCGCCTTCGCGAGCGCCACGCTCGCCCTGGCCGCCCTGACCGGATGCGGCGGTGGTGGTGGTGGCAGCGACACCGACACCTATTGTGACGAGGTCGAGACCGCCGGCAAGAAGCTGGGCGACACCGCCTCCGCCGAGGATCTCGACGAGGTCATGAGCAACCTCAAGAAGGTGCGCGACGCGGCGCCGGACTCCGTCAAGGAGAACTGGGCAACCCTCGTCGAAGCCTACGAGTCGGCTCAGAAGGGCGACGTCGCAGACCTCGACCAGGACGCCCTCCAGAAGGCCGGCGAGGCCATCGACAAGCAGGTCAAGGCCGACTGTGACCTCGATCTCGACAACCTTTCCTGACCCAGATCCGCGTCGAGTCGGCCCCACCTGCATGCGGGTGGGGCCGTCCGCGTTCCCAGGGCAGGGCCGCGCGGTCGGACGCGGACCGCGCCCCTTAGGCTGGCCCGCGGCCCGTGCAGCGTGGGCGGCTTCCTGTTGCCGCTGCGCGGATGCCCTCGCTAAGTTCACTCCATCGAACCAACCCCTACGAGGTGACCCACGTTGGCTCTTCCTCCGCTCACCCCTGAGCAGCGCCAGGCGGCGCTGGAGAAGGCGGCGGCCGCGCGCCGAGAGCGCGCCGAGATCAAGAACCGTCTCAAGCACTCAGGTGCCTCCCTTGCCGATGTCCTGGAGGAGGGCCAGACCAATGAGGTCGTCGGCAAGATGAAGGTCTACGACCTCCTTCAGTCGATGCCGGGACTCGGCAAGGTCCGTGCCCGCCAGCTGATGGAGCGCATCGGGATCGCTGAGTCCCGCCGCGTGCGCGGCCTGGGCGTCAAGCAGATCGCGGCGCTGGAGCACGAGTTCGCCAACCGTGGCTGACGCGACGACGACCAGGGCCGCCGGCAACCGCCGGCGGCTGGTCGTCCTCGCCGGCCCCACGGCCGTCGGCAAGGGCACCGTCGCCGCGTGCGTGCGCGAGGAGCACCCCGAGATCTGGATCTCCGTCTCGGCGACCACCCGGGCGCCGCGCCCGGGCGAGATCGACGGCGTCCACTACCACTTCGTGTCGCCGGAGGAGTTCGACCGGCTCGTCGACGAAGGCCAGATGCTCGAGTGGGCTGTCGTCCACGGCAGCAACAGGTACGGCACGCCGCGCTGGCCGGTCGAGGAGCGGCTCGCCGCCGGTTCGCCCGCCCTGCTCGAGATCGACCTCCAGGGCGCGCGTCAGGTGCGTGAGGCGATGCCCGAGGCGCTCTTCGTGTTCCTCAAGCCGCCGTCGTGGGACGAGCTCGTCAGCCGTCTGGTCGGCCGCGGCACGGAGGACGAGGCCGAGCGTGAGCGCCGCCTGGCCACCGCTCGCGTCGAGCTCGCGGCGGAGGACGAGTTCGACGTGACGATCGTGAACGCCGACGTCGGCCAGGCCTGTGCCGAGTTGGTAGCATTGATCGAGAATCCGCCCGACTCCGTTCGGGCATCATCCACGACTTCTCTGTGAGGCCACCACGTGTCCGGCACCCAGGCTGCCCCCGAAGGCATCACCTTCCCCCCGATCGACGACCTGCTGACCAAGGTCGACTCCAAGTACGAGCTGGTGCTCGTCAGCGCCAAGCGCGCCCGCCAGATCAACGCCTACTACTCCCAGCTGGGCGAGGGTCTCCTGGAGTACGTCGGCCCGCTCCTCGACACCCACGTCCAGGAGAAGCCGCTCTCGATCTCCCTGCGCGAGATCAACGAAGGCCTGCTGAAGACCGAGGCCGTGGAGCCCGACGCCGAGCAGGAGTGAGTCCCCGTCACCGGGGGCACGGACCACAGTGAGCGCGGTCAGATGAGCACTATCGTGCTGGGAGTCGGCGGGGGGATCGCGGCCTACAAGGCGGCAGAGGTCCTCCGCCGTTTCAGCGAGTCCGGCCACAGCGTTACGGTCGTGCCGACCGCGGCGGCGCTCAAGTTCGTGGGAGCGCCGACGTGGGAGGCCCTCTCGGGCCGCCCGGTGAGCACGGACGTCTTCGAGTCCGTCCCCGAGGTTCCGCACGTGGCGATCGGCCAGTCGGCCGACCTGGTGGTGGTCGCTCCGGCGACCGCCAACCTCCTTGCGAAGGCCGCCCACGGTCTGGCCGACGACCTCCTGACCAACACGTTGCTCACCGCGCGCTGCCCCGTGGTCATGGCACCGGCCATGCACACCGAGATGTGGGAGCACCCCGCCACGCAGGCCAACGTCGCCACGTTGCGCGCGCGAGGCGTGGTCGTGCTCGAGCCCGCCGTCGGTCGTCTGACCGGCAAGGACACGGGCAAGGGTCGACTCCCTGACCCCGCCGACATCGTCGACGCCGCCCTGGCGGTGCTCGCGCGGGGCGCTCACGGCGGCAGCGACCTCATTGACGTCCGCCTCCTGGTGAGTGCGGGCGGCACCCGTGAATACCTGGACCCCGTCCGCTTCCTCGGCAACCGCTCGTCCGGCCGGCAAGGGGTCGCGCTCGCGCAGGCCGCCGCCAGCCGAGGGGCAAAGGTCACCCTCATCGCCGCCAACGTCTCGATCCCCGTTCCCACCGGGATCGACGTGGTCCGCGTCGAGACGACCGCGGAGCTGCACGACGCGATGCTGGAGCGCTCGGCTGCGGCCGACGTCGTCGTGATGGCTGCTGCTCCGGCGGACTTCCGGCCCGAGAGTTTTGCTCGGACGAAGATCAAGAAGAACGACGCGGGCACGGTCCCTGACCTCACGCTCGTCCAGAACCCGGACATCCTTCGGGACCTCGTGGAGCGCCGCGGCGACGCCGCCACCCCGCTGATCGTGGGGTTCGCGGCCGAGACCGGTGACTCCGACGCGTCGGTCCTCGACCACGCCCGAGCCAAGCTGGCCCGCAAGGGCACCGACTTTCTCGTGGTCAACGACGTCAGTGGGGGCAAGGCCTTCGAGCGCGCCGACAACGAGGTCGTGATCCTCGGGAGCGACGGCAGCGCCACCGAGATCCCGTACGGGCCCAAGATCGCGGTCGCGCACGCCATCTGTGACACGATCGCCCATCGACTGGACAACGGCTGATCCGCGCTTCTGGTGCGGTATAGGCTGGATCGACTGCCCCCACCGGCTGCTGAAAGGACACCCTGTGAGCCGCCTGTTCACCTCCGAGTCCGTGACCGAAGGTCACCCGGACAAGATCGCCGACCAGATCAGCGACAGCGTGCTCGACGCCCTGCTCGCACAGGACCCTCAGTCGCGTGTCGCCTGCGAGACCTTCGTGACCACCGGTCTCGTTCTCGTCGGTGGCGAGGTGACCACCCAGGCCTATGCCGACATCGCCCGGATCGCCCGTGACCGCATCCTCGAGATCGGCTACGACTCTTCGACCAAGGGCTTCGACGGCGCGTCCTGCGGCGTCCAGGTGACGATCGGCCAGCAGTCTCCCGACATCGCGCAGGGCGTCGACCAGGCGTACGAGGAGCGTGCCGAGGGCTCGGCCGACCCGCTCGACAACCAGGGTGCCGGCGACCAGGGCCTGATGTTCGGCTTCGCGAGCGACGAGACGCCCGAGCTGATGCCGCTGCCGATCACGATCGCCCACCGGCTCGCCGAGCGCCTGACCGCTGTGCGCAAGGACGGCACGGTGCCCTACCTCCGTCCTGACGGCAAGACCCAGGTCACCATCGAGTACGACGACGACAACGTCCCCGTGCGTGTCGATACCGTCGTCGTCTCGACGCAGCACGCGGCCGACATCGACCTCGAGGCCATGCTTGCGCCCGACGTCAAGAAGCACGTCGTCGACGCGGTGCTCGACGGCTTCTCGATCGACCACTCCGACTACCGTCTGCTGGTCAACCCGACCGGCCGGTTCGAGATCGGTGGCCCGATGGGCGACGCCGGGCTCACCGGACGCAAGATCATCGTCGACACCTACGGCGGTTACGCCCGGCACGGCGGCGGTGCGTTCTCCGGCAAGGATCCGAGCAAGGTCGACCGCTCCGCCGCGTACGCGATGCGTTGGGTCGCCAAGAACATCGTCGCGGCCGGTCTCGCCCGCAAGGTCGAGGTGCAGGTCGCGTACGCCATCGGCAAGGCACACCCGGTCGGCTTCTACCTCGACACCTTCGGCACCGAGACCGTTCCGGTCGAGCAGATCCGGGCGGCCGTCCTCGAGGTGTTCGATCTCCGTCCGGCCGCCATCGTCCGCGACCTCGACCTCAAGCGTCCGATCTACGCCAAGACCGCGGCGTACGGGCACTTCGGTCGTGAGCTCCCCGAGTTCACCTGGGAAGCCACCGACCGTGCCGACGCGTTGCGTGCGGCAGTTGGCGCCTGACCTGAGGAGCCACAGCCTGCGCACGACCGCCCTGGGGACGACGGCGGGCGCGTCGTCGGCCGGGCTTGGTAGAACTGCTTGGTGACCGACGAACGACATGACGCACAGCCGGCGCTGGTGGGGGAGCCTCCCCGACCAGCGCCTGCTGCGTCTGCAGGCAGGTTCGCCGGCGCGGCCGACGAGCTCCCGGTTGCGCGGGTCGCGGCCGACGTGAGCCTGGCCCACCTCGACCGGCCCTTCGACTACCTGGTGCCCGCGGCGATGGACGCGGAGGTCGTCCCCGGCTGCCGGGTCTCCGTGCGGTTCGCCGGCGTGGCGGTCACGGGGTTCGTGCTCGAGCGCGTCGCGACGACCGAGCACCAGGGCAAGCTCGCGAGGCTCTCGCGGGTGATGTCGTCAGAGGTGGTGCTGCGCCCCGACGTCGCAAGGCTGTGCCGTGCCGTCGCCGACCGCTATGCAGGGGTCTTCGCTGACGTCGCTCGCCTCGCGGTGCCCCCGCGGCACGCCCGTACCGAGAAACGGTCCTCCGCCGCCCCCGTCGCCGACCCGCTGGGCGCGCCGGCCGATGAGGCGTGGGCGCCGTACGACGGTGGCCGCGAGCTCGTCGCGGCGCTCTCCCGTGGCGGGTCTCCGCGCGCGGTCTGGAACGCGGTCCCGGGTGGCTCTCCCGAGCGGGCTCTCGCTCAGGCGGCCGACGCGACTCTGCGGTCGGGTCGCGGGGTCGTCGTGTGCCTGCCGGACGTCGCTGACGTCGAGCGCGCCGACGCGGCCTTCACCGAGGTGCTCGGAGCCGGTCGTCACGTCGTCCTCACCGCCGACCTCGGGCCGTCGGCGCGCTACGCGGCGTTCCTGGCGCTGGCCCGCGGGCACGTCCGCGCGGTGATCGGCACGCGCGCGGCGGCATTCGCGCCCGTGCACGACCTCGGGCTGGTGGCGATCTGGGACGACGGCGACGACCTCTTCGCCGAGCCCCGCGCGCCGTACCCGCACGCGCGCGAGGTGCTGCTCATGCGCGCGTGGGACACCGGCTGCGGCGTGCTCGTCGGTGGCTACGCGCGTACGGCGGAGGCCGAGCAGCTCGTGACCTCGGGGTGGTGCACCGCCGTCACGGCCACGATGGCCGACCGGCGTGACAGCTGGGCACGCCTCTCGGTCGACGAGGGCACGGGCGCCTCTGCGGGGTCACGGCTGCCAGCATCGGCGTTCCGGGCGGTGCGGGCCGCGTTGGCCACGGGGCCGGTGCTCGTCCAAGTCCCGCGCACCGGCTACCGCGCGGCGCTCGCCTGCCAGGACTGCCGTACACCGGCCCGGTGCACGCACTGCTCCGGCCCGCTCGCGCAGGACCGCTCCGGCGCCGACCCGCAGTGCCGGTGGTGCGGGCGCGCCGTCGAGGAGTGGACCTGCCCGTCGTGCGGGAGCCACCGGCTCCGCGCCCCGGTGATGGGGGAGCGGCGGACCGCCGAGGAGCTCGGGCGTGCGTTCCCCGGCACCCTCGTCCGTACGTCGGCGTCGGGCTCGGTTCTGCGGACCGTGCCCGAGACACCCTCCCTCGTCGTCGCCACGCCGGGGGCCGAGCCGCACGCCGAGGGGGGCTACGCGGCTGCGGTGCTGCTCGACACGTGGGTCGCACTGTCTCGGCCCGACCTGCGGACAGACGAGGAGTCGCTCCGGCGCTGGCTCAACGCGGCGGCCCTCGTCCGCGGCCGGAGCGCCGGTGGGCAGGTCGTCGCGGTGGGTGACCCGGGCATCGCGGTGCTCCAGGCGCTGGTGCGTGCTGATCCCGCCGGTCATGCCGCCCGCGAGCTCGCCGCGAGACTCGAGGCCCGCCTGCCGCCGGCCGTACGACTCGCGACCGTCGAGGGCGAGCTCGACGCCCTGCGCACGCTCGCCGAAGGGCCGTGGCCGCAGCCCGCCCAGGTGCTCGGGCCGGTCGAGCTGCGGCCGGCGTCGGAGGACGAGGCGCAGCCGTGGGGCCGCCTCATCGTCGCCGTTCCCCGCGCAAAGGGCGCGGCGCTCGCTCGGGCGCTCCAGGTCGCGCAGGCCGCGCGCTCGGTCCACAAGCTCCGCCCGTACCGGATCTCCGTCGACCCGCAGTCGCTCGGCTGAGCCGTCCTAGTCGTACGAGGCGACGACGCGCTGCTGTGCGCCGTCGACGGTGACCTCGCCGCCGTACGGGACGATCCACTGCGGGCGGGTGTGCCCGAACGGGACACCGACGACCACGACTGCCTCGGGGTTGTACGCCGCGATCGTGCCGACGGCCACGTCCCGCTGTGCCTCTCGCAGTCGCCGGCGCTCGTCTGCCGATGGTCGGTGCTGCAGGTCCGACGTCGGGGGACGGCCCACGAGCACGGCGTCGACCGCGGCGAGGAGACCGCGCTCGCCCATCGAGCGCAGGATGCGTCCGACCTCCTGGGTCGAGGGCAGCTCTTCGGAGGTCTCGACGAGCAGGACCCCGCCGTCGAGCGCCGCCGCGGGGAACGGGAAGCGGTCGGCCGTCAGGATCCACTGCAGGATCTCCAGGCAGCCTCCCCACGTACGGCCAGTGGCCGAACGGGCGGGACCGTGCCACGTCCACGGCTCGGTCGGCTCGCGCACGCCGTACGAGGTCAGCGCGGCGGGGTCGTCCCACGGCAGGCCGGTGTCCTCGGACTCGCCGGGTTCGGTCAGCTCGAGCGACCCACCCGTCAGCAGCGCCGCGCGCAAGGACGCCGCATGGACGGGGTCGACCGCCGGGCCCGGGCCGAGGTGGACCTGGGTCGCGCCGCCGTAGAAGCCGGCGACGCCGTTCGACCACAGCCAGCTCAGCAGGTTCGTGTTGTCGCTGTAGCCGAGGAACGGCTTCGGGTCGGCCCGTACGAGGTCGGCATCGAGGTGCGGGATCACCGTGATCTGGTCGTCGCCGCCGATCGTGGCCAGCACGGCCCGGATGCCCGGGTCGGCGAACGCGGCGTTGAGGTCGGCGGCGCGTCCCTCGGGCGAGGCGTCTGCGCGCGTCGTCGGGTACTCGACGGGCTCGAGGCCCGTCAGGGCGCGCAGGCGCTCCATCGCCTGCTCGTGCACGGCGGGGAAGTGCGCGGGACCCGCCCACGAGGGGGAGACGACGGCGACGCGGTCGCCAGGACGTGCCTTCGGCGGGCTGACGGGGCGCGGTGTGGTGTCCATACCCCACCCCACCATCTGCGGGCAGGGGTGAGCGACCCGATTCCGCGTGACCGTGCCCCCTAGGCTGGGTGCGTGAGACTCGTGTTCGCCGGCACCCCCGAGGTCGCCCTGCCCTCCCTCGACGCGCTCGTCGCCAGTGACCACGAGGTCGTGGCCGTCGTGACGCGCCCCGACGCCCGTGCCGGCCGGGGACGGACCCTGCGTCCGTCACCGGTCGCCGAACGCGCGCTCGACCTCGGCATCGAGGTGCTGCGACCGCCGAAGCCGAGCGACCCCGACTTCGTCGCGCGCCTGCGTGAGATCGCCCCTGACTGTGCCCCGGTCGTCGCGTACGGGGGGTTGGTCCCCGCCGACGTGCTGGCCATCCCACGGCTCGGGTGGATCAACCTGCACTTCTCCGTGCTGCCGGCGTGGCGCGGCGCTGCTCCCGTGCAGCACGCGTTGATCGCCGGCGACGAGGTCACGGGCGCGTCGGTGTTCTCGTTGGTGCCCGAGCTCGATGCCGGGCCCGTGTACGGGCTGTTCACCGAGCGCATCCGACCCGAGGACACCGCAGGCACGCTGCTGACCCGGCTCGCCGACCTTGGAGCGGGCCTCCTCACCGACGTCGTCGACCACCTGGCGCTCGGCGACATCGAGGCTCGCCCGCAGCCGGAGGAGGGCCTCTCGTACGCGCCGAAGCTCACCACCGACGACGCGCGGATCGACTGGACCGTGCCCGCGTTCGGCGTCGACCGCCGTATCCGCGGGTGCACCCCTGCCCCTGGCGCCTGGACGACGTACGAGGGCGAGCGCCTGAAGGTCGGCCCGCTCTCGGTCGCCGAGGGCCCTTCGACGCTGGCGCCCGGTGAGCTCGCGGTGACCAAGTCTGAGGTGCGTGTCGGGACGGGGACGTCGGACGTGATCCTCGGCGACGTCCAGCCGCACGGCAAGAAGGCAATGGACGCGGCCGCTTGGGCGCGTGGCGTCCGCCCGGAGGCGGGTGTGCGTCTTGGCTGACCGCCGCTCGCGCCCGGACCGCCCGCAGCTGCGGCAGCGCGTCGACCCCACCCGCAAGGTCGCGTGGGAGGTGATGCGCGCGGTCGAGGAGCAGGATGCCTACGTCAACCTGCTCCTTCCCGCGCTGCTGCGGGAGAACGGCATCGCCGGCCGCGACGCCGCCTTCACCACCGAGCTCACCCACGGGACGATCCGCCGGTCGCGCACGTACGACGCGGTGCTCGACACTCTCGCACCGAAGGGCATCGACGCGCCCGTACGCGATGTCCTCCGCCTCGGCACGCACCAGATCCTCGCGATGCGGGTGCCGAGTCACGCGGCGGTCTCGACCAGCGTCGACCTGACGCGTGCCGTGATCGGGCACCGTCCGGCGTCGTTCGTCAACGCGGTGCTCCGCAAGGTCGCGGCCTCCGACCTCCCGACCTGGCTCGAGCGGGTGGCGCCGTCGTACGAGGACGACCCCGTCGGGCATCTCGCCGTCGTCCACGCGCATCCGCGGTGGATCGTGGAGGCGTTGCGCGACGCGCTCGGCGCACCGGCAGCCGAGGGCGAGCTGGCCGCACTCCTGGAGGCCGACAACGCGGCACCGCAGGTCACGCTGGTCGCCCGGCCGGGACTAGCCGACGCCGACGACCTCGCAGGCCTGTCGGGATCGCCGGGGGAGTGGTCGCCGTACGCGTTCCGCCTCGAGGGCGGTGACCCCGGTGCGATCGAAGGTGTCCGTGAGGGACGGATCGGCGTGCAGGACGAGGGGTCGCAGCTGGTCGCGATCGCTGCCGCTGCGGTGCCGGTCGCCGGGCCGGACGCGCGATGGCTCGACCTGTGCGCGGGGCCTGGCGGCAAGGCGGCGTTGCTTGGTGCGCTGGGCGCCGCCCGTGGTGCGGAGCTGGTCGCCAACGAGGTCACCCCGCACCGCGCCGAGCTCGTCCGCTCGGCCGTGCGGCTGCTCGACAACACCGAGGTCGTCGTCCACGACGGGCGGACGCTGGAAGCGGACGCGCCGTACGACCGGGTCGTCGTGGACGCGCCGTGCACGGGGCTCGGCGCGCTGCGTCGCCGCCCCGAGGCGCGGTGGCGGCGCCAGCCCTCGGACCTCGTGGGTCTCGTGCCGCTCCAACGGGACCTGCTGGCGCATGCGCTGGATCTGGTCCGTGTGGGCGGCGTGGTCACGTACGCGACGTGCTCGCCGCACCTCGCCGAGACGCGTGGCGTGGTCGAGGCGGTGCTCGGGGCGCGCGACGACGTCGAGCTGGTCGACGTGACCTCCGTGCTTCCGGAGGTGCCGTACCTCGACCGCTCCACCCCGTACGTGCAGCTCTGGCCGCACCTGCACGGGACTGACGCGATGTTCGTCGCAGCCCTGCGCCGCACCGCCTGACGCCCGCGAGTGACCTGCCTTGCGTCGGTGACCTGGCGTCCACCTCAGGGCGTGCGGTGGACGCCGCGGCACCGACTCAGATCACGTGGCCGCCATTGACGGTGATCTGCTGCCCGGTGACGAAGGCGCCGGCGTCGGAGCACAGGTAGGCCACCATGCCGGCGACGTCCTGCGGCGTTCCCATCCGCCTGAGCGGGACCTCGGCGGCGTAGTCCGCCGTGTCGAGGCCGGCATGGCGCTCGACCGGGATCCAGCCCGGCTGGACGAGGTTGACGGTGACGCCGTCGGGCCCGAGCTCCTTCGCCCACACCTTTGTGAGTCCGACCTGGGCATACTTCGCCGCGACGTACGCCGACGCCCGGGGCAGCGCCCGCGCGGTCATGTCGGACCCGATCAGGACGACCCGCCCGCCACCCGCGGCGCGCATGCTCGGGAGGGCTGCCTGGACGAGCAGCGTGGGGCTCTTGACGAAGAACTCGAGCTGGTCGAGGTGCCCTCTCCAGGTGAGCTCCCCGACACCGGCCGAGGGCTGCGGGCCGGTCGCGTTCGCGACGACGGCGGTCACCGGACCGAGCGCGTCCTCGACGCTGCGGAACAGGTCGGCAACCCCGTCCTCGTCGACGACGTCGGCGGCGAACGCCTCGGCAGTGCCGCTGGATGCGCGAATGTCCGCGACGACCGCCTCGGCGGCGTCTCGACCCTGGCGGTAGTTGACTGCCACAGCCCATCCGTCGGCCGCGAGCCGCAGGGCGATGGCGGCGCCGAGGCCGCGGGAGGCCCCGGTCACGACGGCGACGCCTCGGGGACTCACGCGTCCACCCTAGGACGGCGGCGGTTAGCCTGGGCGGCATGGGCCTGCGCATCTCCCCGAGCATCCTGTCCGCGGACTTCGCCAACCTCGAGCGTGCAGTGAAGCGCATCGACAACGCCGACTGGCTGCACGTCGACGTGATGGACAACCACTTCGTCCCCAACCTCACGCTCGGGCTGCCCGTGCTCGAGGCGATCGGCAAGGTCACCGACACCCCCATCGACGCGCACCTGATGATCGAGGACCCGGACCGGTGGGCCCCGTCGTACGCCGAGGCCGGCGCGCGCAGCGTGACGTTCCACATCGAGGCCGCAGGTGCTCCCGTTCGACTCGCCCGCGAGCTGCGGACGCTCGGCGCCCGCGCGTCGATGGCGCTCAAGCCGGCGACGCCGATCGAGCCGTACGAGGACCTCCTCCCTGAGCTCGACATGGTGCTGCTGATGACGGTGGAGCCGGGGTTCGGTGGCCAGTCGTTCCTCGACATCATGCTTCCCAAGATCCGGCGGACCCGCGCGATGCTCGACAAGCACGGCGGCGACATCTGGCTGCAGGTCGACGGAGGCGTCTCGGCCGCCACGATCGAGCGCTGCGCCGAGGCCGGTGCGGACACCTTCGTGGCCGGATCTGCGGTCTTCGGCGCCGACGACCCCGCAGCAATGGTGGACCAGCTCCGCGAGCAGGCCGCGAGCGCGACCCACCGCCACGCCTGAGCCAGGAGAGTGGCGTACGTCTCACCGTTCGTCAGGGTGATGCGGGCTCCGGTGCCCCTCTCGTACACTGGGACGGAGAGCATTGCGTGCTCCGGGGTCGGTGCAATTCCGAGCCGGCGGTGACAGTCCGCGACCCAGAAGCCTTCGGGTGACTGGTTGACCTGGTGGAACTCCGGGACCGACGGTGAAAGTCCGGATGGGAGGATCGCGCAAACCCTCGTGTCGTCGGGCCTTCACGGGTCCGGACGGGACGAGGTGTCCTTCTCGTTGCCCCGGAGCCCACGTCATCACGACGAGAGGGCGGAACGGTGGCCGATCACCACGAGCAGGCGGCGATGCGCCGGGCGCTCGATGCTGCCCGCGAGGCGACCGAGAACGCCCTTCCGAACCCGCGCGTCGGCTGCGTCCTCCTCGCGCCGGACGGCTCCGTCCTTGCGGTCGGCGCCCACCGTGGCGCCGGCACGCCGCACGCGGAGGTCGACGCACTGAGCCGTGCGGGCGACGCCGCACGTGGCGCGACCGCCGTCGTCACCCTGGAGCCGTGCCACCACACCGGCCGTACGGGGCCGTGCTCGGAGGCGCTGATCCTCGCCGGCGTCGCCCGTGTCGTCTATGCGCAGGACGATCCCAACCCCGCCGCGGCCGGAGGCGCCGACCGTCTGCGCTCCGCCGGCATCGAGGTCGAGTCCGGGCTCCTCGCCACTGAGGCCGAGGCGCTCAACGTCGCGTGGACCCATGCCGTACGGACGGGACGCCCGTACGTCACCTGGAAGCTGGCGGCCACGCTCGACGGGCGCAGCGCCGCCGCCGACGGCACCAGCCAGTGGATCACCGGCCCCGACGCCCGCCTCGACGTCCAGCGCCTGCGGGCGAGGTGCGACGCGATCCTCGTCGGCACCGGCACCGTGACCGCTGACGATCCGCGGCTGACGCTGCGCGACGACGAGGACGCCCCGCTGCCGTACGAGCGCCAGCTGACGCGTGTCGCGATGGGGGAGCGGGAGGTGCCCGAGGACGCGCGCGTCCGTGATGCCGAGGCGCCGTTCCTGCACCTGGCCACGCGCGACGTCGACGCGGCGCTCGCCACCCTGGCCGCGCGCGAGATCCGTCACGTGTGGCTCGAGGGCGGCCCGCGGCTGGCGGGCGCGTTCCTGGGCGCCGACCGGATCGACGAGGTCGTCGCCTACGTGGCGCCGGCCCTGCTCGGCGCCGGCACTCCCGCACTGAACGGCTCCGGCATCGAGACGATCGCCGACACCGTCCGTCTCGACCTCACCGACGTCACGCAGCTCGGACCCGACCTGCGGATGACCGCCCTCGTACGAAAGGAAGGCGCCTGATGTTCACCGGAATCGTCGAGGAGCTCGGCGAGATCGCCGCCATCGAGGAGCAGGCCGACGCGATCAGGCTGACCGTACGAGGCCCGTTGGTGGTCTCCGATGCCGCGCACGGCGACTCGATCGCCGTCAACGGCTGCTGCCTCACCGTCACCGAGAGCGACGGGGACGCCTTCACCGTCGACGTGATGCGCGAGTCGCTCGACAAGACCTCGCTCGGCACCCTCCGCGTCGGCGACCCGGTCAACCTCGAGCGGGCGATGCCGGCGACCGGGCGCTTCGGCGGCCACATCGTCCAGGGGCACGTCGACGCCACCGGCACCATCCGGTCGCGGACGCCGAGCGAGCACTGGGAGGTCGTGGAGATCGGCTTCCCGGCCATGCTCGGCCGCTACCTCGTCCCCAAGGGCTCGATCACCGTCGACGGCACGTCACTGACGGTCGTCGACGTCGGCGACGATGCGTTCACCGTGTCGCTGATCCCGACCACCCTCGCAGCGACGACGCTCGGCACCAAGCAGCCCGGCGACCCGGTCAACCTCGAGGTCGACGTGCTCGCGAAGTACGTCGAGAAGATGCTCGCGAGCGACGGACCAGGCGAGGCGCGATGAGTCTCCTCACCACGCTGTACGACGCGCACCTCACGATCGGCGGCCACCCGATCGCGTGGCGCGAGATCATCGGCAACCTCTTCGGGCTCGCCTCGGCCGTCGGCGGGATGCGGCGCCGCGTGTGGGCATGGCCGGTCGGGATCGTCGGCAACGTCCTGCTCTTCACCGTCTTCCTCGGCACCGCGCTCGGCGGGCACGGCGCCCCGCTGTTCGGGCAGGCGGCGCGGCAGGTCTTCTTCGTGGCGGTCGCCGTGTACGGCTGGTACCGCTGGCGCCAGACCCGTACGGGCGAGGGCGCCCCGGCGATCGTCCCGCGATGGGCGACCGGGCGCGAGCGCCTCGTGCTGCTGAGCGCGGCCGCGATCGCGATCGTCTTCTGCACGTGGCTGTTCACCCAGGTCGGCGCGGGCTGGCCGGCCCCCCGCTGGTACTACCTGGCAGATGCCTGGATCTTCGTCGGCTCCATCCTCGCGACCTTCGCGATGGCGCGCGGGTGGGTCGACTTCTGGCTCGTGTGGATCGCCGTCGACCTCGTCGGCATCCCCGAGCTCCTGTACTTCGAGTACTACCCGTCGGCGGTGCTGTACGCGGTCTACGCGGGCTTCGTCGTCTGGGGCCTGGTGGTGTGGCTGCGTGCCGCGCGCGACGAGGCTCCGCAGGTGGATCAACCGACGAGCAAGGCGGTGGGCGCATGAACGCGACGACAGAGGCGTACGAGGAGCTGGACGCGGTCCGGCTCGATCCGGTGGAGCGTGCGATCGACGACATCCGCGCGGGCAAGGCGGTGGTCGTGGTCGACGACCCCGGCCGTGAGAACGAGGGCGACCTGATCTTCGCCGCGAGCAAGGCGACGCCGGCCCTGATGGGGCTCATGGTCCGCTACTCCAGCGGGTACGTGTGTGCGCCGGTGACGGGGGAGATCCTCGACCGGCTCGGCATCGCGCTCATGACGCCGCACAACCGAGACCGGCTCAAGACGGCGTACACGATCTCCGTCGACGCCCGTGACGGCGTGACGACGGGCATCTCCGCCGCCGACCGCGCCAAGACCGTACGGGTCCTGGCAGACTCGGCGACCGAGCCGTTCGAGCTCATCCAGCCCGGCCACATCCTGCCGCTGCGCGCGAAGCCCGGCGGCGTGCTGGCCCGGCCCGGCCACACCGAGGCCGCGGTCGACCTGACACGCCTGGCGGGCCTGACCCCGGCGGGAGTGATCGGTGAGCTGATCAACGACGACGGCAGCCTGATGCGGGCGCCGCGCCTGCGTGAGTTCGCCGACGAGCACGGTCTCGCGATGATCTCGATCGAGGACCTCATCACCTACCGCCGCCGCCACGAGACGCAGATGGAGCGTGCGGTCGAGACGCGGCTGCCGACGGAGTTCGGCACGTTCACCGCGTACGGCTACCGCAACGTCGTCGACGACAACGAGCAGGTCGCGCTCGTGCTCGGAGACCTCGGTGACGGCTCCGACGTCCTCGTCCGCGTGCACTCCGAATGCCTCACCGGCGACGTCCTCGGCTCGCAGCGCTGCGACTGCGGCCCGCAGCTCCAGGCGTCGATGGCGGCCGTGACCGAGCACGGGTCCGGTGTCATCGTCTATCTGCGCGGCCACGAGGGGCGGGGGATCGGGCTCCTCGCCAAGCTTGCCGCGTACGGGCTGCAGGACGCCGGGCAGGACACGGTCGACGCCAACCTGGCGCTCGGCCTGCCGGTCGACGCTCGCCACTACGCCGACGGCGCCCAGATCCTGCGTGACCTCGGGGTCACGTCGGTCCGGATGCTGACCAACAACCCTGACAAGGTCGCCGCGATGGCGCAGTACGGCATCGCGGTGTCCGAGCGTGTCCCGCTCTCCATCACGCCGACCGAGGACAACCTGCGCTACCTGCAGACCAAGGCCGAGCGGATGGGGCACCACCTGCCCGACCTGGTCGCGATCGAGAACACGGTGGTCGACATGGACGAGGAGACGGCCCGATGAGGAAGGCAGCACGATGAGCGGAGCAGGATCCCCCGACCTGGCGAGCACCGACGGGAGCGGCCTGAGGGTCGCGATCGTCGCGTCGTCGTGGCACACGGTCGTGATGGACGGCCTCGTCGCCGGCGCCACGAAGGCGCTGGCCGAGATGGGCACGCCGGAACCGACGCTGGTCCGCGTACCGGGCGCGTTCGAGCTCGCGCCGGTCGTCGCGGCGTACGCGCGCGCCGGCTACGACGCTGTGATCGCCCTCGGGGTCGTCATCCGCGGTGGCACGCCTCACTTCGAGTACGTCTGCCAGGCGGCGACCGACGGGCTCGCGAAGGTCGCGCTCGACACGGGTGTCCCGGTCGGGTTCGGGCTCCTGACGTGCGACGACGAGGCGCAGGCGCTGGACCGTGCCGGGCTGGCCGACAGCCGCGAGGACAAGGGCCGGGAGGCCGCACAGGCAGCCGTCGCGACGGCGCGCGTGCTGGCCTCGGTACGCTAGGGCGCGATGAAGACCTTCGACACGCTCTTCGCCGAGCTCAGCAGCAAGGCGGCCGACCGCCCCGAGGGCTCGCGCACGGTCGCCGAGCTCGACGGCGGCGTGCACGCGATCGGCAAGAAGCTGGTCGAGGAGGCCGCGGAGTCCTGGATGGCGGCGGAGCACGAGTCGCGCGAGCGCGCGGCCGAGGAGCTCAGCCAGCTGCTCTACCACGTCCAGGTGATGATGCTGGCCAAGGGACTGACGCTGGACGACGTGTACGCGCATCTGTGACGGTCAGGCAAACGCCTCCGTCCTGCCTGCCCGTGCCTCCGCCTCCAGCCGACCGCCGGGCCACCCCGCTCGGTGGGCACCAGAACCGACCGGGAAGACCGTCATGCTGAAAGTCGCCGTACCCAACAAGGGCTCGCTCGCGGAGTCCGCTGCGCAGATGCTCGCCGAGGCGGGATACCGCCAGCGCCGCAGCACCCGCGACCTCGTCACCGTCGACGCCGACAACGACGTCGAGTTCTTCTACCTCCGCCCGCGCGACATCGCGATCTATGTGGGGGAGGGCACCCTCGACGTCGGGATCACCGGCCGTGACCTCCTGCTCGACTCCGGCGCCGCCGCCGAGGAGATGGTCTCGCTGGGGTTCGGCGCCTCGAGCTTCCACTTCGCCGCTCCGGTCGGTTCGCTGCCCGACGTCGAGGCGATCGCCGGCCGTACGGTCGCCACCTCCTACCCGGGAGTCGTCCGGGCCTGGCTGGCCGAGCGTGGCATCGACGCCAAGGTCGTCCGTCTCGACGGTGCCGTCGAGTCATCCGTACGCCTCGGCGTCGCCGACGTGATCGCCGACGTCGTCGAGACCGGGTCCACCCTGCGGCAGGCCGGCCTTGAGATCGTCGGAGGCCCGATCCTCGCCTCGGAAGCGGTGGTCATCCGGCCCGAGGACCGGCCCGCGTCGCCCGGGCTCGACGTCTTCGAGCGTCGTCTTCGTGGCGTCCTCGTGGCGCGCAGCTACGTGATGATGGACTACGACATCCGCGTCGAGCAGGTCGAGGCGGCCGTCGCGCTGACACCCGGCATCGAGTCGCCGACGGTCTCGCCCCTTCATCGCGAGGGGTGGGTCGCGGTCCGGTCGATGGTGCCGCGCGACGCCGCCCAGAAGGTCATGGACGAGCTGTGGGCCCTCGGAGCGCGCGGCACCCTCGTCACCGACATCCTGGCGTGCCGGCTGTGAGCGCGAAGGACGGCGCTCCGGTCGACGGGCGGCGGGTGTTCAAGCCCGTCGGCCCGCGGATCGTCGGGATCGTCGCAGGCGTGTGCCTGTGGGTGCTCTTCTTCGCCGTCGCGCTGACGCTCCCGGCCGAGGTCCGGGCAGGGTTCACCGGTCTGCAGACGGGCACGCTCGTGCTCTTCCTGCTGTTCGCGGATGCCGTGCTGTGGGGCATCGGGCGCAGCCGGGTGATCGCCGACGACGACGGCCTGCACGTGCGCAACGGCTACCGGACGCACCACCTCGCATGGACGGACGTGCTCGACATCGCGTACGCGCAGGGTGCGCCCTGGCCGTCAGTCGCCACCCGTGACGACCGCCGCATCATGATGCTCGGGATCCCGTCGTCGGACGGTCCGAAGGCACGCGATGCCGTCTGGTACCTCCGCGAGCGCATCGTCCGGGCCGACGGCGAGAGCTGAGCGCCTACTCGATGCCGTGACGGCGCAGGATGTCCTCGATCTCGGCGAGGTCGTCGTCCTTGCCGGCCTTCGCGGGGCGGCCCTTGGCGGCGGCCTTGCGCGACGGCCCCTGCTCGACATGGGCGGGGCCGGAGCGCGCACCGAGCCTGCCGGAGCCGGCGCCGGGCGCCTTGTCGCGCATGCGCGAGCCGATCGCGATGAGGAGGACCGCGACGACCGCGATGCCGATGCCGAGCCACACGCTCGGGCGGAAGACGAACCCGGCAGCCCAGTCCGCGACGGCCGAGCCGATCCTGACGACGAGCCGCAGCGCACCGACGAGCCACAGCGCCCACGGGACCAGCGCCCAACCGGCCCGGCGTACGGCCGCCGCCCGGTCACCTGCTCTCCACGCCCGCCAGGCGAAGAAGCCGGCACCGGCGGACAGGAGGGCGGCCCAGGGGAGCCAGGCGATCGTGTCGGTGCTCATGCCTCCAGTCTGCCCCATCACCGCACCTCCGGACCTCCGGCGAAGGGCACCACGACCACCGGTTAGCGTGGAGCCGTGGCATCCCTGGCAGAACCCGCCTTCCCCGGTGACGACGGCGCGGTCTACCCCGCGCTCGCACACGCGCTGACGGCGTACGACGGCGACCACGCGCTTGCCCCCGTCCTGGTGGCGCTGGGCAGCGCCCGTGTGCTCGTCCCCGTCGTGGCCGTACGCGGTGAGAGCGCCGTCGGCTCCGACAAGGAGGCCGACATGGCGACGGTGATGATGACCGGCGCCGACGGCCGGCAGGCGCTGCTGGCGTTCAGCGCGCTCGAGACCCTCCAGTGCTGGCGACCCGACGCGCGCCCCGTCCCGGTGTGGGCGCGCGAGGCAGCGAGCGCCGCCCTGGGTGACGGGGCGACGGCGCTGCTGCTCGACCTCGCAGGACCCGTACGCGTAGTGGTCGAGACTGACGACCTCCGTCACCTCGCGGCCGGCGACGAGCTCGTCGCTGTCGGCGGCAGCTGGGCCTGGACGACCGCGGCCTAGGTGCCCGTACGGCCGGCGCCGGGTGGCGGCGCTCAGTCGTCTGCGGGCTTGCGCAGAGCCCGCGCGACCTTCCACTCGATCTTCTTGTCCTCGCGGACAGCGATGTCGACCTTCCCTGAGACGCCGGTGGACAAGGTGAGACGGCACGTCGCGGTGACACCGGGCTCACGCTTGAGGTTCTTCGGGCAGGTCACGGAGTCGACGGTCGCGCCCGCAATCTGGCGCTCGTAACCGGCCTTGATCTGTTGCTCGACCTCATCGGTGTCGATCGGATCGCTGCCGCAGGCGGTCAGGAGCGTGAGTGCCGCGCAGCACCCCACCGCCGCTCGTACGGAGATGCTCAAGGCTGCTCCTCGGTTGGGTCCCGGTCGGGGTCGGGACGCCGGGCAGCCTAACAAAGCGTGACGTCGACCGTGATCCGGACCGTGGCGTCGGCACGGGTGATCCGGGCGAGGAACCCGGCGCTCCCGATCGTACGGAGGATCGCGTCGTTGCCCGGCTGCGTGACGAGGACGACCTCGTCGGCTCCGCACTCGCGGGCCCGACGCGCCCCACGGCGTACGAGCGCGGTGCCGACACCGCGTCGCTGCCACGCGTCCTCGACGATCACCCCGAGCTCCTGCGTACCGGGCGTCTCCTCGTCGGTCACCCCGTCGTGCGAGGGGAAGACGTGAAGGCTCAGGATGTTGATCCCGCCCTCACCACACGAGCGAGCGAGGCTCGCGAGAACGCCGGGCCTGTCCTTGATCGTGGTGCGGACGCGGTGGAGCATGGACCAGCGTCGCGGGCGCGGGTTACCGGGCGGGATCAAGGACGTTGCTGGGCGATTTCGGTCCCGTACGGACGTCTGCTACGGTTGACCCTCGAAGTGGAGTCCACTCCCACCTGGGCGATCTTGTGATCGTCGGGTCCCTGGCCGTGAGGCACCCTCCGGGGTCGTCACGCGGCGGGCGTGTCGCAAGGCACGGATCCTGGTGGCCTTCGCTTCGAAGCGAAGGCCATTTTTTGTTCGTAGGTGGTCGTCGCACGACGACCATCCGGTACGAACCCAGGAGGACCCATCACCACAGAGCTTCGCGTCAACGACCGCATCCGCGCCAACGAGGTCCGTCTCGTCGGTCCTAACGGCGAGCAGGTCGGCATCGTCCGACTCGAGGATGCGCTGCGGCTGGCTCAGGAGTCCGACCTCGACCTCGTCGAGGTTGCCCCGACAGCCCGTCCGCCGGTCTGCCGACTCATGGACTACGGCAAGTTCAAGTACGAGGCTGCCCAGAAGGCCCGTGAGTCTCGGCGCAACCAGACGAACACGATCATCAAAGAGATGAAGCTGCGTCCGAAGATCGACCAGCACGACTACGACACCAAGAAGGGTCACGTCGAGCGGTTCCTCCGGCAGGGCGACAAGGTCAAGATCACGATCATGTTCCGTGGTCGTGAGCAGAGCCGCCCCGAGCTCGGCTTCAGGCTCCTCCAGCGTCTCGCGGCAGACATCGAGGAGCTCGGCTTCATCGAGGCGTCGCCACGCCAGGACGGCCGCAACATGACGATGGTCGTGGCCCCGCACAAGAAGAAGTCCGAAGCGCGCGTGGAGGCCAAGGAAGCCAAGGAGGCGAAGGCTGCTGAGCGGGCAGCTGAGCACGCCGCCGACGCCGCCTACGAAAAGGCTCAGCGCGACTCAGTCGAGCAGGTCGCGGCCAAGAAGCCGCGCAAGCGCTCGGAGAACATCGACCCTGACATGGAGGCATGAGATGCCGAAGATGAAGCGCAACTCGGGCATGAAGAAGCGCGTCAAGGTGACCGGCACCGGCAAGCTCGTGCACAAGCACGGCCGTCGCCGTACGCACATGATGCAGAAGCAGAACACCGCGCGCACGCGCCTCGAGAGCGGCGACCAGCCGATCGCCAAGGCTGACGTTCCCCGCGTGAAGAGGATGCTCGGCCTCTGAGCCGTCACCTCCACGCCGTACGCCGCACCCGAGACACACCGAACGAGGAGTAACCCATGGCACGCGTCAAGCGTTCCGTCAACGCAGCGAAGAAGCGTCGCGAGACGCTGGAGCGCGCATCCGGCTACCGCGGACAGCGCTCGCGTCTCTACCGCAAGGCCAAGGAGCAGGTCACTCACTCGCTGGTCTACAGCTACCGTGACCGCCGGGCCAAGAAGGGCGACTTCCGTCGTCTCTGGATCACCCGCATCAACGCGGCGGTGCGTCAGCACGACCTGACGTACAACCGCTTCATCCAGGGCCTGCGTCTGGCCGGTGTCGAGGTCGACCGCAAGATCCTTGCTGACCTCGCCATCTCCGACCCGAACGCGTTCGCGGCGCTGGTCGAGTCCGCGAAGGCGAGCCTTCCGGCCGACGTCAACAAGCCGAAGGCGTCGGACGCCGCGGCCTGATCGGCCGCCTGCCCGACTGAGCTCCGCACACGTGGCGAGTCCCGAGCACGTCCTCACCCCCCGTACCGGGCGGGTGAAGGCTGCCCGGAGGCTCGCCACGCGGCGTTTCCGGGAGAAAGAGCGGGCCTTCCTTGCGGAGGGTCCGCAGGCGGTCCGCGAGGCGCTCGCCGCCGGCGGTGAGCGTCCTGGCCTGGTCCACGACGTGTACGCCACGGCGGCCGTGACGGCGCGCTACCCCGACCTGGTCGAGGCCGGCGGAGCGCGCTGGCACGTCGTCGACGACGAGGTCGTCGACGCGATCAGCGAGACCGTCTCCCCGCAGGGCGTCGTCGCCGTGTGCGGCTACCTCGACGTCGCGCTCGACGCGGCGCTCGCGCGCGAGCCACGGCTCGTCGCCGTCTGCGCCGACGTGCGCGACCCGGGCAACGCCGGCACGGTGATCCGCTGCGCGGACGCCGCGGGCGCGGACGCCGTGGTGCTCCTCGGCGACTCCGTCGACCCGTACAACCCCAAGGCTGTCCGCGCCAGCGTGGGCAGCCTCTTCCATCTCGACGTGGTCGTCGAGCGCGACACGGCCGGAGCCGTCGCCGCACTCCAGCGCGCCGGACTGCGCGTCCTGGCCGCCGACGGTGACGCCGACGTTGACCTGCCGGAGGCCGAACGCACGGGGCTCCTCGACGGCCCGACCGCCTGGCTCTTCGGCAACGAGGCCTGGGGACTGGCTGCCGCGACCCGAGCCCTCGCCGACACGGTCGTCGCCGTCCCGATCTACGGGCGTGCCGAGAGCCTCAACCTTGCCACCGCCGCGGCCGTCTGCCTGTACGCCTCCGCCCGCGTCGCCCATGACAGACGAGCCTGAGGAGCGCGCCGTGATCGACGTGGACCTCCTCCCCGACGGGATCGTCATCGCCGATGCCGACGGCCTCGTCACCCGGGTCAACCGTGCGGCGTCACGGATTCTGCGCCGGCGACCCGACGAGCTCATCGGCCTCCACATCGAGGCAGCGCTGCCGCTCGACGACCTCGCCGGCAACTCGTGGTTCACGTGCCTTCGCCCGTACGACGGGCTCTCGACCCGGACCCGGCTGTCGGAGGGCAGCTGGCACACCTCGGACGGCGTCGAGCTGCTCGTCACGGCGAGCCTCGTGCGGGAGGCGCCCCGCCAGCCGGTCAAGAAGCTCGTGGTGTCGCTGCGCACCGCCAAGGCGCGCGCTCACCGTGACCGTGCCCGCTCCGACCTCGTGGCGACCGTCGCGCACGAGCTGCGCTCACCGCTCACGGGTGTCAAGGGGTTCACCGCGACCCTGCTCAACAACTGGGACCGCTTCTCCGACGAGCAGCGCCAGCTCATGCTCGAGACGGTCGACTCCGATGCCGACCGGCTCTCGCGCCTCATCACCGACCTGCTCGACGCCGCGCGCATCGACTCCGGCCGGCTCACCCTGCGTCCCGAGCCGCTCGACCTCGCCGAGGCCACCCGCCGCGTGCTCAACAACGTCGCCGCCGGCACCGGGCTCAAGCTCGACGTCACCGCCGAGGAGGGCCTGCCGCGGGTCTGGGTGGATGCGGACCGTTTCGCCCAGGTCGTCACCAACCTCGTCGAGAACGCCCAGCGGCACGGGATGGGGGTGCGTGACGTCGTCGTGCGCCGCCCGACACGGTTCCCCGACGGTGTGGCCCTCGAGGTGTTCGACTTCGGCCCGGGGATCCCAGAGGAGATCCGCACGCGGGTCTTCACGAGGTTCTGGCGCTCGGGCGACCGTGGCGGGACCGGGCTCGGCCTGTACGTCGTCAAGGGGGTCGTCGACGCGCACGGTGGCGAGATCGAGGTGTGCGACGGCGACCGCGGTGGCGCCTGCGTCGGTGTGTGGTTCCCGGAGAACGTGCCCGAGGTGCTCCGCGACGTACCGCAGCCCTAACCCGTTCGACAACCTCCCTAGACTGGATCAGTGCTCGGCTGCAGCCGCCGCGCGCCCGAAGAAAGGTGACCATGTCCGGACCCAACAGCGACTACGACCCGGTCGAGGTCTCGCCGCTGCACGCCGACGAGGTCGAGGCGATGCGCGACGCCGCCCTGGCCGCGATCGCCGCTGCCGACTCCCTCGACGCGCTCAAGCAGGTGAGGATCGAGCACACCGGTGACCGCTCCCCGCTCGCTCTGGCCAACCGCGAGATCGGAGCGCTCCCGCCGCAGGCCCGCAAGGATGCCGGGATGCGCGTCGGACAGGCCCGCAAGGCCGTCTCCGCCGCGATCGCCGACCGTACGGCGGTGCTCGAGGTCGAGGCTGAGGCGCGGATGCTCGCCGACGAGCGTGTCGACGTGACGTTGCCGACCGATCGCGAGCCGGTCGGGGCGCGTCACCCGCTCACGACGGTCCAGGAAAAGGTCGCCGACATCTTCGTCGCGATGGGCTGGGAGGTCGCCGAAGGTCCCGAAGCCGAGGCCGAGTGGCTCAACTTCGACGCGCTCAACCTGGGCCCGGACCACCCGGCACGCACGATGCAGGACACCTTCTGGGTCGCTCCCGAGAAGGCCGCGATGGTGCTTCGCACGCACACGTCGCCGGTGCAGGCACGCACGATGCTCACCCGCAAGCCGCCGATCTACATCATCGCGCCCGGGCGTGTCTTCCGGACCGACGAGCTCGACGCCACGCACTCACCGGTCTTCCACCAGGTCGAGGGGCTCGCGATCGACGAGGGTCTCTCGATGGCTCATCTCAAGGGCACCCTCGACCATTTCGCGCAGGCGATCTACGGCGAGGGCATGACGACGCGGTTCCGCCCGTCGTACTTCCCGTTCACCGAGCCGAGCGCCGAGATGGACCTGCTCTGCTACGTCTGCCACAACGATCCGGCCGAGGTCGCCGACTGCCGCACGTGCCGTGGCGAGGGCTGGGTCGAGTGGGGGGGCTGCGGTGTCGTCAACCCGCGTGTCCTGATCGCCAACGGCGTCGACCCCGAGCGCTACTCGGGCTTCGCCTTCGGCATCGGCCTGGACCGCACGATTACGGGCAGGTACGACATCGCCGACTTGCGTGACCTGTTCGACGGTGACATCCGGTTCACCGAGCCGTTCGGAGTGGAGATCTGATGCGCGTCCCCGTGTCGTGGCTGCGCGACTACGTCGACCTGCCCGCCGACCTCACGACGGCCGAGCTTGCGGACCGTCTGACCATGCTCGACCTCAAGCTCGAGGAGATCGACTCCGTCGGTGCCGAGCTGTCCGGACCGATCGTCGTCGGTCGTGTGCTGTCGGCCGAGCCCGAGCCGCAGAAGAACGGCAAGACCATCAACTGGTGCGCGGTCGACGTCGGCACTGAGCACAACGCCGACGGCGATGAGCCGCGCGGCATCGTGTGCGGCGCGCACAACTTCGGACCCGGCGACCTCGTCGTGGTCGCGCTGCCCGGTGCCGTCCTGCCCGGACCGTTCCCGATCAGCTCGCGCAAGACGTACGGGCACGTCTCCGACGGGATGATCTGCTCCGGCGCCGAGCTGGGCACGACAGGCGATCCCGATGGCATCATCGTCCTGCCGGCCAACTCCGCCGAGGTCGGCGACGACGCGATCGCGCTGCTGGGCCTGCGCGACGACGTGCTCGACCTCGAGGTCAACCCTGACCGTGCATACGCGTTGTCGATGCGCGGCGTCGCACGTGACGCCGCGATCGGCTACGGCGTGCCCTACTTCGACCCGGCCGACGTCGCGCTGACCTCCGACGGCTCCGACGACTACCCCGTCGTGGTCGAGGACGCGCTCGCATGCCCCGTCTTCGTGACCCGCACGGTCACCGGGTTCGACCCGTCGGCGCCGACGCCGCGCTGGATGGCGCGCCGCCTCGAGCTGATGGGCATGCGCCCGATCTCGCTGGCCGTCGACGTCACCAACTACGTGATGCTCGAGCTCGGGCAGCCGATCCACGGCTACGACCGCAACGCGCTGCGCGGACCGATCACGGTGCGGCGCGGACGTCCAGGGGAGAAGGTCACGACTCTCGACGACGTCGTCCGCGACGTGACGCCCGAGGACCTTCTCATCACCGACGAGTCGGGGCCGATCGGCCTCGCCGGGGTGATGGGCGGCCAGACGACCGAGCTGAGCCCGACGACGACCGACATCGTCATCGAGGCCGCGCACTTCGACGCGCCGACGATCGCCCGGACGGCACGCCTGCAGAAGCTCTCGAGCGAGGCGTCACGCCGGTTCGAGCGCGGCGTCGACACGGCGCTCCCGCCGTACGCGGCGCAGCGCGTCGCCGACCTCCTGGTCACCCTCGGCGGAGGCGTCATCGAGCCCGGCGCCACGGTCGTCGGCCGCCCGCCCGCGCAGCCTCAGGTGTCGCTCGCCGACGACCTGCCGGCGCGCATCTCCGGTGTCGACATCGCGCCCGAGACGGCGGTGGCGGCGCTGACGGCCAACGGCTGCGTGGTCGAGCACGACGGCGGCACGCTGACGGTCGTCCCGCCGACCTGGCGCCCCGACCTCACCGATCCGTACGACATGGTCGAGGAGGTGCTGCGCTACGTCGGCTACGACAAGGTGCCGTCGCTCCTGCCGCACGCTCCCGCGGGGCGTGGCCTGACGCCAGAGCAGCGGTTGCGCCGCCGCGTCGGTCAGGTGATGGCCGGTGCCGGCTACGTCGAGGTCAAGACGTTCCCGTTCGCAGGGCCGGCCGACTTCGACAAGCTCGGCCTCCCGCTGGACGACGCACGCCGCGATCAGGTGCTCCTCGAGAATCCGCTGTCGGCGGAGGAGCCGGGCCTGACGACCACGCTCATGACCGGCGCCATGAAGGCGCTCGCCCTCAACGTCGGGCGTGGACACGACGACGTGGCGATCTTCGAGTCCGGCCGCGTGTTCCTCCCGAAGCCCGAGGCGCCCGAGGCGCCGGTCTACGGGGTCGATCGCGCGCCGAGCGACGAGGAGTACGAGGCGTTCGACGCCGCTCTTCCCGAGCAGCCGCAGCACCTCGTGCTCGTGGCCACCGGGCGCCGCGAGCGTGCCGGCTGGTGGGGTGACGGTCGTCGTGTCCAGTGGGGCGACGCGATCGAGGCGGTCCGCCGGGTGGGTGAGGCCGTGCACGTGCCGGTCCACGTGGCGGCCGGCGAGATCCCAGCGCCGTGGCACCCCGGCCGTACGGCGGTGCTCTCCCTCGGTGGCGAGGTCGTCGGCTACGCAGGTGAGCTTCACCCGCGCGTGTGTCGGTCGTACGGCGTCCCCGCCCGTACGGTCGCCGCCGAGATCGACCTCGACGCGGTGATCGCCGCGGCGCCCGTGCTCGGTCCCCGACCGTCGTTCTCGACCTATCCGGTCGCCAAGGAGGACGTGGCGCTCGTCGTCGAGTCGTCCGTCGCCAGCGCGGACGTCGCTGCGGCGCTCCTCGAGGGCGGTGGCGACGTGATCGAGTCCGTACGGCTGTTCGACGTCTACACAGGCGAGCAGGTGCCCGCGGGGCACAAGTCGCTGGCCTTCGCGCTGCGGATGCGCGCGCCCGACCGCACCCTGACCGAGGCCGAGACGGCCGAGGTCCGCGACGCTGCCGTCGCGCGTGCCGCCGAGCTGACCGGCGCCCTCCAGCGCACCTGAGGCTGTCACCCCACGCCCGTCCCTGAGTCGGTGCCTGGGCGTCCACCCACGCGTACGCGGTGGACGCCCAGGCACCGCCGGGGCACGGCGGGGTCCCACGAGCCCGGAATGCCGGTCATCTCACACCGGGTCCGGATACCCGATTGCACATTCTTGCAGGGCTCTGCAAGAATGTGCATATGACTTCGATCTCGGTCGCCATCGCGGGCGCGAGCGGCTACGTCGGCGGGGAGCTCCTGCGGACGCTGCTGCCGCACCCGGACGTCCGTCTCGGGGCGCTCACCGCCGCGTCGAGCGCGGGGAGCACCCTGGGGGAGCACCACCCGCACCTGACGCCGCTCGCCGAGCGCGTCCTCGACCCGACCGATGCCGACCACCTCGCGGGCCACGACGTGGTCTTCCTGGCGCTCCCGCACGGCGCGTCGGCCGCGGTCGCCGCCGCCCTCGGTCCGGATGTGCTCGTCATCGACTGCGGCGCGGACTTCCGCCTCCAGAGCAGCGACGACTGGACGGCGTTCTACGGTGGTGAGCACGCTGGCACCTGGCCGTACGGGCTTCCCGAGCTCCCCGGCCAGCGCGAGCGTCTCGCTGGTGCCGCGCGGATCGCCGTGCCGGGCTGCTTCCCGACGGTCTCGACCCTCACGATCATGCCTGCGGTCCTCGACGGTCTCGTGGGGCCCGACGTCAACGTCGTCGCGCCGACCGGCACCTCGGGCGCCGGCAAGAGCCTCAAGCCGGCCTTCCTTGCCTCCGAGGTGATGGGCCAGGCCAGCGCGTACGGCGTGGGTGGCGTGCACCGCCACACGCCGGAGATCGAGCAGAACCTTCGCGCCTGCGGTGCCACCGAGCCGCGGGTGTCCTTCACCCCCGTGCTCGCGCCGATGGCACGCGGCATCCTCGCCGTCGTGTCGGCGCCGGTCGTCGACGGCGTGAGCGTCGCCGACGTGCGGGCCTCGTACGAGAAGGCCTACGCGGACGAGCCGTTCGTCCGGGTCCTGCCCGAAGGGCAGTGGCCGCAGACCCAGGCCGTGCTCGGCGCCACGATGGTCCACCTCCAGGTGACCGTCGACGAGCGGGCCGGGCGGCTGGTCGCGATCGGCGCGATGGACAACCTGGCCAAGGGCACGGCGGGCGGCGCCGTCCAGTCGATGAACCTCGCCCTCGGCCTCCCCGAGACCACCGGACTGAGCACGATCGGAGTCGCCCCGTGAGCGTGACCGCACCCCAGGGCTTCAGGGCCGCCGGCGTCCCGGCCGGACTCAAGTCCGGCGGCGAGCCGGACGTCGCCGTCGTCCTGAACGACGGCCCGCTGTCCAGCGCAGCCGCCGTCTTCACCTCCAACCGCTGCAAGGCCAACCCGGTGCTGTGGAGCGAGCAGGCGATCAAGACCGGCACCGCCCGGGCGATCGTCGTCAACTCCGGCGGCGCCAACTGCTACACCGGCCCCGAAGGCTTCGCGACCACGCACCACACCGCCGAGCTCGCCGCCGATCTTCTCGGTGTCGCGCCGATCGAGGTCCAGGTCGCCTCGACCGGTCTGATCGGCCTGCTCAACGACCGCGAGAGCCTCCTCGCCGGCGTCCGCGCGGCAGTGGTCGGGCTCGACGCCGACGGGGGGCCGGACGCGGCACGCGCGATCATGACCACCGACAGCAGGCCCAAGCAGGCGGTCCTCGAGGGCGCGGGCTACACGATCGGCGCGATGGCCAAGGGCGCGGGGATGCTCGCGCCGTCCTTGGCCACGATGATCGTGGTGCTCACGACCGACGCGGTGCTGACGCCGGAGCAGTGCGACACCGTCCTGCGCCACGCCACCACGTACAGCTTCGACCGGCTCGACTCCGACGGCTGCCAGTCGACAAACGACACGGTCCTCCTCATGGCCAGCGGCGCGTCAGGCGTGGAGCCCGACACGGCCGAGTTCGCCAAGCAGCTCGAGGACCTCTGCCGCGACCTCGCGCTCCAGCTGCTCTCCGACGCCGAGGGCGCCGACCACGACATCGCGATCGACGTGCGCGGCGCCGCGTCCGAGGCTGAGGCGCTCGAGGTCGGACGCGCGGTGTCGCGCAGCGCGCTGTTCAAGACCGCGATCTACGGGCGCGACCCCAACTGGGGCCGGATCCTCGCCTCGGTCGGCACCACGCGGGCCGCCTTCGACCCCGCGGACCTCGACGTCGCGATCAACGGCGTGTGGGTCTGCAAGCAGTCCGGGCCGGGGGAGCCACGCGACCTCGTCGATCTCGAGCCGCGCGCCGTCACGGTCACGATCGACCTCAAGGCGGGCGACGCGTCCGCGACCATCTGGACCAACGACCTCACGCAGGCGTACGTCCACGAGAACTCGGCGTACAGCTCGTGACCGGCACCGAGATCGACGCCGTGCACGAGGTCCCGGCGCACTGGAAGCGCAAGACCGAGAAGGCCGCGATCCTCGCCGACGCGCTGCCGTGGCTCATGAAGTACCACGGCAAGGTCATCGTCGTGAAGTACGGCGGCAACGCCATGGTCGACGACGAGCTCAAGAAGGCGTTCGCGGAGGACATCATGTTCCTGCGGTACGCCGGGTTCCGTCCCGTCGTCGTCCACGGAGGCGGCCCGCAGATCTCCTCGATGCTCGACCGGCTCGACATCGCCTCGGAGTTCCGCGGCGGCCTGCGGGTGACCACGCCCGAGGCGATGGACGTCGTTCGGATGGTGCTCGTCGGCCAGGTCGGCCGTGAGCTCGTCGGCCTGCTCAACGCCCACGGCCCCGTCGCGGTCGGGCTGTCGGGGGAGGACGCCGGGCTCTTCACCGCCGTGCCGACTCACGCGGTCGTCGACGGCGAGGAGGTCGACCTCGGGCTTGTCGGCGAGGTCAGCGAGGTCCGGCCGGAGGCGGTGCTCGACCTCATCGAGGCCGGTCGTGTGCCGGTCGTCTCCTCGGTCGCGCCCGACGCCGACGGTCAGGTCCACAACGTCAACGCGGACACTGCCGCTGCCGCGCTGGCGATCGCGCTGGGTGCCGAGAAGCTGCTGGTCCTCACCGACGTCGAGGGCCTCTACCGCGACTGGCCGGAGAGCGACGACGTCATCGGTGAGATCGGCGTCGACGCTCTCGAGGCGCTGATGCCGAGCCTCGCGTCCGGCATGGTGCCCAAGATGGGCGCGTGCCTCAAGGCCGTACGGGGCGGGGTGCCGCGGGCGACCGTCGTGGACGGACGCGAGCCGCACGCGGTGCTGCTCGAGATCTTCACCGACGAGGGCGTGGGGACCCAGGTGCTCCCCGAGGCCGAGACCTTGATCCGGACGGCCCTGAGGAGGCTCGCATGAGTGCCGCGACGGCGCAGCAGGAGTGGCAGGCACGCTACGCCGGCTCCCTGATGAACACCTTCGGCACGCCTCAGCGTGTCCTCGTGCGCGGCGAGGGGGCGTACGTGTGGGACGCCGACGGCACGCGCTACCTCGACCTGCTCGCCGGCATCGCGGTGAACGCCCTCGGCCACGCGCACCCCGCGGTGCTCAAGGCCGTGGGCGAGCAGCTCGGCACCCTCGGGCACGTCTCCAACTTCTTCGCGACCGAGCCGCAGATCACGCTCGCGGAGCGGCTGCTAGCTCTGCTCGGCACCGACGGCAAGGTCTTCTTCACCAACTCCGGCACCGAGGCCAACGAGGCGGCGCTCAAGCTCACGCGCCGGACAGGCAGAACCCGCCTGGTCGCCGCGACCGGGAGCTTCCACGGCCGGACGATGGGTGCGCTCGCCCTCACGAGCAAGGAGGCCTACCGGACTCCGTTCGAGCCGCTGCCCGGCGACGTCACCTTCGTCCCGTACGGCGATGTCGACGCACTGCGGGCCGCCGTGGACGAGACCGTGGCCGCCGTCGTCCTCGAGCCGATCCAAGGCGAGGCCGGCGCGGTCGAACCCGGCGCCGGCTACCTCCAGGCGGCACGCGAGATCACCTCCGCGCACGGCACGCTGCTGTGGCTCGACGAGGTGCAGACCGGAATCGGCCGTACGGGCCAGTGGTTCGCGCACACCGTGACCGGCGTCGTCCCCGACGTCGTCACCCTGGCCAAGGGCCTCGGCGGCGGGATCCCTGTCGGTGCCTGCCTCGCCGTCGGCGCGGCCGCCGACCTGCTCCAGCCCGGCAACCACGGCACGACCTTCGGCGGCAACCCCGTCGCGGCGGCGGCGGCCCTGGCGGTGCTCGACACCCTCGAGGCCGACGGCCTGCTCGCCAACGCGACGCGCGTGGGGCAGCGCTTGCGCGACGGGCTGGCCGACCACCCGCTCGTCTCTGACACCTCAGGGGCCGGCCTCCTCGTCGGCATCGGCCTGACCGATGCTGTCGCGCCGCAGGTGCAGCTGGCCGTGCTCGACGCGGGCGTGGTCATCAACGCCGCCGCACCCGACCGGCTGCGGCTCGTCCCGCCGCTGATCCTCACCGAGGATCAGGCCGACGAGGCCGTCGCGGTGATCCGCGCCGTGCTGGACACCTACGCGAACGAGGACCAGGAGATCGAGGCATGAGGCATTTCCTGCGTGACGACGACCTCTCGCCCGCCGAGCAGGCCGAGATCCTCGACCTGGCCGACGTCCTCAAGGCTGCTCCGTACGCCGAGCGTCCCCTCGAGGGCCCGCAGACCGTCGCGGTGATCTTCGACAAGGCGTCGACGCGGACGCGCGTGTCGTTCGCGGTCGGCATCGCCGCGCTCGGCGGCAGCCCGCTGGTGATCGACGCCGGCAGCAGCCAGATGGGCCGCGGTGAATCTGTCGCCGACACGACCGGTGTGCTGGAGCGCATGGTGTCGGCGATCGTGTGGCGCACCTTCGCCCAGTCCGGGCTGGAGGAGATGGCCGCGGTCAGCCACGTCCCGGTCGTCAACGCGCTGAGCGACGACTTCCACCCGTGCCAGCTGCTCGCGGACCTGCAGACGATCCGCGCGCACAAGGGCCGGCTCGCCGGGCTCACGCTGACCTACCTCGGTGACGGGGCCAACAACATGGCCCACTCGTACCTGCTCGCGGGTGCCGTCGCCGGGATGCACGTCCGCATCGGAGCGCCCGCCTCGTACGCGCCCCGCGCCGACGTGCTCGCCGACGCCGCGCGCATCGCCGAGACGACCGGCGGCTCCGTCTCGGTCCACACCGACCCGGCGGAGGCGGTCGCCGGCGCGGACGTGCTCGCGACCGACACGTGGGTCTCGATGGGGCAGGAGGACGAGAAGGCCGAGCGGATCGCGACCTTCGGGGCGTACGGCATCTCGACCGAGCTCCTCGCGCAGGCCGCCGACCACGCGATCGTGCTGCACTGCCTCCCGGCGTACCGCGGTCTCGAGGTCGCCGCCGACGTCATCGACGGCCCGCAGAGCGTGGTCTGGGACGAGGCCGAGAACCGCCTGCACGCCCAGAAGGCGCTGCTCGTGTGGCTGCTGCGCGAGGCCGCGGCCGGAGCGTCGTCGTGAGCACCATCCCGGGGACGAAGGCGGCGAGGCAACGGCGTATCGTCGAGCTGCTCGGCACCCACGTCGTCCGTTCGCAGACCGACCTCGCCGACCTCCTTGCCGCCGACGGGCTGCAGGTCACGCCGTCCACGCTGTCGCGCGACCTGGTCGAGCTCGACGCCGTACGGGTACGCCATCCCGGGGGCGGACTCGTCTACGCGGTGCCTGCGGAGGGCGGTGACCGTACTCCGCGACCGGCCGTTGAGACGGTCTCGGCGCAGGCGCGGCTCGCCCGGCTCTGCAACGAGCTGCTGGTGTCGGCAGAGGGGTCGGCCAACCTGGTCGTCCTCCGAACACCGCCCGGTGCGGCACAGTTCTTCGCCTCGGCGATCGACCACGCGGCACTGGGCGCCCTCCTCGGGACGATCGCGGGGGACGACACCGTGCTCGTCATCTGCAAGGACCCCACCGGCGGACCCGGCGTCGCGGACGAGTTCCGGGCTCTCGCCACCGCCGAGACCACGAAGGTCTCGGACACCACCCACGCTCTCTCGGACAAGTAGTCATGTCCGACACGTTTGAACTAGGAGAAACCACATGACCGAACGGGTCGTACTCGCGTACTCAGGCGGCCTGGACACCTCGGTGGCCATCGGCTGGCTCGGCCAGGAGACCGGTGCCGAGGTCATCGCGGTGGCCGTCGACGTCGGCCAGGACGGCGAAGACATGGACATCGTCCGCAAGCGCGCACTCGAGTGCGGTGCGGTCGAGTCGATCGTCATCGACGCCAAGGACGAGTTCGCCGAGGACTACTGCCTCCCGGCAGTGCGGGCCAACGCGCTGTACCAGGACCGCTACCCGCTGGTGTCCGCCCTGTCGCGCCCGCTGATCGTCAAGCACCTCGTCGAGGCCGCGACCTACCACGGCGCGACGACCGTCTCGCACGGCTGCACCGGCAAGGGCAACGACCAGGTCCGCTTCGAGGTCGGCGCGAAGGCGCTCGCCCCCGAGCTCAAGGTCATCGCCCCGGTCCGTGACTACGCGTGGACGCGCGAGAAGGCGATCGCGTACGCCGAGGAGCACGACCTGCCGATCGACGTGACCAAGAAGTCGCCGTACTCGATCGACCAGAACGTCTGGGGCCGCGCCGTCGAGACGGGCTTCCTCGAGGACATCTGGAACGGCCCGATCGAGGACCTCTACTCCTACACGTCCGACCCGGCGCAGCAGCGTGACGCCGACGAGGTCGTCATCGCCTTCGAGGGGGGCGCCCCAGTCGCGATCGACGGTAAGCCCGTCACGATGCTCCAGGCGATCCAGCAGCTCAATGCCCGCGCCGGCGCCCAGGGCGTCGGCCGCATCGACATGGTCGAGGACCGTCTCGTCGGGATCAAGAGCCGCGAGATCTACGAGGCGCCGGGCGCGATGGCGCTCATCGCCGCCCACATGGAGCTGGAGAACGTCACCGTCGAGCGCGAGCTGGCCCGCTTCAAGCGCGGGATCGACCAGCGCTGGGGCGAGCTGGCGTACGACGGCCTGTGGTTCTCGCCGCTGAAGCAGACCCTCGACGCGTTCATCACGAAGTCGCAGGAGTCCGTCACCGGCGAGGTGCGGATGACGCTGCACTCCGGCAAGGCGACGGTCACCGGCCGCCGCTCGGCGACCAGCCTGTACGACTTCAACCTCGCGACGTACGACGAGGGCGACACGTTCGACCAGAGCATGGCGAAGGGCTTCATCGAGATCTTCGGCATGTCGAGCACGCTGGCGAACAAGCGCGACCAGTCCCTGGCAGGGGAGTGAGCGTGGCTGGCGAGCAGCACGAGACCACTGGTACGGAGGGCGAGCGCACGGCGCTGTGGGGAGGCCGGTTCGCGTCCGGCCCCTCGCCCGAGCTCGAGGCGTTGTCGCGCTCGACGCACTTCGACTGGCGTCTGGCCCCGTACGACCTCGCGGGCTCGCGTGCCCACGCGCGCGTGCTCGGTCGAGCCGGCCTCCTGACCGAGGACGACCTGACGGCGCTGCTCGCCGGCATCGACGCGCTGGAGGCCGACGTGGCCTCCGGTGCGTTCACCCCGGACCCGGGTGACGAGGACGTCCACACCGCCCTCGAGCGTGGCCTCGTCGAGCGGCTCGGTGCTGAGCTGGGCGGACGGTTGCGCGCCGGACGTTCGCGCAACGACCAGATCGCGACCCTGGGCCGGACCTACCTGCGCGACCACGCCGCCGAGATCGGCCGCCTGGTGCGCGGTCTGGTCGTGGCGTTGGCCGACCAGGCAGACAAGCACCTGGGCGTCGCGATGCCGGGGCGCACCCACCTGCAGCACGCGCAGCCGGTGCTGCTGAGCCACCACCTGCTTGCCCATGCGTGGCCGCTCGTGCGTGACCTTGACCGGCTCGCTGACTGGGACGCGCGGGTCGCGGCAGAGTCGCCGTACGGGTCGGGCGCGCTCGCCGGGTCGTCGCTCGGGCTCGACCCCGAGCAGGTCGCGGCCGACCTCGGGTTCACCGGATCGGCTCCGAACTCCATCGACGGGACGGCGTCGCGCGACTACGTGGCGGAGTTCGCGTTCGTCACGGCGATGATCGGTGTCGACCTCTCGAGGATCGCCGAGGAGATCATCCTCTGGAACACCAAGGAGTTCGGATTCGTCACGCTCCACGACGGCTACTCCACCGGCTCGAGCATCATGCCGCAGAAGAAGAACCCGGACATCGCCGAGCTCGCCCGCGGCAAGGCCGGGCGGGTGATCGGCAACCTGACCGGGCTCATGGCGACGCTGAAGGCGCTCCCGCTGGCCTACAACCGTGACCTGCAGGAGGACAAGGAGCCGGTGTTCGACTCCGTCGACACGCTCGAGGTCCTGCTGCCGGCGTTCACCGGCATGATCGCCACGCTGACGTTCCACACCGAACGGCTGGAGTCGCTGGCACCGCAGGGGTTCGCGCTGGCGACCGACATCGCCGAGTGGCTCGTGCGCGAAGGCGTGCCGTTCCGCGACGCGCACGAGATCTCCGGCGCGTGCGTCCGCGTCGCGGAGGGCCAGGACAAGGAGCTGTGGGACCTCACCGACGACGAGCTCGCGTCGATCTCGCCGCACCTCACGCCCGCGGTGCGCGAGGTGCTCAGCGTCGAGGGTTCGATCGGTTCGCGCGATGCCCGCGGCGGCACGGCGCCCGTACGGGTGGCCGAGCAGCTCGCCGAGCTGCGGGCCCGCCTGGGCCGGGCAGACTGAGCGGGCAGACTGGGCGCCGTGGACACGCTCACGGTCGAGACGCACGCGCGCAGGCTGCTCGGGGCGATGCTGACGCACGGCGACGTCACCGTGCGGATCACCGAGGTGGAGGCGTACGGCGGGACCGACGATCCCGCCTCGCACGCCTTCCGCGGCCCGACGCCGCGCAGCGCGATCATGTTCGGGCCGCCCGAGGTGCTGTACGTGTACCTCTCGTACGGCATGCACTACTGCGCCAACGTCGTGGTCGGCCGTGAGGGCGACGCGTCGGCGGTGCTTCTGCGGGCGGGCGAGGTCGTCCGGGGGGTCGACCTCGCCCGCTCACGCAGGGGGCAGGTGCCGGACGTCCGGCTCGCCCGCGGGCCTGCCAACCTCACTCAGGCGCTCGGTCTCGCCCTCGCGCACAACGGGTCGTCGCTGACCGGGCCGGAGGTCGTCCTGCGGCGCCCCGACGTCCTCGCGGAGGCGATCAGCGCGGGGCCGAGGGTCGGCGTCTCCCAGGCGGCCGACGTCCCGTGGCGGTTCTGGCTGACCGGTGACCCGACCGTCTCGGCGTACCGACGCAGTCCACGGGCGGCGGCGCCCGAGCCTCTGGGATGATGTCGGGATGCGGCGTGCCCCCCTCGTACGAGTCGTGACACTCGTCCTGTGCCTGTTCCTGGTCACCTCGTGCGGCAGCGCCGCCGACCTGGCCGTCGGAGGCTCGCGGTCAGGCGCCGCGACGGAGGTGCCCGGGCTGACCGTCGACGGGGGAGTGGTGGTGTCGTCGGACGACCTCGACACCGAGGCCGCGGAGGCGTCCGACCCGATCCCCGTCGTCGTCTACGTCGAGCCGCTGTGTCCGCACTGCAAGGCCTTCGACGCCGAGCACGGGTCGATGCTCCAAGAGCGCCTGGAGGGTGGGCAGATCACGCTCGAGTACCGTCTCGTCTCGTTCCTCGACAACGGCACGACGGAGCGCTCGTCGGCGCGGGCGGTCAACGCCGCGCTGTGCGCGGCCACCGATGCCGGCCCCGCCGCGTACGCCACCTACGTCCACGAGCTCCTCGAGAACCAGCCGGTCGGCGGGGTGCTGACCGACGCGGCCCTCGTCGCGCTCGGAGACGACGCAGGTGCCTCCATCGAGTCGTGCGTGACAGGGGAGTCTCACGCAGACCTCGTCGCGTCGCTGTCCAAGAACGCGCTCGGCAAGATCAGCGCGACGCCGACCGTCATCGTCGGTGGGCGCGAGTTCGAGGGCGTGCCCACGGCCGAGGACCTGGTCGCTGCGCTGGGCAGCGGCTCCGCCGTCGTCTGAGCTGTCCTCCCCGTTGTGCCAGCTCACCGGTGACCGTCACGGTCAGCCCGGCAGCGCCACAGCGTCGAGGGCGATCAGGAGCGCGCCCACGACCGACGCCTGGTCGCCGAGCGTCGAGAGCGACACGTCCACCCCGCCGCGCAAGCCGTCGACCGCGTGTCGGCGCAGCCCGTCGCGGATGCCGTCGACGACGATCTCGCAGGCCAGGTCGCCGCCGATCACGATGCGCTCGGGGCTCAGGAGGTTGGCCACGATCGCCGAACCCTGTCCGAGCGCACGCCCTGCGTCTTCGAGCAGGCGACGAGCACCGGCATCGCCCGCGGCCGCGATCTCCACGAGCTCGTGGACCGTGAGGTCGGGGAGCCGGCCGGCAAGCTGCTCGACCAGCCCCGAGCCTCCCGCGTACGCCTCGAGGCATCCGCGGCTCCCGCACCGGCACAGCGGACCTGACTCGTCGAGCGTGATGTGTCCGAGCTCGCCCGCCGTGCCGAGCCCGCCGCGGTAGACCCGGCTGTCGAGGACGAGGCCGCAGCCGATCCCGGAGGACACCTTCAGGTAGGCGAGCGTCGTGACGCGAGGATCCGTGCGCAGCTCGGCGAGCGCGCCGAGGTTGGCGTCGTTGTCGACGACGGCGGGGACGCCGAACTCTTCGGACGCGACCTCGGACGCCGTCACCCCCACCCACCCCGGGAGGATCGACCCGGCCGTGATCCGACCGTCACGGCTGATGGGTGCGGGCAGCCCGACACCCGCGGCGTGGACCCGCTTCGCGTCCTCGCCGAGGCCGTCGAGGAGCTCGGCGAGCATCGTCGAGGCGAGCGCGAGCCCGTCGGCGTACGCGTGGTCGTTGTCGAGCGGGCACTGCGACGAGGCGACGAGCCTGCCGGCCAGGTCGCCGAGGGCCACCTGGAGGTGGGAGTGGCCGAAGTCGAACCCTGCGACGAGCCCGGCCTCGCGTGAGATCCGGACGGTCGATCCGCGCCGCCCGACCGTCCCTGTCGTCTCGACGAGCCCGATCGCGACGAGGTGGCGCACGATGTTGGAGACCGTGGCAGGCGCGAGCGCGGTCTGACGGGCGATCTCGGCCTGGCTGAGCTCGTCGACGGCGCGCAGGAGGTCCACGACGCGGTCGAGGTTGGCCGAGCGCAGCGCAGAGGTCGATCCGGACCGAGGGGGCATGGCCATAACCTAGCCCGCTCCCAAGAATCGTCAAGAGGTGAACATTTCAAAGCAATGTTGCGGTTTGGCAACGCTCTATCGTTCACGACTTGACGATTTAGCCGCGCGACCGAAGACTTGCGGCGAATAGGCGTGGCCATGTGTGCCACGTCACAAACTCCTGGGGAGGAACAGTGAAGAAGTTTGCGCGCACCGCTGTAGGGGCGGCGTCGGTCGTGATCCTCACGGCCGCACTGGGCGCCTGCGGCGGGGACGATGACAGTGATGGCGGAGGCGGCGGCAGCGACAGCAAGACGATCGCCCTGCTGCTCCCCGAGACCAAGACCACCCGGTACGAGGCCTTCGACAAGCCGCTCTTCGAGGCCAAGGTCAAGGAGCTGTGCGACGACTGCGACGTCAAGTACCTCAACGCCGACCAGGACGCGTCGAAGCAGCAGCAGCAGGCGGAGTCGGCGATCACCGACGGCGCGGCCGTGCTGGTGCTCGACCCGGTCGACAGCGAGGCCGCCGTCGGCATCGTGAAGTCGGCCCAGTCCTCCGACGTCCCTGTCGTCGCGTACGACCGCTTCATCGAGGGCGCCGACTACTACCTGTCGTTCGACAACGAGCGGGTCGGCGAGCTCCAGGGCGAGGCGCTCGTCGAGGCGACCGGTGGCACCGGCGACATCCTCATGCTCAACGGTGCGCCGACCGATCCGAACGCTGCCCAGTTCAAGGCGGGCGCGCACAAGGCGATCGACGCCAGCGGCCTCAACGTGGTCGCTGAGTTCGACAACCCGGACTGGAGCCCGGACAACGCGCAGAAGTTCGTCACGTCGCAGCTCAACAACACCGATGCTGCGTCGCTCGCCGGCGTGTACGCCGCCAACGACGGGCAGGCAGGCGGCGTCATCGCCGCACTGCGCGCCGACGGGCTGACGAAGTTCCCGCCGGTGACAGGCCAGGACGCCGAGCTCGCCGCGATCCAGCGCATCGTGGCCGGCGACCAGTACATGACGATCTACAAGTCGATCAAGACCGAGGCCGAAAAGGCTGCCGAGGTTGCCGTCGCGATCGTCAACGGCGACGACGTGGGCGAGACGACCGACTTCCAGGGCGTCAAGTCGTTCATCTTCGACCCGGTGGTCGTCACGCAGGACAACGTCAAGGACACCGTCGTGGCGGACGGTTTCTACACGGTCGAGGACATCTGCACTGCCGAGTACGCCGACGCGTGCGCAGCCGCAGGCCTCAGCTGATCCACCCCACACCCCCGGGTCCGGGTGGCCACGTCGCATCGTGGCCACCCGGATCGCCCACGTTCACCCACCAGCGAAGGACATCATGAACGACGGCAGCCAGCCGATCCTCTCGCTGCGCGGCATCGACAAGCGCTTCGGCGCCGTGCAAGCCCTCAGCGACGTCTCGATCGACGTACGACCCGGCGAAGTGGTCGCGCTCGTCGGAGACAACGGCGCGGGCAAGTCGACCCTCGTCAAGATCATGTCCGGCGTCTATCAGCCCGACGGCGGCGAGATCATCTTCGACGGCCGCCCCGTGTCGATCCCCGGTCCGAAGGCCGCGCAGGCGCTCGGCGTCGCGACGGTCTTCCAGGACCTCGCGCTCTGCGACAACCTCGACGTCGTCGCCAACCTCTTCCTAGGCCACGAGCGCACCAGCGCCGGTGTCCTGGACGAGGTGGAGATGGAACGCCACTCCTGGGAGCTGCTCCAACAGCTCTCCGCAAAGATCCCGTCCGTCCGCATCCCCATCGCGTCGCTGTCGGGCGGCCAGCGCCAGACCGTCGCGATCGCACGCAGCCTCGTGGGCGACCCCAAGGTCGTGATGCTCGACGAGCCGACCGCTGCCCTGGGCGTCGCGCAGACCGCAGAGGCCCTCAACCTCATCGAGAGGCTGCGCACACGGGGCCTTGGCGTGATCCTCATCAGCCACAACATGGCGGACGTGCAGGCCGTCGCCGACCGGATCTACGTCCTTCGCCTCGGGCGCAACGGGGCAGAGTTCGAGATCGCCGACGTCACGACGGAGCAGCTCGTGGCCGCGATCACCGGTGCCTCGGACAACGTCGTCGCCGAGCGCGCCGCCCGCGACCGTACGGGGACCCCGATCACCCCGGAGGACATCGATCCGTTCGCCGTCCTGCCCGACGGCGGCTCCGGTGCCACCGATGCCGCCACCCCCGACTCGGACGAGGAGCGCGACGCATGACCACCACGTACGACAAGAGCGACGAACGCCTCGTCGGCACGGACTCGCCGCGCGCGACGCTGAGGGCCTTCGGTCGCCGCATCCGCTCGGGGGACCTCGGGATGGCACCGGTCATCATCGGGCTCCTCGCGATCTGGGTGATCTTCTTCCTCCAGAACGAGCGCTTCCTGTCCTCGCGCAACCTGGTCAACCTGAGCCTCGACTCCGCGACGATCGGCATGATCTCGCTCGGGATCGTGCTCGTGCTGCTCCTCGGCGAGATCGACCTGTCGGTCGGCTCGGTCAGCGGTGTCGGCGGGTCGATCCTCGCGGTCATGCTTGTCTACCAGGGCTGGCCGCTGCTCCCGTCGATCCTGCTGGCGCTCGCCGCGGGCGTGGCGATCGGCACGTTCTACGGGCTGCTCTTCACGCAGTTCGGGGTCCCGAGCTTCGTCATCACCCTGGCCGGCCTGCTCGCGTTCCTCGGAGTCCAGCTGTGGGTCCTCGGCAGCCGCGGCACGGTGAACCTGCCGGTCGACTCGTGGCTCATCGAGTTCGCCAACTTCAAGTTCCTGTCCGAGCCGGTCTCGTACGGTCTCGCGGTCGTCATCGGTCTGGTCTACCTCGGCACCCGCCTGCGGACGATCCAGCGCCGTCGCGCCGCGAACCTCTCCGCGCCCTCCTTCCAGGGCGCGGTGGTCCGGGCGGTGCTGATGGTGGCGGCGCTGTTGTTCGGCGCCTGGTACCTCAACCAGGACCGCGGTGTCGGCTACATGCCGCTGTTCTGGGTGGCGACGATCGTGGCGGTCGACCTGATCTTGCGCAGGACGCGGTTCGGCCGCTCGGTCTTCGCGGTCGGCGGCAACGAGGAGGCGTCGCGGCGCGCGGGCGTCGCGGTGAACAAGGTCTACATCACGGTGTTCGCGGCGTGCTCGACGTTCGCGGTGCTCGGCGGCATCCTCGCCGCGGGACGCCTGCAGTCTGTCGCGCAGTCCAGCGGCGGCACCGACACCAACCTGATGGCGATCGCGGCCGCGGTCATCGGCGGGACGAGCCTGTTCGGCGGGCGCGGCTCGGCGTACGCGGCGCTGTTCGGCATGCTCGTGCTCCAGTCGATCACGAGCGGTCTCAACCTCATCGGGGTCGAGGCCGAGGTGCGCTACATCGTGACGGGCGCGGTCCTGCTGCTCGCCGTGACGATCGACTCGCTGTCGCGCCGGGCCAGGCGCAGCAGCGGTACGGCCTAGCTGTTCGTACGGCGCGGGCGTTGGTGGACGCTTGGGCACCGACGCCTGCCGTGATGCGCCGGACACAGCGCTAGCGCCGCCACCCCAAGCCGTTCCCAAGCGATTCCCAAGCCGCCCGCGCAAGGCTCCTTTCCGTCCAGACGGATGACTAAGGAGCTTTGTGATGTCCAGCATGTTGTACCGCCTCGGCCGAGCGGCCGCGGCACACCCGTGGCGCACGCTCAGCGCGTGGCTCGTCGTGCTCGTCGGGGTGCTCGCGTTCGCGTCGAGCGCCGGGGGCACGTTCCAGGACGACTGGGACGTCCCCGGGGCCGAGGGCCAGGCGGGGCTCGACGCCCTGCGCGCCCACATGCCGCAGGCGGGTGGAGCGAGTGCCCTCGTCGCCGTGCACGACCCTGACGGTGATGCTCTCGCGGAAGGTGACCTCAGCCGGCTCGCCGGCGAGCTCGCCGACGTCCCGCACGTCATAAAGGTGTCGCCGCCGCAGATGTCCGAGGACGCCGACACCGCGTTGCTGACGCTGCGCTATGACGTCCCGGTCACCGACAACGATGTGATCGGGGCGCTCGAGCCGCTCGAGGACGCGGTCGCCGCGGCCGACCTCGAAGGCGTCGAGGTCCAGTACGGCGGAGAGGTGCCGGGGTCCGCGATGGAGATGAGCGGGCGCGGCGAGATGATCGGCGTGGGCGTGGCCCTCGTCCTCCTCGTCCTGACGTTCGGCTCGGTCGTGGCAGCAGGCCTGCCGATCGTGGTGGCGCTGGTCGGGCTCGCGATCGGCAGTGCCGGCGTGACGCTCCTCGCGGCGACGACCGACGTCAGCTCGACCGCGCCGACCGTCGCGACGATGGTGGGGCTGGGAGTCGGCATCGACTACGCGTTGCTGCTGGTCACGCGCTTCGTCGAACAGCTGCGCGGCGGCCAGTCGAAGGTCGAAGCCGCCGGGTACGCCGTCGCGACCGCGGGTCGCTCGGTGGTCTTCGCCGGGTTGACCGTGCTGGTCTCGTTGATGGGCCTCGGTCTCGCCGGACTGCCGATGTACTCGGCGTTCGGGGCCGCCACCGCGATCGCCGTCGCTGCGGTGATGGCGGCTTCGCTGACACTCGTCCCCGCGTTCTGCGGTCTGGCCGGCCACCGGCTCGTCGCCCGCAAGGACCGTGGACGCCCGTACGAGGACAGCGCCGACCAGGCCGCCCGTTCCACCCTCACCGGCCGCTGGGCGCGCCGGATCGGGGCGCGCCCGCTGCCGTGGGCGCTCGCCGCACTCGTCGTGCTCGTGGCGCTCGCCGCGCCGGCGCTGGGTATGCGGACGTTCCCGCAGGACGCCAGCGCCGACCCGACGTCGTTCACGACCAGGCAGGCGTACGACCTGGTCGCGGCCGAGTACGGCCACGGCGCCAACGGGCCGCTGACGTTCGTCGCCGACACAGGCACCGTCGACCCGGCCCAGACCGAGCGGCTGCGCGAGGACCTCGCCGACGACCCGCGCATCGCGTCGGTCGGTCCCGCGGCCACGTCGTCGGACGGGGCGATCACGGTGTTCGACGCGCAGCCCGCCTTCGGGCCGCAGGACGAGCGCACGACCGACCTGATCACGTCGCTGCGGGCCGACACGCTGCCAGACGGCGTCCAGCTCACCGGCGGTACGGCGATCTTGACCGACATCTCGACGATGTTGTCCGAGCGCATCTGGCTCGTCGTCGGCTTCGTGGTGCTCGTGTCGATGCTGCTGCTGGCGATGATGTTCCGCTCGGTGGTCGTCCCGATCAAGGCGGCATTCATGAACCTGCTGTCGATCGGCGCCGCGTACGGGGTCGTGACCCTGGTGTTCCAGCACGGCTGGGGCTCGTCCCTGCTCGGGATGGACCATGCCGTCCCTGTCTCGAGCTGGGTTCCGATCTTGATGTTCGCGATCCTGTTCGGGCTGTCGATGGACTACGAGGTGTTCTTGCTGTCGCGGATCCGCGAGGGCTGGCTCCGTACGGGCGACGCCCGCGGGTCCGTCGTCTCGGGCCTCGCGTCCAGCGCACGCGTGATCTCGAGCGCGGCGGCGATCATGGTGGCCGTCTTCCTCGGGTTCGCGACGGAGGGCGACGTCACGGTCAAGATGCTCGGGCTCGGGATGGCCGTCGCCGTCGCGCTCGACGCGACGCTCGTCCGGCTGGTCCTCGTCCCCGCGACGATGACGATGCTCGGCCACTGGAACTGGTGGCTTCCCGCGTGGATCGACCGTCGACTCCCGCACGTGCGGGCCGAGCTGGACGCGGACGCGGGCGCGGTGCCCGTGGCGGCTGGGCCGGTGGGGCCGCCCGGGAGCGCGGACGAGCATGAGGGGGTCTCGGCATGAGCACGACGACGCTCGACCGCGCGTACCAGCGTGAGGTGGCGGCGGTGATCGACGCCGCGGTGGGAATCCCTGTCGAGGACCGGCGAGGCTGGGCACGGCTGCACCGCCGCTGGCACCGGCTCGCGGCCGAACGGCCACCTGTGCCGGACCCCGGCCTGGAGATGGCCGCCCTCGCGGAGACGATGACCGTGTGCGGTGACGGGCTCGCATGGATGGCCCACAGCGGAGACCGCGACGTCCGGGCCGCCGTGGTGGTCAGGCTCGCGCAGACCAAGCGGCAGCTCGATCGGCTGGTCGCGGACGCCGGCACCGAGCGGCGCTGAGCCGGGCGGGTTCGGGCCCGCTCAGAACCCGTGCAGATCCCGCTGACCTTGGAGCCACTCCTCGGCCAGCGGGATCCGCCATTCCCGCATCAGCCGTACGGCGTCGTCCGCGTGCAGCGTCGCGAGCTCGAGGTTGTCGTTCGCGGCCGCAGCCAGGGCGAGGAAGGCGTCCACCGGTCCCATCGCGATCGTCGACCCCGCGCTCAGGACGCCACCACGCAGCGGGGCGAGCCGCCCGTACGCCGCCGCAGCGAGGTCGCGCTCACCCAGCGCGAGGGCGACCTCCGCGCCGAAACCCCAGATGAGCGGCGCGATCCAGCTGTCGTCGTCGAGCGACGGCTGCGACTCCTCGTACATCGCCCGTGCCTCGTCAAGACGGCCGAGCCGGACGAGGATGCCGGTGGCCGCCATGTGGATCGGCACGCGAGCAGCGGCGACGAGCTGTCCGAGCCCGGCGTCTTCCTTCTCGTCGAGCCCGCCCCAGATCCCGAGCACCAGCATCAGGCCGCCGACTGCGTCGTGCTTGTGCGGGACGGCGATCGTGTCGATCACCGTCATGAGGTCGGCCATCGTCGTACGGGCGGCGTCGAGCTCGCCGCGCATCGCCAGCCAGGGGAGCCGCATGCAGTCGAGGAACCACTGGGCATACGTCAGCTGGAGCGCGTCCGCGAGTCCGCGCGCCTCTGCCAGGTCGCGTTCGAGGTCCTCGACGTTGCCGAGCTCGCTGTGCACGGCGGCCCGCTGCGCGAGCGCCATCGTCTCCGCGCGGGCATCGCCGAGGCGGCCGGCGAGCGCGACCGCCTCGTCGGCCAGCGCGAGACGCTGCTCGGCGGTCCAGGGGTGCCAGACCGCGAGGAACGCCGCGGAGCACATCTCCATGACCAGCGCGTCGTCGCCGAGGCGCCGTGCCATGTCGAGCCCCTCGGCGACCAGGAGCTGGCACTCCGCCTCGGTGGCGGTGTAGTACAGCTCGTTGGCCAGGCCGATCAGCAGCGTGCAGCGCAGCGCCGAGTCGCCGGGCGGCAGCGCGGCCAGCGCCCGCCGCTGTGCTCCGACGACGGTCTCCTTCGTCTCTCCGGACGGGCGGCTCTGCCACAGCGCGCCGCGCGTCGTCGCGACCGCGGCACGGGCCAGGAGCTCGGGGTCGCCGATCTCGTCGGCGACCGCGATCGCCTCCTCGACGGCGTCGGTGAGCTCGTCCCAGCGTGCCGCCCAGCGAGCGGCGTCGGCCAGCGCGAGAAGCAGCTCGTACCGGTCGGCAGGGGTGGCGTCGGGGTCGAGGTCGATGCGGGTCAGCGCTAGGTGCAGCAGCTCGGCCCCCTCGTCGTGGCCGTGTCGCCGCTGCGCCGCGAGCGCTGCCCGGTATGCCGAGGTCCAGGCCTGTGCGGCGTGGTCCTCGCCCGCGTCCGCCCAGTGGCGCGCGATCTCCGCGACCCGGCTCGACGCACGCCGGTCGTCGCCGAGCGCCTCGGCGATCCGGGCGTGCATCCGCTGACGCCGCGAGGGCGACAGCGTCGCGTACACCGCATCCCGGACGAGTGCATGAGCGAACCGGAACCGGTCGTCCCCCTCGTCTCGGAGCATCCCTGCCGCCGTCGCCGGCTCGAGCTGGTCGAGGACCGCGAGATCGCTGAGCCCGGTGCTGCTCATCACGGTGGCGAGGTCGAAGCGCCTCCCGACGACCGCGGCGTGCCGAAGGACGTCGAGCGTGCTCTCGGGGACCGCCGACAGGCGGCGTCGTACGACGTCGGCGACAGCGGTCGGGGGCTCGATCTCTACGTCGCCTCCGGCATCGCCCAGGAGACGGGCGTACTCGACGACGAAGAATGGGTTGCCCTCCGTACGCTCGCGCATCGCCTCGGCCGCCGCGGGAGCGACGGGTTGTGCCGAGACCGCCGCGAGGACCTCGGCGGTCTCCGACGCCGACAGGCCACTCAGCGCCACCGAGGCCGCGTGGCGACGGGCGAGGGCCTCGAGCGTCTCTGCGACCGGCCCGCTGGGTTCAGGGTGGGTCCGCATGGTGACGAGGAGGAGGAGGCGTGACTCGTGGGCCACCGCGCAGAGGTGGCGCAGGACTCCCAGCGAGGATGGATCCGCCCACTGGAGGTCGTCCAGCGCGACGACGAGGGGGCGTTCGCTCGCGGCGTCGAGCACCTGGCGGCAGATGCGGTCCCACGCGGCGAAGCGCTCGCTGTCGGGGTCGGCGCCCATCGAGGTCGGCACGGCGCCACCGAGCCCGTCCAGGATCGACTCCCACGGCCACAGTGGGGGAGCACCGCTGTCTTGGGAGCAGCGGCCGACGAGGACGCGGGCGCCGCGCTCGCGCGCCCGGGCGAGCACCTCGGCGACCAGGCGGGACTTGCCGATCCCTGGCTCGCCGGCGACGCACGCGAACTGCGGCTCGCCTGCGTCGGCGGCCTCGAGCCGGTCGAGGAGCAGCGTGAGCTCGCGGTCGCGTCCGACCATCGGCCAGGCGGGGAGCCGGGGGAGTCGTGGCTGGGGGCGCGACCGAGGACGAGCCGGTACGGGGTCGGCCGGCGCGGGTGCCGGTGGCGGCGCCTCCTCCGACCACGTGATCGCGGGGTCCTGCCGCAGGATCGCCGTCTGCGCCTCTTGGACCTGCGTGCCGGGCTGGAGGCCGAGCTCGTCGTCGAGGGTGGTCGCCAGTACGCGGATCGACTCCAGCGCGTCGGCCTGACGCCCGCTGCGGGCCAGTGCGACCGCGCGCAGTGTCCACAGGCGCTCGCGGAGCGGGTGCTGGGCGGTGAGCGACTCCAGCTCGACGGCGACCGTGGCGTGCTCTCCCTGGGCCAGCCGTACGGTCGCGCGGTCCTCGAGCGCGAGGAGGCGCAGCTCGTCGAGGCGCGCCCGCTCGGCGACGGCCTGGGGGTGCTCGCCGAGCTCGTCGTACGGGCGCCCACGCCACAGGGCAGCCGCGGCGTCGAGGTCGTCCGCCGCCTGCTGGAGAACGTCCGACCCCGCCACCCCTGAGCCCGGGATCGCGTGCCGGACGAGCGGTCCGAGCCGGCGGTGCGCTCCCTGCATGAGGTCGCTCGCGGTCGCCGCGTCGATCGTCAGAGCATCCGTGTCGAGGACGTACCCGCCACCGGCCGTCCGCAACGGCGAGGCCGCGCCGGGCGGCAGCACCGTCGCCAGTGCCCGCCGCAGGCCCGACACGTACGCCTGCAGCGTGCCGTGCGCACCGCCGGGCGGGTGGTCGCCCCAGAGGTAGTCGATGAGCACGTCGACGCTCTGGACGTTCCCGGCGCCGAGCGCAAGGGTCGCGAGCAGGACGCGGTGCTTGCGCGTGCCGAGCGCGACCGGCGGTGATGCCTGCTCGCCGTGCATCTCGACCGGTCCGAGAACAGCGAGCCACATGGCTCAGAGCATAGGCGCGCGACCGTGCCAGGACGGGGGTTTTCCCGTACCCCAAGCGAACTCCAAGGACTCTGCAAGCGGCTTCCGTGACGGTGTGACGGTCACAGCAGAAGGCCGTCGCGAACCAGCGGCCACGGAGCAAGGAAGCATCGATGAGTACAACCACCGACACGATCGGGATCCGACCGGGTCACCCCACCGAAGTCGACGACGACGTCGACTTCGATGCGCTGCGGGTGCAGCTCGGCGAGCGTCTCGTCACCCCCGGCGACCCCGGGTGGGACGAGATCAGCCGACCGTGGAACCTCGCGATCGATCAGACACCCGCTGCCGTGGTCTTCGCGCACAGCCCGAGAGACGTCGCGGCCGCGGTCCGCTTCGGCCGGGCGAACGGCCTCGCTGTCGCGCCGCAGGCCGGCGGTCACGGAGCGACCTCCCGGCTCGCCGGGAGCATCGTCGTCCGCAGCAGCGGCCTGACCGACCTCGCGATCGACCCGGTCGCCCGGATCGCTCGCGTCGGTGCCGGGGTGCGCTGGGGAGCGCTCCAGGCCAAGCTCGACGGCACCGGCCTGACCGGCATGATCGGCTCCAACCCAGACGTCTCGGTCGTCGGCTACACGCTCCAGGGCGGCTACTCGTGGTTCACCCGCGCGTTCGGCATGGGCTCGGACTCGCTGCGTGCCGCGGAGGTCGTCGATGCCCAGGGCGAGGTGCGCTGGGTCGACGACACCTCCGATCCCGAGCTGATGTGGGGGCTGCGCGGGGGCGGCGGAAACCTCGCGTACGTGACGGCCGTCGAGATCGATCTGCACCCGGCACCGGAGATCGCGGGCGGGCGGCTGATGTTCCCGTTCGTCGCGGCCCGCGCGGTGCTCGACGCCTACGTGGACGCCACGGCGTCGGCGCCGCCTTCGGTGTCGCTCTGGGCGTCGATCGTCCACCTGCCGGACGTGTCGTTCATCCCGGAGGAGGTGCGGGGGCAGTCGTTCGTCGTGATCGAGGGAGCCACGACGGACGGTCTCGAGCTCCTCAAGTCCGCACTGGCGCCCGTACGCGCTGCGGGGCCGGTCGTCTACGACACCGTGCGTGTCCGTACGGCCTCCGAGGTCGGGGACATCTGCGAAGAGCCCGTCGACCCGATGCCGGCCCTGCACTGCGCACGGCCGCTCGGCGATCTCACGCCGCAGACCGTCGAAGCCCTGCTGGCGGTCTCGGGGACTCCCGGCGTCATGCAGATCCAGGTCCGGCACGTGGGAGCCGTACGCCCGGGCCACCGCCCGGGGTTCGTCACCGCGGTGCGGTCGGAGTTCCTGGTGACGTCGCTCGCGCTCGTACCGGACCCGTCGATGGAGCCGATGATCGTCAAGGGCTTCGAGACGGTGTCCGAGGCACTGCTGCCGTGGACCGAGGGGGCCGTCGGGTCGACACTGCTCGCCCCGTGGGACTCCTTGGACCGCTCCGCCTCGTACGGCGAGCTCGAACGCCTGCGTGAGCTCGTCGCACGTGAGGACCCGACCGGCGTGTTCCGCGCGGCGACGGGTCTGTCCTGATCGTGCTCCCTCCCGATCGGGGGACGGGAGGAGCACGATCGATCGGCGTCCCGGCCGGCAGGACTGCCGGCCGGGGCGCTCTTGCTCGTCAGGTGACGTGCGCGGTGCGGCAGACTTGCAGGGATCGGCCCTTGCCTGGCCGCGATCCCGACAGAGGAGACACACCGTGACCACCCACGTCCTGGACGACCTCGAGGCGCGCGGACTCATCGCGCACTCGACGGACCGTGACGCCCTGCGCGCCGATCTGTCGGCGGGGCCGCTCACCTTCTACGTGGGGTTCGACCCGACGGCACCGAGCCTGCACATGGGCAACCTGCTGCAGCTGCTCACCGCGCGCAGGCTCCAGCTGGCCGGACACCGCCCGCTGATCCTCGTCGGCGGCTCCACAGGTCTGATCGGTGACCCGCGGGACGTGGGGGAGCGGACCATGAACAGCCGAGAGACCGTCGCCGACTGGGTCGAACGGATCCGGGCGCAGGTCGAGCAGTACGTCTCGTTCGAGGGCGACAACGCGGCCCTCGTGGTCAACAACCTCGACTGGACGCAGGACGTCAACGTCATCGACTTCCTGCGTGACATCGGCAAGCACTTCCCCGTCAACCGGATGCTCGACAGGCAGGTGGTGGCGAGTCGGCTGGAGTCAGGGATCAGCTACACCGAGTTCAGCTACGTGCTGCTGCAGTCGATGGACTACCTCGCGCTCTACCGCCGGTACGGCACCTCGCTGCAGACCGGCGGCAGCGACCAGTGGGGCAACATCACCGCGGGCGTCGAGCTGGTACGGCGTGCGGAGGGAGCGAAGGTCCACGCCCTGTCGACCCCGCTGATCACCAAGGCCGACGGGACGAAGTTCGGCAAGTCGACCGGGGGAGCGCTCTGGCTCGACCCCGAGATGCTCTCGCCGTACGCGTTTTACCAGACCTGGATCCAGGCGGAGGACTCGAAGGTCATCGAGTACCTCAAGCAGTTCACCTTCCTCGACCTCGACGAGATCGCCGCGATCGCCGTGGAGTCGGCCGAGAAGCCGGGGCTGCGGATCGCGCAGCGCCGCCTGGCAGCCGAGGTGACGGCGATGGTGCACGGGCAGGACGAGGTACGCGCCGCTGAGCAGGCTTCGGCGGCGCTGTTCGGACGTGCCGAGCTGGTCGATCTCCCTGTGGCGACCTTGCGCGCTGCTCTGGTCGAGGCGGGGCTGGTGTCCGTCCCGCCCGGCACGACCGTCGTGGACGCGTTCGTCGACGCCGGCCTCGTCGACAGCAAGTCGGCCGCGCGCCGTGCCGTCAAGGAGGGCGGCGCGTACGTCAACAACGCCCGGGTCGAGGATCCCGAGCAGACCCTCGACGACGCCGAGCTGCAGGGTGGTCTGGTGGTCCTCCGCAAGGGCAAGAAGTCGATCGCGGGCGCCGAGGTCGAGAGGGCCTGACCGGTCTGTCCGAACTTGTCCGAGAGGTCCGCAGGGCTCGGTGTCGCGCCGCGACGCCGGGCCCTGGACTTTCGAGGAGAAAAGGGGCTCTGACCTGCAAAGACAGTCGTTGTGAGCCACGACACAGCCCCCCGGTTTGACCAACGGTTTTCCTCCGCGTAATGTTCTTCTTGTTGCCGGGGACGGCGGCGGGCAAGGCCGAGAGGCCGGGCCTGCGGACCCCGGATCGACACCCCCTCTCTCTGAGACCACCGAACGGTGGCCATCTTGGCCGCTGCGCGAAGTTCTGGTAGGTTTGGGGGTCGCGCCTTGATCTGATGCCCGTGGGGGTTGAGGGTTTTGTGTGTCTGATGTTTGAGAACTCAACAGTGTGCCAAAAGTCGACGAGATAATCAGTAGTAAGGCCTCGGACTTTTGCTTCTCTTCGGAGGGGTGAGTGTTTGGGGTTGATTCCGTGACAATTATTTGTCAGCAAATAGTTAGTCCGGGTCATAACGGAAGTTGTTGCCTAGCCTTTGGTTGGGTTTTCGACGGAGAGTTTGATCCTGGCTCAGGACGAACGCTGGCGGCGTGCTTAACACATGCAAGTCGAGCGGTAAGGCCCTTCGGGGTACACGAGCGGCGAACGGGTGAGTAACACGTGAGTAATCTGCCCTTCACTCTGGGATAACCGCTGGAAACGGTGGCTAATACCGGATATGACCTCCTTCCGCATGGTGGGTGGTGGAAAGTTTTTCGGTGGAGGATGAGCTCGCGGCCTATCAGCTTGTTGGTGGGGTGATGGCCTACCAAGGCGACGACGGGTAGCCGGCCTGAGAGGGTGACCGGCCACACTGGGACTGAGACACGGCCCAGACTCCTACGGGAGGCAGCAGTGGGGAATATTGGACAATGGGCGAAAGCCTGATCCAGCAACGCCGCGTGAGGGATGACGGCCTTCGGGTTGTAAACCTCTTTCAGTAGGGACGAAGCGAGAGTGACGGTACCTACAGAAGAAGGACCGGCCAACTACGTGCCAGCAGCCGCGGTAATACGTAGGGTCCGAGCGTTGTCCGGAATTATTGGGCGTAAAGGGCTCGTAGGCGGTTTGTCACGTCGGGAGTGAAAACTTGGGGCTTAACCCCATTCGTGCTTCCGATACGGGCAGACTAGAGGCAGGCAGGGGAGAACGGAATTCCTGGTGTAGCGGTGGAATGCGCAGATATCAGGAGGAACACCGGTGGCGAAGGCGGTTCTCTGGGCCTGTTCTGACGCTGAGGAGCGAAAGCATGGGGAGCGAACAGGATTAGATACCCTGGTAGTCCATGCCGTAAACGTTGGGCGCTAGGTGTGGGATCCATTCCACGGGTTCCGTGCCGCAGCTAACGCATTAAGCGCCCCGCCTGGGGAGTACGGCCGCAAGGCTAAAACTCAAAGGAATTGACGGGGGCCCGCACAAGCGGCGGAGCATGCTGATTAATTCGATGCAACGCGAAGAACCTTACCTGGGTTTGACATACACCAGAAGCCTGCAGAGATGTGGGTCTCTTTGGACACTGGTGTACAGGTGGTGCATGGCTGTCGTCAGCTCGTGTCGTGAGATGTTGGGTTAAGTCCCGCAACGAGCGCAACCCTTGTCCTATGTTGCCAGCACGTAATGGTGGGGACTCATAGGAGACTGCCGGGGTCAACTCGGAGGAAGGTGGGGATGACGTCAAGTCATCATGCCCCTTATGTCCAGGGCTTCAAGCATGCTACAATGGCCGGTACAAAGGGCTGCGAAACTGCAAAGTGGAGCGAATCCCAAAAAGCCGGTCTCAGTTCGGATTGGGGTCTGCAACTCGACCCCATGAAGTCGGAGTCGCTAGTAATCGCAGATCAGCAACGCTGCGGTGAATACGTTCCCGGGCCTTGTACACACCGCCCGTCACGTCATGAAAGTCGGCAACACCCGAAGCCGGTGGCCTAACCCCTTGTGGGAGGGAGCTGTCGAAGGTGGGGCTGGCGATTGGGACGAAGTCGTAACAAGGTAGCCGTACCGGAAGGTGCGGCTGGATCACCTCCTTTCTAAGGAGCATTGCTCATCACTGTCGCAACTGGTTTGTGGTGGTGGTGTGTTCCTGGCTTGATCACGCGAATGTCGTGGTGGCCGGGTGCTCAGATAGTGGAACGTCGATTATTCAATCGTTGGGTTGGGCTTGTGCAGCTAGTACTGCTGTGCCTCTTTCGGGGGGTTCGGTGTGGAGGGTTGTGTGGGTCTGGTCTGGTGGTTGGGCACGCTGTTGGGTCCTGAGGCATCAGGCGCCTTCGGTCTCCCGGTTGGGGGGTCGGGGGTGCTGTTGTCTTGGTTCCGGCCAGGCCGGTCATGACCTGTGGGTTGTGGTTCGGGTGGTTGCGGGTTGTGGTTTGAGAACTTCACAGTGGACGCGAGTGTCTTTGTAGTGTGTGTAATTTGCAAGCTACTAAGGGCACATGGTGGATGCCTTGGCATCGAGAGCCGATGAAGGACGTAGGAGTCTGCGATAAGCCCTGGGGAGCTGACAACCGAGCTGTGATCCGGGGGTGTCCGAATGGGGAAACCCGGCCAGAGTTATGTCTGGTCACCGGCGCCTGAACACATAGGGCGTTCGGAGGGAACGTGGGGAAGTGAAACATCTCAGTACCCACAGGAAGAGAAAACAACAGTGATTCCGTGAGTAGTGGCGAGCGAAAGCGGATGAGGCTAAACCGTGCGGATGTGAGAGACGGCAGTTGTTGTCCGTGCGGGGTCGTGGGAGCGCATTGCTGGTTCTGCCGAGCTGGCGAGAAGTGATAAAACTCAGGTGAAGTCGAAGGGCCTGGAATGGTCCGGCGTAGAGGGTGAGACCCCTGTAGGCGTAAGTCTGAGTCTTCTTTTGTGTTATCCCGAGTAACGCGTGACTCCTGGAATTGCGCGTGAATTTGGCGGGACCACCCGTTAAGCCTAAATACTCCTCGATGACCGATAGCGGACAAGTACCGTGAGGGAAAGGTGAAAAGTACCCCGGGAGGGGAGTGAAATAGTACCTGAAACCATGTGCCTACAATCCGTCGGAGCGATCCCTTGTGGGTTGTGACGGCGTGCCTTTTGAAGAATGAGCCTGCGAGTTAGTGGTACGTGGCGAGGTTAACCCGTTGGGGGGTAGCCGTAGCGAAAGCGAGTCCGAATAGGGCGTTGAGTCGCGTGCTCTAGACCCGAAGCGGAGTGATCTATCCATGGGCAGGTTGAAGCGCGGGTAAGACCGCGTGGAGGACCGAACCCACTTAGGTTAAAAACTGAGGGGATGACCTGTGGATAGGGGTGAAAGGCCAATCAAACTCCGTGATAGCTGGTTCTCCCCGAAATGCATTTAGGTGCAGCGTCGTTTGTTTCTTGCCGGAGGTAGAGCACTGGATGATCTAGGGGGCCTACAAGCTTACCGAAATCAGCCAAACTCCGAATGCCGGCAAGTGAGAGAGCGGCAGTGAGACTGCGGGGGATAAGCTCCGTAGTCGAGAGGGAAACAGCCCAGACCATCAGCTAAGGCCCCTAAGCGATTGCTAAGTGGAAAAGGATGTGGAGTCGCACAGACAACCAGGAGGTTGGCTTAGAAGCAGCCATCCTTGAAAGAGTGCGTAATAGCTCACTGGTCAAGTGATTCTGCGCCGACAATTTAGCGGGGCTCAAGCAATCCGCCGAAGCTATGGCATTCATACGTGTACTCGGCCCCTTGTGGGTCCAGGTGTGTGGATGGGTAGGGGAGCGTCGTGTGGCGTGTGAAGCGGCGGGGTGACCCAGCCGTGGATGCCACACGAGTGAGAATGCAGGCATGAGTAGCGAATGAGGAGTGAGAAACTCTTCCGCCGAATGACCAAGGGTTCCAGGGTCAAGCTAATCTGCCCTGGGTAAGTCGGGACCTAAGGCGAGGCCGACAGGCGTAGTCGATGGACAACGGGTTGATATTCCCGTACCGGCGTTGGTGCGCCCATGCTGAATCAGTGATGCTAAGCACCCGAGCTGAGCTTGATCACCCTTCGGGGTGGCGTGTCTTGGTGAGCGTGTGACCCGAACTGGTAGTAGGCAAGTGATGGGGTGACGCAGGAAGGTAGCTCATCGCGGCGATGGTTGTCCGCGTGTAAGGACGTAGGGCGACAGATAGGTAAATCCGTCTGTCATGTGCCTGAGATCTGATGCCGAGCCGTTTTGGCGAAGTGAGTGATCCTATGCTGTCGAGAAAAGCCTCTAGCGAGTACCAGAGCCGCCCGTACCCCAAACCGACACAGGTGGTCAGGTAGAGAATACCAAGGCGATCGAGTGAATCGTGGTTAAGGAACTCGGCAAAATGCCCCCGTAACTTCGGGAGAAGGGGGGCCTGATTCGTGAACACCCTTGCGGTGGGAAGCGATGAGGGCCGCAGAGACCAGGCCCAAGCGACTGTTTACTAAAAACACAGGTCCGTGCGAAGAAGTAATTCGATGTATACGGACTGACTCCTGCCCGGTGCTGGAAGGTTAAGGGGACGTGTTAGCCGTAAGGCGAAGCACTGAACTTAAGCCCCAGTAAACGGCGGTGGTAACTATAACCATCCTAAGGTAGCGAAATTCCTTGTCGGGTAAGTTCCGACCTGCACGAATGGAGTAACGACTTGGGCGCTGTCTCAACCACGAGCTCGGCGAAATTGCACTACGAGTAAAGATGCTCGTTACGCGCGGCAGGACGGAAAGACCCCGGGACCTTCACTACAGCTTGGTATTGGTGTTTGGTTCGACTTGTGTAGGATAGGTGGGAGACTGTGAAGCGGCCACGCCAGTGGTTGTGGAGTCAATGTTGAAATACCACTCTGGTCGTACTAGATATCTAACTTAGGTCCGTGATCCGGATCAGGGACAGTGCCTGGTGGGTAGTTTAACTGGGGCGGTTGCCTCCTAAAATGTAACGGAGGCGCCCAAAGGTTCCCTCAGCCTGGTTGGCAATCAGGTGTTGAGTGTAAGTGCACAAGGGAGCTTGACTGTGACACCGACGGGTGGAGCAGGGACGAAAGTCGGGACTAGTGACCCGGCGCTGGCATGTGGAAGCGGCGTCGCTCAACGGATAAAAGGTACCCCGGGGATAACAGGCTGATCTTCCCCAAGAGTCCATATCGACGGGATGGTTTGGCACCTCGATGTCGGCTCGTCGCATCCTGGGGCTGGAGCAGGTCCCAAGGGTTGGGCTGTTCGCCCATTAAAGCGGCACGCGAGCTGGGTTTAGAACGTCGTGAGACAGTTCGGTCCCTATCCGCCGCGCGCGTAGGAAACTTGAGAAAGGCTGTCCCTAGTACGAGAGGACCGGGATGGACGAACCTCTGGTGTGTCAGTTGTTCTGCCAAGAGCACTGCTGATTAGCTACGTTCGGGAGTGATAACCGCTGAAAGCATCTAAGCGGGAAGCACGTTTCAAGATGAGGTTTCCCACCCTTCGTGGGTTAAGGCCCCCAGTAGACCACTGGGTTGATAGGCCGGAAGTGTAAGCGTAGCAATGCGTGCAGCTGACCGGTACTAATAGGCCGAGGGCTTGTCTACACACATTTACAAAGACATTATGCGTCCACTGTGAGGTTCTGGGATCACAACCCATTACAACAACAGAACAGAGTTGTTGGTTGTGTAATCCTGTAGGGTTACGGCGGCCATGGCGAAGGGGAAACACCCGGCAACATTCCGAACCCGGAAGTTAAGCCCTTCAGCGCCGATGGTACTGCACGGGAGACTGTGTGGGAGAGTAGGACGCCGCCGGACAATATTTAGGCCGTAGGCCGTCACCAATGGTGACGGCCTACGGTCATTTTTGCGTTCCCTCCCGGCATCTTTCGCGGGTCCCGCAGAAGACGAGCTGGTGCTCAGTCCCAGCGACGCATGACCATGCCCACGCGGGGCTTCGGGCGGAACCACGAGGACTTGTGGGGGAGCAGCCGCCCCGACGTCGCGGCGCGGGTGACCGTGGCGAGCGTCGGGGTGGCGAGAAGCAGAGCGACACCGCCGGCCTCCTCAGCTGCTCTGGCGGCGCCACGGAGGTCCGGGTCATAAGCGACCGCGTCGGACTCGAGACCGTGGTGCGGCGTGAAGACGTCCTCGACCCAGCGCGGCGCGCACTCGTACGCATCCACGCCGAGGAAACGACGACCGTCCGTCAGGACGCATCGCGACTCTCCGACCGAGACGAATCCTTCGGCCGCATCGGCGTCTGCGAGCTCGACGACGGGCAGCGGGAGCCCCTTGAGCGCCTCGTCGAGATCCATGTCGGAGACGACCCGGTGGATCGGTCCGACGCTCACCGACGGCCGGTCGAGGACGAGGGTGAGCGCGAAGCGCCCTGCACGCTCGGGCGACGTCCGCCAGGCCGCGTACCGGTGGTGGCCGTCGGCGATCACGAGCGACTGCTCAGCGAGGCGCGCGGCGAGCGCGGCGGTGATCGAGGGGTCGGAGACCGCCCAGACCTCGTCGCTGCGCCCGGGGGCATGCGCCGTGTGGTCGGCGGAACGGGACACCACCGTGTCGAGCAGCGGTGCGACCGGCGCGTCGGTCGTGTACGCCGTGATCGGCTCCCACTGGGCGCGGGTCGCCTCCGCGAGGCGCGCCTGCCTGATCGCGTACGCGGCGATTACGTCCTCGTGGGGACGCAGCCGTCCGGACTCGAGGTCGACCAGTGCCATGACCCCAAGCGCCTCGCGGCCGTCCTCGACGGTGCGGGAGGCGTAGATCGCCGGCTCGGGATCTTCGCCGAGGACTCCGTCGGCGAGCCAAGCCTCCGCCGTCCGCGCTGCTGTCTGGGGGTCGTTGTCGCGGAAGGCGGGTTCGAGAAGTCGGAGAACGTGGTGCGCCGGCAGCTCCGCCGGGAGGTGGGACCAGCTGACGCCGGGCACATAGGTGCGGGACGAGACGACCTCGTCGCCGCCCCGGAAACCCACAGCCCTGAAAGGGCGGATCACGCCGTTGTCCACCGGTGCATCGTAGGCCAGTGCTGCGGGGCCTACGCTGGTCGGCGATGTCTGACCACACGAATCCCCCTGATCCTCGCCGACGCGCCGTCCACACCCTGGCGGCGTGCGACACCGCGCTGCGCGAGGCGTACGACGTGGCGATGCTCGACCTCGACGGGGTCGTCTACCGCGGCGAGGACGCCGTCGACCATGCTGCTGACGCGCTCGCCGAGGCCGCGGATGCCGGGATGCGGCTGGCGTACGTGACGAACAACGCCTCTCGTACGCCGTCCGACGTCGTCGCGAAGCTGCGCGGACTCGCGATGCCGACGGACGACGACAGCGTCGTGACGTCGGCTCAGGCAGCCGGGCGACTGGTCGCCGACGCCGTTCCTCGAGGCTCTCGGGTGCTGGTGGTCGGAGGGGCGGGGCTCGTCGAGGCTCTCCAGGAGCACGGTCTCGTACCGGTGAGCAGCGCCGAGGACGCGCCGGCAGCCGTCGTCCAGGGGTTCTCACCCGAGCTCGACTGGGCGCAGCTCGCCGAGGGGGCGTATGCGGCGGCGAGCGGCATCCCCTGGATCGTCAGCAACATGGACGGGTCGATCCCGACCGCGCGCGGTATGGCGCCCGGCAACGGGACGCTCGTCGCCGCCGTCGCGACGGCCTCGGGCCGCGTCCCGGAGGTCGCCGGCAAGCCGTACGCGCCGCTCTTCGACGAGACCGTCCTTCGTGTCGGGGGCGAGCACCCGCTCGTGGTCGGCGACCGGCTCGACACCGACATCGAGGGCGCCAACAACGTCGGCGGCGACAGCCTCCTCGTCTTCACCGGCGTGTGCGACCTCGACACAGTCGTCGCGGCCACGGCGTACGCGCGGCCGACGTTCCTCGCACCCGACCTCCGTGGGCTGGCACTGCTTCAGCGCGCCGTCACGGTCGACGGTCTCGAGGCGGCGCGGTGCGGAGGCTCCGCTGTCCTGTGGCACGAGGGTCGTCTCGTCGTCGACGGCTCCGCCGCGCCGGAGGATGCACAGGCCGCCGTCGACCTCCTTCGAGCGGCGGTGGCCCTGGCATGGCACCACCGAGACGAGGTCGGGGGCGAGACGTTCGACCGACTCGACGTCTCCGACGTGCGTGACGCGCTCGGTCAGTGGGGAGTGCGATGATCGACAGGCCGACACGAAGGAGCACGCGATGACCGAAGGCGGAGCCGCAGACCACGACGAGCCTGCACGCGACCCACGGGTCGACGCCGTGCTGAGCGACCTCGAGCGGCTGGCCGACCTGCCCGTCGAGTCGCACCTCGAGGTGTACGAGGCGGTCCACGCCAAGCTGCGTGAGGTGCTGCAGACCGCGGGCCAGGCCCCCGGTCCTCGCCCGCCGACGCCGCCTGGCCCCACGCCCCCACGGCCCGAGGCCCCGTGAGCAGGCGCCTGCGCCTCGATGCCGAGCTCGTCCGCCGCGGACTTGCCCGGTCGCGCGAGCAGGCCAGCGACCTGATCGCGCAGGGGCGCGTGTCCGTGGCAGGCGCGCGGGCGGGCAAGGCCGCGACCCAGGTGACCACGGACCAGGCGATCGTGGTCCGCGACGCGCGGAGCGACCCCGGCTATGCGTCTCGTGGGGCGTACAAGCTCCTCGGGGCCCTCGAGGCCTTCGAGCCGCTCGGCCTGACGGTCGAGGGTCGTCGGTGCCTCGATGCGGGCGCGTCCACCGGCGGGTTCACCGACGTCCTGCTGCGGCGTGGCGTACGCGAGGTCGTCGCGGTCGACGTCGGCTACGGCCAGCTCGTGTGGGCGCTTCAGCAGGATCCTCGCGTCGACGTCCACGACCGGACGAATGTCCGTGACCTCGAGCCCGAGGCGCTCGGCGGTCTCGTCGATCTCATCGTGTCCGACCTGTCCTTCATCTCGTTGACGCTCGTGATGCCTGCCCTCGCCCGCGTCTGCGTGGACGACGGCGACATGGTGCTGATGGTCAAGCCGCAGTTCGAGGTGGGAAAGGATCGCGTCGGCAAGAAGGGCGTGGTGCGTGACCCGGATCTTCACGTCGACGCCGTCCTCGGGGTCTGCGCTGCCGCTGCGGCGACGGGCTGGGGGACCCGCGCGGTGGCGGCGAGCCCGTTGCCCGGCCCGACCGGCAACGTCGAGTACTTTGGGTGGTTCCGGCGCGACGCCGCTGCAGTCACCGAGGACGAGGTGCGCGCTGCGGTGGACGCGGGACCGCTGGGCCGGCCGAGTGGAGGGGAGCAGCGATGAGCACCGAATCCTCGATGCCCGGCACGCGGCGCGTGCTGATCCTCGCTCACACGGGGCGCGAAGAGGCCAACAAGGTCGCCGCGGAGTTCGCTCAGGCGATGGTCGCCGAGGGGATCGCGGTCAGGGTCGTCAACGAGGACGCCGCGGCGCTGGAGCGCTGGGGGCTTCCGGACGCCGAGGTCGTGCCCGTGACGGTCGACGCCGGGCGTGACTGCGAGCTGGCCGTGGTCTTCGGCGGCGACGGGACGATCCTGCGGGCGGCCGAGCTCGTCCGCGAGTGCGGCACGCCGCTCGTCGGGGTCAACCTCGGCCACGTGGGGTTCCTCGCCGAGGCGGACGTCGACGACCTCGACTACACGGTGCGACGCGTCGTGGCCCGTGACTACACGGTCGAAGAGCGGATGACCGTCGACGCGCGGGTCTTCGTCGACGATCGCGAGGTTGCGCGCAGCTGGGCGCTCAACGAGGCCACCGTCGAGAAGGCCTCCCGCGAGCGGATGCTCGAGGTCATCGTCGCGATCGACGACCGCCCCGTCTCTCGCTGGGGCTGCGACGGCGTCGTCTGTGCGACCCCGACAGGCTCCACGGCCTACAACTTCAGCGCCGGCGGCCCGGTCGTCTGGCCCGAGGTTGAGGCGCTGCTGATGGTCCCCATCAGCGCCCACGCCCTCTTCGCCCGCCCGATGGTCGTCTCTCCGACGTCGCTCCTGGCGATCCAGGTGATCCCCGAGGCGCCGGCGTCCGGGGTGCTCTGGTGCGACGGCAGGCGGACGTACGAGCTGCCGCCGGGCGCCCGTGTCGAGGTCAGGCAGGGTGAGAAGTCCATCCGGCTCGCCCGGCTGCACCAGGCCCCCTTCACCGACCGGCTCGTCCGCAAGTTCGACCTGCCCGTCAGCGGCTGGCGAGGCGCTGCGGCCCTTCGGCGCACCGAGGAGGCATAGCCCGTGTGGCAGGAGATCCGACTGTCCTCGCTCGGCGTCATCGCCGACGCTGAGCTGTCCTTGGGCCCCGGCCTCACGGTGATCACCGGCGAGACCGGTGCCGGCAAGACGATGGTCGTGACGGCGTTGGGCCTGCTGAGAGGTGCCCGTGCCGACGCGGGGCTCGTCCGCCACGGCGCCGACCGGCTCCGTGTCGAGGCGACCGTCGATGTCGGTGGTCTCGCGCCGGTCCTCGCGGTGCTCGCCGAGACGCCCGCCGAGCTGGAGGGCGACGAGCTCGTGGTGGCCCGCACCATCGGCCGCGACGGGCGGTCACGGGCCTACCTCGGGGGTTCTTCGGTTCCGGCCGGCGTGCTCGCGCGGGTCAGCGAGCAGCTCGTCGCCGTGCACGGCCAGTCGGACCAGCACCGTCTGCTCCGTACGGGCGCGCAGCGCGAGGCGCTGGACCGGTTCGGCGACGTCGCGGCGATGCTCGCGGAGTACGCGCCGGCGTACGCGCGGCTGCAAGAGGCCCGGCGTACGCACGAGGAGCTCGTCGCTGCCAGCCAGGAGCGGCTGCGCGAGCTCGACGTCCTCCTGTTCGGTCTGGACGAGATCGCCGGGGTGGCGCCGGAGGAGGGCGAGGACGAGGCCCTGCGTATCGAGGAGGGTCGCCTCGCGCACGCGGAGTCTCTGGTGGTGGCCGCCGCACAGGCGCACACGCTGCTGTCGGAGGTCGACGACGACGCCGACGTCCTCGACCTGCTCGGCCGGGCCGGTGCGCTCCTCGACGGGGTCCGTGAGCACGACCCGGCACTCGACGTCCAGGCACGTCGCCTGGAGGAGGTGCGCTTCACGGTCAGCGACGTCGCGGCCGAGCTCGCGTCGTACTCCGACGGTGTCGAGGTCGACCCGGCCCGCCTCGCTGCGGTCTCGGAGCGGCGAGCGGCGCTGGCGGGGCTGACCCGCAAGTACGGTCCGGGGCTGGACGACGTGCTGCGGTGGGCCGAGGACGCGCGGGAGCGGACCAAGGCGCTCCGGGGCGACGACGAGCGGATCGCGGCGCTGCGCGACGAGGTCGTCGCGCTCGAGGGCGAGCTCCTCGCCCGGGCCGCCGAGATCAGCGAGCGGCGCCGCGACGCCGCGGGACGGCTCGCCGCCGCGGTCGGTTCTGAGCTGGAGGCGCTCGCGATGCCGCACGCGCGGATCGCGGTGGAGGTCCGTACCCCCGAGACCCCTGAGCCGTCCGACCTGGGCCCGGACGGTGTCGACGACGTCGAGCTGCTGCTGGCGGCCAACGCTGGCGCCGCGCCTCGACCCCTCGCCAAGGGGGCCAGCGGCGGCGAGCTCTCGCGGGTGATGCTCGCCCTCGAGGTCGTGCTCGCCGACAAGGCGAGCGTCCCCACGTTCGTCTTCGACGAGGTCGACGCCGGCATCGGTGGCAAGGCGGCGATCGAGGTCGGACGGCGGCTGGCCCGACTCGCCGCTAACGCCCAGGTCCTCGTCGTCACGCACCTCCCGCAGGTCGCGGCGTTCGGCGACCGGCACTACCACGTGCTGAAGTCCGACGACGGCACCGTGACCACCAGCGGGGTCGCGCTCCTCGATGACGACGAGCGAGTGGCCGAGCTCTCGCGGATGCTGGCCGGGCTCGAGGGCTCTGCGACCGCTGAGGCGCACGCTCGCGAGCTCGTCGACCTCGCCGCCGAGGACCGCGCGTTGCGCTGAGCGGGGTCGGACACGCCCGGGGCGCATCCTGCAGGGTTCGTGGAGCCCGCGGTGGCAGCATGACGACGGTGAGCCTGCTGAACCTTCGCCGGACGGCCCCTGACACCGAGCTCGACGTCACGGGGCCCGCACGCCTCGTGCGCAGCGCACGTGACGTGCGGCGCGTCCGCGTCGGCGACGTCGCCGTCGTCGACCTGCCGGACCTCGACCGTACGACCGCCGAGGCACTGCGTTCGCGTGGTGCCGTCGCCGTGGTCAACGTCGTGCCGACGAGCACCGGCCGCTACCCGAACCTCGGGCCTCAGGTCCTGGTCGGTGCGGGGGTGCCGCTGCTCGATGCCGTCGGCACCGATCTGTTCACACGCGTCAAGGACGGCGACAAGGTCGGTCTCGACGGCGCCACGCTCGTACGGGGAGAGGACGTCCTCGCCGAGGGCACGCTGCTCGACGACGAGCTCGTTGAGCAGATGCTGAGCCGAGGCCGTACGGGGATGTCCGTGCAGCTCGAGACGCTGGCGGCCAACAGCGGCGAGTACTTGCGTCGCGAGCACGCCCTCCTGCTCGAGGGCGTCGGTGTCCCCGAGCTCGCAACGTCCCTGGATGGCCGCGAGGTCGTCGTCGTGCTTCCCGGCCCGCAGGCGGCGAGCGAGCTCAAGACGATGAAGCGCTACCTCAAGGAACGCAAACCGGTGCTGATCGGTGTCGACTCCGGCGCGGATGCCCTGGTCACCGCGGGCTACGACCCTGCGGTCGTGGTCGGCGACATGTCGCAGATGAGCGACCGTACGCTGCGCGCCGCGGGAGAGGTCGTCGTGACCGAGTCCCGCCGCCACCTCGAGACCGAGGAGCGCCTGGAGCGCCTCCAGCGGACGGCGGTGGAGTTCCCCGGCACGAGCGGCTCGGAGGAGGCAGCGCTGCTGCTGTCCGACGCGCGCGGTGCGCGGGTGGTCGTGACGGTGGGCGGCTTCGGCAGCCTCGACGAGTTCCTCGACTCCGCGCGCTCCGGCGGCGCGACGCGCTATCTCACCCGGCTGCGCCTGGGCGCGAAGCTCGTCGACGCGCGGGCGATGGTCGGGCTGCACCGGCCGCGGTTCACGCTCTTCCAGGTGCTCCTCGTCCTCTTCGTCGCCATGGTCGCGCTGGGCGCGGCGCTCGCGACGACAGCAGTCGGGGCGGAGTGGTTCGAATCAGCCCGCGACCAGATCACCTCCACCGTTCAGGAGATCCGAGGCTGATGCCGATCCGCTCGCTCGTCGTCGTCGGCGCCTCCCTCGTCATCGCTCTGGCCGGCGGCATCGCCCTCGGAACCGGTGTGCTCGCCGGCGCGGAGCCGGAGCCTGCTGCGGCGGATCGTCCCGCACCGAGGGCGACTCCTGAGGACACCGCCGCTCGCAAGGTCGCCGATGCATACCGCGGGTCGCTCGGCACCACGCCCGTCGCCGGCCGTCTCACCGGCAAGTCCGTCGTCGTCGTCACCCTCCCCGGCGTGCCGAAGAGCTCGGTCGACGCCGTGGGCGCCGCGCTCCGTGCGGCCGGCGGCTCTGTCGTGGGGACGGTGGCGCTGACCGACCGCCTCCTCGACCCGGCCGACCGGCAGTTCGCCAGCGGCATCGCCCAGCAGGCGCTGAAGGGCGTCCCTGACACCGAGGCCAAGGGGCTGGCCAACTACGAGCTGGTCGCCACTGCGCTCGGTCGAGGCCTGTCGGCGACGCAGACGTCGCCCCCTGACGCGCATGCCCAGACCATCGTGTCGGCGTTCGTTGAGGGCGACCTGCTCGTCTCCGACCCCATGCCGACCCACCGCGCGCAGCTCGCCGTGATCGTGGCCGGATCGAGCGAGGCCTTCTCGTCGGGCCGCGGCGAGCTGCTCACGACGCTCGCCGCCGGGCTGGACACGGCCGGGACAGGCACGCTCGTCGCCGGACCGGTCGGGTCTGGTGTCCGCGGGGGAGCGGTCGAGGCCGTACGAGACGGCGTCGCCGCCGACTCCGTCTCCACCGTCGACATCGTGGGCGTCCCGTTCGGGGACGTGGCGACGGTCCTCGCCCTGCAGCGCGAGGCCGCCGGCACCGTCGGCCACTTCGGCACCGCCGGCGCCGACGGTGGCCCGCTCCCGCCGGTCGCGTGACCGTACGACCGGGTGCGCCGCAGGTCACCACAGCGGCGCGTCGTCGTGCGCGTGGCTTCCCTCGGCGCTGGCGGGAGTTGGTAGGGTGGAATTCCGTGAGCGTGTGCACTGGTCGGGCTGCTTCCTCCAGAGGTGCAGTCGTCAGGCGCGCAGCGTTCCAATGACCGCCCACACGATCACGGGAGTTCTCTTGGCAAACTCGGTGCCCACCAAGCACGTCTTCGTCACCGGCGGCGTAGCTTCTTCCCTGGGCAAGGGGCTCACGGCCTCCAGTCTCGGCCGGCTGCTCAAGTCCCGCGGCATGCGGGTCACGATGCAGAAGCTCGACCCCTACCTCAACGTGGACCCGGGCACGATGAACCCGTTCCAGCACGGCGAGGTGTTCGTCACCAACGACGGCGCGGAGACCGACCTCGACATCGGTCACTACGAGCGCTTCCTCGACGAGGACCTCGTCGGTCGCGCCAACGTGACCACCGGCCAGGTCTATTCCGAGGTCATCGCGCGCGAGCGGCGCGGCGACTACCTCGGCGACACGGTCCAGGTGATCCCGCACATCACCAACGAGATCAAGGACCGCATGCTCTCGATGGGCGGTCCGCACGTCGACGTCGTGATCCACGAGATCGGCGGCACGGTCGGCGACATCGAGTCGCAGCCGTTCCTCGAGTCCGCACGGCAGGTCCGCCACGAGATCGGACGCGACAACTGCTTCTTCCTCCACGTCTCGCTCGTGCCGTACATCGGTCCGTCGGGTGAGCTCAAGACCAAGCCGACCCAGCACTCGGTCGCCGCGCTGCGCTCCATCGGCATCCAGCCCGATGCGATCGTCTGCCGCTCCGACCGTGAGATCCCGGCCAACGTCAAGCGCAAGATCTCGCTGATGTGCGACGTCGACGCCGAAGCGGTCGTCACGGCGGCCGACGCGCCGTCGATCTACGACATCCCCAAGGTGCTGCACGCCGAGGGCCTCGACGCGTACGTCGTCCGGCGCCTCGACCTGCCGTTCCGTGACGTCGACTGGACCCAGTGGGACCAGCTGCTGCGCCGCGTCCACGAGCCCGAGGAGGAGGTCACGGTCGCGCTCGTCGGCAAGTACGTCGACCTCCCGGACGCCTACCTGTCGGTCGTTGAGGCGCTGCGTGCAGGCGGCTTCCAGCACGAGGCAAAGGTCCGCGTGAAGTGGGTGCCGTCAGACGAGTGCAGCACTCCGGCCGGCGCCCAGCAGTGGCTCGGCGACGTCGACGCGATCTGCGTGCCCGGCGGCTTCGGCATCCGCGGCATCGAGGGCAAGCTCGGCGCGCTGACCTGGGCACGCGAGCACAAGGTTCCGACGCTGGGTCTGTGTCTCGGCCTGCAGTGCATGGTCATCGAGTACGCCCGCCAGCGCGCCGGCATCCCTGATGCGAGCTCGACCGAGTTCGACCCGGCGACCGATCAACCGGTCATCGCCACGATGGCGGAGCAGGAGGCCTTCGTCGAGGGCGCCGGCGACCTCGGCGGCACGATGCGCCTCGGTCTGTACGCGGCGCGGCTGACGCCAGGCTCGGTGGTCTCCGAGGCGTACGCGGCGACCGAGGTCTCTGAGCGGCACCGGCACCGCTACGAGGTCAACAACGGCTACCGCGACGCGCTCGAGAAGGCCGGGCTGCAGTTCTCCGGTGTCTCGCCCGACAACCACCTCGTCGAGTTCGTCGAGCTGCCGCGCGAGGAGCATCCGTACTACGTCGGCACTCAGGCCCACCCCGAGCTGCGGTCGCGCCCGACCCGTCCGCACCCGTTGTTCGCGGGGCTCGTCGCGGCGGCGATCGACCGCCAGCGCGAGATGCGGCTGCCCGTCGACGAGTCGGGGCTGCGGCGCCGTCCGGCTGAGACCCACGCGTGAGCACGGCGGCAGCGGGCCCGGGCAGGGCCCCTCACCCGGACCTGCCCGGCCTCCTGCTGAGTGCGGGCGAGCGGCTCGGCGACCGTGCCGAGTCGTGGCCGGTCCGCGCGAGCGAGACCCCGTTCGCGTCGTCGTTCGTGGACGTGGTCCTCGACGAGGTCGAGACGCCCGAGGGTGGTGCCGTCCACCGCACCACGGTGCGCCACGACGACGCCGTCGGCATCGTCGTGACGGACGACCAGGGGCGGGTGCTGCTCCTTGAGCAGTACCGCCATCCCGTACGCCACCGCCTGGTCGAGCTCCCGGCGGGCCTGCTCGACGTGGCGGGCGAGGCGCCGCGTGAGGCAGCGGTCCGTGAGCTCGCCGAGGAGACCGACCTGGTCGCCTCGTCGTGGGAGCCGCTGGTGACGCTGCGCTCGTCGCCGGGCTTCACCGACGAGCGCGTCGAGGTCTTCTGGGCGCGCGGGCTGGAGGCGGTCTCGGACGACGCCCGTACGGAACGGCTCGACGAAGAGGCCGACATGACGGCAGTGTGGGTTCGGCTGGAGGACGCGGTCGCGGCCGTGCTCGACGGCCGGATCACCAACGCGCTCGCGGTCGCCGGACTCCTCGCGTGCCACGCGAGGGCACACAGGGGTGCCGACGCCTAGGATCGGCTGTGTCATGACGGGCGGCCCGGGGAGGAGAGCACGATGAAGGTCGGTGTCCCACGCGAGGTCAAGGTCCACGAGTACCGCGTCGCGATCACCCCCGCCGGGGTGCGCGAGCTGCGGGAGGCCGGGCACGAGGTGCTGATCGAGGCCGGTGCGGGGGAAGGCTCGTCGATCCCCGACGACGAGTACGTCCGTGCCGGGGCCGACATCCTGCCCGGTGCCGACGACGTCTGGGCAGCCGCCGACCTGGTGCTCAAGGTCAAGGAGCCGATCCCCGAGGAGTACGCACGGCTGCGACGTGACCAGGTGCTCTTCACCTACCTCCACCTCGCCGCGTCGCGTGAGTGCACCGACGCGCTGGTGGAGTCGGGCACGACCGCGATCGCGTACGAGACCGTGCAGACCGCCGACGGCGCGCTGCCGCTGCTGGCGCCGATGAGCGAGGTTGCCGGCAAGCTCTCGGCGCAGGTCGGCGCGTACCACCTCCTGGCGCCGGAGGGTCGCGGTGTGCTCATGGGCGGTGTGCCCGGGGTGCACCCCGCCGACGTGGTCGTCCTCGGCGGCGGCGTCTCCGGACGCAACGCGGCCGCTGTCGCTCTCGGGATGGGCGCGCGGGTCTCGCTGCTCGACATCAATGTGGCACGCCTGCGCCAGCTCGACATCGAGTTCGGTGGTCGTATGCAGACCGTGGCGTCCAACCGCTACCAGGTCGAGGGCGCGATCGCCGACGCCGACCTCGTCATCGGGGCCGTGCTGGTGCCCGGAGCCAAGGCCCCCTGTCTGGTCACCCACGAGATGGTCGCCGCGATGCGCCCGGGCAGCGTGCTCGTCGACATCGCGATCGACCAAGGCGGCTGCTTCGAAGACTCGCGTCCCACCACGCACGTCGAGCCGACGTTCGTGGTTGAGCAGTCGGTGTTCTACTGCGTGGCCAACATGCCCGGCGCCGTCCCGCACACCTCCACGTACGCGCTCACCAACGTGACCCTCCCGTACGTGCTCGCGCTGGCGGACGCCGGCTGGCGCGACGCGCTGCGGGCCGATCCCGCCCTCCGTGCCGGACTGAACGTGCACGACGGGCGGGTCACCAACGAAGGCGTCGCCGAGGCGCACGGTCTGGCGTACGTGACACCGGACGAGGTCGTGGCCTAGGTGGCCGACGACGACCGGACCCCCGTCGGTCGACTCGTCGAGGAGTACCTCAGCCACCTCGCGATCGAGCGCGGCCTCGCGGCCAACACGCTGACGTCGTACCGGCGTGACCTGCGCCGTTACGTCGCCTACCTCGACGCCCGCGGCATCGAGGGCGTCGACGAGATCGCGGAGGCAGATGTCACCGAGTTCCTCGTGCACCTGCGCGAGGGCGACGAGGATCATGTGCCGCTGTCCGCCCCGAGCGCGGCGCGGACGCTCGTCGCGGCGCGCGGGTTCCACAAGTTCGCCGTGCGCGAGGGCACCGTCGGACGGGACGTGGCCGCCGAGGTCAAGCCGCCCACACCGCCACGCCGGCTGCCCAAGGCACTCGCTGTCGAGGAGGTCGAGGCGATCCTCGACGCGGCGGGATCGGCGGGTACGGGGCTCGCGGCCCGTGACCGCGCGCTGCTCGAGCTGCTGTACGGCACGGGGGCGCGGATCTCGGAGGCCGTCGGGCTCGACGTCGACGACCTGGACCTGGAGTCCGCTCAGGTGCTGCTGCGCGGCAAGGGCGGCAAGCAGCGCGTCGTGCCGGTGGGACGGTTCGCCGTCGACGCGGTTCGGTCGTACCTCGTTGACGTGCGGCCGAGCCTGGTGAGCGCCCGCGACAACGGGGGAGCGGTGTTCCTCAACTCGCGCGGTGGACGGTTGTCGCGGCAGAGCGCGTGGACGGTGCTGGCGAAGGCGGCTCAGCGGGCCGGGATCGCGGTCGACGTGTCGCCCCACACCCTGCGCCACTCGTTCGCGACGCACCTGCTCGACGGTGGCGCCGACGTCCGCGTGGTGCAGGAGCTGCTCGGGCACGCGTCGGTGACGACCACCCAGGTCTACACGCTGGTCACGATCGACAAGCTCCGCGAGGTGTACGCGACGGCCCACCCGCGCGCCCTCGCGTGACCTCCCGCCCCGAGAGACCTTCCGCCCCGCGATTTGACGGGTTATCCACCGAATCGGGTGCAGCAAAGGGTGGGAAACCCGTCAAATTGCGGGGCGTACGCCGACACTCCGCGCGGCGTGGCGGAGGAGACTTGTCGACTTGCTAGAGTCCAAACAGCCATCTTCATGGGATCGAGTGCGCATGAACCACACCAGTGATCTGCTCGGCGACCTCGGACCGTCGACCAGCGCCAAGAACGGGCCGACCGGCCGCCCCCTACCTGACTTCCCCCAGCCGGGCCCCCCGAGCGGAGGTCCCGCCTATGTCATCGCCCTGTGCAACCAGAAGGGCGGAGTCGGCAAGACCACCACGGCGATCAACCTCGGTGCCGCGCTGGCCGAGACGGGCCGGCGCGTGCTGTTGGTCGACTTCGACCCTCAGGCGTCGATGACGGTCGGGCTGGGCTTCCCCGCGCACGATCTCGACGCGACGGTCTACCACCTGCTGATGCACGACGACGTCGAGGTGTCCGACGTCCTCCTCAAGACCCGTACGGCCAACCTGCACCTGCTGCCGTCCAGCATCGACCTGTCCGGCGCCGAGATGCACCTGGTCCACGAGGTCGGGCGCGAGCAGACCCTCGCGCGGATGCTGCGCCCGGTGCTCAACGACTACGACGTCATCCTCATCGACTGCCAGCCGTCGCTCGGCCTGCTCGCCGTGAACGCGTTGACCGCCTGCGACGGCGTCCTGATCCCGTTGGAGTGCGAATACTTCGCCCTGCGCGGAGTCGCCCTGCTCAAGGAGACCATCGAGAAGGTGCGCCAGCGGACCAACTTCGATCTCGAGATCATCGGTCTGCTCGGCACGATGTACGACAGCCGCACCCTGCACAGCCGTGAGGTGCTCCAGACGCTCGTGGACGGGTGGGGCGACAAGGTCTTCCACACCGTGATCCGGCGTACGGTGAAGTTCTCCGATGCCACGGTCGCGGGCGAGCCGATCACCGAGTTCGCCTCCGACTCTCCGGGTGCCGATGCCTATCGTCAGCTTGCGCGGGAGGTGCTCGTCCGGTGCCCCGGCGTGTGAAGCTGCCTGGCGCCGACGAGCTCTTCCGACCGACCACCGCTGAGGCCGCGTCGGAGGCTGCTCCCGCGGCCGACGCGTCGACCGACGACGGTGCCTCCTCGGGACGCTCGAGCGGACGGGTGAAGCACGACAGCAAGGTCACGGTCTACATGACCTCGGACGAGCTGCTCGACCTCGAGCACACGCGCCTCGAGCTGCGCCGCGACCTCGGCCAGACCCTCGACCGGGGCCGGCTGATCCGCGTCGCCCTCGCGATGGCGCTGGCCGACTACGACGAGAACGGCGCCGACAGCGAGCTCGCCCGACGACTCGGGGCCACGTGAGCGGACCCGAGGTCGGCGAGCAGGCGAGCTCGACAGGGTTCGTCGTCCACCTCGACGCGTACGAGGGGCCGTTCGATCTGCTCCTGCAGCTGATCGCGAAGCACAAGCTCGACATCACCGAGATCGCACTGTCCAAGGTGACCGTCGAGTTCATCGCGCACCTGAAGGCGATGGGTCCGGACGGCGACCTGGAGCAGACTACGGAGTTCCTGCTGGTCGCGTCGACGCTGCTCGACCTGAAGGCCGCGCGGCTGCTGCCGCAGGCCGACGTCGAGGACGAGGACGACCTGGCGCTCCTGGAGGCGCGTGACCTGCTGTTCGCGCGCCTGCTGCAGTACCGCGCGTTCAAGCTGGTCGCCGCACGGATGCGCGAACGGCTCGAGGAGGAGTCGAAGCGGTTCCCCCGCGACGTGGCGTTGGAGGAGCGGTTCGCGACGCTGCTGCCCGAGGTGCTCATCAGCGTCGGTCCGGAGGAGCTGGCCATGCTCGCCGCGAAGGCGATGCAGCCCAAGGTGCCGCCGCTCGTGTCGCTCGCGCATCTGCACGCCCCGCAGGTCAGCGTGCGGGACCAGGCCGTCGTGGTGGTCGAGCGGCTGCGCCGCGGGACGTCGCTGACGTTCCGGACGCTGGTCGCGGACGCCCCGGACATGCTCACGAAGGTGGCGCGCTTCCTTTCGCTGCTCGAGCTGTTCCGTGAGGGGGTCGTCGCGTTCGACCAGGTGACCCCGTTGGGGGAGCTGACGATCCGCTGGACGGGATCCGAGGACGGTGAGGTCGAGGTCAGCACGGAGTTCGACGAAGACGACGAGGCGGCCCAGGAGGCCGCAGGTGAGGATGGCGATGGACGAGACTGACGCGACGGAGCCGAGTGGCGCGGAGGCGCCCGCGTACCCGCTGCGCCCTGCGCTGGAGGCGGTCCTCATGGTGGCCGACCAGCCGCTCGACCACCTCACGCTCGCCTCGGCAGTGGGGCACCCGCCCGCCGATGTCGAGACCGCGCTCGTCGAGCTCGCACGGTCCTACGACGACGAGGAGCGCGGGTTCGCGCTGCGGCAGGTCGCCGGCGGCTGGCGGTTCTCCACCCGCGACACGTATGCCGGCGCGGTGGAGCGGTTCGTCCTGGACGGGCAGCAGGCACGGCTCACCCAGGCGGCGCTGGAGACGATGGCCGTGGTGGCCTACCGCCAGCCGATCTCGAGGGCGCGCGTGTCGGCGATCCGCGGCGTCAACGTCGACGGCGTCATGCGCACGCTCGTGACCCGTGGTCTGGTCGCGGAGGCCGGCGCCGACAATGAGACAGGGGCGGTCTTGTACGCGACCACCCCGTACTTCTTGGAGCGGATGGGGCTGGGCAGCCTCGACGAGCTGCCCGACCTGGCGCCGTTCCTGCCGGAGATGGAGGAGATGGGCGACCCGGAGGGTCTCGGAGCGCCGGTGGAGGGGTCTGGACAGGCTCGACCGGCGGACGTACAAGGAACAGAGGAGGACGCGTGAGCGAGTTGCCCGAAGGCATCCGTCTGCAGAAGGTGCTGGCCCAGGCAGGGGTCGGTTCGCGGCGTGCCTGCGAGATCCTCATGGAGCGCGGCCGGGTGTCGGTCAACGGCGAGGTCGTCACCCAGATGGGGCGCCGGGTCGACCCCCGTACGGACGTGATCCACGTCGACGGCAAGCGCATCCCGCCCGCGTCGGACCACGTCTATCTGGTCCTCAACAAGCCCCGCGGCGTCGTCTCGACGATGAGCGACGAGCAGGGCCGCCCGGACCTGTCCTCGTACGCGGCCGACCGTCCTGAGCGGCTCTTCCACGTCGGCCGGCTCGACACCGACACCAGCGGGCTGCTGCTGCTCACCAACGACGGCGAGTTCGCCAACCGGATGGCGCACCCGTCGTTCGAGATCACCAAGACCTACGTCGCCGAGGTGGAGGGCCAGGTCGCCCGTGGCCTCGGCCGCACGCTGCGCGACGGCATCACGCTCGACGACGGGCCTGTCCAGGTGGACCGCTTCGTCGTGAAGCAGATGGCAGCCGACCGCAGCATCGTCGAGCTCGACATCCACCTCGGCCGCAACCGGATCGTCCGCAGGATGCTCGACGCCGTCGGCCACCCCGTCGTCCGGCTGACCCGTACCGGTTTCGGGGGCATCCACCTGGGCGGCATGAAGCCGGGCGACCTCCGAGAGCTCACGTCGGACGAGCTCGGGGTCCTGTTGGATAGCGTGGGGCTGTGAGTGCCGACGCCCAGCCCCGTACGATCGACGGCCCCGCCCTCGTGGTGGGGTGCGGGCTCGTCGGCACCTCCGTCGCCCTCGCGCTGACGCGTGCTGGCGTGCCGGTGCACCTGCGCGACCTCCAGCACGACCACGCCCGTACGGCCCAGATGCTCGGCGCCGGCACCGTGGACGAGCCGGAGTCCGTGGCCCTCGTCGTCGTCGCCGTGCCGCCGGACTTCGTCGCCGAGGTCGTCGCGGACGCCTTGGCGGAGTGGCCCGCAGCGGTGGTCACCGATGTCGGGAGCGTCAAGCTCCCGCCCCTCGAGGCGCTCGCGTCGGCCGGTACGGAGGGGCTGGAGCGCTACGTCGGGAGCCATCCGATGGCCGGCAGCGAGCGCTCGGGACCGACTGCGGCCTCAGAGACGCTGTTCGAGGGCCGGGCGTGGGCCGTGACCCCGCACGCGGCTGCGTCGGAGGTGGCCCTCGAACGCGTCCGTGATCTCGCACACGTCGTGGGCGCCACGCTGGTCGAGATGCCGCCGGACGAGCACGACCTCGCCGTCGCGCGGGTCTCGCACCTGCCCCAGGTGATGTCCGTCCTCACCGCGTCGCGTCTGCACGGTGGCCCGGCCGACCACCTCGCCCTCGCCGGGCAGGGCCTGCGTGACGTCACCCGGATCGCGGCCAGCGACCCCGTGCTCTGGCGCCAGATCCTGCACGCCAACAGGCTCCCGCTGGCCGAGCTGCTGCGCGGCGTGCGCGACGACCTCGACGAGCTGCTGGACGGCATCGAGCGGGGCCACGTGATCGAGGACGTGCTCGGCCGGGGAGTCGCGGGGACCCGCCTGATTCCGGGCAAGCACGGCGAGGAGCTCACCCCTGCGCTGACCTCTGTGTTCGTCCAGGTGCCCGATCAGCCGGGCGAGTTGGGGCGCCTCTTCCGTGATACGGGAGAATCGGGAGTGAACATCGAAGACCTGCGTATCGACCACGACCTCGGCCGCCCGGTGGGCGTCGCCGAGATCGCGGTGCGCTCCGAGCGTGCCGAGGAGCTCACCGTCGCGCTCACCGAGCGCGGATGGACCACGCACCTATGACGAACAGCTCGATGAGAACAGCTCAACGAGTACCCCTGTGAGAAAGGTTGGCCCCGTGCCCCCAGCAGTCATCGCCCTCGACGGCCCTTCCGGATCGGGCAAGTCGAGCACGGCGCGAGGCGTCGCGACGCGCCTCGGCCTGGCGTACCTGGACACCGGGGCGATGTACCGCGCCATGACCTGGGCGGTGCTCGAGCGGGGCGTCGACGTCGAGGACCCGGTGGCCGTCGCCGCCGCCGCGGCCGACGTCGACATTCTCTCCGGCACCGACCCCCAGGCGCCGACGATCGCGGCCGACGGCGTGGACGTGTCCGGGCCGATCCGCACCCAGCGGGTCACCGACGCGGTCAGCCAGGTGAGCCGCGTGCCCGAGGTGCGCCAGCGGCTCGTCGCCCTCCAGCGCGAGACCATCGCTGCGTCGGACGGGATCGTCATCGAGGGCCGCGACATCGGGACGGTCGTCGCCCCGGATGCGCCGCTCAAGCTCTTCCTCGTGGCCGACACCGCTGCGCGCGCCGCCCGCCGTGCGGCGGAGCAAGGACAGTCGGAGGCCGCGCACGTCGAGGCCACCGCCGCTTCGTTGCAGCGACGCGACGCGATCGACTCCTCGCGTACGACGTCGCCTCTGGCCAAGGCCGACGACGCGATCGAGCTCGACACGACCCATCTGACTCTCGACGAGGTGATCGACGAGGTCGTTCGCCTCGCGGCGAAGGCCGTACCCGATCTCGGAGGAACCACTTCATGACCGAAACTGCCACCGAAGGGGGCGCGCTGCGCGTCCCCGTGCTTGCCGTCGTGGGCCGACCCAACGTCGGCAAGTCGACGCTGGTGAACCGTATCCTCGGCCGCCGCGAGGCCGTCGTGCAGGACGTGCCGGGCGTCACCCGTGACCGTGTCTCGTACGACGCCGAGTGGAGCGGCCGCGAGTTCACCGTCGTCGACACCGGCGGCTGGGACCCGGACGCGAAGGGCCTGGCCGAGCGCATCGCCGCTCAGGCCGAGGTTGCCGTGGCCGCCGCCGACGCGGTGCTGTTCGTCGTCGACGCGACGGTCGGCATCACCGACGCCGACGAGGAGGTCGTGAAGGTCCTGCGGCGTTCGGGTAAGCCCGTCATCCTGGTCGCCAACAAGGTCGACGACGAGCGCGGCGAGCTGGAGGCCGCGGGTCTGTGGAACCTCGGCCTGGGCGAGCCGTTCCCGGTCTCCGCGCTGCACGGGCGCGGAGCGGGCGACCTGCTCGACATCATCCTCGACGTGCTTCCGGAGGCGCCGCAGGAGACTGACGACGAGGACGAGGGCCCGCACCGCATCGCGCTCGTCGGCAAGCCCAACGCGGGCAAGTCGAGCCTCCTCAACAAGCTCGCCGGGTCGGAGCGCGTCGTCGTCGACAGCGTCGCCGGCACGACCGTCGATCCCGTCGACGAGCTCGTCGAGCTCGGGGGAGAGGTGTGGCGGTTCATCGACACCGCCGGCATCCGCAAGCGCGTCAAGGAGGCGTCGGGCCACGAGTACTACGCGAGCCTCCGTACGACCACCGCGATCGAGCGCGCCGAGGTCGCCGTCGTCGTCCTCGACTCCAGCGAGTCGATCTCCGAGCAGGACCTGCGGATCATCCGTCAGGTCGAGGAGGCCGGGCGCGCGCTAGTCATCGCGTTCAACAAGTGGGACCTCGTCGACGACGAGCGTCGCTACTATCTGGACCGCGAGATCACCCGCGAGCTCGTCCAGGTCCAGTGGGCGCCGCGCGTCAACATCACGGCGCTGACCGGCTGGCACGTGGACCGGGTCGTCCGGGCGCTCAACACGGCGCTCGACGGCTGGTACACCCGTGTGCCGACCGGCCTGCTCAACGCGTTCCTCGGTCGCCTGGTCGCCGAGCACCCGCACCCCGTCCGCAGCGGCAAGCAGCCCAAGGTGATGTTCGGGACGCAGGCGAGTGTGGCTCCGCCGACGTTCGTCCTGTTCACGTCGGGCAAGCTCGAGGACCAGTACCTGCGGTTCATCGAGCGCCGCCTGCGCGAGGAGTACGGGTTCGAGGGCTCGCCGATCCACCTGACGCAGCGCGTGCGCGAGAAGCGCAAGCGCCGCTGACGTACATCCCGACCGAAGGACCCGACGTCGCACCCCTGATTGAGGGGTGCGACGTCGGGTCTTCTTGTCGGGTCCTACGTCTGCGCGAGGAACGGGACGACGGCGTCGAGCCAGGCCTGCGGGGCCGCGCGGTGGATCAGATGGCCGACCGGGATCGTGACGCGCCGCGCGTCGGGGACGCGGTTCACGAGCTCGTCGATCGTCTCGTCGGGGACGGGGCTGTCCGGGCCGCCGGCGAGGACGAGCGTCGGCGCGGCGATGAGCGCAAGGTCGTCGCGCCAGGTCGGGTCGGGGGAGTCGAGCTGACGCCGTACCGACAGGACCATGTCCCAGTCGAAGAGCAGCGGGCCCGGCGGGCGGTCGGGCGACTGCGGCACGCGAGGGCGGAGCGCGCCCACGTCCTCCAGCACGAGGCGTCGTATGCGGTCGGGCTGTGCCGCCGCGACGTGACAGGCCACCGCACCCCCGAGGGAGTGGCCGACGAGGTCGAGCTCGTCGAGGCCGAGATCGTCGAGCGTCCGGATGACGTCGTCGCGCATGCGGGCGAACGTGTACGGAGGTTCCCACGCGGCCTGGCCGTGACCGCGCAGGTCGAGGGCGTGGACGTCGTGGTCTTGTGCCAGTGTCGGCGCGATCTTCGTCCAGTCGTCACGTGTCTCGCCGAGGGCGGGCAGGAGGACGACCGGTGTGCGCATGACGTGACCGTACGACGTCGAACGCCACGAGCGGAACCGTCGGGGAGGCGATTCCGCTCGTGGCGGACTGGAGGCTCCCGCGGGTCAGCGGGCGGTGAAGCCGCCGTCGATCACCAGCTCGGCGCCGGTCACGAAGGACGCGTCGTCGCTGGCGAGGAACAGGATCCCCGCGGCGATCTCCTCCGGCTGACCGACGCGCTGCATCGGTGCCGCCGCGGCGAGCATCGTACGGTCGGTGTCACCGAGGATCGGCGTCTCGATGAACCTGGGGTGGATCGAGTTCACGCGAACGCCCTCGGTCGCCCAGCCGAGCGCGGTGTTCTTCGTGAGGGTTCGGACCGCGCCCTTGGCGGCGGCGTACGCAAGGCCCGTCCCGGACTCGCCCGAGATGCCGAAGATCGAGCTGGTGTTGACGACGGCGCCGTGGCCGGAGGCCTTGAGCGCGGAGGCGGCAGCCTTCGTCCCGAGGAAGACGCTTGTATCGGTCACCGCGCCGACTCTCCGCCACGTGTCGTACGAGGTCTCCTCGATCGGATCGGAGTCACCGATGCCCCGCGGCCTCGGTCCACTCGTCTTCGTTGGTGACGTCGAGGTGCAGCGCGCGGGCGGCGCCTCCGGCTGCCTCGATCTGGGCGATGACCTCTTTGGCGAGGTCGTCCTGGACGTCGGCGACGACGGCGGTGCCGCCCTCGCTGGCGAGCCGGATCGCGGTGGCGCGACCGATGCCGCTCGCGCCGCCGGTGATGAGGGCGACGCGTGCCGGCGCCGTACGACAGGGCGACGGTCGCGGTCGCGTCACGCTACGTCGCGTACGGGACGGTGGGGGCGATCGAGGCCTGGCTCGAAGGGCCGGAGCCGCGGAGCGTGGACGCGTTCGCCGAGCGCTATCGGCTGCTGCTGCCGGCGTGGTGGCCCCTGGCCTGAGCGGCCCTGGCCGGTGTCGGGAACGGCAACTGTGGCTGCTAGGGTTGCTTCGCAGGTTCGGAGCGGTTGCTCTGGGTCTCGGGCTGTGGCGCAGCTTGGTAGCGCACTTGACTGGGGGTCAAGGGGTCGCAGGTTCAAATCCTGTCAGCCCGACAGAAATCGATGTCCCGGGACGCCGTTTGATCGGTGTCCCGGGACATTCCTGTCTGACGTCGCCGTGGTGGCGTAGGGATTGACGCTACGTCACCTGCAAGAGTCTGGTTCAGGGAACGAGGACGTACCGTCCGCGGAGGCCCCCTGCGGCGACGCGCTGGAGGGCCTCGACGACCTTCTCGAGAGGCAGGACGTCGGCGATCCGGGTCGGAAGGACCTCGCGGTCAGCGAGCTGCAGCAGGGTCGCAAGCCGATCCGGGTCGGGCGCGACCGACACGGCACGAGCGGAGATGCCGCGCCCTGGGGAAGGCACGTCGGTGGGACGGACTCCCACGAAGGTTCCGCCGTCGCGGACGAGAGCGGCGCCCTCGGCCTGCAGAAGTGCAGTGTCTGCGACGGCGTCCCAGCCGTGGGAATACTCGGAGGTGAACTCGGCGCCGAGACCACGGACGAAGGACTCGTCGCCGGTGCGTGCGAGCCCGGTGACCACCCAGCCGCGATCGAGGGCCAGCGGGACGACGAAGGAGCCCACGGCACCGGCTGCTCCGGTGACGAGCAGGCGCTGGCCGTCGCCGTCGCCGAGCAAGTCGACGATCTGGTCGGCCGTCAGCGCGTTGAGGGGGACGATGGCAGCGGCGGTGAGCTCGAGGTCGTCGGGAACGACGGCGATCCAGTCCCGGTCGGCCACGACCTCTTCCGCGTACGTCCCGAAGTCGCGGTCGAACCCCGGCACGATCCCGGCGACGCGCGCGCCGACGGGCAGCGTGACGTCCGCTCCTGCCTGCGTGACCACGCCGGCGAAGTCCCATCCGAGCCCGGCGTGGTCAGGCTGGTTGATCATGCCGATCGAGTGGAAGAAGCCGTCGGTGACCCACACGTCCGCAGGGTTGACCGACGCGGCCTCGATCCGTACCCGGACCTGTCCGGCACCCGGCTCGCGTCGGGGTACGTCGATCAGCTCGACAGACGCTGGTCCAGCAGGCACGCGGACGACGGCGGTGCGAAAGGTCGCGGTGGTGTCCATGATTCTCCTTGGTGGGGTTGTGGTGGCGTGTGCCGAAGTCCAGACTGGCTCCACACGCTCTCTGTTGGGAAGTAGGCACCCAAAAGTGCGTTAGATGCTGGCAAGTGCGCACCGAAGGAGCTCTGATGCCGACGACCACTGCGGCCCAGCGCCGAAGCAGCGCAAAGGCCGAGTACAACGCCTTCCTCGCGGGCTGTCCGAGCCGGGAGCTGCTCGCGCGCATCTCGGACAAGTGGGTGGCGCTCGTGCTCGCGGCGCTGGCGGAGGAGGGACCCCTGCGGTACTCGGCGCTCGCGCGACGCATCGCGGGGGTCAGCCAGAAGATGCTGACGCAGACTCTTCGTACGCTCGAGCGCGACGGGCTCGTGACGAGAACGGTCACTCCAACCGTGCCGGTGACCGTCGACTACGCGCTGACAGATCTGGGCGCATCCCTTCAGCACGTCATGATGGCTCTGAAGGGCTGGGCAGAGGCGCACATGGACGACGTCCACGAGTCTCGGGACTCGTACGACGCGATCGCGAGCGAAGTCGGTTGACGGGCTCAGGACGCAGTGGCGCAATGGTGCCGTGACCTCGGCGCTGAGGGCATCGAGGTGGTCGCGATGGGCGGGATCACGAACACGCGGGCTTTGCCTCGCGGTACGGCCCGCAAGGCTCGGCGTCCGGCTCGCCGGCCTCTTCGACGCCCCTGAGGAGGCGAAGCTCCGGCGCGGACTGGTCAGAGCAGGTCTCGACGCCGCACTCGCTGAGGCTCCTGGCGGGCATGCCCGCCCAGCGCGACTGGACGCAAGAAGCGGTGCTGCGGCGCTTCCTCGGAGTGCGGGCGGGACGCAAGTCGCGCTACGCCGCGCTGCTGGTCGAAGCGCTGGAGCCCGACCGTGTGCCGGAGCCGCTGGCAGCAGTGCTGAACCGGGTCTCGGCTCGCCGCTAAAGGGCGCCGCCGACGAGCCCGAGCCCGCCGAGCAGCGAGAGCGCCAGGATGCCGGTCCGTACGCGCGACGGCGTCAGGCGGCTCGCGAGCAGCATCCCGGCGGCGGTGCCGACGCCGAGCACGGCCAGCTGCGGCGCACCTGGAAGGTGGACGCCGAGGACAAGCGCGGTCGCGAGGTTCTGTACGAGGAAGAACGCCGTGAGATTGGCGCGCATCACTTGAGGCTCCCACCCGGCGTTCGCGGCGTACAGGCCGATCGGGGGACCCCCGACGCCCCCCACGACGTTGAGCGCCGCGCTGGTGGCGCCGGTGAGCACAGCGGCCTGCGGTGTGCCGAGCCACCGGGAGCGCAGACCGCTCGCGAGCAGCGCGACGGCGATGACGACGCCGACACCGCCGGCCAACCCGAGCCACCGCGTCTCCACGTCGCGCACGGCCCAGGCGATCAGCGGCGTGCAGACCAGCGTAGGGAGCAGCATCCGCGTCACCGCACCGGGCTGGACCTCCCTGCGGTCGCGAACGAGCGGCACCGTCGAGGCGAACACGGCGAGCAGCACGGTCGCCGCCACCCCTTCGCGGGGTCCCAGCGCGGTCACCATGAAGGGGGCGGCGACGAGCGAGAACCCCATCCCGGTCGCGGCCTGCGCGAGCGCGCCGACGAGGATGCCGAGCAGGGCCAGACCGAGGAGCAGCTCCTCGCTCACGTCAGCGGCACGGACCGGTCTAGCCGGCACCGGCGCTGGATGAGCAGGGCGATCGTCATCAGCACGGCGGGGACGGCGGTGAACCCGATCAGGACGGCGCTGAGCGCGGAGTCCGGCTGCGCCACACTGTCGCCGTCGACGGCCGCGGCGAAGCCGCCGATCGCCAGCATGGCGGAGTAGACGTACGGCCCGATCGCAGTGCCCACGGCCTCGGTCGCGGTCCACACGCCCGTGTACGCCCCGGCGCGGGACGAGCCGCGCTGCTCGGCGGCAGCCACGGCGTCGGGGACCATCGAGAACGCGAAGAGCTGCAGGCCCGCGAAGGCGACGCCGAGCACGACCACGACGGCCACCGAGATGGCGACGCCGAGCTGGTCACCGGCCAGGAGCGCCGCCGTCCCGACGATGAACATCAGCTGGCTCAGCAGCAGCCCGCGCTGCTTGCCGATCCGGCGGGAGACCCGCAGCCAGATCGGGGAGGCGAAGACGGCCGGTCCGAGGAAGGCGCCCATGAGCACTGCGGTCAGCCCGCTGCTGCCGAGCACGTACTCGGCGTAGAACGGCACCGCCGCCAAGACGAGGTGCGTGGTGGCGCCGGTGAACAGGTAGGAGAGTACGAGCAGGCGGAAGTCACGGTCCTGCCAGGCGAGCGCGAGGTCGGCCCGCGTGGAGTGTGCTTCCGCGTCCGGGCTGCGGAAGCCGCAGGTCTCGGTGAGGCGGCGTACGCCGCGAATCGCCACCACGCCGCTGACCACCATCACCACCCCGAGCAGCAGCGCCATCCGTACGTAGCTGCCCCGCTCGTGGTCCGCGACCAGCGCGGGAGCCGCGACGCCGGCGGCCAGGAGCCCGACGGTGAGCATCACCATCCGCACCATGAAGACGCGGGTGCGCTCGTGGTAGCCGACCTTGAGGTCCGACGGGGCTGTCAGGTACGGCACCTGGAAGGCGGCGAAGAGCAGGTTGCCCACGATGTAGAAGAAGCCGACCCAGAGGGCGGCCGAGAGACCGGTCAGCCCCGACGGCACCGCGAACATCGCGCCCATCGCCACGGCGAGTAACAGGCCCAGGCGCATCATCCCGCGCCGGTGGCCGTGGCGGCGGGCCTGGCGGTCCGACCACGTGCCGAATGTCGGGTGCACGACGGCGTCGAGGACCTTCGGCAGAAGGAGCACCAGACCGGCCACGAGCGGGCTGACCCCGAGGGTGTTGGTCAGGAAGTAGAGCAGCAGAAGTCCGGGAACGGTGACCCACACGCCCATCCCGAGCGACCCGGACCCGTACGCCGCCAGGTGCGGCAGACGGGCGCGGGGGGACGCCTCTGCTGCACGACTGACGGGTACGGGTCCGGGGGTCTGTGTGGCCGTCACCGGGCGGCCTCGCGGTGACGCGCGACTGCCCTGGCCGCCAGATCGGCTCCGGCGAACGCCCCGGAGCGGACACGCTCGGAGAAGGTCCGCGAGACGATCCGGTCGGTGAGAGCGGGGAGGTGCCGGGCAAGGAAGAACTCCATCGCGCCGCGACGCGTGGTGGGCAGGTCGCGCCGGGGGCGGCGTGAGAGCGCCGCGTGCAGAACGGTTGCGACCACGCCCTCGAGCGGCTCGTACGCGCTCATCCCCTCGAGGGAGAGCCCGGCCGCTGCGGTCGAGTCGTGGATCGGACTGCGTACCGACGAGGGGTAGACGCAGGTGACGCCGACATGGGTGCCGAGCTCGAGGCGAAGCGCGTCGGCGTAGGCGACCATTGCGCGCTTCGACGCGCCGTACGCGGCCGCGAGCGGCAGCTGCATCACCGCCATCCGCGAAGCGACCATGACGATCCGGCCACGCGAGGCGACCAGCGCTTCGGTGCAGGCTGCGGTGACGCGCCAGGTGCCGAGCAGGTTGATGTCGAGCTGACGGCGCACCTCGTCACCGGGTGCGAGCTCGGCGGGCGCGGGCCCACCGATGCCGGCGTTGTTCACCAGGACGTCGAGACCGCCCAGGAGCTCAACAGCCTTGGCGACCGCTGCGGGGACAGCAGCGTCGTCGGTGACGTCGCACGCCAGCACCTCGACCGGGTCGTCGGCGCGTGGCGCCAGATCGAGGCCGACGACGTGGGCACCCTGCTCGGAGAGCTCCTGGCACAGGGCGCGACCGAAGGTCCCCGACGCGCCGGTCACGAGCACGCGCAGCCCGGTGGCATCACGGCGGCTCATGCGTTCACCGCCACGGGACGCGCGGCGAAGCCCTCGGTGCCGGTGGCGAGACGGCGACGGCCTGCCTCGATCTCGCGCGGGACCGCGGCGACGTACCGGTCGAAGTCGATGCGCATCGCGGGCCGCTTGTCACCCCACCTGTCCTTGGCCTCGTCCAGTGCGCGATGGGCTTCACGGTCGCGCTCGTCGGGCGTCGGCAGCGCGTAGTCCCCGCCGACGTACGCCGCGAACAGCTTGGCCTGGGCCTCGACGACGGGCAGAGCCGCTCCGGTCGACTGCATCAGGCCGACGAAGGCCAGGCTGGGGTCCTCGAGGTGGAACACGCGATGGTGCAGCAGCATGGCCTCGGGGTTCGTGCCCAGCCAGCGCGGCGACAGGAACGGGATCGTGACGCGGTATCCGGTCGCCCACACGATGGTGTCGACCATCTCGGTACGGCCGTCGGTGAAGACGACGCGATCTCCGTCCAGCCGCGCGATGCCGGGACGGGCCTCGACCGCACCATGGGTGAGCCGGTGCAGGATCGTGTCGCTGATCGTGGGGTGGTTCTGGAAGAACCCGCCGGACGGGGCAGGGAGGCCGTACTTCTCCGGTCGTCCGACGGCCAGGCGCAGAGACGTCTCCGCGATCCGCTGGCGCACGCGCCACGGCAGCGCGGCGATCGCGCCGCCGGTGGCGTCGGCAGGGCGGCCGAAGAGGTACTTCGGGAGGATGTGCACGCCGTGGCGGGCGGAGAGCAGCACCGGAGCCTCGGCGACGTACGAGGCGTCGACGGCGATGTCCATCGCGGAGTTGCCCATCCCGACCACGACGACCCGCTTGTCGCGGAAGACGTCGGCGCTGCGGTAGTCGTGGGCGTGCATCTGCGTGCCGTCGAAGTGGCCGGGGTAGGCGGGCGACGGCCACTTCGGGTCCCAGTTGTGCCCGTTGGCCACGACCACTGCGTCGTACTGGTCGACGTCGCCGGACGCCGTGGTGACGGTCCATGTGCTGTCGTCCTCGCGCTCCACCGCCGCGACCGCGGCATCGAAGCGGATCGACTCGAGGACGCCGAAGGTGCGCGCATAGTCCGCGAGGTAGCCGGCGACCAGGTCCGCCGACGGGTAGTCCGGCCACTCTGCGGGCATCGGGAAGTCGGCGAACTCCGTGCGTCCCTTGCTGGTGTTGAGGTGCAAGGAGTCGTACGCGGGGGAGAGGCCGTTGCTGTTGCCGCGAACCCACAGGCCGCCGGGACGGTCACCCTTCTCGTAGGTGACGACGTCGGCGCCGACATCCAGCAGTGCCTTGGTGGCGGTGAGGCCGGCGGCTCCGGCGCCGATCACGGCGACGCGGGCGGGGTGGGTCATGCACGAGCTCCTGTTCGGCGACACGGACCGATGTGGTCCGGGACAACCGTAGACGCCGACCAGCGGTATCCCTGTGGCCCTCGTCACCGAGTTTCTGCATAAGGTTGTGCCACGCCACAAGGGAACGGAGGCGGGGTGCCGATGCCACGAGGAGTCGGAGCGCGGACCGACGAGTGGTCCGGACTCATCGATCTCATCGAGCGGGTCATGCGGGACGAAGACCTGCTGCCGCAGGTGGTCGCCGGCGTACGCTCGATGGTCGCCGAGGTGGCCTCGCTCCCTGTGGCGGACATCGCCGGCCACACGCGAGCCCTGCTGATGGCCGCCACGCGCGCGCTCGCCGCGCGCCGGGGCCCGACGGAGGCAGAGCTGGCCTTCGTCGAGGAGCTGGCGGTCACCCGCGCCACTCAGGGGATCCCGATCGAGGTGGTGCTCGGCGCCATCCACGTTGCCGAGCGCGCCATCTGGGCGCGGGCCCGCGAGATAGCGGAGGCCGAGGACGTCGGAGCAGGTCAGCTGCTGGACGCGCGTGAGCTGTACGACGACTGGGCCGAGGCCGTCCGCTCACGGTTGATCCGCGCGCACCGCGACGCGCGTGCCGAGCAGACCGCAGTCCGGCGAGATCGCGACGTGGAGGTCATGCGGCGGCTGCTGGAGGGCGGTTCCGCGGCGACCCTGGCCGCGGCCGAGGCCGGGCTGCCGTACGCGGGCGGTCTGTGGGTGCTGGTGGCACGCCACGGTGACCCACGTGCGACGGAGGCGTTGCGCCTTCTGCGCAGTGACCGGGCCGTGTCGCTCTCGGCGTCCCTCGGTGACACCGTCGTCGCCGTCGTGTCGAGCCGCCCGTCTGCCCGTCGTGATGCCGGTGGTGACGTGGTCGTCGGTGTCGCCGGACCGGTCGGTGCCGAGGAGGTTGGTACGGCACACCGGCTCGCCGTCGCCGCCGTCCCTGCCGCCGAGGCGATCGGTCGGACCGGCCCGGTGCACGTCAGCGAGGTCGCGAGCGTGGTGGCCGTGCTCTCCCGGACCGATCTGACCGCGGCGCTGCTCACCCAGCACCTCGCGGCCTGGCGCGAGCTCGGGCCCAGTGCCGAACCGGTTGCGCTCGCCGTGCGCGCGTGGCTGGAGGCGGACCGGGACACCGCTGCGGCGGCGGAGGTCCTCTTCGTCCACGCCAACACGGTGCGCAACCGGGTGCAGCGGTTCACCCACGTCACCGGGATCGATCCGCTCGGCACGTTCGGGGCGATGGACGCGTGGTGGCTCTGCCGGGCCTGGCTCGCCGATGCGGAGTGACGCAGGCCCGCTCTCTGTCGATACAGAGAGAATGAGGCGGTACGTGATGTCGCGAGATCGGAGCCTGTCATGCGCGACCCCCTGACTCCCCGTCAGGAGATCTGGCGAGGTCTGCTGCTGGGTCAGCGCTCGATGCTGACCGGCCTCGCCGCCGAGCTCAAGAAGGACTTCGGCCTCACGGTCCCTTCGTACGAGGCTCTTCTCTCGCTGTGGGAGGCGCCAGGACACACGCTCAAGGCCACACAGCTGGCGCGTTCGCTCGTCTACAGCTCGGGCTCGGCCTCGCACCTCATCAGTCGCCTGTGCGAGGCGGGGCTGGTCGACCGCGTGGAGAGCCCGGAGGATGCACGGGTCGTCCAGGTGGTGCTGACGGAGCGGGGAGCCGAGCTGGTCGAGCGGGCGACCGACGCCCATGCCGAAAGCCTCGCCCGCGAGTTCGAGCCGCTCATCGACGACGCCGACCTCGCGCCGTTGCTTGCCTTCGCCCGCCGACTGGCGGCGCACGAGGGCGTCACTTCTGCCCCGCCTGCGTAGCGAACGAGGAACGTCTCAACTGCGGGGAAGAGAATCCGGATATCTGTAGTTACAGATATAGCGCCATCGTGGCGCCCTTGCGCGTGAGAAAGGCAAACGCCATGTCGCAGATCAGTCGGATCGCGGTCGTTCGTCGCTTCGGTCCTCCCGACGTCATCACCATCGAAGAGCACGAGACTCCTCCGCTCGGACGTGGGCAGGTTCGTGTCGCGGTGCGGACGGGAGGTCTGAACCCCGTCGACGCCCGACGCCGGGCCGGCACCTTCGGTGGGAGTGTCCCGATGGTGCTGGGGACCGAGTTCGCCGGAGTCGTGGCCGAGTCGAACGACCGGGCATGGAAGGTCGGGGAGGAGGTCATCGGCTGGGGAGCCCAAGGCGCTGACGCGGACCTGGTCACCACCGACGGCTCGCGCCTGCATCCCAAGCCGGCGAACGTCGACTGGGCGCTCGCGGGCGGCCTGAGCGGTGTCGGTCAGTCGGCGCTCTCCGCGCTCGACGCGCTGCCGCTGCGGCAAGGAGACGTCGTCGTCGTCCATGGAGCATCCGGGGGCGTCGGCACGATGCTCACCCAGCTGGCGCTCGCGCGCGGTCTCACGGTCATCGGCACCGCGAGCGAGGCGAACCACGACCACCTCCGCGCACTCGGCGCCCTCGCTGTGTCGTACGGGCCCGGGCTGGCCAGCCGCATCGCGGCGGTCGCGGACGGTCGTGCCCTCGCTGCCTCGATCGACCTGGCCGGTTCGAAGGAGGCGGGAGACGTGGCCGTCGCGGTCGCTGCTGCCGGCGGGAAAGCGATCACGCTCGTGCCGGAAACGATGGTGTCGCACGGCATCCGCCTCGTGCGGGTGCAGCACAGCACCGCGCAGCTGCGCGAGCTGTTGGACGGCGTCGCGGCGGAGACGCTGCGGCTCCCGGTGGAGACCCTGCCCTTCACCGAGATCGTCGAGGCACACAAGCGCCTCGACGCCAAGCACGCCCGCGGAAAGCTCGTCCTCGACCTCTCCGACAACCCCCACCTGCCCGTATCGGAGGCATGAGATGAACTCCCTGGCCCTCATCGGCCCCGGACGCCACGGCACTGCCATCGCCCGGCTCTTCGCGTCGCACGGCGTCGACGTGACCCTCTACCACCACCGCCCCGCCAAGGCAGCGGCCGCCGCCGGTGCGGTGCGCGCCGTCGCCGTCGGCGCCCAGGTCGCCGTCGCCTCGACCCTCGCCGAGGCGGTCGACGGACAGGAGCTCGTGATCCTCGCGACGCTCTGGGACTCTGCTCAGCGTGCCGTGATCGGCGAGCTCGGAGCATCGTTGGCCGACAAGGTCCTCCTCGATGTCTCGAACCCGCTCGACGTGACTCCGGCGGGGATCGTCCCTCGTACGCCCCGCGAAGGGTCCGCGGGGGAGTTCGTCGCGACCCTCCTGCCCAGCGGGACGGGGCACGTCAAGGCCTTCTCCAACCTGGCGACCACCGCGATCGGGGAGGGCGCTGACCACGAGCCGCCCGCTGTGCTCGCGTTCGCCGCCGACTCCGCTGCGACGGCCGACCGCGTCCGCCCGTACCTTGAGCGCACCGGCTGGCTGCCGTGGCTGGTGGGAGACATCTCGGTCTCGCGCGACCTGGAGATCGGCGGCAAGTACAACGCTGTCCACGGCAGGTGGGGCAGATCGCGTCTCGACCCTGACCAGATGCTCACCCATGCCGGTCCGGAGCCCGAGCTCGTCTAAGACACGGCTAGCGGCCGCAGGTCGCGATCCGGCGTGCGAAGCCGGCCTGACGTTCACGCAGCTGCACCGAGCGCTCGCGGCGCGAGACGTACGCGGTGCCCTCGGGGAGCGCCGTGCGCAGGTCGGCCAGCTTCACCACGCGCGACGTGACGAACGGCTTCCCGCTGGTGTCGGAGAGCAGCGACGCGCCCTGCCAGCGCAGGAGGAAGGTGCCCTGCGCGAGACCGCCGGTGCTCATCCAGTTGTGGACGCCGGGGTCGCGCGGCGAGACGACGAGCGTGGTGGTCCCGTCGGGGTTGGCGACGGACTGGCCGCTGGAAAGGCTTGTCTGCTCGTCCCAGTAGTCCGGGGTGATCGTCCAGACGTCCTGGACCGTGGCTCCCGTGTAGGTCGCGGGTCCCTTGCGCGTGGTGATCACGAGGGCCTCGACGTCGTCGAGGTCGAAGTTGCCGGTCGAGCGAGAGATCGACGCGACGCCCTTCGTCGGTTCGGGCACGACGTTCGGCGGCGTGGAGAACGACGCGAAGAGGACGAAGTAGTCCATCCAGAACGTGCCCGAGGCTCGCGCCGTGCGGACGGTCTCGTCGACGAGGGTACGGAACGACCGTCCGGCCGACGGCGGACCGGCGATGCGCTCGACCGAGAGCGTCGCGGGAGTCTGCGTGCCCCAGTCGGACAGCGTGTCGCGGATGAACAACTGGACGGTGCCGGGGTTGGTCTGGAGGTGGTTCGGACGTCCGGCGTCAGGCTCGGAGTCGATGGTGATCGTGAAGCTGCCGTCCGCACGGGTCACGAGATCCTTCAGCTCGATCGTGTCCGTGGCGGCCACCCGATCGCCGTCGTTCGTCAGCTCGAAGACCGCGTGGACGGGCCTGACCTTCTGGACCTGGCCGCGGATCACGTAGCGCGAGGCGCCGTCGATCGGCACGATGCGATAGATCGTGTCTGGGTTGTCGCCGGCGTACCGACCGCCCTGGACGCGAGCGCCGTTCCAGGTGTGGGGAGGCGACTCGACCCACGACACCTTCGGAGAGGCGGGATCGTTGTTGGCGGCACGCTGGGCGTACGTGAAGACCAGCTCGCGCGTGGCGAGGTCGAGCCGCTCCTTCGCCTGTCGGCTCAACGGACCGACCTTGGCCTCGAGCTTCGTCCGCCACTCCTGTGCGATCGCCGCGCGCGCCTCACGTACCTCCGGGGTGCCGGCGATCTTCGTCGCGACGGCCTCGACAGCGCGGACCTCCTGGGTGAAGAGGGGACTCTGCACGCACTTCTTTGCGACGGTGGCCAGCCGCGGCGGACCGGATGCCGAGGCCAGCGACGCTTGCGCCACCATGGCCGGTGCTGCGACCACGATGGCCGCTGCGAGGGCGACGACCGTACGACGGAATCTCGGGCTCCACAACTGAACTCCTACGACGGCGGGAAGCTGGGCCAGGTCAGATTCGCCGGGTAGTGAGTTTATGTACAGGTATTCGTGCAGTGAGACGCAAACGCGCGTCTCTCAGGGTGTCGGCTGCCCGACCGGCGCGATGGCCGCTTCGAGCTGCGGAGCTGAGGTTCGCAGCTTCCCGTGGCGCCACGCCAGGTGGATGACGACAGCCGCGACGAGGCACCCGAGGGTCCCGAGCGTGAGGTCGCCGAGCGTGTCGGTGTAGGCGCTGTGGCGCTCGGCGGACTTGCTGATGAACGCGAAGTACTCGGCCAGCTCCCACACGATCGCCGCCGTCGCGCCGAACGCGAGAGCCCGCTCGAGTGTCGCGCCGAGGGTCGCGCTGCGGGGGAGGGTCAGCAGGATCGCCGCCGCCGCGAGGAGCCCGGTGTTCATGAAGTGCATCCAGTCGTCGAACCACACGATGGCGTCGTACAGGTCCATGCGGTTGCCGAGGATGTCCGTGAAGCAGGTGATCGTGATGAGGAAGTCCGCGAGCCACGGGAAAGACGCACGCTCGCGCCACCACACGTGCCAGACGACCGGGACAGCGAAGGCGAGCGCCGGGTAAGTGATCGCCCGCGCGACTGCGCCCTTGTCCTCCAGGTTGCCGAACGCTGGGAAGGCGAGCGCCGTCGCGAGCATCAGGACGAGAAGGAGCTTGGCTGCGATGTCGAGGCGCCGTAGCAGCGTGGGGACAGGATGCCGTACTACGGCGACGTCAGTCATGCGCGTACGCTAACCCAGCCCGCGAGGCGGTGGGGTCATCCGGTCTGGTTGCTGTCCTTGTGGGCTCCCCAGCCGTGCCAGCGGTCGACCTCGATCCACGCACTGACCCGCCCCCGATCGCGGTTGCTGTAGGGATGGCCGGTGTAGTGCGACGAGATGCGGTCGATGTCGGTCAGCCCGTCGTCATCCTTGATCTCGACGACCCGGCCGAGCACCGTGATGTGGGTCGTCCAGCCGTCCTCCGCGAGGACGGTCAGACTGACACGCGGATCGTGGCGCACGTGCGTGAGCCGCACCCGCCCCTCGTCCATGTTGACGAGGACGCGACCGTCGTCCTCCCAGAGGTACCAGGTGGCCGTCGTGACAGGGGAGCCGTCCTTGCGCAGCGTGGCGATAACGGCGGGGTTGGGGCGGCGCAGCAGGGCGATCGCCTCGTCGGGCAGCGGCGGCTTGGACATGGTGTCTCCTTCGCGAGCGGACGGGCATTCGTCGTTCACGCTACTGCGGCGTCAGCGTGATCAGTTCGTCGAAGTCTTGAAAACCGGTAGCGCCGGTACGCGAGACTGACCGCGTGCTCCTGACAGTCTCGACGACTCTCCAGCCGGCGACCGACCTCGGCTACCTCCTTCACAAGCACCCCGACCAGGTGCAGGAGTTCCGGCAGTCGTTCGGTGTCGCGACTGTGTTCTACCCAGAGGCGAGTGACGACCGGTGCACCGCTGCGCTCATGCTTGACGTCGACCCGGTGAGACTTGCTCGGTCCCGCGCGAAGGGGTCGCCGGACTTCAGCCTCGCGCAGTACGTCAACGACCGGTCGTACGCGGCCTCCTCCCTGCTCGGTGTGGCCATGGCCCATGTCTTCAGCACGGCGCGCAGCGGGCGCTGCCAGGCGCGCCAGGAGCTGGCCGACCGCGCGATCCCGCTCGAGATCGCGATCCCGGTGCTTCCGTGTCGAGGCGGTCCCACGATCGCCGACCGCCTCTTCGCGCCGCTGGGATGGACGGTCGAGGCGGAGGCGATCCCGCTCGACGAGCGCTTCCCGGAGTGGGGTGACTCGCGGTATGTGCGGCTCCGCCTGACCGGCGACGTCCGGCTCGCGGACGCCCTCAACCAGCTGCACGTGCTCCTGCCGGTCCTCGACGAGTCCAAGCACTACTGGCAGGGGCCGGACGAGGTCGACAAGCTCCTGCGCTCGGGTGAGGGCTGGCTCGCGACGCACCCGGACCAGGAACTCATCACCCGCCGCTACCTGGGACGACGAGGTGCCCTGACCCGGGTGGCCCTCGCCCGGCTGGCCGAGCTCGGCGACGACGTCGAGGACGCGGTCTCGCCCGCGGAGGACGAGGAGGCGCTGCAGCCGGAGGCCGCGCGGATCCCGCTCAACGCCCAGCGCCACGACGCGGTCCATCAGGCGCTTCTCGAGCTGGGGGCCAGGTCGGTCGTCGATCTCGGCTGCGGGCCTGGTCAGCTCGTGGAGCGCCTGGTCGCGACTCCGTCGTTCACCCGGATCACCGGCACCGACGTCTCGGTGAGGACGCTTCAGCACGCCGCGCGCCGGCTGCACCTCGAGCGGATGAGCGAGCGTCAGGCGGAGCGCGTCACGCTCTTCCAGAGCGCCCTGACGTACGAGGATCCGCGGCTCGCCGGCTATGACGCGGCTGTCCTCATGGAGGTCGTCGAGCACGTCGATCCGTCGCGGCTCGAGGCGCTCGAACGCGCCGTCTTCGGTGCGGCGAAGCCCGGAGCGGTCGTCGTGACCACCCCGAACCGCGAGTTCAACGTCCGGTACGAGGGACTCAGCGGCATGCGCCATCGCGATCACCGATTCGAGTGGGATCGGGCGGAGTTCACCGCGTGGTCGGATCGCGTCGCCGCGACCTACGGCTATGTCGTGGAGCGGCGCGGCATCGGCGAGCACGACGACGTCCTCGGCGCTCCGACCCAGATGGCCGTCTTTGTGAGGGGCACTGCCGATGACCAGTACAGCGTTGACCAGCACCGCGTGAACCAGCGAGGAACCCGTGACTGAGCAGACCGGCACGACGCAGATCATGGTCCCCGCGAAAGGGCTGGTGGTGCTCATCGGGATCTCCGGCAGCGGCAAGTCCACCTTCGCCCGTACGCACCTCAAACCCACGGAGGTCCTGTCCAGCGACTTCTGCCGCGGCCTGGTGGCCGACGACGAGAACGACCAGTCCGCGACGCCGGACGCCTTTGACGTCCTGCACTACGTCGTCGCGACGCGCCTGCGCCGCGGCCTGCTGACCGTGGTCGACGCCACCAACGTGCAGAAGGCGGCGCGGGCGGCGCTCGTCGCGCTCGCCAAGAGTCACGACGTGCTGGTCGACGCCGTGGTGCTCGACGTGCCCGAGTCGCTCGCGGCCGAGCGCAACGCCCTCCGCGACGACCGCGACTTCGGGCGCCACGTCGTCGCTCGGCAGCAGCGCGACCTTCAGCGTTCGCTGGGTCGTCTCTCCAAGGAAGGCTTCCGCCGCGTGCACGTGCTGCGCGGGACGTACCAGGTCGCGTCGGCGGAGATCGTGCGCGAGCGTGCGTGGAACGACCGGACGGATCTCCGCGGGCCGTTCGACGTCATCGGCGACGTCCACGGGTGCGCCTCGGAGCTGCGGACGCTGCTGACCGATCTCGGGTGGTTGCTGCGTGACGAGGACGGCCACGCGGTCGGCGCCTCGCACCCCGAGGGCCGTACGGCGGTGTTCGTCGGCGACCTCGTCGACCGCGGGCCGGACACCCCCGGCGTGCTGCGCCTCGTCATGGGCATGGTGGCCGACGGAGTCGCGCTGTGCGTCAGCGGCAATCACGAGGCCAAGCTCGTGCGTGCCCTGCGAGGCTCTAAGGTCACCGTCTCTCACGGCCTCGCCGAGTCGTTGGCCCAGCTCGAGGGGGAGAGCGACGACTTCCGGAAGGCCGCGCTCGGTTTCATGGACGGACTCCTCAGCCACTACGTCCTCGACGACGGGAGGCTCGTGGTCGCTCACGCGGGCCTCAAGGAGGCGTACCACGGTCGGACGTCCGGGCGGGTGCGCGCGTTCGCGCTGTACGGCGACACGACGGGCGAGACCGACGAGTACGGGCTGCCGGTCCGCTATCCGTGGGCGCAGGAGTACCGCGGTCGGGCGACGGTCGTGTACGGGCACACACCGGTCCCGCGGGCGGAGTGGGTCAACAACACGATCTGTCTCGACACGGGCGTCGTCTTCGGCGGGGCGCTGACGGCCCTGCGCTATCCCGAGCGCGAGATCGTGTCGGTCCCCGCTGAGGAGGAGTGGTACGCCCCTGCCAGGCCGCTGGGACCGGCCCCCGTCGACCGCGAGCCGCTCGCCCTGTCGATCAACGACGTCACGGGAACGCGCTGGCTGGAGACGAGGCACGCAGGGAAGGTCAAGATCCCCGAGGAGAACGCCGCCGCCGCGCTCGAGGTCATGAGCCGGTTCGCCGTCGACCCTCGGTGGCTCGTCTATCTGCCGCCCACGATGTCGCCTGGCTCGACCTCGAGGCGGGACGGTTTTCTGGAGCACCCCGAGCAGGCGTTCGAGGAGTACGCCGGCTGGGGGGTCGAGCGCGTCGTGTGCGAGGAGAAGCACATGGGCTCGCGCGCGATCGCCGTCCTGGCAAAGGATCCCGAGACTGCCGAGCGGCGGTTCGGCATCGGCGACGGCTCCACCGGCGCGGTGTACACCCGGACCGGCCGGCCGTTCTTCGCCGACACCGGCGCGCTCGTCGATCGGCTGCGCGAGGCGGCGGCACCGCTGTTCGCGTGGCTCGGGACCGACTGGGTCGCTCTCGACGGAGAGCTCCTGCCGTGGTCGGCGAAGGCGCACGACCTCATCACGTCGCAGTACGCCTCCGTCGGGGCAGCTGCGCGTCATGCCCTGCCCGAGGTCCTCGCCGTCCTGGAGCAGGCGGCCGCGCGTGGTCGCGACGTCGAGCGGTTGGCCGAGCGTGCGCGCCGCCGGCTCGTCAATGCCGAGGCCTTCAGCGACGCCTACGCGGCGTACGTCCGACCGACCGACGGGCTCGAGGGCCTCACGTACGCGCCCTTCCAGATCCTCGCGTCCGAGGGGCGGGCGCTCGCGCTGACGGAGCCGCACCCGTGGCACCTGGAGCAGCTCGGTCGCCTGGACGACGCTCTGATCGCGCCGACGCGGCACCGGTTTGTGGATCTCGCCTCCGAGCAGGAGCGTGCGGCGGCGGTCGACTGGTGGCGAGCGCTCACAGACGCCGGGGGAGAAGGCATGGTCGTCAAGCCCGCGCACCTCGTCGAGGGGCGGCGGGTGCAGCCGGGGCTGAAGGTCCGGGGTCGCGAGTACCTGCGGATCATCTACGGACCTGACTACACCGATGCCCTCGACACGCTGCGTGAGCGCCACCTCGGCAAGAAGCGCCAGCTCGCCCTGCGCGAGCACGGGCTCGGCCTCGACGCGCTCACCGGGTTCGTCGACCGAGATCCGCTGTGGCGGGTGCACCAGGCCGTCTTCGCGGTGCTGGCGCTGGAGTCGGAGCCGGTCGACCCTCGCCTGTGACGGTCGCCCGACGAGGGCGGAAGGCGAGCTGGAACCCGTCGTCGAGGGGGACCCGGCGCACGTCGACCTCGTACACCGGCTCGAGCGTCGCCGGCGTGAGGACCTCGCTCGGGGCGCCGTGCGCGACGACCTGCCCCGTCTGGAGCAGGAGCACCTGATCGCAGTACGCGGCGGCGAGGTTGAGGTCGTGCAGTACGACGACGACGGTGTGGTGGCCGCTGACCGCGAGGTCGCGCACGAGGTCGAGCACCTCGTGCTGGTAGCGCACGTCGAGATGGTTGGTCGGCTCGTCGAGCAGCAGATGGGTCGACTCCTGGGCGAGGGCCCGCGCGATGAGCACGCGTTGCCGCTCCCCGCCGGACAGGCCGTCGAACGGCTGCCCGGCCAGGTGCAGCGCCCCCACCCGCTCGAGCGCGGCGGCGGCCACCGCGTCGTCCGCGTCGGTTGCTCGCCCGAACGTCGACCGGTGCGGTGTACGTCCGAGGAGGACCATGTCCGACACGAGCAGCGGGAGGTCTCCCGGCGGTTCCTGCACGACGACCGAGACCCTTCGTGCGATCTCCCGCGCGGACAGGCGTCGCAGGTCGTCGTCGTCGATCAGCACCGAGCCTGTACGAGGCACCAGCGCGCGGTGGAGGGTCCGCAGCAGCGTGGTCTTGCCGCTGCCGTTCGGGCCGAGCAGTCCCAGGACCTGGCCGTGAGGTGCGGCCAGGTCGATCCCGGACAGGATCGTGCGCGACCCGTACGAGAAGGCGATGCCGGAGGCGCGGATCATTGGCCGAAGCGCTCCACGATCGACTCCAGGCCATCGATCGAGAGAGGGCTGGGCGGCTCGGTGAAGTTGAAGAGCTGCACCAGGATCTCGTCGCGTGCGACCGCCGTGATCTTGTCGGCACCGTTGAGCGACGTGACGGCCTCCTTCACCGCTGCGGCGTCACCGTCGGAGTGGAGCAGGATCAGCACGTCGGGATTGCGTCCGACGAGCTCCTCGACGGACACCTCGAACAGGCGCTCGTCGACGTTGCCGAAGACGTTCGTCAGCCCGGCGGCCTCGAGCTGGGGCTGAGCCATCGAGCGCGTGCCGTACGCGTAGGTCGCGCCGCCGCCGACGGTCGGGTAGAGCACCGCCGCCGTACGCGCCTTGCCGTCGGAGGCCGCAGCGATGTCGGAGGTGATCGCGTCGACGCGGTCGGTCACCGCGGCCGCAGCCTTCTCGCCGAGGTCGGGGACGCCGAAGACCTGCGCGTACGTCGTCATGCGCGAGGCGATGTCGTCGAAGCCCGGGTCCGCGAGTCCTTCGGGGCACAGGCCCGGCTCCTCCAGCTGTGCGATGCCCAGCGCGTCGAGCGTCTCGTGGCCCAGCGTGTCGGTCTCGCCGAGCACCAGGTCGGGCTTCTGCGCGAGGACCGTCTCCTTGGAGATCTGCACGTGACCCGAGGAGTCGAGCTCGTCGGTGAGCAGCGGGATGGCGTCGAGCTCGTCCTGGGTCTCCCGGTCGTAGTACGCCTCGGGGTAGGCGCCGGCGCGCGCGACGACGCGGTCGAGCACACCGAGCTCGTGGAGGTACGACACGGCTGAGCCCTTGAGCAGGACGACCCGCTCGGGCGGCGCGTCGAAGGTGACCTCTGTCCCGCAACTGGTGACGGTGACGGGAAATCCGGGCGACGCTGCGGCGGCCTCGTCGCTGGAGGCGGCACCACCGCAGGCGGCGAGGGGCAGGGACAGCAGCGCGGCGGCCGCGGCGAGGTGGAGGGGCCGGGGGCTCATGGTGCTCCTTCGGGACGAGGGGATCGGAGGGTGGGAGATCAGGACGACGGGTGGAGGCGCCGGATGAGGAAGAGGAGGAACGGGGCGCCGACGAGGGCGGCGATGATCCCGACCGGCAGCTCGCGCGGCTGCAGGAGCATCCTGGCCAGCAGGTCCGCCCACAGCAGGAAGATCGCGCCGAGCAGAGCTGACGCGGGGATCGCCCACGCGTGCGCGGCGCCGACGAGACGGCGGGCGAGGTGCGGGACGACCAGTCCGACGAACCCGATGCCCCCGGACGCCGCGACGATCACGCCGACGCACAGCGCGACGACGACGAGCAGCTGCGTACGGAAGCGGGTGGGGGCGATGCCGAGCGCGAGCGCCGTCTCGTCGCCGACCGCGAGCGCGTCGAGGCGGCCTGACCACAAGGACAGGACGACCACCGTCAGGAGCACGACGACGACCAGGGCGGCCAACGGTCCGCCCCACTGGGCCAGCGCCAGGGAGCCGAGCAGCCAGAACATCACCGAACGGGCGCCCTCGGCGGAGCCTGAGGCAAAGACGAGGAAGCTCGTCACGGCCGACAGGGCGTAGCCGACGGCGACGCCGGTCAGGAGCAGGCGTACGGACGTGATCCGTCCGGCGGCGCGGGCGACGACGAAGACCAGCACCGACGCCGCGAGTGCACCGAGGAAGGCGCTGCCGGCAAGCGCGTGCTCGCCGAGGCCCAGCGTGATGCCGAACAGGATCGTGACCGCCGCGCCGCTGGAGGCGCCGGAGTTGATGCCCAGCAGGTACGGGTCGGCGAGCATGTTGCGGACCATCGCCTGCAGGGCGGCACCGCACACGGCGAGCCCGGCGCCGACGCCGATGCCGAGCAGCACGCGGGGGAGCCGTACCTCCCACACGATCGCGTCGGCGGCCGCGTCCACGCTGTCGCCGGACCAGCCGAACAGGTGTCCGGTGAGGATCCGGACGACGTCCCCCGGCGCGACCGTCACCGGCCCGATCGCCACGCCGACCACGGCGCTCAGGACGAGGAGGCCCGCGAGAGTACCGAGGATCGCGGTGTTGCGGCGTTGACGGCGCCGCCGACCCAGGGGATCGGGCGCGGTGGGGGTGGGCGCCGCCGTGACGGCGGGAATCGTCAGAGTCATCGCTCAGCCCCGGTACGGCTTGGCCGACCCGTTGGCGATGCCCTTGCGGATGCGGCCTTCCACGAACCCCGCGACGGTGTTGGCGACGCGCGGCACCTTGGCGTCGGTGAACCAGTCGGCGTCGAACCAGCCGCGCTCGTCCCAGTACGCGGCGTCGACCGGACCGTCGTCGCGGCCGGACTCGACGAGCAGGCGGGCGACGCGGAAGCCGATCAGGTCGGAGGTCGTCGGAGTGGGCTCGCCTCCGTCGCGGACGGCCTGCACGGCGGTGCTCGCGATCTCGTCGAGCGCACGGTCGACCTTGGCGCGGTACGGGGCCTTCTCGAGGCCGGGCCCGTTGACGCCGAGCTCGGCGACCGTGTGGAAGCCCCATCGCCGGATCGCTGTCTTGAGATAGCCGAGCGCGGCGTCGTGCCCGGCGCCTGCGGCGGTCGAGACCAGCACGGCCGGCGTCCCGAAGTAGCGCGGGCGGTGGATCAGGTAGGCGAAGTGGTCCACGAACCGCTTCATCGTCGCCGACAGTGTGAAGCTGTGGACAGGGGTCGCGAAGATCACGAGGTCGGCGGCGTCCATCACCGCGCGGGCGGGTGCCGCGTTGTCGCTGTTGGGGCACGCTTGCTCGCCGGCGGTCATGCAGGCCAGGCACGCGGGGCAGCTCGGCCCCAGCGTGAGCTCGTCGGTACGGACGAGGTCGAGTTCCACGTCGGTGCGCTGGCGCATCCGCGTGAGCAGATCGTCGACGACCGCCCCTGTCGTGCCCTTCTCGCCGTGCCCCGTGCCCAGCACCACGCCTACCTTCATGCATGTTCCTCTCGCAGAACATCTCTCATATCTGAACAGATGATAAGCCAATACGATGTCGTGGGAACAGGATTTCACCGACATCGGATGCATCCCGCCCGCAGCGCCCGAGAAACAGACGCCTCCGTACGTCCTCAGCGCCGACAAGGTCGTCGACGCCGCGGGGTCGGACGCCACGACCGGGTTGTCCGTGGTGGAGGCGGAGCTGAGGCTCGCCTCGTACGGACCGAACGAGATCGCCGCCGAGAAGCCGTCGTCGTCGTGAGCGTGCTCATCGGCGAGCTCTCGACGAGGGTGGTCGTCGCGCTGCTCATCGTGCTCAACCTCTCGCTCGGCACGCGCCAGGAGATGACGGCGCGGGCGGGCGTTGACGCGCTCGCGAAGATCGCGGTCCCGCAGGCGCGGGTCGTGGCGCTGCCCGTGGAGGCTCCGGAGCGGGCTCAGCAGGCGGGCCAACCGTGACGAGAGACCGTACGGGCAGTCCGTACGGTCAGGCGGGCGGGAGATCCGCGGGTGCGGCGAGCCGACCGACGACCGCCGTCGCGGCGGCCACCAGTGGCGAGACCAGATGGGTGCGGCCGCCCTTGCCCTGGCGTCCCTCGAAGTTGCGGTTCGACGTCGAGGCACTGCGCTCGCCCGGACTCAGACGGTCGGCGTTGAGGCCCTGGCACATCGAGCAGCCCGCGCCACGCCACTCGCCGCCGGCGTCGATGAACACGCGGTCGAGCCCCTCGGCCTCGGCCTCGAGCCGGATGCGGGCGGAGCCGGGGACGACGAGCAGTCGGGTGCCTTCGGCGACGCGGCGGCCGTCGAGCACGGCGGCCGCGGCGCGCAGGTCCTCGAGGCGTCCGTTGGTGCACGAGCCGACGAAGACGGTGTCGATGGCGATGTCGCGTAGGGGAGTGCCCGCGGTCAGACCCATGTAGTCGAGCGCACGAGACGCCGACGCGCGCGCATCGGCGTCCTCGAAGTCGCTCGGCGACGGCACCACCGATCCGAGGGGTACGCCGTGGGCGGGGTTGGTGCCCCAGGTGACGAAGGGGGTCAGCGCGGTGGCGTCGACGGTGATCTCACGATCGAAGGTGGCGTCGCGGTCGGTCGCCAGGCTCCGCCAGTACGCGAGGGCGGTGTCCCACGGTGCTCCGGTCGGCGCCTCCGGTCGCCCGTGCAGATAGGCGAACGTGGTCTCGTCAGGCGCGATCATCCCGGCCTTCGCGCCCCATTCGACGGACATGTTGCACAGCGTCATGCGGGCTTCCATCGAGAGCGCCTCGACGACGGGTCCGCGGTACTCGACGACGTAGCCCTGCCCGCCGCCGGTGCCCGTACGAGCGATCAGGCTCAGCGCGAGATCCTTGGCGGTGACGCCGGGTGGCAGCGCGCCGGTCACGGTCACGGCCATCGTGCGAGGGCGAGCCTGCGGGATCGTCTGCGTAGCGAGTACGTGCTCGACCTCGCTGGTGCCGATACCGAAAGCCAGGGCTCCGAACGCGCCGTGCGTCGACGTGTGGGAGTCGCCGCAGACGACCGTCATGCCCGGTTGAGTGAGGCCGAGCTGTGGCCCGACCACGTGCACGATGCCCTGCTCGATGTCACCCATCGGGTGCAGCCGCACGCCGAAGTCGGCGCAGTTGCGGCGCAGCGTCTCGACCTGCGTCCGCGACAGGAGGTCGGCGATCGGCTTGTCGAGGTCGTGGGTCGGGACGTTGTGGTCCTCGGTGGCCAGGGTGAGGTCGGGACGTCGTACGGGGCGCCCGGCGAGACGAAGCCCCTCGAACGCCTGCGGCGACGTCACCTCGTGGAGGAGGTGGAGGTCGACGTAGAGCAGATCCGGCTCGCCGTCTCCGGTTCGGACGACGTGCTCGTCCCAGAGCTTCTCGCTCAGCGTCTTCGCCACGACGCGATGATATCGGATCTATGATTCCCGGCGGGCGCTCAGCCAGCGCTGCAGCGCGGTGGCGAGGACGACCGGGGCGTCGAGCGGGATCAGATGACCCGCGCCCGGCACGGTCGTCAGCGTGCTCCCAGGGATGGCCGCGTGGAGCCGGTGCGCGCGGTCGACGGGGATCCAGGTGTCGTCCGTGCCCCACACCACGTGCGTCGGCGTGGTCACCGTCCCCAGCAGGCCCTCGAAGTCCGCGGTGTACCGCTCGTCGGCCTGCGCGATCTGACGGTAGAACGCCGCCTGCCCCTCGTCGCCGAGCCACGGGTCGACGAGCATCGCGAGCGCCTCCCCGGAAAGCCCCCGGTAGCTGGCGGTCTCGACGTACGCTTCGACGGCCCCACGGTGGATCTGCGGTGGCAGCTGCGTGAAGACGTCGGCGTGCTCCTTGACGAGCCGGAAGAACGCCGACCCCCACGGGCGCAGCGCGACGACGTCGACAAGGCACAGCGACGCGTACGGCACGCCGTGCAGGAGGTGCGCCCTCAGGGCCACCGCACCGCCGTAGTCGTGCGCGACCATGTGAGGCCGCTCGACACCCCAGTGGGCGAGGAGCGCGACGAAGGCCTCGCCCTGCACACCCAGGTCGACATCGTGGTCGGGGTTCTTGGACGACCTCCCGTATCCGGGCATGTCCCACACGTAGACGGTGAAGTCCTCGGCCAGAGCCTCGGCGTAGGGCCGCCACAGGGCCGACGACCACGGTGTCCCGTGGCAGAGCACGAGTGCCGGTCCCTGCCCGCGCCTGCTCCACGCGATCTGCCGCCCTCGCCACCCGAACCAGCTGTCTTCGCTCATGCCTCCACGGTGCCAGCCGCGTCGGCGGCGCGGGCGTACCGGGCGGCGACTCGGCGCAGCGCGGGTGCGAGGTCGGCGGGCCCGTCGACGGTGAAGTCGGCGTCGAGGAGTCCGAGCCACAGCGCGAGCTGGTCCGAGGAGTCGGAGCCCACGTGGGCGATGCACGTCGTCGCGTCGACCTCCTCGACGACCACCGCGGGTGGCACGCGCGCGATGATGCGCGCGGCCGGGGCGCGGACGTGCGCGCGGGCCCGGACCTGCCAGGTCGCCGTGCCGACCGCGCGCTCGACGAACCCGATGAGGTCGCCCTCGGGCTCGTCGCGGGGGACGAAGCGCGGACCGTTCGGTGTCCGCAGGCGCATGCGGTCCACGCGGAACGTTCGCCAGGCCGCGTGGTCGACGTCCCATGCCGCGAGATACCAGCGGCCACGGGTGTGGACCAGCCTGTGCGGCTCGGCCGTACGGAGGGTCGAGGCGTCGTTGTCCGCCTCGTACGAGAACCGCACGCCCTCACGGCAGCGGACGGCGTCGGCGATGGCGGTGAGGCGGTCGACCGGCACGTCCGAGGACTCCGCCGGCAGGGCGACCGTTGCGGCCACGAGGTCCTCGAGCCGGTGGCGCAGCGGTGCGGGCAGGGTCTGCTCGAGCTTGACCAGCGCGCGCAGCGCCGTCCCCTCGAACCCCACGACGCCGCTGGCGGCCGTACGCAACCCGATCGCGACCGCCAGTGCCTCTTCCTCGTCGAGGAGCAGCGGAGGGAGCGCCGCACCCGGCCCGAGGTGGTAGCCGCCCGCGACACCCGGCGCCGCCTCCACCGAATAGCCGAGGCTGCGCAGCCGGCCGACGTCGCTCCTGACCGTGCGAGTGCTCACGCCGAGCCGCTCGGCCAGCGCAGGCCCCGTCCAGTCACGCTGCGACTGCAGCAGCGACAGGAGACGAAGGAGGCGTGCAGACGTCGAGAGCACCCGTCCATCCTGCCCTTGAACGCGGAATCAAGTCGTCCGCATGCACTTCTACGGTCGCGGGATGGACGAGAACGCAGCAATCCGGCCGTACCGGATCGACATCCCCCAGAGCGACGTCGACGACCTGCACGACAGGCTCCGTCGGACGCGATGGCCCGAGTTCTCGGCGGGCTCGGACTGGAGTCGGGGCGTACCTCCCGACTACCTCAGAGGGCTGGCGGACTACTGGCTGAACGACTTCGACTGGCGAGACCAGGAGGCCCGCCTGAACGAGATCCCGCAGTACGTGACGACCATCGACGGGCAGGACGTCCACTTCTTCCACGTACGTTCGCCCGAGCCCGGGGCGATGCCGCTGGTCGTGACGCACGGCTGGCCGAGCTCGTCCGTCGAGTTCGTGCGAGTCCTCGCGCCGCTCGCAGACCCGAAGGCGTCGGGTGGAGACTCTGCCGACGCCTTCGACGTCGTTGTGCCGACGCTGCCGGGGTACGGTCTGTCCACGCCGCTGCACGTGGGGTGGGGCAACCTCTTCCAGGTCGCGCAGGCGTGGTCCGAGCTCACGCGCAGGCTCGGCTACGCACGGTACGGGCTCCAGGCGACCGACGCCGGAGCAGGTGTCGCGGGGATGCTCGCCATGATCGCTCCCGACCAGGTCGTCGGCATGCACCTGACCGGTACGGCTGCGGGGACGCCGTTCGGCCCGTCGCTCGACCCGGACGACTTCGAAGGGGAGGACCGCGACCGCATCGTGCGGTTCAACGAGTACCGCGAGGAGGGACTCGGCTATTTCCACCTCCAGGCGACGCGGCCGCAGACGATCGCGTACGCGCTGACCGACTCGCCGGTCGGGCAGCTGGCCTGGATCGTCGAGAAGTTCCACGAGTGGACCGATCCCGCGGCCGAGCTCCCCGACGAGGCGGTGGACTGCGACCAGCTCCTCACGAACGTCTCGCTGAACTGGTTCCGGCAGGCCGGTGCCACCTCGGCGCACGCCGGCTACGAGGGCATCGCGGCGTGGCGGCAGATGATGGCGGCGCAGGGCGACGGATCGGGGCACGGGTCCGAGGGATGGGAGGCGCCTGCGGGGCCGCCGACCGGCTACGCCGTGTTCGCCGCGGACACCACCGTACGTGCGCTGGCCGACCCGGGCGGGCAGATGGCGCACTGGTCGAACTTCGAGCGCGGCGGCCACTTCCCGGCGATGGAGGTGCCCGAGCTGTGGGTGTCCGACGTGCGCGAGTTCTTCAGGCCCTTGCGCTGAGGCGAAGGCTCAGGACCGCGCCCGTACGGCCCACGCGGTCGCGGGCACGTCGAACGGAGGCGTGGGGAGGACGGCGCGGCAGCGTTCGCGGAGCTCGGCAACGCCGTCGGGCGCGAGATCGGCGACGTACGCGCCTGCGGGGCCGACGCCGAGCGTGAACGGCTCCCACCACTCGTCGAAGGTCGCGAACGGCACCGTGACGGTCAGCGCCGACGGCTCGGGGTCGGCGAACCCGGCTTCGGCGAAGAGCTCCGACAGGTGACCCTCGCGGCTGCCCGCCAGCCCAGACTCGTCCGGCGCGTCGGGATCGAGGTCGTGGACGGTGCTCCAGAACGTCGAGAGCGGGCCGGTGCCGCCCTCGTGGTCCCACACGCACGCGGCCACCTGGGCGCCCGGAGCAGCGACCCGCCGCATCTCGCGCAGTCCGGCGACCGGGTCGGCCATGAAGTGGACGACGAGCTGGGCCAGGACCGCGTCGAAGCGACCGTCGGGGAAGGGCAGGTCCTCTGCCGAGGCCCGGTGGAGGTCGACCTGCGGAAGGCGTGCGTGGACGGCCTTGACGAACGGTGCCGACGGGTCGACCGCGGCGACCGCGTCCTCGCCGACGACCGCGGCGAGTCGTGCGGTGAGCGCTCCGATGCCGCATCCGACGTCGAGCACGCGCTGTCCTGCCTGGACGTCGCCCAGGAGGACGAACCGGTCCGCGAGCGGCTCGGAGAACCGCCCCATGAAGCGCTGGTACGACTGCGCGGCGACGTCGAACATCACCTTCGCAATCTAGGCGCGTGACCCCGTCGCCGTCATCTTGTTGAGCATCTCGAGGTAGTGCGGGTTGGTCATGATCCCGAGGATGTTGCCGAACGGGTCGATGACCGAGGCGGTGACGAATCCCTCGCCGTCGCCCTGCGCGGTGACCGGGAGGTGTTCGGTCGCGCCGTGGGCGAGGAGACGGTCGAGCGTGCCCTGCAGGTCGTCGACGTGCCAGTACACGATGGCGCCACCGGGCTGCTCGGTCTGCCCGGGCGGGGCGTACCGGGCGTCGATGAGGCCGAGCTCGTGCTGATGGTCGCCGAGCCGGAACTCGACGTAGCCGGGTGCCTCGGCGTTCGGGAAGGCGTAGTACGGCGCGACGCCGAGCACCTCGGCGTACCAGTCGCGTGCGGCAGGGAGGTCGGTGGCGAAGAAGCTGACGGTGGCGAGTCCGCGAAGCATGGTGGTGCCTTTCTGTCGTGGTCGATAGATCCATCCTCTGCGTTGAAGTGCTCACCAATTGAGCACTTTTCCTGGGAGAGTGTGAGACATGCGTGCGGACCGTCTCGTCGCCACCGTCCTTCTCATGCAGTCGCGTGGTCGGGTCACGGCCGCGGAGGTCGCCACGGAGCTCGAGGTGTCGGTGGCGACTGCTCGGCGCGATCTCGAGGCGCTGGCCGCCGCAGGCGTCCCTGTGTATCCGCAGCCCGGACGTGGCGGCGGATGGTCGCTCGTCGGCGGAGCCCGTACGGACCTCACGGGGCTGACCGCCCCGGAGGCACGCGCGTTGTTCCTCCTCGCCGGCCCGGCCGCGTCGGGTGCGCCCGAGCTGCGGTCGGCGCTGCGCAAGCTGGTCCGGGCGCTTCCGCAGACGTTCAGGGCGGACGCCGAAGCCGCCGCGGAGGCGGTCCACGTCGACGCGACCCCGTGGGGAGGCACCGACCGGCAGCGCCCGCCGCTGGTGGACCGCCTGCAGGACGCGGTCGTACGGCGCCGCCGGGTCCGCCTCTCGTACGAGGGCAGGGCCGGCGCGACTGAGCGGCTCGTCGACCCGTGGGGGCTCGTCGACAAGGACGACCGCTGGTACCTGATCGCCGGGACGGAGCGGGGGAGGAGGACGTTCCGCGTCGACCGCGTCGCGTCCGCCGAGGTCACCGACGAACCCTCGGCGCGCCCCGACGGCCTGGCACTGGAGGAGGCGTGGGACGAGGTGGTCGCGACGATGGAGGCGCGACGCTCGCCCGTCGCCGCGGTCGTGCTCACCGAGGCGCGCTTCGTGCCGATCCTGCGCGACCACTTCGGTCAGCACTGCGAGCCGGGAGAGCCGCGACCCGACGGGCTCGTCCGGGTGCGCGTGGCCGCCCATACGGCGGTCTCGGTGGCCGAGCAGCTTTCAGGGTGGGGCGCGCGGGTCGAGGTCGTCGAGGGCGACGCCGTACGTGCTGAGCTCGCGCGGATCGGCGCGGAGCTGGTCGCGCAGTACGCGGACGCCTGACGCCTGAGAAACCGGATGCTTCGACACGGCGGGGCGGCTACGGTCCCTGCGTGAGCAGCGCAACCGTGGTCGCCGGTGACCGGACGCTTCCCCCGGCGTACGCCCATCCGCACGCCTCCGAGGAGGCGCGACGGATCGCCGAGGACGGACTGATCCTCAGGACCCAGGTCGGGTCGGGCGTCCACGGCACTGCGATCAGCGGTCAGGACGATCGCGACGAGATGGGCATCTGCCTCGAGCCGCAGTCGTTCGTGACCGGGCTGGCGCGCGTGCCGAGCGGCCTCGACGCGCGTGCGAGGCTGCGGTTCGAGCAGTACGAGCGGCACACCGTGTGGGACCAGCCCGGCGGGCTCGCCAACAGGTCCGACGCGGGGGACCTCGACGTGATCGTGTACGCGGCACGCAAGTGGTGCCGCCTCGCGGTCTCGGGGAACCCGACGGTCCTCCTGGTGCTCTTCGTCCCCGACGAGGAGGTCGTCTTCCGCGACGAGGCGGGCGCCGAGCTCGTCGCGAACGCGCACCGGTTCGTCTCCAGGCTGGCTGCTGGCCGCATCCTCGGATACCTCCGTGCACAGCGGGCAGCGATGACCGGCGGCGTCGGCACGCACACCAACCGGCCCGAGCTGGCGGCGCGTCACGGCTACTACACGAAGGTCGCGATGCACGCGCTCCGCCTCGGGCTTCAGGGCGTCGAGCTGATGACGGAGGGACGCCTCACCCTGCCTGTGCCGGACGAGGACGGCGCGTACCTCCGCGCGGTGCGACGGGGTGAGGTGGCGCAGGCGGACGTGCTCGACCGGATCGACCGCGCGGAGGCGCGGCTCGTCGCCCTCTCGACCCGGACGACGGTCCCTGCCGAGCCCGACCGCCGCTGGGTCGACGAGTGGCTCCACCGTAGCCATGTCGCGTACTGGGACCGCACGCGCTGAACAGGTGGTGGACGAGACTGGCGCCATGAGGCTCTTCTACGCGTCTGCCGCCGTCGTCGGCACGATCGTCCCGTGGGTGTTCTTCGGTGCCTTCTTCGCCGAGGAGGGGGTGGACCTCCCGCTCTTCGCTCAGTCCCTGTTCACGAATGGCGCGGCGGGCGGTTTCGCGGTGGACGTGCTGATCTCGCTGGTGGTCTTCTGGGTGTGGTCGTGGCGGGACGCGCGCGAGCTAGCCGTTGGACGATGGTGGCTCGTCCTGCCGGCGAGCTGCCTCGTCGGGCTGTCCCTGGCGCTGCCGCTCTACCTCTTCCTGCGGGAGCCGCATCGCGCCCGCGAGCCGCGACCGGCGTAGGTTGCCCAGATGCGACGTACGTCCGTACCGCTCCTCGTGACCCTGCTGCTCTTCCTCGCGGGGTGCGCGGGTCCGACCGTCGAGCCTGCCGCCCAGCGCACGCCCTCGGCGGCGACGACGACGGCGCCATCGTCGGACGCCCCGGTCACCACGGTGCCGGCGGACGCGACCGCCGACCTCCTCGTCCTGCCGGCGACCGGGACGTCGACAGCGCGCACCTGTGCCCCCGAGGACATGTCGCTCGCCCTGACCCCGATCGAGCCGGCCCTCGGCCACCGCTTCACCCGCGTCGCCCTCCGCAACGACTCGGATTCGACGTGCGTCGTCCGCGGCTTCCCCGGGATCGGCGGTCGTGGGGAGAGCGGTGCGCCGCTGGACATCACTGCGGCGCAGCGGCAGCGCACCGGCGAGGACACGCGCGTGCACCGGGTGACCCTCGGACCCGCAGGGGAGGCGTACGCGAACCTCGAGTGGACGGGGGACCTCGCCGGCGCTGAGACCGAGCGCCTCACCGTTCTTGTGCTCCAGCTCGCCCGCGGGCAGGAGCCGGTCGCCGCGACCACGACGGAGTCGCTGGACATCGGCAACGGCACGACGGTCCGCATCGGGCCGTGGGAGGCGGGCCCGGCGGTTCGCGCAGCACCTGCGTGCAAGGTCGGCCCACGGCCGACGCCGTCGGGGGTCAAGCGGTTCTGGACGAAAGACAAGCGCTGCTCCACGTCGCCGTGGTTCGCCGGCGCCCACCGCACGATGATCCCGTACGGCTGCACCCGCGCGCCGTGGTATCCCGCCTCGTCGCGCTGCGCGGGCGGGCGCGGCTTCCACCACGGGCTGGACCTCGACATGCCCAAGGGGACGCGCGTGTACGCCGGGGTGTCGGGTCGCGTCGTCACCCGCGGGCTCGGTTCGGCGTACGGGAACCGTGCCGTCATCCTCCGCTCGCGAGGCAGGGACATCCTCCTCGGGCACCTGCGGTCGCGGGCGGTGAAGCACGGAGAGCGCGTGCGCAAGGGCGACCTGATCGGGCGAAGCGGTGCTCGCGGCGCGCCCGACGGGCCGCACCTGCACCTCGAGGTGCGGCCGGCGCGCGGGTCGTACCGGGACGCCGTGAACCCGCGCCGTGTCGCCCGCCTGACCGCGGCTCGGTAAGGATGGAGGGGTGAGCACTCCGAACCCGTTCGAGCAGCTGACCCTGGCCGACCTCCGTACGCGCACGAGCGTGAAGTGGCGGCTGTACCCGCCTGACGTGCTGCCGTCGTTCGTCGCCGAGATGGACGTCGACCTTGCCGAGCCGGTGGTCCGCGCCGTCACCGACGCCGTTCGCCGAGGCGACACGGGGTACGCGTTCGGGGACGGGTACGCCGAGGCGCTGGCGGCGTTCGCCTCCAAGCGGTGGGGTTGGGACGGCGTGGCGGTCGAGCGGACGCTGCTCGTCGCCGACGTCATGACCGGGCTGAGCGAGACCGTACGCCTCGTCACCGAGTCGGGGGCGGCGGTCGTGGTGAGCCCACCGGTGTACCCGCCGTTCTTCGACTTCATGGCGAAGGCCGACCGCGAGGTCGTCGAGGCCCCGCTCGGGGCCGACGGACGCCTCGACCTCGATGTGCTGGGGGAGGCGTTCGCGCGGGCGAGCGCGGGCGGGCGGGCGGCGGCGTACCTGCTGTGCAACCCGCAGAACCCCACCGGCATCGCCCACACGCGTACGGAGCTGGCCGGCGTCGCGGCCCTGGCCCGCGAGCACGGGGTACGGGTGGTGGCCGACGAGATCCACGCGCCGATCGTGCTCGACGGCGCGAGCTTCACCCCGTACCTCTCGGTCGACGGCGCCGACGACGCGTTCACGGTGATGTCGGCGTCGAAGGCGTGGAACCTCGCGGGCGCGAAGGCGGCGGTGCTGCTCGCGGGCCCGGAGGCCGCGTCTGACCTGGCGCGGATGCCCGAGGTGGTCGGCCACGGTGCGAGCCAGCTCGGCGTCGTCGCGCACACCGCGGCGCTGCGAGACGGGGGCGAGTGGCTCGACGCGGCGCTGCGTGGCCTGGTCGAGAATCGCAACCACCTCGCGAGCGAGCTCGAGGAGCGAGTGCCCGGGGTGCAGTGGAACCGTCCGGACGCCACCTACCTCGCGTGGCTCGACTGCCGTGCGCTCGGCCTGGGTGACGACCCCGCCGCGGTGATGCTGGAGCGGGCGAGGGTGGCCCTCGGGTCGGGGCTCCCGTACGGCGCGGGTGGCGAGGGGTACGTCCGGATCACGACGGCGACGTCGCGCGCGATCCTGACCGAGATCGTCGAGCGGATGGCTGCCGCGATCGGCTGAACGGGCATCCGTGCACGAGGCCCCTGTGGACATCGCGCCCCGTCCACAGTCGTCGCACGTCCCCTTCTTGGCGTCGGTGATCGCCGTCAGGATGGACACATGTTCGATGCAGGGACCTACAGTGCCTGGGCGCAGGCGTTCGAGGCAGTGAGTGCGCAGCCGACGGCCCTCGCCGACGGCGCACAGACCCGCGCCGCCCTGCGTCAGGTCCAGGCGATGGCCGATCGCATGGAGGGGCTGCGTGCGGCTTTGCTCGCGCAGCTCGACGACTCGGGTGGCTACGCCGACGAGGGCGCTTCGTCGGCGGTGGCGTGGGCGCGTCGGGAGCTTCGGCTGAGCAACCGCGTCGCTGCCACGCTGCGCGCCGCGGGGCACACCATGCGTCGCCTCCCTGCCGTGGGTGACGCGATGCTGGCCGGCGAGGTGCGTCTCGAACACGTCGCGCAGTTCACGAGCGGTCTGCGCAAGATCGACCACGCACTCTTCGCTGACGCGACCGATACCGTCCTGCTGCCCCTGGCCAAGCAGGCCGACCCGTCCGAGCTCGGGCGGGCGATCACCCGGCTTGACGAGATCGTCCATCCGGAGCGGCTCGACGCGGCGTGGCAGCGAGGCATGGATAGGCATGACCTGCAGGTCGCCCGTGCCGGCGACGGGTTCCATGTGACCGGGTTCGTCGACCTCGATCTCGGTGCGCGGCTGAAGGCGCTGCTCACGGGAGCATCCGCGCCCCGGATCGACGCCTGTGCGGCGGACGGCGACGCGGGCGCTGCTGGTGAAGACGCCGCGCTCGCCGACCTCCGGACACCGGCGCAGCGACGCATCGACGTGCTGAGCGACCTCGTCGATGCCGCGCTGGCGCAGGGGCTCCCCGGTGCTCACCGTGCGCGTCCGCAGGTCCACGTGACCGTTGACGCCACATGGCTGTCAGGTCAGCCGGGAGCCGCGCCGCCGGAGCTGGACGGGGTCGGTGCGATCGGGCCCGACCTGTACGGCTTCCTTGCGTGCGGCTCCGACCACACGGCGATCCTGACCCACGGGACGACCGGCGGGCCGACGCCCTACGCCGCAGTGCTCAACGTGGGGCGCAGGCGCCGACTCGCGACGGGCAAGCAGCGTGATGCCGTGCGGGTGCGCCAGGAGGGCCGCTGCGCCGGTCCGGGCTGTCGCCACACCTCGCTCGACCTGCACCACGTCGCCTGGTGGCATCGCGACGGCGGCCGCACCGATCTCGACAACCTTGTCGGCCTCTGCCGGCGCTGCCACGTGGCCGTGCACACCGGGAGGTTGGAGATCCGCCCCGACGGACACGGGGGCTACACGTTCTGGCGGACACTCGGACGCTCGGACACGTGGGTCGAGGACCATGAGCGGGTCCATCGGCAGCGGCTCCGCGACTATGTGCGTGGTCTGGCTGTGCAGCCGGCTCGGACGCCCAAGCGCGCCCCGGTGGGCCCCCTCGAGCACCACCGGAACCGCCACACCATGACACCGCTGACGTGAGCGTCGACGTCAGCCGACGGTGGCAACGGCAAGAGAGACGACGGCGAGGAGCGGGATCGTTCCCTGTGCGACGCCAGCGCGCAGCCGCTGCGGCGAGCGCGCGACCAGCACCACGGCTGCCGCGACCATCGAGCCGCACCCAGCAAAGACGAGCGCACGCCCGGCCGACGTCTGGTCGGTGCCGAGGAGCGCCAGCCCCGCGAGGGTGGTCACCGCGAGGAAGAGGTTGTAGAACCCCTGGTTGTACGCCATCTCCCGTGTCGCGGCGGCCTCGTCGGCGCTCATCTGGAACGTACGGCGGGTGCTCGGGTGCTCCCACCGCACGGACTCCATCACGAAGATCCAGATGTGGAGCGCCGCGGCCAGGGCGGCGAAGACGACGGCGAGGACGGTCATCCCTGCATGATCCGCCCTCGGCGCGCGTCAGGCCGGGATCGTGGCCGTGTCGATGACGAACCGATAGCGCACGTCGGAGGCCACGACCCGGTCGTACGCCTTGTCGACGTCGTCGGCGGTGATGGTCTCGATCTCGGCGCCGATCCCGTGCTTGGCGCAGAAGTCGAGCATCTCCTGCGTCTCGCGGATGCCGCCGATGTTGGAGCCGGTCAGGCTGCGACGGCCTCCGATGAGGGAGAAGGCGGCGAACTGCTGCTTGTTCTCCGGCGCGCCGACGAACACCATCGTGCCGTCGAGCGCGAGCGTACGGAGGTAGGCGTCGACCGGGAGGTCGGCCGAGACCGTGTTGATGATGAGGTCGAACGACCCGCGCAGGCGGCGCAGCGTGTCGCGATCGCCGGTCTCGTAGTGGTCGGCACCGAACCGCAGGCCGTCCTCCTTCTTCGACAGCGTGTGGCTGAGCACGGTGACCTCGGCGCCGAGCGCGTGCGCGATCTTGACGGCGAGGTGTCCTAGCCCGCCCATGCCGACGACGGCGACCTTGACGCCCGGGCCGGCACCCCAGTGCTTGAGCGGCGAGTACGTCGTGATGCCGGCGCACAGCAGGGGAGCGGCGACGTCGAGCGAGATGCCCTCGGGGATGCCGAGCACGTAGTTCTCGTCGACCACGATCTGCGTCGAGTAGCCGCCGTACGTGGGGGAGCCGTCGGCGTACCGGCCGTTGTACGTCGCCACGTTGCCGCGCTCACAGAACTGCTCCTCGCCCGCGACGCAGTTCGTGCACTCGCGGCAGGAGTCGATGAAGCAGCCGACGCCGACACGGTCTCCGACGGTGTGCTTGGTGACGCCATCGCCGACCGCGCGCACGACCCCCGCGATCTCGTGGCCGGGCACCATCGGGAAGATCGACGCGCCCCACTCCTCGCGCGCCTGGTGGATGTCGGAGTGGCAGATGCCCGCATACGCGATGTCGAGGAGCACGTCGTGCTCACCGAGCTCACGCCGCTCGACCGTCGTGCGCGCGAACGCGGCACCAGCGGACGGGGTGGCCAGGGCGGGGACATTGATACTCATCGACACTCCTCGGGTGGTTGCTTCGCAGTCTGGCATCCGACCGCGCTCGGCGGCGGCGCGCGGCGGGCGGTGAGCCACGGTTGCAGGAGGTGAGCGAACCCAGTCGGCGTGGCTCACCTGTGGTGTCGGTGGCTCACCAGGACGGCAGGTCGGGGGGGGGGGCACCTCTTTGGCCCTCGTGTGCTGGCCAAGGCGCAGTACGTCACTACTCGACCAACGGGTGGGGCCAGGGGTCGGTGAGCGCGGTCTCGAGGGCGGCGTCGTCGAGGCCGGCACGGCGCAGCGCCGCGACCTCCGCGTCGTTGACGCCGAGCGGCAGGTCGCCGTTGCCGAGATCGGTGCCATAGAGGACCCGGCCGCCCGCGGCCTGGAAGCGCCGCAGGTTGTCGAGCGCGACAGCCTCCGCAGTCTGGTCGCCCGCGTGGATCGCGAGCGTCGAGATCCAGCACTGACCACCCCGTACGGCAGCGTCCACGAGCGCGTCGTCGACCCGCTCGGTCCACGGCGTATGTGCGAGGGCGTCGACACCGGTGGCGAGTGCACGCGCCGTCATCCCGACGCCCTCCACATGAGCGACGACCGGCAGCTCGTACGCGTGTGCCGCCGCGACGACCGCGGACAGCGTCCCCTCATCGAGCACGGGCCCGGCGTCGGCGTGCAGCGTCACCTTGACGACGGTCGCCCCGTACGACACCTGCTCGGCCACGGCGACGCCGGCATCACCGGGGGAGCGGACCTCGTAGACGCCGCCCTCGGGGCACCACGGCCGGTCGCTCGGGTAGCCGCCCGGCGCGGTGAGGAACGCCCCCGCGTACGTGGCCCGCAGCCCGCCTGCCGCGGCCAACGACGTCGCGAGCCCGGCCACCACCGACGGGTTCGCACCCAGGTCGACCACTCCGCCCAGGTCGCTGCGTGTCAGTGCCGCGACGTCGACGAGCTGGAGGTGGACGTGGTGGTCGACGACCCGCGGCACGCTCACCTCAGCTGCCGATCTCGGTCCGTACGGCGAAGAGCTCGGGGAAGAACGTGAGGTCGAGCGCACGCTGCAGGAACGGGATGCCGCTCGACCCGCCCGTGCCGCGCTTGTGCCCGATGATCCGCGCGACCGTGCGCAGGTGGCGGAAGCGCCAGAGCTGGAAGTTCTCCTCGAGGTCGACGAGCTCTTCGCACGTCTCGTACGCCGACCAGTTCGCCTCGGTGTCGGCATAGATCGCGGTGAACACCGGCACCAGCTCAGGGGTGAACGTCCACGCCTTCGTCACGTCGCGCGTCAGCACCGCCTCGGGGATGGGGTAGCCCGCTCGTGCGAGGTAGCGCAGCAGCTCGTCGTACAGCGACGGCTCCTCCAACACGCGGCGCAGCATCGCCTGCTGCCTGGGCTCGGCGTCGAAGACCTTGAGCATCGCGGCGTTCTTGTTGCCGAGAACGAACTCGACGGCGCGGTACTGGTAGGACTGGAAGCCGCTGGCGTTGCCGAGCACGCCGCGGAACTGCGCGTACTCCGACGGCGTCAGCGTCGCCAGCACCGACCACTGCTCGGCCAGGGTCGCCTGCACGTGCTTGACGCGCGCGATCCGTTTGAGCGCGGGCCCGAGCTCGTCCGCGCGCAGCAGCCGGCAGGCGCTCTCCAGCTCGTGCAGCACCAGCTTGAGCCACAGCTCGGTCGTCTGGTGCTGAACGATGAACAGCAGCTCGTCATGGTGCTCGGGGCTGCTCACCGGACGCTGCGCGGAGAGCAGCGTGTCGAGGTCGAGATAGCCCCCGTACGTCATCCGGTCGCGGAAGTCGGTGACGACGCCGGCCTCGACGGTGCGGGTGTTGTCGTGCACCCCGTCGGGTGTCTCTCGCGAACTGTCTTGGGAACTCACCTCGCCACCGTATGCGATGTGAAGCAGTGCGCGAGCGGGCAATGCCGAGGTGCGCTAACTTAGGCAAGCCAAACCTAATTAAGCGCGTCTCCCGCGCCGCCTGGAACGACATCCGTACCGAGAGCCAGAGGAGCCCGCATGACCTCGTCGTCCCTGCTGACGAACGCCACCTCCGCACGCTACGCCGACACCCTTCACGCCGTCGTCGACCGACTGGCCGCGCGTGTCGCCGAACGATCCGCCCCCTTCTCCGGGGAACCCCGCGAGACGCTCGAGGGCCTCGTCGCCGCCGTCGACCTGGACGCCCCACCGGTCGGCGACACCGCCGCACTGCGCGAGATCGACGAGATGTTCGTCGACAATGCGGTCTGGTTCCACCATCCGGCGTACGCCGCACACCTGAACTGCCCGGTCGCCGTCCCCGCCGTCGCGGCGGAGGCGGTCCTCGCCGCTGTGAACACGTCGGTCGACACGTACGACCAGTCGACCGTCGGGACCTTCATGGAGCGCCACCTCATCGCGTGGACTGCGCGCCGCATCGGCTATGCGCACGGCAGCGGCGTGTTCACCTCCGGGGGGACCCAGTCGAACCTGCACGCGCTCTTCCTCGCTCGTGAGGGAGCGCTGGCCGTGCACGGCACCGGCCTCCTCACCGGGGCCGACCGCGCCGCGCTCCAGCAGCGGATGCTCGTCGTCGCCACCGACACCAGCCACTTCAGTGTCCAGAAGTCGGCGCTGCTGCTCGGTCTCGGCGAGGACGCCGTCGTCGCGGTCCCCACCGACGCCGACGGCCGGATGGATCCCGCCGCGCTGCGGATGACGCTCGACGTCATCGAGCGCACCGGCCAGATCCCGATGGCCGTCGTCGCCACGGCGGGGACGACCGACCGCGGGTGCATCGATCCGCTCGACGCGATCGCCGGCGTCTGCGAGTCCTACGGCGCGTGGCTGCACGTCGACGCCGCGTACGGAGGAGGCCTGCTCGTCTCGCCCACGCGCCGTGACCTGCTGTCCGGGATCGAGCGCGCCCGCTCGGTGACGGTCGACTTCCACAAGACCTTCTTCCAGCCGGTCTCGTCCAGCGCGATCGTCGTCCGCGAGCGGGCCGACCTCACCAGGTCCGGATGGCACGCCGACTACCTCAACCCCGAGGGCGCCGAGGAGCCGAACCAGGTCGACACGTCCCTGCAGACGACACGGCGCTTCGACGCGCTCAAGCTCTGGGCGACGCTGCGTGCGCTCGGGGCGGACGGTGTGGGCGCGATGTTCGACCGCGTGCTCGACCTGGCCGCCGACGTCCATCGGGTCGTCGAGGCGGACCCCGACCTCCGGCTCCTCGCCCGGACCGACCTGAGCACGGTGCTGTTCCGCTACCAGCCGTGGGGGACGCCCGACGTCGAGGCCGACAGGCTCGTCCCGATGATCCGCTCAGCGATGCTCGCCTCCGGGCGCGCGCTGGTCGCCAAGACCGTCGTGGACGGGCGGCCGTGCCTCAAGCTCACCCTGCTGAACCCGGACGCGACCGTGGAGGACGTACGGGGTGTGCTGGACGTCGTGAAAGAAGAGGGAGAGCGCGCACGAGAGGCGTGGCGACCGCTCGATCCGCAGGGGGCGGGGGCGCGATGACGTACGACCTCGTGGGCATCGGGATCGGCCCGTTCAACCTCGGGCTCGCGTGCCTCTCCGACCCGCTTGACGACGTCGAGGCGTTGTTCCTCGACGAGTCACCGGAGTTCCGCTGGCACCCCGGGATGATGATCGAGGGCTCGACGATCCAGGTTCCGTTCCTGGCCGACCTCGTGACGATGGCCGACCCGACCTCGCCGTACTCGTTCCTGAGCTTCCTCAAGGCGACCGGTCGGCTCTACCCGTTCTACATCCGTGAGAGCTTCTATCCGCTGCGCGCAGAGTACGACGCATACTGCCGCTGGGCCGCTGGCCAGCTCGACTCGCTGCGCTGGGGGCGGCGTGTCGAGGCCGTCGAGCACGACCCGCACGACGACACGTACGTCGTACGCGCGCGGTGCGCGGACGGTGAGACCGAGACGTACCGGGCTCGGCACCTCGTCCTCGGCACCGGCACCCGTCCGACGGTGCCGCCAGCAGCGCGCGACCTCGCCGGCCCGTGGCTGCACAGCGCCGACTACCTGCGGCACCGCGAGACGCTGCGCGACGCGGGGAGCATCACGATCGTCGGGAGCGGGCAGTCCGCGGCTGAGATCTACCGCGACCTGCTCGAGGACACCCGCGCCGAGACGTACCGGCTCGACTGGATCACGCGCTCGCCGCGCTTCTTCCCGATGGAGTACACCAAGCTCACGCTCGAGATGACGTCGCCGGAGTACACCGACCACTTCCACGGGCTGCCGCTGGAGCTGCGCGAGCTTCTCGGCCGCGAGCAGCGCGGCCTCTACAAGGGCATCAGCGGCGACCTCGTCGACGACATCTACGACACGCTCTACCGCAAGAGCGTCGACGGGCCCGTCCCGACGAGCCTGCTCACCGACACCGCGCTCGTCGACGCGACGTGGACCGGCGACGAGTACGTCCTGCGCCTGCGGCACGACCAGCTCGGCGAGGAGTACGAGCGGCGTACGGACGCGCTCGTGCTCGCGACCGGGTACGCGGCGAGCGTGCCCGGGTGCCTCGAGCCGATCCGCGACCTGCTCGCGTTCGACGAGCTCGGCAGGTTCGCGGTGAGCCGCGACTACGCCGTCGACGGCGAGCGACGCAGGGTCTTCGTGCAGAACGGCGAGGAGCACACGCACGGCATCACGGCTCCGGACCTCGGGTTCGGGGCATGGCGCAGCTCCACGATCCTCGCCGCCATCACCGGTCGCGACGTCTATCCGGTCGAGCAGCGCATCGCCTTCCAGGAGTTCGGGCTGCCCGCCGACGCGAGCCCCGTACGGTCGCAGGCCCGCGAGGAGGCGAGGCTGCGATGACCGCGCGCACACCCTCCCTCGTCGTCGCGACGGCGGTGGGCGAGATCGCGATCGACCGTGTCGTCCCTTCGCGCGACGCGGCGCTCGTCGGACGCTGGCTCGCCGACCCGCACGCCGCGTTCTGGCAGATGTCCGACCTCGACGAGGCGCAGGTGCGCCGCTACCTCGACGGCCTCGACGCCGACCCGCACCAGGACGCGTGGCTGGGGTCCGTCGAGGGGACGCCGACGTTCTTCGCCGAGACGTACGACCCCGCGAAGGTGCTGCTCACCGACGTCCACGACGCGCAGCCGGGCGACCTCGGCATGCACGTGCTCGTGTCCGCACCGGGCGAGCACCCTCGTCGTGGCCTGACCGGGGCGGTGATGGCCAGCGTGATGCGCCTGTGCTTCGAGACGCTCGGCGCTCGGCGCGTGGTGGTCGAGCCGGACGTCCGCAACGAGGCGATCGCCCGCAAGAACGCCCAGGCCGGATTCCGCGGGCTGCGCGAGGTCCGGCTCGGCGACAAGATCGCACGGCTGTCGGTCTGCACCCGCGACGACTTCGCCCGCAGCACGCTCGCAGGAGGAGCACGATGACCCACCCCGCACCCCATCTGAACCCGCGCACGATGGCCGCGGCCCAGCGACACCTCGTCGCCAAGGCTCTCGCGGAGTTCGCCCACGAGCGTCTGCTGGCTCCGGTCCGCGTCGACGAGGCGACCGCTGCCGACGACGTTTCCGGGACGTACGAGGTCGCGCTCGCCGACCGCACCGTCGTCTACCGCTTCCGCGCGCAGCAGCTGCGCCTTGAGCACTGGGCCATCGACGAGGCCTCGCTGACCCGTACGGTCGACGGCGTGCCGCGGATGCTCGACGCGTCCGAGCTCGTGGTCGAGCTGCAGCCGCTCCTGGAGATCCCCGACGCCCTCCTCGCGACCTACCTCGAGGAGATCGCGGCAACGCTCGCCGCCGCGGCGTACAAGATCCACCAGGGAGGGCCGTCCGCGCTCGAGCTGCTCACCGCCGATCTCCAGACGGTCGAGTCCGCGATGACCGAGGGCCACCCCGGCTTCGTCGCCAACAACGGCCGCATCGGATTCGGGCTCGACGCGTACGAGCGGTTCGCCCCGGAGGTAGGCCGCCCGTTCTCGCTGCAGTGGGTCGCTGTACGGCGTGAGGTCTCCCACCTGGCGCTCGGCGACGGGCTGGACGAGACGTCGCTGTACGAGGGGGAGCTCGACGCCGAGGAGCGCGCGCGCTTCGCCTCGCGTCTCACGGACCAGGGGCTCGACCCTGCGGCGTACCGGCTCCTGCCCGTCCACCCCTGGCAGTGGGACACGCGGCTGGCGATCACCTTCGCGCCGGACGTGGCGCGGCGTGACCTGGTGCCGCTCGGTCCGGGGGCCGACGCCTACCAGGCGCAGCAGTCGATCCGGACGATGTTCAACATGTCGCGATCGGACCGTCACTACGTGAAGACGGCGCTCGCCATCCAGAACATGGGGTTCCTGCGCGGGCTCTCCCCGGCGTACATGCGGCATACCCCGGCGATCAACGACTGGGTCGCCGCACTGGTCGGTGCCGACCCGACACTCGCCGCATGCCAGTTCGAGGTGCTGCGCGAGCGCGCGTCGATCGGGTATACCGGCGACGTGTACCACCGCACGTCGACACCCTCGGCCCACCGCAAGATGGTTGCCGCGCTGTGGCGGGAGAGCCCAGTGCCGCGGCTCGGTGCGGACGAGCGCCTCGCGACGATGGCGTCGTTGCTCCACCGCGATCGCGACGGCCACGCCTACGCGACCGCGATGATCCGCGCGTCGGGCCTCAGTGCTGACGTGTGGGTCGCGCAGTACCTCCACGCCTACCTGCGGCCGGTCGTCCACTGCCTTCTCGCGCACGACCTCGCCTTCATGCCGCACGGCGAGAACGTCATCCTCGTGATCGCCGACCACGTGCCGCGCCGCGCGCTCATGAAGGACGTGGGGGAGGAGGTCGTGGTGCTCCGCGATCGCGACCTGCCCGAGGAGGTCTCCCGGATCCGGCAGCCGGTCGACGCCGACGAGCAGGCGCTCGCGATCTTCACCGACGTGTTCGACGGCGTCCTGCGCCACCTCGCCGGCATCCTGCACGTCGACGGCGTCCTGCCCGAGAGTCGCTTCTGGGCGCTGGTCGCCGAGTGCGTGGACCGGCACGCCGCGGAGCACCCGGGGCTCGCGCCGCGGGTGGACCTGCGTGCCGACCGGTTCGCCCACTCGTGCCTCAACCGGCTCCAGCTGCGCAACACGCTGCAGATGGTCGACCTCGCGAGCCAGTCGGACTCGCTGATCTATGCAGGCACCCTCGCGAACCCGATCGCCCGCAGCGCGGTCGCCGTGCCGGCATGACCGCGCGACTGTTCCGCGACTCGTACGGCGTGCCACACCTGCGCGCGGAGTCGATGCTCGCGCTGGCTGAAGCCCAGGGGCGGGTGACGGCTCACGACCGTGGCGGCCAGATCCAGGTCGAGCACTGGCGTACGGGGGGTCGTCTCGCCGAGCACGTCGGGGACGGCGGGGTGCCGTGGGACCGCTTCGCGCGCCAGGCCCGGCTCGCCGACACGGCCCGCACCGCGTACGAGCGGCTCGACGCGCAGGATCAGGAGTGGGTCGCGGCGTACGTCGCGGGAGTCAACGCTGTCCTCCCCGAGGCGCGGTGGCCTGACTGGGCGCCGCTCGGCATCCTGCACGTCGCCCACGTCCTCTTCTCTGATCTGCCGGCCCTGCTGTGGCGCGAGCACGTGCACCGCACGCTCGCGCGCACCCACGGTGAGGAGGTCGTCGACCTCTTCCAGGCCGATGCGGGCGGCTCGGGGAGCAACGCGTGGGCGGTGCACGGCGCACTGACCCGTACGGGGCTGCCGATCCTCGCGGGCGACCCGCACCGCGTCCTGGAGATCCCGGGCGTCTATCAACAGGTGCGGCTGGCATGTCCGGGCGTCGACGTCGTCGGGCTGGCGTTCCCCGGTGTGCCCGGCGTGGCGCACTTCGGGCACGCGGGCTCGGTCGCATGGGGCATCACGAACGCTATGGCGCACCACATCGACGTCTTCCGCGAGCGACTCCGCGGCACTCCCGACGGGGGCGTCGAGGCCTACGGGCCAGGCGGCTGGGAGCCGGCCGAGTCCGGGTGGGAGCAGGTCCTCGTCCGGGACACCGACACCGCGGTGGAGGTGCCGTGGGTCGAGACGGTGCGCGGGGTCGTCGTCGCGGAGCTCGAGGCGCTGCCCGCGAGCGGTGACGAGATGCCGGCGCTGTCTGCGCGGTTCCCGGCGCGAGCGAGCGCCGACCTCGGGATCGCCGCGATGCGTCCGCTGCTGCGTGCGCGCAGCGCCGAGGACGTGGCGACGGCGTACGAGCGCTGGATCGATCCCGTCAACCGGCTGCTGGTCGCCGATCGTGAGGGGACGGTGCTGAGCCGGACCGTCGGGCGGGTCCCCGACACGGGCGGTGCGGCGCGCCGGCTCCCGCGCGAGGGGTGGGGCGAGGGCGCGGACGACGTCTCCTGGCAGCCGGTGCCACCCGCCCGTTCGGTGGGCGACCGCGCCGTCGACGCGAACGAGCGACCCGACGACCCTGCCCTCGCACTCGGCTACGCCTACGCCCCGCCGTACCGTGCAGCGCGGATCCGTGCCCGCCTCGCCGATCTCGCGGGCGAGCAGGTCGGGGTCGACGACATGGCCGAGATCCACGGTGACACCGTCTCGCTCGGCGCCGACGCGCTGCTTCGTCATCTGCCCGACGCCGCCGACGAGGCCCTCAGTCCTGCCGCACAGGACCTCGTCAGCCGCTTGCAGCGATGGGACCGCCAGATGCTCGCCGACAGCGCCGAGGCGGGCGCGTACGCCGCGTGGCGCGCAGCGCTCGTCCGTCGGATCGCTGCCCTCCCCGTCCTCGCACCGTTGCACGAGCCCCACGGCATGGGCGCGGTTTATGCGCCGTGGATGGACGTCCGTGCCCGCGTCGGTGAGGGGCTGCACGCCCTGCTGGACGGTCGTGGCGCAGCGGCGACGCTCGGGATCGACACCGCCTCGCTCGTCCGCGGTGCGCTGGAGGAGGTCGCGTCGGTCCGTGCGCCTAGCACCTGGGGCGACACCCATCTGCTGGACCCGGTGCGGGTGCTCGACGGAGTGCCGGGCGCGACCTTCGCCGCCCTCGAACGGACGGGCCTGTCGGGCGACGGCGACACCGTCCGCGCCACGGCGAGCACCCCTGGCGTGAGCGACGTCTGCTGGCGTGGTTCGGTGGCGCGCTGGATCTGGGACCTCTCGGACCGCGATGCGAGCCGGTGGGGAGTCCCGTTCGGCGCGGCCGGCGATGCGGACAGCCCCCACGCCACCGATCAGCTCGCGACCTGGCTGGCGGCTGGGTCGAGCCCGGTCGTCACCGCCTGGGACGCACTCGTCGAGGAGGACCTGCTGTGAGCACGACCGCGGACGACCGCCTGATCACCGGCACACGGGGAGAGGTCCTGCGTACCGACGTCGTCGACGGGTTCGGGACCGTCACGGTCCGCGTCCTCGATCCCGAGGGCGACCTCACGACGATCCACCCGTGGATGACCGCGCCACGCGCGCGCTTCTGGGGACTGCAGGGGCTGACCGCGCAGGAGCTCTGCGACCTCTACGCGTACGTCGACGGACTCACGACGCACCACGCGTTCCTGGTATGCCGCGACGACGTGCCGTTCATGCTGCTCCAGACCTATCTGCCCGAGCACGACCCGGTGGGGGAGTGTTACGAGCCGGAGCCAGGCGACGTCGGGATGCACTTCTTCCTCGGCGAGCACGTCGCGACGCGCGAGGAGCAGTGGGCGATCCTGCTGCGAACATTCGTGGGGTTCGTGCTCGGACCGCCGAGTGCCCGCAGGATCGTGGTCGAGCCGGACGTGCGCAACGCGCGCTCGCTCGCCGTCCTGGAGATGCTCGGCTTCGAGCGCGGACGGCAGATCACGCTGCCGGACAAGACCGCCCAGCTGGCGTTCCTCGACCGCGTCCGCGCAGAGACGACGCTGAATCGGATGTGTGCGAACCTGCCACGGACCGGCGTCCACGACTAGGATCACGACCGCGGAACGATGGCGGCGCGTGATAGCGCCTCCCGACGACAAGGGGAGTGCGCATGGGCGGTGACTCGCTCGATCAGGTCGTGTTCTGGGCGGTGGTGGTGGCGAGGCTGCTCGTCCCGCTCCTCGTCTTCAAGTACCCGCTCCCGGCGATCGTCGCGTGCATGCTGCTCGACGGTGTCGACCAGACGATCTTCCAGACCTTCACGTCGCTCGACCTCTCGCACTACCAGAGCTACGACAAGGCGCTGGACATCTACTACCTCGCGCTCGCGTACGTCGCGACGATGCGCAACTGGACGAGCCGGCCGGCGTTCGAGGTCGCGCGGTTCCTGTTCTTCTACCGCCTGGTCGGCACCACGATCTTCGAGCTGACGGGCGGGACGCACCGCTGGCTGCTGCTGATCTTCCCCAACACCTTCGAGTACTTCTTCATCTTCTACGAGATCGTCCGTACGCGATGGGATCCGAAGCGCTTCTCGCTGCGGTGGTGGATCGCGGCGGCGGCGGTGATCTGGATCGTCATCAAGATTCCGCAGGAGGCGTGGATCCACGTCCTCAAGCTCGATCTCACCGACACGATGCGCGACGTCCCGTGGTTCACTCCGGCGCTGGTGCTGGCGGTCCTCGCACTGGCCGCGGTGTTCTGGTTCGTCGTACGCCCGCGCCTCGCTCCGCCCGACCACGCCTGGCAGTTCGCCGCCGGTCCGCTCCCGCACGCGATCGACGACGAACGCGAGCGCGCGGCCCTGCGGGTCGCCCGTGGCAGGGTCCTCGACAGCTGGTTGCTGGAGAAGATCGTCATCGTCGCGCTCGTCAGTATGATCATCGCGAACATCGTCCCGAGCGTGACCGCGACGCCGGTGGAGATCGCGGTCAGCTGTGGAGTGCTGATCGTGGTGAACTCCTTCATCGGCCTGTGGACCGCGCGCCGCGGCGGCGGTCTTCAGTCGGTCGCGGCGGCGTTCTTCGTCCTCTCCGCGGTCAACATCGGTCTCGTCGTCGCGGCGAGCACCTTCGTCCCCACTCGTGAACGCTTCTTCCTGACAGCAGGCTTCTTCTTCGTGTTCCTCCTGACACTGATCGTCACCCTCTACGACCGCTACCGGCCGGTGCTCGACGTCCGCACCGGCATCATCCGCACTGATGTGGTGCGCCGCGGCCAGATCGAGGCAGGCTCGTGAGCACGTCGACGATGGGTCTGGCGGGTCCGCGCGGGGTGCTCGTCCTCGTCACGGGTGGCACGGCAACCATGGGCGGCGGCGCCGACGGCTTGGCGGTGACGGCCGAGGGAGTCGACGGCCTGCGGGCGATCGTGGATGCCTGGTCGGTCGCGCGCCAGGTACGCGCTGACGTCGTGCTCGACCATCCGTTGCGTGACAGCGCTGAGATGGGGCCCGCCGACTGGACGCGTTGGCACCGCCAGATCCGCGCCGCGCTGCCGTCGGTGGCCGGCGTGGTCGTCGTCCACGGCACCGACAGCATGGCGTTCAGCGGGGCTGCCCTCGCCCTCGCGCTCGCTGACGCGCCGCGCCCGGTCGTGCTCACCGGCGCCCAGCGGGGTCCGTCCGAGCCCGGCAGCGACGTGGCCGACAACCTCCGCCTCGCGCTCGACACCGTCCAGGCAGGTCGTGGTGGCGTGTCGTTGGCCTTCGCCGGACAGGTGCGTGCGGCGGCGACCCTCTGGAAGCAGTCCACCACCGACCTCGACGGGTTCGCGGGCGTGCTCGGGACGAGCCGTCGGCTGTCGCTCTATCTCCCGCTGGGTGGGTTCCACGGCTACGACGAGGACCGGTTCGTCGCCCTCGCGACCGTCAGTCTCGAGCAGTGGCACGACCAGCTCATGTGGTCACGCCAGCCGTCCGGTGTCGTGCTGCGTGTCTTCGGCGGGGGGACGGCGCCGGCCGACAAGGTCGCGTTCGAGCGCCTCGCGGCGCTGCGCGAGGCAAAGATCCCCGTCGTCGCGGTCAGCCAGACACCGGCGGCTGCGGTCGACCTGCGCCGCTACGCCGCGGGCCGCGGGCTCTTGGAGCAGGGGGTGGTGAGCTGTGGCTGCATGACGACGGAGGCTGCGTTCGCCAAGCTCCACTACCTCATCGCGAGCGGCCTGTCGTACGAGGAGATCCGAAGCCTGCTGGCCGTCGACCTCGTGGGTGAAGGTCGTACTCGACGCTGACGACCCGTCTGGACCCTCCTGTCTGATTACGTCCGTTTGCAACCTCACTGTCCCTGACCCTCGCGTGGGGGGACGCTGGTTGATGGTGCGCTCGCCCCGGGAGTCGCCACGCCGACGCACGATGTGCCGGCGTTCTCGGGAACTCACCACGCGAGGAGAACACCATGGCAACCACCATCGGGCAGGAGACCTCCACCGCTGAGGAGCCACCTCCGCCGCCCGCACCCGAGCCCACGACGCCGACGAAGCCGATCCATCACGGGACGCCTCAGCGCGGCGTCGACGTGATCCCGTCGTCGTCGTTCAAGACTGGTCGGTTCGGCCGCATGTTCCGCCACCTGCCGGTCTTCGCGCACACCGCCGACGACATGACGGCACTGGCTCTGCGGATGGTCGAACCGGCCGGGCCGCCGCCCGAGAACCCCGACATCCCGTCCGGCTACACCTACTTCGGGCAGTTCGTCGACCACGACGTCACGTTCGACCCGGTGTCGAGCCTTCGGCGCCAGAACGACCCGGACGCTCTCCACAACTTCCGTACCCCGAGGTTCGACCTCGACTCGTTGTACGGCCGGGGGCCCGCCGACCAGCCGTACCTGTACGACGACTCCGGACCCGTCACCAAGATGCGCCTCGGCGAGGACGTCGGCGTCGTCCCAGGCGAGACCAGCGGCGCCGGCCCGGATCTGCCGCGGAACGAGCCGCGTCAGCGCGCCGGCGAGGAGGTCTTCTTCGGTCGCGCCCTGACCGGAGACCCGCGCAACGACGAGAACCTCCTCGTGTCCCAGCTCCACCTGACCATGCTGCAGTTCCACAACCGGGTCGCCGACGTCGTGGGGTCGACCACGCCCCTGACCGGGGACGACGCGTTCAAGGAGACCCAGCGGCTCGTCCGTTGGCACTACCAGTGGGTCGTCGTGCACGACTTCCTGCGCCGCATCGTCGGCCAGGCGGTCATCGACGACATCCTGCGCACCGAGACCTACGTCGCCGACCCGAACGGTTCGACGATCGCGCTTATACGCCCGTCGTTCCAGTTCTACCGGCCGGCCAACACCGCGTACATTCCTGTGGAGTTCGCGGTCGCGGCGTACCGGTTCGGGCACTCGATGATCCGGGGCCGCTACGACATCAACGATTTCGTGAAGAACGCGCGAGGCGACCAGGGGCCGATCCCGATCTTCGGGCCGGAGCTGCCGCCGGACGAGCTGTCGAACCTCAACGGCTTCCGGCGACTGCCTCCCCAGTGGGCGGTCGAGTGGAAGTTCCTGGTCGACATGCCGGGCGCCGACACCCCGCCCCAGCCGTCGCTGCCCATCGACACGAAGCTGGCCAGGCCGTTGGCCGATCTTCCGCTGTCGGTGGCGGCGCACCCGCCGCACGCGCTCGCCGAGCGCAACCTCCAGCGGGGTGTCGCGCTCGGGCTGCCGGCAGGCAACACGGTGGCCCGGGCGATGGGCATCGACCCGCTCGATGCCGACACGTTGGGCATCGGTGACCTCAGCGAGGACCTGAGGATGCACCCGCCGCTATGGTTCTACATCCTCAAGGAGGCCGAGGTGCTGGCCGCGGGCAAGACGCTCGGGCCCGTCGGCGGGCGGATCGTCGCCGAGGTTCTGCTCGGGATGCTCAACGAGGACCCTCTCTCGTACCTCAGCGTCGAGCCCAACTGGAAGCCGCAGGCGCCGATGGCTCGCGACGACGGCACGTTCGACCTCCCGCAGCTGCTCCGTTTCGCGAAGGAGGCGTGAGGCCGCCGGGAGTCAGCTGCCGAAGCTGCGCGGCTGGAACTCGGGCTGCTCCTTCTTGGCGTTCGCCGCGCGGGCGATCGCGGTGTTCCTCGCGAAGAGCATCGCGAGCTGCAGGCGTCGCTCGACCGCGAAGGCGCGCCGCGGCGAGGCGTGGCGCGTGCGGTTGAGCAGCGCCTTGGAGGCGGCGACGGAGTCGGGGGAGCGGGCGATGAGCGCCTCGACCAGCTCGCGCGCGGGCACCTCGGGGTCGTCCGCGACGCCGCTGGCGAGCCCCAGCGCGTGGGCGGTCGTCCCGTCGACGACCTCACCGGTCATCGTCAGGCGGCGCGCGACGTCGCCGCCGACGAGCTCGCGGAAGCTGACGGTGCCGCTCATGTCTGGTACGAGGCCCCACTTCGCCTCGAGCACCGACCAGCGCGCGTCAGGCGTGGTGAACCGGAAGTCGGCCGCGGTGGCGAGCTGGAGGCCCGCGCCGTAGCAGTGGCCGTGGACCACAGCGACGACCGGCACCGGCAGCTCGCGCCACACCCATAGGCCACGCTGGAAGAGGTTCTGACCGCGCAGCGGGTTAGGGACGAACGAGCGCACGATGGTCGCCGGGCTGCTCATCACCGAGGCGAAGTCGAGGCCGGCGCAGAACGCGTCGCCCTCGCCGCGCAGCACGACGGCGCGGACGGTGCGGTCCTCGCGGACACGGCGGGCGGTCGCGACGAGCTCGCGCAACATCGTGATGTCGACGCCGTTGAGCTTCTCGGGGCGGTTGAGCGTGACGTGCGCGATGGCGTCGTCGACGGCGAGCAGGACGCGTGGCTCTGTCATGGTGGCCATGTTACTTGCCGGTAGGTGCCTACGGTGGCGGGTATGGCGAGCCCGCCGGTCCACGTCGGCATCTCGGGATGGAGCTATGCCCGGTGGCACGGCGACTACTATCCGGACGACCTGCCGCGGCGCGACGAGCTCGGCTATGTGGCGTCGCGCCTGGCCACGGTCGAGGTCAACGCGAGCTTCTACCGGCTGCAGCGGCCGACGACGTACGAGCGGTGGTACGACACGACGCCGGACGGTTTCCGCTTCGCGGTCAAGGGCAGCCGGTTTCTCACGCACCAGCGCAGGCTCCGCGAGCCCGAGCAGCCGCTGGCGACCTTCATGGCCTCGGGGGTCCTTGCGCTACGCGAGAAGCTCGGCCCGTTCCTCTGGCAGCTCCCGGCGGAGGGGGCACCGACGCCCGAGCGCCTTGACGCGTTCTGCGCGATGCTGCCTCGTTCGTACGGGGCACGCCTGCCGCTGACGCACGCCGTCGAGGTCCGCAGCGCCCAGGCGATCGACGAGGTCACGGAAATCCTTCGCAGCCACAGAATCGCCCTCGTCGTCTCTGATGGCGCGGGCGCGTGGCCGCTGTTCGAGCGGGCGACGGCGGACTTTGCGTACGTCCGCCTGCACGGCCACACGCAGCTCTACCACGGCGGCTACTCCGACCATCGCCTCCGCCGCTGGGCTGAGCGGATCCGCGGGTGGGACGTCGAGACGTGGGTGTACTTCGACAACGACGCCGACGGCCGGGCCCCGTACGACGCTGAGCGGCTGGCCCGACGGCTACGTTGAGCCGCCGATCCGGGGTCTGCGCCGGTCTCGGAACGGTACGGTGTGTCGCGCCCACCCCTCCAGGAGGCCCTCGTGCGCCCTCGCCGCGTCGCCGTCGCGCTCTGCGTGCTGCTTGCCGCCGTCGCGACGCTCGCGGGCTGCAGCAGCGAGGCGCCGGAGACCGTCCAGCTCGGGGGCGGCTCGGCCTCGGCGCCCTCCGCGGGGACGGTCGAGCGGCCATGGGGAACCGTGACGACCTTCCCCGAGCTCGAGAAGGCGCAGATCCCCGAGCGCCCCGACATGACGTTCGCGGCCGAGATGGTGCTGCACCACGATCAGGCTGTTGAGCTGAGCCGCAACGTGCTCGCTCACGACGGGATCGACGAGCGCGTCGCGGCGGCCGCGCGGTTCATCGCGCAGGACCAGCGCAACGAGATCACCACGATGACCGCGTGGATCGACGCCTGGGTGGCCTCGCTGCCTGAGCTCGCTCAGGGCCACCACGTCCACGACGCTGCCAGCATGCCCGGCATGGTGCCCGAGGCGAGAGTCGACGCGCTGCGCGGCCTCCCGACGGCCGAGGCTCAGATGTCGTTCCTCGCGCTGATGATCGCGCACCACGAAGGAGCGGTCGCGATGTCGAAGGGCTACCTGGGCAACGACCACAACTCCTTCACGAAGAGCATCGCCCAACACATCATCCGCGAGCAGACGGTCGAGATCGACTACCTGCGCCGACTCGCGGACGGGCTCTGAGGCGTCACGACTCAACCTCCTCGCCGCGGGCGTCCGCTGCCCGCGCCAGGTCTCGTACCCGTCGCCCAAGGGCGAACCCGGTGACGTCGGGGCACTGGACGAGGTGCTCGAGCAGCCGGTACGTGGTGGCACGCGGCATCTCCAGGGAGTCCACGAGCTGCCGCGCGGTCACCCCGAGCCCCTCGGCCCGCAAGGGCTCACCGTGCGCTGCACTCTTTCGCGCTCGTGTCCCTCGTGTGACGTGTCGGGGCGCGTTGGCGACGAGCCGAGCGCACGTCCGTGCGTTGGTGCCCTGGCGTCCACGTGCCCGTCGCGGGTGGACCCTCAGGCGCCGACGACCGCCGTCAACGCGTCGATGCCCTGGTCGAGCTCGGACTCGGTCACGACGAGGGTCGGCGCGATGCGCAGCGTGCGCCCGTGCGTCTCCTTGCAGAGCACACCGTGCTGCACGAGCGCGACCGCTGCCTCCCGCCCGGTCAGCCCGCCGGGGGAGAGGTCGATCCCCGCCCATAACCCACGCCCCCGTACGCCGTCCACGCCGTGGCCGACGAGCGCATCGAGCCGTGCGTGGAGGTGCTTGCCGAGCACCCGAGACCGCTCCTGGAACTCACCCGTCCGCAGCAACCCCACGACCGCACGCCCGACGGCGCACGCGAGCGGGTTCCCGCCGAACGTCGAGCCGTGCTGCCCTGGCCGCAGCACGCCCAGCACGTCCGCCCGTCCCACCACGGCCGACACGGGCACGATCCCGCCGCCGAGCGCCTTGCCGAGCGTCGAGAGGTCGGCCGTCACACCCTCGTGTTCGAGCGCGAGCACCGTACCGGTCCGTGCGAGCCCCGACTGGATCTCGTCGGCGACCAGCAGACACCCTGCGTCGTCGGCGATCCTCCGTGCGGCGGCCAGATAGCCCACCGGCGGCACGATCACCCCTGCCTCACCCTGGATCGGCTCCAGCAGGATCGCCGCAGTTCGCTCGTCGACGGCCTCGGCGAGCGCGTCGGTGTCGCCGTACGGAACCCGGACGAACCCCGGCGTGTACGGCCCGTACCCGCCGTACGCGTCCGGATCGTCCGAGAACGAGACGATCGTTGTGGTCCGCCCGTGGAAGCCGCCGCTCGCGACCACGATCGTCGCCGTCGGGTCGGGGACCCCTTTCACCTCGTACGCCCACTTGCGGGCGACCTTGATCGCCGACTCCACCGCCTCGGCGCCGGAGTTCATCGGCAGGACCATCTCCGTGCCGGTGAGCGCGGCCAGCTCCTCGCAGAAGGCACCGAGCAGGTCGTGGTGGAACGCCCGCGACGTCAAAGTCACCCGCCCCAGCTGCTCGACGGCGGCCGCGACAAGCGCCGGATGGCGGTGCCCGAAGTTGAGAGCCGAGTAGCCCGCGAGGAAGTCCAGGTAGGACCGGCCGTCGACGTCGGTGACCCACGCGCCGGACGCTTCGTGGATGACCACGGGCAGCGGGTGGTAGTTGTGCGTGGTCCACCGTTCGTCGAGCGCGACCAGGTCGGCGGATGTGGAGTGGGTCATACCCCAGGCTAGGCGCCCGGCGACCTGGTGCACAGTTCCTGACCTGTGAACTAGGCTGACGCGCGTGAGCACCACCACGCCCGCCACGTCACGCCGCCCCTGGCGTGCCGTCCGCGCGGGGGTGGCTGCGTCCCTGGCCGTCTGCGTGGCGCTCCTCGGCCACCTCGCCGGTGGGGGAGCGGCTCCCGGTGGTGCCGCGATCGCCTTCACCGTCGTGGCGGCGGCGCTCCTCGCGCACCGGCTCGCGGCACACCGTTGGACCGTTCGTACGCTGACGGCGCTCGTCGTCGGTGTCCAGGGCGGGGTGCACCTGTGGTGCGCGCTGGCCGCGCCGCCCGAGCAGGGCGCTGCCACGGTCTCCGCAGGTGCGATGCTCCTCGGGCACGCCCTCGCCACGGTCGCGACCGTGGCGCTGCTGCGACACGGCGAAAGGGCGCTGTGGTCGCTGACCGACCTGCTCGTGAGCAGGCCAGTGCGCCGGCTCGCGTACGCGGTGCGTACGTTGCCGGCCCGCCTCGCCGTCGACGTCGCTCCGGCGGTGACCGGTGCCCCGGCCGTACGCCTCCACCATCTCCTGCTGGGTGCCGCGCTGTGGCGCCGTGGTCCGCCCGCACGCGCTTGACGGCTGTGCACACGACCCCCTGAGCAGAGAGACACCTCCTCACATGAACAAGCTCGTCCTGCCCTCCGGCATGCTCGCCGGAGCCGCAGCTCTCGTCCTCGCCACTGCCGCACCCGCGTCCGCGCACGTCGGCGTTGACGCCCCTGACGCGGCGAAGGGTGGCTGGGCGACCCTCTCGTTCCGCGTCCCGACCGAGTCCGACACCGCCAGCACGACCGCCCTGACCGTCGCGTTCCCCGAGGGCGCCGACTTCGAGTACGTCGCCACCAAGACCAAGCCCGGGTGGACCGTCAGCAAGGTGGAGGGCACCTCCGTCACCTGGACCGCCGAGAAGGGGACCGGCATCGCGCCGGGCGAGTTCGACGTGTTCGACCTCCGGGTCGGGCCGCTGCCGACCGACGTCGACACCCTCACCTTCCCGGCCACCCAGACGTACTCCGACGGCACGACGGCCGCCTGGGACCAGCCGACGCCCGAGAGCGGCGAGGAGCCCGATCGTCCTGCTCCGGTGGTGGCGCTCGCCGACGCCGAGGACGGGCACGGCGCCCACGGAGCCACGGACGCCGAGACCGACGACGACGCCGCGGAGTCCGAGGACTCCGGCGGCGTCGACGGCTGGCTCGTCGGCGGCATCGCCGTCCTGGCGCTCGCCGTCGGGGCCCTCGTGGCCAGCCTCGTCCGCAGGGGGCCACGCTCCCGATGAGCTCAACCTTGACGAGCACGGCCGCACGCGGCCTGCGCCACGTCGTGCTCGCCTGCGTGACCGCCGTCGGGCTGCTGGTCCTCAGCAGCCCGACGGCGGTCGGCCACGCCGTCCTCGTCTCCACGACGCCCGCGGACGGCTCCACCGTGGCGATCCTGCCGGACGAGATCGTCCTGACCTTCAACGAGCGCGTGACCACCCCGGCGTACGTCGTCGCCGAGGCGCCGGACGGCACCCAGGTCGCCTCGGGGGAGGCCCGGACGGACGGGAAGAGCGTCCGTGCGACCACCAACCCGGCCGACATCGCGGGGGAGTACCGCATCTCCTACCGCGTCGTGTCCGCCGACGGGCACCCCATCGACGGCTCGGTGTACGTCACCGTGACCGAGGGGCGTACCGTCGAGAAGACCCGCGCCGAGGACGACGAGGACACCGGTGCGGGGTTCGTGCACGAACACCGGGCCCACTTCCTGTGGGGGGCTGCCGGTGTGATCGCTGCCGCTGCGCTGCTGCTGTGGCCCCGGCGGCGCGAAGACAAGGAGGACGCGTGATGACCGCGCCGGTACGTTGGGCCGTCGGAGCGTTCCTGGCCACGTTCGCCACCCTGTACGTGGCCTTGGCGCTGGGCGCCGCGCTTCCGGCAACAGCCCCGCTCGGCATACCCGATCCGGGTGTGTTCACCGGATGGGCGCTCATGGTTACGCGGGTGCTCTCCGACCTCGCCGGGCTGGCGACGGTCGGGTTCCTCACGACCGCGGCGTTTCTCCTCCCCTCCAGCGCCCGCGAGGTGCAGGGCCTTGCGGCGCGCTCGGTCCGCGTGGCGTCGACCACGGCGTTCGCGTGGGCAGGCGCGACCCTCGTGCTGTTCTTCTTCAGCACCTCGCAGCTCTTCGGGACGCCCCCGTCGGCGCTCTCGTGGAACCTCTTCACCGAGTACGGCACGGGTTCTGAGACGGGCCGCGCGCAGCTCGCGCAGATTGTGATCGCCCTGCTCGTCGCCGTCCTCGCCCGCCGGACCTTCAGCGTCAGGGCGGCCGCGCTGCTGCTCGGGCTCGCCCTCGGCGGGTTCGTTCCGCAGGCGATGTCGGGCCACTCCGCGGGCGCAGGCGCGCACGACCTCGCGATCGTGAGCATGTTGCTCCACCTCGTGGGCGCGGCGCTGTGGGTCGGCGGACTCGCCGGCCTCGCGTGGGTCGCGCTCATGGGAAGCCGTCGCCTTCCTGCAGCCGTCACGCGGTTCTCCACCCTCGCGGTGTGGTGCGTGGCGATCCTCGCCGTCTCCGGCGTCGTCAACGCCGCGACCCGCATCCAGGGCCTGTCCGACCTCGACTCCCGTTATGCCCTGCTGATCGGTCTCAAGGTCCTCGCCCTGGTCGTCCTCGCCGGTCTCGGCCTCGTCCACCGCCGCCGTACGGTCACCTCGCTCGAGCAAGCCGACGGCCTGTCGGACGACGCGGCGGTCCGCGGCCCGGCGCGCCGCCTCTTCCTGCGCATCGCCGCGGTCGAGCTGATCGTCATGGGCATGACCGTGGCCGTGGCAGTGGCGCTCTCGCGCACCCCGACGCCACGCCCGGACGACCTGTACGACACCACCGTCAACGCGATCCTCGGCGGCCCGCTGCCGCCGGATCCGACGCTGTGGCGCCTGCTCTGGGGATTCACACCGAACGGCGTCGGTCTCGCCGTCGTCGGGCTCTGCCTCGCGCTCTACGTCAAGGGCCTGCTGGTGATGCACCGTCGCGGCGACCGTTGGCCGGTCGGCCGCACGATCTCGTGGATGGCGGGCCTCGTGATGGTCGCGTGGGCGACCTTCGGCGGGCTCGGCGTCTACTCGCACGTGCTCTTCAGCGCGCACATGGTCTCGCACATGATGCTCAGCATGGTCGCGCCGATCCTGCTGATCCTTGGTGCTCCGGTGACGCTCGCCCTGCGCACGCTCCCGGGCCCGCGCGGCAAGGGCGACGTGTCACCGCGCCAGATGCTGGTCTCGCTGCTGCACTCCCGCTTCGTCAGCGTCGTGACACACCCGCTGTTCGCGACGGCGATCTTCGTCGGCAGCCTGTACGGGCTCTACTTCACGCCGATCTTCGAGACCGCGATGGAGAGCCACGTCGGGCACGGCCTGATGGAGCTGCACTTCCTCGCGGCCGGCTCACTCTTCTACTACGTCATCATCGGCATCGATCCGTCGCCACGTCGGATCGCCCCGCTGTGGCGCTTCGTGATCCTGCTCGTCACGATCCCGTTCCACGCGTTCTTCTCGATCACGCTCATGGCGATGACCAGCGTCATCGCCAGCGGGTACTACAACCAGCTCGAGCGGCCGTACGCGACCGACCTGCTGTCCGACCAATACCTCGGCGGCGGGATCGCGTGGGCCATGGGCGAGGTGCCGCTGGTGCTCGTGATGGGGGCGCTGTTCGTGCAGTGGTTCCGATCTGACTCACGCGACGCCGTACGGCACGACCGCAACGCGAGCAAGAACGACGGCGCCGAGCTCGCGGCATACAACGCCTATCTCGCCGGACTGGCCGGGCGCCCGTCGCCTCAGAAGAAGGCGCCGCAGAAGCCTGCACCCGACAAGCCCGTCCCCGAAGCCGACGAAGCCCGGCCGGAGTCGTCCGACCGGGCTCCGCGTGGCTAGCCCTTCACGACGTAGCGGGGCTACGGCGTGTAGAGCGTCGTCGTGTTCGTGCGCGCGCCCTCGAAGCGCGCCTGCACGTCCGCCCAGTTGACGAGGTGCCACCAGGCCTTGACGTAGTCGGCCTTCACGTTCTGGTACTGCAGGTAGAACGCGTGCTCCCACATGTCGAGCATGAGGAGCGGGACCAGCCCGACCGGCAGGTTGCCCTGGTGGTCGTACAGCTGGCAGATGATCGGCCGCTGGCCGAGCGTCTCCCACGCGAGGATCGACCAGCCCGAGCCCTGGATGCCGAGGGCACTGGCCTCGAACTGCGCGCGGAACTTGTCGAACGACCCGAAGTAGTTGTCGATCGCCGCCGCCAGCTCGCCCACCGGCTTGTCGCCGCCTTCGGGCGACATGTTCGGCCAGAACACCGAGTGGTTCACGTGCCCGGCGAGGTTGAACGCAAGGTTCTTCTCGAGCAGGTTGACCGTCCCGAGCGAGTCCTTGTCGCGCGCCTCGGCCATCTGCTCCAGTGCCGTGTTGGCACCGTTGACGTAGGCGAGGTGGTGCTTGCTGTGGTGCAGCTCCATGATCTTGCCGGAGATGTACGGCTCGAGAGCTCCGTAGTCGTACGGCAGATCGGGCAGGGTGTACTCAGCCACGTGTCCTCCATCGATTCTCTTGAGTTGTCCTCACAGTCTCTCAGCCCAGACACCGGTGCAAGCGAGGGGTTCACCAGGCGACCCCCGGGTGTGCGTGGGCGAGCAGTTAGTCTTGTGACCGCCGACCTTGTCGCACCCGCCTGCTGACGAAGAACCCGAAGGAAACCAGTGACCGCCGCCACGAACGCTTCGAGCGCCGAGCGCGTCCTGACCATCCCCAATGCGCTGAGCTTCGTCCGCCTGCTCGGGGTGCCCCTGTTCCTGTGGCTGGTCCTCGGCCCGGAGGCCGACGTGCTGGCGCTCGTCGTGCTGGTCGTCTCCGGCTTCACCGATTATCTCGACGGCTATCTCGCCCGCCGGCTCGGCCAGATGTCCAAGGTCGGGGCGCTGCTCGACCCCATCGCCGACCGCCTCTACATCCTGGCTGTCGTCTTCGGCCTCGCGATGCGCGACATCATCCCGTGGTGGCTGGCGATCCTCCTGCCGCTGCGCGACGTCCTGCTCTTCGCGCTGGTGCCGTTCCTGCGCACCCGTGGCTACAGTTCGCTACCCGTGCACTTCCTCGGCAAGGCGGCGACGGCCGGGCTGTTGTACGCATTCCCCCTCCTGCTGCTCGGCGACGACACCGGTACGGTCGCCGGCCTCGCCAACGTGTTCGGCTGGGCGTTCGCGATCTGGGGCGTCGGCCTCTACTGGTGGGCCGGGCTCCTGTACGTCTGGCAGGTACGCCGCCTCCTGGTGACCGTGCCTCCGGTGAAGGCGCGCTGAGGAGCCATACGTGGCGGGCCGCCGAGCAGGGATGACGACAGGGTCGATATCGGGGACAGTGCCGTCAGCAGACGTGACGGGCAACTCCATGACTCTGCTCCAGAACATCACCGACCGCCCGCTCGACGACGACTACTACACGCACGCGCCGCACGAGCCGACCCGCCGGGGTCGGATCGCGGCGGTGGCGGTCGTCGCGTTCTTCGCTCTCCTGATCACGCTCGCCGTCCTCGAGACCCGCGCCGGCCGCCCGGCCGCCGAGAGCGAGCGGGCCGTGCTGATCAAGCAGATCGAGCAGCGTAAGGACGACATCGCGACCCATCAGGAGGAGGTCAGCGTGCTCACGAACGCCGTCTCACGCCTACGCCGCGAGCAGTCCGGCGCCGAGGCTCTGGCCCGTGCGAAGGAGCAGGGCGCGGTCGTGGGGACTGTGGCGGTGACCGGTCCAGCTCTGCGCGTGGTGGTCGACAGCGCCGACGACGCCGACGACAAGCCCGAGGGACGCGTGCGCGACAAGGACCTTCAGATGCTCGTCAACGGTCTGTGGCAGTCCGGTGCCGAGGCGATCGCGATCAACGGCAACCGGTTGACCTCGATGTCGTCAATCCGTGCCGCCGGAGACGGGATCACCGTCAACTACCGCTCGTTGACCAGCCCATATGTGGTGACCGCGATCGGCAGTCCGCGTACGCTTCCGGGGAACTTCATCGACACACCCGCGGCCCAGCTCTGGGCAGGTTACGAGGAGAACTTCGACATGCGCTTCGACGTGACCGAGCGTGACGAGGCGACGCTGCCCGCAGCGCCTCGACGTGCGACCACGATCCGTCACGCCAAGGTCCTGGAGGTGTCGGACAAGTGATCGCCGTCCTTGGTCTGGTCATCGGGATCGCGCTGGGCCTGCTCTTCGAGCCCAGCGTCCCCGCCGGCCTCCAGCCATACCTCCCGATCGCGGTCGTCGCTGCCCTCGACGCCGTGTTCGGCGCTATCCGCGCATACCTCGACGGGCGCTTCGACGACAAGGTGTTCGTCGTCTCCTTCATCTCCAACGTGCTCATCGCGGCGCTCATCGTGTTCGTCGGCGACCAGCTCGGCGTTGGCTCCCAGTTGTCGACGGGTGTCATCGTGGTCCTGGGGATTCGCATCTTCTCCAACGCCGCAGCGATCCGGAGGCATCTCTTCCATGCATAGGTACAGCCCATGCATAGGTGCAGCCATGCATAGGCGCAGCCATGGCTGACCGCGACCCGGCGCCCGATACCTCGAAGGCCTGGGCGCGCGTCCGTCACGCGCTCACGGGCAGGCCGTCGCGCGGCCAGTGGGTCGTCGCGGTGCTGTTCCTGCTGCTCGGGTTCGCCGCGGTGACACAGGTGCGCTCGACCAACGACGACGAGTACACCGGCATGCGACGCGACGAGCTCGTGACGCTCCTCCAGACGCTCGACGGCGCTGACGACCGTCTGACCCAGCAGCGGTCCGAGCTCGCTGCGACTCAGCGCAGCCTTCAGCAGGACTCCGAGCGCAACCAGGCGGCCGTCGAGGAGACGCGCCGCGCGGCGGACGCGCTCGCGATCCTCGCCGGCACCGTCCCGGTCGTCGGGCCCGGCGTGGTGATCACCGTGGAGGACCCGGACGAGACCGTGGGCGCCAGCACGCTGCTCAACGCGATCGAGGAGCTGCGGGACGCCGGTGCGGAGGCCATCCAAGTCAACGGCGTCGTCCGCGTAGTGGCGCAGTCGTACGTCACCGACTCCTCCAACGGCGTCGTCCGCATCGACGGTCGTGAGGTGAAGCGCCCCTTCGTGATCGAGGCGATCGGTGACTCCCATACGCTGGACCAGGCAGTGATGTTCCGAGGGGGTCTCGCCGATCAGGTGGAGGCGCTCGGAGGAGAGGTCAACGTCGAGCAGACAGACTCGCTCGAGGTGACCGCACTGGCCGAGGAACGCGAGGCCGAGTACGCTCGGCCCGCACGTTGACGACGAGGAGAGTACGCCGTGATCCCCGAAGACCTCCAGTACACCGCGGACCACGAGTGGGTACGCCTCGGCGGTGATGTCGCCACGGTCGGCATCACCGACTACGCCCAGGACCAGCTCGGAGACATCGTCTACCTCCAGCTCCCGGCTGCCGGTGAGGCGGTCGAGGCCGGCGCGGTCGTCGGCGAGCTTGAGTCCACGAAGTCGGTGAGCGACCTGTTCGCGCCCGTCTCCGGCGAGGTCGTGTCGGTCAACGACTCCCTCGAGGCGACGCCCGAGACGGTCAATTCGGACCCTTACGGACAGGGCTGGCTGATGACCATCCGGATCGCCGATCCGGGTGCTCTCGAGGGCCTGATGGACGCTGCCGCGTACGGAGCGTCGATCGAGTCCTGAACGGGCTCCAGCTGCTGTGGTGTGTCGGTTGACCGCCCCCCAGCAGGCACGTAGGTTCAGTGCAACAGCGTCAACCTCGAGTACCGGTTGAGAGTAGCGAAGGGGATCCCCGCAATGTCGCGCACGAACGAGGACGATCCGACACCGGACGTCCCCGAGAGCCCGTCGGAGACGACGTCCACGATCTCGCTCCCGCCGACCTCCGACCCTGATCTGGGGTCGGGCGGCGGCCTGAGCGCGGACGACGCCGCGGCGCTCGACGCGCTGCCGCCCGGGTCAGCCCTCCTGGTGGTCCAGCGTGGCCCGAGTGCGGGGTCGCGGTTCCTCCTCGACACCGACGAGGTCTCGGCGGGTCGTCACCCCGACAGCGACATCTTCCTCGATGACGTGACGGTGTCTCGTCGGCACGCGCTCTTCCGTCGGTCCGAGGGCGGCTTCACGGTGAGCGACGTCGGCAGCCTCAACGGCACCTACGTCAACCGTGACCGCATCGACGACGTGCGGCTCAACAGTCGTGACGAGGTTCAGATCGGCAAGTTCCGGCTGGTCTACTACCCGAGCGCTGCGAAGGGCTCCACGTCGTGATTGAGGCAGGCTAGCGTGACGCAGGCCGCGCCGAACGCCGCCCGGTTGAGCATCGGAGAGGTGCTCGACGAGCTTCGCGCGGACTTCCCTGACGTCTCGATCTCCAAGATCCGCTACCTCGAGACCGAGGGGCTGGTCGAGCCTGAGCGCACGCCCGCCGGCTACCGCAAGTTCTCGCGTGCCGACGTGGAGCGCCTGCACCTCGTCCTGCGGGTCCAGCGCGACACCTACTGGCCGCTCAAGGTGATCCGTCAGAAGCTCGACGACCTCGATCACGGGATCGTCGGAGCGGACGACGAGGGCGTGCTGCAGGTGCCGCGCGTGATCATGTCCTCCGACGGCCTCCCGAGCGCCGAGACGTTCACCGGTGGCCCCCACGAGATGCGCTTCCGGAGGGCTGAGCTCCTCCAGGCGTCGGGCATCGAGAGCGACCTGCTGGCCGAGGCCGAGCAGTACGGGCTCATCGCGCCTTCGCAAGAGACCTACTCGGAGTCCGACGTCGTCATCGCCAAGACGCTCGGCGACCTCGCGGGGTTCGGTCTGGGGCCGCGCCACCTGCGCGCATTCCGTACTGCAGCCGACCGCGAGGTCGGGATCGTGGAGCAGATCGTCGAGCCGCTCAGGCGCCGCCGCGACGTCGGTGCCGCTGCGAGCGCCGACGAGGCCGCCCATCACGTGGCGTCTCTCTCCGTGGTGCTCCACTCGATGCTCGTCAAGAACGGACTCCGTCGTCGGGGGTAGTCTGAGACCGTGCGCGAGCTCGATGTCGTAGGCGTTCGGGTGGAGATGCCCACCAACAATCCTCTGGTGCTGCTCCGGGAGGTCTCGGGGCCGCGCTATCTACCGATCTGGATCGGCGCGGTCGAGGCGACCGCGATCGCGTTCGCGCAGCAGGGTGTCGTCCCGCCGCGTCCGTTGACGCACGACCTCCTCAAAGACGTCATCGAGGCGATGGGCGACGAGCTCGTCGAGGTTCGCATCACGGAGGTCAAGGACCACGTCTTCTACGCCGTCCTGGTGTTCGCCTCGGGCGTGGAGGTCGAGGCGCGTCCGTCGGACTCCATCGCCCTCGCCCTGCGGACCGGCACCCCGATCTACTGCGACGAGGACGTCCTGACCGAGTCCTCCGTGGGAGTGCCTGACGAGGAGGAAGCGGAGGTCGAGAAGTTCCGCGAGTTCCTCGACGAGATCACCCCCGAGGACTTCGAGGAGGGAGGGTCGTGATAGGCGCCTCATCCTTGAGTTGAGGTTGAGGGTCGCTCCGGCGAGTCGCGGCGGATGTCGTTGACCACCTCGGGGTCCGGCCCTAGTTTGAACGGGCAGATGACGGTGAGACGGAGGGCTCCGGTGGGCGGCAAGCAAGATTCGACCCCGTACGAAGGTGTCGATGCGGCACGCGCGGCGGCCGGCGACCAGGGCCTCCTGTTCGACGACGACGTGTCGGCGCTGCCAGAGGACTCGGGGTTCCGTGGTCCGACGGCGTGCAGCGCGGCCGGCATCACCTATCGACAGCTCGACTACTGGGCCCGCACGGGCCTGGTCGAGCCGTCGATCCGAGGCGCCGGTGGCTCTGGCACCCAGCGGCTGTACTCGTTCCGCGACGTGCTGCTGCTGAAGATCATCAAGCGCCTCCTCGACGCCGGCATCTCGCTGCAGCAGATCCGTTCCGCGATCCAGCACCTGCGTGAGCGCGGCACGGACGACCTGACGACGGTGACGCTCATGAGCGATGGTGTCTCGGTCTACGAGTGCCGCTCCACCGACGAGGTCATCGATCTCCTCGCCGGCGGCCAGGGCGTCTTCGGCATCGCGATCGGCGGCGTCTGGCGCGAGATCGAGGGCACCCTCTCCGAGCTCCCGAGCGAGCGCGCCGTGTCGGACGACCCGTCGGACGAGCTGGCGCAGCGTCGCCGTGGTCGGCGCGTCGGTTGAGCAAGTCACGTCGCGTCGGCTGATAGCCTGACTGGGTACGGCCGAGCACGTCACGCGGGAGAGCCCGTGCAGCGTCACGGCGCCGAAGGGGCAATTCCTCCCCGGAACCTCTCAGGCACCAGGACCGCGTGACCCAGGCACTCTGAAGCGCATCGTCGCGTAACAGAGGGGGAGGGTTGTTGACCGACCCCACCCGAGCCTGCGGGAGTTCGCGAATGAGCGACCAGTCCACGATCCCACGTCTGAGCGACCTTGCCGGCGTTGCGCCGTTCTCGAGCCGCCATATCGGCCCCGACGCGGCCGAGCAGGCACGGATGCTCGAGGCGCTCGGCTACCGCGACCTCAACGACCTCATGGCAGCCGCCGTGCCGAAGGGGATCCACCTCGGCGAGACGCTGTCGCTGCTTCCCGCCCTGTCCGAGCCGCAGGTGACCGCCGCCCTGCGCACCCTGGCGGACCAGAACAACCCTGGTGTGGCGATGATCGGCCTGGGCTACCACCCGACCGTGACGCCGCCGGTGATCCGGCGCAACGTCCTCGAGGACCCGCGCTGGTACACCGCCTACACGCCGTACCAGCCCGAGATCTCTCAGGGCCGGCTCGAGGCGCTGATCAACTTCCAGACGATGGTCGCCGACCTTGCCGGCCTACCGACCGCCAACGCGTCGCTGCTCGACGAAGGCACGGCCGCGGCCGAGGCGATGACGCTGACGCGCCGCGCCGTCCGCGGCAACGCTGACAAGCCGTTCGTCGTCGACACCGGTTGTCTCCCGCAGACGCTCGCCGTGGTCCGTACCCGCGCCGAGGCCATGGGCATCCCCTTGGTCGAGGCCGACCTCTCGCAGGGTCTGCCAGACGGTGACCTGTGCGGTGCGCTGATCGCCTACCCGCGCGAGGACGGCGCGATCGCCGACCCGAGCGAGGTCATCGCCGCGACGCACGAGCGAGGCGCACTCGCCGTCGTCGTGACCGACCCGCTCGCGCTCACGCTGCTCGCGTCCCCGGGCTCGCTCGGCGCTGACGTCGTGGTCGGATCGAGCCAGCGGTTCGGAGTACCGATGTTCTACGGCGGCCCGCACGCCGGCTTCATCGCGGTCAAGGACGGCCTCGAGCGCCACCTCCCCGGCCGGCTGGTCGGTGTCTCCGTCGATGCCGAGGGGCGCCCGGCGTACCGGCTCGCGCTGCAGACCCGCGAGCAGCACATCCGCCGCGACCGCGCGACGTCCAACATCTGTACGGCACAGGTGCTGCTCGCTGTGGTCGCGTCGATGTACGCCGTCTACCACGGCCCCGAGGGCCTGCGGCAGATCGCGTACCGCGTCCACCGCAGCGCGGCCGTCCTCGCGGAGGGCCTGCGACAGCACGGGGTCGAGGTCGTGCACGACACGTTCTTCGACACGGTGGTCGCCCGGGTGCCCGCACGCGCCGACGACGTCGTGAGCGCCGCCCGCGCGGCAGGGATCCACCTGCGGCGCGTCGACGCCGACCACGTCGGGATCACCACGTCCGAGGTCACCACGCCGTCGCATCTCGAGACAGTGTGGGAGGCCTTCGGTGCCACGGACCTCGACCTGCCGACCGTCGAGGGCAGGGCAACCGATGCTTTGGAGGCGGCGCCGCCGCGTACCTCCTCGTACCTCACCCACGACGTCTTCAACACTCACCACTCCGAGACCGAGATGCTGCGCTACGTCACGCGGCTGGCCGACCGCGACTACGCCCTCGACCGGGGCATGATCCCGCTCGGCTCGTGCACGATGAAGCTCAACGCGACGACCGAGATGGAGCCGGTGAGCTGGCCGGACTTCGCCGACCTGCACCCGTTCGTCCCGGCCGAGGACGCCCAGGGCACGCTGCGGCTCGTCAAGCAGCTCGAGGCGTGGCTCGCGGAGGTCACGGGGTACGCCGGCGTGTCCGTCCAGCCGAATGCTGGGTCGCAAGGCGAGCTTGCGGGCCTGCTCGCGATCCGGGGCTACCACCGCAGCCGTGGTGACGAGGCCCGTGACCTCTGCCTCATCCCGTCGTCCGCGCACGGCACCAACGCTGCGTCGGCCGTGATGGCGGGCATGCGCGTCGTCGTCGTCAAGGCTACCGACGACGGCGAGGTCGATCTCGACGACCTGCGCGCCAAGTGCGCGGAGCATGCCGACGACCTCGCCGCGATCATGGTCACGTACCCGTCGACGCACGGCGTGTACGAGCACGGCATCACCGAACTGTGCGAGATCGTCCACGAGGCCGGCGGGCAGGTGTACGTCGACGGTGCGAACCTCAACGCGCTCCTCGGGCACGCGAAGCCGGGCGAGTTCGGCGGCGACGTCAGCCACCTCAACCTGCACAAGACGTTCTGCATCCCGCACGGCGGCGGCGGACCGGGCGTCGGCCCCGTGGCGGTCGCCGCGCACCTCAAGCCGTTCCTGCCGAGTCACCCGATGGCACCGCTGGCCGAGGACCGCGTGGGCATCGGTGCGATCAGCTCGGCTCCCTACGGATCGGCGGGCATCTTGCAGATCTCGTGGGCGTACGTGGCGCTGATGGGGGCGAAGGGGCTGACCGAGGCGACGTCGGTGGCCGTCCTCAACGCGAACTACGTGGCGCACCGGCTGGGCGAGCACTTCCCGGTGCTCTACGCCGGAGACCACGGGCTGGTCGCGCACGAGTGCATCCTCGACGTCCGCCCGTTGACCAAGGCGAGCGGCGTCAGCGTCGACGACGTGGCAAAGCGCTTGATCGACTACGGCTTCCACGCACCGACCATGAGCTTCCCGGTCTCTGGCACGCTCATGGTCGAGCCGACCGAGTCCGAGTCGCTGACCGAGCTCGATCGGTTCTGCGACGCGATGATCGCGATCCGCGAGGAGATCGACGCGGTCACGCGCGGCGAGGTCGCGGTGGCGGACAGTGCGCTGCGTCGTGCCCCGCACACGCTCAAGGCGCTGGCAGGGGAGTGGGACCGCGCCTACGACCGCGACACGGGCGCCTTCCCGTCGGGGAGCCACGTCGACAAGTACTGGCCCACCGTCGCCCGCATCGACCAGGCGTACGGGGACCGCAACCTTGCGTGCGCATGCCCTCCTCCGGAAGCATTCGCGGAGTGACTTCGCAGCCGCAGACGCCCCCCGTCCTCCCGTCGACCGCCGTCCACCTCCAGGCGGCGATCGCCGCTGCGCAAGCGGGCAGTCGCGTCCCGTCGCTGAGCGCCGCGGTCGTCCGGGACGGCGACGTGGTGTGGTCCGGCGTCCGGGGCACGGCGGTGCGAGAGGGTGAGGACCGCCGCCCGACGCCTGACACCCAGTACCGCATCGGGTCTCTCACCAAGATGCTCACCGCCGCGCTCGTGATGCAGCTCGTCGACGAGGGCGTGCTCGACCTCGCGGACACCGTCGGGAAGCACGTCCCTGAGGGCCCGTTCGCCGAGGCGACGATCCGTGGCCTCCTGTCGCACGCCGCCGGCCTCCCGGCGGAGCCTGCCGGCCCCTGGTGGGAGCGCAGCCCCGGCGGGTCGTACGAGGAGCTGGCGGCCGCCAACGCCGACGCCTCCCTGGTGCTGTCGCCGGGCGAGCGCCACCACTACTCCAACCTGTCGTACGCGATGCTCGGTCGCGTCGTCGAGGGGCTGTGCGGTGCGCCGTGGCGCGACGTCCTCGCCGACCGCATCCTCGTCCCGCTCGGGATGACCCGCACGACGTATGACGCGGTGACGCCGTACGCCGACGGCTATGCGGTCGAGGCGCTGACGGGGATGCTCGTCGCGGAGCCGCACCAGGTCACGGGTGCGATGGCGCCGGCAGGCCAGCTCTGGAGCACGCCGGCCGATCTGTGCCTGTGGCTCGCCGAGCTCGCCCGCCCGACGCTGCTCAGCGACCGCGTGATCACGGCGATGACGACGCCGCAGTCCGGTGACCCTGACGAGAGGGGCACGGAGTCGTACGGGCTGGGCGTGCGCCTGCCGGTCGCGGGCGAGCGCGTGCTGGCCGGTCACGGCGGATCGATGCCCGGGTTCCTCGCGGGGGCGTGGGTGGACCGCGAGAGCGGGGTCGGCGCCGTGGTCCTGGCCAACACGGCGTACGGGCTCGACGTGGGTGGCCTGCCACGCACGCTGATCGAGACGGTGCTCGCGCACGAGCCTGTGATCGTGCCGGAGTGGACGCCGACCGGCGAGCTTCCCGACGGGGTGCGCGAGCTGCTCGGCACCTGGCACTGGGGCCATCAGCCGTTCACGATGGCGTACGACGGCAAGGTCCTCTCGCTCGCGGCCGACGGAGGCCGCGCGTATCGATTCGCGCCGGCGGGAGCGGACACGTGGACCGGCCTGTCCGGCTACCAGCTCGGCGAGACGCTGCGGGTGGTCCGACGCGAGGACGGCACGATCAGCCACCTCGACATCGGCACGTTCTGCTACACCCGCATCCCGTACGACCCGTCCGTCCCGATCCCCGGCGCCTGACGAACATCCCGACATCACGACCCGACATTCGCCCCCCGATACAGGGGTGAAATGTCGGGTCGTGATGTCGGGACGAACGTCAAGGCCCCCCGAGCAGGCCGCGCTCGTACGCGGTCGCGACCGCGGCGGCGCGGTCCTTGACGCCGAGCTTCTCGTAGACGTGCCCGAGGTGCGTCTTGACGGTCGCCTCGCTCACGAAGAGCAGCTTCGCGATCTCACGGTTGGAGCGGCCGCGTGCGACGAGCGCGAGCACCTCGGTCTCTCGTCCGCTCAGGTCCTGGGAGCGGGCCCGCACCCGCGACACGACCCGTGTCGCGACGGCAGGTGACAGCACCGACTCACCACGTGCCGCGGACCGGATCGCGGCGAAGAGGTCGTCGCGGCGTGCGTCCTTGAGGAGGTAGCCCGTGGCCCCGGCGTCGAGCGCCGCCATGATGTCGCGGTCGGTGTCGTACGTCGTGAGGACGAGCACGCGACTGGGGATCTGCTGCGCGGCGAGCTCGGCGATCGCGGCGACACCGCCACCGCCGGGCATGCGCAAGTCCATGAGGATCACGTCCGGGCGCAGCGACACCGCCAGCCGCACACCGGTCGGGCCGTCCGACGCCTCTGCGACGACCTCGAAGTCGGGGGAGGCCTCGAGCATGCCGCGCAATCCGTCGCGGACCACGGGGTGGTCGTCGACCAGCAGCAGGCGCAGCACGGGCGCGATCATCGCACCCCCGACGGTACGCGGAGCGAGACCGCCGTCCCGCCGCCGGGCTCGGACTCGACCACGAGCGCGCCACCGGCCCGCAGGGCGCGTCGGCGCATCCCGTCGATCCCGAACCCGTGAGCGCCGTCGGAGCCCTGTCGTGGCGCCGCGAGGTCGAACCCGTGCCCGTCGTCACGCACGTCGAGCACGATCTCGCCCTCTGCGTACGACAGCGTGACGCCGACGCGGGAGGCCTGGGCATGGCGCCCGACGTTCGTGAGCGACTCCTGGACGACGCGGAGCACGACGGCCTCGGTGTCGGGGGAGAGCGGCTCGGGCTCGCCGGTCACTACGAGCTCGGCGGGGACGCCGGTCTCCGCCGACCACTCGTGCGCCCGCGCCCGTACGGCCTCGAGGACGTCGAGATGGTCGAGCGCGGCCGGCGCGAGCGCATGCACCGAGCGTCGCGCCTCGTCGAGGGAAGCACGGGCGAGCTCGGCGGCGCGCTTGCGGTGGGCGGCGGCGGCGGCATCGTCGTACGCGTCGTCGGCTGCCTGGAGCTGCGTCACGATCCCGGCGAGCCCCTGCGCGATCGTGTCGTGGATCTCCGCGGCCAGCCGTTCGCGCTCCTCGTGCCTGCCGGCCTCGCGCGCTCGTGCCACGAGGGCCTCCTGCAGAGCGGCGTTCTCTCGCATCGCCTGCTCGAGCCGGGCGTTGGTGCGCTCAAGCTCGGAGATCGTCGACGAGCGCTCCTCGGCGAGCTCGGTCTCGTTGTGCGACATGACCGTGAACAGGCAGACGAGCCCGGCGTTGAGGACGAACAGGCCGGCGAAGGCGGCGGCCTGGCCGACGCTCTTGGGTGGCCAACCACCTGCCTGGGAGCCTGCCATCGTCACCGCCGTCACGAGCAGGACCGCCCAGGTCCCGCGTCGCCGCAGATAGACCGAGGCGTCGTAGTAGCCGATCGAGGCGTAGATGCAGAAGAACGGGTTCAACCAGGAGAGCACGAACGCGAACACCGTGCGGACGATGACGTAGGTCCGTCCGAGCCAGTCGTCGAGCGGTGCACCCCAGCGACGGGAGACGCACCACCAGTGGGCGGCTGCGGCGACGACCGCGAGCGCTGCCAGGAGCGGGAGCCGGTCCGTGGTCCCGATCGCCTGAGCGAGCGGGATGGCGAGGGCTAAGGACAGCGCCAGGAGCGGATAGGGCGCATAACGGACGAGCGTCGCCCAGCGACGCTCGATCTGTTCCGAGAGATCGTTCATCCCAGCCTTCCGCTCACGTCGTCGCCTCGTCGCGCTCACTCCCAACGGAAGTATCGCGCAGCCAGCGCGCCGAGCCCGACAGTCCACGCGACCAGGACGACGACGTGCAGCATGTCGGGGACACGACCGGCCGCCGCCTCGTCGAGCGCGAGCACTGCGGCCCCGTTCGGTGTGAGGGCCACGATGTCGCCGAGGAGCCCGGGCAGGACGGTCACGGGCACCCAGACACCGGCTGTGAACATCGACGGGAAGAAGATGACGGTGCCGATCGCCGCCGAGGCCTTCGCCGTCGGCGCCAGCCCGGAGATGAGGCCGCCCAGCGACAGGTTGACCAGCACGGCGAGGACGAACAGCCCGAGGTAGGTCAGCGGGGCTCCCGGAAGGGCGACGTCGAAGACGATCCGCCCAACCGCGACCGCCAGCAGCGATCCGATGAGGATGCCGGCCCCGTGGATCGCCCACTGGGCCATGAGGATGTGCGTCGGCTTGGCCGGGGTGGTCGCGTAGCGCCTCAGCACCTGGTTCTCGCGGTAGGTCGAGATGACCGCCGGCATCGACATGAGCGACGCCATGATCGCCGACAGCAGGATCGCGATCGGCACGTAGAGGTCGATGACCCGGATGCCCCCGAGCGACTCGTCGGGCTCCCGGAACGACGGGATCGCGCCGAGGATCGACAGCAGGATCGTCGGGAAGAGCACGATCCAGAACATCGTGCCCGGCTCGCGGAGCATGAGCCGGCCCTCGGTCCGCAGCATCGCGACGGCGGGGGAAGTGGTCGTGGTGCTCATCAGACGGTCTCCTTCGCGGTGGCATCCGACTCGCTGGCATCGGCGTCGGCAGTGATCAGGTCGAGGTAGGCCTCGTCGAGCGACGACTCGGAGATGCGCAGGTGCTCCGGTCGGACACCCTCGTCGCGCAGCCGGTCGAGCACGGCGAGAACCGCCGTGTCGTCGCACGCGACCTGCAGGCGCCCGCTGCGCTCCATCACGTCGGACACCCCGCCGAGGGCGGTGAGCGCCGCGACGTCGAGCGTCCGGTCAGGCACGAACGACATGATCAACGGCGCCGCCGTACGACCGATCAGCCCGTCCGGGGTGTCGGTGACGAGGATCCGTCCACGCTGCACGAGGGCGATCCGGTCGCACAGGTGCTGCGCCTCCTCCATGAGGTGCGTGACGAGCAGGATGGTCGTCCCCTCCGCACGGATCTCCTCGACGAGCTCCCACACCTCGCGCCGCGAGCGCGGGTCGAGTCCGGTGCTGAGCTCGTCGAGCAGCGCCACCTTCGGGCGTCCGACCAGGGCCAGCGCGATCGCGAGCCGCTGCTGCTGGCCGCCGGACAGCTTGCGCCACGGGTGGTCCAGGCGTTCGCCGAGCCCGAGGCGCGTCGCCAGCTCGAGAGGGTCGCGCGGGTCGTCGTAGAACGACGCGAACAGTTCGAGCGCCTCACGGATCCGCAGCTTGGCCTGGAGTCCGGCGCTCTGCAGCTGCACTCCGACGGTGCGCTTCACGGCGTCGCGGTCGGTCACCGGGTCGAGCCCGAGGATGCGGACAGAGCCCGCGTCGGGGCGTCGCAGACCCGCGATGCACTCGACGGTCGTGCTCTTGCCCGAGCCGTTGGGTCCGAGGACGCCGAAGATCTCGCCCTCGGACACGGTGAGGTCCACATGGTCGACGGCCACCACCGGGCCGTACGTCTTGCGCAGGCCACGGACCTCGATGGCGGGCGCGGATGTCGTCGTCATACCTGTCATCCCATCGTGTGGCGAGGCGTCGGCACATCCTCCGACCGGCTGGACCTCGCTCCGCCGATCGGGTGGTCCGGGTTCAGGTCCGGTCATAGGTGAGCACGGCGTTGCCGCCGGGGAACGTCTTGAGGTCGGTGAGGTCGAAGGGTGTCGGCGCGAAGGGGCCCCCGCCGAACGCCGAGATCCCGGCACCCGCGACGACCGGGTAGCGCTTGACGACCATCCGGTCGATCTCCGGCAGCAGCGTCGCCGCGAGCAGTCCGCCGCCACACAGATAGATGTCGAGCGGCGAGTCCTCCGCCTTGAGTGACTTGACGAGCGCCACCGGGTCCTCGCGGACGTACGTCACGTCGTCGGCGAGCTCCTCCTGCCGCGTCGAGACCACGTACTGGCGCAGGTGCGGATAGGGGCTCGTCATGCCGAGCGCCAGGCCCGGCTCGTACGTCCGGCGCCCCATCACAATGGTGTCGAAGTGGCGGTTCGGGGCCTCGGTCAGCCCGAGCTGCTCTCGGCCGACGGCGGGCAGGACGTCGGGGTACTCGTCGAGCATCCACGCGCTGTAGGCGTCCGAGGACGGATAGAAGTCGAACTCGTCGTTCGGCCCGGCGATCATCCCGTCGATCGACAAGGCGATGAAGTAGGTGAGTCGTCTCATGGCTCCAGCCTGGTTGCGGGGCAGTGGGCGGAACAACGACAAGTCCTGGGAGGATCGATAACCCACAGGTGATGTGAGCGGAGGGCGTACGGCGGTGGAGCTGCGGGACATCGAGATCTTCCTGACCCTTGCTGACGAGCTCCATTTCGGACGTACGGCCGACCGCCTGAACGTGTCCCAGGCACGGGTCAGCCAGGCGATCGCGAAGCAGGAGCGGCGCATGGGGACAGTGCTGTTCGAGCGGACCAGCCGGCAGGTGCGCCTCACCCCGGTCGGGGCGCGGTTGCGCGACGACCTGCGGCAGGGGTACGAGCTCATCCAGTCAGGGCTGGCTCTCGCGAGCCGGTCCTGCCAGGTCCCGGAGGGCGTCCTGACGCTGGCGACGATGGGCGCGGTCGGCCACGAGATGCGCCCGGTCGTCGACGCGTTCGTCGCGCGCCACCCGGGGTGCTCGGTCGAGCCCCGCGAGTTCCACTTCAGCGACCCCTTCGGGCGGCTGCGGCGCGGCGAGGTGGACGTCCAGGTCACGTGGCTGCCGGTGGAGGAGCCTGACGTACGGATCGGCCCACGGGTGCTCACCGAGGGGCGGGTCCTCGCCGTCGCGACCAACCACCCGCTCGCGGCAGAGGAGGCGGTCTCCCTCGAGGTCCTCGGCGACGAGACGGCGTTCGACGCGGGCGCCGACGTCCCGAGCTATTGGGAGCAGGCGATGCTGCCACGCCGTACGCCCGCCGGGCGGCCGATCCGGCGTGGGCGCGGCGTGCGGACGTTCCACGAGATCCTGACCCGCGTGGCCGCCGGGGACGGCGTGACCCCGCTGAACGCCCACGTGCGCCACTTCTACACGATGCCGGGTGTGACGTACGTGCCGATCATGGACGTGCCCGACACCGAGTGGGTGCTGACCTGGAGGGCTGACCGTGAGACCGCCGAGGTGCGGGCGTTCGCCGAGACGGCACGGTCGCTCGGGACGAGGGCGCTCTGAGCGTCAGCCGGCCGTGACTTCGGAGCGCTCCCGTGCCCACCAGTCCTGGAGCGCGGCCACCGCCGGCGCGGGCGCCTTCGCCCACGCCAGGTGGTCGATCCGTGCATCGTCGGGGGCATCGGCGAGCCGATAGTCCCACCACGTCACGTCGTCGTCCCGTACGACGCGGGCGAGCGCACGCGCCGAGCGGGGGACGGACAGCATGTCGCCCTCGACCTGCAGCACGAACGTGGGCACGTGGAGCCTGCCCACCGGCAACGGCCCGCTCGGGTACGGGAAGCGGCGACGCCGCACGAACCGCGCCCACTCGCGCATGAGGGTGCGAGGCTGCGGGCCTCCGAAGCCCCACCGTGGCCAGTAGCCGTAGAGAGCGCTGATCAGCGGCACCGACGCGGCGAGCGCCCAGATGCCCCACGAACGCGCGCGGTAGTGCCAGAACCACGGCTCCGACGCTCCCGCCAGGACCAGCCCGTCCGCTGCTCCGCCGTCGAGGAGGTAGCCGAGCGACACCTGGCCGCCCAAGCTGTGGCCGAGAAGCACGATCGGCGTCTCCGGATGCTGCGTGCGGACTTTGAACACGTGGTCCGCGACGGCCTCGACGAGCTCGGAGTAGCCCCAGTCGTGGCCGCGCGACGGCGCCTGCGTGTCACGGTCGATCCCGCGGGCCGCCATCGTGCAGGAGGTCCAGCCGATCGCGTCGAGCGCGGCGGCGAGCGTCCGGTAGTAGGGCGACGGGACGCCCATCGCCGGGACGATCACGACGTGGGGAGCGGAGGGGTCCTGGTGCACGAGGGGGAAGTCTAGGACGGTGCTGGTGATCGCGTGTCGTTCAGGGCGTCCAGGCGGCTGACGTGGGCGTTCGTCAGGACGAGATCGCCCGCCCGGACGTTGCCCTCGAGGTGGGAGATCTGCTTTGTGCCGGGGATCGGGACGATGACAGGGGAGTGTGCGAGGAGCCAGGCGAGCGCGACCTGTGCCGGACTCGCGCCGAGCTCGGTGGCGATCTCGACCACGACCGCGGACGCAGGGGTGTCGGCCATCGCCCCGGCGACCGGTCGCCAGGGGAGGAAGGCGATGCCCGCTCCTTCGCAGGCGGCGAGCACCGGCTCGTACGCGCGGTCGAACACGTTGTAGCGGTTCTGGACGCTCGCGATCTCGACGACCTGACGCGCCGCGTCGAGCTCGTCGGCGGTGACCTCCGAGAGGCCGATCCGCGCGATCTTGCCCTCGCGTCGCAGGTCGCCGAGCGTGCCGACCTGGTCGACGAGGGGAGTCTGCGGGTCCAGGCGGTGCAGCTGGAGGAGCCCGAGGCGCTCGGTGCCGAGGCGACGCAGTGCCTCATCGACCTGACTTCTGAGGGACTCGGGGCGTGCGTCGTATCCCCAGTCGCCTGACACAGGATCCCTGACGACCCCCACCTTGGTCGCGACGAGGACGTCCTCCGGGTAGGGGCGAAGTGCCTCGGCCACGAGCTCTTCGTTGGACCCCCACCCATAGAGATGCGCCGTGTCGATCAGCGTCACGCCGAGTGCGACGGCGCGCCGGAGGACGGCCACGGAGGTCGTACGGGCGTCGGTCGGGGCGGTCGGCAGCTGCATCGCGCCGAAACCGATCCGTGCCACCGGGAAGTCGCCACCAAGGAGAAAGGTGTCGCGGGATTCCATGCGGCTCACCCTAGGTCGTGCTCGGGTCGCCGTCCGCATAGACGACGACGCGTCCGTCGCGCGCGAAGCCGGCCAACGTCAGACCGGCCTGGTCGCACAGCCGAGCCGCGAGCGTCGTCGGAGCCCCGACTCCGACGACGGCGGTGAACCCGGCGACGGCAGCCTTCTGGACGACCTCGAACCCGATCCGCCCGCTGGTGCACAGCGCCAGGTTGAGTGCCGCGTCGCCCCCGAGGAGGCCTCCCTCGAGAAGCGCATGGCCGACCACCTTGTCGACGGCGTTGTGGCGCCCGACGTCCTCCCGGACCACGACCACGCTGCCGTCGGGACGGAACAGGCCCGCGGCGTGCGCCCCGCCCGTACGGTCGAAGTGCTGCTGGTGGCGGCGCAGCAGGTCGGGGAGCACAGCGAGCGCGGACGGGTCCCAGCGCGAGGCAGGACGCACGGGCAGCCGCGCCACGAGGTCCGCGACCTCGTCGAGCGAGTCGGTGCCGCACACCCCGCAGGCCGACGTCGCGCGCAGCGAGCGCTCCTGCCAGTCGCGGGCGGGGCCTGCGGCAAGAGCGACGGTCACCACGTTGAACCGCTGCTCCTCGGCGAGCCGAGCGTCAGTGCAGTAGGCGATGCCCGCGATCTCGTCACTACCTGCGACGACGCCCTCGGAGAGCACCAGGCCCGCTGCGAGTGCGAAGTCGTGGCCCGGTGTGCGCATCGTGACCCCGAGCCGGCGGTCCCGCGCGCCCGGCGCAGCGACCCGGATCTCGAGCGGCTCCTCGGCGATGAGCCGGTCCTCGTGAGCGCGGGCGACCCCGTCGACCCATTCGACGACACGCCTCCTGCCGGTGGGTGCGGTCATGACCACAGCCTATGTCCGGCGACGACGAACCCGGGACTAGCATCGGGGGCATGAGCACTCGTCGCCCGCCCGCGCTCGACTCGTACGACCCGCTGGGGATCGATGACCTCCTCCAGCCGGAGGAGATCGCGATCCGCGACACGGTCCGCAGCATGCTGGCCGACGAGGTCGACCCGTACGTCGCGGAGTGGTTCGAGAGCGGAGAGCTCCCCGCGCGCGGCCTGATGCGGTCGTTCGGCAAGGTCGGGCTGCTGGGGATGCACCTCGAGGGCTACGGCTGCGCGGGCACGAGCGCCACCGCGTATGGGATCGCCTGCCTGGAGCTCGAGGCGACCGACTCGGGCATCCGCTCGATGGTGTCCGTGCAGGGCTCGCTCGCGATGTACGCGATCTGGGCCTTCGGCAGCGAGGACCAGAAGCAGACCTGGCTCCCGCGGATGGCGACCGGCGAAGCGATCGGCTGCTTCGGCCTGACCGAGCCCGACTCCGGTTCGGACCCCGCGAGCATGCGGACGGTCGCGCGGCAGGACGCCGGGGGTGACTGGATCCTGAATGGCGCCAAGATGTGGATCACCAACGGCTCGATCGCCGACGTCGCGGTCGTCTGGGCGCAGACCGGTGAGGCGGGCAACGGCGGCACCGTCCGTGGCTTCGTCGTCCCGACGGACACACCGGGGTTCACCGGCACGACCATCAAGCACAAGATGTCGCTACGGGCGTCCGTCACGGCCGAGCTCGTCCTCGACGGCGTCCGGCTCCCCGCCGACGCCGTCCTTCCCGAGGTCACCGGCATGCGTGGCCCGCTGTCGTGCCTGAGCGAGGCGCGCTACGGGATCGTGTGGGGCGCGATGGGCGCCGCGCGCTCCTCCTTCGAGGCGGCGCGGGCGTACGCCGGCACGCGGACCCAGTTCGGTGCGCCGATCTCGGGCTTCCAGCTCACGCAGGCCAAGCTCGCCGACATGTCGCTCGAGCTCAACAAGGGCATCCTGCTCGCGCTGCACCTCGGGCGCCGTAAGGACGCGGTCGGTCTGCGCCCGGAGCAGGTCAGCTACGGCAAGCTCAACAACGTCCGTGAGGCGCTCGAGATCTGCCGCACGTCGCGCACGATCCTCGGCGCCAACGGCATCTCGCTGGAGTATCCGGTGATCCGTCACATGAACAACCTCGAGTCCGTGCTCACGTACGAGGGCACGTCCGAGATGCACACGCTGATCGTCGGGCAGGCCCTCACCGGGCAGGCCGCGTTCCGCCCGTCGCAGGGCTGACCTGCCCGTGGCTCTCTGGTTCGCCTGGCTCGTCGCGCTCGCCTCGATCGCCGTCGCCGGCTACGCGGCGTACCTGCTCGTCCGCAACCGGCCAGTGGACAATCCGTTGTTCTATGCTGCCGCCGCGCTCGAGCTCCTGCTGATCGTGCAGACCGTCGCGGGATGCGTCGCCCTGGCCAGCACCTCACGCGACGTCGAGGGCGTGACGTTCGTCGGCTACCTGATCACGTGCGTGCTCATCCCGCCGGCCGCGGTGATCTGGGGGGTCTCGGAGAAGAGCCGGTGGGGGACCGGCGTCGTGGTCGTGGGCATGCTCACGGTCGCGGTCCTCGTCGCTCGTCTCGTCCAGCTCTGGAGCGGTCATGCCTGATACCGAGCGCGCTCACACCGGGTCCGGCTTCGGGCGGATGCTCGTCGCTGTCTATGCCGTGTTCGCGATCTCGGCGACCGCGCGCAGCGGAGTCCAGCTCGTGCTGCACTTCGACGACGCTCCGGTCGCCTACCTGCTCTCGGCCTTCGCGGCTGTCGTCTACATCGTCGCGACCGTCGCCCTCGCACGCCGAGGGAGCACTTCGGAGACGGTAGCCGCAGTCGCCATCGGCGTCGAGCTCGTCGGTGTGCTGGTCGTCGGGACGCTGACCGTCATCGATCCCGAGCTCTTCCCGGACGCGACGGTCTGGAGCGGTTTCGGCGAAGGCTACGGCTACATCCCGCTCATCTTGCCGATCGTCGGCATGTGGTGGGTCGTCCGGACGCGCCGCCTCAACCGTCGTACGCGCTGACGCGGTGTCCGCGGGGCGCCCCCCGCGAGGGCGCCTCGTGACTGGGCGGTAACCTCGACGCCGTGAGCGAACGCACGGTGATCACCTTTGGCACGTTCGACGTCTTCCACGTCGGCCACGTCCGCATCCTCCAGCGCGCCGCTGAGCTGGGTGACCGACTCGTGGTGGGGGTGTCCGCCGACGCGCTCAACATCCGCAAGAAGGGGCGCGCGCCCGTCTTCACCCAGGACGAGCGACTTGAGATCGTGTCGGCCCTGGGGGTCGTCGACGAGGTGTTCCTCGAAGAGAGCCTCGAGCTCAAGGGTGACTACATCCGCAAGTTCGGCGCGGACGTGCTCGCGATGGGTGATGACTGGAAGGGCCGGTTCGACGAGTTCGCCGAGCTCTGCGAGGTCGTCTACTTCCCGCGCACGCCGTCGGTGTCGACGACGGCGCTCATCGAGCACATCTCCTCCAACTCCTGAGACCTGCCGGTCACGGCTCCTCCGGGAGCCCTGCCTGGCGGCGCTTGCGCAGTTGCACGAGCCGGACCACGAGGAACGCGACCACGCCGACCAGGACGAGCACGAGCACGCCCTTGGAGTACGTGCCGACGACGTCGCTGACGGTCTCCCAGCGTGACCCCAGGGCGTACCCGAGCATGATGAAGAGCGTGTTCCAGATCAGGCTGCCGACGGCGGTGAGCGTGAGGAACACGCGCAGCGGCATGCGTTCGAGACCGGCGGGGATCGAGATGAGGCTGCGGAAGATCGGCACGAACCGGCCGAAGAACACCGCCTTCGTCCCGTGCTTGGCGAACCACGCCTCGGTCTTCTCGACGTCGGTGACCTTGACCAGCGGCATGCGGGCCACCACTGCGTACAGGCGGTCACGGCCGAACCATCGGCCGATCCAGTAGAGCGCGAGTGCGCCGACGATCGACCCGATGGTGGTGCAGACGATCGCGGCGACGAGGTTCATGTCGCCGACGCTGGCGGTGAATCCGGCAAGCGGGAGGATCACCTCGCTCGGGATCGGCGGAAACAGGTTCTCCAACGCCACCGCCAGGCCTGCTCCGGGGGCACCGAGCCACTCCATCAGGTCGGCCGCGAAGCCTGCGATTCCTCCGATGTCACTCACGCGTGAAGCCTAGCGAGCGTGCCTGTGCGTTCCCTCAGGACCTCCGGTGGATACGTTCACGGACTCGTGGAGCGCGGAGGCTGGCGCAATCTCCGGCTCCGGAGTGACGCTTCGCCTCAGCAGCTCCATGCGGAGGGGGAGAGGTTGCCAGCCGGGTGCCCCGGCGTGCTCGTCGTTGAGCCGTTCGACCTCGCGCCGGTAGCTGCGAGCAAGACCCCGTGGCTGCAGGGGCATCCCTGCGGGAACGGGACGCCCGGGCGGGACGTGGTTGGCGCGTACCGAGACCCACAGCGCGTTCACGGCACCGCCCTGGAGCGCGCCGACGAGCGAGGCGCGGACCTGCAGCCACGACGTCAGCGACGCCACCGTCGGCCCGCTCAGCGGGTGCAGTGACTCGGGACGCTGCGTCGTCGACCGTTGGGGCCGGCGCCGCACACGCAGGGTGCTCTCGCCCAGGTCGACGTCCTCGGTCGTCATCTGGCACAGCTCACCCGCGCGGGTGCCGGTGTCCACGACGACGCCGATCACCGCCCTCAAGCGGTGAATCGCCAGCGCGCCCGGGCGCGATCCTGCTGCCGCCTCGGCAAGCCCGGCAAGCTGCTCCTGAAGCTGTGCGACCGTGCGCTGCGGGACGACCGGCCGACGCGCGAACTCGGCGGAGGTCCGCAGGTGCGAGGGGTCGACAGCGGCGGCTTCGGCGATCATCAGCAGGCACCGCAGCCGGATCTGGCTGCTGGACGCGCTCGAGCGCGAACCGTCGCGTCGTTCACGGGAGCGAAGCGCGCCGGCCTCGGCGAGGTCGAGGTAGGCGCCGACGACGGTGGAGCTCAAGAGCTCCGCGATGTCGCCACGAGCAGGGGAGGGGAGTTCGCCGGTTGCCGTGGCGAGAGCGAGCTCGCGTTCGACCCAACGCAGCTGCCGTAGACGCGAGGGGCTCACCGAGCGGATGAGGCTCTCGACAGCAGCGTGAACGGACCCGAGGGCGGAGTCCCAGTTCTGTGGAAGCACAACTCGGATACTACCAAATAACAGGCCCGATGCCGCAAGAACACGCCGCCGGTAGGGAAGTCGGTGGGTTTTGCACCGAAGGGAGGGGGCGGTTGCGGGGCATAGCTCATCCCGCACGGGTGATGTCGACCACCCACGGTCGACGGACGATGTGGGGGGCAGCGGGGAAGGGGGCGGCGTGAACCTGTTCATCGGGGCGCTCGTCGTCGTGCTCGTGACGGCATGCACCGTGACCGCAATGCTGCTGGTCCGGCGCCACGCTCCCGAGGGCAGCTACTTCGCCGACGGCGACCGTGCGTCGGGCGTGTTCGGTGTGCTCGCGACCGGGTTCGCGGTGATCCTCGGGTTCATCATCTTCCTCGCGTTTGAGTCGTACGACGCCTCTCGGACCGGTGCCGAGACTGAGGCGCTGTCGGTCGTGCAACAGGTCGAGACCGCCCAGTTTTTGCCCTCCGAGCGCGGTGAGGAGCTCACCGCGATGCTGATCTGCTACGCCCGGTCGGTCATCGACTCGGAGTGGCCGGCGATGGATAAGGGCACTCTCGGGGACGCGTTCAACCCCTGGGGCGCCGAGATGTTCCGGACGATGCGCGCCTACGAGCCGGCCACCGCGGCCGAGGGGTCGGCCTACGACCGGTGGATGGATCAGACCGATGCGCGGGAGCAGGCGCGGATCGACCGGGTGCACGGCGTCGAAGGTGTCGTGCCGCTCCCGATCTGGATCGGGCTGTTCGTCATCGCTGCCGTGATCTTCGGCTACATGCTGTTCTTCGCCGACCGGGCCGAGCGTGCAAGGACCCAGGCGATGCTGATGGGCAGCGTCACCGTCGTCATCACCCTGCTCCTGCTCCTGCTGGTGTTCTTCGACAACCCTCACGGGGACGGCGTCGGCAGGCTCGAGCCGGTCGCGATGGAGCGGTCCCTGCGGCTGATCGCCGCCGCCGTCGAGGTTGCAGGGATCGACCCGCCTGAGCTCTGCGACAGCCATGGCCGCGCCCTCTGAGCAGGCGAGCATGCTCCGCGAGCTCGCGGTGACCGTGCTGCTGGTGGTGGCGGCGGTCGCCACGTCGTGGAGCAGCTACCAGGCCACGCGCTGGCACGGCGAGCAGGCGGAGGCGGCGAGCCGTACCAGCGCGATCCGGGTGGAGGCCGCCCGGGAACAGGGTCTGGCCGAGGCCCAGACCGAGATCGACGTCGCCACCTTCATCGCATGGGTCGATGCCGACCGCGGCGGTGAGCCGCAGCTCGCGGCGTTCTTCGAGGCGAGGTTCCGGCCTGAGTTCCGGACGGCGTTCGAGGCCTGGAGGGCGACGGACCCGTTCACCGACGCCACCGCGCCGCCGACGCCGTTCGCGATGCCGGAGTACACCCTCGCCGCCGACAAGAAGGCGGACCAGCTCGACCGGGAGGCGGAGGCCTCGGCGGCCGAGGTGAGGGAGGACATCCAGCGCGCGAGCAACTACGTGCTCACCGTCGTCCTGTACGCCGTCGCGCTCTTCTTTGCGGGCATGAGCACCAAGATCGGCAGTCGCCGGCTGCAGACGGTGATGATCATCGCCGGCTACGTCGTCCTGATCGGCGCGATCGCGTGGATCGCGACGTTCCCGGTGAGCATCGCGCTCTGACGTCAGCTCAGCACGGGTGCGTACGTCAGCACGACATGGCCGTTGTCGAACACGCGCACGTCCGTACGGCGCAGCGGGATCGGCCCCGGGAGGCCGGAGAGCACGGGGACACCACTGCCGAGCGCGACCGGGTCGACGATGATCCGCAGCTCGTCGACGACCCCCGTCGGGAGCAGGTCCGCGACGAGAGAGGAGCTGCCGAAGATCGCGATGTCCTTGCCCGGCTTCTCCTTGAGCGCACGGACGTGCCCCGCGATGTCGTCGGCGACGAACGTCGTCGGACCCCAGGAGTGCGTCGTCATCGTCCGTGAGGCCACGACCTTGGGGAGGTCGTTCATGAAGCCGGCGACGACCTGGTCCGCGTCGTACGCCTGCGGGGTCGGCCAGTAGGCCGCCATCATCTCGAAGGTGACGCGTCCCATCACGATCGTGTCGATGTGGTCACCCTGAGCGCGTGAGTACTCCTCGAACTCCTCGTCGATGTCGAACCAGTCCGTCCCTCCGGCTGCGTCAGCGTGATAGCCGTCGACGGACGTCAGCAGGAACGCGTACACGGTGCGCATGGATCTCCTCGTAGGTCGGTGGTCAAGGGTGGACGCCGCCGGACGGGCGAACTCATCGGCCTACGGTGGCATCATCGGCAGATGAGTACGTCCACTGACACCGTGCCCACCGCCACCGGCCTGCCTGACCACGCCGACCTGCTCGACGCCACCCGCGCGGTGCGTGCAGCGTTCGCGCCGACGCCGCAGCAGGTATGGCCGTTGCTCAGCGAGGAGCTGGGCGCGACGGTCTGGGCCAAGCACGAGAACCACACGCCGCTCGGGGCGTTCAAGGCGCGCAGTGCGCTCGTCTACTTCGACCGGCTCGCACGCAGCGGGGCGCTGCCCACGGGCGTCGTCTCGGCGACGCGAGGCAACCACGGGCAGGCGCTCGCGTACGCGGCGGGGCGCCGCAGTATTCCCGCCACCGTCGTCGTGCCGAGGGGCAACAGCCGCGAGAAGAACGCAGCGATGCAGGCGCTCGGCGCCGAGCTGATCGAGCACGGAGCCGACTTCCAGGACTCGCTCGAGCACGCACGCGCCCTCGCCACGAAGCGGGGGATCGCGCTCGCGCCCAACTTCCACCCGTGGCTGGTCGCCGGAGCGGGCACCTACGCGCTGGAGTATCTGTCGGCGGTGCCCGACCTCGACGTCGTCTATGTCCCGATCGGGCTCGGCTCCGGGGCGTGCGGGATGCTCGCGGCGAAGGCCGCGCTCGGGCACCGCGCCGAGGTGGTAGGGGTCGTGTCCGCGGGTGCGCGGGCGTACGCGGACTCGCTGGAGGCGGGCGCGCTGGTGTCCACGCCGGTGACGACACGGCTGGCCGACGGGATGGCGTGCCGTACGCCGGTGGCGGAGGCACTCGCGCTGATCCGCGACGGGATCTCGCGGGTGGTCGTGGTGAGCGACGACGAGGTCTCCGACGCGATGAGGCTGCTGTACCGGACGACCCACAACGTCGCCGAGGGTGCGGGAGCCGCGGCCACCGCTGCCGCCACGCAGGAGCGCGACCGCAACGCCGGCCATATCGTCGGTGTCGTCGTCACCGGGGGCAACGTCGACACCGACGTGTACGCGGCACAGCTGGCGCGACAGCCCTGAGTATTCGCTCGCTCGACGAGCCCGCGCATGGAAGGATCTCGCCGTGAATGACCTGAGGGAGATCTTTGCCGGGTCCTGGCGCGGTGTGCTGGTGACGCTCAAGCGCGACGGGCGGCCGCAGCTGTCGAACGTCGGGCACCTGTACGACCCGGAGGCCGATGCCGTCCTCATCTCGACAACTGCCGACCGCGCGAAGGTCCGCAACCTCCAGCGTGACCCGCGGGCGAGCTACTACGCGACGACCGATGAGCTTGCGTCGTACGCGGTCGGAGAGGGCGACGCGGAGGTCGGTCCGGCGGCGGCCCACCCGGAGGATGCGGCGGTGGAGGCCCTCGTCGCGCACTACCGGGCCGTACGAGGCGAGCACCCCGACTGGGACGAGTTCCGGGCGGCGATGGTCGCGGAGCGTCGTGTCCTCGTGACCGTGCGGTTTTCGCGCGTCTATGGGTGGGCCGGACCGGTGGCGGCGTCGCGCACGCCCAGCGAGTAGACGTCACCGCACCTACGCTGGCCCGATGGGAACGGTCGACGACTATGTGTCAGAGCTCGAGGAGCCGCGCCGCTCCGTGGTGGCCGGTGTGTACGCTGCGGTCGCTGAGGCGGTTCCCGACGCCGAGCAGGGCAAGGGCTATGGGATGCCGGCGCTCGTCTACCGGGGCAAACCCCTGGTCAGTGTGATGTCGACGAAGAAGCACCTGTCGCTCTTCCCGTTCAGCAGCGACGTTGTCGCGCAGTTCGAGGACGACCTGGCCTCGTACGACACGGCGAAGGGAACGATCAGGTTCCAGCCGGACGCCCCGCTGCCCGCCGACCTCGCCGTACGGATCGTCGAGGCGCGGCGGGACCAGATCGACGCCTGAGGCTGAGGCTGGTCGGGGCGCGCTCAGTCGCGCCCGAGGCGTGCCGCGGGGCGCAGCTCGTCGGCCAGGGTCCCCGTCATCGCTAGGGCGGCGAGCTCGACGCCGAGCGCGGGCGCCTGCTTGTAGAGGTTGTGGCCAGCGACGAAGGCGATCCCGTCGTCCTCCCACACCGCGACTCCGTCGTCGCCCCAGGGGAGTGTCGTGACCCAGCAGTGCACGTGCCCGACCGGCGTCGGGTCGAGCCCCGGCAGCGCGACGCGGACGTAGTCGGCGGCTCGGGTCGCGAGGGCGTCCAGCGCTGCTGGATCGATCGACCGGCCGTCGTCGTTCACAGGGACCGACGCGGCGAGGCCGACGCCGTACCGGCTGTTGTCGGGGACGGGTGCCGCGTAGACGCCCTCCTCTCCGAAGGCGCCGCTGGAGTCCTGGAGCGTGGCGAGGCGGCGTGGCGGGGCCTCGCGCACGGCGAACGTGACCCGCACGTGCGCCGACACCTGGACCGGAAGCGACAGGCCGATGCCGTGCGCAAGCGGGGCAGTGCCGAGGCCTGCGCAGACCACGACGTACGCGTGCGTGCCGCGGCGGGTGCCCGTGCGGACCTCGACGGTCCCGCTCGCCGTCCGTCGCAGAGTCAGGACGTGGTCACGGACAAGCGCGTCACCGAGGGCGGCGCTGAGGCGCGTCACGGCGGCGCGCGTACGGATGGCGCCACCGGTCTCGTCGAGCATCGCGGGTCCGTCGTACGGGGCGAGCAGGGGAAGGCGGGCGCGGAGCTCGGCGGCGTCGAGCGGACGTACGGTGACGTCGGCCAACGTGCGGAGCACCTGCATCCGAGACTCGACGGCTGGGCCGAGCGCGACCGCTCCGTCCGGGGAGACGAGCTCGGTGCCGAAGGTGTCGCTCCACTCCCGCCAGATCGCGCGCGACCGGGTGACGAAGCCGGCTAGACGTGCGTCCACGTGGGCATGCCGGAAGATCCGCGCGTCACCGGCGGACTGTCCGCCCCCAGGGGCTCCGGCCTCGTACACGGTCACCGAGGCACCCGCGCGGGTCAGCTCGTACGCGGTCGCGAGGCCGACGATCCCTGCGCCGACGACGGCGACATCGGTGGTGGAGGTGAGCATCCGCTCAGCCTAGGCCGATCGGTGGCGCCATGGTTGTGGCCAGGTCAGACGGCCCGCAGCGTGCCGGCGGCGCGTAGGCGCAGCGACTCGAGCGCGGCCGCGGTCGGGTCGTCCGTGGGGACGAGGACCATGATCTGCTGACTGTCGGCAGCAGGCAGCTCGAGGACCTCGCAGTCCAGGCGCAGCTCGCCTGCGACCGGGTGGAGCCACTGCTGGGTGCCGCGGGACACCGCCGTGTGACCGCTGAGGCGGCCGGTGAAATCGTCCCCAGCGACCGCCGCCATCTCGGCGGTGAACGACCTCGAACGATCCGTCGCGGGGCCCTGCCACAGCTCCGCCACGCGCTCGTCGGCGATGCGTTCCCAGTCGGGGAACGCGTGGCGTGCTCTCTTGTCGGTGAGGACGAAGCGGGTCAGATTTGGCTCCGCTCCGTCGAGCACGCCGAGGGGACGCGCCAGCCGGTCGAAGCCAGATGTGTGGGAGAGGAGGTCACCGATCCGGTTGACGACCGCGGCGATGCCGGGCTCGAGCTGGTCGAGGATCGCCTGGACGGCCGGCCGCACCGATGTCTGGTGCGGGACCACGCTGACGCACTCGCCGGACGTCGCCTTGGTGAGGTGGTGCAGGTGCTCTCGGTCGGTGACGTCGAGCTGGAGCGCCTCGGCGAGGGCGTGCACGACCTGGATCGAGGGGTTGCGGTCGCGCCCCTGCTCGATGCGGGTGAGGTACTCGACGCTGATGCCGGCGAGCGCGGCCAGCTCCATGCGACGCAGGCCGGGAGTGCGGCGCCGGTCGCCAGACGGGAGGCCGAGCGACTCCGGCTTCGTGGCGTCGCGACGTGCGCGGACGAAGTCGCCGAGGGGCGTGCTCATGACCACCACAGTACGGCGGTGCGCGCCGTACTCCCTCGTACGAAGGTGGCCCTGTGGGGGCCAGCCTGAGCGCGGTCTGGTTGTGGCGCGCCGTTGTCTCCACGCTGGAGACATGAGCGAGAACAGCAGACTTGTCATCCTGGTCGGCAGTGTCCGAGTGGGTCGCTTCGGTCCCGTCGTGGCCTCATGGGTCGCCGAGCAGGCACGCGCACACGGTGGTTTCGAGGTCGACGTGGTCGATCTTGCGGACGCCGATGTCCCACTGGCTCTGCCTGCGGAGTCGCCGAAGCTCGCGGGGGAGGCCTACCCGCGACCGGCGGGGATGCTCGAACTGACGGAGCGGTTAGACGCCGCCGAGGCATTCGTCATCGTGACCCCCGAGTACAACCACAGCTATCCCGCGTCACTCAAGGCGGCGATCGACTGGCACTTCACCCAGTGGACGGCCAAGCCCGTGGCGTTCGTGAGCTATGGGGGAGCAGCCGGCGGACGCCATGCCGTGCTCCACCTCGAGAACGTGCTGACCGAGCTGCACGCCGTGACGATCCGCGACGGGTTGTCCTTCCCGAACTACTTCCTGAACTTCGACATGGACGCCGGTCTGCCGAACGACGAGCAGACGGCGGTGTACGCGAAGGCGATGCTCGATCAGCTCGACTGGTGGGCGACGGTCTTGAAGGACGCCCGCCGGCGGGTGCCGTACCCGGTCTGATCGACGACGGAGCGACGGCGTTCGGTCACTCGAGGCCGTGCGGTGACTCGGGTGGTTCGGGCGGCACGGGGCGGCCGGGTGGTCGTACGCGACGGCGCTTCTTGAGGGCCGCTGCCGCCGCGAGCACACCCCCGGTCACGGCGACGCTGACGAGCCACGGATTGACGCGCCAGCGCGGGCCGGGCGTATCCGAGGTCGTCGCGCACTCGTGCAGCGGGAAGCGGTTGCCAGGATGGAAGACGTGCGTGAAGTCGGCAGAGACGTACGCGAAGGATCCTGCCGGCAGCCCGAAATTCCAGAGCGTGCGATACCAGCGGCCGTTCGCGCGGTCGATCCAGCACGTCACATTCGCGTGCGAGCCCGGCCCGTCGGGAGGGGCGAGATGGTCGATGACGTGCCGTGCGCCGTCCCAGACGGCGACGGGCTGCGTGCCGGTCGTGACCACGGCGGGGTAGTCGGCGTCGAGTCCCATGCGCCGACGCTAGCCGGGCGAGTGTCCGAGGAGTCCCGGTTTGCGTCCCGGTCTTGGGTCCTCACCACTGTCAGAGGCGAGGGTTAGCGTGGCCGCAAGGCCGGGCCCGCCGGCCGCCGGAGGGAGCACCCCATGACCACGTTGTCCGATCGCCCCAACCAGGCCCTGGTCGTGATCGACGTCCAGAACGGTGTCGTCGCCGACGCCCACGACCGCGACCGCGTGGTCGCCGACATCGCTGGGCTCGTCGACCGCGCCCGCTCAGCGGGCGTCCCCGTCATGTGGGTGCAGCACTCCGACGACCACCTCGTCGAGGGGAGCGAGGACTGGGCGTACGTTCCTGAGCTCGTGCCGGGGGAGAGCGAGTCGGTGGTGCACAAGCACTACCAGGACGCGTTCGAGGCCACGGACTTCGAGGACGTGCTTGCGCGGACGGCTGTCGGCGCACTCATCGTCGCCGGAGCGCAAACCGATGCGTGCATCCGGTCGACGATCCACGGTGCGTTCGCCCGCGGGTACGACGTCACGCTGGTCGGCGACGCGCACACGACGAGCGACATCCCCGGTGCGCCGCCGGCACCAGGGGTCATCGCCCACACCAACCTCTACTGGGGCTTCCAGGCGGCTCCCGGTCGTACGGCCGCCGTCGTGGACGCGGCCGACGTGGCGTTCGGTTCCTGACGCTCGCCGCACCTTTGCGCAACTGATGGTTGCGCATCGCGAGATGCGGCGGTACCGTAAGGAGCAACCAAAGGTTGCGAATAACGGGAGACGCCATGGAGTACGCCAGCATCGAGCGCGAGATCCAGATCGAGGCGCCGCCCGAGGTGGTGTTCGAGGTGATCAGCCAGCCTGAGCATGTGCGGGAGTGGTGGTACGCCGAGTCCGACGTGCAGCCGACGCCTGGCATGTCGGGGGAGCTCGTGTGGGCCGAGGGGGACGATCCGCGGGCTCAGGTGAGCGCGATGACCGTCCTCGTCGTCGAGCCGCCTCGGCTTTTCACCTTCCGGTGGACGCACCCGGCGGGGGAGCGCGCGGTCGACGGCAACTCGTTGCTCGTGACCTTCGAGCTCGTCCCGACCGGATCAGGCACGCTGCTCAAGCTCACCGAGACGGGGTTCCGTGAACGGGGTTGGGAGGCGGCGGTCCTCGAGCAGCAGTACAACGACCACGTCGCCGGCTGGGACCTGTACGTCCCGAGGCTCGGCTCGTACGCCGAAGACCTGGTGTCAGCACGATGACCGGTGCGATCGACGACGACCTGTGGTCGGCCATCGGTGACCCGACCCGGCGGCAGCTGCTCGACCTCCTGCTGGCCAACGGCGCCGGCACGGCGACCTCACTGAGTGAGCAGCTTCCGGTGACGCGGCAGGCGGTCTCGAAGCACCTGGGCGTGCTCGATCGCGTGGGGCTGGTCGAGGGGACGCCGTTGGGGCGCGAGCGGCGCTACCGGGTCGATGAGGCCCAGCTCGAGCGCGCTGTGGTGCAGCTCAACGCCGTCGGCAGCACATGGGACGCGCGGCTGCGACGGATCAAGCAGATCGCCGAGGCGATCGAGAAGACGAAGCGAGCGTGACGTGGCCGCGACCGCGGCCGCACCGACAAGAGGAGAGAACGATGGTAGACATCCTGCACCGAGTGGGAATGACGGCACCGCGCGACGCGGTGTACGAGGCACTGACGACAGCAGAAGGACTCGCCGGCTGGTGGACCGCTGACACGAGTGGCGACGGGACGACTGGAGGGGTCTTGGAGTTCCGGTTCCCACCGTTCGGCGGCTTCGACATGAAGGTTGTCGACACGCGTTCGGCCGAGCACGTCCTTTGGGAGGTGATCGACGGTCCCGAGGAGTGGGTCGGTACGCAGATCAGCTGGGACCTCCGTACAGAGGGTGACTTCACCATCGTGATGTTCGCCCACCGAGGTTGGCGCGAGCCGGTGGAGTTCATGCACCACTGCAGCACCAAGTGGGCGACGTTCCTGCTGAGTCTCAAGTCGATGCTGGAGACGGGGGAGGGCGAGCCCGCGCCGAACGACGTCCGGATCAGCGACTGGCACTGAGCGGCTCGGGCGCCGCGAGCATCGCCAGCAGGTGAGGGCGGACGACCTCGAGCAGCGCCTGGTGCGTGACGTCGTCCGCCGAGATGAGGAGGCCCCGCCCGGTGTGGAGGGCATCCCCGGCGAGATCGCTGACGACGCAGCCTCCTGCCTCGCAGATCGCGATGCCCGCGGCGACGTGGAGGTTGTCCCGGAACTGCCCGTCCGAGACGTACGCCGCGCGTCGGCCACCAGCTTCCCACCGACGAACGGCCGATCGAGAGGCCCGTCGCAGTTCACGTCGACGAGCATCGAGAGCGCGGTGGGCTGAAGAGGGACGTCCTCGTCCTCGTACCGCCGGAACGCGCGGTCGCCGTCCGTCCAGAAGAGCTCACCGGTGACCGGGTCGGCGGAGGCCGCAGCGGTGACAGCGCCCTGATCGGTCAGCGCGACGTCGGCGCCGGCCTCTGCGGCCGCGATCGCGACCTCGGCGTCAGACGTGATCACGCCAGCACGCAGAACGCGTTGCCGTCGGGATCAGCCATCACGACCCAGTCGACGTCACCCTGCCCGATGTCGAGCCGCGTCGCACCGAGGGAGATGAGCCGGTCGACCTCCGTCTGCTGATCGCCGTCGGCCGGGGGAGCGAGATCGAAGTGCAGCCGGTTCTTGCCCGTCTTCGGCATCAGGGGAGGACCGCCCCAGGTGACCTTCGGGCCGCCGTGCGGCGAACGGATCGCGGTCTCCTGGTCCTGGTCCCACACCAGCGGCCACCCCAACGCTTCGCTCCAGAAGTAGCCGACCTCCTGCGAGCCGTCGCACGAGAGCGCCCCGATGAAGCCGCAGTCGGCGAGGAAGTGGTTGCCCGGCTCGATCACGCAGAACTCGTTGCCCTCCGGATCGGCGAGCACCACGTGCTCCTCCTCTGGAAGCTGACCGATGTCGAGGTGGCGGCCACCGAGCTCGAGGGCTCTCGCCACCGTCTGCTGCTGCTCCTCGAGGGACGCGCTCGTCAGGTCGAAGTGGGTCTGGTTCTGGCCGACCTTCCTCTGCTCGCTCGGTGCGAACTGGAGTCGGAACCCGGGATCCTCGCTCGGGAGGAGCGTGATGCCGTCGCTGGGGGAGCCAGTCACCTCCCCACCCAGAAGACCTTCCCAGAACTGCGCGAGGCGGAGCGGGTCGTGCGCGTCGAAGGTCAGGGCGAAGAGCTGGCTGGTCATCGCCCGACGTTAGGCACGTGGAGGAGTGCCCCGCAACGCGATAAGGCGTAAGTTGCCGCCGTACCGATGTCGAGAACGGCACGGCGGCTCCGTCCCAGGGGCAGACGCGGCCACCACGGCCGTAGCGCATCAAGGAGATCATCATGGCGAAGTACCTGCTTCTCAAGCACTATCGCGGCGCCCCCGAGGCCGTGAACAGCGTCCCGATGGGCCAGTGGACACCGGAGGAGATCACGAACCACATCCAGTACATGGCCGACTTCGCCTCTCGGCTCGAGGGCACCGGGGAGTACGTCGACGGTCAGGCTCTCGCACCCGAGGGGACGTTCGTCCGGTACGACGGTGAGGGGCGGCCGCCGGTGACCGACGGTCCGTTCCCGGAGACGAAGGACCTGATCGCGGGCTGGATGGTGATCGACGTCGACTCGTACGACCGAGCGCTCGAGCTCGCGGGCGAGCTGTCGGCAGCGCCGGGAGCCGGTGGGAAGCCGATCCACGAGTGGCTCGAGCTCCGTCCCTTCCTGAGCGAGCCGCCGACGGTCACCGAGTGACCGGTTCGGCCAGGACGGATCAGGTGATGGACGAGCTGCTCGTACGGGAGCTGACACCCGCGGTGATCGGCGTCCTCGTCCGCCGCGGAGTGGACTTCGCGACCGCCGAGGACTCCGTACAGGAAGCACTCGTCCAGGCCTCGCAGTCCTGGCCGGACCGGCCGCCGGCCGATCCGAAGGCGTGGCTCGTCACGGTCGCTTGGCGCAAGTTCGTCGACGCCCACCGGTCGGAGGCGTCGCGACGTGAGCGGGAGCGGCGGGTCGACGACGAGCCGACACCCGGACCTGCGGCGTCGAGCGACGACACGCTGCAGGTGTACTTCCTGTGCGCGCACCCGTCACTGACTCCCGCGTCGGCGGTGGCGCTGACGCTGCGCGCCGTCGGCGGCCTGACGACCCGGCAGATCGCTGAGGCGTACCTCGTACCCGAGGCGACCATGGCGCAGCGGATCAGCCGTGCCAAACGGACGGTCAGCGGCGTACGGTTCGAGTCGCCCGGGGATCTGGCGACAGTGTTGAGGGTGCTCTATCTGGTCTTCAACCAGGGCTACACGGGCGACGTCGACCTGGCGGCCGAGGCGATCCGGCTCACGCGGCAGCTCGCGTCGATGACCGAGGACGAGGAGACTGCCGGGCTGCTGGCGCTGATGCTGTTGCACCACGCGCGGCGACCGGCCAGGATCCGGCCTGACGGCAGCCTCGTACCGCTGGCTGAGCAGGACCGGACCCTGTGGGACACCCGACTGATCGCGGAGGGGGTCGACGTCGTGCAGGCGGCGTTGCGTCGTGACCGGCTGGGGGAGTACCAGGCCCAGGCTGCCATCGCCGCCCTGCATGCCGACGCGCCACGCGCCAAGGAGACCGACTGGGTGCAGATCGTCAGCTGGTACGACGAGCTGCTGCGGCTCACGGGAAGTCCCGTCGTGGCGCTCAACCGGGCCGTCGCCGTCGGAGAGGCTGATGGTGCCCAGGCGGGGCTCGCGACGTTGGCCGAGGTCGATCCTGGATTGCCGCGGCACACGGCGGCGTCGGCGTACCTTCACGAGAAGGCGGGGGACCTGCCGGCGGCGGCGAGGCTGTACGCCGACGCAGCGCGGGTCGCGACCAACCTCGCCGAGCGCGATCACCTCACGCGTCAGGCGGCACGGCTCAACCAGGCGCTGCGTGGGTGAATTCGCAGGCCCGAGTGAATTGGGAACAAGCTGTCGAGTCTGGTCGAAGAGGCCGAGGCGACCCACGAGATCGTGACGATCACCTGCCATGGGCGGCCGGCGGCGGTGCTGATGGCGTCCGAGATCTGGAGTCACGCTTGACGGTGCTGCGGTGCGTGAGCCAACGTGGCGGGTTGAGCTCACTGCGCATGCCCAGTGCGACCTCGCCCGGCTGCCGAACAGAGTTCGTGACCAGCTCCCTGCGGGAGAATCCGCACCGGGTCACCAAGCCGTTGAGTGATCAGCACGTCGTGGGGACTATCGCGTGCTGGTCAAGATCCTCGACGACGACCACGTCGTCCTGGTCGACGCGATCGACCACCGTGCGCACCTCTGCCGAACTTGATGAGCGCGCTGAGGTCTCGCGCTCAGCAACGCGGGTGGAGCGGGGGAGGTAGTTGCGCTATCCCTTGGACTGCTGGATTCTCGTGTCGCGACGATCCCACCGATGAGAACCGATGTTGCCTTCATGTTCAGTTCCTCGAACGACCTAACGGGAGGCTAGTGGACGGCGGCGTCGACGCGGGCAGGGGAGTGTCACGAGTTGACGAGCGCGTTCCTGATGGCGCTCGCGTCGGTGTCGAGAAGGCTCCGTGATCGTTGCTTCCAATCTGCGTTGATCGTGAAGCCATCTCCTGCATGCCTCGCAATCACGTGCAGGTGGAAGTGGAAGACCTCCTGGAATGCGACCTCTCCGTCGGCCATGAACACGTTGATGCCGTCGCAACGCAACCCTGACCTACGCAAGGCGCGGGCCAGGCGATGAGCGAGACGCCAAACATGCGTGCTGGTCTCCTCGTCAAGGTCCTCAAGACCTGCAGCGTGGCGGCGAGGTACGACGAGTAGATGGCCCGGTGTCACCGGGTTCAGATCCATGAACACGACAGCCTGCTCGTCCTCATGAACCACGCTGGCCTCGGCATCGCCATCCACGATGGCGCAGAAGACGCAATGATCATTGGTCCCGTCGTCGGCCGTCATGGGCGTCATCCTTGCAGCGGGACCCCGAGGGTGCCACCAACTTCGTTGAGAATCGCAAGCGCTGGTGTGTGTTCCGCAACGCGACACCTGGGAGACCTCGTATTGAGTACGAGGGCTCCCAGGTGTCGGAGGTTTCAGCGCTTCTGTTCCCGACTCTTAGCCTTCTCGGCCGCTTGCGATGCTGCGACGAGCCGCTCCTCGAGCGTGGCGACCTGCTGGGCGAGCTCACGGGTACGTCGCGTCTCCTCGGCAAGCTCTGCGCGAACCGAGTCAGTCTGGCCACGGGCCGTCTCCGCGGCCGTACGAACGGACTCGGTCTGCGCCTGGGCCGTCTCGGTCGCCTTGCGCCAGTGGGTCGCCTGCTCACGGATATCGGCGAGCGCAGCGGTCCGTTCCTCGAGCTGCGCGGCCGTTGTCGCGGCCTTGGCGTTCGCGGTCTCAACGTCGATGGTCTTGGAGTTGAGGAGCTCGGTGACGGATCTGGTTTCGTTCTTCGCCGCCGTCGCCTCGGTGTGCCAGCGGTCGGCGTCTGCCCTTGCCGCCCCGGCTGCTTCACGAGTCGCAGCGAGTTCGTCGTTCAGAGTGACGATGGTCTGGTCGCGATCGCGGACCTCGCGGCGGGTGGTCTCAAGCTGTTCTTCGAGTCCGGTGATCGCGTCGTGGGCAACCAGAAGTTGACCAGTTGTCTCCTTCAGCTCTGTCGTGGTCGTCTCGTGGTCGGCGTGAGCGCCCTCGAGGTCCTTGTGCGCTTGTGAGAGCTCCGCGTTGGCCGCGTCTAGCGCGGCCACGGCTTCGCCTGCTTCTCGTTCGCGATTCGTGAGCGCGGTCTTGAACTCGCCGATGCGTGACTCGGCGCGAGCGAGTTCGGCTTTCGCCACAGCGACGCTCTCGTCGGCGTTGGCCTGGACAAGCTTGATCTGGGCTTCGGCGAGGTCGGGGTCGGCTGCGGTGCGGAGGTAGTCAGTGAGCTGGCCAACGATCTGGCCGAGGACTCCGGCTAGATCATTGGCGCGGTTCAAGGTCGAGCTGGTCGCAGCGAAGGCATCAATCGAGTCCTCGTCGACCACATCGGGGTGAGGCGGGGCAGGGGTTGCGCGTGTCGGCCCTGGTGTGCGGGTCCGTCTCGGGAGTCGTGCTGCGTTGTTCGCGTTGTGCGGCGTACCGGTGACCGGGTCGGGCAGTTCGCAGTAGATACGGGCTGGCCCCCGTCCGCCCTGACGGGGAGCCCTGTCGCGGTCGCAGTCGAGCCACGCGCAACGAATGGACGGGGGAGTGGGTTCGCGTTCTGGTGTTGTCATATCGGCCACCGTCCAATTAAACCAACTCGTATTGAACCCACTCGTATCTATCGCGGAGTGGGTTTATTTACATGGGTTAGTTTATGGGACCGTTACCTTCAAGAGTTACCCCATAATCACGGTTATGGGGTAAACGGCCTCACGACCGTGGTGAGTTCGGAGAAATGCGCTGCACCGCGCGGGGCCGGGGGGACCGATGGGAAACTCTGGGGGACAGGCTTGCCGTGCGAAGGAGACCACCGTTGTCGCTACCGACCCCCGTGACGCTGTCAGCTCCTCCGGCGCCGCCGCTGGGTCACGCTGCAGCCGACAACGTTCTCCTCGTCCCGATCGACCGCGTACCTGAAGCATCACGGCCGGCTGTGCTTGCGGCCCGCTTCCTCGTCCAGTACTCCAAACCGCACACCATCGCCGCGTACGAACGGGACCTGCGCGGCTGGTTCGCGTGGTGCGTAGAACGCGCGCTGGATCCGCTCGCGGTTTGTCGCTCCCACATCGACCTGTACGTCAACGAGCTGCGGACCGTCCATGGCGCGAGCACTGCGACGATCGCTCGGAAATGCTCGACGCTGTCGGGGTATTACCGAACCGCCGTCGTCGAGGACGCGATCGCCGTCTCGCCGACTGTGCACCTGCGACGGCCGAAGGTCCCTCAGGACTCGCAGACGCTCGGGCTGGACGAAGACGAGGTGACAGCACTGCTGGACGCAGCGCGACAGCGTGGACCTCGAGCACATGCCCTGATGGTCCTTCTTGCCCACGACGGGCTACGGATCTCCGAGGCGCTCGGCCTCGACGTCGAAGACTTCTCCCGGCGGGGCAAGCACCGGATCGCGACGATCACCCGAAAGGGCGGCGCTCGCAAGAGCGTGGTGCTCACGACGCCGACCTGGGAGGCGCTTGGTGAGCTGGTCGGAGACCGAGTGACCGGTCCGGTGTTCATGACGTCACGTGGCGGGAGGCTGGACCGGCGGGCCGCCGGTCGACTGATCAAGAAGACAGCAGTCGACGCGGGCATCGAAGACGCCGACAAGATCAGCCCTCACAGCCTGCGCCACACGTTCATCACCCTCGCGCTCGAAGCCGGCGTTCCGCTCCATCGAGTGCAGGACGCAGCCGACCATGCCGATCCGCGGACGACGCAGCGCTACAACAAGGAGCGGTTCCGGATCGACGACACTCACGCGTCGTACGCGGTCGAACGCATGCTCCGTGACCGCGAAGCAGCCGCGAACCGCAACGACGAAGACAGCGCCAGCTGAGCAAGGGGACTGCTGGAGGGGTGGTCACCGCGTTTGCCTTACATAACGTACGCCGCCGTGCGGTGTCGTGGTCGAGTCGATCTTGTCTGGGGCAATGAACGGAAACAGCGCGGTGAAATGAACCGGCACGCCGAGCCGGCCTTCGCGTCGAGCCCAGCGCGCCGTCGGCGTACGAATGTCTCCGGTTCGGGACGTCAGGATCAGCACGCCTTGAGGGGCTGTGCACGCCCACACGAGTGAACCCAGGGGACTGGAACCTGCATGTTGAGAGAGTGCAGAGAACGTACAACCTGACATAATGTCGCTTATCGGCGCACCGTCTGCGGGAGTGGAGAAGGAGATGCGACTGGCCTCATCTGACGCTTGGACCCTAGCGACGAAGCTCCCGTTCGAGCTCCTGAGCGAGGTCCACCGAGGCCTCAATCTCGGCAAGACGGATCGAGACGCTCTCCACGTTGATGCCGAACGGAACTCCCATACGTCGGCAGTATCCGATCAGTTCACGAGCCGCGCATAGTGACTGCTCGTACGACGCCTGAAGCGTGTCGTCTGCGTGGCGCAGGTCATTCTGGATCCAGCGGGGTACGTCGACGCCGAGCCAGCCGAGGAACTCCAGCGTCTTGAGGGAGCCGCACACCGAGAACGTGAACACGATCGGCACGGGCTCGAGGCCCCGCGCGGCGCACTCGTAGCGATAGTCCGATACCAGGTTCTTCGCTGCGTTGACGTCGTAGACGACCTGCGTGACGAAGAAGGAGCACCCGGCTTCCTGCTTCGCGATCAGGCGTAGATGCTCTTCGCCCCGGCGGCTGTGCCGTTCGGGAATCGCGACGCCCCCGAGCTGCAGATTGGGTCGTGTCTGCGCCCACAGCTCCTGGGCGCGGGCAAGCGAGGTCGCTGACTGCGCGTGTCGGGACGAAGCGCCGACGAACACCGTCAGTGCGTCGTCGGCGTCCTGGGCTTCCAACCACGCACGGAGATCGCTCTCCTCGTACTTGCCGACAGCCCGATACACCACGACTGGCGTGCTCCAGTCTTTCAGGTGCTGTGCCCGGAAGATTGCAGGGTCGATGGTGGGCAGGAACGGAAACGGTCGCTCCTTCGGGTTGCGATCGCTCTCGTCGTCGATGTCGTAGAGGACGAGACCATCGAGACCCAGCGGAGTCAGGCGCTTCTGTGTCACGTCGGCGATCTCCTGGGCCCGCTCAGGAGTGACCGTGATCCGAGGAGGAGTCAAGGCAAAGAGCAGGAACTCGCTCCCCCGTGCTGTGATCCGTCGCACCAAGTCCATGAGGCGAAGGTAGCTGACGGCGCCCCTCCCGCCTCATCAACTCCTGGTGGCCCTGGAATCGTGAGTTCGCTTCGATGAGGCTTACCGAATGAGCACGCACTACGTGATTCGCCCGGCCTCAGAGTCCGATCTCCCGGCCGTCCTCTGCATTCTGTCCCAGAACGAAGCGGTGCCACCCGAGGGCCCCTTGCCCCACTCCCCGCCAGAGCCGTCTGAAGAGCAAGGAGCAATGTGGGCCCGCATTCAACGGACGCCGGACGTCACCGTGTATCTCGCCGAGACCTCAAGCCGAGCCGTCGGGACAGCCTGTTTGGGCGTGCTGCCGAACATCACGTACGACTGCCGACCCACGGCGTTCATCGAGGCGGTTGTCGTCGCGTACGAGCACCGGCGCCGGGGTGTTGCGCGGCAGATGCTCGCTCGCGTGCTCGAGGACGCTCGTGCGTCCGGCTGCTTCAAAGTGCAGTTGCTCACGCACAAACGTCACGCCACTGATGGCGCCCATGATCTGTACAAGGCCATGGGCTTTCAAGCCGAGGCTGAGGGCTTCCGCCTGTACCTCTGATCCCCTTGCGCGACGCCGGCGTCGATACAGGGCGGCCACTTACGTTCAGCGACGTCGTCTTCCCGCTGGCATCTACTCAGTCGACGGCGACGAGCCATCGATGCCCAGGGGCGGAGGCCGCCAGAGCATCGACAACATCGGCAGTGTTCGCAGACATGCTGAGGACTCGTTTCACAGGCCGAACATGGACGGACGCCACCCTCGTCGCGTTCAGGTTCGGCAGCGACGTCCGAGCATTTGCGGCGCTTCAGCAGTCGAATACCGACCAGCAGAGGTCGTTGCGCAGCCGCTGGTCGTCGAGGACGAGCTCCCGAATCGCCTCGGGGAGCTGGTCTCGCTGCCAGCGGCACTCAAGCCGCCCGACAGCATCGCCGCCCCCGTCCGAGGCGGCCGCGCGTACGGCCTTGATCGCGTACGCAGCCGCCCCGAGCTCGTGCGCGGCCACGTGCGCGACGACCCCGGCCTGACCGGCGGCATACGCGGCATGGCGGGCCGCACCTCTCAGGTCTCTCGCGGCCGCCATGGCATGGCCGCCCGCCGAGCGAGACTCCATCATCTTGATCTCGCCGCGCACCCAGGCACGTGCGTGCTCGATTGCTTGCCGCGGCCGTGGGTCCTCGGGCCGGACCGACTCGAAGAGATCAAGCACATGCTCCGCACACGAGGCCGCCCACAGAGCGAGAAGGTGGTGGTCGGAATCGGTGAGAGTCCCCCCACGGCGGATCGTGATGAAGCGAGGGTCTCGGACCTTCGGGAGGATCATGGGCGGTGCTCCTTAGCGGGGTCGAGAGCGAGCTGAGCGAGCAGGCCGCTGACCAGGATCTCGATGACCGCATTCGAGTCGGGTTCGTTCTCGGTGACTGCCTCGGCAGATCGACGGCTCATGAGGGTTGCCAGTCCATGGACCCCGCTCCACAGCGCGACCACATGGCGGTTGTCGGCGTCAGGGCTTAGCTCGTGGATCCGTCCGCCCAGCACACGGAACCACTCGCCGGCGACCGAACGCAGATGGCCCCCAGCGCCGGCCAGCAGGGCCTGCCTCCCGATCAGCTCGAACATGTCCGGACGTTCAGCGGCAAAACTGACATAGCGCTGAGCCGCTCCGCGGATCGCCCGTACTGGGTCCGGATCCCTCAGAATCGGTGCAAGCTCGACGTCGAGATCCTCGACTCCCCTGCGTGCGATCGCCGCGAGGAGACTCTCGTACGTCGGGAAATGGTGCCGTGGTGCGCCGTGCGAGACTCCCGCCGTACGAGCAATCTCCCGCAGGGTGAGGTGGGCCAGTCCCCCACTCTCGAGGAGGTCTACCCCCGCTTCGACGAGTTCGTCGCGTGTCGCCACTTAGGCAGTGTCTAGCTCACCTGCAAGAATCCACAACCAGACACTGTTCAGGAGGTTGCGTGTACTGGCTTCTCAAGTACGTCCTGCTCGGCCCAGTGGTGCGTTGGTTCACGCGTCCGGTTCTGATCGGCCAGATGCCCGACGGGCCCGTGGTTCTGGCGCCGAACCACCTGAGCGAGATCGACTCCCTGGTGGTCTGCGCTGCTGTCCCCCGTCGCGTCACGTTCGTGGCGAAGCGCGACTACTTCGCGAAGGGCGGTCTGCGTGGCCGGCTCTACGGGACGCTGTGCCGCTCCACCGGTCAGATCCCGATCGAGCGGTCCGGCGAGGGCAGTGCTGACGCAGCCCTGGACGCCGCGCGAGAAGTCCTGACCCGCGGTGGCGTGTGGGTGATCTATCCCGAGGGCACCCGCTCCCCCGACGGTCGCCTCTACCGTGGTCGTACGGGGGTCATGCGGGTGGCGCTGCAGACACCCGAGGCCGTCGTCGTGCCGGTCGGCATCCTCGGTACGAGGGAGGTCGACGCTCCCGGGCGGGGTCGCTGGCGACGAGGACGCACCGAGGTGCACCTCGGCGATCCGCTCGACCTGAGTGCCTGGCGCCACCGCGCCGAAGATCCGATCGCCTGGCGAGAGGCGGCGGACGGCCTGATGTCCGCCATCCAGAAACTCTCCGGGCAGGAGTACATCGACCGCCACCCGACGGCTGAGGAGGTCCGTCACCGCGACGGGGCGTCCTGACTCGGGTCAGACGTTCACGTCGAAGGCGAGGTCGACGTCGCACGCGGCCTGCCCCCCGCGGATGCCCCAGTTCTCGGCAGCACTCCCCCGCAGGGTGATCGTGACGTGGTCGCGCGGGATACCAAAGGCGCCGAAACGGGTGACGATCTCGGTGTAGAGGGCACGCTTGGCCTCCACCGAGCGGCCGGCGAAGCAGTCGATCGTCACGAGAGCAGCGAGCTCCGGCTGCGAAAGCGTCGGCGAGACGGCGAATCGGTGTGGCTGGTGCACCACGAGGCGTACCTCCCCGTCCTGCTGGGGGATGCGGAAGGCGGCGACGAGCGCGCCGTGGACCGCCTCGACGAGGCCCACCTCTTCTGCCTCGGTGTACTGGCGGCGGACCTCGATCATGGCAGCGGGCATCGGCGCGATCTCTCCTTCTGCCGAGCCGTGCTGCTCGGCGCTTGCTCGAACCTACGGGCAGGCGGCCGGGTAGTGCACCACGATTTCGAACGGGTGCGGCGCGTGAGATCAGGTGCGACGGCTGGTGAGTGACGCCCCGAGCGAGTCGAGCGCAGTCTCGACCACCCGGTAGTACGCCCAGCGGCCTCGCTGCTCGCGCGTCACGAGGCCCGACTCTGCCAGCAGCTTCATGTGGTGCGACACCGTCGGCTGGCTGAGGCCGACCGGCTCGGTGAGGTCGCAGATGCACGCCTCGCCGTCGGCGTTGGCGGCGATCATCGACAGGAGCCGGACGCGTGTCGGATCGCCGAGCGCCTTGAACATCTTGGCCAGCGTCGCCGCGTCGTCCTCGCTGAGGACGCCCCCGGTCAACGTCGAGCAGCAAGCGGCGGCTGGGGTGTCGACGAGCGGAAGCGTGGTGGCCATGAGACCAGTCTGCCACACGTATTGACATTGATCGATAGATCGGTAATCGTCTATGTATCGACGTTCATCAATCACTTGGAGGGTTTCCCATGGGTGCTACCGACGACGCGCTGGTCGACGAGGTTCGCCGGCGCTACGCCGAGGCCGCGGTCAAGGTCCGTGCGGGCGCGAGCAACACGCTCATCCTCGAGGCGACGGAGGCGGACTCGTGCTGCTCCCCCGCTGCGTCTCCCACGGACTCTGCCACGGACTCGTGCTGCGGAGGTCCCGCTGCCGAGGTCGACAACGCTTTCGGAGCCGGGCTCTACTCCGCCGACGAGGCCGCAGCTCTTCCCGCCGAGGCGCTGGCCGCAAGCCTGGGATGCGGCAACCCGCTGATGGTCGCCGCGCTCAACCCGGGCGAGAAGGTTCTTGACCTCGGCTCGGGCGGCGGGATCGACGTGCTGCTCTCCGCTCGCCGTGTCGGGCCGACAGGGTTCGCGTACGGCGTCGACATGACCGACGAGATGCTGGACCTCGCCCGCGCGAACGCCGAAAAGGCCGAGGCGCAGAACGTCGAGTTCCTCAAGGGCACGATCGAGGACGTTCCCCTTCCCGACTCTGCAGTCGACGTCGTGATCTCCAACTGCGTGATCAACCTGTCGGTCGACAAGCCGAAGGTGCTCTCCGAGATGTTCCGCGTCCTGGCGCCGGGCGGTCGCATCGGCATCTCCGACGTGGTCGCCGAGGACCACCTCACGTCGGCCGACCGTGCTGAGCGTGGCTCGTACGTGGGCTGCATCGCCGGCGCCCTGTCCCGTACGGAGTATCTCGACGGGCTGGCGGCGGCGGGCTTCGTCGACGCCGAGGTCGAGTTCACCCACGAGGCGGCAGCCGGGATGCACAGCGCGATCATCCGGGCCGTGAAGCCGAGCGCATGACCCAGAGCGGCACTCTCGACAGTCGCCCGGTCCCCGCGGCCGGGCGACTGTCGGCCACCGATCGCTGGCTCCCGCTCTGGATCGGCGCAGCGATGCTCGCAGGCCTGTTGCTCGGCCGCCTCGTCCCCGGATTCGACGACGCGCTCGCGGGGCTCGAGGTCGGCTCGGTCAGTGCCCCGATCGCCCTCGGCCTCCTGGTGATGATGTATCCGGTGCTGGCCAAGGTCCGGTACGACCAGACCCGTACGGTGCTGGCCGACCGGCGCCTCCTCACGCTCTCGCTGGTCCTCAACTGGCTCGTCGGGCCGGCGCTGATGTTCGCGCTCGCCTGGCTCCTGCTGCCAGACCTCCCCGAGTACCGGACAGGCCTGATCGTCGTCGGACTCGCGCGCTGCATCGCGATGGTGCTGATCTGGAACGACCTCGCGTGCGGCGACCGCGAAGCCGCCGCCGTCCTCGTCGCGGTCAACAGCGTCTTCCAGCTCGTCGCCTTCGCCGGACTCGGGTGGTTCTATCTCCAGACCCTGCCTGGTTGGCTCGGGCTCGAGACCACGACAGCCGAGTTCAGCCTCGCCGCGATCGCGCTCAGTGTCGTCGTCTTCCTCGGCGTACCGCTCGCGGCGGGCTTCGGCAGCCGGCTGCTCGGCGAGCGTCTCAAGGGCCGAGTCTGGTACGAGGACACCTTCCTCCCCCGGATCAGCCCTCTCGCGCTGTGGGGTCTGCTCTTCACGATCATCATGCTCTTCGCGCTGCAGGGCGACACCATCACCCGCAACCCGTGGGCCGTCGCGCGCATCGCCTTGCCCCTGCTGGCGTACTTCGTGGCGATGTTCGCGATCGCCTGGGTCGCCGCACGAGTGGCACGGCTCGGCTATGCGCGGACCGTCACCGTCGCGTTCACCGCTGCCGGCAACAACTTCGAGCTCGCCATCGCCGTCGCGATCGGCGCGTGGGGAGCCACCTCGGGCCAGGCGCTGGCAGGCGTCGTGGGTCCGCTGATCGAGGTGCCCGTCCTGGTTGCCCTCGTCTATGCCGCACTCGCCCTCCGTCCCCGTACCGACCCGCAGGAGATGGTCAGATGACCGCGCCGCCGATCGTCCTCTTCGTCTGTGTCCACAACGCCGGACGCTCCCAGATGGCCTCGGGCTTCCTCCAGCATCTCGCCGGGGACGCCGTCCAGGTCCTGTCCGCGGGTTCCGAGCCTGCCGACCAGCTCAATCCCGTCGCGGTCGAGGCCATGCGTGAGGAAGGCATCGACATCACCGCCCACCAGCCGTCACTCCTCTCCCCCGACGACGTCCTTCGCGCCGACGTCGTCATCACGATGGGGTGCGGCGACACCTGCCCGATCTATCCCGGCAAGCGGTACGAGGACTGGAACCTCGACGACCCGGCCAGCCAGCCACTCGATGTCGTCCGCGGCATCCGGGACGACATCGAACGACGCGTACGCGACCTGATCGCCTCTCTCACGGCTCGCTGACCGCCCGTCTGGGATACGAGAAAAGTCGCATAAACCACGATGAAATCTGTCTTTCGCTGTCCTGGAACCAGATTTTGTCGCACGCGAGCGGTAAGCTGCGAGGAAACCTGCATCCCGCAGGCCAATCGTGAGGAGTAGTCATGGCGACCGATTTTCCCTCGGTGGTCTTCTCGGCCGACAGCGACAAGGACAAGATCTCGCGCGCCCACAAGGCGGGGCGTCTCGTCCAGCTGGGCACGGGGATCTACTCCCCCGACGTCGACAAGACCACTGAGCAGCTCGTCCGCGAGCATCTCTGGACCATCGTCGCCAAGCGCTTCCCGGGGGCCGTGATCGCCGACCGGTCCGCCCGTACGAACGGGCTGCCGACCGACGGCTTCCTCTTCGTCGTCCACCCCCGTCGTACGGAGCTGAAGCTGGCCGGTGTCACCGTCGTCCCGCGACAGGGGCCGTCGGCGATGCCGGGCGACTTCGCGCTCCCCGGAGAGGTGTGGCTCGCCGGGCCCGCTCGCGGCATCCTCGACAACCTCGTCCCGACCCGGCCGGCGAAGGATCGCGTGGCGAGGACGCTGACCCGAGCCGAGGTCGAGCTGTGGATCGACGAGATCCTCGCCGGGCGGGGCGAGGAGGCCATCAACAAGCTCCGCGACGACGCGCGCGCCCTCGCGCCCTTCCTTGGGCGGCAGCACGAGCTCGACCTCCTCGACAAGCTCGTCGGGGCCGCGATGAACACGCGTCCGACCGACATCCTGCAGACACCGCAGCTCGTCGCGCGCGCCAAGGGCCAGCCGTACGACCGCCGCCGCGCAGACGTGTTCACCCGGCTCGCAGACTATCTCGACACGCTGGCGCCGGACAGCGTGCCCGCGCTCCCGGACGACGCCACGCGGCGCACGCTGCTGCCGTTCTACGAGGCCTACTTCTCCAACTACATCGAGGGCACCGAATTCACCTTGGACGAGGCGGCGGAGATCGTCTTCGACGACGTCGTCCCCGAGCAGCGCCCGGAGGACGCCCACGACATCCTCGGGACATACGAGCTGACGTCCTCCGACGAGGTCATGCGCCAGCGGCCGTCGACCGCGGACGAGCTCCTCGACCTGCTGCGGCGCCGGCACGCGATCCTCATGGCCGGTCGGCCGACGATGGCACCCGGCACTTTCAAGAAGCGGGCGAACCGTGCAGGTGAGACCTACTTCGTCGCACCCGAGCTCGTCGAGGGCACGTTGAAAGAGGGATTCGACATCGGCGCACGGCTGATCAGCCCGTTCGCCCGTGCGGCCTACCTGATGTTCGTCGTGAGCGAGGTGCACCCGTTCGCCGACGGCAACGGGCGCGTCGCCCGCGTCATGATGAACGCCGAGCTGGCCGGAGCCGGAGAGGTCCGCATCGTCATCCCGACCGTCTACCGGCTCAACTATCTGTCGGCGCTGAAGGGCGCGACCCACAACGAGAACTACCCCGGCCTCATTGCTGCGCTGTCGTTCGCGCGTCGTTGGACGGCACGGGTCGACTTCACCGACCGCGCGCGAGCAGAGGCCGATCTCGTACGGACGAACGCGCTCCGCGACGCGTACACAGCTGAGGAAGCAGGCGTCCGGCTGACTCTTCCGTGAGCGGCTCCCCCAACCGGTCACGAATCGAGAAGCACCGAACCTCGCTCCCCTCCTAGCGTGAAGACATCGTCATCGTCCGTCCGGACGAGACATCCGCTGAAGGAGCACCTCATGACATCGATCGCATCTCTCACGCTCGAGGCGTCCGACCCCGCGGCCGGCCGCGCCTTCTACGACGCCGCGTTCGGTCTCGGCGAGCTGCTGTCGGTCCGCGAAAGCGACGACCCGACCAGTGGCTTCCGCGCCTACACGCTGTCGCTCGTCCTCCCCCAGCCGTCGTCGGTCGACAGCTACCTCGACTCCGCGCTCGCGGCCGGGGCCACGGTGCTGAGACCGGCCGCCAAGAGCATGTGGGGGTACGGCGGTGTCGTGCAGGCACCGGACGGGGCCATCTGGAAAGCTGCGTCACCGTCCAAGAAGGAGAAGGGGCGTCCGGTACGCGAGATCGACGAGGTCGTCCTTCTGATCGGTGCCACCGACGTCGCCGCCACCAAGCAGTTCTACGTCGACCACGGCCTCGCCGTGGAGCGGAGCTTCGGGAAGAAGTACGTCGAGTTCAAGGCGCCGGAGGGCCACGTCAAGCTCGGGTTGTACGGCCGCAAGGCGTTGGCGAAGGACGCCGGAGTGCCCGTCGACGGCAGCGGATCGCACCGGATCGCCCTCGTGAACGACGCGGGCACGTTCACCGACCCCGACGGCTTCGTGTGGGAGACCGCCTGAAGCCTGCGGATGGTCGTCACGCGGGCGGGCAAAACTCTTGACCGCGCCGCGGTTCGCAGACGTAGATGCCGAACTGCGTGAACATCCGGTGCTTTCGGCCCGCCTGCGGTGGCGCGCTTCGACCCTTCAACTCGTCGGCGAACGTCTGACGACGCCCCCGTCGCAGCGTCATACGGCGACGTACTCCGCGAGGTGCTCCCCCGTCAGCGTCGCGCGGGCGGCGACAAGGTCGGCGGGCGTGCCTTCGAAGACGACCTTGCCGCCGTCGTGCCCGGCGCCGGGACCGAGATCGATGATCCAGTCGGCGTGCGCCATGACCGCCTGGTGGTGCTCGATGACGATGACCGACTTGCCCGACTCGACGAGGCGGTCGAGCAGACCGAGAAGCTGTTCGACGTCGGCGAGGTGGAGGCCGGTGGTCGGCTCGTCGAGGACGTACACGTCACCCTTCTCGGCCATCTGCGTCGCCAGCTTGAGCCGCTGGCGCTCGCCGCCCGACAACGTCGTGAGCGGCTGGCCGAGGCTGAGGTAGCCGAGACCGACGTCAGCGAGTCGGTCGAGGATCTTGTGCGCGGCAGGCGTACGGGCTTCGCCCTCGCCGAAGAACTTCTCGGCCTCGGTCACCGACATCGCCAGCACCTCGGCGATGTTGCGGTCGCCGAACGTGTACTCGAGAACCGAGGCCTGGAAGCGACGGCCCTCGCACTCCTCGCACGTCGACTCGACGGTCGCCATCACCCCGAGCTCGGTGAAGATCACGCCGGCGCCCTTGCAGGCAGGGCACGCGCCCTCGGAGTTCGAGCTGAAGAGTGCCGGCTTCACACCGTTGGCCTTGGCGAACGCCTTGCGGATCGGCTCCAGCAGGCCCGTGTACGTCGCCGGGTTGCTGCGGCGGGAGCCGCGGATCGCGCCCTGGTCGACGACGACCACGCCGTCGCGCTCGGCGATCGAGCCGTGGATCAGCGAGCTCTTGCCGGAGCCGGCCACGCCGGTCACGACGCACAGCAGCCCCAGCGGCACGTCGACGTCGACGTCCTGGAGATTGTGGGTCGACGCCCCGCGGACCTCGAGCGCCCCGGTCGACTTCCGTACGGTCTCCTTGAGCGCCGCCCGGTCGTCGAGGTGGTGCCCGGTGGTGGTGTCGCTCCCCCGCAATCCGTCGACGGTGCCCTCGAAGCAGATCGTGCCGCCCGCGGTGCCGGCGCCCGGACCGAGGTCGACCACGTGGTCGGCGATCGCGATCGTCTCCGGCTTGTGCTCGACGACAAGGACGGTGTTGCCCTTGTCCCGCAGCTGGAGCAGGAGGTTGTTCATCCGCTCGATGTCGTGGGGGTGCAGTCCGATGGTGGGCTCGTCGAAGACGTACGTGACGTCGGTCAGCGACGAGCCGAGGTGGCGGATCATCTTGGTCCGCTGCGCCTCGCCGCCGGACAGCGTTCCGGCCGGACGGTCAAGGCTCAGGTATCCCAGGCCGATGTCCTCGAACGCGTCGAGCAGGTGCTGCAGGCCCGCGACGAGCGGCGCGACGCCCGGCTCGTCGAGCGAGCGCATCCACACGGCGAGGTCACTGATCTGCATCTGGCAGAGCTCAGCGATGTTCTTGCCGTTGACCTTGGACGAGAGCGCCTCTTTGCTGAGCCGGGTGCCGTCGCAGTCGGGGCAGGTTGTGAACGTGATCGCGCGCTCGACGAAGCGGCGCACGTGGGGCTGCATCGCCTCGACGTCCTTGGAGAGCATCGACTTCTGGATTTTGGGGATCAGTCCCTCGTACGTGAGGTTGGTGCCCTCCACCTTGATCTTGGTCGGCTCGGCGTAGAGGAGCAGCTGCAGCTCCTTCTTGGTGTAGCTCGCGATCGGCTTGTCCATCGGGAGCCCCGCGCCGCTGAAGATCCGGCCGTACCAGCCGTCCATGCTGTAGCCGGGGACGGTCAACGCGCCGTCCTCGAGCGACTTGGAGTCGTCGTACAGCGCCGTCAGATCGAAGTCGCTGATCGCGCCCATGCCTTCGCAGCGCGGACACATGCCGCCCTGGTAGACCGCGTTGCGGACGACCGACTTTTCTTCTCTGCCGCCCTTCTCCGTCTTCATGACCCCGCTCGCCGTGCGGGTCGGGACGTTGAACGCGAAGGCGGTCGGCGGCCCGATGTGCGGAGTGCCGATACGGCTGAAGAGGATCCGCAGCATCGCGTTGGCGTCAGTGGCAGTGCCAACGGTCGACCGAGGGTTGGCCCCCATCCGCTCCTGGTCGACGATGATCGCCGTGGTGAGGCCCTCGAGATGGTCGACCTCGGGACGCGCGAGCGACGGCATGAATCCCTGGAGGAAGGCCGAGTAGGTCTCGTTGATCATCCGCTGAGACTCGGCGGCGATCGTGGCGAACACGAGGGAGCTCTTGCCGGATCCGGAGACGCCGGTGAACACGGTGAGTCGACGCTTCGGCAGCTCGACGCTGACGTCCTTGAGGTTGTTCTCGCGCGCGCCCTGCACGCGGATCAGGTCGTGGTTGTCGGCGACGTGCGCAGACGGGTCCGTGCTCGCCGTGGTGGCCTTCGTCATCGTCTCTCCATGCAGTCAGCGGGGCGGCGTCCTCGGTCCACCCTAGGGGCCAATCCGGTCACCGTCTGTCACACGCAAGCGACCTTCTAGATCGTGCCGTCCGGGGCCTCGAAGACCGTGGAGAATCCGCCGAAGAAGCCCTTCTTAGCGGGCTTGAGCATCCGTGCGCCGCCCCGTACGGCCGACTCGGCGCCCACGTCTGCCGCCAGCTCGGCAACAGGCGCGGACGAGAAGACCGCCGTGTAGAAGTCGTGCGCGGTACGGACGTCGGAGACCCCGAGTGTCGTGTGATCGAGCGCGAGCGTCGCTGTGTCGGCCATGTCAGCTCTGGTTGATGCGAAGGAGGTTGCCGGTCGGGTCGCGGAAGGCACAGTCACGGACCCCGTACGGCTGGTCGGTCGGCTCCTGCACGACATCGGCGCCGCTGGCCACGAGCTTCTCGAAGAGTCCGTCGAGGTCGTCGGTAGCCAGCGCGAGCGAGCCGTACGAGCCCTTGGCGATCAGCTCGAGGATCACGCGACGCTCCTCGTCGGTGATGCCGGGGTCGGCGGCCGGCGGATGGAGGACGATCGAGGTCTCGGGCTGGTTCGGAGGACCGACCGTGAGCCAGCGCATCCCCTCGTAGCCGACGTCGTTGCGGACCTCGAACCCCAGCGTGTCGCGGTAGAAGTCGAGAGCGGCGTCGGCGTCGGTGTGCGGCAGGAACGCGTAGTGGATGGTGATGTTCATGAGGACGACGCTAGTGGCGTCCCGGGCCCACGTGCTTCTCGATTCCTGATCGGCCTCGTCACCTGCCGGGTGTGGCAGGACGGCATCTCGTCGGTGGTCTCAGTCTCCGCCGACGCGTTCGCAGCCTCGGCGCGATAGGTGCTCGGGGGGACGCCGACCAGCTCGGTGAACCGCGTGCTGAAGGTGCCGAGGGACGAGCAGCCGACCTCGAAGCAGACGTCGGTGACGCTCATGTCGCCGCGCCGCAGCAGCGCCATCGCCCGCTCGATCCGGCGGGTCATCAGGTAGGAGTACGGCGACTCGCCGTAGGCCGCTCGGAACTGGCGGCTGAGATGACCGGCCGACATGTTGACGCCGCGAGCGAGCGCCTCGACGTCCAAAGGCAGGGCGTACTCACGGTCGATCCGGTCGCGGACACGGCGCAGCTGCGCGAGGTCGCGCAGACGCTGCTCCTCGGCAGTAGTCACCTGCCGATCGTGCCATGGGGAACGAAGGGTTGTCGCGGCATATCGATTAACGATAGATTCAGATCATCATTCGATAGGAGGTGCGCCATGGGGAAGCTCACCGTTCTCGCCCTGCGCGTCGTGCTCGTCCTCGGCCTGCTCGGCTCGTTGTTCGTCCAGGTCGTCATGGTGCCGCTGCTCGCGGTCGACCTGAACGAGGCGCCGACTGCCGTACGGTTGCCCGTCGTCGTGGTCGTGCTCCTCGGGATCGTCACCACGCAGGTCGTCATGGTCTGCGTGTGGCGGCTCCTCACGATGGTGGGTCGCGGCACGGTGTTCTCGCCCGCGTCCTTCCGCTACGTCGACGTGATCGTCGGCGCGGTCGCCGTCGCGTCGCTGCTCACTTTCGCGCTCGGCGTCGTCCTCGCTCCCGGCGAAGCGGTCGCACCCGGGATCGTCCTCCTCGTCGGCGGTGTCGGTCTCATGGTCGCCGGCGTCGCGCTGCTCGTCCTGGTCCTGCGGACTCTGCTCGCTCAGGCGGTGGCCCGTGACGCCGAGGCGACGCATCTGCAGTCCGAGCTCGACGAGGTGATCTGATGCCGATCGTCGTCGACATCGACGTGATGCTCGCCAGGCGCAAGATGTCCGTGGGCGCGCTGGCCGACCGCGTCGGCATCACCCCGGCGAACCTTGCCGTGCTCAAGAACGGCCGCGCCAAGGCCGTACGGTTCACGACCCTCGAGGCGCTGTGCGAGGTGCTCGAGTGCCAGCCCGGTGACCTCCTGCGATGGGAGCCCGAACCCGCGGGTGCGGATGCGGTGAGGGCCCCGACCGACGGCGCTGCCTGATCTGGGCTGCGCGATCTGGTCAGCCGACCGCGAACCCGCGCGTTAGCCTCCTGACACCCGACACACCCAGGAGGCCCCGATGTCAGAGCTCGACGGCAAGCGCATCTTCGTGACCGGCTCGGCGAGGGGTATCGGGCGTGCCATCGCCGCCCTCGCCATCGCCGAGGGGGCTCATGTCGTCATCAGCGATGTGGACGCCGACGCCGCCGAGGCGACGCGTGCCGAGCTCGGCGCAGCGGGAACCGCGAACTGCGACGTCTCTGACGAAGCCGCGGTCCAGGCGGCGATCGCGGCAGCGGTGGAGATCCTGGGCGGGCTCGACATCCTCGTGAACAACGCCGGCATCGAAGTCTCGAGCCCGCTGGTCGAGCAGTCCACGGAGAGCTTCGACAAGATCTTCGCCATCAACGTCCGCGGCCCGTTCGTCGCGATGAAGGCGGCAACCCCACACCTCATCGAGTCCGGCGGCAACATCGTCAACATCTCCTCGATCGCCGGTCTCGGAGGCAGCCCGTTGCTCGGGTCGTACTGCGCGACCAAGGCCGCGTTGATCCAGATGACGCGCGTCGCGGCGGTCGAGCTCCGCGCCTCCGGCGTCCGCGTCAACGCCGTGTGCCCGGGATTCGCCGACACCAGCATGGTCGACCGGCTCCGACCTGACTTCGAGGGCGCGACGCAGGTGCCGTTCGGTGACCTGGTCGCCGCGAAGCAGGGGCGCCTCGGCACACCGGAGGACATCGCCGAAGTCGCCTGCTTCTTGGCGTCGGATCGCGCGACGTGGGTGACCGGGAGCAGCTACGTCCTCGACGGCGGCCTCATGGCAAGCCTCGTCTGACGCGGCGGACGAAGCGCCGCTGCCACGGCGTCTCGACGGCTCGAGGGTGGTAGTGCGCCCGGATCCATGCCACCGCGGCATCCGGCTCCATCCCGTCCAGCACGCACAGCACGGCGAGGGCCGTGCCCGTACGACCGATGCCGCCGCCGCAGCCGATCTCGACGCGCGCGTCCGGAGCGCGGTCGTACGCCTCACGCAGCGTCGACGTCGCCTCGTCAGGATCGGACGGCACCCAGAAGTCACGCCACAGGATCCAGCGCTGCTCCCATGGCCGCGCGGAAGGTCGCTTGCCGGTGAGATGGACGGCGAGCGTCGGCTCGTCACCGGGTTCGCGTGCTGCCCGCAGGCCGCGACCCCGTACGAGGCGGCCGGACGGCAGCCCCACGACTCCGGCGGTCTCGGTGTCCCAGGTCGTCACTCCCCTGTTCTACCGCCTCGTCCGTTCAGCCCGCGGTCGCGAGGAGCCAGTCGGCAGCGACAGCCGGTACGAGGTGAGCAACGGGAACAGCACGTGCCCGTACGCGTGCGCCCGTACGACGGTGACCGCTCCGACGAAGTAGAGGCTCAGACACGTCGCCGTGGCGAGGTTGTCGACGATGAATGCCCGGCGGGTCAGCACGCCGACACCGGAGAAGGCGGTCCACGCGGCAGCGACGATGACGACGACGGTCGGCACGGTGCTCATGGCGAGTCCTCTCGCACGGAAGCGAGCGACCAGTGACGGACCGGGACCGGCTCGGAGCAGACGACAGGTGGCTCGAGGACGCGTTCGAGGCGCAGCGCCCGAGGCTGCGCGCCGTCGCGTTCCGCATGCTCGGGTCGCGCGGCGCGGCGCTGCGGCGGTCTCCTCGCAGGCGGTCACGACCAGTCGGCTTCTGCCGTTCGTGCACCACGTCCTCGTCAACGGAGCCGCCGGCGTGATCGTGGTCCCGCGTCGCGAGGCGCAGGTCGTCATGGCGTTCACGGTCACCGACAGGAAGATCGTCGCGATCGACGTGCTCTCTGGTCCCGAGCGACTCGCGCGCCTCGACCTCAGCGGGGTCCTCGACTGAGCCTGGCACTCTGCGCCCGTCCTCGTTACGGTGGCGGAGTCCCCCTCCCCGGTCACGAGGAGTGACGACCATGCACCCACGAAAGCTCGTACTCGCCCTTGCCGCCGTGCTCGCCACCGCAGTGCTCGCCCCACCTCCTGCCACCGCGCAGGCCTTTCCTGACCGCCTCGAGCTCCCCGACGGCTTCCTGCCCGAAGGCATCGCACTCGGTCCCGGACCGACCGCGTGGTTCGGGTCACGTGCCGATGGAGACATCTACGAGGTCGACCTCCGTACAGGCGCCGGGGAGATCATCAGCCAAGGTCCCGGGACGCCGTCGGTCGGGATGAAGTCCGACCGGCACAAGCGGCTCTTCGTCGCCGGAGGGCCGGCGGGTGACGGCCGCGTCGTCAGCTCCCGTACGGGCGAGATCATCGCCTCGTACACGTTCACCAGGGCGGCCTCGTTCGTCAACGACGTCGTCCTCACCAAGCGCAAGGCGTGGTTCACCGACTCGTCGCAGCCTCAGCTGTACGGCGTGCCGCTGCGCCGCAACGGACGTCCGGGCGATCCGTCCGACGTGGTGACGCTGCCGCTGTCGGGCGACTGGGTCCAGGGCACGGGCTTCGCCGCGAACGGGATCACGCAGACGCCCGACCGCAAGGCGCTCCTGGTGGTGAATTCGACGCTCGGCGAGCTTCACCGCGTGAACAAGCGCACCGGCAAGACCCGCAAGGTCGACCTCGGCGACACGTCACTCGTCAACGGCGACGGGATGCTGCTGAAGGGGCGCACCCTGTACGTCGTCCAGAACCGGCTCAACCAGATCGCCGTCCTCACGCTGGACCGCAAGGGACGGAGCGGTCGCCTCGTGAAGGTGATCACCGATCTGGACTTCGACGTGCCGACCACGGTGGCCTCGTTCGGGCGCTGGCTCTATCTGCCGAACGCCAGGTTCACGACGCCGCCGACGCCGGACACTCCGTACTGGGTGACACGCGTCAAGCGCTGACCCGGGCGGCCCCCCCTTGTGCCCGGTCTGGTGCTTGTGGGCGATCCACGCGGGTTGGCCAGGATTGCTGCGCCACGACTCACTCAACGGGCTGTTGTCGACGGTGTCGAACCCGAGCCGTTCGTACAGGCGCGTGACGAGCTCCGCGGCTTCGGGGAAGTCGCTGGAGGCCGGCAGTGCATGCCGACCGGGGCACCTGCCGGCCGGCCCGCTGTGGTGAGGCACGGCGCCTGGATGTGGGTGAAGGCCTTGACGACCTTCGATTGCGGATCGGCGCCCTCGGGCTTCTCTACGTCGTGACGTGCGGCCTCCTCTACACCGCGATCGGGGTCGGCGTCGCGCTGCTGGCCGAACGGCTTCTGAGGCACTGACGGACGGGGCATGATCACCCCGAGCCTGAAGTGACGTCGATGTCCTCGATCACGGCCGGGTCTGCCCGGTGGTCGGCGTGCCGAGCCCAGGTGAGCCGAATCCGGAGCAGCACGATGCCGCTGACGGACAGCGACGCCTCGTACTGAGGCAGGTCCGCGACGTACGCCTCGACGCATCGCGCGCGATCGTGGCCGGTCGGGACGTCGGCCTCGCCTTCGCCCTGCAGCGTCGTCCCGTCCGAGCCCCCGACGACCAGGGCGACACGAGGGTCCCGGCGCAGGTTCGCGACCTTGCGGGAGCCGGCGCGCGCGTCGAAGACGACCTCCCCACGTGCCGTCATCGTCAGCTCGACGTACGCCGCTTGCGGTGCCCCGCCCGGTCCGACGGTCGTCACGACGCCGTCGCGCCGGGCCCGGACGTACGCCACCATCTGCTCGCGATCCACGGCGAAACGCTAGCGGACGACTTTCTTGCAGCATGAGCAAAAATCTGGTTATGTTTATCGAACCACGTGACTTAAGAGATCTTATGGAGAGTCAATGCGAAGCCTGATCCTTCTCTCGCTCGTCGGCCTCGGAGCCCAGCTGGTCGACGGCAGCCTCGGGATGGCGTACGGCGTGACATCGACGACGCTCCTGCTCGCGATCGGGACGAACCCCGCGGCGGCGTCGGCGACCGTTCACCTCGCGGAGATCGGGACCACGCTCGTCTCTGGCGCTGCGCACTGGCGCTTCGGTAACGTCGACTGGAAGGTCGTCGCCAAGATCGGCATCCCGGGTGCGTTCGGCGCCTTCGCCGGCGCGACGTTCCTGTCGAGCCTCTCCACCGAGATGGCCGCTCCCCTGATGTCGCTGATCCTGCTCGCGCTCGGTCTCTACATCCTCACGCGGTTCACGGTCGCGGGACTTCCGAAGGGCAACCTCGGCAAGCCGCTGCGCAAGCGTTTCCTCACCCCGCTCGGCCTGGTCGCCGGTTTCATCGACTCGACGGGTGGCGGTGGCTGGGGCCCCGTGGGCACGCCGGCGATCCTCGCGAGCGGCCGGCTCGAGCCCCGCAAGACCATCGGCTCGATCGACACCTCGGAGTTCCTCGTGGCGGTCGCCGCGAGCCTCGGCTTCATCGTCGGCATCGGCTCGCAGGGCGTGAACTACTCGTGGGCGCTCGCGCTCCTCATCGGCGGAATGATCGCCGCGCCGATCGCGGCGTGGCTGGTGCGCCACATCCCGCCGCGCGTCCTCGGCTCGCTCGTCGGTGGTCTGATCATCCTCACCAACGTCCGTACGCTCCTCAAGAGCGACTGGATCGATGCGCCGGGTGACGCGCGGTCGGTCGTGTACGTCCTCATCGTCGCCCTGTGGGTGTCCGCCGTCGCGTACTCGTTTAAGCGCTACCGAGAGGAGCGGGACGCCGAGCGTGCCGAGGTGGCGGAGGCCGTCGAGGCGGGCGAGGGCGCACCCGCCGCTTGACCTCGAGGGCGCTTGAGGTTGCACGGTGGTGTTCATGACCACCGAAACCGCACCCCGTACGGCAGACCTCGACGCGATCGCGCAGGTCGTGGCCACGGTCGAGCACTCCCAGCAGCACAAGGACCCCGACGAGTTCCTCACCCTCTTCCACCCTGACGCGATCTGGACGACGGGAGGCGGCAAGGTGCTCATCGGCCTCGACGAGATCGCGGCGTTCACCCGCCAGGTCCTCCCGGCGGCCGAGTGGGACGGCAAAGTCGCCTACGAGGTGGTGCACGTGCTCTTCATCCGCCCGGACGTCGCGGCCGTCAAGGTGCGCCAGCGCTACCTGACGCCCGGCGAGGAGAGCGAGGGCGCGCCGCTCTACGTGATGTCCAAGCAGGAGGGCCGCTGGCTGCTGACCGCCTGCCAGAACACCGGAGTCGTTTCCGACTGAGCAAGCCGCGTGGTGGGATGGCGGCATGGCCCTCATCCACCAGACAGCAGAGATCCGTCCGACAAAGCTCGAGCTCCTCGAGGAGTGGGTGCCGCGGCAGCCGTGGGGCAGGTCCGCGGGTGGAGGGCCGCTCGAGCGCGTGGGCGCCTACCGGTTCGACGACCCCGCCGGAGAGGTGGGCATCGAGACGCTCCTCGTACGCCGTGGCGAAGGCCCCGTGCTCCAGGTGCCGCTGACCTATCGTGGGGCGCCGCTCGTGGGGGCGGACGACGCTCTGGTGGGGACGATGGAGCACTCCGTGCTCGGCCCGCGCTGGATCTACGACGGCTGCGGGGACCCGGTATACGTGACGGCGGTGCTCACGGCGATCCTCACCGGCGGCCATCAGGCCGACGAGGTCCTCGAGACCGACACCGGGCTCGTGCCGCGCGAGACCACGACCCTCGTGTCCGGGAGCGGCGGCCCTCGTACGGCAGTCCCGGCTATCGGTTCCCTGTCCGCGGCCAGCGACGCCCATGTCAGCGTCATCGACGCGGGGCCCACGACGGTCGTCGTCCGACGGGTGCTCGACGGGGAGGCGGCGGACGGCGCCGCGACCCTGCGCGGCCGGTGGCCGGGGCAGGACACGGACGTCGTCCTCGTGACTGCCTAACCGTCATGCGGGGCCGGCGATGTTGACCAGCCATCCGACGTCGTATCGATCGGTGAGCATCCCGAAGGCGTCGCCCCACGGGGCCACGGACAGCGGCACCGCGATCGACGCGCCCTCGGACAGCGCGTCCCAGTACGCACGCAGCTCGGCCTCGTCGCTGTTGTCACCGCTAAGGGAGACGGTGCCGTTGGGTGTCGGCTCCCCCATCTCGGCGGGCGTGTCCGCGCCCATGAGCACGAGGCCCGACGGCGTGACGAGCATCGAGTGCATCAGGCGGTCGGCCTCCGCGGCATCCCCGCTCGCGTCGTACTCGGCGAACGTGGCCGTCGTCAGCTCACCACCGAAGACGCCCTGGTAGAAGGTCATCGCGTCGCGCGCCTGGTCGCGGAAGGAAAGGTACGGGTTGAGTCGTGTCGCCATCGTGGGTCTCCGTCGTCTCGGCTGGGCTCTCCCCACTGTCGCGCCGATGGCGGCCTGACGCACACCCTGCCTGAGCTCACTCCGTACGAAGCACGTTCGCACCGAGCCACTGGCGTGTGGCGTCGTCGGCGGGCACGAAGGTCTCGATCGCCAGTTCGGCCACCGTCACGTCCACCGGCGTGCCGAAGGTCGAGATGATCGACAAGAACGTCAGCACGTCGTCTCCGACCCGGACGATCATCGGGACGAACACCTGACCGCCGGCGGGACCGCGTTCGTCCGAACCCGCGGGCACCTCGTACGCCGCGAGCTCGTCGTGGAGCGCGAACATCTCGTCGTCGCCCCGTGCCTCGGCTCCGCGACGAAGGCCGGCGAGAACCGACACGCGCCACTGCGCGAGGTTCACGAGGTGCGGCGCGAGCCCGTCCGGATGAAGCGTGAGCCGCAGCGCGTTCACCTGGCCGGTGAGCAGGGCGGGCGACGCGAGCGACGTCAGAGCGGCGACGCCGGCGTTCGCGTCGACGACGTTCCAGAGCCGGTCGACGGCGAGCGCAGGGTACGGCTCGTGCGCGACGAGCACCTCGCGTACGGCGGCGCGCGCCGCCTCGAGGTCGGTGTGGTCGAGCGGCCGCTCCGGGAAGGCAGGTGCGAAGCCGCCGGACAGCAGCATCCTGTTCTGGTCACGTGTCGGCACGTCGAGAGCGTCGGCCAGGCGCAGGATCATGTCGCTGCTCGGCCGAGAGCGGCCGGTCTCCACGAAGCTGATGTGGCGGGTCGAGATCCCAGTCTCCGACGACAGCGCGAGCTGGCTGTAGCGCCGCCGTGTCCGCCACGTCCGCAGCTGGTCTCCCAGGGTTTCCGTTCCGGCCCGTGCCATCTCCGTCTGCATCGTCACGTTGTCCACTCTGACGCATCCGCCGATCAGCGACCATGACCTCCGAGGTCATCGACACGCCTCCCTCTCCCCCGTCACGGTGGAGCCTCGACCGAGCCGCACGGCGGCTCCCTACGGAAGGATCGACCGATGACCGAGCTGACCACGACGCCGTATGAGACGCTCCTCGCGGACTACCTGGCATTCTGGAATGAGACCGACGCGGATGCCCGTGCAACCCTCGCCGAGGGTACGTTCACGCCGGACGTCTCCTACACCGACCCGCAGGCGGCCGTGACCGGCCGTGAGGCACTGACCGATCTCGTTGGGGCGCTCCAGGCCCAGCTGCCAGGGATGCGCTTCACGCCCGGCGACCTCGTGGACGGCCACCACGACCTCGTCCGGTTCACCTGGAACCTTGGTCCCGAGGGCGCGCCCGACACGATCGTCGGCGCCGATGTCGCACTGCTGTCGCCGGAGGGCCGCATGAGCTACATCGCCGGGTTCCTCGACCGCGTCCCGCAGGGCTGACCAACTCGCCGGGCTTACCCCTCGCCCTCTCTCGCCGTAGCCTGGCGGGAGGGGGTGAGGGCATGCACGCAACAGTCGGAGAACGGATCCGCTTCCACGGCCGTACGGTCGGTGCACCCGACCACAGCGGAGAGATCGTGACCGTACGAGGTGACGACGGGCAGCCACCGTACGTCGTGCGGTTCGACGACGGGCACGAGGCTCTGGTCTATCCGGGCGCGGACTGCGAGATCGTCCGCAGCGAGGGCTGAGCGCCGACCCACTGCTTGACGGCCGGTGAAGTCACGCCGAGCAGCGCGACCGCGTACATCGTCACGGCGGCGAGCATGCGCGCCTCGTCAGCGGCGATCGAGCCCCCGTGCACGACGACGTAGCCCCAACCCCAGACGGCCAACACCGCCCAGAACGCGGCGCCGAACGCGAAGACGACGCGTGCCCAGCGCACACCGCACGCGGCCAGGGCCAGGAGCAGGACCGGCCACGCGACGGCGGCCTCGCGCTCCAGCGCGGCCACCGCGAGCACGGCAGCGGCGGAGAGGGCGAACATTCGTTGCGTCTGCGCCGGCATCCCCCATGGGCTCTTCATGAACGGGAGACTATCGGCTCGTGGACGGCAGGTCAGGAGTTTCGCGGTGCGTACATGATGAGCGCGACTCCCACCAGGCACACCATCGCGCCGGCGACGTCCCATCGGTCCGGCCGAAACCCGTCGGCCACCATCCCCCACACCAGCGACCCTGCGACGAACACGCCCCCGTACGCCGCGAGGATGCGACCGAAGTTCGCGTCGGGCTGCAGCGTCGCCACGAACCCGTACGCACCGAGCGCGAGCACACCGGCGCCGATCCAGGCCCATCCGCGATGCTCGCGCACGCCCTGCCACACGAGCCAGGCGCCCCCGATCTCGAAAAGTGCCGCCACGCCGAACAGGACGATCGAGCGCATCACGGACATCGGGTCTCCTCGGGGTGGACTGTCGCGCCATTGTTCACGCCCCGACGCCCCGACGCCTCGCGGTCAGCCGGCGGTGACGGCCGTGACGTTCAGGTGGTCGGAGATCGAGGTGTAGCGCTCCGCATAAAGGCGCACACCGCTGAGGTCGTATGCGATCACCATCCCGCGGATCGAGGCACGGGGCAGCGAGGTGTTGCGCTGGTAGACCGGGCCACCGCTGTCGCCGTCGCGGACGATCATTTTGTCGTCGTCACGACGGCCGCGCATGAGGTAGTACGTGCATGTCGACTCGACACCGGGGTTGTCGCAGTACGTCGCGTCGAGCGCCTTGATCTCGATGCCGCAGATCGCTTTGGTGACCTGGCCTGAGGCACAGACGGAGTCTCCGACCGCGCCGTTGTTCGCGCCGGTCACGACCCTCGAGGAGAAGCTGTCGAGTCCGTCGGTGTAGATGTTCGGCGAGTACGTGGAGCCGCCGAGACGCGCCTGGTCGTAGTCGGGGTAGTCCGCGCGGCCCGCGGTCGTGCCGTAGAAAGATGACCCGGAGTGCCAGTCGGTGCCGTTCGCGCCGCAATGTCCGGCCGTCACCGAGTAGTAGGTGCCGGTGGTCTTCCCGCGGGCAGTGAACCCCGCAGTACAAGAAGCGCCGCTGGCTTTGGTGATTCTGGCCCCTCCCCAGTGCGGGGCGCTGTCGGCTGCTCGGGAGGCGCGTCCGGCCTTTCCTCCGTATTCGACGACGACGGATCCGGCGTCGACGCCCTGCAGCGGTTGCGCCAGCGTGTCGAGGCGCCCCGCAAGCGGTGGCTCCCCGCCGAGCGTCACGACCACTGCCTCCCGCTCAGGGTCGAGCTCCACCGCCATCCCGGCGACGTCTGAGGCGATCGCTGTACGCCACTTCTCTGGCGCGAAGGCGGCGTGCCACGCTTCGCGAAGGTCATCGGCGGAGCGTTCGGAGACTCGCACCTCGAGTCCCTCCGCTGCCTCCTTCGGCAGGCGGGCGGTGAGCTTCGCGACGAGCGCCCTGCCGTCAGTCTCCTTGGTCACCACCAGCGTGTAGCCCTCCGCCGTGCTTCCGATCACGCCGATCACGCCGTGGTCGAGCCCAACGGGAACCCCGTCGGAACGCTTCTCACCGTCCGGCGAGAGAAGTGCGGTGACTCGCTGACCAACAGCCCGTTGGACGGCGGTGGGCACGGGGCCGTCGAGTGCCAGGGGGTCCGGGCCGAGACCCTCCGACCTTTCGACGACCGGCGCCCTCTCAGAGGCCGGTTCTGCTTCGTCGCCATGGACCGGCGCGCCTTCGGCGCCGAGGAGGACGAGAGCGCTGAGCAATGCCACGACGGGGTAGGTGAGTCTCTGAGGCTGACGCATTGTGACTCCTCGGGGGCACCAGTGTGACCTCGGACGCTAGCGGCAAACGAGGTCGGGGAGTTATGGGTTGCAGGGCGGACGACGCGCGCGCCAATGTTCCAACTCGGACACGGAAGTCGCGCACCGCGCCGCCGCACACGCGACACCGGTCACCGAACCGTGACAGCATCATCGCGTGCGACATGACACCTCCCCCAGGGTCGGCATTCCCCGTTCGACCGTGCCCCCGCTGTGCTCGACCGCGCTGACACTCGCTGGCGCGGGCGCCGGCCGTACGGCAGTCGTGATCGGGTGCCCCAACGGGGTCGAGGCGACCGCGCTGCTCGGGCTCGGATGGACCGTCATCGGCATCGACGAGGACCCCGAGGTCCACGAGCGTGTCCGCGCCGCCGCTGATGTCGCCGCGCTCGATCGGCTCACGACCGTGGTCGGCACGCTCCCCCGCATGAGCCGTCTCCCCGACGCCGATCTCGTCCTCACCCGGACGGCGTTGCTCGGCGACGCCGGTCCGACACTGTGGCCGCGGGTGGTCGAGGCGCTGCGTCCCGGTGGCCTCTTGGCCGCGCGGCTCACCGCGACGAGCGCAGGTCTGTTGCGAGGGTGGGCGCTGCTCAGCGAGCGCTACAGCGGCCCCACGCTCGAGGTGGTCGCCCGCCGTCCCTAGGCGCTTGGCGCTCAGGCGTCGACGACGCCCGTACGCCGCACGACCGGCGGCTCGCTCGACCACGGGAAGTTGATCCACGCGTCCGTCCTGCGCCACGCGAAGTCCAACTTGATCGCCGAGCGCGGCTTCTCGTAGATCACCGCCGTGCGCACGGACCGGACGTGGTCGGCGCAGAAGGCGTGCACGAGCTCCAGCGTCTTGCCGGTGTCGGCCACGTCGTCGACGACGAGCAGGTCTGCGCCAGTGAGGTCGGCGGTGTCCAGGAAGGGCGGGAGCACCACCGGCACGTCGAGACGGGTGTCGACGCCGGTGTAGAACTCCACGCTCATCGTGAAGAGGTTCTTGCAGTTGAGCGCGTAGGCGAGGGAGCCGGCAGGGATCAGCCCGCCGCGCGCGATGCCGAGGACGATCGTCGGCGCGAACCCGCTGTCCGTGACCGTCTGCGCGAGCTGGCGCATCGCCGTGCCGTACAGGTCCCAGGTGAGGATCTCGCGCTCCCGCATGTCCAGAAGCCTAGTCGCGACGCTATCTCGTGTGCTGTGGGTAAATGGCCTCATGGACATCACGCGCTTCGGCCACGCCGCCCTCCTCCTCGAGTCCGGCCCGCACCGGGTTCTGATCGACCCGGGCACCTTCAGCCGCGAGGAGGTCTTCGACCTCACCGGTCTCGACGCGATCGTCGTCACCCACCAGCATCCCGACCACGTCGACCCGGCCCGCATCGAGCGGCTGCTCGCGGGCAACCCCGACGCGCGGCTGCTCGCCGAGCCGCAGACGGTCGCGGCGCTCGAAGGGTTCGGGGTCTGGGAGCCGACCGCCGCCGACGTCACCGTCGAGCTGGGCCGGTCGATGACGCTCACGGGCGTTGGTTTCGAGCACGCGGTGATCCACCCGGACATGCCGCGGGTCGGCAATGTCGGCATCCTCGTCGAGGCCGACGGCACCCGTCTGTTCCACCCGGGCGACTCGTACGCGTCGGTGCCGCGCGACGTCGACGTCCTCGCCGTGCCCCTCAGCGCTCCCTGGGCGAAGGTCAGCGAGACGGTCGACTTCGTACGGGCGGTGGCGCCGCGGGTCGTGTTCCCGATCCACGACTGCACGATCTCCGACGTCGCGTACCTCGTCTACTGGGGGCGCGTGGCCGAGATGGGCGGGGCCGAGCAGGCGCTGCTTCTCGGGCAGGACGGGACCACGAGCGCGTGAGATGAGCGCTGCGGCGCCCGAGTCGGGCCAGCAGGACCTCGGCGGGTGGCTGAACCAGCTGCGCGCCGGGGTCCTGGGTGCCAACGACGGCATCGTCTCGACCGCCGGGATTGTCATCGGGATGGCCGCCGCGACGAAGTCGGTCCCGGTCATCCTGGCCGCGGGGCTGGCCGGACTCGCCGCGGGAGCGCTGTCGATGGCGTCGGGCGAGTACGTGTCGGTGAGCACGCAGCGCGACACCGAGCGCGCACTCCTAGACGCCGAGCGCGAGCAACTCACGCGTGACCCCGAAGCCGCGCTCGCCGAGCTGACGCATGAGTACGTCGACAAGGGGCTGAGCGAGGATCTCGCCCGGCAGGTGGCGATCGAGCTGAGCGCGGGCGATGCGCTCGCCGCGCACGCCGATGCCGAGCTGCACCTCGACCCCGAGGCGCTGACCAACCCCTGGCATGCGGCGGTCGCCTCGATCGTCTCGTTCGCGATCGGTGGGATGCTCCCCCTGCTCGCGATCGTGCTGGTCCCGGTCACCGCGCGGATCCCGGTGACCTTCGGCGCCGTGATCGTCGCGCTCGTGCTGACCGGGTGGATCAGCGCGCGCATGGGTCACGCACCTCCCGCCCGCGCGACCCTCCGTACCGTGATCGGTGGGGCGCTGGCGATGGTGACGACGTACGCCCTCGGCTCGGTGTTCGACGTCTGACGGTCTGAGGCCCGGCGTGCCACGACCAGGTCAGGACTCCAGCAGCAGCTCGGCGACGACGGCGTCGATCTCGTCGCGGATCCGCAGCTTGACCTCGCCTGCCGCGAACGAGGCATCGACCGCCGCACGCGCCAGATCGGCGAGGTCGGCGAGGCTCAGCCCGAACGTGTCGTGAGCGAGCTGGTACTCGTGCTCGAGCGTCGTGTCGAACATCCCGGGGTCGTCGCTGTTGAGCGTCACGAGGACGCCGGCGTCGCGCAGCGCCGGGAAGGGGTGCTCGTCGAGCGAGGCGACCGCGCCCGTGCACAGGTTCGAGGTCGGTGCGATCTCCAACGGGATCTGGCGCTCGACCAGCTCTGCGACCAGCGCCGGGTCGTCTGCGGCGCGGATGCCGTGCCCGATCCGTACGGCGCCGAGCGCGTCCAGAGCGTCCCGTACGGTCTGGGGTCCCGTGGTCTCCCCTGCGTGCGGGACGCTTTTGAGCCCAAGCGCCCGTGCACGCGCGAAGACCTCCGCGAACTGCGGCCGCTCGACACCGATCTCGGGACCGCCGAGCCCGAAGCCGACGGTGCCGTCGGGTGCGTGCCGCTCGACCCAGTCGATCGTCCGCTCCCCCGACGGCAGTCCGAGCTCTCCGGGGATGTCGAACACCCACGCGAGCTCGACGCCGCTCGTACGGGCCTGCGCACGGCCTCGCGTGAGGGCCTCGGCGAGCGCGTCGGGAGCGATCCCCATGAGGAGCTGGCTGTCAGGCGTCACCGTGAGCTCGGCGTAGCGGATGTTCTGCGCCGCCATGTCCGCACCGACGCCCGCGACGAGGTCCTCGACGTCCTGCGGCGTCGTGACGAGCTGGTTGGTCTGGATGTAGACCTCGATGAAGTGCGCGAAGTCACGAAACCGGTAGAACTCCTGAAGCGCCTCTTCGTCGACCGGCACCCCGACCTCGGGATGCCGACGTGCGAGCCCGAGGACGGTCTCCACGGACGCGGCGCCGAGGAGGTGGACATGCAGCTCCGCCTTCGGGAGCGCGTGGACGAAAGGATCGATGGGCCGTTCGCGTCCGGTCGCCGACACGACAGAGGGGTTGCTCATCGCGCCATTGAACCACCCCGTACGGTGGTGGCGGGTGTCTGTTCTCGGGTCAGGCACCTGCGTCACGTGACACGCGGAACACTCCGATATTCGACGATCTATCTCACATGTGAGATACGGTGGAGCACATGACTGACGACTACCTGACCCGGATCGGGAACCTCATTCGCGACGCGCGGAAGCATCGCGGCCTGACCCAGGCGGAGCTCGCTCAACTCTTGAAGACGAGCCAGAGTGCGGTCAACCGCATCGAGCAGGGCCAGCAGAACCTCACGCTGGAGATGCTGGCGCGCATCGGTGCCGCGCTCGACTCCGAGTTTGTGGCGCTAGGCACGTCAGGCCCTAGCCACCTGCGCGTCGTTGGCGAGACCAAGCTCTCCGGCTCCATCGATGTGAAGTCCTCCAAGAACGCCGGCGTCGCCCTCTTGTGTGCGGCGCTGCTCAACGAGGGCCGCACCACGCTGCGCAAGGTCGCCCGCATCGAGGAGGTCAACCGGCTCCTCGAGGTGCTGGAGTCGATCGGCTTCAAGACGACCTGGATCGGCGACGAGGGCGACCTCGAGCTGATCCCGCCGACGACCCTCGACTTGTCGTCGATCGATGCCGACGCTGCACGCCGTACGCGCAGCATCATCATGTTCCTCGGCCCGCTGATGCACCGCGAGCAGTCGTTCGATCTTCCCTATGCCGGTGGCTGCGACCTCGGCACGCGCACGGTTGAGCCGCACATGACCGCGCTGCGCCCGTTCGGGCTCGAGGTGAAGGCCACCGAGGGCAGCTATCACGCGACCGTCGACCCCTCGGTTTCCCCTGTACGACCGATCGTGCTCACCGAGCGCGGCGACACCGTCACCGAGAACGCGCTACTGGCCGCTGCGCGGCACGATGGCGAGACCGTCATCCGCAACGCCAGCCCCAACTACATGGTCCAGGACCTGTGCTTCTTCCTCGAGCGCCTCGGCGTCGAGATCGAGGGCATCGGGACGACCACGCTCCGTGTGAAGGGTCGCTCGCGCATCAACGTCGACGTCGAGTACGCGCCGAGCGAGGACCCGATCGAGGCGATGAGCCTGATCACCGCGGCGATCGTCACCGAGTCGAAGATCACCGTGCGTCGTGTGCCGATCGAGTTCATGGAGATCGAGCTCGCGCTGCTGGAGGAGATGGGCTTCACCTACGACCGCAGCGACGAGTACCTCGCCGAGAACGGCCACACCCGCCTCGTCGACATCACGACGTACCCGTCGGTGCTGCACGCGCCGATCGACAAGATCCACCCGATGCCGTTCCCCGGACTCAACATCGACAATCTGCCGTTCTTCGCGGTGATCGCGGCGACGGCCTCCGGGACGACGCTGCTGCACGACTGGGTCTATGAGAACCGCGCGATCTATCTGACCGAGCTCAACAAACTCGGTGCGAACGTCAAGCTCCTCGACCCGCACCGCGTCCTCATCGAGGGTCCGACGCGCTGGCGCGCCACCGAGCTCGTGTGCCCACCGGCACTGCGACCGGCCGTCGTGATCCTGATCGCGATGCTGGCGGCCAAGGGGACGTCGGTGCTGCGCAGCGTCTACGTGATCAACCGCGGGTACGAAGATCTCGCTGCGCGCCTCAACGCCCTGGGCGCCGAGATCGAGACCTTCCGCGACATCTGAGCGGCAGGGTCTCGGCCACCCCCTGCTGGTCGAGTGCCGGCGAGGAACGAGCCGGTGTATCGAGACCCCTACTCGACCGCCGCGCCCAGGTGCTCGCCGAGCTCCTTGCGCGAGCGGATGCGCAGCTTCGCGTAGCTCGCCGACAGGTGCCACTCCACGGTCTTGATGCTGAGGAACAGCTGCTCGGCGATCTGGCGGTTGATCGAGCCCGACGTGGCGAGCTCGCACACCGACAGTTCGGCAGTCGAGAGTCGGTCCACGCGTGACCCGCTCTCGCCGTCCGAGTCGGTCCGCGGCGCGAGGTCCTCGAGCTGCCGCGAGACACCGGCCGCGCCGATACGGTCCGCGATCCCTCGGGCCCGACCCGCGAGCGTCGCCGCCTCGGCCCGGCAGCGAGTGTCAGTGTTCCGAGAAGTGGCACTCCCCGTCGTACGGGGTGGGTGGCGGTACGTGCAGTCATGCTCATCCTCATCGGTCGGTGCTGATGCGTCGTCCAGCCTCACCCGATCTCGCCCCGTACGAGGTGTGCCAAGCACCCTGGTGCGTGAACCCGGGGGCGGCATACTGGCCCCGTGACCGACCCGGTGCCACCGTTCCGCGCTTCGGCGACCCCGCTCGCGTACGCGCACCGCGGGGGTGCGCACTACGCCCCTAACCGGGGCATCGAGAACTCCCTCGCCGCCTTCGAGAACGCGGTCCGGCTCGGCTATCGCTACCTCGAGACCGATGCGCGCACCTCGGCCGACGGCACCGTGTTCGCGTTCCACGACGCCTCGCTCGACCGGACGACCGACCGGGCAGGCGTCCTCGCCAGGCTTCCCGCCGACGAGGTGCACAAGGCCCGCATCGGTGGGCGCGAGCCGGTCCCGCTGCTGAGCGACATGCTCGCGGCGTTCCCCAACGTGTACGTCAACATCGACGTCAAGGAGACCGCGGCGATCGCCCCGACCCTGCAGGCGATCACCGACACCGGTGCTGAGGGACGCGTCTGCCTCGCGTCGTTCTCCCACCGGCGTCTCGCGCGGATCCGGGCGCTGGCCCCTCGCCTGGCCACCTCGGCGTCGCCGCCGGAGATCGCGCGGGTGATGGCGCACCCGTGGCGGGTGCTCCCGCGGATCCGTGCGTCGGGTGTCGCCTGCGTGCAGGTTCCGACGCGGCGAGGCTGGCTGGAGATCGTGACGCCGCGGTTCGTCCGTGCTGCGCACGACCTCGGGCTGGCGGTCCATGTGTGGACCATCGACGACGCCGCAGAGATGGAGCGCCTCCTCGACCTCGGGGTGGACGGACTGATGAGCGACCGGATCGACGTCCTGCGCGACGTCCTGACCGCCCGCGGTCAGTGGACTGGAGGAGCCCCCGAATGACCGTCGCCAACTCCGCTGACGCTTCCGGCACCGCCCTGGGGCGCCGCCGAGAGCAGCGCGCCTGGTACTGGTACGACTGGGCCAACTCGGCCTACATCACGAGCGTCGGCACCGTGCTCATCGGCCCCTACCTCACCTCCGTCGCCGAGCGCGACGCGTGCGGACGGGTCGGGACGACCGACAACCCGTGCCACGCGAACATCGACCTGTTCGGGCTGGGACTGTCGGCGGGGTCGCTGGTCTTCTACGTCGTCACCTTCGCCACGCTGCTGTCCGCGCTGGTGCTGCCGATCGTCGGTGCCGTCGCCGACCGCGTCACGTCCAAGCGTCGACTGATGGCGAGGTTCGCTTGGACCGGCGCGGCGGCCGCGTGCGCGATGTTCTTCGTCGCGGGCAGCAATTGGGAGCTCGGGGCCGTGCTGCTCGTGGTGGCCAACCTCTGCATGGGCGCCTCGCTGACCGTCTACGACGCGATCCTCATCGACGTCGCCACACCCGACGAGCGAGACCGGGTGTCGTCGCGAGGGTGGGCCTTCGGCTACCTCGGCGGCGGCCTCCTGCTTCTCCTCAACCTTGGCCTCGTCCTCGGTGCGGGTGACGCGATCGGCACCGACACGGCGGTCCGGATCAGCCTGCTGTCGGCGGGCCTGTGGTGGGGCGGCTTCACCGTCGTCGCCTACCGAGGCTTGCGGGACCACCCGCCGACGGCGCTGCCGGACGGCGAGGACCGCACGGAGGGTGCCCTCGTGCGCCGCAGCTTCGGCCAGCTGTGGAGCACGCTCAAGCACCTCAAGAACTACCCGCAGACGATGCTCTTCCTCGTCGCCTACCTCTTCTACAACGACGGCATCCAGACGGTCATTTACTCGGCGTCGATCTTCGGCCAGAAGGAGCTCGGCTTCTCCGCCGAGGTGCTCATCGCGACGATCCTCCTCGTCCAGTTCGTCGCGATCGCCGGTGCGCTGTCGTTCGGTGTGATCGCGCAGCGGGCGGGGGCGCGCCGGACGATCATGGGCGGCCTCGTCGTCTGGATGGTGATCGTCTCTTGCGGCTACGTGATGCCTGAGGGCGAGGTTGTGCCGTTCCTCGTTCTCGCGACCGGGATCGGTATCGTCATGGGCGGAACACAGGCGCTGTCGCGGTCGTTGTACTCCCAGATGATCCCGGCGGGACGAGAAGCCGAGTACTTCTCGCTCTACCAGGCCGCCGAGCGTGGGACGAGCTGGCTCGGTACCCTGGTCTTCGGTCTGGTGCACCAGCTCACCGGGTCGTATCGGCCGGCGATCTTCGCGCTGATCGCGTTCTTCGTCGTCGGATTCGTGCTTCTGGTGCGTCTGGACGCAAGACGTGCGATCACGGAGGCCGGGCGCGAGGTGCCCCAGTCCGTCTGAGAGCGGGCGTGTCGTACGACACGGTGGGCTCTCAGGGGAATCTCACGAGCCCCCGATACGTTGGACAGGGCGTACGGAAACGGACAGACGTGCCGTACGCATCAGACGTTTGATTGAGTCGGGAGGGCAGTGATGGCAGAACGCGCACTCCGGGGGGCGCGCCTCGGAACCCAGAGCTTCGAGGATGAGCGTGGCGTGGAGATGGCCCCGCGTCAAGAGGTTGAGTACGTCCTGCCCGACGGCCGTACGTTCACGGTCACGATGGCCGACGACGCCGAGCTTCCTGCTGAGTGGGAAGACCCGCGCAGCGGCAAGATGGGGCGTCTCGTCGACGGCAGCGAGCCGGAGCACAAGGAGGTCAAGGCCCCTCGTACGCACTGGGACATGCTGCTGGAGCGGCGTTCGATCCCCGAGCTCGAGGAGATCCTGACCGAGCGGCTCGAGCTGCTGCGGGCCGGTGAGATCGGTCCGGCTCACCTGCACCGCCCGGCCAAGGCCAAGACGAAGGCCAAGGCGCGCAAGCGCACCGCATGATCTAAGCGGTTCCACATTCTCGGGAACCTGTTCGAGATCCCCTGATCGCCTGGGTCGTACCGTCCCCCCGTGGTACGGCCCAGGCTTCTCTTTGCCCGCGCGTCACTGCGCGCGCACTCGCGAGAAGAACTCCCGGACGTCCTCGGCGAGCAGCTCGGGCACCTCCATCGCAGCGAAATGACCGCCGCTCTCGAACTCCGACCAGTGCCAGATGTCGTACAGCCGTTCGGCCAGCGGTCGCACCGACTGCGTGATGTCGTGGGCGAACACGGCCACGCCGAGCGGGACCGGGCACGGCGCGGCCTGTCGCGCGGTGTCTCGGTGCAGTCGTGCCGAGGAGGCCGCGGTCGCGGTCAGCCAGTACAGCGAGATGTTGGTGAGCATCCGCTCGTCGCTGACCGGCGAGCCGGGGTCCGTCCACTGCGCGAAGCGCTCGGCGATCCAGGCCAGCTGGGCGACCGGCGAGTCCGTCAGCGCATAGCCGATCGTCTGCGGAGTGAGCGCCTGCAAGGCCTGGTAAGGCGGGCGTGCCGCCATCAGCTGTCGAACCTTGTCCAGCCGGGCCTCGTCGGTTGCTGACAGCTCGACGTCCGGATCCGGTCGGGTCGGCAGGTAGTTCACGTGCACACCGACCACCTGCTCGGGGGCGACCGCGCCGAGCGCCATCGAGATGCCGGCCCCGAAGTCGCCCCCCTGCGCGCCGTAGCGGTCGTAGCCGAGACGGCGCATCAGCTCGGCCCAGGCTCGCGCCACCCGGGCGGCGTCCCAGCCCCGCTCGTGGGTGGGACCGGAGAAGCCGTAGCCCGGGATGGAGGGGATCACCAGGTGGAAGTCGCGCGACAGCGGCTCGATCACGTCGAGAAACTCCAGGAACGAGCCGGGCCACCCGTGGGTGAGGATCAGCGCGAGCGCGTCCGGGTCGGCAGACCGTACGTGGACGAAGTGGATGTTCTGACTCTCGATCTCCGTGGTGAACTGCGGGAGCTCGTTGAGCGCGGCCTCGTGCGTACGCCAGTCGTAGCCGGTGCGCCAGAGCCCGGCCAGCTCCTTGAGCCGCGCCAGCGGGAACCCGTAGTCCCACCCGGCGTCGGCGACCTCGTTGGGCCAGCGCGTACGAGCGAGCCGGTCGTTCAGGTCGTCGAGGTCGGCCTGGGGGACGTCGATGCAGTACGGAGTGATCATGGATCCCAACCTACCCAATCGTTAGTCGCCCTAACGATCTGATTTAGACTCGCTCCATGGAGGATTCATCCCCGGAGAGGCCTGCGACGTGGAGGAGCCTGCCGAGCTGGCTGCTCTCCCAGACTGCGCACCATGCGCACCGGCTGCTGGCTGACGCGTTCTCGTCCGTCGGTGCCCGCGGCTACCACTACCGTGTGCTGGCGACGCTGGACGAGTTCGGCGCGGCCAGCCAGGCGACGCTGGGCCGCCGCACCGGCATCCACTTCAGCGACATGGTCGCCACCATCACCGAGCTCGCCGACGACGGGATGGTCGAGCGCGCGCCCGACCCCTCGGATCGACGACGCAACGTCATCTCGCTGACCAGCTCTGGAGCACGACAGCTACGGCGCCTCGAGACGCAGCTGGCCGACACCCAGGAAGCGCTGCTCGCTCCGCTGTCACCGGATGAACGTGTGCGCTTCACGGCGCTTCTCGGCACGCTGCTGGACCACCACGACCGGCACGCACCGAGGGACTGAGCCGCGGGCGTCAGTCGTCGACGACCTCGCCCTGGACGACGGTGGGCGAGGTCGCATGCCCGCTCGTACGGCGCTGGAACTGCTCGCTCACGACCCACGTGCCCTGACGCTCGGCCCAGCGACGGCTGCGCGTGCGCACCGCCTTGCGGACCGGCGGGAGCAGCAGCAGCGCGCCCGCGACCGCCGTGAGGTAACCAGGCACCGCGAACAGGAAGCCCACGAGCATCGTCAGACCGCGGCCGCTGCCTCCCTCGGGCGGAACGCCGTCGCGAGCGGCCAGACGCAGGTCCTGCCAGCCTCGGCGTCCGGTCTCGCGGATCACGACGATGCCCACGAGCGACAGCGCCATGAGCGAGATGATGGTGGCTCCGACGCCGATCCAGCTGCTCACCGCGACGGCGAGCGCGATCTCGATGACGGGCAGCAGCAAGAACGTCGCCGCGACTCCTCGACGTACCGTCATGTCCTCATCCCCTCCTCGCCCGCGACCTCGACCGCAGGTTCAGGCGTCCTGCTTCGAGCGTACGCGGCGCAGCCAATCTGTCCGGTCGCGCGCACCCCACGCCGTGATCCGCCAGAGCGCTTCGCGGACGATCGCGCCGTCCATCTTGGACTCACCGGCGACCCGCTCGACGAACGTGATCGGGACCTCGCGCACGTCGAACCCGCCGCGCACGGCCCGTCGCGCCAGATCCACCTGGAAGCAGTAGCCCTGTGAGGCGACTCCCCCGTCGAGGATCTCCCGCAGCGCGTCGGCCCGGAAGGCTCGATAGCCGCCCGTTGCGTCACGCAGGGGCAACCCCAAGGCCAGCCGCGTGTAGAGGTTGCCCCCGCGCGACAGCACCTCCCGGCGTACGGGCCAGTTGACGACGTCGCCGCCCGGCACCCACCGCGACCCGAGCACCAGATCGGCGCCGGCCTCGACGACGTCGAGCAGGCGGTAGAGCTCCTCGGGCTGGTGCGAGCCGTCCGCATCCATCTCCACCAGGATCTCGTACCCCCGCTCGAGACCCCAGGCGAAGCCGGCGAGGTACGCGGCGCCGAGGCCGTTCTTGGCCGTGCGGTGGAGGACCTGGACCTGCGGGTCGTCGGCGGCGATCTTGTCGGCGAGCTCGCCCGTACCGTCGGGCGACCCGTCGTCGACGACGAGCACGTCCACGTCGGGGGTGGCCTTGCGGACGCGTCCGACGAGCGGGACGACGTTGTCGGCCTCGTTGTACGTCGGGACGATCACGAGAGTCTTCACCGGCGTCGCACCTTCCGCCGCAGCATCCCCACGGCCAGGACAGCGCCGACCACGAGGAGCGAGGCACGCTCGATCCACACGCCGAACCGTGTCCCCGTGGTGACCGAGGTCGCGACCTGGACCTCTTCGGAGAGGTACGCCGGCTCTTGCTCCGGCGCCGTCGCCTGCACGCTACCGTCCGGACCGATCACTCCGCTGATCCCGTTCGTCGACGGCACGGCCACGTATCGGCCGGACTCGATCGCCCGCAGGCGCGAGATCTGCCACTGCTGCTCCGGCTGCGGCGTGCCGGTGAACGTCGCGTTGTTGGTCTGCACGACGAGCATCTCCGCACCGTCGAGGACCGCGTCGCGGACGAGGCTGTCGAACACGACGTCGAAGCACGTCATCGTCCCGACCACGCCGTCGCCGATCCGCACCGCGCCCGACTCGTCGCCGGAGAGCATGTCGCGCGGGACCTCCTCCGCGAGCAGCGGCACGAGCCACTCCGAGAAGCCCCGCATCGGCACGTACTCGCCCCAGGGCACGAGGTGCTGCTTGACGTACTGGTCACCGGGCCCGGTCTCCGGGTCCCAGACGACGGAGGCGTTGTACGCGGTGCCGTCGCTGGGGCCGTCAAGGATGGCGCCGACGAGGATCGGCGCGCCGACATCGCGTGCGGCGCCGGCGATCATCTCGCCCGCGGCCACGTCCGTGATCGGGTCGATGTCAGAGGCGTTCTCGGGCCACAGCACCATGTCGGGCTGCGGCAGCTCGCCCGCGTGCACCCGCGCCGCATACTGCGAGGTCACGCGCACGTGGTTTTCGAGGACCTCGCGCTGCTCGCCGTACCACTGCGCGCCGGTGCCGGGGACGTCTCCCTGGATGACGGCGATCTGGAGCGAGCGCCCCTCCCCCGCGAGTCCGACGGGCAGCACCGCTCCCAGCGCGAACACCGCGGCGATCGAGACCGCACCGACGACGAGGCGGCGTACGCGGCCCGCGCCGGCGCTGCGGCGCGTGAAGGCCCACACGACGAGCGCGGCCGTGAGGAACACCGCGCCCGACAGCACAGAAACGCCGAGCCACCGCGCCAGCGGGGCGAGCGGGGTGTCGACGGCGGCGAAGGCCAGCCGCCCCCACGGGAACCCGCCGAACGGCAGGAGGCTGCGCAGCATCTCGGCGGCCATCCACGCGAGCGCGCCAAGCAGCGGCCACGCGCGGTGGCGTACGAGGACGGCGAACACCGCGCCGAACCCCGCGTAGAACAGTCCCTCGAACGCGGCCAGCGCGACATAGGCGCCCGGCACGTCGAAGACCAGGACCCAGTTGAGCAGCACGAGCAGGAAGGACGTACCGAAGACCCATCCGAGCCAGGCGCCGAGAGCCGGGGTCGCCCCGCGAAGGGCCACAACGAAGAGGACGAGACCGGGCCACACGAGCCAGGCCTGCTCGAGGGGCGCGAAGCCGCAGGAGACGATCAGCCCCGCGACCACGGCTGAACTGGTCCGTCGGAGCCAGGTCCGGTCGAGGGAAGAGAAGACGTGCGGCACGGCACCACGCTACCGAACGGCCGTCGCTGCCCGACCGGGAGAGCCCGAGAACGTGATCCGCCAGAGGCCTGACACCCTTCGGACCAGCTCGCGCTGTTGTCTAGTGGGCGCCAGGGCCTCTGGCGTTGGGCCTCTCCCCGTGATACTCGCCGGCATCCGAGAGGCGATCTCGTACGACAGTGCCGAACCTCGGCGCTGCTGTCAACCGTCAAGCCTACTGGAGGTGATCGCGTCATACGCGACACGGCCCGCGACGACTGTGCGTACGCACCGTGCTTCGCCTGCGAGCGCAGCCTCCAGCGGATCCGCCTCGGGCGGCACCTCCCAGAACGCAAGATGGGCAGGCGCCCCGACGTCGAGCGTGCCCGCTCCGTCGATGCGGGCGGCGTGCCAACCGCCGACAGTGTGCGCATGGAGCGCGGCGGGCACCGAGAGTCCGCGACCGCCCGAGCGTGGCTGCGTCGCCGCGCTGATCGCACTCCACGGCGCGAAGGGCGTGACTGGTGCATCGGACCCGAACGCCATCGGGACCCCGATCGCCGCCATCGCCGCGAACGGGTTCATCCGCCGAGCCCGGTCACGTCCGACTCGGGCTGCGTACATGCCGTCGTCACCGCCCCATGCGGCGTCGAACGCAGGCTGGACGCTGGCAGTGACCCCGAGCTGCGCGAGGAGCTCCAGATGGGCTCCTGAGGGCATCTCGAGGTGCTCTACGCGGTGCCGTGCCGAGCGGAGGCTGTCGGTGCCCAGGATGTCGCGCGCCTGCCGCAGCCCGGCGACCAGCGCCTCGCTCCCCCGGTCGCCGATCACGTGGAAGCCTGCCTGCAGGCCCCCGCGGGTGCAGGCGACGACGTGGGCGCAGACGGCGTCGGCGTCGAGGTAGAGGTGGCCGCTCGTTGTCGGGTCGTCGTCGTACGGCGCGTGCAGCGCCGCCGTATGAGAGCCGAGTGAGCCGTCGACGTTCAGGTCGCCGGCGAGGCCTGTCACGCCGTGCTCGCGCGCGGCTTCGAAGGCGCCGGCCTCACCCCAGTACGTGACCACGTGCGGGAGCACACGCTCGGCGCTGAGCGCGCGGATGCTCGCCAGGTCGTCCAGCGGGACGATGTGAGGCGCGGCCTGCTCATGGACCGAGACGATGCCGGCGGCCGCCGCGGCCCGAAGTGCCGTCGCGATCGACGCCTTGCGGTCCCCGAGATCGGGAACCGTCTCGAGGTAGCCGCGTACGAGGTGGTGGGCGTCGCGCTCGATCCTGCCGTCGCCCTGCCATCCGTCGAGGCCGCGGAGCGCAGGCACCCGAGTCACGAGCGCTGCTGACACGACGGCTGAGTGTGCGTCGACGCGCGCGAGATAGACCGCGCGCCCCTCCGCGGCGCGGTCGAGGTCCGCCCCGGTCAGCGACCCGTCGTGCCAGTCGCTGTCGTCCCAGCCGTGCCCGTGGACGACCAGGTCGTCGACGCGTGAGACGTGGGCGGCGAGCCGCTGCAGCGCCTCCACACGCGACCGCGAGCCGGCGAGGTCGAGGCCCCGCATCGCATGGCCGGTCATCTCCAGGTGCACGTGCGCGTCGACGAAGCCGGGAGTCACCAGGACCCCCGGCATCATCACGACCTCGTCGGCACCGTCGGCCCACGCCGCGGATTCCGCATCGGGCCCGACCCAGGCGAGCGCGCCGTCCTCGACGGCGAGCGCAACCAGGTGCGGGAGACCTCCGACCCGCAGACCACGATGGAGCACCCGCCCGGGAGTCGCCGACATCACCGCACCTCGGAGGCACCGGGCCCGGTCGGAGTGTCGCCGTGCAGGGTCAGGTCGTGCTCGTCGGGGCGCAGGTCCAGCCAGAAGTAGACGTTGTCCCAGCGCTGGTCGCCGATCGCCACGAAGTCGGGGATGCGGCCGTACTCGCGAAAGCCCAGCCGCTCGTACAGCGCCATCGCCGCGTGGTTGTTGCCGCGTACGTCGAGCGTCAGGATCTCGATGCCGGCCTTGCGTGCGTAGTCGATCAGCTCGGTGACGAGCCGCTGGCCGAGCCCGCCCCCGCGCGCGTCGGACGAGACGGCGACGCGGCCGATGTCGGCGTGCGGCTGCTCGGTTTCGCCGATCCGGCGAGACCAGTAGGCGAAGCCGACGACCCGTCCCTCGGGGTCCTCGGCCACCGCCAGGCAGGCGTCGTCGAGGTCGCTCTCGTGGACGAGATCACCGAGAAGGTCGCCGACGTCGGACCGGCTCGGTGGCTCGAGCCAGCCGAGTGCTGCCCCCTCCTCCACCAGTCGCGTGATGAGTGCGTGCAGCGAGTCGAGCAGCTCTGGCTCGGGCTCGACGACACGTCGAACGGTGTAGGTGGCCACATCGGCCATGCAGGGTCAGCCTCCGATCGGGCGGTTCTCGTACGGGGTCGAGAGGACGATGGTCGTCCGTGTCGAGACGTTCGCGGCCGCCCGGATCTCCGCGAGCAACGTCTCTAGGTCACTTGTGGTGCCGACCCGCACCATGAGCACGTAGCTCTCCTCGCCAGCCACCGAGTAGCAGGACTCGATCGCGTCGAGGTGACGCAGTCGCTCTGGCGAGTCGTCAGGCTGGCTCGGATCGATCGGCCGGATCGAGATGAATGCCGTCAGCGCGAGGCCGACCGCGTCGTGGTCGAGCCGTGCCTGGTAGCCGGTGATGACACCCCGCGCCTCCAGGCGCTTGACACGCTGGTGGACCGCGCTCGTGGACAGTCCCGTGGCGCGGCCAAGGTCGGTGAAAGACATCCGGCCGTCGACAGACAGCAGCCGGACGATCTGCGCGTCGGTCTCCTCCACGCTGGACAGGATATACACGTCGCCCTCCGGCCGAGGGGCCCGCTCACCTACAGAGATGGACGAAACAGAGATGCTCAGTCGATCACGACGAGGTCGCGAGACGTCAGGTTGAGGCGCTCGAGACCGTCGTCGGTGGTGACCACGATGTCTTCGATGCGTGCGCCGTACTTGCCTTCGAGGTAGATGCCCGGCTCGATCGAGAACGCCATCCCCGGCTCGAGGACGAGGTCGTTGCCCGTCACGATGTAGGGCTCCTCGTGCGTCTCCAGACCGATCCCGTGCCCTGTCCGGTGGAGGAACGCCTTGCCGAACCCCGCGGCGTCGATGAGGTCGCGCCCGACCGTATCGACGGACCCGGCAGTGACGCCCGGCCGTGCGTGCGCGCATTGCGCCTCCTGGGCGCGCTGGAGCACCTCGTAGAAGGCGACGAGCTCGGCCGGTGCCGTCCCACCCGCGACGTATGTGCGGGTCGAGTCCGAGCAGTAACCCGACGGCATCGTGCCGCCGATGTCGATGACGACCGGGGCACCGGCCTCGATCACGCGGTCGCTGACCTCGGCGTGCGGCGACGCGCCGTTCGGGCCCGAACCGACGATGACGAAGTCGACCGACTCGTGACCCTCGGCGAGGATCGCCTCGGCGAGGTCGCGGCCGACCTCGCGCTCGGTACGCCCAGGACGCAGCCACTCCCCTACACGGCTGTGGACCCGGTCGATCGCCGCACCGGCCTCGCGCAGCGCGTCGACCTCGGTGGCCGTCTTGCGCAGCCGCAGCCCGCGCAGCACCGGGCTGGCCAGCACCTGCTCGGCACCGGGGAGGGCGGAGCGGAACGCGAACACCCGCTCGGCCCACATGTGATCGTCGACTGCGACACGGCGCGCCCCCTCGAGCGGCGCGGCCGCTGCCGCGAATGGGTCCTCGGTCTCGCCCCATCCGTGCAGGACGATGTCGTGGCTGTCCACGCCGGCCTCCAGCGCCATCGCCAGCTCCAGGCGGGGCAGCACGAGCACCGGATCGCCCTCGACCGGAAGGACGAGGCAGGTGAGCCGCTCGAGGGGCATCGCCGCGAATCCGGTGAGGTAGCGGAGGTCCGCTCCCGGGGTCACGAGGAGGGCGTCGACGCCGGCCTCAGCGGCGGCCGTACGGGCGGCATCGAGCCGGCGGGTGATGTCGGTGCTCATGACGTCGACACTACCCGCGCCGTCGCGGGCGCAGTCAGGGTGCTGTGAGAGCGGCGACCGCGCGTTCGGCAGGCCGGCCGAGGCCCCACGCCTCGGCGAGCTCGGCCATCTCACGGACCTGTTCGGTCGAGACCGGACGGAGGGTCAGGTCGACGTCGAGCGGTAGGTCGCGGGCGACCTCGACGACGCGGGGAGCGACCGCGAGGTAGTCGGCCGCGGCGAGCAGGTTGGTCCGGGCGCGGGGTGCGACCTTGGCATGACGATCGGCCGCGGCGGCAAGGATGCCGTCGAGATCCCCGTACGAGGTGAGCAGCGAGGCGGCGGTCTTCTCGCCGATCCCCGCCACCCCCGGCAGGCCGTCGGACGGGTCGCCGCGCAGCACCGCGAAGTCGGCGTACTGCGTCGGCTCGATGCCATACCGGTCGTGGATCCACCCGGCGTCGACATACTCGAGCTTGCTCATGCCCTTCGCCGGATAGAGCACGCGGACGCCGCGGGCGTCGTCGACGAGCTGGAAGAGGTCACGGTCGCCGGTGACGATGTCGACCGGACCGTCCCACGTGGTGGCGAGCGTGCCGATCACGTCGTCGGCCTCGTAGCCGTCAGCACCCACAATCGGGATGCCGAGGATCTGCAGCGCACGGGCGATGACCGGGACCTGGACGTCGAGCAGGCCGGGCGTCTCCTCGACGTCGGGGCCGGTCTCGGTCACCTGCTCGACCCGGTGCTCCTTGTACGACGGGATCAGCTCGACCCGCCAGGCCGGACGCCAGTCGTTGTCCCAGCAGGCTGCCATCGCGGCCGGCCGGGTGGTGTCGACGAGCGTGGCCACGAAGTCGAGCATCCCGCGGACGGCGTTGACGGGCGTGCCGTCGGGCGCCTTGAGGCTGTCCGGCATCCCGAAGAACGCGCGGAAGTAGAGCGAGGCGGAGTCGAGCAGCAGCAGCTTCTGTCCGGGCATACCCGCACGGTAACGGCCGGAGGTGACACCCCGCTCACGCCGCGGGTCCCTCTCCGACGCTCCCGGGTCCCTCTCCGACGCTCCCGGGTCGGTCTCTGCGCGCCCCGGGTCCCTCTCCGACGCTCCCGGGTCACCATCTGGCACGCCTCGTACGCTGAGACGATGATCGCAGCGTTCAGCATCAGCCCCTCGACCGCCGACGACACCGGCGGGGTCGCCGAGGCAGTCGCGCGCGCCGTCGAAGTGGTCCGCGAAAGCGGATTGCCGCACGAGACAAACGCCATGTTCACCAACGTCGAGGGTGACTGGGACGACGTCATGGACGTCGTGAAGCGTGCCGTCGAAGCGGTCGCCGCAGTCTCGCCCCGCGTCTCGCTCGTCCTCAAGGCGGATATCCGTCCGGGGCACACGGGTCAGCTCGCCGCCAAGGTGCAGCGGATCGAAGAGATCCTCGGAGACTGACCCGGCGCCGGCAGCCAGTGACCCGCGGGCGTCACGCGGTGACCCGGCGCCGGCAGCCAGTGACCCGCGGGCTATTCGGAGACGGAGGTGTACGAGACGACGCCGCGGCGCAGGAGGTCGGCGGCGGCGCGTGCCTTCGACCGCAGCCCCTTGTCCGTCGCCGCGGCCGCGACCTGCTCGATCACGTCGAGCAGCTGCTTGACCGCCCGTACGAAGTCGCCCGCGGCGATGTCGTTGGTCTCCAGCACCTCGTCGAGGTCATGGCCCGAGGCCCACTGCCACGCCGTCCACGCGAAGCCGAAGTCGGGCCGCCGCAGGAACGACAGCCGGTGCGAGCGCTCGACCTGCTCCAGCTCGGCCCACGTACGGCTCATCTCGTCGGCCACGATCGCCGACCGCCCCCGCGGGAACTGCGGAGGACCGTCGCCCTCGGGATTGCGTGACTCGTACGTCAGTCCGCTCAGCACCGCGGCGAGCTCGGCGGGCTCCAGCTCGTCCCACGTCCCGCGGCGCAGGCACTCCCCCGCGAGCAGGTCGAGCTCGGAGTAGAGCCGCTGCAGCCGCTGGCCGTCGGGCGTGACGGTGTCGCCGTCGAGGTAGCCGAGCTCGTCCAGCACCTCGCACACCCGGTCGAACTGGCGGGCGACGGTGTTGGTGCGCTGCTCGATGCGGCGCCGCTGGTTGCTCGTGTCGCGCTCCAGCCGGAACCAGCGCTCGGCCCAGCGTGCGTGCTCCTCGCGGTCGGGGCACTGGTGGCACGGGTGGTTCTTGAGCTCCGTGCGCAGCTCGTCGATCTGCGGGTCGTGGACCGGCGCGCCCTTGCTCCGGCGCGAGTTCGGGAGGTCGAGGTCACGGGTCTTGTATCGCAGCGTCGACGAGAGGTCGCGGCGCTGCTGGGGGTTGCGGGCGTTGAACGACTTTGGCACCCGGATCCGCGTCGTGGCCTCGATCGGCGTCGGGAAGTCGACGAGACCGAGGCGCCGCGCGTGCCGGTCGGCGGTGAGCACGAACGGGCGCGGTGCGCTGCGGTCCTGGCTGGTTCCCGGATCGAGGATGACCGCCCAGCCGGCCCAGCGACCTGCGGGCACGGCGATGACGTCGCCCGGCCGCAGACGTGAGAGCGAGGCCGCGACGTCGTCGGCGTGCGCAGAGCGACGCTTGCGGGACGCGGCCTGCTCGAGATCCTTCACGCGCCGGCGCAGCGACGCGTACTCCATGAAGTCGCCCTGCGAGCACGCCGCCGCCTCCGCGTACCCGGCGAGCGCCTCGTCGGCCTTGTGCACCTGCCGCGCGAGGCCGACGACCTGACGGTCGGCCTGGAACTGCGCGAACGACTGCTCCAGCATCTGGCGTGCCGTCGCGCGGCCGACCTGGTGGACGAGGTTGACGGCCATGTTGTACGAGGGGTGGAACGACGACCGGAGCGGATACGTACGGGTCGACGCGAGGCCCGCGACGTGCTTCGGGTCGAGGCCTGGCTGCCAGAGGACGACGCCGTGTCCTTCGACGTCGATGCCACGACGTCCGGCCCGGCCGGTGAGCTGGGTGTACTCCCCTGCGGTGACCTCGGCGTGCGTCTCGCCGTTCCACTTCGTGAGCTTCTCGATGACGACCGAGCGCGCCGGCATGTTGATCCCGAGGGCCAGCGTCTCGGTCGCGAACACCGCCTTGACGAGCCCCGCGCTGAACAGGTGCTCGACGATCTCCTTGAACGTCGGGAGCATCCCCGCGTGGTGCGCCGCGACGCCACGGGCAAGCCCCTCGACGAACGCCGGGTAGCCGAGGACGCCGAGGTCGGCGCTCGGCAGCGACGCCGTCGCCTCCTCCACGTACGCCCGGATCTCGCGCTCCTCTGCGGGAGTCGTCAGCCGCAGGTGGGACGCGAGGCACTGCTCGACCGCGGCCTGGCACCCTGCACGGCTGAAGATGAACGTGATCGCCGGCAGCAGCCCGGCCGCGTCGAGCCGGTCGAGGACCTCGACCCTGTTGGGCGTGAAGTGGCGCGAGCGATGGCGGTGGGCCCCGTACGACTGCCCGCGCTTGCCGCGCTTGCCTGGGCCGCCACCCGCGCGTCCGACCTGGCGCATGCGCCACTCGTCGCGAGCGATGCGCTCGAGCTCGCCGTTGACCCGCCCGCCGGCGGCGGGATCCTCCTCGAACAGGTCGTACAGGCGCCTGCCGACGAGGACGTGCTGATAGAGCGGCACCGGGCGGCGCTCGGAGACGACGGTGACGGTGTCGCCGCGGACCTCCGAGAGCCAGTCGCCGAACTCCTCGGCATTGGAGACGGTCGCCGAGAGCGAGACCACCTGCACCGACTCCGGCAGGTGGATGATGACCTCCTCCCAGACCGCGCCGCGGAACCGGTCGGCGAGGTAGTGGACCTCGTCCATCACCACGTAGCCCAGGCCCGCGAGCGTGCGGGACCCCGCGTACAGCATGTTGCGCAGCACCTCGGTCGTCATGATGACGATCGGCGCCTCGCCGTTGATCGTGTTGTCACCGGTCAGGAGCCCGACGCGGTCGGCGCCGTAGCGCTCCGCGAGATCGTGGAACTTCTGGTTGGACAACGCCTTGATCGGCGTCGTGTAGAAGCACTTGCGCCCGGTCGCGAGCGCGAGGTGGACGGCGAACTCACCGACGAGGGTCTTGCCGGAGCCCGTCGGCGCGGCGACGAGCACGCCGTGCCCCGCCTCCAGCGCCTCGCACGACTCGATCTGGAAGTCGTCGAGGCTGAAGTCGTAGAGTCCGGCGAACTCGGCGAGGAGAGGATTGGCCTGCGCGGCCCGGAACTGGGAATAGCGCTCCGCCGGTGAGGTCATGCCTCCAGCCTACGGGGCCGGGCGCGAGCCACCCGTCTCGTCGTCGTCCAGGTCGCTCGGTCTGTCGTCGTCGAGGTTGCGTTCGACGACGATCTCCGACATCGCGTCATCCGAGACTGCCAAGCCCTCGGCTGCGGCGCGCTTGGCACGTCGACGGTCGACGAGATGCGCGATCACCTCGGCGATGAGGAACAGCAGCGTCATCGGCAGCGCCAGCACGACCATCGTCAACGGGTCCGTCGATGGTGTCGCGAGCGCGGCAAAGACGAAGGTCCCGACGATGATCCATGCGCGTGATCGGGCGAGCTGCGCGCCCGACACCGCACCCATCGCACTGAGGAGCACGACGAACAGCGGGATCTCAAACGCCACCGAGAACACCAGCAGGATGCGGAGCACGAAGGCCAGGTAGTCCGGGAGCGCGTTGAAGTTCGAGGCGAAGTCGGGCGTGAAGCCCATCAGGAGCTCGATGCCCTTGGGGAGCACCAGGTAGCCAGTGATGAACCCGATGATGAACAGCGGGCCGGCGATCGCGCAGAAGAGGATCGTCCAACGGCGCTCGTTGCGGTGCATCGCAGGAACGATGAAGGCCCAGATCTGGTAGAGCCAGATCGGGCTCGACACGACAAGCCCCGCGACCAGGGAGATCTTGAGCGCGAAGGTGAACGGATCGGCGATGCCGGAGAACGTCAACGCCTCGTTGATGTCCTGGCCGTTCTCCTCCAGCGTCTCGACGGCCTGGAAGTACGGAACGGTCAGAAAGTCGAGCAGCTGGTCGTAGAAGAATGCCGCGAGGATCGTGCCGGCGACGATCGCCAGCACCGCCCTGAGGAGGCGGTCACGAAGCTCCCGCAGGTGCGCGGCCAGCGGCATCGTGCCATCTGGGGAGTCGGCCGGGTTCGGCCGCTTCCCTCGGGAGATGAGCGCCACGAGTCAGGTCAGGGCGTGTCGGTGTGCTTGTCGTACGCCGTCGGCCGGGTCGGCTGGACCACGTCGGACGGCAGCGTGGCGGGCTTCTCCTCGACGGCCTTCACCGTCGTGGCAGTCGTCTTGTCGTCCTCGTCGTCGTCGATGAGCCCCTTGGTCTCCGACTTGAAGATCCGCAGGGCACGGCCCGACCCCCGAGCGAGCTCGGGGAGCTTCTTCGCACCGAACAGCAGGACCAGGACAGCCAGGATGAGAACGATCTCCATCGGGCCGATCTGCTTGAACATAGTGACCTCAGTTTCTCAGTGCGGGCTGAGCCTTCATTCGGCATCGTACGCCGCAAGTGAAGCACGAGTCTCGCTGACTATCTGCTCGGCGAGACGTGTGGGCTCCACCACACGGATATTACCTCCGGCGCGAAGGACGAAGCGCTTGAGCCACGCCTCGTCACCCGTGACGACCTTGATCCGGACCCAACCATCCTCGTCGGTGCCGAGCTCAGTGTGGTCGACATACTCCCGAACCCACAAGGCGTTGGGGTGCAACGCGACCACGGCCTCGTACGCGTCGTCGTGCGGCTGGAACAGTCGGGTGGCGTAGTCGCGGGGCTCGACCCCCTCGTGCTCCGCCACGGCGTCGTCAAGGATCTCGATGCGCTCGACGCGGTCCAGGCGGAAGAGCCGCACGTCGTGCGCGCGGTAGCACCAACCCTCGAGGTAGAGGCGTCCCTCCGCGGTGATCAGCCGCAACGGGTCGACGTCACGGTCGGTCAGCTCGTCGCGTGACTCGACGCGGTACTGGAGGTGGAGTCGGCGTCCCTGGCGCAGCGCCTCAGCGACCCGCTCGTGGACCTGCGACTCGGCGTCCTCGACGAGAACCTCGGCCGCGCCCGCGCCGAGGTCGGCGTCGCCGGTCGCCGCGGTCAGCTTGGCGAGCGCGGACTCCAGCGCCGCCAGATCGCGTCCGGCGACGGTCTCCTTGAGGGCGCGCAGCGCCGTGATCAGCGACGCGGCCTCGTAGCCGTTGAGGCGCAGCGGCCGCTTCAGAAAGTCGGCGTTGTCGATGTAGACGACACCGTCGGCGTTGAGCGCGTCCATGTCCACATCGATCATCTCGCCGGACACCGCCTCGGGTAGTCCGCAGAACCACAGCACGTTGAGGTCCTTGACGATCTGAGCCTTGGGGACCCCGAACAGCTCGGCGACCTCGGTGACGGGAACCCCGTCGTTCGTGCGCAGATAGGGGACGAGTGCGAGCATCCGCTCGATCTGCTTCGCGGACGGGCTCACCGGCTCGACACCTCCAGGACGCGGGCGAGGCGGTCACGGACCTCGGTGCGCAGCTCGGGAGGAGACACGGCGACGGCGTCGGGCCCGTACGAGGCGATGTCGGAGGCCAGCTCGCCGGCCGAGCCGTACGGCACCTCGATCACGTCCCAGCCCTCGTCGCCGGGCTCCTGGGTCGTGGCGCGGCGCCGCAGCCCGAGGCCACGGCCCTTGCGTACGCGTACGACCGCGTCGGACGTGGGCGGGGCGGGAAACAGCGAGGCAGCGATCTCGCGGACGTCCGCGTCGTCCGGCACGTCGAATTCCATTGACGCGCCGGCGGCCTCGACGTCTCCGACGACCCTGCTGAGACGGAAGAGGCGCTGGTCGGCGCGGTCGCGGTCGTAGCCGACGAGATACCAGCGGCCGTGCCACGACACGACGCGCCACGGCTCGACGACCCGCTGGGCGCGTGCGCCATCGGCGCGTTCGTACAGGAAGGTGACGGGGGTACGGGTGACGACCGCGTCCCAGACCGCCTCGAAGGCGGGCTCGCTCGCGGCGAGGCGGGGCTCGACACCGGAGAGCGCGTCGGGATCGACGGGGACGCCTGCGGCGACGAGCTTGCGGAGGGCGACGGCGGTCGCGTCACCGAGGCGCGCGCTCTGCCAGACCCGTGCGGCGACGCCGATCACGGCAGCCTCCGCGGGCTCGAGGTCGATCGGCGGGAGCTCGAAGTCCTCTCGACGGATCCGGTAGCCCGGCTCGACGCCGTGGTAGGACTCGGTCTCCCCCACCTCGATGCGGATGCCGATGGTCCGCAGTGCGTCTTTGTCCCGCTCGAACATCCGGTCGAACGCGGCGTCGGACTGGCCGCGGTAGGGCTCGATGACCTCACGGATGCGGGACTTGGGGAGAGAGGTCGGCGTCACCAGGAGCGCGATGAGGAGGTTCATCAGCCGCTCGGTCGTGCGTGGTGCCACCGGATACTCCTCGTCGGGTCGGACCAGCAGGTCAGCCAACAAACTACATCGTCGGAGAACTACCGTGCCGGACCCGACGAGGAGGACGGGCGCGCGCCGTTACGGCGTGGGCGTGGCCGCCGGTGCGGCCTTCTTCACGAGATCGACCACGAACACGAGCGTGTCGCCGCCGTTGATGCCGCCGTCCGGACGACCGGCTGCACCGTACGCATCGGTGTAAGGGATCGTGATGAGAACGCGGTCACCGATCTTCTTGCCGACGAGGCCGGTGATGAAGCCCGGGATCATCTGGCCCTCCTTGAGCTCGAAGTCGACGGTGCCGCCGGACTTGTACGAGCTGTCGAAGGTCTTGCCGTCACGGCCGTTGACGCCCACGTAGCGGACGGAGACCGAGTCGCCCGCCTTGACGGTCTCAGCCTTCTTGCCCTTGGCGGGCGTGAGGACCTTCGACTCGGTCTTGGCGACGACCAGCGGCGTCTTCTTCAGGGTGATCTTGGGCTCTGCGTCGCCCTTGCCCGAGACGCTGACGTCGGCGATCGTGCCCGTCACCTTGGGTGCCTCCCACTTGGAGAGGACGTCGGCGACGACCAGGAGCGTGTCGTCGGCGTTCTCGCCCTCGGTCTGCCCGAGGTCCTTGCCGGTGAGACCGATCAGGACGCGGGTGCCGTAGGGCTTGCCGACGAGCGCGGGGGCAAGGATGGTGTCCTGGGTGGAGTCGAGCGTGGTGGCGCTGTCGCCTTCGGTCTCGAACGTGCCGCCCATCTCCTTGCCGTCCTTGGCCTGGATGATGACGTACTTCATCGTGGCGTTGTCGCCCTCGGCAACCTTCGGGCCGTCGCCCTCGGTGATGACGCGGCTGGTCATCTCGTCGACCTCGACGCCCTTGGCGTCCTTCACCTCAGGCGCCTCACCGACCTTGCCGGTCACGGTGACGTCATCGAAGGTGCCCGCGTCGGATTCGTCGTCTCCGCCACCACAGGCGGCGGCAGTGAAGACGAGGAGCGGGGCGATCATCAGGGCTGCTAGGCGGCGCACGCGGCGGTACCAATCACTCGGAGTCAGGGCAACGACTGCAACGGTAGCCGACGAACCTCAGAAAACCATGAGGAGTCTGAACGGCTCTCTCACATGCCGTCGATGAGCTTCTGGACGCGCTCGTCGTGCGACCGGAACGGGTCCTTGCAAAGGACGGTGCGCTGGGCCTGGTCGTTGAGCTTGAGATGCACCCAGTCGACGGTGAAATCGCGCCGTCGCTCCTGTGCACGCTTGATGAATTCGCCGCGCAGGCGGGCCCGCGTGGTCTGCGGGGGCTTAGACTTCGCCTCGAAGATCGCCAGGTCGTCGGTCACACGAGCCACCGCCCCTTGACGCTCGAGCAGGTAGTAGAGACCGCGGTCGCGCAGGATGTCGTGGTATGCGAGGTCCATCTGCGCGATGCGCGGGTGGCTCCACGTGAGGTTGTTCTTCTCGCGGTAGCGGTCGAGCAACCGATACTTGATGACCCAGTCGATCTCGCGCTCGACCAGCGACAGGTCCTCGGACTCGACGGCCTTGAGCGTGCGCTCCCACAGCTCCAGCGCCCGTACGGAGACCGAGTTGTCAGGGTCGAACCGGTCGACGAAGGCGCGCGCCTTGGTGAGGTACTCGGACTGGATCTCCAGCGCGGAGAGCTCGCGTCCATTGGCGAGCGCGACCTTGCGGCGCCCCGTCATGTCGTGGGAGATCTCACGGATGGCGCGGATCGGGTTGTCGAGGGTCATGTCGCGCATCGGGATGCCGGCCTCGATCATCTGCAGGACGAGGTGCGTCGTCGCGACCTTGAGCAGCATCGTCGTCTCGCTCATGTTCGAGTCGCCGACGATGACGTGCAGACGGCGGTAGCGCTCGGCGTCCGCGTGCGGCTCGTCGCGGGTGTTGATGATCGGGCGCGAGCGCGTCGTCGCTGACGAGACGCCCTCCCAGATGTGCTCGGCGCGCTGCGAGACGGAGAACATCGCCCCCCGCGGAGTCTGCTGGACCTTGCCTGCGCCGCAGATGATCTGGCGCGACACCAGGAACGGGATCAGGATGTCGGCGATCCGGCTGAACTCGCCGTCGCGAGAGACGAGGTAGTTCTCGTGGCACCCGTACGAGTTGCCGGCGGAGTCGGTGTTGTTCTTGAAGAGATAGATGTCGCCGAGGATGCCGTCCTCGCGCAGCCGCGTCTGGGCGTCAAGCAGAAGCCCTTCGAGGACCCGCTCCCCCGCCTTGTCGTGGGTCACGAGCTCGACGATGTCGTCGCACTCCGGGGTGGCGTACTCCGGGTGGCTGCCGACGTCCAGATAGAGCCGGGCGCCGTTACGCAGGAAGACGTTGCTGCTGCGCCCCCAGGACACGACCCGGCGGAACAGATAGCGCGCCACCTCGTCCGGCGACAGGCGTCGCTGTCCCCGGAACGTGCACGTCACGCCGTACTCGTTCTCGATCCCGAAGATCCGTCGGTCCACGTCACCACCCTATGCCTGAAGTGCGCGGGCCACTGGGACCTGCGCAGCGCCGCATCGATGAGTTATTCGTTCGAGAAGTGTCGTACCCCTGTGCGAGGGTGTTGGTATTCCTAACAGGAATAGTTCGATGAGGCAACGACCGGGTGAGGGACATGGACAGCGGGATCGCGATCGAGACGCAAGAGCTCGTCAAGACGTTCGGAGACAAGCGCGCGGTGGACGGGATCGACCTGCGCGTGCCTGAGGGCGGTGTCTACGGGTTCCTTGGACCCAACGGCGCGGGCAAGACCACGACGATCCAGATCCTGGCGACGCTGCTCAAACCTGACGGCGGCTCTGCAAAGGTCTTCGGGCACGACGTGGCGCGTGACCCTGACTCCGTACGAAGCCTGGTGAGCCTGACCGGCCAGTACTCCTCGGTCGACGAGGACCTCACCGGCCGCGAGAACCTCCAGCTCCTCGGACGCGTGCTCGGGTTCTCTCGCGAGCAGGCGCGCGGGCGGTGCGACGACCTCCTCGAGGCATTCGGCCTGACCGACGCCGCCACCAAGCAGGTCAAGCGCTACTCCGGTGGCATGCGGCGGCGCCTCGACATCGCGGCGAGCATCGTCGTCACGCCCCAGCTGCTGTTCCTCGACGAGCCGACGACGGGCCTCGATCCGCGCAGCCGCAACCAGGTCTGGGACATCGTCCGCGCCCTGACCGCGCGCGGCACGACGGTCCTGCTCACCACCCAGTACCTCGACGAGGCTGACCAGCTCGCGGAGCGGATCGCCGTCATCGACACCGGCCGCATCATCGCCGAGGGCACGAGCAGCCAGCTCAAGGCGTCGGTCGGGTCCGGTGCCCTCCACGTCCACCTGCACGACCCGGCCGACCGCACCCGTGCGATCGACATCCTCACCCGTGCGTTCGGCGACGAGGTGTTCCCCGGCAGCGATCCCGCGGACGTCACGGGTCGCGTCGACGACCGGTCCAAGGTGCCGGCGGCGCTCGCGACGCTGGCTGCTGACGGCGTCGAGCTCGCCGGCTTCAGCTACGGCCAGCCGACCCTCGACGAGGTCTTCCTCGCTCTGACGGGCCACACCGCCGAAGACGCCGAGGTCTCCGTGGAGGCCTCCGACACAGAAGGAGCGGTGGCATGACCACCACGACCACCGACACCCCGATCGTCGCCGAGAAGCTCGACGCCGTCCTCGCCTCCGGGCCGCGCCCGCCGCGCGCCAACGCCGTGACGACGACACTGGCGTTCGGCTGGCGCGCCATCCTCCGGATCAAGCACGTCCCCGAGCAGCTCTTCGACGTGACGCTGTTCCCGATCATCTCGGTGCTGATGTTCACGTACCTGTTCGGCGGAGCCATCGCAGGTTCGACGAGCGCCTATCTCCAGTTCCTCCTGCCAGGCATCCTGGTCCAGACCGTCGTCATGATCACGATGTACACGGGCGTCGCGCTCAACACCGACATCGAGAAGGGCGTCTTCGACCGCATCCGTACGCTGCCGATCTGGCGGCCGTCGGCGCTCGTCGGTGCACTCCTCGGCGACGCCGTCCGCTACACCCTGGCCTCGCTCTTCGTCGTCACGCTCGGTCTGATCCTCGGCTACCGGCCGGACGGCGGCGTCATCGGCGTCCTGCTGGGCGTCGTGGTGCTGATGGTGTTCTGCTTCGCGTTCAGCTGGCTCTGGACATGGGTCGGGCTGCTTGCGCGCAGCCCGCAGTCGGTCATGGGCATCAGCATGATGGTGCTGTTCCCGTTGGCGTTCCTGAGCCCTGTCTTCGTCGATCCCAAGACGATGCCCGAGTGGCTGCAGGCGTTCGTCGAGGTCAACCCCATCTCGCACGCCGTGTACGCCGTTCGTGGTCTCATGTCCGGCGACTCCGTCGGCGACGAGGTCGTGTGGACGTTCATCGCGGCCGCGGTGATGATCGCGATCTTCGCGCCGCTGACCATGCGGGCGTACGGGCGCCGTCGCTGACGTGGTGCGTACGCCTCGAGGTCAGCCTGCGGCGAGCCCGGCTTCGACCTGCGCGTTCGAGATCCGCTTGAACTTGCGGGGCTGGCTGCGGGTACGGTCGAGCACCGCGACCTCGAGCTGGTCAGCGGTGATGGTCCGCGGCGCGGTGTCCTCGTGGCCGAGCGCCTTGGCCGCCAGCACGATCGCACCGTCGAGGTCGAGCCCCGCCGTGTAGTGGTCCTTGAGATAGCCCTCGGCCGACTCCGCCTGCCCACCCATCACGGCGTGGCCCTGGATGTCCGCCACCGAGCCGTCGTACGTCAGCCGGTAGATCTGGTCCAGCTCGGGAGTCGTCCCGACCTCGGCGACGAACAGCTCCACCTCGTACGGCTTCTCGCCGCCGGAGGAGAAGATCGTGCCGAGCGTCTGGGCGTACGCGTTGGCGAGGCCTCGGCCGGTGACGTCGCTGCGGTCGTACGAGTAGCCACGCAGGTCGGCGAGGCGGACGCCGGCGATCCGCAGGTTCTCGAACTCGTTGTAGCGTCCGACGGCGGCGAACCCGATCCGGTCGTAGATCTCGCTGATCTTGTGCAACGCGTTGGACTGGTTCTCGGCGACGAAGAGCACGCCGTCGGCGTACTGGACGACCACGACGCTGCGGCCGCGGGCGATGCCCTTGCGCGCGAAGTCCGCGCGGTCCTTCATCAGCTGCTCGGGCGAGACGTAGAACCCTGCGCTCACGGGATTCCTCTCTGGTTCAGGGACGACGACGGGTGCGGATCAGGAGGGCTACTCGACCGGGGCCGAGGGGCCGTCGGGCCGTGTCATGCGCCCACCGATGACCCGGTCGGCGATCGCGGCCGTCGTGTCGTCCTCATACGCGTGGTAGCCGTCGGCGGTGATGACGGCGACCATCGGGAAGATCCGACGGGTGAGGTCGGGCCCACCGGTCGCGGAATCGTCGTCGGCGGCGTCGTACAACGCCTGGATGCAGGCCGTCACCGCCTCGGTCTCGCTGAGATCGGGACGGTAGAGCTTCTTGAGGGCTCCGCGCGCGAACATCGAACCGGACCCGACCGAGTGGAACGAACGTTCCTCGTTGCGGTTGCCGGTCACGTCGAACACGAAGATGCGGCCGACCTCGGCGTCGAGGTCGTACGCGGCGAACAGCGGCACCACGGCCAGGCCCTGCATCGCCATCGCGAGGTTGTTACGGATGAGCGTCGCCAGGCGGTTGGCCTTGCCATCGGTCGAGAGCGGGATGCCCTCGATCTTCTCGTAATGCTCGAGCTCGAGCTGGAACAGGCGCGTCATCTCGACGGCGATGCCCGCGGTGCCGGCGATGCCGACCGCGGAGAACTCGTCTGCAGGGAAGACCTTCTGGATGTCACGCTGCGCGATGACGTTGCCCATCGTCGCGCGCCGGTCCCCCGCCATCACGACGCCGCCCGGGAAGGTCGCGGCAACGATCGTCGTCGCGTGGGTGATCTGCTGGGTCACCGTCGCTTCTCCGAGCCGCGCGGACGGCAGCAGCTCGGGCTGGTGCCGCGCGAGAAACTCGGTGAACGAGGAGGAACCGGAGGTCAGGAAGGCCTCAGGCAGCATCACTGTCCGCCCTTCTGCACGAAGCTGCGCACGAACTCCTCGGCGTTCTCCTCGAGCACGTCGTCGATCTCGTCGAGGATGGAGTCGATGTCGTCGTCGAGCTTCTCCTTGCGCTCGGCGACGTCCTCCGCGGGCGCGACCTCGACGTCCTCTTCGGACTCGGTGCTCTTGCGTGTGGTCTTGTGTTGCTGTCCGCCGTCGCGTGCCATCACAACCTCCTCGAGTCGGCTGTCGTGCCGTGGTCTCGACCCTATACCGCAGGGGTGACGAGGGGGGTGCGACTTCGCGGGAGACGAACGTCTAGCGCCGGGTGAGCGCGTTGAACAGGTCCTGAGCGGTCTCGCACTCCTCCAGCAGGCGCCCGACGTGCTCGCGCGTGCCTCGAAGCGGCTCCATGGTCGGGATCCGCTGCAGCGTGTCGCGTCCGGGGAGGTCGAAGATCACCGAATCCCACGACGCTGCGGCGACGGCGTCGGGGTAGCGCGACAGGCAGCTGCCGCGGAAGTAGGCGCGGGTGTCCTCGGGCGGCTCGGTGACAGCGCGCTCGATCTCCGCGTCGGACAGCAGGCGCTTCATGCGCCCCGACCGTACGAGGCGGTGGTAGAGGCCCTTCTCCGGGCGCAGGTCGGCGTACTGGAGATCCACGAGGTGCAGCTTGGCGTGGTCCCAGTCGAGGCCGTCGCGCTCGCGGTAGGACTCCAGTAGCGCCAGCTTGGCGACCCAGTCGAGCTCCTCACGCAGCCCCATCGGGTCACTGCCGAGGCGCGTCAGCACCGACTCCCAGCGGTCGAGCACGTCCTTGGTCTGGCCGGCACCGAGGTCGACGGCGTCGTCGGCCTGTTCGACGAACGCGACCGCCTTCTCGAGGTACGCCCACTGCAGGTCGAGCGCGGTGACCGTACGACCGTCGGCGAGGTTGACCGTGGTGCGCAGCGAGGGGTCGTGGGAGATGGCGTAGAGGGCGTTGATCGGCTGGGCGAGCTCGAGACCGCTGCCGAGGAACCCCGCCTCGATCATCGCGAGGACGAGCGAGGTCGTGCCGAGCTTGAGGTAGGCGGAGATCTCGGAGAGGTTGGCATCGCCGATGATGACGTGCAGGCGGCGATACTTCGACGGGTCGGCGTGCGGCTCGTCGCGGGTGTTGATGATGGGCCGCTTGAGCGTCGTCTCCAGGCCGACGCCGACCTCGAAGTAGTCGGCACGCTGGCTGATCTGGAAGCCGCTCTCGGACCCGTCCTGCTGCCGTCCGACCCGACCGGCGCCGCACACCACCTGGCGGGAGACGAAGAACGGCGTCAGATGCTCGACGATCGCGCCGAACGGCACGTCGCGACGCATCAGGTAGTTCTCGTGGGCCCCGTACGAGGCACCCTTGTTGTCGACGTTGTTCTTGTAGAGCAGCAGCCCGGGTGATCCTGGCATCCGCGACGCGAGCTCGGCGCCGCGCTGCATGACGAGCTCGCCGGCCTTCTCCCAGAGGACGACGTCGCGCGGCGTCGTGCACTCGGGCGTCGAATACTCAGGGTGTGCGTGGTCGACGTACAGGCGCGCGCCGTTGGTGAGGATGACGTTGGCGAGCCCGAGGTCCTCGTCGGTGAGCTGGGTCGGGTCGGCGCGGTCGCGGCTGAGGTCGAACCCGCGCGCGTCGCGGAGCGGGTTCTCCTCCTCGAAGTCCCAGCGGGCGCGACGGGTCAGCCCGTGAGCGCTGGCGTACGCGTTCACGACCTGCGTCGACGCCACCATCTGGTTGGCCGTGGGCTGCCCCTTCACCGAGATGCCGTACTCGACCTCGGATCCCATCACCCGTCGCACCGTCATGTCGCCAGCCTAGCCACCGGGGGCCCCTGGCCTGGGATCACGCGCTGTCATGATGGCCGCCATGGACGAGATCGTGGCCTTGTACGACACCGACGGCCTGCCCTGCGGGAGTGCTCCGCGCGCGCTCGTGCGGCGGGACAATCTGCACCACGCGGCGACGGCGGTGGTCGTGCTCGACCCCGACGGGCGGGTGTACGTGCACCGGCGTACGACGACGAAGGACGTCTATCCGGGGATGTACGACGTGTGCGCCGGTGGCGTCCTGCTGGCCGACGAGGGCCCGTACGAGGGGGCCGTACGCGAGGTCGCCGAGGAGCTCGGCGTGTCCGGCGTGCCGCTGGTGCCGATCTTCACCGGCGCGTACGAGGACGCACACACGTCGTACGAGGCGTTCGGCTATCTCGTGGAGGGCTGGAGCGGCGAGGTGCGCTGGCAGCCCGAGGAGGTCGCATGGGGCGGCTGGATGGCGCTGGAGGAAGTCGTCGCGCGGTTGGACGACCCCGACTGGCCGCTCGTCCCCGACTCGCGCGCCCTCGTGGGCCCGTGGCTGCGCGCGAGGGCACAGTCCCCGGGACGTCATACATTCTGAGGGTGCGGAGCCCCGGAACGTATGACGTCCCGGGCGTGCGTTAGTCGTCCTCGGTGCGGTAGCCGAGGTTGGGCGAGAGCCACTTCTCGGCCTCGGCCACCGTCCAGCCCTTGCGCTCGGCGTAGTCCTCGAGCTGGTCGCGGCCGATCCGTCCCAGCACGAAGTACTGCGAGTCGGGATGGGAGAAGTACAGCCCGCTGACGGCAGCACCGGGCCACATCGCCATGCTCTCGGTCAGCTCGATGCCGGTGTTGCGCTCGACGTCGAGGAGCTCCCAGATCGTCCGCTTCTCGGTGTGCTCCGGGCACGCAGGGTAGCCGGGAGCGGGACGGATGCCGGCGTAGCTCTCCTTGATCAGCGCCTCGTTCGTGAGGGACTCGTCGGGCGCGTAGCCCCAGAACTCCTTGCGAACGCGCTCGTGCAGCCGCTCGGCGAACGCCTCGGCCAGCCGGTCGGCCAGCGACTCGAGCAGGATCGCGCTGTAGTCGTCGAGGTTCTTCTTAAACTCGGCGATCTTGTCCGCGGCGCCCAGGCCCGCCGTGACGGCGAAGGCACCGACGTAGTCGCGCAGTCCGGACTCCTTGGGTGCGACGAAGTCGGCGAGGGACTTGCGTGCGGACCCGTTGCGGCCCTCGCCCTGCTGACGTAGCTGGTGCAGCGTCGTGAGCACCTCGGTCCGCGACTCGTCGGTGTAGACCTCGATGTCGTCGCCGGGGACCTGGCTTGCAGGGAACAGCCCGAACACGCCGTTGGCGTGGATCCATTTCTCCGCGATGAGCTGGTCGAGCATCGCCTGCGCGTCCTCGTAGAGCCTGCGGGCGGCCTCCCCCGTCGACGGGTTGTGGAGGATGTCCGGGAAGCGGCCGCGCATCTCCCACGCGTTGAAGAAGGGCTGCCAGTCGATGTACTCGCGCAGCTCCTCCAGCGAATAGTCGGTCAGCGTCCGGACGAGCTGGACGCGCCCGTCGTGACGGTGGTCGCAGCCGGGCCCGGAGCACAGGTCGCGCGCCTGCTGGACGATCATGTGCGGGCGCGGCGGGAGGTAGCCGCTCCACTCGATCGGCGTCGCCTGTGCACGCGCCTCCTCGAGCCGCAGCAGCGGGCGACCGGTCTGCCGTGCGGCGTGACGCTCGCGCAGCGACGCATAATCGGCGTCGGTTTCGGCCAGCAACCCGGGACGTTGTGCGTCGGACAGCAGCGCCGCCACGACAGGGACGGAACGCGAGGCATCCTTCACCCAGAGGACGGGACCGTGGTACTTCTGGTCGACCTTGACCGCCGTGTGCGCGCGTGAGGTCGTCGCGCCTCCGATGAGCAGCGGGATCTCGAAGCCCTGACGCTCCATCTCGCTCGCCAGGTTCACCATCTCATCGAGCGACGGCGTGATGAGACCGGAAAGCCCGATGACGTCGGCGTTCTCGGCCTTGGCGGCGTCGAGGATCTTCTGGGCGGGCACCATGACGCCGAGATCGACGACGTCGTAGTTGTTGCACTGCAGGACGACGCCGACGATGTTCTTGCCGATGTCGTGGACGTCGCCCTTCACGGTCGCCATCACGACCTTGCCGTTGGTGCGCTCGGCGTCGCCCGGCTGCTTCTCGGCCTCGATGTACGGGATGAGGTGCGCGACCGCCTTCTTCATGACGCGCGCCGACTTCACGACCTGCGGGAGGAACATCTTGCCCTCGCCGAACAGGTCACCGACGACGTTCATGCCGTCCATCAGCGGGCCCTCGATGACCTCGATCGGACGTCCGCCACGGGCCGCTATCTCCTGGCGCAGCTGCTCGGTGTCGGACTCGGCGTACGCGTCGATGCCCTTCACAAGGGCATGGGTGATCCGCTCGGACACCGGGAGCGCGCGCCACTCCTCGTTGGCGACCTCCTTGGCCGCACCGTCCTTCGCGAAGTCGCCCGCGATCTCGAGCAGGCGCTCGGTCGCATCCGGCCGACGGTTGAGGACGACGTCCTCGATGCGCTCGCGCAGCACGTCGGGCACCTCCGCATAGACCTCCAGCGCCCCCGCGTTCACGATGCCCATGTCCATCCCGGCGCTGATCGCGTGGTAGAGGAACACGGCGTGGATCGCCTCGCGCACGGCGTTGTTGCCGCGGAACGAGAACGACACGTTGGAGACGCCCCCGGAGACGAGCGCGTACGGGAGGTGCTCCTTGATCCAGCGGGTGGCCTCGATGAAGTCCACGCCGTACTCGGCGTGCTCCTCGATGCCCGTCGCGACCGCGAACACGTTCGGGTCGAAGATGATGTCCTCGGCGGGGAAGCCGACCTCGTCCACGAGGAGCTTGTAGGCCCGCTCGCAGATCTCCTTGCGGCGCTCGAGGTTGTCGGCCTGGCCGTCCTCGTCGAACGCCATCACCACGATGGCAGCGCCGTAACGGCGGCACAGACGCGCGTGCGCGACGAACGCCTCCTCGCCCTCCTTCATGGAGAGGGAGTTGACGATCGGCTTGCCCTGCACGCACTTGAGCCCGGCCTCGATGACCTCCCACTTGGAGGAGTCGACCATCACCGGGACGCGGCTGATGTCGGGCTCGGACGCGATGAGGTTCAAGAACCGCACCATCGCCTCGACGCCGTCGATCATGCCCTCGTCCATGTTGACGTCGATGACCTGCGCGCCGTTCTCGACCTGCTGGCGGGCGACCGTGAGGGCAGAGCCGTAGTCACCGGCCTTGATGAGGTTGCGGAAGCGGGCCGAGCCGGTGATGTTGGTGCGCTCGCCGACGTTGACGAAGAGCGTGTCCTCGACGACGGTCACCGGCTCCAGACCCGCCAGCCGCAGCGCCGGGGTGGTCTCCGGCGGGACGCGTGGCGCCTTGTGCGAGACCTCGCGTGCGATCGCCGCGATGTGCGCGGGTGTGGTCCCGCAGCAGCCGCCGACGAGGTTCACGAAGCCGGCCTCGGCGAACTCGGCGAGGATCGCCGCCGTCTCGTCGGGCGCCTCGTCGTACTCGCCGAAGGCGTTGGGGAGGCCAGCGTTCGGGTAACAGCTGACAAAGGTGTCCGCGACGCGGGCGATCTCGGCGATGTACGGCCGCATCTCCTTGGCGCCGAGCGCGCAGTTGAGTCCGATGAGCAGCGGCTGGGCGTGGCGGACCGAGTTCCAGAAGGCCTCGGTCACCTGGCCTGACAGAGTGCGTCCGGACGCGTCGGTGATCGTGCCCGAGATGATGACCGGCCAGCGGCGCCCGTGGTCGGCGAACACCGACTCGACGGCGAAGATGGCCGCCTTGGCGTTGAGCGTGTCGAAGATGGTCTCGATGACGAGGAGGTCGGCACCGCCGTCGAGCAGACCGCGGGTCGCCGTCGCGTAGGCGGCCACGAGCGCGTCGTACGTGACGTTGCGTGCGCCCGGGTCGTTCACGTCGGGCGAGATGGAGGCCGTGCGCGAGGTCGGGCCGAGCGCCCCGGCGACGTAGCGGGGCCGTCCGCTCGCGGCGGCGACTTCGTCGGCGACCTCACGAGCGAGGCGCGCCGAGGCGTGGTTGAGCTCGTACGAGAGGTCCTCCATGCCGTAGTCGCTCAGCGAGATCGCGGTGGCATTGAAGGTGTTGGTCTCGACGATGTCGGCACCCGCGTCGAGGTACTCACGGTGGATCTCGGCGATGAGCGCCGGCTGGGTCAGCGACAGCAAGTCGTTGTTGCCCTGGACGTCGCGGGGCCAGTCCTTGAAGCGTTCGCCCCGATAGCCGGCCTCGTCAGGACGGTCGCGCTGGATCGCGGTGCCCATCGCGCCGTCGAGCACGAGGATGCGCGACCGGAGCGCTTCACTCAGCTCGGCGGTCGCATCAGGGCGGAGGTTCGCAGTGGCCGACACCCGTTCGAGGATAGTCGAGGTCCGACCACCGGACATAGGGTCCACGATGTGGACGACGCTGTCGGTGTTCATGAGCCGCCGAGGGCCTTGCCGAGGAAGAGCGACTGAGGATCGTCCGCGTAGTAGCCGAACGGCGCGACCTCGGAGTAGCCGGCCGACCGGTAGAGCGCGATCGCCTCCGGCTGCGGCTGGCCGGTCTCCAGCACCATCGTCGTCGCCCCGGCGGCCCGCGCGGTCTCCTCGAGCCAGGCGAGGACGCGCCGCGCGTATCCCTGACCACGTACGGCCTCACGGACGTACATCCGACGCACCTCGGCACGCCAGTCCCCGAGCATCCGCCAGCCGCCCGTGGCGACGGGCTGGCCGGAGCCGTCGTACGCCACGGCGAACAACCCGCCGGGAGCGTGGAACTCCGCAGGGTCGCTCGGGCTGACGTCATGGATGCCGTAGCGCTCGGCGTAGAGCGCCTGCACCTCGTCGATGAGGAACGTCGCATCCGCGTGGTCGTAGGGCACGACGCGGATGTCGAGTGCAGGAGTGGTGGGCGTCGTCACGGACACATTGTGCGACGTCGCCCACCCCCTGCGCTCAGAGATATTGACCCGTGTTGGCGACCGTGTCGATCGAGCGGCCCGGCTCGCTGCCCTGCTTGCCGGAGATGAGGGTACGGATGAAGACGATCCGCTCGCCCTTCTTGCCGGAGATCCGCGCCCAGTCGTCCGGGTTGGTCGTGTTCGGGAGATCCTCGTTCTCCTTGAACTCGTCGAGGCATGCCTGCAGGAAGTGCTGGACGCGCAGCCCCCGCTGGCGCAGCTCGAGGAAGTCCTTGATGGCCATCTTCTTGGCGCGGTCGACGATGTTCTGGATCATCGCGCCCGAGTTGAAGTCCTTGAAGTAGAGGATCTCCTTGTCACCGTTGGCGTAGGTCACCTCGAGGAAGCGGTTCTCCTCGGACTCGGCGTACATCCGCTCGACGGTGCGCTGGATCATGCCGTTGACGCATGCCGTCCGGTCGCCGCTGAACTCCTTGAGGTCGTCCTCGTGGAGCGGGAGGTTGGCCGTGAGGTACTTGGAGAAGATGTCGCGTGCCGACTCCGCGTCGGGACGCTCGATCTTGATCTTCACGTCGAGCCGACCGGGTCGCAGGATCGCCGGGTCGATCATGTCCTCACGGTTGGAGGCGCCGATCACCAGGACGTTCTCGAGGCCCTCGACGCCGTCGATCTCGCTCAGCAGCTGCGGGACGATCGTGTTCTCGACGTCGGACGACACCCCCGACCCGCGGGTGCGGAACAACGAGTCCATCTCGTCGAAGAAGACGATCACCGGCGTGCCCTCAGACGCCTTCTCGCGCGCACGCTGGAAGACCAGTCGGATGTGGCGCTCGGTCTCGCCGACGTACTTGTTGAGCAGCTCGGGGCCCTTGATGTTGAGGAAGTAGGAGCGGCCCTCCTCCCCCGTCTTCGCCGAGACCTTCTTGGCGAGCGAGCTCGCGACCGCCTTGGCGATCAGGGTCTTACCGCAGCCCGGCGGACCGTACAGGAGCACGCCCTTGGGCGGCTTCAGCTCGTGCTCGATGAAGAGCTCGGGATAGAGGTACGGGAGCTCGACGGCGTCGCGGATCGACTCGATCTGACCTTGGAGGCCGCCGATGCTCGAGTAGTCGATGTCGGGCACCTCCTCCAGGACCAGCTCCTCGACCTCGGACTTCGGCACGCGCTCGTAGACGTAGCCGGCGCGCGAGTCGAGCAGCAGCGAGTCGCCGGCGCGGAGCTTCTCGTCGCTCAGGGAGTCGGCGATGCGGGCGATCCGCTCCTCGTCGGCGTTGCCGATCACGAGGACGCGGTCGCCGTCGGCGAGCAGCTCCTTGAGCATCACGACCTCGCCGACCTGCTCGTACGCGAGAGCGGCGACGACGTTGAGCGCCTCGTTGAGGATGACCTCCTGGCCCTTCTGGAGGTCCTCGACCTCGACCGACGGGCTCACGTTGACCCGCAACTTGCGGCCTCCGGTGAACACGTCGACGGTGTCGTCGTCGTTGTGCTGGATGAACGTGCCGAAGCCCGTCGGAGGCTGCGCGAGTCGGTCGACCTCCTCCTTGAGGGAGAGGATCTGATCGCGAGCCTCGCGCAGGGTGTCGCCGAGGCGGGCGTTCTGAGCCGTCACCGCAGCGAGCCGAGCCTCGGTCTCAGCAAGCCTCGAGTCCATCGACGAGTCCAGGCGGCCGGTCGCGAGGCGCCGACGGAGATGCTCGACCTCCGCGCGGAGGTAGTCGATCTCCGCCTGCTGCTGGAGCACGGTCTGCTCGGTCTCAGGCGGACGCCGGTCGCTGTGGTCGAACTCGCTCATGTCGTACCTCCCGCGAAGGCCACGACACCGTCAGCCCCGGACACCGCCCGGGGTCGACCCATGGCGCGGCGTGCTGGCTCCTCGTGAGTCGACACTACCCGCACGGAGTGGCGATCCGCTCGCGTCGGCGCGCGGTTGATCAGAAAGAGATCCGAACGATGTGATTCAGGTCACTCGGGCAGGTCGACGGGGCGAGGTCCGGCGTAGTCGGGCCCGTACGCGCCCGGGGCGGGCCGCCGCTTCTTGGCGAGCGCACGCTGGCCGTGCGCCATCCGACGGGCGGTGACCAGGAACGCGGTGTGCCCGTTCATCGAGTGCTCCGGACGCACCGCCAGACCCTCCAGGTGCCAGCCGCGCTGCATGGTCTCCCAGGCAGAAGGCTCGGCGAACTCGCCGTGCGCGCGGATCGTCTCGACGACGCGCGACATCTGTGTCGTCGTCGCGACGTAGCAGCACAGGATGCCGCCGGGAGCGAGCAGCCGGCCCGCGAGCGCGACGTACTCCCAGGGGTCGACCATGTCGAGGATCATGCGGTCGACCTCGAGGTCGGTCTCGGCGAGGCTCTCGCCGAGCTCGCCGACCGTGAGGCGCCACGCCGGGTGGGGGCCACCGAAGAACTGCTCGACGTTGCGGGTCGCGATCTCGGCGAAGTCCTCGCGCTGCTCGAAGGACAGGACGAGACCGTCCTCACCCACCGCGCGCAGCAGGAACGTCGTGAGCGCACCCGAGCCGGCGCCGGCCTCGAGCACCCGCGCACCGGGGAAGATGTCCGCGAACGTGACGATCTGCGTCGCGTCCTTCGGGTAGATCACCGCCGCGCCGCGGGGCATCGAGGTGGTGTACTCGTGCATCAGCGGCCGGAACACGAGGTACTGGCCGCCGAGCGACGACGTGACGACAATCCCCTCCGGCTGCCCGATCAGGTCGTCGTGGGCGATCTCCCCGAACTTCGTGAAGAACTTCTTGCCCACCTCGAGTTGGATGTTGTGGCGACGACCCTTGGCATCGGTGAGGCGAACCCACTCACCGGCCGCCATCGGACCGCGGTGCACCCCCGAGAGGCGCTCATCCATGGGTGTGCCTTCCTGCGTCTCGTTGCTTGCCCCCGTCGCGGACCCGCGCCGCGAAGGCGTGGTCGACGTCGCCGGTGACGAGGACCCCGTACAGGCTCTCGCCGTCGACGACCAGGTACTCGCTCGACGGCGTCTGCTGCAGCGCGCGGATCAACGGCTCACCGGCCAGGTCCACGGGCAGCGTGAGGCCCGGGGAGAGCGTACGCGCTAGTGCTCCGACGTCGACCCACGGGCGTCGCGCCTCGGGTGTGGCGAGGACGGCGCGCTCGTCGACGACGCCGTCGATCGTGCCTGTCGGGCCGTGCACCACGATCGCGCCCGCCCCGGCCTGACGCGCCTGCTCGATGGCTTGAGCGACCGGCGTGCTGCGGGGGACGTCGACCGCCCGACGGGCGAGCCCGCGCGCGGTGAGTGACGGGAGTCCACGCTTGAGCCGAGCGGCGAGCATGGCCTGGGTCGCGCCCGTCCAGAGGAACATCGCGATCACGAAGGCGATGACGTAGTCGAGGATCGTCATGTCCCAGCCGAGCACCTCGCGTGCGAGGAACGGGAAGGCGAGCGCGAGGATCGCGATCGCGCGACCGCCGTAGCCGGCCGCGACCGTGCCCGCGTACGGGTTGCCCGTCGCCTTCCAGACGATCGCGCGGAACACCCGTCCGCCGTCGAGCGGCAGCCCCGGCAGAAGGTTGAGGACGCCGACCACGAGGTTGGCCAGTGCCAGCGCACGGAACGCGAACAGCAGCAGGCCGGAGTCGGGCAGCAGCAACGAGGCGCCCCAGGCGGCGGCGCCGACGGCGAGCGAGGTGAGTGGGCCGACGACGGCGATCCAGAACTCGCGACCAGGGGTGTCGGGCTCCCCCTCGATCTCGGTCACCCCGCCGAGGAAGTTGAGGGTCACCGAGCGCACGTCGTAGCCGAACCGTTTGGCCACCAGCGCGTGGGAGATCTCGTGCAGGAGGACAGAGAGGTAGAGGAGCACCGCGAAGGCCAGGCCGGCGACGTACGTGAGAGCACCGAGGCCCGGGGCGATCGCCTCGATCGTGGGGGCGAGCACGAAGGCGATAAGAACCGCGACGAGCAGCCAGGAGGAGCGCACGAGAACGTCGATCCCCCCGATCTCGCCGATGCGGAAGGTCCCGGGCGGACGGTTCGGCGTGGGGGGTGTGGACGACGCGGTCACGTGTTCCACCGTATCGGGTCGTGGCACAGCCGGACTGTCGGTCGGCTCGCCTAGGCTGACGGGCATGAGGGCACAGACGGCCGAGCGCACGGTGGTGGACGGGGTCGACGTGGTCGGGTCGCTGTCCCCGAGCCGGGCATCCGACTTCATGACGTGCCCGCTCCTCTACCGGTTCCGGGTCGTCGACCGTCTCCCGCAGGAGCCGACGGTCGAGGCGGTGCGCGGGACCCTCGTCCACGCCGTCCTCGAGGACCTGTTCGACGCGCCGGCCGCCGAGCGGACGCTGGAGCGTGCGCGGTCGCTCGTGGGCCCCGCATGGGACCGTCTGCGCGAGGTCGAGCCCGAGGTGGCCGGTCTCTTCGACGACGGGACGGCACTCGCCGCATGGCTGGAGAGCGCGGGCGAGCTGCTCAGCTCCTACTTCACCCTCGAGGACCCGCGGCGTCTCGAGCCGGCCGAGCGTGAGAAGTACGTCGAGACGGTCATCGACGGCGGGCTGCTGCTGAGAGGGTACGTCGACCGGGTGGACGTGGCCCCGACCGGCGAGGTGCGCGTCGTCGACTACAAGACCGGCCGTGCACCTCGTGAGGTGTTCGAGGCCAAGGCGATGTTCCAGATGAAGTTCTATGCGCTGGTCATGTGGCGGACGACAGGGACGATCCCGGCGCTGCTCCAGCTGATGTATCTCGGCAACGAGGAGATCCTCCGCTACTCCCCCGACGAGCACGACCTGCTTGCGACCGAGCGCAAGCTCCGCGCGCTGTGGGCGGCGATCGAGCGTGCGGCGACGACCGGCGAGTGGCGCCCCCGCAAGAGCGTGCTGTGCGGCTGGTGCGACCACAAGGCGCTGTGTCCGGAGTGGGGCGGCACCCCGCCCCCGCTGCCGGAGCGCGAGACGCTGCCGCTCGAGCCCGCGGTGCACTCTCCCGCAGAGAGCGTCGCCGACGCCGACTGACGGCGAGCCGCTCTCCCGGCACTCGCGAGCGCATTGCAAAGAGACCTTTGCAAAGAAACCTTTGCAGTCGTACGGTGATCTCCATGGCCACCGAACCGCACCAGGTCGTCCTCGACACTGCGGCCCTCAAGGCGCTGGCGCACCCGCTCCGTGTCCAGCTCCTCGGCGCCCTGCGCCGTCACGGCCCGTCGACGGCGACGCTCCTCGGCCAGCGACTGGGCGTCACGTCGGGCGCCGCGAGCTATCACCTCCGCCAGCTCGCCGGCGCGGGCCTGGTCGCGGAAGACACGGCGCGAGGCAACGCGCGCGATCGGTGGTGGCGCGCGGAGCACCGCATGAGTGTCCTGGACGAGGAGGACATGGACGACGTCTCTCCCGACGACGTCGACACCTATCTCCACTCGATCGCCGCGAGCTACTCGATGCTGCTCCAGCAGACGGTCAACGAACGTGCGACCATGCCCGAGCCGTGGCGCAAGGCGATGGACCTGAGCGACTACCTGCTCCGTCTGACTCCTGACGAAGCACGGACGCTGGATGCGCGGGTGCACGCGCTCGTGAGGGAGTACCGGTACGACGTCCCCGGTGGCAGGCATCCCGAAGGCGCCGAGCGGGTCGCCGTCGTGGTGCAAGTGCTCCCTCAGCTCGAGCGCGGCCCCGAGGACGACACGCCATGAGCCGTACGAGGCCGCTCGCCGGTCTGCTCGTCGCGATGGCGGTCGCCCACACCGGTACGCGCGTCTCCGCGATCGCGTTCCCGTGGTTCGTCCTGGCCACCACCGGGAGCGCGACCGCGACCGGGCTCGTCGCGTTCTTCGAGCTCGCCCCGTACGTCCTGGTCAAGGCACTGGCCGGGCCGTGGATCGACCGCGTTGGTGGGCGCGTGGTCTCCTGGTCGACCGATCTCGTCAGCGCAGCCGCAGCAGCCACGATCCCCGTCCTGTACGCCCTCGACGCCCTGCCTCTCGAGGCGTTCCTCGCCCTGGTCGCCGTCGTCGGTGCGGCTCGCGGCCCGGGCGACCTCGCCAAGGAGGTCATGGTTCCCGAGGCCGCCGAGCGTGCGGACATCCCGCTCGTACGGGCCACCGGACTGTCCGGGACCATCGAACGCCTGGCCTCGACGCTCGGCCCTGCGGCTGGGGCGGGCCTCATCGCTCTCGCAGGTCCGATCGCGGGCGTCGCGGTCAACGCGGTCTGCTTCGTTCTCGGCTCCCTCGTCGTGGGCTTCGCGCTCCCTCGTGGCATGGGCGGCCCCGCGCCGTCGACGGCCCGAACGACCGAGGATGGCGAGAACGAGGCGGCGCCGTACCTGCGACGCCTCGCCGAGGGAGCCGCCTTCCTCCGTCGCGACCCCCTCCTCCTGGCGGTGGTCGTCATGGTCGCGATCACCAACCTGCTCGACATCGCGTTCACGGCCGTCCTCCTCCCGGTCTGGGCGCACGACTCGGGCCACGGTGCTCCGGCGATGGGCCTCATCCTGACTGTCATGAGCGCGGGCGCGGTCGTCGGCAGCCTGCTCGCCTCCGCGCTCGCCCACCGGATGAGGCGCCGCCCGGTCTTCTTCCTCGGTTTCCTCGTCGCGGGGGCACCGCGCTTCCTGGTGCTCCTGCTCGACGTGCCGATGCCCGCGATCCTCGTCGTCTTCGTCGTCGCAGGCCTGGGCTCGGGCTTCCTCAACCCGATCCTCAGCGCGGTCTTCTTCGAGCGCGTTCCTCCGCACCTTTACGGGCGGGTCGGTTCGCTGACCGACGCGGCGGCCTGGGCGGGGATGCCCCTCGGTGGCGTGCTCGCCGGGGTGGCGGTGACGGCCGTCGGGCTCGCTCCCGTCCTTCTCGTGAGCGGGATCGCCTACGCGCTGACGACGAGCCTCACCGGCTTGCGCCCGGAGTGGCGTGCCATGGACGAGCGCCCGGTCGGCGCGACGGAGGGTCAGCCGGAGCGGAGCGCGGCAGCGTAGGCCGTGGCCGAGGCGATGCACATCAGCGCCCGCACGTGGTTGCCACGCGTCCACGGCGGCGAGAACGACGCCCATGCTGTGGCCGCGGCCGGCGGCGTGGAGGCGTCCACCGCATCGAGCGCGTTGTTGCGCGGGATGTGGAACGCCGCGGTGAGGGCGATCGAGGCGAGGTAGGCGGCGGACCCACCGAGCGCCCACCACCGGCCGTCACCGTCGCCGAGGAACGCCACCAGCGCGACCACGAGCGCGACCACCGCCGTACCGGAGAACGCGAGCTGGAAAGCCGGGCGTACGGCGAAGCGGTTGGTCTCCTGCATGAAGCCGACGGACTCGGTCGGAGGTCGTCGCTCGAGCGAGGGCATCACCATCACGGAGAAGGCGACGTAGACGCCGGACATGATGCCCGCACCGATCAGCGCGACGTACGTGCACACCACCGTGAGAGTTGTCACGCCCCGACGCTATCGTCCTCGCGGGTCCGAGCCGGTCAGGAGCAGTCCGAGGTCGTACGGCGTGAGGCCGTCGAGGGTCGCGACGTGCGTGCGTCGCTCCCCCGCATCGACCGGGACGAGGTTGGGGACCACGAGCACATGACAGCCCGCGGCCGACGCCGAGCGGGTGCCTGTGTTGGAGTCCTCGATCGCCACGCATCGCGACGGGTCGACCCCCAGTGCCGCCGCGGCGGCGAGGTAAGGCTCGGGGTGCGGCTTGCCGCGCGAGACCGTGTCCCCGGTGACCACGGCACTGAATGTGCTGCCGGTGAACCGCGCGACCAGCGGCTCTGCGACGGCGGTGTACGACATCGTGACCAGCGCCTGCGGGACTCCCGCCTCGGTGAGCGCGGCGATCATCTCCCGAGCACCTGGACGCCAGGCGATGTCGCCGTCGCGCATGTACGAGGCGACCTCGCTCACGAGTGCGTCGACGATCTCCTCGGGGCGCAGCACGAGGTCCATCCGACGCCGGATCTCGCGCGCGGCCTCGAGCAGGTCGCTGCCGACGAGGGCGAGTCCGTCCTCTTCGGACCACGACGCGCCGTGGCGGGCAGCGAGTGCGAACTCCGCCTCGAGCCACACGGGCTCGGTGTCGACGATCGTCCCGTCGAGGTCCCACAGGACGGCGTCGGGCAGGGTCGTACGGCGGGTGTCGACGTTGGTCGTCATCGGCTCTCTTCGGCTCGAAGGGTGGGTGAAAAGACTGCAGGGCTAGGAGTCGGTGTCGCGCGAGCGCCGCTTGAGGTAGCGCTCGAACTCGCGCGCGATCGCGTCGCCCGAGGCCTCGGGCAGCTCGGAGGTGTCGCGCGCCTCCTCGAGCGACTCCACGTACGCGGCGATGTCGGCGTCGGAGCTCGCGAGGTCTTCGACACCGCGCTCCCACGCCCGCGCCATCTCGCGTAGGTCACCGATCGGCAGGCTGATCTCGAGCACGTCCTCGAGATAGCCCAGCAGCGCCAGCGTCGCCTTGGGACTCGGGGGCTGCGCCACGTAGTGCGGGACGGCGGCCCACAGCGAGACCGTCGGAAGCTCCGCCGCGACGCAGGCCAGCGTAAAGACGCCGTTGATGCCGGTGGGCCCCTCGTACGAGGAGTCGTCGAGGCTCAGGCGGGCGTCGAGCTCGGGGTCGTTGGTGGTCCCCGTCACCGGCACCGGCCGCGTGTGCGGTGTGTCGGCGAGCAGCGCGCCGAGCGTGACGACCGCATGGCTCGCCAGCCGGTCGGCGATGGCGACGAGCTCGTCGCAGAACGAGATCCAGCGCATGTTCGGCTCGACGCCACGCACGAGCACCACGTCGCGGTCGGAGCCCACCGGCCGCGCCACGTACACGCGGGTCGTGGGCCAGGTGATCGTCCGGTGCCCGTCGTCGTCAGTCCCGATCTGCGGGCGGTTGACCTGGAAGTCGTAGTAGTCGTCCGGGTCGATCTCCGCGATGAGGTCGGCGTCCCACCACTCCACCAGGTGGTCGATCACGGAGCTGGCGGCGTCCGCAGCATCGTTCCAACCCTCGAACGCGACGACGAACCACGGGTCGACAACGGTGGGGAACTCGGTCTGCTCGCTCACCCCTTCACTCTATGCCGAGGAGCGGACGCGTTGCGGAGGTGTAGGTCAGACGACGCCGAGCAGCGCATCGACGGCCGCGCCGACCGTACGGCCTGCCCCCGGGACGCCGTCGCCAGCCACCGCGAGCGCAGCATCGACCCACGCGTCGACGGCCGCGATCGCCCGCGGCGCATCGAGATCGTGGGCCAGGGCGTCACGGATCGCGCTGACGACCGGAGCAGCCTCGGACCCGCCCGTAGCGAAGGCCTCGCGCCACCGACCGAGACGCTTGGCGGCGTCCACGATCTCGCTGTCCGCCCACTCCCAGCCCGTGCGGTAGTGGTGCCCGAGCACCGCGAGCCGGATCGCCATCGGGTCATGGCCGTCGGCGCGCAGGCGCGACACGAGCACGAGGTTGCCGAGCGACTTGGACATCTTCTCGCCGGCGTACGCCACCATCGCCTGGTGGACGTACGCCCGCGCGAACCGCTGCTCGGTGGCGACCTGCGCCTCAGAAGCCGACATCTCGTGGTGCGGGAAGATCAGGTCGGTCCCGCCGCCCTGGACGTCGAAATCGTGCCCCAGCGTCTCGAGCGCGATCGACGAGCACTCCACGTGCCATCCGGGACGTCCGCGCCCGAACGGGCTCTCCCATGAGGGCTCGCCCGGACGCTCCGCCTGCCACAGGAGGCAGTCGAGCGGATCGCGCTTGCCGGGCCGGTCCGGGTCTCCCCCACGCTCGCTGAACAGCCGCAACATGGTCTCGCTGTCATAGCCGGAGACCTCGCCGAAGCTGGCATCGGCGTGCACGGAGAAGTAGACGTCGCCCTCGACCTCGTATGTCACACCGCGGTCGCGCAGGCGCTCGATCAGCGCGATCGCCAGGTCGATCGACTCGACGGCTCCGATGTAGTGGTCCGGGGCGAGGATCCGCAGCGCGGACATGTCCTCGCGGAAGAGCTCGATCTCGCGCTCGGCGAGGTCGGTCCACTCGATGCCGGTCGCCGTCGCGCGCTCCAGCAGCGGGTCGTCGACGTCGGTGATGTTCTGGGTGTAGACGACCTCGAGACCGCGGTCGCGCCAGGCGCGCTGCAGGAGGTCGAACGTCAGGTAGGTCGCGGCGTGGCCGAGATGAGTGGCGTCGTACGGGGTGATGCCGCACACGTACATGCGGGCACGGCCCTGCGGGTCGACGAGCACCGGGGAGCCGCTCGCGGTGTCGTGGACCTGGACAGCCGATCCGGGGCCGAGGCCGAGCTCGGAGAGGTCGGGGACTTCGGGGGACGTCCAGGCGCGCATGCCACGAGGGTATAAGGCGGTCCCTACACCGGCGGCCACGGGATCGTCGGCCAGCGGTCGCCCGGCGTGGGCATGCGGCCGGTCGTGAGCAGGAGGTCCAGCCGCTCGGAGAGGGCAGCGATCTCATCGGCGCTGATCAGGTCGGAGAGGGCGGCGCGCAGCGGTCCCGACGTGACCTTCTCGGACAGCGACTCGAGCCGCTGGCGATCGTCGTCGTCCAACGCCTCACCCGCCCAGCCCCACAGCACCGTACGGAGCTTGTCCTCGACGTGGAAGGTCAGCCCGTGGTCGCAGCCCAGCACCGTCTCGTCGACCGGCAGCAGGTGTCCGCCCTTGCGGTCCGCGTTGTTGACGACCGCGTCGAACAGCGCGATCGTCCGCAGCGGTGGGGTGTCGCGGTGCAGCAGCGTCACCTCGCGGTCGCGAGCGTCGACCGCGTCCACCACGGAGAACCAGCCCTCCGGATCGTCTCCGGCGGGCACGACGGCGATCTGGGCGAGCGCTGGGTCGATGTCGACCCACAACTGCACCATGCCCGGTCCGAACGGACCGTCGGCGATCACCGTCGGTGGGACGACATGCCAGCCGGCGGCTTCGGAGACGAGGTAGGCGGCGCGCTCACGACCGGCGAGTGTGCCGTCGGGGAAGTCCCACAGCGGCCGCTCCCCCCGTACGGGCTTGTAGACGCACGCGAGCGAGCGCGAGCCGTCGGACACCTGCCCGTAGAAGGTGCCGTTGGAGGCCTCGACGAGCCGGCCCGTGACCTCGAGCGTGCCTCGGCCGAGCAGTTCCGAGACACCGTGGCCTGCCGCGTAGCGTCGCGACGCTGCGAACTCAGTCACGGGCGACCCGGCGGAAGCCGTTGGCGCGCGGGCAGAGATGGCCGTCGGCCTCGACCACTCCCCCGCAGAACGGGCACGTGGGCCGTCCGGCCGCGACCACGCTGCGGGCACGCTCGGCGAACTCGAGCGCGACCGCTGGCGGCATCGTCACGACGAGCACGTCACTGGCCTCGCTCTCGTCGTCGTCGGTCATCGCGAACGCCTCGACGACGACCTCGCCGGTGTCGGGCTCCCACGCCAAGGTCATCGCGCCCACGCGGAACTCCTCCTCGATCGGCTGCTCGAGGGGGTCCAGGTCGACCGCTCGCCCAAGCCCTCCGCCGGCTGCCGCCTCCACCTCCACCAGGAGCGCCTCCAGGCGTTCGGCGAGCACCTCGACCTGCTGCTTCTCCAGGCCGACCGACGTGACGCGGCCGCCGTCGCTAGCCTGCAGGAAGAACGTCCGGTCGCCAGGAACCCCGACCGTGCCGGCGACGAATCGACGCGGGCGTTCGTACCTGTGGATCAGCATGACACCGAGCCTAGACAGGGCCTCGGAGCGCGGCGACTCCTGTCCCCGCTCACGCGCCACCACCGACCGGAGCGTCGCCGGTGGCCGCCTTCGAGTCGCCCGCCGGGGGTACGAGGCCGCTGAGATCCGAGCCGAGGTCGTTGACGTGGTGGACGGTCGGTCGCTGCGTCCCGTACGTGATCGCGCTGACCGACCCGGGGCTCACGGCGATCCGTTGGAAGAGGTCGAGGTGGGTGCCGAGGGCGTCGGCAACGATGGCCTTGATCACGTCGCCGTGGCTGACTGCGACCCACACCGCCCGGCCGCCGTGGCGCCGCGCCACCCGCCGGTCGATGCGCCGGGCCGTCTCGACCGCGCGTGCCGCCATCGTCGTCATCGCCTCGCCACCTGGAAAGACCACGGCGCTCGGTTGCTGCTGGACGCTCGCCCACAACGGCTGCTTTGCGAGGTCGGTGATCGCCCGCCCGGTCCACCTGCCGTAGTCGCACTCCACGAGCCCCGCGTCGCGGCGTACGGGGACCGTGTCGGGCTGTGCCTCGGCGATCGTGCGCGCCGTCTGCATCGTGCGCATCAGCGGGCTGCTCACGATGAGCGAGAGGGGCACCGCCGCGAGGCGCTCGGCGACGCGTGCGGCCTGAGTGCGGCCGGTCGGGTCCAGGCCGATGCCGCGCGTCCGGCCCGCGAGAATGCCCTGGGCGTTGGCATCGGTCCGCCCGTGACGGACGAGGATCAAGGTCGGCACGCCCCGAGCGTAGTCCGGCCGCGAGCCGTGCGAGGGGCAACAATGAAGGCGTGATCTTGGACTGCGCCGCCTACCACGACGGCACCTCGCTCCCCGCCGGCCTCCAGATCGACGACCTCGCCGACGCGATGGCGGCATGCACAGGTCCCGCTGACTTCGTGTGGCTGTTCATGCAGGATCCGACGTACGAGGAGTTCGGCCAGCTCCAGAAGGTCTTCGGGCTGCACCCGCTCGCGGTCGAGGACGCCGTCACAGCGCACCAGCGCCCCAAGGTCGACGTGTACCCCGAATCGGCGTTCCTCGTCCTGCGCGCGCTGCGCTACGTCCAGGCGAGCAAGCGTGTCGAGGCGAGCGAGATCTCGCTCTTCCTCGGGGACCGGTACGTCATCGTCGTCCGCCACGGCGACTGGCCCAAGCTCGAGGGCGTCCGTGCGCGCGCGGAGAAGGAGCAGGCGCTCGCCCAGTACGGGGCGATCGCTGCGGCGTACCACGTCATCGACGCCGTCGTGGATGAGTACGAGGTGATCGCGGAGTCGCTGTCCGCCGATGTCGAGGACGTGGAGGCCGCGGTGTTCTCCGACGACGTGTCGGGCGCGGACACCACCCAGATCTATCTCCTCAAGCGCGAGCTGCTCGAGTTCCGCCGTTCGGTCGTGCCGATCCACGCGCCGCTGCAGGAAGTCCTGAGGCGGCGGGCGACGATCTCGGTGCCGAAGGGGATGCTCCCGTACTTCCGCGACGTCGCCGACCACCTCGCTCATGCACGCGGAACGATGGAGTCGCTCGACGGACTGCTCGACAACGTGATGCAAGCGCGCGCGACGCAGATCTCCGTCCAGCAGAACGACGACATGCGCAAGCTCGCTGCGTACGCCGCGATGATCGCGGCACCGACCCTCATCGCGGGGGTCTACGGGATGAACTTCCGCGACATGCCCGAGCTGGACTGGCGGTTCGGCTACCCGCTCACGCTGCTCGCGATGGTCGCGATGGTGGCCTTGCTGTGGCGCGCCTTCAAACGCTCCGGATGGCTGTAGCGTCGTCGGATGGCACGAATCGATCCTGATGCTTCCGTCGCGTCCAGCGCGGTCGTCACCGGTGACGTCACTGTCGGCCCCGGATCGCGGGTCCTCCACGGCGCCGTGCTCAATGGCGACCTGGGCCCGATCGTGATCGGGGCAGACGTGGTGGTGATGGAGAACGCGCTCGTCCGCGGTCGCGCCGATCATCCGGCGACCATCGGCGACGCCGTCCTCGTGGGCCCGCACACACACCTGAACGGGACAACGGTCGAGGATGAGGTGTTCCTCGCGACCGGCGCCTCGCTGCTTCCGGGGTCGTGAACTCCGACCTGGCGCCCGGCACCGTCGTACCGATCGGGTGGATCGCCGCCGGGCGTCCGGCGGAGCTGTTCTCACCCGATCGGCACGACGAGCTCTGGGCGGTTCAGGAGACGCTCGACTTCCCCGGGACGGTCTACGGCGTGCCTCGTGGGACGAGGATGCGCGAGATCATGCGCCGGCAGTCGGAGGCCTACCGGCGGTGACCCCTCACCATGGGACGAAGCCGTCGCGGCCGAAGAACGCCCCTGTCGGGCCCTGCGGGTCGACCGTTGCCGCCCGTACGCTCGCGGCCGCGCCTTCCTCGACGGTCTGGGTGCCCCTGTGGCCATTGAGGTCGGTCGCGGTGTAGCCGGGGTCGACGGCGTTGACACGGAACTCCGGGAGCGCCTTGGCGTACATGGTCGTGATCAGGTTGAGGGCGGCCTTGGACGACGGGTAGACGAGCCCGACGAGCGTGGACTCAAGCCGGCTCGGGTCCGACGTGACGGCGAAGGAGCCCACACCGCTCGACACGTTCACGACGCGGGGGTGCTCGGAGGCTCGCAGCATCGGAAGGAAGGCGTGCGTGACCCGGACGGGGCCGAGGACGTTCACGCCGAAGACGGGGATGAAGTCTGCGGGCACCGTGTCCGCCGGACCGGCCCACGAACCGCCGATCCCGGCGTTATTGACGAGCACGTCGAGGCCGGTTCCCGCGTCCTCGACGGTCGCGACGGCCGTGGCCACCGAGGCGTCGTCGGTCACGTCGATCACGACCGGGCGGACGTCGAGGCCCTCGCTCTGGAGCGGCTCCGCGGCCTTCCTCCCGAGCTCCGCGTCACGCGAGCCGAGCCAGACCGTCCATCCGAGTCCAGCGAGACGGCGCACGGTCTCGAGCCCGATCCCCTTGTTCGCCCCGGTGACCAGGGCGGTGGTGGTGGTTGTCGCTGTCGTTGTCATGCCACGAGCCTGGTCGCCGCCGCGGCCTCGTACCAGGATCACTTCGTCCTGGTACGGGTCGTACCAGGCTGTGCCGTGGTGACGCTCCCCGCTGCGTGCCATGGTGAGGACGTGGATCGTCATGAGCTCGGCCGCCTGCTTGTCCGCGCACGCCGCAGGGTCTCCCCCGCCGATGTCGGCATGCCCGCGGGGCCACGTCGCCGGGTGGCGGGCCTGCGCCGCGAGGAGGTCGCGATCCTGGCGGGTGTCAGCGTCGACTACGTGACGCGGATCGAGCAGGGGCGCGGCGCGCACCCGTCACCATCGGTCCTCGCCTCCCTCGCACGGGCATTGCGGATGAGCGACGACGAGCGCCGGGAGATGTTCGACCTGGCCGGCGCTCCTTCGCCGCGCGACGGACACGTACCGATGCTGGTCCGTGCGAGCATCCTCCGGCTGCTCGAGCGCCTCGAGGACCAGCCCGCTGTCGTGCTGAGCGCCAAGGGAGACGTGCTCGCCTGGAACCCGCTCGCGGCGGCCCTGCTCGGCGACTTCTCCGTGCAGCCGCTGACGCAGCGCAACATCGTGCGCCAGCGGTTCTCCGGGGAACCGAGCCGTGTCTCGGTCCCAGAGGAGGAGGCGCAACGGACCGCGGCCCAGTCGGTGACCAGCCTGCGCGCGGCCTCGGCGAAGTATCCCGACGATCCCGACCTGCGCCGGCTCGTGGCCGAGCTCCGCGCGCACAGCACCGAGTTCGCCCGGCTGTGGGATGACGCTCCGTCACAGGTGTGGCGCAGCCACCGCAAGACCATCACGCACCCGACCGTCGGCGCGGTCACGCTCGATTGCGACGCGTTGGAGCTCCCCGAGACGGACCAGACGGTGATCGTCTACTCCGCTGCGCCAGGCTCACGCGACGCCGATCTGCTGCAGCTGGTCAAGGTCGTCGGCACCCAGAGCCTGGGTGCCGACGCACGATGACTATCCGACCGACGTCCCGGCCGTGATCACGCCCGTCGCGAGCAGCGCCAGCACGAGGCCACCGAGCCCGATCCGGTAGATCACGAACGGCGTGTAGGAGTGCTTGCTGACGTACTGCAGGAGCCAGTGGATCACCGAGATGCCGACCACGAACGAGACGACCGTCGCGAGGATCGTCGGGCCCACGCCGTACGCGTTGTCGCCGCCGGGGATCTCCGGCAGCTGGAACAGGCCCGCTCCGACGACCGCCGGGATCGCGAGCAGGAACGCGTAGCGCGTCGCGGCGGCACGGTCGTAGCCGAGGGCGCGGCCCATGCTGATCGTCGCGCCGGACCTCGAGACGCCCGGGATCAACGCCATCGCCTGAGCGAATCCGAAGAGCACCGCGTGCTTGCCGGTCAGCTGCTCGATCGTGCGGTCCTGGCGACCCAGCTTGTCGCAGATGCCGAGCACGACGCCCATGACGATGAGCATCGTCGCGATCACCCAGAGGTTGCGGAAGTCGTTCTCGATGACGTCTTTGAGCGTGATGCCGAGGATGACGATCGGCAGGGAGCCGACGATCACGAACCAGCCCATCCGCCACTCGAGCGTGTCGCGGGCGTCGCTGTTGAACAGACCTCGCAGCCAGCCTCCGGCGATGTTCCAGATGTCGCGCCAGAAGTAGAGGACGACCGCGATCTCCGTTCCGATCTGGACGACCGCGGTGAAGGCCGCGCCAGGATCCTCCCAGCCGAAGAACTTGGGGAAGATCGCGAGGTGGCCCGATGACGAGATCGGGAGGAACTCGGTGAGGCCCTGGAGAAGGCCGAGGACGAGCGCTTGGAGCAGGTCGTTCACTCGCCGAGGCCCGAGGTCTCGAGAGCGTCAGCGACCGTACGGAGCACGTGGGCGCGCTCGTCGTGCGTGGAGCCGAAGGTAGAGATCGCCAGCGTCGTGACACCGGCATCGGCGTACGAGTGGAGGCGCTCGGCGATGCGCTCCTTGGGTCCGATGAGGGCCGTCTGGTCGACGAGCTCGAACGGCACCGCCGCAGCGGCCTCGCCCTGCTTCCTGTCGAGGTAGAGGTCCTGGATCTTCTGGGCGGCGTCCTCGAAGCCCATCCGGCGGGCGAGCGCGTTGTAGAAGTTCTGCTTGCGGCTGCCCATGCCGCCGACGTACAGCGCCGTGTAGGCGCGCACCATCTGGGCGCACTCCTCCAGGTCGTCGCCGATCACGACCGGCACGGTCGGGACGACGTCGAAGCCCTCCATCGTCTTGCCGACCTTCTCGCGCCCGATGCGGAGGTGGTCGGTCGACACGGAGGCCTGCTCGGGGTTGAAGAAGATGGCGAGCCAGCCGTCGGCGATCTCACCGGCGAGCTCGAGGTTCTTGGGGCCGACCGCGGCGAGGTAGATCGGGATGTCGGTGCGGTACGGGTGGAGCATGATCTTGAGCGGCTTGCCCGGGCCGTCGGGCAGCGGCAGCGTGAAGTGCTCGCCGGCGTAGTTCAGCGGCTCCTCGCGGGCGAGGATCGTGCGCACGATCTCGACGTACTCACGCGTGCGCGCCAGCGGCTTGTCGAACTTCACGCCGTGCCAGCCCTCAGACACCTGGGGCCCAGAGACGCCCAGCCCGAGGCGCACGCGTCCCTCGGAGAGACGGTCGAGCGTGGCGGCCGTCATCGCCGTCATCGCGGGCGTACGAGCGGGGATCTGCAGGATCGCGGTGCCGAGCTCGAGGGTCGTCGTCTTGGCGCCGATCCACGACAGAAGGGTCGGCACGTCGGACCCGTACGCCTCCGCCGCCCACGCCGACGAGTAGCCCAGCGTCTCGGCATACACCGCCGTCTCCACCCGTTCGGCGACGTCCGGACCGGCGACGTACCCGACGTTGACTCCCAGCTTCATGACCTGCTCCTGATCGATCGGGACCGCGATGCGCAGGGCGAGCCTAGCGTGGCCGGTGCGCCCGTCTCGACTAGCCTTCCGACAAGGCTGACAGGGGCCTTGACCGAGGAGTGACATGCAGGAACGGTTCGTCGGACGCAGCGGCCTGTCCGTCTCCCGCGTAGGGCTCGGCACGGCCTCCTGGGGGCGCGACACCGACGAGCACGAGGCCGCCGACATCTTGCGGACGTACCTCGACGCCGGTGGCACGCTGATCGACACGGCGGCCTCGTACGGGGCGGGTGCCAGCGAGGAGCTCATCGGCGCACTGGTCGCCGAGCTGCGGCGCGACGACGTGGTCGTGGTGTCCAAGGCCGGCTCGGGTGTCCCGCACGGACGGCCCGGCACGTCACGCGGCGCGATGCTCGCCACGCTGGACGACTCGCTCGCGCGCCTGCGCACGGACCACCTTGACCTGTGGCTGGTGCAGGGGTGGGATCCGCGGGTGCCCGTCGACGAGACGCTCGCCGCGCTGGAGCACGCGGTCACCACCGGCCGTACCCGCTATGTCGGCGTCTCCAACTACACCGGCTGGCAGACGGCGTACGCGCACACGCGGCAGGCGATGCGCGACCTCGGTGCGCCGATGATCGCGACGGAGGTCGAGTACTCCCTTCTCGCACGCCAGCCCGAGCGCGACGTCGTTCCCGCGGCGGAGGAGCTGGGGTTCGGCGTGCTTGCGTGGTCGGCACTGGGGCGTGGCGTCCTGACCGGCAAGTACCGCTACGGGATCCCCGCGGACTCGCGGGCGGCCTCCGACCATCTGTCCGGGTTCGTCGAGCCGTACCTCGACCCGGACTCGCGGCAGGTGGTCGAGGCGGTGTGCCGCGCCGCCGAGGGACTCCAGCTGAGCCCGATCGAGGTCGCGCTCGCGTGGGTCCGAGATCGCCCAGGTGTGGCGAGTGCCCTCATCGGGCCCCGGACAGCGGCACAATTGAAGGCAGCGCTCTCGGTCGAGGAGGTCGTGCTCCCCACCGAGATCGCCGAAGCACTCGACGACGTGTCGGCGGAGGCGGGATAACGGAGGCTGTGTTGTCCGAGTACGAGTTCCAGCGGTTCTGGTTGCCGCGTACGGAGTCGCGCCAGGCGGTGCGGCGGCTGCTCACGGACGCGGCCGAGCATCACGGCTGGGAGATCGACCGGCTGCGGTTGTTCCCCGACGGACGGCGCCGGGTGATCCTGCGCAGGCGCATCATCCGCGTCCGCAGCACGCTGTAGCCCGCGCGAGCCGCGAGGCGTATCGCGACCCGCTACGCCAGGTCGAGCAGCCGGTGGAACACCCGCGCGCCGAACTCGAGCGCATCAGTCGGGACCCGCTCGTCGACACCGTGGAACAGCGCCGTGAAGTCCAGATCTGCAGGGAGCCGCAGAGGCGTGAACCCGTACGAGCGGATGCCGAGGCGGTCCCAGGCCTTGGCGTCGGTCCCGCCGGACATCAGGTACGGGGCGATGTGGGCCTCGGGATCCTCGGCGTGCAGCGAGACCGTCATGGCATCGACGAGGTCGCCGCTGAACGGGTACTCCAGGGCTGGCTGCAGCGTCAGCGGGTCCACCGTCACCGCGTCGCCGGCCAACCCGCGCACCTCGGCGAGGAACGCGTCCTGCTGGCCTGGCAGGAAGCGCCCATCGACGTGCGCGTGCGCCTCGCCAGGGATCACATTCACCTTGTAGCCGGCGTCGAGCATGGTCGGGTTGGAGATGTTGCGCATCCCTGCGCGGATCATCCGTGCGGTGAGCCCGAACTCGGCGAGCAGTTCCTCGGTCGACGCGCCCGCGGCGCCGGTGAGCTCACGGACCTTGTCGAGGAGGATCTGCATCGACGGCCCGGGCTCGTACGGCCACTCGTGGTCGCCGATCGCAACGACCGCACGCGCGATGGCCGTGACGGCGTTGTTGTCGCGCACCATCGAGCCGTGACCTGCGGTTGCCTGGGCCGACAGGCGCATCCAGGCCAGCCCCTTCTCGCCCGACTCGAGCAGATAGAGCCGCTTGCCGCCGATGTCGGTCGAGAACCCGCCGACCTCGCCGATCGCCTCCGTGCAGTCGGCGACGAGATCCCGGTGGTGGTCGACGATCTTGTGGGCGCCGTGGATCGACCCGGCCTCCTCGTCGGCGGTGAACGCGAGCACGAGCGTCCGACGCGGGGCGAGCCCGGCGCGTCGACGGGCCCGGACGACCGACAGGACCATCGCGTCGAAGTCCTTCATGTCGACCGCGCCACGCCCGTACAGATAGCCGTCGACGATCTCTCCCCCGAACGGGTCGTACGACCAGTCGCCCGCCTGTGCCGGCACGACGTCGAGGTGGCCGTGGACGAGCAGTGGCGGCAACGAGAGATCGGTGCCCTCCCAACGGGCGATCACGTTCGTACGGCCGGGCGTCACCTCGACGATGGTGGACTCGAGCCCGACCTCGGCGAGCAGCTCCGCGACGTACTCGGCGGCCTTGCGCTCCCCCGGGCCCCGGTCGTCGCCCGTGTTGGTGGTGTCGATCCGGATGAGGTTCCGGCAGATCTCGACGACCTCCGCGGCAGGGTCGATGGGGGCGGTCTGAGAGGGCACGTCGGCGGTCATTCCCCCATCCTGCCTGGCCAGGACAGGGAACGGTGAAAGTGAGGACCCCGGTTTGGGGATCGCCGCGGGTGGTTTGCTAGAGTTCTGACGCACGGTGAACGACGCACAGCGCCGGTCACCAACCCAGTCCGGGTGGCGGAATAGGTAGACGCGCTAGCTTGAGGTGCTAGTGCCCGTATTAGGGCATGGGGGTTCAAGTCCCCCCTCGGACACAACAACGACCAAGGCCCTTCGACACTCTCGCCAGTGTCGGAGGGCCTTTTTTCTGCTCCCGTTACCGGCCGCTCTTCGGGATCGATCCCCCCTGCTGCCGGCGCCGCGGCGCCGGCAGCAGGGGATGGTCACGGCGTCGACTCTCCGGCATGTCGGACATGCGAGAACGCGAAGCTCGCCAAGATCACCAGCAGGACCGCGCAGGCCGCCGTTGCCGCGAACGACGGCTCGAGCTGGAAACCTTTCGCGATCCCGGCTGCGGCGCACGGCAACCCGATCCAGCCGGCTGCCGTCCACATCCGGGGGGTACGCGATGCTTGAACAGCAACGCTCAGCGAGCCGATCCCGACCGGGATGAGGAACAACCCCACGAGCGGAAGCAGGAAGGTGCCCTCGCGTTCAGCCACGGCCGCGTAGACACCGGCCAGACCGGCAGACGAGCCGACCCACAGGCAGACGACTCCCGCCAGCCACGAGCCGAACCTCAGGCCGGAAGCGGCCGCGGTGCCGGCATCTTCGTCGACGTACACGTCCTCCCCGTCGTCGGCGTCTGGCACGCTGACGCGTTCCATGGCCTCGACCGCCCACCCGTTCACCGGCTGCACCGCTCCGGTGATGTCGTAGGTGAACAGGGCGACATGGTTCGCATCGGCGTAACTGATTGCCTGAGCCGTGAACGATGACCCGCAGAAGAAGAACAGATCAACGGTCGAAGCGCGACCGACCGCGCCGACAAGCCGCTGAATTTCCGGCCTGCCGGCTTGCGACGCCTGAAACTTGACCTGCGCGGCCGCGTGGGTGGCGACCACATCAATCCCGCCGTCCGCCCCGCCCGGCGACGCAAGCGCATCGTGATACCCCCAGTGGCGGAGCCACCGGGCGGCGTTCTCCTCGGCATCCTCCCACCGCGCAACGTGAAACAGGTCCAGCTCCGACACGTCTTCCCTCCCAAAGGTCGCATCAGGTTAGCGGTCGCTGTGACGACCTCTCCTCGCGGAGGGTCCACTTGGAGCAGTGCTGTCGCTCGCCTCTTCCGCGCCGGCTGTCGGACCAGGCAGAACACGACGGCGGCCACCCTGTAGGCCCTCGATGCGACGCCCTGAGCATGTATGGCGCGAGGCATGGTGCTGGCCTCCTCTCGTGGAGCGCACCACCGGCGAAAGGTCGCGCTGGGCCTGTTATTTCTGTCGTTCTAGGACCCACACGTCTTGCCGCTCGGGCCTCAGCCACGCCCGAGTTGAGGTGGGGCCTGACGGTCCCCGCTCCCCGTGTAGGTTCGGCCTCGCTCCCCTCGCCCTGCCCCGCTGCCTCGACGGCGTGCGAGGACTCCCCCAGGCGACGACCTGCCGGGGCGGGAGCGCCAGAGTGTCTGATGACAACGACAAACCCCTAGAAGGCGGGTGGCCAGTGACCGACGTCGTGATCCGTGCGCTCGATCGTGACGACAGCCGACGCCTAGCCGAGATGTATTGGGTGACCGGGACTTCCTGAAGCACTGGGACCCGCAGCGTCCCGATGCCTTCTACACGGACAGCGGTCAGGCTGACGCAGTCGAGACCACTCTGCGCGAATGTACGAGCGGTCGTATGTGGTCGGGAGTAGTCCTCGAGGACGGGGGTCTGGTGGGGCGAGTGAGTCTGCACAACATCCTCCAAGGGCCCTTTCGGAGCTGCTCCCTGGGCTATTGGATCGCACGACCGTACAGCGGCCGGGGCATAGCGACCGAGGCGGCCAGCCAAGCGATGCAGGTCGCCTTCGACTCCCTCGGCTTGCACCGAGTGGATGCGTTTGCGCGTGAGGAGAATGCCGCGTCGTGTCGAGTGCTGGAGAAGAATGGGTTCAGGAAGGTGGGCTTGTCGCGAGGACACATCCACATCAACGGGCGATGGCGCGATGACATCATGTTTCAGAGACTTGCCCCCTGGGAGACGGCATTCGTCTCGACCCGCCTGCCTCTTGAGGCTGTTGCTCCAGGCACGGGCGGCCGCAGCGTCACCTGGCGGAGTCACTCTCGATCGGCGTCGCCCACGACGGCCGCCGAACGAGGCAGAACGGGTGGCCCGCCGGGTCCGCGTACACGTCACCCCCCAGCGCTCGGGCGCCGAGACGGAGCACCTCCTCCCCCGCGGAGGTGACGTCCTCGACCATGACGTCGACGTGCATCTGCTGCGGCACCCCCGGGCCGGGCCAGGTCGACGGTGGCAGTCCGGGCGCCCGCTGGAACGCCATCCCCGAGGTCTGGTCGTCCACCGAGACGACCACGAAGTCGCCGTCGTCGTAGGTGACCGGCTCGCCGAGCACCGCCGACCAGAATGCGGCGCTCCCCTGCGGGTCAGGTGCGTCGACGACGAGGTGGTGGCGTCGTCCGATCATCACGCCTCCCCTCCTGGCCTAGGGCCTCCCCCGCGAGCATTTCACGTAGCGTCGACAACGTCTCCGGCTCGCACGGCCTGGACGACCGACGCAACGGTCAGTCCACCCGAGATGGTCCACAGCCACCACGGCATCGGACGGATGGTCGAAAGGGCCGCGAGAATCCCCAACGTGACAATGCTGCCCCGCACACTGGGGTGGGTCAGAGTTCGCCAGAACATGGCCGACATCCTCGCAGCTCAGCCGAAAGCCGCCCCGGTTTAGTGCAACCTTTATGTGTGGGAGCGCCACGCAGGTCCTTCTGATGACGGACGGCCTTCTTGGATGCGCGCCTACCTCGACCCGTTGGTCACCCTGCGCCTCGCGTCGGCACTGGGCCTGTTATTCAGGCTCGCCGACCGAGTTGCTCGAACCAGCCGCGCATCATGTCGGTGCCGCAGGTCGTCAGCGATCGAACGCAGGGCCCTCCCCGCCACCCCGTCACGGTTCGCTCACCTGGGTGGTCCGCGCACCCGCAGGCACGGTCGGCAGCAACCGGGTGAAGTACAGCGCCGCCATGATGAAGAACGCGAGGACGAGCAGACTCGCGCGCAGGCCCGCGATCCGCGCGTCGGTGTTCTCCTCGACGATCGCGTTCGCCTCTGCCGTCGGGATCCCTGCCTCCGCCAGGCCGTCCTCGAGCTGGCTGTCGGAGACGAACGGAACGCCGCTCGCGAGGCTCACCTCCGCCCGGTCCGAGAGATCGTCGGGGACGGCGTCGTTGGCCTGGATCCCGCCCATGAACGAAGCCGTCAGCGCGCCGATGAGGACCGAGCCTGCGAGCGCCGTGCCCAGCGATGCCCCCAGGTTCGTGGCGGTGTTCTGGAGACCACCCACCTCGCCGCTCAGGGTGTCGGGCAGAGCCGAGACGGTCACCGCGCCGAGCTGCGACGAGAGGGCGCCGACGCCCAGTCCGGCGAGGAGGAGCGGCACCGTCACGATCTCCGCACCGGCTCCCGCCTCGAGGGAGAGCACGAGCGAGGTCACCCCGGCGAGGAGAGCGATCAGCCCCCACGAGACCACCCGCCGCGGAGAAGCCCCGGGCCACAGGCGCGGGACGCCGACCGCCGCCAGCAGGAGGGTGAGCGAGAGCGGGAGGATGCGGACGCCCGTCTCCACCGCGCTCAAACCCAGCGCGACGGACAGGAAGAGCGGGATCGTGAAGAACAGCCCCGCTTGGACGAGGAACTGGAAGAAGAACATCGTCAGGCCGCCGGTGAGCTGGCGGTTGCGCAGCATCGAGACGTCGACCAGGGGCTCGCGCCCTGCGGCCGCAGTACGAGCCTCCCACCAGAAGAACACCCGCAGGACGACGAGGCCGCCGAGCACGAGCCAGACGGTCGGAGACATCCCGAGGAGCGACGGTCCGTCGGGCGAGGGGCGAACCCATCCCCACTCCCCCGACCGCAGGACGCCGTACACACCGAGGGCGAGGCCCGTCGCGGAGAGGAGCGACCCGATCGCGTCGAGGCTGCCGGAGGACTCGCGACGACTGTCGTGGATCCGCCGGGTCAGCGCGAGGATCACCACGACCAGCACGACCTCTCCGGCGAACACCAGGCGCCACGTGAGGTAGGTGGTCACCGCGCCGCCGATGAGCGGGCCCGCAGCGACGGCGACGGCGCCGGCAGACGCCACCAGGCCGTACGCGCGCGGGCGCTCCTCGGACGGGAAGTTCGCTGCCACGAGGGCGACGATCGCCGGCATGATCAACGCAGCCCCGACGCCCTCGAGAAGGGACCAGCCGATCAGCAGGACGGCGAGGTTCGGCGCGAGCGAGGTCGTCAGCGACCCGATGCCGTAGATGACGCACCCGATCGCGAACGCCCGGCGCCGTCCGATCATCGTGCCGACCTTGCCGCCGGTGATCATCAACGCCGCCATGACGAGCGTGTAGAGCGTGATCGCGGTCTGGATGCCGGTCACCGTCGTGTCGAGGTCGGCGGCGACCTGCGCGATCGAGACGTTCATGACCGAGCTGTCCAGGGTCATGAGGAACTGGCCGGACGCCAGCGTCAACAACACGACCCCTCGCCCGGCCACCATCGGACCAGTCTCTGGCCGCGAGCGGCGGCATGGTGGGGAATTGCACACGCGCCGCAGCCTTCTCGGCTGCGGCGCGCGTCAGGTCGTGCGGTCCGATCGAGATCAGGGGGTCGGCGGCTCGACCTCGTTGAGATCGGGGAGATCGTCGGTGTCGGGCAGGTCGTCGACGTCAGGCGTGTCGGCCGTGCCGAACTCGTCGACCTTCCAGGAGCCGCCCTCCTTGACGAGCTCGACCTCCTGATCGACGGAAGTCCCCATCACCGACAGGGAGACCTTCGAGGTGGCCTCGTCGCCGTCGACCTTGGTGTCCTTCACGGTGAACTTCGCGTCGCGCAGGGCCTTGAGCATGCCCTCGCTGCCTTCCTCTTCCTTCAGGGACTCCTTGCACTTGTCGGCGCCTTCACCGTTGCGGAAGTCGTCGGTCGTGATCGCGACGAGCGCCTCGCAATCGCCGTCCTGGATCGCGGCGATGAACTCCTTGGTGGCGTCCTCGGGGTTCGACGCGCCGCCGCCCCCATCACCGAACAGGAGCACGGCGCCCAGCACGACGGCGATCAGCAGGACGGCAGCGCCACCGATGAGGCCGATGAGGAGGCCCTTGTTCTTGCCCTTCGGCTCCGAGCCCGTGGGCGGCTGGCCCTGACCGTAGTAGGCCTGCTGCGGCTGCTGACCGTACGGCTGCTGCGGCTGCTGACCGTACGGCTGCTGGGGCTGCTGACCGTACGGCTGCTGGGGCTGGCCGTAGGGGCCAGGAGGCTGTTGCCCGTACCCGGGTGGCGGTCCCTGCGGGGGCGGACCCTGGGGCGGCTGACCCCCCTGGGGAGGCTGGCCCTGGGGCGGCTGCTGTCCGTACGGGGGCTGAGGGCCGTTCGAGGGTTGGCCTGACCACTGATCGCTCACGCGCATACGGTACGCGACCAAAGAGTCGCTCCGCGGCCGCGCCCGGCGGGCGACCTGGTTCTATGGTGCCGTGACGACAGGGTGGACGCTGCGCCGAAGCCGAGCCGAGGACGCTGAGTGGATGGCCGAGCTGCGGGCTGTGGTGATGCGCGACGATCTGGAGCGGCTCGGGCGGTACGACCCCGTGCGTGTGCGCTGCCGGTTCTTGGACGCTTTCGACGCCGCGCACACCGGAGTCATCGTCGTCGACGGCGTCGATGCGGGTCTCATCGCGCTGCGGCCGACGGAGGGCGCGCAGTGGATCGAGCACTTCTACGTCCGCGCGGACTACCAGGGCCTCGGGATCGGGTCAGCGGTGCTCGGACGTACCCTCGCCGAGCACGGCGACGAGCGACCCTTCAGGCTGAACGTCCTCCAAGGCAGCCGAGCCCGTGCCCTGTACGAGGCGCACGGGTTCGTCGTCGACGGCGAGGACGCGATCGACGTCTTCATGGTCCGCTCACACGCGCAGGAACGCCCCCAGCTCGAGCACACCGTCGGGCGTGCGAGGCATGTAGGAGGTCAGTGCGTCGGAGCGGAGGATTTCGGCCCGCCACTGCGCGCGCGAGATCGCGACGTTGACGCGGTGGCGGTCGAGGAGGAACCCCATCCCTCGCGGCACGTCATCGGGTGAGGACGCCGCCATGGAGACGAGGACGACGGGCGCCTCCTGCCCCTGGAACTTGTCGACGGTCCCGACGCGTACGCCGTCGATGCCAGTGTCGTCGAGCACACGACGCACCAGGTGGACCTGGGCGTTGAAGGGAGCCACGACGAGGATGTCGGCCTCGCCCAGCGGGCGCGGCGCCTCGTCGCCGCCGGGGCTCCACGAGGTACCGAGCAGCGCCCGCACACGCACCGCCACCTCTGCGGCCTCCTCGACGGAGGCGGTGCGGTTGCCGTGGTGGTCGACGAGCTGGGTCGCCACGCCTGGCGCGATGCCTGCGAGGTCGCGCTCAGAGGTGCACGGGTGCGCGGTGAGCGCTCCCTCGTACGCGAGGTGAGAGACGGCCTCGCAGAGCCGCGGGTGCATGCGGTAGGTGGTGCCGAGGAAGTAGCCGAGGTCGGCCGGCATCGCGGCGCGCCCCTCCATCACCCAACCCAGTGCGGACGTGTCGACCGGCTCGCCGTGGGTGCCCTGGCTCACCTGCGGGAGCTGCTGGGGATCGCCCAGCAGGAGCAGGCGCTGGGCCGCCACCGAGACCCCGATCGTCGGCGCGAGCGCGAACTGCCCGGCCTCGTCGACGACGAGCAGGTCGAGCGAGCCGCGCGGGACGCGGTCGGCGTTGGTGAAGTCCCACGCGGTGCCGCCGAGCACACAGCCCGTGCCCTCCGACTCCTCAAGGAAGGCGGCCACGCCGTTGTCGGGCAGTCGTGTCCACGCCGGGACTGCCGTCTTGGCCTTGGGCTTGCCGACCCGCGCCGCCTCGAGACCGGCCTCGACGGTCTTGTCGAGCACGTGCTCGACCACCGCATGGGACTGGGCGACGACGCCAATCCGCCAGCCGTGCTCCTCGACGAGGCGCCGGATCACCCGCGCCGCCGTGTGGGTCTTGCCCGTGCCGGGTGGCCCCTGGACGGGGACGTAGGAGGAGTCGAGGTCACGCAGCGTCGCTACGAGATCGTCGACCGCGTCCCCTGTCTGCGGGAGGCGGTCGAGTGTCCGTAGCCGTGGGGTGCGACGTGCCAGCACGTCGTACGCCGGTCCGGCGGGCAGCGTCGCTCCCCCGAGGGACGCAGCCGCGCACTCGCCGATCGCGGCCGTGATCGACTCTGCGGGGGGCGGTGGCCCCGGGGTGATCGCGGTCGGCAGCCACGGGTGCGGGCCGATCGCGCGGGTCGCCTTCTCGCGGACGAGCACGGCGTCGGAGGCGTCGGTGTCGTTGCCGTCGTGCGGGGCGGGCGTGATGCCGTCGACCGTCGGTGTGTAAGCGCGGATGCCGTCGACCGACGTCTTGCCACCCTCAGGACCGGGCAGGTCGTACAGGAGGAAGGCCCCGTCACCGTTGCCGATCGTCGTGCCGGGACCCCACTCGCCGGCAAGGCGCAGGGTGCGGCGGGCGAGCTTGCGGCCCTCGGCCTGCCAGTCTTCGACGACCTCGGCCGACTCGACCACGAACACGTCACGAGATGCCGCCCACTCGTCGACCGGCGCGCGGAGCCGGTCGAAATGCGCCCACCAGAAGGGCAGCGACTCGCGGCGGTAGTAGCCGAGCGCAGCGGCGAGCATTGCGTACGCCTGCTGCTCGGCCGAGCGCTCCCCACGGTCAACGGGACCGGCGCGGTCGAGCAGGCCCTTGACCAGCACCGCGTCGTCTCCGGGCTCCTCGTCCTCGGCGTCGAACGCCGGCAGCGGCACCGGGGCGGGCCGTGGCTCGACTCCCGCCTCGTCGCCGACCCGCAGGAGCCAGTCACGCAGCCGCAGCGTCGACAGGCAGTCGTACTCGTTGTAGTCGGCGAGCTCGGCGAGCCTCTTGGCGGCCTCGTCGAGCCGTTCGTCCTCGATCATCGCGCGATAGGCGTGGTATTCGACGATCGACGCGTCGCCGGCCTGGACCTCGCCGGCGCGCAGCTCGTCGGAGCCCATATAGAGGGGCTCGAGCTTCTTGATGCTGTACGAAGGCTGCGAGACGCGCACGGACCCTCGCACCACCGCGTACAGGTCGACGAAGACTCCCGCGCGCAGCAGCGCGTCGAGCTCGCGCTCGTGGGTGGCGTAGCGGGCGACGAGCCGCTTGAGGGCGCTCGTCTCGTACGGGGCGTAGTGGTAGACGTGCAGGTCAGGGAAGCGCGCGCGCCGCTCGGTGAGGTAGTCGAGGAACGAGACCAGCGCCGCCCGCTCCCCCACGCGGTCATGGGCCCACCACGGCAGGAACGGGCCGCGGCTCTCCCCTGGCGCAGGAGCCTCCATCACGCCCCAGAGGTATTCGAGGCCCCACTCGGTCAGGTCGCTCTCGTGGTAAAGCGGGTCACCCTCGAAGTCGAAGAAGACGTCGCCCGGCGACGGTGGCGGCAACGCCGAGAGGTGGGTCGGGGCGACGACCTCGTACGTGACCTGCGGCCGGCCGTCGGCGCCGGGCCCCGCGTCACGCTGGGCCTGCTGGAGGCGGGCCTGCGCGTGAAGCCGGGAGAAGACCGCCTGCGGCATGCCAGGAGGTGGCTCGGCGGACGCGACGAGCGCGTCGAGGGTGGAGATGCCGGCTGCACGCAGCCGTTTGCGATGGTCAACACGCAGCCCTGCGACCACGAGGACGTCACCGGTGGCAGCGATTGCCTCGGCGCACGCCTCACAGCGACCGCACGCGACATAGCGCTCGTCGCCCCACACCACGGGTCCGTCCTCGGCGTGGTGCTCGGCGACAAGCCGACGAAGCCGCTCTCGGCGGGCCTGGAAGACCGGGAGCACCTCGGCGAGCGGGAACGACTCCTTGCGGCCGTCGCCGAGGAGCAGGACGACCGTGGCGGCGACCGGCTGGCCCGCGCGCTCGAGCTGGTCGGCGTAGGCGGCGAGCTGAAGCAGGGCCTTGGCCCGGGCCTCTCGGGCGAGCTTGGCGTCGCACACCACCCAGCCGTCGTCACCGCGCTCGAGGAAGTCGGCGTAGCCGTGGAACTCGCCGTCGAAGAAGCCGGCCTGAGAGACCACCTGGACGTCGGACGAGAGGGCGGCAAGCGTCGTCTCCTGCAACGCACGCAGCCGCTCGACGGTCGGCGGACCGACACGGTCGATCTCGGCGATCGCGTCCGCCCCCAGGGCACGCCGGAGCCGGTCGAGCTCACGTGCCTCGTGAGCGTCGCCCAACCGGGCGATGTGGCTCAGCATCGCGTCGTCGCCGGCCGCCACCGGCGCAGCCCGCCGGAGACGGGCGTCGAGGCTGCGCAGGAACGCGAACTCGCACTCCGAGGCGAGCGTCAGGTCGGACGCACTCCAGACCACGTGACCCTCGAGCACGAACACGTGACCGCTCCTCTCCGCCGACGTGCCAGTGAGCGTACGGGAAGGGTCCGACAAGCCTCGGCGGCCGCGCCTGCGGCGCTCTCAGCGGCGTCGCAGCGTGGACGGAAGCCCACCGACGGCAGCCACGCCGAGCGCCGAGCGCGGCTCGTACGCGACACGCCAAAGGCCCCCGTGCGCCGCGCCGTCGGCGAAGAGCTCCTCGGGGTGCTCGCGCACCGGGACGGGCCGGTTCAGGTCGCGGACGAGCAGCGCCGCCATCAGCGTGCGGGTCGTGTCCGGTGCGAAGATCTCGACGCCGAACCGGTGCGCCCCTGCGTAGGCGGCTGCGAGCAGGCGGTTCTTGGTCACCGAGCGCGTCCAGGTCGCGGGAGCGACGTTGAACGAGACGCGCTGCCCGGCGTCCTCGGCGACCACGCCACGCCAGCGCTGGATCCGCTTCGCCATCGCGTAGTTCGGGCCCTGCTGAGGGACGAGGATGTCGGCGACACCGGTGCCGTCCGGCAGCACGGTCGCATAGTTCGGGAGGAACAGCCGTCCACGGCTCGCCACGCGCAACGGTGCCTGGAGCCAGCGGACGGCGCCGCGCTCACGGAACGCCTGCGTGCTTGCGGCCACGACGTCGGCCGGCACGACGAACGCGTCGGTGGGTGTCGCGAGGTAGGCCAGTGCGGTGCCCGGGTCCTCGTCGGTGAGTCGGGAGAGCATCGCGTCGACGGCGGCCGTGACGCGGACGTGGGCGCCGCCGTCGGCGTACGCGTGCATCCCGACGACCATGCTCCCCTCACCGCGTGCGTCATGCGCCTCCCGGAGCCAGGCGAGGACGTCGCCGGTCCGCGAGACCAGGTCTGCCCCCGCGGTGCCGTCCTCGACGGGATACGAGACAGTGCCGGCACCGCCCTCCGCGGTCTCGCGCACCCGGTCCCAGACACGCGCGGCCGGGACATCGACGGCGAGGACGTCGGCGCCCCACGTGCACAGCGGGCCGAGCGGGCTCATCTCCGCGCCCGCGCCGAGCAGGGCGACCGTACGGCCGCCGAGCGCGAGCCACTCGGGGTGGTCCACGACCTCTCCGACCGCCTCGGCGAAGGACGGCTCGACGATCCCGTCGGCCTGCCACCGGGCGAGCTGGTCGCGCAGGGCTCCGCCACTGAGGGAGCGTCCGCGGTACGGCACGCGCAGCTCCGGCACACGAGGAGCCGTGCCCCGTATGGTCTCGGTCGCGAACGGCTCGCCGTCACCACTCCAGTCCCGTAGCGGAACCTCGCTTCCCGCCCCGGAGACGACCATCCGCTCGTGGACGGACCTCAGGCCCGCCTGCGCCATCGCGAGCGCGGCCTTGGGCGTCTGCGCGGACGCCGCCGTCGCGCGTCCGACCAGGCCGACGTAGTCGGCGCGCCACGACGACGCCGCGGCGACGTCGTCCGCAAGGTCCGGGTCGACGTCGCGGGTCGCATCGGCGAGGACGCCCCGGACGGCGGGCGTCGAGGGTCGCCGTCCGTCGACGGAGGGGAAGGTGATCTCACGTGGCTGCACCCCCCCAGTATCTGAGGTTCCCCTCATGTTTTGTCCAGTACCCCCCGTACGGCCTCGGCGACGACGGCGATCCCGTCGTCGACCGCGCCCGCCCCGTTGGCCGCGTAGCCGAGCACGAGCCCAGGCCTGCCGGGCCGTTGGCGGTGCAACGACAGCGGGTGCGTCTTGACTCCCCCGGCGAGCGCCTCCTCCGCGACCGCCCGGTCGTCGATCCCCTCGGGCAAGGTCACGACGAGGTGCAGGCCCGCCGCCGCGCCCTGCACACGCGCCTCGGGGAGCCGTTCGGCCAGCGCGGCCACCATCGCGTCGCGGCGCCGGCGGTGGCGGGACCGCAAGATCCGCAGGTGCCGCTCCATCGCCCCCGACTCCATCAGCGCGGCGAGGACGAGCTGGCCGAGGACGGGGTTGCCGAGATCGACGTCGCGCTTCAGGGCGAGCACGCGCGCGTGCAGCCGCGGCGGGACGAGCAGCCATCCGGTACGGAGCGCCGGCGCGAGAAGCTTCGAGACGCTGCCAGCGTAGGCGACGGCCTCACCCAGCGTGCCGCGCAGCGCGGGCACGGGCGCTCGGTCGTAGCGGTGCTCGGCGTCGTAGTCGTCCTCCACCACGAGCCCGCCGTCGGCGACCCATCCGGCCAGGTCGCGGCGGCGCGGCCCACTCAGCACGACGCCGGTCGGGAACTGGTGCGCCGGTGTCAGCATCACGGCTCCGACCCCGCTCGACCGCAGGGCATCCACCCGTACGCCGTCGTCGTCCACCGGCACCGAGACCACGTCGGCCCCCTGGCGACGCAGCTGCTGCCGCGCGCCGAACGAGCCCGGGTCCTCGACGCCGATCCTGACGACCCCCTCGTCGCGGAGCACGTGCGCCAGGAGGAAGAACGCCTGTGCGACGCCCGCCACCACGAGCACCTCGTCGGGGTCGACGCGGATGCCCCGGCTGCGGGCGAGCCAGCGCGCGACCGCGGTGCGCAGAGCAGCGGTCCCACGCGGGTCGCCGTACCCGAGGTCGGCGGCGCTCCGGCCGGTCAGGACCTCCCGCTCGGCGCGCAGCCAGGCGGCTCTCGGGAAGGCCGTCAGGTCGGGTACACCGGGCGAGAGGTCGATCCGGGCGGGAGCGGCACGGAGCCGGTCGACGAAGTCGGCGCCGTCGAGATCGGAGAATACCGCCGTCTCGGCGCCGGCGATCGGTGAAGCCGCCCGTCCACCGGCCGCAGGCGTTGGCTGTACGGGGCTCGAGACGACGACCGTCCCGCCCCGCCCGCGCCCCTCGACATGCCCTTCGTCGGCGAGTCGCCGATATGCCTCGGTGACCACCCCGCGAGACACGCCGAGGTCCTGGCCGAGGGTCCGGGACGCCGGGAGTCGAGCGCCGATCGGCAGCGAACCATCGAGGACCGCTTCGCGGATCTGCGCCGCGAGGTACGTCGCGAGCGACCCCGACGCCACGCCCGTCAGGTCGAGCCCGAGGAAGTCCGCGCCCGGTTTGGTCTCCTCGTACGGAAAGTCTTTGGACCTGGCCACCGGTCCATTGTGGCCTCGACGCTGGAGGCATGCACCTCGCGAGCACATCCCACGCCTCCGCATACCTGCCTGGCGCCCTCGGCATGGCGCTCGTCGGCGGCAGCGTCGCCGTCTCGCACGTCCTGACCGACGCACCGCTCATGACCCCGCAAGCTCTCCGGTACGCCGCCGCGGCTGCGGTCCTCGTCGGGATCGCCCGGATCCTGGGCCGTCCCGTCCCGCTGCCGCGAGGGCGCGAGTGGGCCCTCCTCGGTCTGCTCGCGGCCACCGGGCTCGTCCTCTTCAACGTCGCGCTCGTCCGAGGCGCGGAGCACGCCGAGCCCGCGGCCATCGCCGTCGCGGTCGCCTCAGTCCCGGTCGTGCTCGGCGTCGTCGGCCCGCTCCTCGAGGGACGCTCACCGACGGCCCGGATCCTCGTCGCGGCGGTGGTCGTCACCGCGGGGAGCGTCCTCGTCCAAGGGGGAGGCCGCACCGACGGCGCAGGTGTCGCGTGGGCCGTGCTCGCGCTGGCATGCGAGGCGGCCTTCACCCTTCTCGCCGTCCCCCTGCTCCCTCGGCTCGGGCCATGGGGTGTCTCGGTGCACTCGGTGGTGATCGGGACGCTGATGTTCACCGCGCTGGCACTCGTCACGGAAGGCCCCACCGCCGCCGGACGCCTCGACGCGGTGGACTGGGCCGCAATCGCGTACCTGTCCGTCCTGGTGACCGCGGTCGCCTTCGTGCTCTGGTACGCGACCGTGGCGCGCGTCGGGAGCGCGGCCGCAGGTCTGCTCACCGGACTCGCCCCCGTCGCCGCGGCGGCCGTCGGTGTCGTCGTCACGGGAGACGTTCCGAGCGCGCTCGTATGGGTCGGCGTCGCAGTCGTCGTCGCCGGGCTCGCGATCGGCCTGCGCGCTCCGCGACGCCTGCGGCGACCGGTCGTCGTCGCGCAGTGAGGTGACCGCGCCTCTGGCAGGCTGGTCACGTGCCCGAGACACCGACCGACCGCTGGTTCGCCGACGCCTTCCGTGGAGCCTGGGAGAACGAGCAGCGCAAGCTGGGACGCTTCAACCTGGCGATCTTCGGCAAGACGGGCGTCGGCAAGAGCACGCTCGTCAACGCGATCTTCGGCGACGACATCGCCGCCACGGGCATCGGCGAGCCGGTGACCCGCGAGGAGCACCTCTATCTCCACCGCAGCGGCACCCTCGGCGTGCTCGACACCCGTGGGCTCGAGGTCGGCGTGGACAACGACGCCATCCTCGCCGAGGTCGCCGACCACGTCTCGCGGATGCGACGACGTCCGCTCGAGGAGCAGCTCCACGTCGCGTGGTTCTGCGTACGGGCAGGCGACCGGCGTTTCGAGGACACCGAGGCCGAGTTCGTCCGCGCGCTCGCGCGGCTCGGGGTTCCAGTCATGCTCGTGATGACCCAGGTCCCACAGGTCGGCGGCCGCATCCACCCGGACGCACTGGCGCTCGCCGCGGAGATCGAGGCGCGCGAGCTTCCGGTCCACCGCAGCAAGGTCTTCCTCACGATGGCCGTCGGTGACCCGTTCTCCGGGCACGACGCGCACGGGCTCCTGGAGCTGCTCGATGCCACCTTTCGCTGTGCGCCAGAAGGAGTAGCCGAGGCGATCACCGCGGCACAGCGCATCGACCTCGCCCGCAAGCGCAAGCGGGCTGGTGACGCGATCAAGGTCGCGACGAGCGCAGCCGGGACCGCCGGAGCCAGCCCGATCCCGTTCTCCGACGCGGCTGTCCTCGTCCCGATCCAGATCACGATGATGGCCTCGATCGCGAACACGTACGGGCTGAGCCTGGAGCGCTCGACGGCGGCGTCGTTGGCCGCCACCGCGGCGGCGACGGTCGCTGGGCGTACGGCCGTCACGAGCCTGGTGAAGCTGATCCCAGGCGCCGGGACGATCGTGGGTGGCACGATCAGCGCGGCCGTCGCCGGCACGCTCACCTACGCGGTCGGTCACGCGTGGACACGCGTGTGCGAGCGCCTCACGCAGGGCGAGCTTCAGGGCGTCGGCGGCGTCCTCGACAGCGCGATGATCCGCAAGGTCTTCATGGAGGAGTTCCGCAAGCAGGCCAAACGGCGTGGCTCGGCCGTCGAGCGCTGACAAGACGCGTCAACGGCCGGGTGAGCGACGGCGCCGCCCGGGTGGCCAGGCGGGTGCCGACAGCGGCCTGATGCCGGGCGGCGGCTCGGCGCCCTCGGTGACCGGCAGCGCACCGAGGATCCGGCGGAGCGAGACGACCACGGCCGCACCAGGGAAGGCCTCTTCGCCGCGGTCGAGGGACTGTGCCACGAGAGCCGAGACACGCTCGACCGAGCGCGTCACGGTCGCGGCGTCGGCTGCGGCCACCTGCTGGTCGCGCGCGAGCGTACGAACGACCGCCGCGAGGTCGTGGAGGGTGTCGGCGACGGTCCGCGCGGCATCCCCGCCCGGGCGCAGCCACGGACCGTCCGACTGCTGCACCTCGCTGATCATGAAGGTGAGGTTCTCGGCCAGGTCGGCGACCCGCTCGATGACGTCCGCGGTCCTGCGCTGCTGGGCGACGACCGCGCGCCACCTGCCCGCACGCAGGTTGCCGCGCAGCGCGTCGTCGAGCGCGGCGTAGCTCTCCCGCAGGCGCAGCGCCTCGGGCTGGACCTCGTGCGGGAGGTCGTGCCACGGCGCTCCCTCATCGTCCCGCGTGGTCACGAGCGCGTCTGCGAGCGCGTCGAGCTGGTCGGCGACCAGGTCCGCGACGTTCTCGAGCCGCTTCACGGACACCCGTACAGGCACCGGCGGAAGGAGGAGCATGAGGGTGAAGCCGATGGCGGCGCCGATCGCTACCTGCCCGACGAGCCCCGACACGAAGTCAGAGGTGTCGATGTTGCCCAGGATGTAGGTGAACAGCGCCGCCGTGATCACCCAGCTGCGCTGGTCTCCCAGGCGGTCCCAGCCGCCGAGCAGCACGGCGACCAGCACCAGGAGCCCGATCGCCGCCCAGCCAGGGACCGGGAGGAGATGGAACCCGGCACCCACGCTCGCTCCCATGACGAGGGCAGTGAACAGGTGAGCCGAGTCACGCAGCGAGGCTGCGACGCTCGGGTGCACGGCGAGGACGGCGCCGAGCGGCGCGTAGTAGGCGTAGTCGCCGACCGGTGGCGGCACCAAGTTGCCGACCTGCCACGCCACGGCGGCCGCGACGGCGGCCTTCACGGCGATGTGCACGCGAGACCCGAGCAACGGGTCGGTGCTGCCGGTCGTCTTCATCCGGCCACACTAACCACGGCGGTCGGTCGACCGAGCAGGCGGCGTCAGCGCGCGCGGTGCTCCGCAGCCCCGGCGAAGGTCGCGGCCTCACGGTCGACGAGCGCGCGATAGTGCGCACCGCCCATCGCCGAGATCGCCCGCGACAGCAAGCCTGTCTGCTCGAGGACCAGCTCGAGCCGCGAGCCCCCCGGCTGCGCGACGACCCGGTGCGCGCCGGTGCTCGTCACTCCCGGCACCGACATCCGCCAGGTGAACGCCGTGCCGGGCTCGAGCTCGGTCACCGTCCACTTCATAGGCCGAATGCTCGGCTGCCGGACGAGATAGACCGCACCCAGCTCCAGACCACCCGCGCCTTGCGGCTCGACCTTGATGAAGCTGTCGCTGATCAGCGGCCAGTGGCTCGGGTCGGCAAGGACCGACCACAGCACCTCGGGTGGCGCCTTGACGTCGACCTTGACCTCGTACTTCACAGGAACGACCACCAGAGCGTGCCGACGCACAGGACGAGCATGCCTGTGGCGTTGACGAACAGGTTGCGGCCGAGGTCACGTGCGCGCACGTGCATCGAGATCGCGACCAGGAAGTAGGCGATCAAGGCGGCGACCGTCACGATGCCGACGTACGGGATCCAGATGCCGGCGACGAGGCCGGCGGCCGCGGCGGCCTTGACCGGCGCGAGAAGCCTCCAAAACCGCTGAGGGAACCGGACGTCGGCGAGGCACTCGCGGACGAAGGCCGCCGGCTTGATGCACAGCACGGCGTCGGCGGCGCTGATCAGCGCCAGCACGACCACCGGCCACACGGGCTCCGGGAGCGCGCTCATCGTGCGTCCTCTCGCGATCGACGGCGGTGGGCAGCAACGCGAGCCCTCCCCGCGCACTGCGTCGAACAATAGCGTCGCGGTCGACCACGAGGACTGTCGATCCAGGCGTCGACGCACTCCTGACCGCCGCACACCCCTATCGTCTGCGCCCCGCGGAGCACCACCACGTCGGCGAGCGTGCGCAGGGCGGCGACCAGCAACGCGTCGGCCGATCGCGCGGGCACCCACTCCTCGTGGGCATGCCCGGCGTCGTCGCTTCGTAGGTGGACGGTCACGCCGGTCTCGGCGATGAGCCGGTCGAGCTGCCGGACGCGATCGCGCGGTGTCGGCGCGGCGAAGACGGGGTGGAGGCGGTCGGCGGTGCGGACGAGGACGTCGGTGTCCTCGCTGGCGGCGAGGCCGGCCGTACGAGGGTCCGGAAACGCCTCATCGCCCTCGCCCGCCTCCTCGCGGGGTCGGGTGCCCCACTCGTTCACCAGGGTGACGAGGTCGTCCGACTCGAGAGTGTGCATACGGAGAGTGTAACGCTCATCATGCCGAAAAGCGTTACAATAGAACGGTGGTCGATCCGTCCGTCCTCCCCGCCTTCGTCCTGGCCGTCGTCGCCGTGACGATCGCGCCGGGGCCGGACAACACCTACATCGCGGCCGTCGCACTGCGGCACGGGCCGCGGGCCGGCGTCGTCTCGGCGCTCGGCATGGCGTGCGGGATGGTCGTCCACGTGACGGCGGCGGCGCTCGGCCTGGCCGCGCTGCTGCGCCTCAACCCCGAGATCATCGTCGTGATCCAGCTCGTCGGCGCGGCCTACCTCGGCTGGCTCGCCGTCGACACCCTCCGAGGCCTCTCCCACACCTCGGAAGCAGGCAAGGTCCCCGCGACCCGCGACGTGCTCGTCCGGGCGACGCTCACGAATCTGACGAACCCGAAGGTCATCTTGTTCTTCGCCGCGTTCCTCCCGGGATTCGTCGTCGCAGGCCACGGCAGCACCGTCGTCCAGATGCTCACCCTCGGCACGCTCTTCCTCGTGGTCGGCCTGGTCTGCGACGTGACGATCGGCATCGTCGCTGGGCGCCTCGGACGGGCCCTCGACTCGCGCGGCCGCGCCGGGACCGGTCTGACGGTGGTCGCCGCGTGCGTGTACGCGACGCTTGCGCTGATCCTCCTCGTCGAAGCCGTCCGTACGATCGGCTCGTGAGCACCCACCCCCTCTGGCGCCCGTACGAGGTCCCCGACCAGGAGACGACCGACGAGGCGTTCGTCGCCGGAGCAGAGCCGAAGGTCGAGGGGGGCGTCACTGTCGTCCCGTACGACCCTGCGTGGCCGCTCACGTACGTGCAGGTCGCGCAGGCGGTCCGCGACACCGTCGGCGACGGGGTGGTCGCGCTCGCGCACGTCGGGTCAACCGCGGTCCCCGGACTCGCCGCCAAACCGGTCATCGACATCGATCTGGTCGTGGCCGATCCGGCGGACGAGACGTCGTACGTACCGGCGCTCGAGCGGGCGGGCTTCGTGCTGCGGATTCGCGAGCCGGAGTGGGAACAGCACCGGATGCTGCGCCTCGACGTGCCCATGGTCAACCTCCACGTGTTCGGGCCCGACTCGCGTGAGACACACAGGCACCTGCTCTTCCGTGACCGGCTGCGCGGCGACGTGGCCGACCGCGAGGCGTACGGGGCTCTCAAGTCGGCGCTCGCACACCAGGACTTCGCGACGGTGACGGCGTACAACGCGGCGAAGGCGGCGCTGATCTACGCGATCTATGAGCGGGCGTTCGCGGCGGACTCGGAGCACCCGCACGACCCGCGGCCGATCGGCGCCTGACTCAGACCGGCAGCAGCCGCGAGACCACGCCCGAGAGCTGGTCGACCGTGCGGCACTCGTGCATGTCGACGATCTGCGCGTACGCCGGCGCCACCGAGTCGCCGAGCCCCCAGCGGCTCTCGTGCTCGGGGTTGAGCCAGAAGGTCCGCCGCGCGCGGGCGGTGATCTCGCGCAGCGCGTCGAGGTCGGGGTCGAGGTGGTTGCTGCGCCCGTCGCCGAGGATCAGCACGCTCGTACGGGGTCCGAGCGCGGCGCCGTACCGGCTGACGAACGAGCGCAGCGACCGGCCGTAGTCGCTCGACGGGTGCCACGGTGCGACGTTGGCGTTCGCCATCACGCGCTCGGCGAGCGCGGCCGGGTCTGCCTCGCCGGAGGTGACCAGCTCGGTGACCTCGTCGGTGTGGTTGACGAACGCGAAGACGCGCACCTTGCTGAACTGGTCGCGCAACGCCTGCACCAGCAGCATGGTGAACCCGGCGAACCCGGCGACCGATCCCGACACGTCACAGAGCAGGACGAGCTCGGGGCGCGCCTTGCGCCGGTGCTCGTACGCCGGCTTGAGCGGCACTCCCCCGTACGACATCGAGCGGCGCAGCGTCCGTCGGATGTCGACCTGGCCACGGTTGCGGCGACGGCGGCGCGCCGACAGGCGGGTGGCGAGGCGCCGGGCGAGCGGCTGGACCGTACGGCGCAGCTCGAGGACCTGCTGGCGGTTGGCGGAGAGGAACTCGACCTGCTCCGCGTCCGGCCGTACGGCGTACTTCGCGACGCGCTCGCGGCCGCGGACCTCCGCCGTGCGTCGGGTCGCCTCGGTCTGGACGAGCGTGCGGAACCGGTCGACGTCGCGGCGGATCTCGTCCCGGTCGAGGCGCTCGACGAACCCTTCGCTGCTGCCACGGGCGGCCAGGGCGCGGACGATCGTGGTCTGTGGTCGGAGCTGCTCGAGGGTCTGGCGCGCGGACCAGCCGGACCCGGCCATCCCCGGGCCGTCGCCGCCCTGGACCTGCGCGAGCGCCTCGACTGCCGAGGCGGCGACCTGATCGAGGGCGTCGCTGCTGCCCCGCGCCAAGGCGTCGACGAGGGAGTCTCGCAAGGTCTCGACCGTGTCGGGCCGCGCGCGCTCGCCCTCGCTCTCGCGCGCACCGACGCCCACGGGGAAGTAGACGTCGAAGACCGCGTCGAACACCCGACGCTGCCCCGTACGACGGATCAGCGAGGCCGCCAGGCCTTCGCGCAGCAGGTCGCGGTCGGCGAGCGAGAGGACCTGCATCGCGCGGGCGGCGTCGACGGTCTCGCTGGTGCCGACCACGAGGCCGTGGCCGCGCAGCGACTCGACCATCGCGACCAGCCGCGCGGGAAGGCTGTCACCCGCCGCCGGTCGAGCCTGTCCCGCCGGTCGAGCCTGTCGAGCCTCCCCCGTCGGTCGAGCCTGTCGAGACCCCCCGCTCATCGTCGCGCGTCCGCCTCGTCGAGCTGCAGGTGCTTGCGGGCGCGGGCGATGTCGTCGGTGTGCTTGAGCAGGACGCCGAGGGTATCGCCCACGATCGCCTCGTCGAGGGTGTCGGCGCCGAGCGCGAGGAGCGTACGGGCCCAGTCGATGCTCTCCGAGACCGACGGCGCCTTGCGCAGGTCGATGCGGCGCAGGGCGTTGACGACGCGGACGAGCGAGGCCGACAAGACGTCATCGACCCCGGGCACGCGGCTGCGGACGATGCGCTCCTCGAGCTCGGGCTCCGGGAAGTCGATGTGCAGGAACAGGCAGCGTCGCCGCAGCGCCTCGCTGAGCTCGCGGGTCGCGTTGGAGGTCAGCACCGTGAACGGCGCATGGTGCGCGGTGAGCGTCCCGAGCTCGGGGACGGTGATCGCGTAATCGCTCAGAACCTCCAGCAGGAGGCCCTCGATCTCGAGGTCGGCCTTGTCGACCTCGTCGATGAGCAGCGTGCTCGGGAGCGCGGAGCGGATCGCCTGGAGCAGCGGCCGCGCGAGCAGGAACTCGTCCGTGAAGATGTCGTCGCGCGTCTCGTCCCACGTCTCGCCGCGGCCGGCGGTGATCCGCAGGAGCTGCTTGGCGTGGTTCCACTCGTACAGGGCCCGCGCCTCGTCCACGCCCTCGTAGCACTGCAGGCGTACGAGGTCGGCTCCGGTGGCTTGCGCGACGGCACGTGCGAGCTCGGTCTTGCCGACTCCCGCTGGCCCTTCGACGAGCAGTGGCTTGTCGAGCCGGTCGGCCAGGAACACGGTGGTCGCGACGGACGGCGACGCGAGGTAGCCCGACTCTGCCAAGCGCTCGGTCACGTCCTCGACGGAGGCGAATCTCTCACTCACGCGCCCAGCCTACGGGGCCTCTCGTCCCCGATTCGGGCAGTTCACCACCGAGAGGGCCTTCGATCGCGTGCGGAAGTGCCCGAATCGGGGACGGGACGGTCAGAGGAGGTGCGAGAGGGCGTGGATGGCGACGCCGGCCAGTGCGCCGACGACGGTGCCGTTGATCCGGATGAACTGCAGGTCGCGACCGACGTGCAGCTCGATCTTGCGCGACGCCTCGCGCCCGTCCCACCGGTTGACGGTCTCGGAGATCACCGTGGCGATCTCGTCGCCGTAGTTCGTGACGACGAACGCCGCCGTGTCGCTGAGCATCCGGTCGAGGCGCGTCTGGAGCTCGGTGTCGGTGGCGATCCGCTCCCCCGCCTCACGCAGGATCGTCTCCATCCGGCTGCGCAGCATGCCTGCGGAGTCGTCGAGCGAGTCGAGCAGCGCGTGGCGCAGGCCGCTCCACAGGGCAACCGCGACGTCGACGACGCGAGGCTGCGAGAGCACACGCTCCTTCAGGGCCTCGGCACGCGCGATCGTTGCCGGGTCGTGCTGCAGGTCCTCGGAGAGCGTCACGAGGAACGCGTCGAGGGACTGGCGTACGCGGTGCTCGGGATCGGAGCGGACGTCGTCGACCCACGACAGCGCCTCGCGATAGAGACGCGTCGAGATCTTGTCGTCGACCCACTGGGGCGTCCACCACGGAGCACGGTCGGCGACCATCCCCTCGACGGTCTCCTGGTTTTCGAGGAGCCAGCGGTGCATCTCCTCGACGCCGATGTCGACCAGCCCATGGTGAGCACCATCGCGGACGATCTCGCCGAGCGCCTGGCCCGCGGCGGGGCTGAGCTCCTCGGCCTTGAGGCGCGGGACGACGACCTCGCGGACGATCGCTGCCACGTCGTCGTCGCTGATGCGCGCGAGCCCGTCCCGAAGCACCCGCGAACCGATGTCGACGAGGCGGCGGGCGTGCTCGCGGCGCGAGACCCACTGCCCGATCCGCAAGCTGATCCGCGCGGCCTCGACCCGCTCGCGTACGACGGACTCGTTGAGGAAGTTGTCCGACACGAACTCCTGCAGGCTCGCACCAAGGGCGTCCTTGCGCTTCGGGATCAGCGCCGTGTGCGGGATCGGGAGGCCGAGCGGGTGCTTGAAGATCGCGGTCACGGCGAACCAGTCCGCGAGCGCACCGACCATCGCGGCCTCGGCGCCCGCGTTGACGTAGCCGAGCGCACCCTCCTCCCCGTACGTCAGGGCATAGACGATCGCGGCAAGCACCAGGAGGCTCGTCGCCAGCGTGCGCATGCGACGCAGCCCGCGGCGGCGTAGCTCGTCCGAACCTCCGAGAGATGCCGGCACGGTGAAGCCGAGAGCGCGCGTGTCAGTCACGGGTGCAGGCTATCGGGGATGCCCTCGCGTCAGCGCTGCTCCGAGAGCACGACGGCTGTGGTGCCCACCTCGAGCGCCTCGAAGACGTGCGGCGCGTCACCGGGGTACATCACGTAGTCGCCTGGTCCGAGCTCGACCGGCTCCGTCGACGGGCCGACGAGCGCGCGCCCACTGCTGAGGACGACGTGCTCGACGGTTCCTCGCGGGTGCGGGTCCGAGCGGCGGGGCGCACCAGGCTCTGCGGTGACGAGGTAGAGGTCCCGCCGGGCGTGAGGCGGGGACGCCGACAGCAAGGTCGCCGCGTACGCCGCCTCTCCCGCTGCGACGCGGGGCCCGTCGCCCGCCCGGACGACCTCGACGTGGGCCGCCTCCGTGTCGACCAGGTGGGAGAACGGGATGCCGAGCGCCGTGCTCAGGGCCCAGATCGTCTCCACGCTCGGGGTGGTGCTTCCCGACTCGAGCTGCGAGAGGGTCGACTTCGCCACGCCCGCCTGCTGGGCCAGCTTCGACAGACTGACACCGGCGGCGGCCCGCTCACGGCGGAGCGCCTGCGCCACGACCGCACGGAGATCCTGTTGCCGTTCGTTCGACGGGACTGCCTGTTCGCCTTGACGATCGATCCGCATGGAGTCAAGACTAGCGTCATGCGTTCGTTCTGGCGAACATTCGATCGCTCAACCGTGCAAGCCGTCCTCCCGATCTGCGTGACGGTCATGCTCGTCGGCGTCTCGTACGGGGTCACCGCAGCGGCCGCGGGCTTTCCGCTCTGGCAGGTGATCGCCCTCGCGGTCCTCGTGCTCGGCGCGTCTTCGGAGCTGCTGTTCGTCGCGCTCGTCGCGCTCGGCGCCGCCCCGGCGATCGCCGCGGGGGCTGCACTCCTCGTCAACCTCCGCACCGCCGCGTACGGCATGGCGGCGGGCCCGCTCCTTCGACCGGGAAGGGGACGACTCCTCGGCGCGCACCTCGTCAACGACGAGACAGTGGCTCTCGCCACCGCTCAGGACACGCCACGCGAGGGGCGCCGGGCGTTCTGGGCCTGCGGGATCGGCATCGCCCTCGCGTGGCCGCTCGGTGCCGGGATCGGCGTCGGTGTCGGGCAGGTGGTCCCCGACCCGAGCGACTGGGGGCTCGACGCTGTCTTCCCTGCGGTGATCGCGGCGCTGGTGCTGCCCGCGCTGCGCGAGCGTGCCACCCTCGCAGCGACCGCGGTCGGAGGGACCCTCGCTCTCGTCGGGCTCCCCCACCTCCCTCCCGGGCTCGCCCCCGTGCTGGCGCTGCTGGGTCTTGCGGTGGTTCCCCTGGCGAGGATGCGATGAGCGCCGGCTCGTTCGCGCTCGCGGTCGCGGTCCTCGGTCTCGGGACGTACGCGCTGCGGTTCGGTGGCATGGCAGCCGGGACGCGCGCGCCGATGACCGACGAGATGGAGCAGGTCGTCGACCGCGCGGTGGCGGTGCTGCTCGTGGCGGTGGCGGTGACGTCCACGTTCTACGACGGCGCGGCACCCGCAGACCTCGCGCGACCGGTCGGCGTGGCGGCCGGCGTGGTCGCCGCCGTCGCCCGCGCGTCGCTCGTGGTGGTCGTCCTCGTCGCGGCGCTGACGACGGCGCTCGTGCGTGCATGGTGACGCGGAGCCGATGCCGGGCGGCTCGACGGCGACGGGACGCGATCGCCCTAGAATCCGACCATGACGTTCAACGAAGGCGCCAACCTCGACACCAGCCAGGTCCGCAGCGGCGGCTCCAGCCGGGGCGGCGTGCTCCTCGGCGGCGGTGCCGGGTCGATCATCCTCGTCATCATCGGCCTCCTGCTCGGCGTCAACCCGTTCGAGCAGGGCGGCGGCGGCACGAGCGCCTTCGACACCTCGCAGGTCCAGCAGGCGGGTGCGAGCGACGTCGACTTCTCGCAGTGCCAGACCGGCGCCGACGCGAACCGCGACGTCACCTGCCGCGTGATCGGCACGGTCAACAGTGTCCAGGACTACTGGCGCGACGCGCTCCCCGCCGATGCCAACCGTCAGTACCGCGACTCCTACACCGTCCTCTACTCCGGCCAGACCCAGTCACCGTGCGGGACGGCCAGCAATGCGGTCGGCCCGTTCTACTGCCCGACGGACGAGCAGATCTACATCGACGCCGCGTTCTTCGACGACCTGACGACCCGGTTCGGCGCCGACGGCGGAGCCCTCGCGCAGATGTACGTGGTCGCGCACGAGTACGGCCACCACGTCCAGAACATTCTGGGCGTCCTCCAACACGCCCAGCAGGACCGTCAGGGTCCGACCTCGGGCGCCGTACGGGTCGAGCTGATGGCCGACTGCCTCGCCGGCGTCTGGGCGCACCACGCCGCGAACACCCAGGACGAGGACGGCACCACGCTGATCCAGCCGCTCACCGAGGCCGACATCGCATCCGCGCTCTCGGCCGCGGCCGCGGTCGGCGACGACCGTATCCAGGAGTCGGCGACCGGCCAGGTCAACCCCGAGAGCTGGACGCACGGCTCCGCCGAGCAGCGGCAGCGCTGGTTCACGACCGGTTACGAGGCGGGCAACCTCAACGCCTGCGACACCCTCTCCGCCCGTACGCTCTGAGCGCCGTGGCCCCCGACTTCCCCGGCCCCCTCGTCCCGGCACCCGAACCCGTCGCCGCGCCGCAGCGGCGACTGCTGAGCGCCGAGGTCTGGATCGTCCTGCTGCTCTCGCTGCTCCAGTCGGGCGTGTACGCGCTGGTGTCGCTGGTCGCCAAGCTGACCCGGGGCCCGCTGGCGGACCAGACGGCGACGCTCAACGCCTCGCGGAGCGACCGCCCGTGGCTCGACCTCACCTACCAGGTGCTCGGGATCGGGTTCGCGCTGATGCCGGTCGCGCTCGTGCTCTACCTGCTCGTACGGTCGGGCGACCGCCCGCGCCGCGTGCTCGGCATCGGCCGCGGCTCGAAGGGCGGCGACGTGGGCTGGGGCGTCGGCCTCGCGGCCCTCATCGGCATCCCCGGTCTCGCCCTCTACTTCGTGGGTCACGCGCTCGGCATCACCGCGACGATCGTCCCCAGCGCGCTCGACGACCACTGGTGGCGCGTGCCCGTCCTCATCGCGTCGGCCCTGATGAACTCCGTCCTCGAGGAGGTCATCGTCGTCGCCTACCTGATGTGGCGACTGACCCAGCTCGGCTGGAACCGCTGGGCCGTCCTCGCGACCAGCGCGGCGGTCCGCGCCTCGTACCACCTCTATCAGGGGATCGGCCCGGCGATCGGCAACGCGGCGATGGGTATCGTGTTCGGGTACTGGTACCAGCGGACAGGGCGCGTCGTCCCGCTGGTCGTGGCGCATGCGGTCCTCGACATCGTCGCGTTCGTCGGGTACGCCCTGTTCAAGGACGCGCTCAACCTTCCCTAAGGGGTTCTCGGAATGACCGTCGGCGAGCTGCGCACGCGGCTGCGCGAGGTGACGCTGCGCGACGAGCGGCGGCTGAGGCGACGCCTCGACCGTGCGGCGTCCCAGCGCGACGCCGGCCGCCGCGCCCACGAGCTCGCCGTGCTCGAGAAGGAGATCGACGCCGCCGAGCGCCGCGTCGCCTCCCGTGCGGCGTCGGTGCCGGTCCTGGAGTATCCCGCCGAGCTGCCCGTCACCGAGCGCCGCGACGACATCGCCGACGCGATCGCGGCGCACCAGGTCGTCGTGGTCGCCGGCGAGACCGGGTCGGGCAAGACGACGCAGCTGCCCAAGATCCTGCTCTCCCTCGGGCGGGGCATCCGCGGCACGATCGCCCACACGCAGCCGCGTCGCATCGCCGCCCGCAGCGTCGCCGCCCGCATCGCGGAGGAGACGAAGTCGACCCTCGGCGAGCAGGTCGGCTACGCGGTGCGCTTCGACGACCGCTCCAGCCGCGACACGCTCGTCCGGGTGATGACCGACGGCGTCCTGCTGGCCGAGATCCACGACGACCCGCTGCTCCTGCGCTACGACACGGTGATCGTCGACGAGGCGCACGAGCGGTCGCTCACGATCGACTTCCTCCTCGGCTACCTCCAGCGTCTCCTCCCCCGCCGCCCGGACCTCAAGGTCGTCATCACCTCGGCGACCATCGACCCGGAACGCTTCGCCGCGCACTTCGCGGATGCCGACGGCAACCCCGCCCCGATCATCGAGGTCAGCGGGCGGACCTACCCGGTCGAGGTCCGCTACCGCCCGCTCGCCGAGCGAGAGGACGGCGACGTCCTCGGCGCGATCGGCGACGCTGTCGACGAGCTCGGCCGTGAGTCCGACGGCGACGTGCTGGTCTTCCTCTCCGGCGAGCGCGAGATCCGCGACGCCGCCGACATGCTGCGCGACCGCAAGCTGAGACGCACCGAAGTCCTCCCCCTGTACGGCCGGTTGTCGGCGGCCGAGCAGCACAAGGTCTTCGAGCCGCACACCGGTCGCCGGATCGTCCTCGCCACCAACGTCGCCGAGACCTCGCTGACCGTGCCGGGGATCCGGTACGTCGTCGACCCCGGCACCGCTCGCATCTCCCGCTACAGCCAGCGGCTCAAGGTGCAGCGGCTCCCGATCGAGCCCGTCTCGCAGGCCAGCGCCAACCAGCGCGCCGGCCGCTGCGGCCGTACGTCGGACGGGATCTGCATCCGTCTCTACTCCGAGGAGGACTACGAGGGGCGTCCCGAGTTCACCGACCCGGAGATCCTCCGGACGAACCTCGCCGCCGTGCTCCTCCAGATGGCCTCGCTCGACCTCGGCCCCGTCGAGGAGTTTCCGTTCCTCGACCCGCCGGACCAGCGCTCGGTGCGCGACGGCGTGGGCCTCCTCGAGGAGCTCGGCGCGCTCACCGAGGGTGCAAGGGGCATGCGCTCGTCGCTCACCGAGACTGGCCGCCGGATCGCCGCGTTCCCGCTCGACCCCCGCCTCGCCCGGATGCTCGTCGCCGCGTCGTCGTACGGGGCGCTGCGCGAGATGCTCATCATCGTCTCGGCGCTGTCGATCCAGGACCCGCGCGAGCGCCCGCTCGAGGCGCAGCAGCAGGCCGACGCGAAGCACGCCCGCTTCACCGACCCGACATCGGACTTCCTCGCCTACCTCAACCTCTGGAACTACCTCCGCGAGCAGCGTCGCGAGCTCTCGGGCAACGCGTTCCGGCGGATGGTGCGCGACGAGTACCTGCACTTCCTGCGCATCCGCGAGTGGCAGGACGTCCACGCGATGCTGCGCGACCAGTGCCGTGACATGGGCCTGGACCTCAACAGCACGCCCGCCGACCCCGACCGTGTGCACCAGGCCGCACTGGCCGGGCTGCTCTCCCACATCGGCCTGCGCGAGGGTGACACCCGCGACTTCCTCGGCGCGCGCAACGCCCGCTTCGCGATCTTCCCCGGCTCCGGACTCGCCAAGAAACCACCGCAGTGGGTCGTCGCCGCCGAGCTCGTCGAGACCTCGCGCCTGTTCGCCCGTACGGTCGCGAAGGTCGAGCCGGCCTGGATCGAGCAGGAGGGTGCCCACCTCCTCAAGCGGTCGTACTCCGAGCCGCACTGGTCCCGACGCCGCGGCGCCGTCATGGCGCACGAGCGCGTCACCCTGTACGGGGTGCCCGTGGTCGCGGACCGCCTCGTCTCGTACGGGAAGGTCGACGTCGCCATCGCACGTGAGCTGTTCATCCGACACGCGCTCGTGCAGGGCGAGTGGAGCACGCACCATGCGTTCTGGGCGCACAACGCCGAGGTGCTCGCCGAGATCGAAGGCATCGAGGACCGCGTCCGCCGGCGCGACATCCGGGTGGACGACGAGGCCGTGTTCGCGTTCTACGACGAGCGGGTCGGGCCGGACGTCGTCTCGGTGCGCCACTTCGACTCGTGGTGGAAGCAGGCCCGCCGTCGCCAGCCCGACCTGCTCGACCTGACCCCGGACGACCTCGTACGAGACGATGCCGACGCGGTCGCGCTCGACGCCTATCCGACGACGTGGGAGTCGGCCGGCCTCGCGCTGCCGCTGTCGTACGCGTTCGAGCCCGACAGCGAGATCGACGGGGTGACCGTCGACGTGCCGCTGGAACGCCTTGCCGACCTCGACGAGACCTCCTTCCTCTGGGGTGTCCCGGGCTATCGCCAAGAGCTCGTCACGGCCCTGCTGCGCGGGCTGCCCAAACAGGTCCGACGTCAGCTCGTGCCGGCGCCGGACGTCGCGCGCCGTCTGATGGCGCTGCCTCTCGACACGTCGCTGCCGGTCGCCGAGGCGATGTCGGCCGGCATCCGGGCGCTGACCGGTGACCACGTGAAGCCGGAGACCTTCGACCTTGCGGCGCTGCCCCAGCACCTGCGTGTGACCTTCCGCGTGCTCGACGGGGAGGCCGAGGTCGCCCGCGGCAAGGACCTCGACAGTCTCCGCAAGGAGCTGCGGCCCAGGCTCGGCGCCACGATCGCCGCCGCGTCGAGCAGCATCGAGCGCGACGGCATCCTCAACTGGGACCTCGGCACCATCCCCTCGGAGGTCACGTCGACCAGCCGCGGCCACGAGGTCACGGCCTACCCGGCCCTCGTCGACCGCGTCACCCACGTCGACCTCCGCGTGTTCGCGTCCGCCCAGCACGCCGAGATCGCGATGCGAGCGGGCGTACGCCGGCTGCTGGCGCTCAACACCAGCTCCCCCGCCGCGCAGGTCTCGAAGGACCTCGGCACCCGCGCGCTGCTCGTCCTGGCCGGTGCCCCGTACCGGTCGACGTCGTTGCTCATGGCCGACTGCGTCCTGGCCGGCATCGACGCCGTCACCGGGCGTGCGGTGGTCCGCGACGGCGAGACCTTCGCGCTGCTGCGCGAGCAGGTGCGCTCAGAGGGGTACGCCCAGACGCTCGCAGTCGCGCGCGAGGTCGAGCGCACGATCGCCGACCTCGGATCGCTGCGCGGCGACCTCGACCAGTTCCGTACGGCCAAGCCGGAGATCGTGAAGGACATCGAGGTGCAGATGTCGTGGCTGGTCTACGACGGGTTCGTGCCGGACACCGGCCTCGAGCAGCTGCGCCACCTCCCCCGCTACGTGCGTGCTGCCGCCTTCCGGCTGCAGCACGCGGACGACCGCAGCGAGATCGACAAGCGGCACACCGTGCAGGAACTGGAGGCCCGCTTCTACGAGGTCGTCGAGACGCTGCCCGACATCGAGCGGCAGTCCGACGCGGTCCTCGCGGCGCGGTGGGCGCTGGAGGAGCTGCGCGTGAGCCTGTTCGCGCAGCGCCTGCGCACCGCGACGACGGTCTCAGCCAAGCGCGTCACGAAGCTCATCGACGCGATCTCGGGCTGAGCGTCGGCCGCGCCGTCAGTCGTCGACCCGCCCGTAGCGCTCGTAGACGACCTGCGCGCCGAACGTCCGGGTCTCGAGCAGCTCCAGCGGCACGATCTCGGTGACCGGCAGCAGGTATGGCGTGCCGCCCCCGACGACGACCGGGTGGCGGACGATGCGCAGCTCATCCAGGAGTCCGAGCTCGATCGCCTGCGCGGCCAGATCCGCACCACCGATCGAGACGTTCTTGTCGGTCGCGGCCAGCGCCGCGGTGACCTCCTCGGCCACCGACCCCTTGGCGAGCCGGGCGTTGCCCTCAACGCGGTCGAGCGTACGGCTGAAGACGACCTTCGGGAGGGCGGACCAGGCGTCGGAGAAAGCTGCCATGGACTCGGTGGCGCGCATCGCCGGGTCGGTCTCCCACACCACCATCGACTCGTACAACCTGCGGCCCAGCAGGTAGGCGCCGAGCTCGCGGACCTGCTCGAGGTGGAAGAGGAACACCTCGTCGACCGGGGCCGCCCAGCCGGGTTCGCCGGCGCGGTCGGTGATGAAGCCGTCCACCGAGACATTCATCGAATAGAGCAGGCGGGGTCGCGACATCAAGGGGTTCCTCTCAGCAGACTGCGGGACACAGGCATGACCGATGGCGGAGCGCAAACTCATCGCACGGCGTGAGGGGAACCTAGCCGATCTCGATCGGCTCCACGGAGTACGGCGAGGCCACCGGCTTCACGGTCCCGAGAGGCTCCGTGAGCGGGAGCGACGTCGTCGCCGCCACCGGCGCACCGGGCTCGCAGCCGTCGTCCCGGCCGATGACGATCGTCACCTGGAGCTCGTCGTCGGTACGGTCCTCGGCGAATCCGGCGAACTTCTCGCAGGTGGCGTCGCTCGCCTCGTAGGTAACGTCGACCGCGCGCGTGTCAGGTCGGCCGGTGACTGCGGTGACCTTCGCCGTACGGAAGCTCTCCCACGACGTGTCGATCATCGTGAGGCCGTCGAGCGCGCCGAGGCTGCTCAACGTGGCGGGTGCGGACGTCTCTGCCGCAGGCGCGGGCTCGTCGCCCCCTCCGGAGCAGGCCGAGACCGCGAGCAGCACAACGAGCGCGCTGCCCGCAGACAACGCAGCACGTCGCGCAGAACGTCCCGAGAAGGTGCTCATCACCTCTACCGTACCGGCGAGGTCCGCATCTTCTGCGCCCCCCGCCGCCACACGGGCGCACACTGGAGGATGGCCACCTGGATGCGTGAGGCGATCACCACGACCATGACGGACCTGAAGGCCTACGTCGTGCTCGACTGGGACGCGTTCGACACGTGGCTCGAGGAGGAGCACGAGATGGTCGGGCATCCTCACGACCCCTTCTCGCGCATCGACTGTCTCAGCAGCGGTCGCCACGTCGAGATCTCGCTCGACGGCGACGTGCTCGCCGACAGCCGGAGGTCGGTGATGCTGCTCGAGACCTGGCTGCCCGTCCGCTACTAGCTGCCGTGGGAAGACGTCCGTCGCGACCGGCTCGTCCCGTCCGACCGCACGTCGGTCTGCGCCTTTAAGGGCACGGCGTCGTACTGGTCGTACGAGGGCAGCGGCTCGCGCCACCGCAACATCGCGTGGACGTACCGCGACCCACGCCACGACGTGCTCCCCGTCGCGGGGATGCTGGCGTTCTTCGGCGAGCGCGTCGACCGCGTCGTCGACGGTGAGCCGCAGGAACGGCCGGTCACGCCGTGGTCCTGATCGGGCGCCGCGCGGACGCCCGACCAGGTCTGTCGACGCGGCTCAGCCGACGCCGAGCAGGTCGATGACGAAGATCAGCGGCTCACCGGACAGCGGGTGGCCGCCACCGGCGGGCCCGTACGCCTTGTGCGGCGGGATCGTCAGCTGGCGCCGTCCGCCGACCTTCATGCCGGGGATCCCCTCCTGCCAGCCCTGGATGAGGCCCTGCAGCGGGAAACGGATGGACTCGCCACGGTTCCACGAGGCGTCGAACTCGGCACCGTCACGGAACTTCACACCGACGTAGTGCACCGTCACGTAGTCGCCGGGCTTCGCCTCGGCTCCGGTGCCCACGGCGATGTCGAGGATGTCGAGGTCCTCGGGCTCGTCGCCCTCGGGGAACTCGATGACTGGCTTCTCGAGATTGCTCATGCTCCTAGCCTCCCATCTCAGTCGGCAGGTCGCTCCAGCGCGGTGTTGAGGCGGCCGAGGAGCCCGGCGAGCACATCGAGGTCGTGCTCGTCCCAGTCCTCGATGGCCCGGGCGAGCGTCGCGCGGCGTGCGGCCTGCACGGCGGCGATCCGCTCCGCGGCGACCGGCGTCAGCGAGATGAGACGGGCACGTCCGTCCGTCGGGTCGGGCACGCGCTCCACGAGACCGAGCCGCTCGAGCTGGGCGATGCCGCGACTGACGGTCGACTTGTGCACGCCGACCGCGTCAGCGAGGTCGGAGCCGCGGATGCCCCCTGCGACAGGCGAGCGGGTGTCGGTGATCGCGACGAGCAGCATGTATGAGGCGAAGTCGAGCTCAGGGTGGATCTGCGCGATCGTCCCGAGGCCACGCAAGCGGGAGCGGCGCAGCAGCCTGGTCACCTCGTACTCGACGTCGTGCGTCAGGTCGAACGGCACCTGGGAGGGCGTGGTCATGGCGACAGCTCCGGTTCGATGCGGGAGGGGCACCCACGGCGGTCCGACGCGGGCCGCCCTCGCGGTCAAGGCAAGACTAGCCAGGAAGGAGCCGATCAGATCGCCGATGTCACGACCCCGGCCGATCTGCACGACTCCGGGCGCACCCCAGCCCCGGCGCGGGGGATACGGCCGGGGCTGGGGGCGTTCGAGGAGCGCCTACCGCAGCTCGGCCGAGCTGAGGCCGAGCACGCGGCGCGCGACGATGAGCTGCTGGATCTGCTGGGTGCCCTCGAAGATGTCGAGGATCTTGGAGTCGCGCGCCCACTTCTCGAGGAGCTCGTCCTCGCCGTAGCCGAGCGTGCCGACCAGTTCGACGCACGTCAGCGTGATCTGGTTGCCGACACGGCCGGCCTTCGCCTTGGCCATCGAGGCCTCGAGCGAGTTGGGCATGCGGTTGTCCGCCATCCACGCCGCCTCGAGCGTCAGGAGGTGGGCGGCCTCCCAGTCGGCCTCCATCCGCAAGAACGTGGCGGCGGCCGCCGACTGCGTCAGCGCCGGCCGGTCGTAGTCGACGACGACACCGGCGTCCTCGAGGATCTCGCGCGTACGGTCGAGTGCCGCGCGTGCGCAGCCCACCGCCATCGCCGCGACGAGCGGGCGCGTGTTGTCGAAGGTCTGCATGACCCCCGCGAACCCCTTGTCGACGTTGACCTCCGGGTCGCCGAGAAGGTTCTCGGCGGGCACCCGGCAGTTGGCGAGCACGATCGTCGCCGTGTCGGACGCCTTGATGCCGAGCTTGTGCTCGAGCCGCTCGACAGTGATGCCGGGCAGCGACTTCGGGACCACGAACGACTTGATCGCCGCCCGGCCGAGCGTCTTGTCGAGCGTCGCCCACACCACGACGGCGTCGCTCCGCTCGCCCGACGTCACGAAGATCTTCTCGCCGTTCAGGATGTACGCGTCGCCATCCTTGACGGCCGTGGTCGTGATCGCCGCGGAGTCGGAGCCGCAGCCGGGCTCGGTGATCGCCATCGACGCCCACATGCCCTTGAAGCGCTCGAGCTGCTCATCGGTCGCGACCGAAGCGATCGCGGAGTTGCCGAGACCCTGTCGCGGCATCGACAGCGTCAGGCCCACGTCGCCCCAGCAGGTCTCGGCCACCGACAGCACGGACGACATGTTGGATCCGTTGCGGACGCCCTCGCCCTTGTCGCTGGATCGGCGCACCCCTGTGGCGCCGGCCCCCTGTCCCGCTCCGGAGTCACCCATGCCGTCGACGATCGCCGCGAGGATGTCGAGCTCCTTGGGGTACGCGTGCTCGGCGAGGTCGTACTTGCGCGAGTTGGCACGAAGGAACTCCGTCGCGACCCGGTGGGCCTGCTCCACGAAGGTACGGAACTTCTTCGGCGTCTCGAGATTGATCATCTGCTGTTCTTCCTGTTCTGCGGTCTCCTCAGACGAGGAGGCCGCCCTCCATCACGCCGACGGCCCGCAGGTCCCTGTACCAGCGCTCGACCGGGTGCTCCTTGGTGAACCCGTGCCCACCGAGGAGCTGGACGCCATCGGTGCCGATCTTCATGCCGTACTCCGCGCAGAGGCGTCGCGAGAGCGCGGCCTCGCGGGCGAAGGGCTTGCCGAGATCGGCGCGCGAGGCAGCGCGCAGCGTCGTCAACCGCGCACCCTCGAGCTCGATCGCCATGTCGGCGACCATGAAGGCGACGCCCTGACGGTGCGCGACGGGCTCACCGAAGGCCTTGCGCTCCTTGACGTACGGGGTGACGTAGTCCAGGACCGCACGCATCGTGCCGAGGGCCAGACCGCTCCAGGCGATACGGGCGAGGCGCACCGAGTCGGCGTAGCCGTCGACGCTCTCCGCGAGCAGAGCCTCCGGACCGACCGCGACTCCGTCCAGCACGAGACGTGACAGCGACGCGGCGCGAAGCCCCATCGACGGATCCGTCTCGATGACCAGGCCGGGTGTGCTGGACTCGAGGACGAACAGGCCGTGCCGGCCGTCGTCGAGCCGCGCGGCGACCACGAACAGCTCGGCGGCGGCGCCACGGATGACTCCCGACTTCACGCCATCGAGCACGAAACCGCCCGGCACCTTGCGGGCGGTGGTGCGCAGCGTCATCGGGTCGAACAGCGCGCACGGCTCGGCGACCGCGAGCGCGGCGGCCGGGACGTCGGCACCGGTGAAGGCCGGAATGTACGTCGCCTGCTGCGCGGAGTCGCCCCACAGGCCGATCGCGGTGGCCACGGCGCCTGGCGCCAGCAGCGAGGCGCCGATGCCCATGTCGCCCTTGCCCAGCGCCTCGGCGACGAGGGCGCCGGTCGTCGCGGAGCGCTCGGCGGCCAGGCCGCCGAGGTCCTCGGGGAGTCCCATGAGGGTGAGGCCGAGCTCGCTCGCGTGGGCGGTGACGTCGCTCGGGGTCTCGTTGGCGGCCTCGGCCTTCTCGACCGACGGCCGGACCACCTCGCGCGCGAACTGGTCGACCAGGCCGACCATCATCTGCTGGTCCTCGGTGGGCGTCAGGTCGAAGACGCCGCTCCCCTGCGCCGCCGTAGGGCGTACCGGGGCGCCCTTGCCGGGAGCCCGGGTGAACCCGCGGCTGACGGCGGCCGCCGTACGGAAGCCGACGCGCGCACCGTGGTAGACCACCTGCTCTGACGGTCCCCGGAGGTTGAGCCGGTCGAGGACGGGAAGTGAGGCGATCCGGTTGAGGACGGCGAGCCCCTTGCTCATCGGGTCTCGGCGCGTCGAGTGCGCTGTCACAGCGTCTCCTGGTGGGTCATAAGGGTAGGACGTACCCCTACTGTAACTGCGAGTTGCACGCTTGCGCACCTCGGCCCACCATCGACGCGAGAACGTGACCATTGCGATGTCACATCACCTGAGTGACATGGTGGGGAAGGTGGGCGGACACCCTGCTCCGTAGGGTCGGATACCCTTCCCAGGTCAGTGCCCCCAGGCCGTCGAACGCCGTGAAGGAGCCCCCGTTGTCCGTGACCTTGCCCTCCGGTGGCACCGTACGCCCGATCACCCGGTGGGGTGAGCCCGTGATGCACCACAAGCTGCAGCCGGTGACGGAGTACGACGAGGCCCTCGAGACGCTCGTCGCGGACATGTTCGCCACGATGTACGCGGCCGAGGGCGCAGGCCTGGCCGCCAACCAGATCGGGGTGGACCTCCAGGTCTTCGTGTTCGACTGCACCGACGGGGCCGGCAAGCGCGTCGTCGGCGTGGTCTGCAACCCGGTGCTGACCCTCCCCGAGACGGGTGACCGCAACCTCGACGACAGCGAAGAGGGCTGCCTGTCACTGCCGGGCGCCTACACCTACTGCGCGCGTCCCGACTGGTCGCAGGTCGACGGCACCGACCACACCGGTGCTCCCGTGACGTACGTCGGCGAGGGCGGCACGCTCGCACGCTGCCTGCAGCACGAAACCGACCACCTCATGGGCACCGTCTTCGGAGACCGGGTGCCGTCGCGGGCCCGCAAGAAGCTCTACAAGCAGGCCGAGGCGATCGCCGAGGACTACCCGGCCGCGTGGCCCGCCGTGGCCCGGGTGAGCAGCGCGCACGACCTCTGACGCCCGTCCCCCGCTGGCGGATCGAGCCCCCTAGTCGCCCGACGGGCCCAGCGCCCAGCAGGCGACGGCGGTCGCCGCGGCGACGTTGAGCGAGTCGATCCCGGCCGCCATCGGGACGGTCACGCGCACGTCCGCGCTGCGGGTCCAGTGCGGTGACAGGCCGTCGCCCTCCGAGCCGACCATCAGCGCGATCTTGTCCCCCGCTCCAGCCGCGGCCACCTCCCGCAGGTCGCGGGCATCGTCGGCCAGCGTCATCGCCAGGCTCGTCCACCCGTGCTCGCGCAGCAGCGTCGGAAAGCCGTACCAGTCGTCGACCCGCGCGTACGGAAGCCAGAACACCGACCCCATCGAGACCTTGATCGCCCGCCGATAGAGCGGGTCGGCGCAGCGCGGCGAGAGGACCACGGCGTCGAAGCCGAGCGCAGCCGCGCTGCGGAAGACGGCCCCGATGTTCGTGTGGTCGACGAGGTCCTCGGCCACGACGACGCGGCGCGCCCCGGCGAGCACCTCCTCCACCGACGCGACCGGGCGCCTGTCGAGGCTCGCCAGCGCACCGCGGTGCACATGGAAGCCGGTCACCCCCTCGATCGCCTTCTCGCTCATCACGTACACCGGGGCGTCGGCCGTCTCGAGCACGTCGGACAGGGTCTCCAGCCAGCGCGGCGCCATGAGGAACGACCGTGCCTGGTGCCCCGACTCGAGCGCACGGCGGACGACCTTCTCGCCCTCGGCGATGAACACGCCGCGCTCGGACTCCAGGAGCTTGCGCAGCTGCACGTCGCGCAGGTCCACGTAGTCGCGCAGCCTCGGGTCGGACGGGTCGGCGACCTCGACGATGTCAGCCATCGTTTTCGTCACGCAGTGCGGCGACGAGCCGGTCTCGGGTCCGCGCCGAACGGGCGGGGTCGCGGTTGGACAGGACGGCGACCGTCGTCTCGTCGACGTGCCCGACCGCAGGCGTCCATGCCGTCCCCAACGGGGCATCGTCGGCACGGACGCAGAACACGCGGGCGGCGTCGGCCTCCTCCAGCACGGCGGCATTGACCGCGGGCCGGTCCGTCGACGCCATCGCGTACCAGGCTCCCGCCAGGTCGCCCGGCTCGTACGCGCGCTCCACGAGCGCGACGTCGCCGCGGTCGGCGGCCTCGCGGATGAGCGGGTCCACCTCGGGCGACACCACGGTCAGCGCGGCACCCGCCTCGAGGAACGCCGGCAGCCGGCGCGCCGCGACGTGCCCCCCGCCGACGATGACGACACGGCGCCCCGCGAGAACGAGGCCTGAGGGGTACGGCGGATGGGTGAGTCCGGGTCCGTGGTTCACTCCCCGATGTTATCGAGGCGCCTCACCCGATAGCGTCGGCGGACAAGCCCGCACGACCCAAGGAGATGCGATGAGCCTCGACCGTCCGGTGACACCGAACCCGTACGACTTCCTCCCTTCGGTCCCGTCCTTCACCCTCACGAGTACGGAGCTGAGCGACGGCGACGCGCTGAACGAGGCGCAGGTGTACTCGGCCGGCAACCGGTCTCCCCAGCTGTCGTGGGAAGGATTCCCCGACACCACGAAGAGCTTCGTCGTCACCTGTTTCGACCCGGACGCACCCACCCCGTCGGGTTTCTGGCACTGGGTCCTCGTCGACGTCCCCGGGCACATCCGCTCACTCGAGTCGGGCGCCGGCTCCGGCGGCATCGTGCCGGCAGGAGCGTTCCACGTCCGCAACGACTTCGGCACGGCAGACTTCGCGGGGGCGGCGCCGCCCGAGGGCGACCGGCCGCACCGCTACTACTTCGTCGTGCATGCGGTCGGTCAGGAGCAGCTGGGCGTCGACGAGAACGCGACGCCCGCCGTGGTCTCGTTCAACCTCGCGTTCAAGACGCTGGCACGGGCGACACTTCTCGGGACGTATCAGCACTGATCAGACGCTCGCAGTCGGCGATGGCCTCGGCGAGCATCCGGCGCAGCACGGAGTCGGAGTCGGTGCTGACCGAGCGTACGACGCCATCGACGCTGTTGAGCACGATCCGGGGAGCCGCGCGACGGGCGAAGTGCTTCGGGTGCGTCGTCAGGCCCCGGCGGAAGCCTCGCGCCCACTGCTCGGCGCTGGGCGCCTGCGCGAAAGCCTCGCCGATCAGCGGCGCGAACTCCTCGGGAAGCGACGTCTCCGTCTCCTCCAGGTAGCGCTCGCAGGCGAGGAGCCCGACGGCCAGCGCCCGCTGATGGGCACGGGGCGACAGCGGGAGCGCGATCGTGGCCGCGCGGATGCAGATCGCGGCGTGGAGGCGCGGATCGGGACTGTTGAGACCGACGACGCGTGGCACGAGCTCCACCATCGTGACGCGGGTGTCGTCGGTGACGTTGTCGTTGACCAGGCGAGCGAGCCCGGCCAGCAGGGGGTGCGTACACGCCGGCTGGTCGCTCCACTTCTCGCCGGCGAGATACGACGCGAACTCCATGAAGCATGCCCCCTTGCGGGGGTTCCGGTGCTTGCCCGGTGAGAGCACAGGGACGAGCTCGGGGACGCTGCTAGACCGCATGGCGACCTCCTGAGGAGGGGCTGTTCTGACCTTTTCCTCAGTGTGCGCCCGATCTGGCGGCAGCGCCACTGCGCTGCCACCCGATCTCGAACGGGTCGGGCGTCAGCCCTGTGAGCCCGGGGGCTCTTCCCAGATCTCGGTGGTGTCGTCCTCCCACGCCTCGACGGGCTCCTCGCCGGCGCGCTGCTCCTGAGCCGGCGGCACCGCGCGCTGGACCTCGGGGGTCGCGGCCGCCTTGGCGGCCTCCAGCGCCTCGTCCACCGCGCGGTGCGCCGCACTCAGATCGGGCTCCACGATCTCGGCCGCCGGCGCCTCGTCGTACGAGACACGCCTGCGCGGACCCTCGGACATCGCCGGGATCTGGCCGACCGCGGCGCCGAGGCCCTTGAGGGCGTCGCCGACCTCGCTCGGGATGATCCAGAGCTTGTTGGCGTCGCCCTGGGCGATCTCGGGGAGCATCTGAAGGTATTGGTAGGCCAGCAGCGACTGGTCGGGCTGGCCGTCGTGGATCGCCTGGAAGACGGTCGAGATCGCCTGCGCCTCGCCCTGCGCGGTGAGGATCTGCGACTCGCGCTTGGCCTGGGCGCTGAGGATCTGGGCCTCGCGGTCACCCTCGGCCCGAAGGATCTGCGACTGCTTCTCGCCCTCGGCGGTGAGGATCGCGGCCTGACGGCTGCCCTCGGCCTGAAGGATCGCGGCGCGCTTGTCGCGGTCGGCGCGCATCTGCTTCTCCATCGAGTCCTTGATGGACGGCGGCGGGTCGACACCCTTGAGCTCGACACGGTTGACGCGGATGCCCCACTTGCCGGTGGCCTCGTCGAGCACCCCGCGCAGCTTGGTGTTGATCTCGTCGCGGCTGGTGAGCGTCTGCTCGAGCGTCATGCCGCCGATGATGTTGCGCAGCGTCGTCATCGTCAGCTGCTCGATCGCCTGGATGTAGTTGGAGATCTCGTACGTGGCGGCGATCGGGTTGGTCACCTGGAAGTAGATGACGGTGTCGATCGAGACGACCAGGTTGTCCTCGGTGATCACCGGCTGCGGCGGGAACGACACGACCTGCTCGCGGAGGTCGATCTTGAACGAGACCTTGTCGACGAACGGGGTGATGACGTTGAGGCCCGCGTTGAGCGTCGTCTTGTACTTGCCGAAGCGCTCGACGATCCCCGCACGTGCCTGCGGGACGATCTGGATCGACTTGGCGAGGACGACGACGACGGCGATCGCGAGAAGGACCAGGATGATCAGGACGGCCATGGGGCTCCTCGAGCTTCGGAGACGATGCCCCGGACACTAGCGCACGACCCGCCCATTCCCGAACCCGCTCCCGGGTCACTCCTCCGGGTACACCACCGCGGTCGCGCCGTCGATCTCGAACACCGCGACGCGGGTGCCTTCCTCGATCGTCACGCCTGGGTCGAACGCACGCGCCGACCACGTCTCTCCCCCGAGCTTGACCTGCCCCTGCGTCGCGTCGACGGTGCTCAGCGCGACCCCGGACGCGCCGACAAGCGCCTTCGTCCCGGTCTTGAGGTCCGGGCCGGTGTGCAGCCGTTTGACCATCGACGGACGCGCGAGCAGCAGCATCGCGAGCGAGACCGCGATCGCGATGACCGCGCTCACCGCCACCGATGCTCCCAGCGCCGCCGTGCCCGCACCGGCGAACGCACCGACCGCGAGCATGAGGAGCACGAGGTCGAGGCTCAGCAGCTCAGCGGTCGCGAGCAGCAGCCCTAGCCCGAGCCAGCCCGCCCAGGCGTTGTCCCCGAGCCACTCCCAGAAGCCGTTCATGACGGCGACTCTAGGGGACGCGAGGGGCGTACGAGGTCAGCGTGGCGCGCGACGTGCCGCGTAACGACCGTCGCGCTCCTCGAGGATCAGCGGCATGTGGAACGTGATCGCGAGGTTCTGGGCGGTGAGGGTCTCGGCGATCGCCCCCTTGGCGGTGACCTTGCCGTCACGCAGCATCAGCACGTGGGTGAAGCCCGGGGGGACCTCCTCCACGTGGTGCGAGACCAGCACGAGCACCGGCGCCTCGGGGTCACGCGCGAGCTTGCCGAGGTTGGAGACGAGATCCTCGCGGCCACCGAGGTCGAGACCCGCGGCCGGCTCGTCGAGGAGCAGCAGCTCAGGATCGGTCATCAGCGCGCGCGAGATCAGGACGCGCTTGCGCTCGCCCTCGCTGAGCGTGCCGAAGGTCCGGTCGACGAGTCGCTCGACCCCCATCAGCCGCAGGATCAGCAGTGCGCGCGCCTCGTCGAACTCCTCGTACTCCTCGCGCCAGCGGCCTGTCACCCCGTACGAAGCGGTGATAACGACGTCGAGGACCCGCTCGGACTTGGGGATGCGCTCGGCGACGGCGGCGCTCGTGTAGCCGATGCGCGGCCGCAGCTCGAAGACGTCGACCGCGCCGAGGATCTCCCCGAGGACGGTCACCGTCCCCTCGCTCGGATGCATCTGGGTCGACGCGAGCTGCATCAACGTGGTCTTGCCAGCGCCGTTGGGTCCGAGGAGGACCCAGCGTTCTCCCTCGCTCACGGTCCAGCTGACGTCGTCGAGCAAAGTGTGGGTGCCGCGTCGTACGGTGACGTCGGCGAGCTCGAGCACGGGCGCCATGCACTACTCCTGCACGTTGGGGTGGGCGCCCCCAACCTACGGCACCCAAAGGGCGACCGCCTGACGCGGGTTGTCCCTCGACGTCCTAGGCTCGTCGTCGTGCCCACGTTGTCCCGTTCCGCACGCTGGGTCTGCTGGTTCAACGCCTGGCTCGCGGGTGCCGCACCGCTCGAGACCGCCGTCGACGCCGTCCGCGCAGACGACGCGGCGCACCATGTCCTCGGCACGCCCAGCGGCGCGCCCGCCGACCCTCCGCCACCCGAGCCGCTCCTGCTCGCCTGGGGTGCGCTGCGCCGCGCCGGAGCGACCGGGGCGAGCCTCGCCCTCCCCGAGCCCGGCGACCCGTACGGTCTCGCGGGGCCGGCGGCGTTCACGGCCGCGGCGACCGACGCAGGCGAGGCGGTGATGGTCGACGGCACGGGCATCGGGCTCGTTCCGGAGGTGATCGGGAGCGGGGTCTTCTGGCACCGGTACGAGGCCAACCCCGCCCCCCACGGCACAGGGCTCGCCGAAGCGTCGCGCGACCTCCGGACCGAGCTGGCCGTCACCGCCGACGAGCTCCTCGACCTCGATGTCGCTCGCTGGCAGCCGGAGGTCCGCGAGGCGCTCTCAGGTATCCGCGGCACCACCGAGCCGCTCCTCGCGCCGGGCTACGCACCACGTGCCGAGGAGCTCGCGGCCACCGCCCAGCGTTGCCTGGCCATCGCCGACCTCGCGACCGCGACCGAGTCCGGGGCCGTCACCGCGTGGGAGGTCGACGCCCGCGGTACGCACCTGCGCAGCCTCGCCCGAACGGCACGGCACGCGCTGGTCGCCGCCTGCAACGCCGGTCGGCCCCGATAACCTCGGAGCCGTGAACGAGCCCGTCACCACCCCGACCGCACCGCTCGACGGCCCCACCGTCTCCGTGACACTGCTGGGGCGTGACCACGCCGGTGTGACCGCGCGGCTGTTCGAGGCGTTCGCGACGTATGACGTCGAGGTGATCGACGTCGAGCAGATCGTGCTACGCGGACGCCTCGTCCTCGCGGTGCTGCTCACGGCCCCGCTCGACCGCGCGGGGTTCGAGCGGACGCTCTCCGCCGTGGCCGACGAGCTCGGGATGGAGCTCGACCTCGCGTACGGGCAGGGCGACAACCGGGGCCGCCGGCGCGGGCGCAGCCACGTCACCGTCCTCGGCGCCCCCCTCCTGCCGGCGGCGTTCGCCGCGGTCACCGCACAGGTCGCTGCCGCCGGCGGCAACATCGACCGGATCGTCCGGATGGCGCGCTACCCCGTGACCGCGATCGACCTCGACGTCTCCGGCGCCGAGCCCGAGGCGCTCCGGCGCGCGCTGGCCCTCGAGGCGGCGCGCCAGAACGTCGACGTCGCCGTGCAGCCGCTCGGCATCCACCAGCACGCCCAGCGGCTGGTCGTCATGGACGTCGACTCCACGCTCATCCAGGGCGAGGTGATCGAGATGATCGCCGCGCACGCCGGGTACGAGGCGGAGGTCGCCGAGGTGACCGCGGCGGCGATGCGCGGCGAGCTCGACTTCGCGGACTCGCTCGCGCAGCGGGTCGCACTCCTCGGAGGAGTCGACGCCAGCGCGCTCGACCAGGTGTACGGGGCGATCCAGCTCGCGCCCGGCGCCCGCACGATGATCCGGACGCTCAAGCGGCTCGGCTACCGCTTTGCGCTGGTCTCCGGTGGCTTCACGCAGATCATCGACAAGCTCGCCGCCGACCTCGGCATCGACTACTGGGCGGCCAACACGCTGGAGGTGGCCGACGGGAAGCTGACGGGCCGCGTCACGGGGCCCGTGGTCGACCGCGCGGGCAAGGCAGCGGCGCTGCGCCGGTTCGCCGACGCCGCCGGCATCTCGCTCGCCAACACGGTCGCGATCGGCGACGGCGCCAACGACCTCGACATGCTCGAGGCCGCAGGGCTCGGGATCGCGTTCAACGCCAAGCCCGCCGTACGGGATGCCGCTGACACCTCGTTGTCCGTCCCGTACCTCGACGCGATCGTCTTCCTCCTCGGCATCACCCGCGAGGAGGTCGAGGCGGCGGACGCCCTCGCCTGACCCGCAACCCCTCCCGGGACGTCATACGGATCGAGGGTCGGAACCCTCGATCCGTATGACGTCCCGGGGGTCAGCGGGGCGACGGGGCGAGGTAGTCCTCGAGCCGCATCGTCCGTGGATCGATGTCGAACCAGTCCCCGTCGTACGTCAGCACGGCGGCGGCCGACGTCGGGAAACCACGGTCGCCGTACGCCTTCCACGCGCCGTTGTGCGTCCCGTCGTGGAGCATCCAGACGAGGTCGCCCATCGACGGGTTGTGCCCGACGACGACGATCGTGCTTGGCTCGCCGTCGACGGCACGCACCTCTTGAAGGACCCGGTGCGCGCTGGCCTCGTACAGGCTCGGGGGGTACGCCACGTGGGCCGGTGCGAGGCCGAGCGACGCGTTGACCTCGTCGAACGTCTCGCGCGTCCGTACCGCCGGCGAGACGAGCGCGAGCGCGGTCCCGGTCACGAAGTCGGTGAGCTGCTCACCGCGGCGCCGGGCGTCGTCGTGACCGCGCCGCGTCAGCGCCCGGGCCAGGTCGGTGGACGCCGACCCCTCGGCCTTGGCGTGCCGGACCACGACCAGCTGCTTCACGAATTACTCGTCGTCCTCGAGGCGGAACCCGATCTTGAGGGTGACCTGGTAGTGATCGACCCGGTCTCCCTCGATGTGCCCGCGAATGCCCTCCACCTCGAACCAGTCCAGGTGACGCAGGGTCTTCGAGGCCCGCTCGATGCCGTTGGTGATCGCGTCGGAGACGCCCTCGGTCGAGGTGCCCACGATCTCGGTGATGCGGTACGTACGGTTCGTCATACTGCCCATCATGCCGCTGATCGACTGGCGTACCGTGGAGGGATGGAGGATCGCCATGCCGACCGTGTCAGCATCACCACGGCGCAGGTGGCCCGCAGCGAAGAGCTGAGGCACCGCCAGAACCGCTACCTGGTGTCGATGCTGATCCGTACGATCTGCTTCCTGCTCGCCGTCGTGGTCGACGGATGGGCTCGGTGGTTCTTCATCCTCGGCGCTCTCTTCCTGCCCTACGTCGCCGTCGTCTTCGCGAACACGGCGCGCCGCAAGCCCGTCGACCAGGCCGACGTGCTCCACCCCGAGCCGATCGGCGAGATCACGACCGGCCCGGTGACCAAGCCCGCCGACGAGACCGATGACCCTGACACAACGACAGGACCCCGGTGAACGACGAGACCCTGACCTGCTCCGCGAAGGGCTGCGAGAACCCCGCGAAGCACGCGCTCCTGTGGAACAACCCCAAGATCCACACGCCGGACCGGCGCAAGACGTGGCTCGCGTGCGACGCGCACGAGGAGTCGCTGCGCCAGTTCCTGTCGGCCCGTGGCTTCTGGAAGGAGACCCAGCCGGTCTCCTCCGACGTCGGCTGACGGTTCGCGCCGCCCGTCCCGCCCGCCGCTCGGCTAGCCGCCGATGGCCGACATCGGGCGGCTCGGCTGCAGGAACCCGACGTCGTCGATGCCGTGACCGGGAAGCTTCGTCCACATCGCGGCGCGCCAGCGGTCGGCGATCTCGTCGTCCGATGCTCCCCCGCGCAGCGCCGCCCGCAGGTCGGACTCCTCACGGGCGAAGAGGCAGTTGCGGACCTGCCCGTCGGCCGTCAGCCGGACCCGGTCGCAGTCGCCGCAGAACGGCCGCGTCACCGAGGCGATGATGCCGACCGTCGCGGGACCACCGTCCACGAGGAACTCCTCGGCCGGCGCCGAGCCTCGGTCTCGGTTCGCCGGTGTCAGCGTCATGTACGGGGCCAGCTTCTCGAAGATCTCGTCCGCCGTCACCATCGAGCTGCGGTCCCAGACGTGCTGGGCGTCCAGCGGCATCTGCTCGATGAACCGCAGACGGTAGCCCCGGTCGAGGCACCAGGCGAGCAGCTCAGGGGCCTGGTCGTCGTTGATGCCGCGCAGCAGCACCGCGTTGACCTTCACCGGGGCGATCCCCGCCTCCTGGGCGGCCTCGAGCCCGGCGACGACGTCGGCGTGCCGGTCACGACGGGTGATCTGCTCGAAGGTGTCCGGGCGGATCGTGTCGAGGCTGATGTTGACCCGGTCGAGCCCGGCCTCGGCCAGCGCTCCCGCGGTGTGCTTGAGCCCGAGACCGTTCGAGGTCAGCGACACCGTCGGCGTCGGGGAGAGCGCCTTGGTCGCGGTGACGATGCCCGCCAGCCCGCGCCGGAGCAAGGGCTCTCCGCCCGTGAACCGTACATCGGTCACACCGAGCCGCTCCACCGCGATCGTGACGAGCCGGACGACCTCGTCGTCGGTCAGCGTCTGCTCCGTCGGCATCCAGTCCAAGCCCTCAGCCGGCATGCAGTACTGGCAGCGCAGGTTGCAGCGGTCGGTGAGCGAGACGCGCAGATCAGTGGCCACCCGACCGTGGCGGTCGGCGAGCGTTGCTGCGGTCTGCGCGAGGGTCTCGGCAGTCATGACATCAGTCTAGGCACGCAGACCTCCATCGGTGGCAGTGTGGAGCCGTTAGGTAACGTCGGGACGTGTACCGGTTCCTCCTGACCCGCCGCTGGCTCGCGTTCGCGCTGTTCGTGGTCCTGCTGGCCGGGGTCTGCACGTGGTTGGGGTTCTGGCAGTTCGGCCGCCTCGACGACAAGGTCGCACGCAACGAGGTCACGCGGCAGAACGTGGAGTCGACGCCCGTCGCGCCTTCGAAGGTCGCGACCTCCGACATCGACGAGGCCGAGAGCAACGAGTGGCGCCAGGTCACGGTCACCGGCACGTACGACACCGCGAACAACCTCATCGTCAAGTACCAGACCCGTGACGAGGGCTCCGGAGTCGACATCGTCACTCCCCTCCGTACCGCTGACGGCACGGCCGTCCTCGTCGAGCGCGGCTGGCTCCCGTCTGCGAACCGGACCGGCGCGGACGTCGACGTCCCCACCCCGCCTTCCGGAGAGGTCACGGTGGTCGGCTGGTGGCGTGCCAACGACCACGTCCCCCTGTCCGCCACCCAGCCCGACGAGGCAGGCCAGGTGCGTGCCGTCTCGACGCTCGGGGTCGCACCGGCCCTCGACTATCCCCTGTACGAGGGCGGCTACCTGCTTCTTGAGGAGCAGGACCCGCCCAACGACGAGTTCATCCTTCCCGACGGGCCCGAGTATGGCCAGGGACCGCACTTCTTCTACGGCCTGCAGTGGTGGTTCTTCGGGGCACTCGGTGTCATCGGCTTCGGATGGTTCGCGTGGGCCGAGGCCCACCCGCGCGGTCCCCGCAAGGCGGGCCATGCCCGTCCCGGCCAACGCAGCGTTCCTGCCGCCCGCGCGGCCGCGGAGCGCGCCGCCGCCGCCCGAGCGGGCACGACCGGCTCACAGCGACCGGAGGGCGCCTCCGTCGACCGGGAGCATGACTCCGGTGACGTACGAAGCCGCAGGTGACAGCAGAAACGCTGCTGCCGCCCCGAACTCCTCTGGACGCCCGTACCGCCGCAGCGGGATCGACCGCTCCGAGGCCGCACGCGCAGCCTGAGGGTCGTCCGCCAGCGAGTCGAGGTGGCGGACGCGGTCGGTCTCGATCCGGCCCGGCAGCAGCCCGTTGACCCGTACGCCCCGGGGTCCGAGCTCGTCAGCCAGCTCCTTCGTGAGCATGGCCAGCCCTGGCCGCAGGCCGTTGCTGATCGACAGGCCGCCGATCGGTGTCCGTACCGACGACGAGAGCACGAGGGCGATCGCTCCGCCGTCGCCGAGGGCGGGAGCCAGCTCGCGGACGAGCCTCACCGCGCCCAGGAAGACCGACTCGAACGCGCCGCGCCACTGGTCGTCCGTCACGTCGGCGAGCGTGCCGCCCGGCGGACCACCGACGCTGACCAGCAGGCCGTCGAAGCGGCCGTAGCGCTCCGTCACCGCGCGCAGCACCTCGGCGGGCGTACCGGGATCGGCGTTGTCCGCGACCACGCCGGTCGCCCGCTCCGCCCCCAGCTGGGCGACCGCGACCTCGACGGCGTCGGCATCGCGCCCGGTGACCACCACCGACGCCCCCTGGTCGACGAGGCACTGCGCGCTGGCAAGCCCGAGCCCACGGCTCGCGCCGGTGAGGACGTACGCTCGTCCCTCCAGTCCGAGGCTCATCGGGCTCCCCCTGCGGCCGCGAGAACAGCCCGGAACCGGCCGTGCTGCGCGCGGCGCTCGGCCTTCGCCTGGGCCGCGAGGTCGAGACTGCCTGCCGACTGCAGCAGCGCCTTCGTGGCGCTCACCGCTCCGTGCGGGGCTGCGGTGAGGGCTGCGACGAGGTCAGCGAGCCGGGTGTCGAGCTCAGCGAGGGGTACGGTCTCCAGCGCGATCCCGAGGCGCGTGGCCTCCTCGGCAGGCACCCACCGGGCAGTCGCGCAGATCTCCAGCGCACGGGCGTACCCGACGGCCTCCACGAGCGGCTTGGTGCCGGTGAGATCGGGGACGAGCCCGAGCGCGGGCTCCTTCATGCAGAGCTGGGCGTCGTCGGCGACGATCCGCAGGTCGCAGGCGAGCGCCAGCTGGAACCCGGCACCGACCGCATGGCCCTGGACGACGGCCACGGAGACGAACCGTGGGTCGCGCAACCAGGTGAAGCCCTCCTGGTACGAGGCGACCGTGGCGTCGAACTTCTCCACGCTGCCCGCGGCCATCTCGGGGAAGCCACGCTCGCCCTCGATGCCCTGCGGGCTCAGCATCGCGCGGTCGAGACCTGCGGAGAACGACGCGCCGCCCCCGCGCACGACGACCACCCTGACGTCGTCGCCGACCGCGGCACCGACCGCGGCGAGCGCGCGCCACATGGCTGGCGTCTGGGCGTTGCGGACATCAGGGCGGTTCAGGGTGACGGTGAGGACGGGACCGTCGACGGCGACGTCGAGCCCGGCGGCACCAAGCGACTCGGAAGAGGGATAGCTCATGAGGGTGAGGCTATCGAGCGAGGTGCGTCGGGGCCTCAGGCGAGGCTGATGAGCTCCTGGTAGTCGGCGGTCCAGAGGTCCTCGACGCCGTCGGGGAGGATGAGCACGCGGTCGGGCTGGAGCGCCTCGACCGCACCCTCGTCGTGGGTGACGAGCACGATCGCGCCTTGGTACGAACGGATCGCCCCCAGCACCTCCTCGCGCGACGCAGGGTCGAGGTTGTTGGTGGGCTCGTCGAGCAGGAGGACGTTCGCCTGGGAGACGATCAGCGTCGCCAACGCCAGGCGGGTCTTTTCGCCGCCGGAGAGGACCCGTGACGGCTTGTGCGCATCGTCGCCGCTGAAGAGGAAGGCGCCGAGCACGCTGCGCGCCTGCGTGTCGGTCAGCGAGGGCGCGGCCGACTGCATGTTCTCGAGGACCGAGCGTTCCAGGTCGAGCGTCTCGTGCTCCTGCGCGTAGTAGCCCAGCTTGAGCCCGTGACCAGGACGGATCTCGCCGGTGTCGGACGCGTCGAGGCCGCCGAGGATGCGCAGCAGCGTCGTCTTGCCGGCGCCGTTGAGCCCGAGGATCACGACGCGGCTGCCGCGGTCGATCGCGAGGTCCACGTCGGTGAAGATCTCCAGCGACCCGTACGACTTGGACAGGCCTTCGGCCATCAGCGGCGTCTTGCCGACCGGCGCCGGGGTCGGGAAGTCGATCTTGGCGACCCGGTCGGCCGCACGCTCACCCTCGAGCCCGGCCAGCATCTTCTCGGCACGGCGCGCCATGTTCTGGGCAGCGGTCGCCTTCGTGGCCTTGGCCCGCATCTTGTCGGCCTGCGCCATCAGGGTCGACGCCTTGCGCTCGGCGTTGGAGCGCTCGCGCTTGCGGCGGCGCTCGTCGGTCTCACGCTGCTCGAGGTACTTGCGCCACCCCATGTTGTAGACGTCGATCTCGGCACGGTTCGCGTCGAGGTGGAAAACCTTGGTGACGACGTCCTCGAGGAGCACGACGTCGTGGCTGATGATGACGACACCGCCCCTGTACGACATGAGGAAGTTGCGCAGCCACACGATCGAGTCGGCGTCGAGATGGTTGGTCGGCTCGTCGAGCAGGAGCGTGTCGGCACCGAGGAAAAGGATGCGTGCCAGCTCGATCCGGCGCCGCTGGCCGCCCGAGAGCGTCTTCAGGGGCTGCTCGAGGATCCGGTCGGGCAGCCCCAGGCTGGCGGCGATCGTGGCGGCCTCGGACGCCGCGGCGTACCCGCCTCCGGCGTGCAGCTCGGCGTCGGCGCGCGCGTAGCGCCTCATCGCCTTGTCGCGGATCGCGTCGTCGTCGGAGCCCATCTCGATCTCCGAACGCCGCAATGCCCGGTAGACCTCGTCGAGGCCGCGCGCGGACAGGATCCGGTCGCGGGCGCTCTGCTCAGGGTCGCCGGTGCGCGGGTCCTGCGGGAGGTAGCCGATGGTCCCGCGGCGGGTGATCGTCCCCGCGGTCGGGTCAGTGCCCTCGCCGGCGAGGATCTTCGTGAGCGTGGTCTTGCCCGCTCCGTTGCGCCCCACCAGACCGACCTTGTCGCCGTCGGCGACCTGGAACGTCGCCCCCGACATGAGGACGCGTGCGCCCACGCGCAGCTCGAGGTCGTGGACGCTGATCATGGCGGAGCTACTCCTGGGAGGTGGGAGAAAGGGAGAAGGAGACGTCGACGCCTCCGGAGGCCGAGATCTCGGCCACCAGCCAGTGTACGGAGTCGGGTCAGTCGGCCACGACGACGGACTCGATCACCACGGGCTCGACGGGCGCATCCATCTCACCGGTCTGCACCGCGGAGATCTCGTCGACGACCGCCTTGCTCGCGTCGTCGGCGACCTCGCCGAAGATCGTGTGCAGTCCGTCGAGGTGCGGGGTCTCGGCCGTCGTGATGAAGAACTGGGAGCCGTTGGTGTCCGGGCCCGCGTTGGCCATCGCCAGCAGGTAGGGGCGATCGAACGTGAGGCTGTCGACGATCTCGTCCTCGAACTCGTACCCAGGACCGCCCACGCCCGTGCCGAGCGGGTCGCCGCCTTGGATCATGAAGCCAGGGATCACACGGTGGAAGACGGTGTCGTCGTAGAGCGGCTCGTCCTTCTTGTCGCCCGACTCCGGGTCGGTCCACTCCTTGTCGCCGGTCGCGAGACCGACGAAGTTTGCGACGGTCTCAGGTGCCTCGTCAGGGAAGAGCGTCACGGTGATGTCGCCGTGGTTGGTCGTGATCGTCGCCTGCGCGGCCGAGACGGACGCACCCGCGTCCTCGTCGTCGCCGCCGCAACCGGTCACGAGGAGCAACACCGCCGCCATCGAGGCGATCCACCGCATGCGCACGAGAGGGCCCTTTCTCCAGGAGGTCGTAGGCACCGTACCGTGCCGGTCTCGACGGAACGGCACCGCACAGCACGGCGCGAGCCGGCGTTCGGTGGTCGAACGTCGGCTCGCGCGGGTGTGACGTCGGTGAGCTGGTCAGCCCTTGAGCGCGCTGGCGAGCTGCTCGTCGGTCTGCGCGAGCGCCTCGGCGGCCTTCGTGAGGTACTGGCTCATGCCGGTCAGACCCTCGATGGTCTGCTTGACGCCGGTGTTGAACTCCTCGTAGGACTCGTTGAATGCCTTGGAGGACTTGTCCGTGACGTAGCCGTCGGAGACGAGCTGGTCGACGAGCGACTTGAGCTTCGAGAGGGTGCCCTCGATCTCCGTCTGCCCGTCGGTGAGCTTTGTCGCCGCCGACTCCATCTCGGCGTAGGTGACGTTCATGTTCGCCATGCTGCGTTCCTCTCGTCGTGTGGGTGATCCGCGACCGCCGCTGTCGAAGGCCACCGGACCGAACCGAGGTATATGGTCCGCAAGCACTCTAGACGCGGCGAGGGTCAGCCCGGCAACCACGAACCCGCTCCGATCGGGCCGAACCACGGCGCAACTATCCTTGCGCGCATGCGTGTCGAGGTCACCGTGTCCAACCCCGCGACGGGCTCGTGGCGAGACGTCGTCGTCGAGGCCGACGACGCCACCCCGACCGGCGAGGTGCTCCGTCATCTGCTCGGCCACTCCCCCGTCGCGATGCCGGCTCCCGACACGGCCGACGTCATCTCGCTGGCCGCGCACCGCGACGGCCGCGCGCTCGGCGCGACGGTGTCGACACCACCCGCTCCGACGGTCTACTACCGCGGCGAGAGCGTCGACACCCAGGTCCCGGTCGCCGAGTCCGGTCTGAAGCACGGCGCCCTCCTCACCGTCGACAGCCCGAGTGCGCTGCAGCTGGACGAGCCCGATGGTCTGGCGGAGGTCCGGGTCGTCACGGGGCCGGGCGCAGGCGCCGTGCACCGTCTCTCGTTCGGCACGGCCACCGTCGGCTCGGAGCGTGGCTGCACGATCTGCCTGCCCGATCCCCGCATCCCGCCGTTGTGCGTGACCCTCGACGTCGACATGAGCGGGGCAGTGACCGTACGGGCGGCCGACGGCGCGTCGGACGTGCTCGCGGAGACCGTCGCCTCGGGCCGCGAAGCCCTGACGCTCGAACGCGAGCCGGTGACTACGGAGGCGACAGCGTGGGCGATCGGCGCCCAGCTGGTCCTGGGCAGCGTGATCCTCGAGCTCGAGGAGGTCACCGGTCCCGACGCCGCACTCGACGACAGCGCAGAGGCCGGCTGGCTCGACTACAACCGCCCGCCGCGTCTGCTGCCACCCGAGCGGCCGACGACGTTCCGGCTCCCGAGCCCGCCGAGCGAGGACGCGAAGCCGGGGCTGCCCTGGATGGTCATGCTGGCACCGGTGTTCCTCGGCGTCGGCCTCGCCGTGATGACCCAGCGCTGGTACATGCTCACGATGGCGATCTTCTCGCCGCTGATGATGCTCGCGTCGTGGGTGCAGTCCCGCAAGCAGGGCAAGCAGTCATACCGGCGCAAGCTCGCCGAGTACCGCGAGCGCAAGACCAGCACCGAGGCCGACATCGAGCAGGCGGTCGTCGACGAGCGGCTCGCCCGCCGCCTCGAGGCTCCCGACCCGGCGTTGACGATGCTCGTCGCCAACGGCCCACGAGCCCGGCTGTGGGAGCGCCGGACCACCGACCCCGACTACCTGACCGTACGACTGGGCGTCGGCGACCTGCCGTCCGAGGTGACCGTCGAGGATCCTGAACAGCTCGAGCACCGCCGCACCACGTTCCGTACGGCCTACGACGTCCCCATCGCCGTCTCGCTGCGCGAACGCGGCGTCGTCGGCATCGCCGGCCGCGACGACATCCCTCGCCAGGTGGCGAGCTGGGCCGTCGCGCAGCTCGCTGTCCTTCAGAGCCCGCGCGACACCCAGGTGTACGTCCTCACCGACGCGCAGGGCGCAGCGTCGTGGGAGTGGGTCCGCTGGCTCCCCCACGCGCGCCCGCAGTTCGGCCAGGACACCGTCGTCACGATCGGCAACGACACGGAGACCTGCGCACGCCGTATCGCCGAGCTCTCGGCGGCTCTCGCCGCCCGGCAGGCCGCGATGCGCAAGGGCGGCTCGGGCAAGAAGCTCGACGCACCCGACATCGTCGTCGTCATCGACGGGGCACGCCGCCTGCGCAGCCTGCCCGGTGTCGTCGCCCTGCTCAAGCAAGGACCGTCGGTCGGCATCTATGCGCTGTGCCTCGACGCCGACGAGCGCCTCCTCCCGGAGGAGGCCACCGCGGTCGTGCTCCAAGCTCCACACGGCCTCGCCCTCCGCCAGCAGCGGGTGACGATGGTCGACGCGATCATGCCCGACGTCGTCGGCCACCGCTGGCTGCACCGCGTCGCGCGGGCGCTCGCACCGCTGCGCGACATCTCCGGCGGCGACGACGACTCCGTCCTTCCCGCGGCCTGCCGCCTCACGGAGGTGATGTCCATCGAGCCTCCGACCCCGGACCTCGTCCGTGCTCGCTGGGCGGTCAGCCCACGCTCGACGGAGGCCGTGGTCGGGGTGTCCCTCGACGGCCCGTTCGCCATCGACATGCGCAAGGACGGGCCGCACGGTCTCGTCGCCGGTACGACCGGTGCCGGCAAGTCGGAGCTCCTCCAGACGATCGTCGCGTCACTCGCCGTCGCGAACCGTCCCGACGGCATGACGTTCGTGCTGGTCGACTACAAGGGTGGTGCCGCCTTCAAGGACTGCGTCGACCTCCCCCACACGGTCGGGATGGTCACCGACCTCGACACGCACCTCGTCGAGCGGGCGCTCATCTCGCTCGGTGCCGAGCTCACCCGGCGCGAGCACATCCTCGCCGCCGCCGGTGCGAAGGACATCGAGGACTACGTCGACCTCCAGGTCAAGCGCCCCGAGCTGGCGGCGATGCCCCGACTGCTCATCGTCATCGACGAGTTCGCCTCGCTCGCCCGCGAGCTGCCCGACTTCGTCACCGGCCTGGTCAACATCGCGCAGCGTGGCCGCTCGCTCGGGATCCACCTGATCCTCGCCACGCAGCGACCGTCCGGCGTCGTCTCGCCCGAGATCCGTGCCAACACGAACCTGCGGATCGCGCTGCGCGTCACCGACGGCTCCGAGAGCAGCGACGTCATCGACGCCCCGGAGGCCGGGAGCATCTCCAAGGCCACGCCCGGCCGCGCGTACGTCAGGCTCGGCGCCAACTCGCTCGTGCCGTTCCAGTCCGGTCGCGTCGGTGGTCGGCGTCCGGGCACCGTCAACACCGCGAGCGTCCCGTGGGTCAGCTCTCTCGGGCTCGCAGACCTCGCGCAGCCGATCCCGCTGCGCCCGAAGGTCGCGGTGACCGACGACGCCGAGATCACCGATCTCACGGTGCTCGTCGAGGCCATCCGTACGGCCAACGACCAGCTGGGGCTGGAGCGCCAGCACAGCCCCTGGCTGCCCTCGCTGGCGACCGACGTGCGGTTGTCCGACCTCCTGGGCGCGAGCCGCGCAGCAACCTCGCCCGCGCTGCCGCCAATCCCGTACGCCCGCGAGGACCACCCTGCCGAGCAGGACCAGCGTCCGGCCGTCATCGACTTCGCCTCGTTCTCGCACCTCGCGATCGTCGGCGGCCCGCGCAGCGGGCGGTCGCAGGCCCTGCGCACCATGGCCGCCGCGATCGCCTCGCTGGTGAGCCCCGCCGACGTCCACCTGTACGGGCTCGACTGCGGCAACGGTGCCCTCCTCCCGCTCGCCGACCTCCCGCACTGCGGGGCCGTGGTGCAGCGGACCCAGACCGATCGTGCGACGCGCCTGTTCACGCGGCTGCGCGCCGAGCTCGCGCGCCGCCAGGAGGTGCTGGCCGAGGGCGGGTTCGCCGACCTCACCGAGCAGCGGTCGTCGGTCGCACCGGACGAGCGGCTGCCGCACGTCGTCGTCATGCTCGACCGGTGGGAGGGGTTCCTCGGATCGCTCGCCGAGCTCGACGGCGGTACGCCTCTCGACCAGGTGCAGACGTTCCTCCGCGAGGGTGCCTCGGTCGGCATCCACCTCATCGTGACCGGCGACCGTCAGCTCGTGAACGTCCGGCTCGGCTCGCTGTTCGAGGACAAGATCAGCCTGCGCCTGCCCGATCGCGCCGACTACTCGCTGCTCGGCCTGCAGCCGCGCAAGATGCCCGAGGAGATCCCCGAGGGTCGCGGCTTCCGCTCCGAAAGCGGCCTCGAGCTCCAGTTCGCATTGCTCGACGGCGAGCCCGGCGGACAAGCCCAGGCGGCCGCGCTGCGGGCGGTCGGCGCGTGGTCGCGTGAGCGTTGGTCGGACGTCCCCCGTGCGGCACGTCCGTTCCGCGTCGACGTGCTCCCGACCCGGATCGGCTTCGACGAGGCGTGGGACCTGCGGGCCGAGCCGTTCGCGCCGATGCCGTGGGGCCTGATCGGCGTGGGCGGCGACGAGCTCACCGCGCTCGGTCTGGACCTCGCCCGTACCCCGGCGGCGATCATCGCCGGTCCGGCACGCAGCGGCCGATCCACCGCGCTGCTCTCGGTCGCCGAGTCGCTGCTGCGCGGCGGCGCGGAGGTCGTCCTCGCCGCTCCTCGGCCGTCGCCGCTGCGGGACCTGGCCGGACGCGCGGGCGTTCGCGCTGTGCTCACCGACGCCGACCTGCGGACCGACGAGCTCCAGCCGCTCATGGACGAGGGCGACGGACCGGTCGTGCTGATCGTCGATGACGGCGAGCTGCTCAAGGACATCGACGCGAAGGACTACCTCAAGTCCGTCCTACGGACCGGCGGCGACCGTGGGCGCGCGATCGTGCTCGGCGGTGACTCGGACGCGGTTGCGAGCGGGTTCAGCGGGTGGCAGGTCGACATGAAGGGCCGCCAGGGGCTCCTCCTTGCCGCATCGAGCGTCACCGACGGCGAGCTCATCGGTGTCCGGATCCCGCGCAGCTCGATGGGCGCACCCACGACGCCCGGGCGCGTCATGGCCAACCTCGGCGACGGCGTCCTCCGTACGGTCCAGGTCCCGCAAGCAACTCCCTGACGCACGCAGGCGCGGGGCACGCACGCGGGCCGGGCCTTGGGCGCCTACCCGCCGACGCGGGCTGCCCGTGGACGCCCACTCACCGACGGCGAGCATCCACCCTCGGCGGACGGCGTCCTCCGTACGGTCCAGGTCCCGCAGGAGGGCCATGACACCGTGCGGACGTGGACGCTGGCGCACTGCCGAACGGGCGCCGGAGTCAGTTCGCGCCGGCCAGCGTCCCGCCGGAGCCGGTCGGCATGAGCTCGTCGAGCAACGCCTCTGTCTCCGCCTCGAGCGGGACCCCGTCCATGCGCGCGATCATCGCCTCGACGGTCTGCATGACGCCCGCGACGCCGCTCATCGCGTGACGCGAGCGGACCATCGCGCGCCACAGCCGCTGCTCGGTCGGCCAGGCCCGCAGACCTGCCGCCGCAGCGTCGGACGCTCCACTCGGGTCGTCCTCGCCGAGCAGCGTCGCAAGCCGGTCAGCCGCGTCCACGACCACCCGTGCGATCTCGCGTGGCAGGTCATCCTCGGACACCCAGGCGTACCGGCCCTGCGGCGTCCCGGAGAACGCCTCGCCCCGGACGAGCTGGAGCCCGCGCCGCAGCATCTCGACCTCTTCTCGCTCGCTCGAGACCGTCCGCGACCGCAGGAAGAGGGTGCGTGCACAATCCCAGTCGCAGACGACCGAGTCGGCGAGGCGCAGTCGGCCGTCGGCGGTCTCCTGGAGCAGGTGAGAGCCGTCGACGTCCGAGCCCAGCCAGCCTCGCGCCCGCTCGACGGCGGAGTCGCGGACGTCGGCGGTGACGCCTCGCGGCCACAGCGCCGCGGCGAGGACGGTCGGGTGGACGCCCTCGCGATGAAGCGCGAGGTGGACGACCATCTCTTCGGCGAGCGGACGTCGATCGGCCGCGATCTGACCGGCGCCCTGGACAGCAAGACGCCCCAGCACGCCGATGCGGCGCTGCGCCGTCGCCCAGGCCGCGTCGTCGTGGGTGACCTCGGGTGCACTGACCCGGATGCGGAGACCGTCGTCGGGCCGGTCCGCGGTCCGCGACGCCTCGAAGAGCTCCGCGACGGCCGACACCTGGGCCGCCGTCACTCGGTTGGCGTCCACGGTCAGCCCGAGCTGTGGGGCGCTCAGGGTCCCGTTCTCGTCGACGTGCAGCTGCCAGCGCGAGTCACGATGCTCCCCCACCACGACGATCGACAACGTCCGCCGCCCGCCGCCGACCAGTGCACCGAGGCGCTCGGCGATCGACGCGTCAGGGACGCGCCCCGCGACCACGAGGTGCGAGAAGAGCCCACGGCGACGCATCCGGCCGGTGAGGACGTCGTCCGTACGTCCGGCGTAGAACTGCTCGACCTCGCCGATCTCCTGAGCAAGGTCCGTCACACGGACCCGGCCCTCGACCAGCGTCGCAATCTCGTCCGGCAGGTCGGAGATGCTGACGCGTACGGCGTCGGCCCAGGGTGCGGTCGCGGCCTGGAGCGCCATCGCTGCAGCGACCTGCTCGGCGGTCACGACGTCGCCGACGAGCGAGACGACACCGCCGGCGGCCTCGAGGTCGATGAGCACGTCCCGTCCCTCGCCGTCGACTCCGAGCCCGACCAGGCCCGGGTACGGGGCGCTCTCTGCGGGGACCGAACCCCGAGGATCGGCCGTCGAGCGCCAGCGAGCGCCGTCGTCGACCGCCTCCCAGCCCGTGAAGGGCTTGGGCTGCGCGGGCGCCAGCAGCAGCTCGACCGACTCGTCGTCGACGAACGCCGCATAGGCCGGGGGTGGCACGGCACCCTCCGTACGGCATGTCGCGGTCAGCGTGCGCAGCGCGTGGTCGAGGCGGCGGACCCGGTCGGTCGTGGCCGAGACACGCAGGTGGGCCTCGACGGCACGCGCGTCCTCGCTCGCACGGGTGCCACGCTGGCGCCGACGCTGCAGCGCCAGAGCGCCGAGGACTCCGGCAGCGAGCAGACCGATGCCGCCGTACGAGCGCACGGAGTCGCTGAAGACGGAAGCGGTCTCGACGGCGCCGCCGGCACCGTCCGCGCCGCCCTCTGCCCCACCGGTCTCCGCAGCGTCGTCGACCGGGGCAGGAGTGTCCATCGGCATCGGTGGTGCCTCGACGGGCGCGGGGGCCGGCGCGGCGACGCGCTCGACTCCGACGGCGTCCTCGGGCATCACGAGCTCCCAGCCCGGATGGATCAGCCGCGCGAGCTCGACCTGACCGCCGTCGGGCTGCTCGCGGTCCTTGTTGAGGTGGTAGATCTCCTGGTAGCGACGACCGTCGCCGAGATGGCGCTCGGCGATGTCCCACAGGTTGTCGTGGTAGCCGGCCTTCGGCGCCTTGACGGTGTAGACCTTCTTGCCGACGAGCGGGCTGTGCTCACGGTCGGCCTGGCTGGCAGCGCCGGCTTGATCGACGCCAGCGACCACCGAGGTCTGCTGGAGCGAGGAGTCCACCATGACCACGCGGGTCGACGGCGACACGTGGTCGGCGGCGGAGGTCGCAGCCTGGGCGGGCCCCGCGACGATGCCCGACATCAGGAGCACACCGATGAGGACGCGGGCGAGATGCTGGAGCGGGCCAGCGAGCGGCACCGTGCGGGCAAGTCCACCGCGGCGCGCTGCGACGGCCTCGACGACGACGCACACCACGAACCACACCCAGGCGAGCCACACGACGGCCACGAGCACCGTGAGGAGATCGTCCATGCTGAGCTGACGGGCCGCATCGGTCAGCGATGGCAGGCTCGTCGGGATCGGCGGAGGGCCGGAGAGCAGCACGAGCGCGACGGGAAGGCCGACCAGCAGCAGGCCGAGGGCAGCGACTGCTCCGAGAACCTCCAGCGGCCGACGGCTCTGCCGTGGGGGTATCCGCGCCTCGGCGAACCGGGTCGGGTCACCGGCGCGGTCGTCCTTCGCACGAGATGTGGTCCTCGTCATCGCTCCCCCTGCTGGCAGCACGGTCGGTCGTCGCTCATGATCGCATCACTGTGGTTCGGTCTCGGGGACGGCGCGGGCGGTGGCGTTGACGTCGAACCGACGGATGCCCACCAGCCCGAGGAACGCCGTGTCGGTGGAGTCGCGCACGTCGACGTCGACCGAGCCGGCGTTGACCCGTACGGTGAACTGCCCCGCGCCGTAGCCGCGACGTGCCAGGTAGCCGGCGGCGCGCGTCCCGGCGAGCTGCTGATCGATGACGAGCGTGCCGTCGGCGCGCAGCTGCTCGATGTTGATCGAGTCGGCGGCGATCCGGGCCGCCTGCTCAGCGTCGTCGGCTGCCCGCATGCGCGCGTTGATGGCGAGGCCGCCGTCGATCGCGAGACCGGCACACACCAGAAGGACGATCGACATGCCGAGGACGAAGACGGCCGCCGCACCGCGCTCGTCGCCGGACGCGCGGCGCAGAGTCCGGTCGCGCCACGCCGTGAGCGCGCGGGTCATCCGTACCTCCGGTAGGTGTCGATCGGCGCTGCTCCGCTCGCGGTCAGGGTCTGGGTGCCGCCGAGACCGATGAGGCCGAGGCCACGGTTCGACACCTCGCAGCGCATGTCCACCTCGACGATGCCGCCGGCGGAGAAGTTGCCGCCGATGCCAGAGACCCGGCAGCTGCCGGTGCTGCCGAGCGCCGCCGTCGCGACGGTGGCTGCGGCGGTACGGGCCTCGTCGGCGGTACGGGCGAACGACGCGGCCCGCGCGGCGTCGCGTGCCGCGGCCTCGATGTCGCCCTTGACCGCGACGTAACGCCCTCCCGCCACGACAAGGAGGGTGAACATCACGAGGATCGGCACGAAGAAGACGACCTCGACCGACATCGACCCCCGCTCCTCCCCCCAGCCGCGGCCCATGAGCCGCCTCCGCGGACGCCGCAGTGCTCTCACGGCGCATCCTCCACGAACTGCTCGATGGGGCCCTGCACCTCTTCGGTGACACGGACCGCGCCGATGAACGGGAGCAGCCGGACAGCATCGGCGGAGACGACCGTCCGCATCTGGTCGCCCCCGACGGGTGTCACCGCGACATTGACGTCGGAGATCATGCCACCGCCGAGGTTGGCGGCGTACGCACGGCCGCGAGCCTCCGCAGCGGCCGGGTCGGCGGTGATGCGTGCCGTACGGGATGCTTCACGCGCCGCAGCGGAGACCGCCTGGTTGCCCAGATAGATGAAGGCGGCCTGGACCGTGAGGATGATCGCGATCATGAGCAGGGGCATGTACATGACCAGCTCGATGCTGGAGTAGCCCTCCTCATCGCGGTGGCGCAGTCGCCTGCGCCACCGTCGTACGCGATCGGTCATCACGGTCTTACGGGTTCTCGATCTGGTCGCCGATTTTGTCCGCCTGGCCCTCGAGGGCTCCCTTGAGGATCCCTCCGACCGCGATACAGATGCCGACCACGACGGCCGCGATCACCACCCACTCGACGGCCGAGGCGCCCTCCTCGGAGCGTGCCTTGCGCCAACGCACGTCCAGGATGGTGAGGAGATACCCCAGTGGGCTCAGCGGGTTGATCATGGGAACTCCAGAAGGTTGAAGGGACAGGTCACATGCCGAGGAGCTCGGCCACGGCAGGATAGATGAGGAAGAGCAGGAAGCCTACGCACAGCAGCAGTTGAGCGACGAGCATGGACTGCGACCGCTCGGCCGCACGGCTCTCGGCGTCGGCGAGCTCGCGCTGGCGCATGGACGCCGCACGCGCCGAAAGCGACTCGCGCACCTGCGCACCGTCCTCGGCGACGAGGGCGAGGGCCGCCGCCAGGTCGCGCAGCTCCTCGATGGCCATCTCGGTGCCGAGGTCGCCGAGCGCGTTCCAGGGGGTGACACCCTGAAGGCGCGAGGACTCGATCGTGTCGCGGATCCGGACCATCGCCCAGCCGTCGCTCAGCTCGGCGGCGGTCGCCAGCGCCTCGGGGACACCGCGTCCGCCCGCGAGATTCATCGAGACGAGATCGAGGTAGGCGCTGACGACGTGGCGGAAGTCGCGCCGACGGTCGGCGGCCTCGGTCGCGAGCTGCGCGCTCGTCAGGACGGCGCCACCGACCGCGCCGAAGACGGCGAGCCAGACAGGGATCGTCCAGCTGACACTGAAGAACATCGCGGCAGGGATCATGATGATCACCGGCGCGAAGAAGCCCGCGACTGCAGCGAGCACCGTCATGCCGAGATGGGTCTCGACCGAGCGCCCCATCACCGCCAGATCGGCGCGAACCTTGATCGGGACGCTCCAGCCGCGCGACTCGAGGAACGTCGACACGGACGACCCGAGCTTGCGGACGCGAGCGGACTCCGCCTGGTGGCGCCGGTCGGCCGTCAGCGACGTCCGGACGCGCGAGCGCTGGCTCATCGCATCGAGGTGCGCCAGCTCGGCGGCAGCGGTGCCGGAGCCTGTGTCGTACATCCGGACCAGTGCGAGGATGCCGACGCCGACGAGGCCGCCTGCGAGCAGAACGAGGATCATCGGCGATCCCCCGACGAGCTCGACGTGAGCAAGAAGCGCTCGGGGATCTCGAACACGGAGAGACGCCGCATCCAGACGAACCCGAGCGCGAAGAAACCGAGCACGATCAGCAGGACCATCTGGCCGACCGGGCTGCCGTACGGGGCGACGTACTCGCGGTTGAACACCGCGAGCCCGACGACGAACAGGACGGTGATACCGATGACGATCTGGACGCTCCGTCGGGTGCTGGCGCGGCCGGCGACCACCCGGCGACGCATCTCCAGCTCCTCGCGCGCAGACTCCGCCAGCGAGGTGAGCACCTCTCGAAGCCCAGGTCCGCGCAGGCGCGAGTTGAGCATCAGCGCGGCGATCACCATGTCCGCGCTGCTGTCGTCGAGGTCGTCCGCAAACTGCTGGAGCGCCGTCGGGAGCGGCGTGCGCATGCGCAACCGGTCGGAGAGGTCGATGAGCTGCGGCGAGATCGCGGGAGATGCTGCGTACGCGGTCGCGGGGATCGCCTGCTCGAGGCCGACCGCGCCGGCGATCGTGTCGCGCAACGACTCGGTCCACGCGGCCAGGCCGTCGAGCCGGGCGATGGCGATCTTCTCGCTGCTCGCTCCCCCGACGAGGTAGGGCGCGAGGACGACGAGCGCCGCACCCGCGGCCGCCAGCACCGGCCACCGGGTGAGCACCAGCAGCGCGAGGGCGACGCCGAGCGCGATCGGCAGCCGGGCACCGAAGCGCTTCACGCGTGTGAGGAGGGTCGACGAGGTCGCCACCCCCGACGGCTCCTGCGGGGTGAGTGACCAGACGAGCAGGAGGATGCCCGCGCCGACGACGGCCCCGAGCAGGACCACCAGCATGATCGTCTGGCTGGCCATCACACCCCCTGAGACTGGTAGACGCCCGGCACGTAGCCAGCCGTCTCGAGCTCGTCGATGCAGCTGACCGCGGCCGCCGGCACTGCGTGCCCGTCGCGCCCGAGGGCGAAGACCTCGCTGGACAGCACGCGGCCGTCGACACCGTTGACCTCGCGGACCGACGTCACGACACGGCGCAGCCCGCCACCGGTCGCGTAGTCGTTGCGTCGCTTCACGAACACGACGAAGTCGATCGCGCCCGCGATGAGCATCATCGCCGCCTCGGCTGGCAGACGCTCGGCCGACTGGATCGCGTACGTGCAGATGCGGTTGAAGACCTCGATCGACGAGTTGGCGTGGATCGTCGAGAGCGAGCCGTCGTTGCCCTGGCTCATCGCGTTGAGCATCGTGACGATCTCGTCACCGAGCACCTCGCCGACGATGACGCGGCTCGGGTTCATGCGCAGCGACCGGCGTACGAGGTCGGCCATACCGATGTAGCCGCGGCCCTCGGAGTTGGGCAGGCGCTCCTCGAAGGCGACGACGTTGGGGTGGAGGTCGGGGTACTTGTCGAGCCCGAGCTCGAGCGCGCGCTCCACCGTGATCAGCCGCTCGTGGGCGGGGATCTCGTTGGCCAGCGCGCGCAGCAGCGTCGTCTTGCCGGCGTTGGTCGCCCCCGCGATCATGATGTTCTTGCGCGCGGCCACCGCCGCGGACAGGAAGCTCGCGAGGTCGGGAGACATCGTCTCGTTCTCGACCAGCATGTCCAGCGACACCCGTGACAGGCGCGCGCGGCGGATCGACAGCGACGGCCGCTGCGTGACCCCCATGACGGCCGACAGGCGGCTGCCGTCGGGCAGCCGCAGGTCGAGCTGGGGGTTGGCGGTGTCGAACGGGCGGCTCGTCAGCCCGGAGTGGGCAGCCAGCACCTGGACGAGCTCGACCAGCTCGTCGTCCGAGTCGGCGACAGGCGGGAGCATCCGCTCCTCGCCGTCGGCGTAGCCCACGAAGACGCTGTCGTAGCCGTTGATGTCGATGTTCTCGACGTCCGGGTCGTCGAGCAGCGGCTGGAGGCGCCCGACGCCGTACAGAGCGGCGTGGATGCCGTCGGCGAGCTCGGCCTCCTCGGTCGTGTCCGGCGGGGTACGGCCGGCGGAGATCTCGGACCGCGCATGGGTCTCGAGCACCCGCGCGATGACGGCGCGCGCGTACTGGCGCTCGTCCTCGCTGGTCATCGGCGGCAGGCCCGAGTCGGCGTCCTCGCGACGCTGGCGCGAGACCGCATCGGCGACCTCGCCGCGCAGACGCCTCAGCACGAGCTGGTCCATCAGACGACCTCCTCGGACCAGAACGGCACACGAGACGCCACGAGCGCGTGGACCTCGGGCACGACGTCCACGAGCGAGCGGTGCCACAGGGTGCGTCGTACAGCACGCTCGGAGGAGGTGCGCAGGTTCTGGACCACCTTGGGGTCGTACGCGACGGTGCCCAGCACCGGCACAGGAACCCCGGCGGAGGCGAGCAGCCGGGCGAGGTCGTCACGCGCGCGCTTGTCGCGGGGGTCGCCCACGAGCAGCACCCCCGTCGGAACGCCGTCGACGCCGCCGATCCGCAGAGGCTCGCGCAGCCACAGCAGGCGCTCGCGCAGGTGGGCGAGCGCGGAGACGTCGGACCTCGCGACGAGCACGAGCGCAGAAGATTGCTCGACGACCGGCGCGATCGGGGACCCGGGCGTCAGTCGGCCGCAGTCGGCGAGCACGGGGCGCGCCTCTGCCAGCAGACCGGCAGCCACGTGCGGCCAGGCGAGACCGAGGCCCTGGACCTGCCCGGGAGCACTCACGCCAACGAGGGCGTCGATGCCCTCGTCGGTGGGCTGGAGGTGATCGGCGAGGGCCGACGCCCGCCCACCGCGTACGGCGACGGCATACGAGAGGAGCCCGGTCTCGCGGTCGAGCGGCACCCCGTCCTCGCGGCGCTGCCGGAAGGCGAGGTCACCCCCGACCGGGTCGAGCTCGGCCACGACGGGCGCAGCGGGCCACACGCTCGCGAGGCCGGTGACCGTCTGGGTCACCCCGGGCGATCCCTTGGCCGAGGCGAAGGCGACGAGCGTCATCGTGGTCCTCCGAGGACCGACAGGTCGGCCTCGTCGACCGCAACGCCGCGGCGGATCAGTGCGATGCCGAGGCGCTCGCCGGCAGAGGCGTCGACGACGTCGTCGGCCGCACGGGACGGCACCATCAAGGTCGCACCGCCGCCACCCGAACCTCCGTCGACGAGGCCACCGGACTCGGCCGTCGACGTGCGCAGCACGATCGCCGTCGCCAGCGGAGTGGGCTCGCCACCTGCGCCTTCGGCGAGGCGGATCAGACGGACCTCGTCGCCCGAGCGCAGGTCGGTCGGGGCCCGCCCGCCCACGAGCTGGACGCCGACCCGGGCGGTGTCGTCGGCCAGCACCTCACCGGTGGTGAGCATCGTGGTGTCGAGGAGCTGCCCCTCGCTGATCGGCACTCGCGCGTACGTGCCGAGCACCTCGGACACCTGGTCCTCGGGGACGATCTTGAGGCCTTCGCTCGCGACCATGGACGTGCTGAGGAGATCGGTCGTGATCTCCGTGCCGGCCGGCACGTCCTGCTTGACGACGATCACGGAGGTGCGGCTGTCGAGGTTGACCGCGAGAAGTCCGGCCAGTGCGGCCCCACCGACGATCAGCAGCACAGCGAGCGCGGCCATGGCCGGACGGCGGCGGCGCGGCGGGGCGGGACGGTCGGACTTCGCCGCGGCGAGCGACTGGCGGGTGCGGACGCCTCGCGCGGCACGCTCTCGCTGCCGGTCGTGGACGGACACGCCAGAAGTTCGGGTGGACTCCGCCATGACGCAGTGTCTCCTCGTGATGGGCTGCCGGGGTCAGGCGTACGGGAGCGACGACGGTCCCGAGATCGTTGACGTGGACCAGAGCAGTCTAGGTGCAACGCGGGTCACACAAGAAATCTCTGGTCGCCTCGTGGACGGGTCAGTGGGGCGCGACGATTGCCTGCGACTCCCGTACCGGGATCGTCTGGTTCGCCCACTCGGTCTCCAGCTGTGACGGCGCACCTGGGATGTCACGCACCTGGTTCCCGAGACGGAACTCCAGTGTGTAGACCAACCGCATCCGAGCGGTGAACGTCCCGCCGAGGGACGACTTGGCGTACGCGTGGACGCACGCATCCGACCGCCTGACCCTGAAGGGGCACCGCTTCGCTCCGGTGCTGTCACCCGGGTCGACCTCCATGTGGTCGGGCCGCGCGACGGCGACGACGCCGAGGGCCTCGCCACTGATCGCCCTGCGGGTGGCCCCCGCTGCCCACCACCACGTGTCGAGGCTGACGAACGTCCGGCCAGGCGGGTTGAAGGTCGGGGTGAAGTCGGGGAGCGGGATCCGGGCGATCGCACGCCGCGCGCGCTCGCCGAGCGGCGGAGGGGTGGGCTCGGCGCCCGACCAGAAGTAGCGCTCGTACGTCGTGCCGTCGGGACGCTCGCACTCCCAGTAGATGGCGTGAGCATCCGGGTCGGGCTTCTCAGACGGATCGAGCCCGTTGTCCTCGGGCTCCTGGAGCGCGGCCGGATCGTTGCGGAAGCAGCGCGCGTCGCCGTCGCAGTAGTCGTTGTAGAGCGAACCGGAGAGATCGCATTGAGGCTCGACGATGTCGTCGTCCCCGTCGTTCCCCCCGTCGTCGCCGGGCCCGCCCGGGGTCCCGGGGTCGACACAAACCAGGACGCCGTCGTCTCCGGCCACCCAGTCGCACTCCGGGTCGGCCTGCGCCGCTGGAGCCGCCATCAGGACGGCGCCGATCGTCGCGGTCGCCACGGCAAGCCGCGCCCCCATCCTCACCACGTGCCTCAGCATGCGCCCCGCTCACCCCTTCGCTCGACGCCGACGACGTACCAGCCCTCGGTGTCCCTCTTCAACGTCATCGCGATCGAGACCGGCGTCGTGGGCGGCGGCGAGACCGCCTCGCCGTCCTGCTCCGCGCCCCACCCGCTCTCGTCCCAGCAGACGACCGCTCGCGCGCCGCTCTTCTTCATCGCGACCTCGGGCTCGCCGATCACCGGGCGCCCCACCCGCCGGAAGCCGCGTTCCTTGTAGTCGCCGGCGGTCGTCAGGTTGCGTTCCACGAACGCGCCCTTGGCGATCCCTTCGAACAGCGCGGGATCGTTCGACGGCTCGGTCTGGGACACGATGAACGCGTTCCAGTAGCGGGTGACGGCCGCCGACACCGCGGCACTCTCGTCGGCCGTGGTCGCGGTCGCCGTCGGTGTTGCCGAGGACGGGCTCGCCGGCGCCTCGTCGGAGGAGCACGCGCTGACCGAGAGCGCGAGGAGGACGACGCAGGCGGCGGCGGACAGGCGCCTGCCCACGCGTACGGGGGAAGTCACGCCAACAAGATAGTGGTAGCGCGGTCCACGCCGAACTCCCCCTCACCGCGTCGGCAGGAGACTGCTGGCGGGGCGTCGGTCACGCCAGCGGGTTCAGCCGAACCTCGTACGCCCGCGCGCCGGTGACCGCGGCCTGCAGGGCCACGAGCCGAGGCTCCTTCACGTCCAGCCACCGCGGCTCGAGCGTCAGCTCCCGGCCTGCCTCACGCGCCGCCAGCACCTGAGCGACCAGCGCCTTGTCGCCGCCGCCGAACACCTGTCCGGCATCGGGAAGAAGACGCGCCACGACCTCGGAGGCGGCGTCGGCGAGCGCGTCGGCCTGGTTGGCCCTGCGGCGGGCGTAGCGCTGCTGGCTCCAGCCGCCGGCCTTCGTCTTCCCCTGGACGTACCGGGTGCCCGTCTTGTGGGCAACGAGGACACCACCCTCGACGCGACCGATCGCATAGCCGCCGCGGCGGACGAGGACGATCCCGAAGTCGGCCGGCGGGTCCACGTCCTCGTACGAGGCCTCGGCGCCGTCGGGTGCGTGCAGGATCGCGCGGGAACCCTCACGCACGACCAACGGCTCCCCGTGCCGGGCGGAGAAGCGCTCCACCCAGCCAGGGAGCCGCTCGTGCGGGACGAGGACGGTCCGGGTTTCGACAGGCTCAACCACCGGACACCCCGCCGGTCGAGCCAGTCGAGACCACCTCAGACGTTGAACCCGAGGGCGCGCAGCATCTCGCGGCCGTCGTCGGTGATCTTGTCGGGACCCCACGGCGGCATCCAGACCCAGTTGATCCGGAAGTCGTTGACGATGCCCTCGAGCGCCTGACGCGTCTGGTCCTCGATGACGTCGGTCAGCGGGCACGCCGCCGAAGTGAGCGTCATGTCGATCGTCGCGTTGTTGGCGGGGTCGACCTCGACCTCGTAGACGAGCCCCAGGTCGACGACGTTGATCCCGAGCTCGGGATCGACGACGTCCTTCATCGCCTCGTTGACATCCTCAGCCGTCGTGACGCTTCCCGCCGGCCTCAGGTCAACCTCGGGGAGGTCGTCCGTGGTCTGGTCCGGTGCAGTCTCGCTCATCGGCCTTCCTCGCTCTCGTTGGCGACGGCCTGGGCCGTCGCGTCCTTCCACGCCATCCACGACAGCAGCGCACACTTCACCCGGGCGGGGAACTGCGCCACCCCGGCAAACGCGATGCCGTCCTCGAGCACGTCCTCGTCGGGCTCGACCTGTCCGCGCCCCTGCATGAGGGTCTGGAACTCGTCCAGCAGCGCCATGCCTTCGGTCACCGACTTGCCGACGACGAGGTCGTTGAGCACCGACGCGGACGCCTGGCTGATCGAGCAGCCCTCAGCGTCGTACGACACGTCGGCGACCCTGTCGCCCTCGAGGTGCACCCGCAGCGTGATCTCGTCGCCGCACGTCGGGTTGACGTGGTGGACCTCGGCCTCGTACGGGTCACGCAGACCCGCACCGTGAGGCTTCTTGTAGTGGTCCAGGATGATCTCTTGATACAGGGAGTCGACATCCACGCTCGTCACACCACCTTGAAGTACTTTTGGGTGCGTTCGATTCCCTCGACGAGCGCGTCGATCTCCGCCGGCGTCGTGTAGAGGTAGAACGACGCGCGCGTCGTCGACTGCACCCCGAAGCGCTGGTGCGCCGGCTTCGCGCAGTGGTGGCCGGCGCGCACGGCGATGCCGTACGAGTCGAGCAGCTGCGACACGTCGTGCGGGTGGACGCCGTCGAGGGTGAAGCTCACCGCTCCCCCGCGCTCGACTGCCTCGCTCGGCCCCACGATGGTGAGACCGTCGACCTCACCGAGCCGCTTGAGGGCGTACGCGGTGATCTCCCGCTCGTGAGCCGCGACGTTGTCCATGCCGAGCGCCGTGAGGTAGTCGGCGGCAGCGCCGAGCCCGATCGCCTGGACGATCGGCGGCGTGCCGGCCTCGAACTTCGCCGGCGGCGGCGCGTACGTCGAGCGCTCCATCGTCACGGTCTCGATCATCTCGCCGCCCCCGAGGAACGGCGGGAGCTCTTCGAGCAGCGCCTTGCGCCCCCAGAGCACGCCGATCCCGGTCGGGCCCACCATCTTGTGACCGGTGAAGACCACGACATCGGCACCGAGCGCAGAGAAGTCCACCGGCATCTGCGGCACGGCCTGCGAGGCGTCGACCACGACGATCGCGCCGACAGCGTGCGCCCGCGCGATGATCGCGTCGAGCGGGCTGACCGACCCCAGCATGTTGGACACCCACGCGACCGTGACGATCCGCGTGCGCTCATTGACGAGCTCGTCGAGGTTCGACAGGTCGAGCCGGCCCTCGTCGGTCAGACCGAACCACCGCAACGTCGCGCCCGTACGCTGCGCGAGCAGCTGCCACGGGACGATGTTGGAGTGGTGCTCGAGCTCGGTCGTCACGATCTCGTCACCCGGACGGATCTCGAGGTCGCCCACGGCGTTGCGATAGGCGTTGGCGACCAGGTTGAGCGCCTCGGACGCGTTCTTGGTGAACACGATCTCGTCACGCGACGGAGCATGGACGAACGCGGCGACCTTGTCGCGCGCGCCCTCGAACGCCTCGGTGGCCTCGGCGCCGAGCTGGTGCATGGCGCGCGCGACGTTGGCGTTGTGCCGGCGGTAGTGCTCGGCGATCGTCTCGATGACCGCGGTCGGCTTCTGCGACGTGTTCGCGCTGTCGAGGTAGACCAGCGGGCGGTCTCCGGCCATGGTGCGGCTCAGGATCGGGAAGTCCTCTCGAACCTTCTCGACGTCGTAACCGCCGGCGGCACTCATCAGGCTGCGGCCTTGGTGTACTTGTCGTAGCCGTTGGCCTCGAGCTCCTCGGCCAGCCCCGCACCGCCGCTCTCGGCGACCTTGCCGTTGACGAACACGTGCACGAAGTCCGGCTTGATGTAGCGGAGGATGCGCGTGTAGTGCGTGATCAGCAGCACGCCGCGATCACCCTGCGCCGAGAAGCGGTTGACGCCCTCGGACACGATGCGCAGTGCGTCGATGTCGAGCCCGGAGTCGGTCTCGTCGAGGATCGCGAACTTCGGGTTGAGCAGCTCGAGCTGGGCGATCTCGTGGCGCTTCTTCTCGCCGCCGGAGAAGCCCTCGTTGACCGAGCGCTGGCTGAAGGTCTTGTCCAGCGTCATGCGCTCCAGGACACCGTTGACGTCCTTGACCCAGCTGCGCAGCGACGGCGCCTCGCCATCGAGGGCGGTCTTGGCGGCGCGCAGGAAGTTTGCGACCGAGACGCCCGGGATCTCGACCGGGTACTGCATGGCGAGGAACAGGCCCGCACGGGCGCGCTCGTCGACGGTCATGTCGAGGATGTCGAGGCCGTCGAGGGCCACCGAGCCGGAGGTGATCTTGTACTTGGGGTGGCCGGCGATGGAGTAGGCGAGCGTGGACTTGCCCGAGCCGTTCGGGCCCATGATCGCGTGCGTCTCGCCCGACTTCACGGTCAGGTCGACGCCCTTGAGGATCTCCTTGGCGCCGTCCTCGGTGGCCACCGAGACGTGCAGGTCGTGGATCTCGAGAGTGGACATGTGTGGTGACTCCGTAAATTTCTTGAGGATCAGATGCTGGGGCTGGTCACGTCGACGAGGACGGTCGCGTCCTCGGTGACCTTGCAGGGATAGACCGGCACTGGCTCGGTCGCCGGCAGGTTGAGGACCTCGCCGGTGCGGACGTCGAAGCGCGAGCCGTGGAGCCAGCACTCGAGGGTGCAGTTCTCCACGTCGCCCTCCGACAGCGGCACCGCCGCGTGCGAGCACTCGTCATGGACGGCGAAGACCTCCTCGCCGCAGCGGACGAGCGCGACGTCGAGGCCCTCGACCTCGACCGCCAGCACTCCCCCGTCAGGGACGTCGGCGAACTGTGCCGCGTACGCGAACCCGCTCATGGCTCAGGCCTCCGCGGCCGCCACCACGTCGGCGACACCGACGTGCTTGGCGAGCTCGGCCTCGACGGTCTGCAGCAGACGGTCCTGGATCTCCGGGACGCCGGTACGGCGGATCACGTCGTTGAAGAAGCCGTGCACGACGAGGCGGCGCGCCTCAACCTCCGGGATGCCGCGGCTCTGCAGGTAGAACAGGTGCAGGTCGTCGAACCGGCCGGTCGTCGACGCGTGACCCGCGCCCTCGATCTCGCCGGTCTCGATCTCCAGGTTCGGCACCGAGTCGGCACGTGCCCCGTCGGTGAGGACGAGGTTGTCGTTGCTCTCGTACGTGTCGATGCCGACGCCCTCCTTGCGGATCAGCACGTCGCCGATCCACACGGTGTGGGCGTCCTTGCCCTGGAGCGCGCCCTTGTACTCGACCTTGCTGCGCCCCTTGGGGTTGTTGTGGTCGACGAAGAGGCGGTGCTCGAGGTGCTGACCGGCGTCGGCGAAGTAGAGGCCGAGCATCTCGACGTCACCGCCGGTGCCGGCGTACTCGACCGACGCGTTGATGCGCACGAGGTCGCCGCCGAAGCTGACAAGCACGTGCTTGAGGCTCGCGTCGCGGCCGACGTGCGCGTGGTGGTGCGACACGTGCACGGCGTCGTCGTCCCAGTCCTGGACTGCGACGACAGTCAGCTGGGCGCCGTCGCCGAGGACGATCTCGACGTTCTCGGCCCAGGTCGCCGAGCCGACGTAGTCGATGACGACCGTGGCCTTCGAGAACGCCTCGGCCGTGATGACGACGTGGCCGGCGCCCGCCTTCTCCGAGCCCGTACCGCGGAACGTGACCCAGGTGGGCTGCGACGCGACGGCCTCGGCGGGGACGGTCACCTTGAACAGACGGTCCGACGCCTCCCAGGCGCGCGCCGAGATCCGGTCGACGGGCTTGTACGTCGACGAGCCGCGTACGGGGTCGTCGATGTCGACCGACTCAGCCCGCACCTCGGGCGCGGCGTCGATCGAGACCTCGTAGTCGTGGCCGTCCAGCGGCGCGTCCTTGTGGAGGTCACGCAGGCGCTTCAGCGGGGTGAAGCGCCAGATCTCCTCGAGCCCCCTGGGCACCTCGTGGTCGGCAGGGTCGAACGACCCCTCCGGGTGCAGGTGGCTGACGACCCTGGTCTCGACCGGGCCGGCGAGAGGGCCAGCAGACGTTGTAGTAGTGGTGGGGGCGGTCACCCGACGGCACCTTCCATTTGCAGTTCGATCAGACGGTTGAGCTCGAGCGCGTACTCCATCGGGAGCTCGCGCGCGATGGGCTCGACGAAGCCACGCACGATCATCGCCATCGCCTCGTCCTCCTCCATCCCGCGGCTCATCAGGTAGAAGAGCTGGTCGTCGCTGACCTTGGAGACCGTGGCCTCGTGGCCGAGCGACACGTCGTCCTCACGGACGTCGACGTACGGGTAGGTGTCGGAGCGGCTGATGTCGTCGACGAGCAGCGCGTCGCACTTGACGGTGGAGGCGGAGTGCTCGGCGCCCTCCTGGACCTGGAGCAGGCCACGGTACGACGCACGGCCACCGCCGCGCGCGACCGACTTGGAGATGATCGAGCTCGACGTGTGCGGCGCGGCGTGGACCATCTTGGCGCCGGAGTCCTGGTGCTGGCCCTCGCCGGCGAAGGCCAGCGACAGCGTCTCGCCGCGGGCGTGCTCGCCCATCAGGTAGATCGCCGGGTACTTCATGGTCACCTTGGAGCCGATGTTGCCGTCGACCCACTCCATCTGGGCGCCCTCCTCGCAGGTGGCGCGCTTGGTGACCAGGTTGTAGACGTTGTTCGACCAGTTCTGGATCGTCGTGTAGCGGCAGCGGCCGCCCTTCTTGACGATGATCTCGACGACCGCGGAGTGCAGCGAGTCGGTCTTGTAGATCGGCGCGGTGCAGCCCTCGACGTAGTGGACGTACGCGTCCTCGTCGACGATGATCAGCGTCCGCTCGAACTGGCCCATGTTCTCGGTGTTGATCCGGAAGTAGGCCTGCAGCGGGATGTCGACGCGGACCCCCTTGGGCACGTAGATGAACGAGCCGCCCGACCAGACCGCCGAGTTGAGCGCGGAGAACTTGTTGTCGCCGACCGGGATCACGGTCGCGAAGTACTCCTGGAACAGCTCCGGGTGCTGCTTGAGCGCCGTGTCGGTGTCGAGGAAGATGACGCCCTGCTCCTCCAGGTCCTCGCGGATCTGGTGGTAGACAACCTCGGACTCGTACTGCGCGGCGACACCGGCGACCAGGCGCTGCTTCTCGGCCTCGGGGATGCCGAGGCGGTCATACGTGTTCTTGATGTCCTCCGGGAGCTCCTCCCAGGAGGTCGCCTGCTTCTCGGTGGAGCGGACGAAGTACTTGATGTTGTCGAAGTCGATGCCGCCCAGGTCGGCGCCCCACGTCGGCATCGGCTTGCGGCCGAAGAGCTTGAGGCCCTTCATCCGCAGGTCGAGCATCCACTGGGGCTCGTCCTTGCGCGAGGAGATGTCGCGGACGACGTCCTCGTTGAGACCCCGCTTGGCGCTCGCTCCCGCGATGTCGGGATCGGCCCAGCCGAAGTCGTACCGGCCGAGGCCCTCGAGCTCGGGATTGGCTTGCTCGATGGCGTTGGGCACGGCGCTGACGCCGGTGTCCGGGGTGGTGGTCATCGGGTGGTCCTCTCGTCGGTCATGAAGGCAGTGCTCGAAAGCGTGGCGGGAGTGTCGGGCACGTACGTGGTGCACACACCGTCGCCGTGGGCGATGGTGGCGAGACGCTGCACGTGATGTCCCAACATCCGGGCGAACGCTTCCGTTTCCGCTTCGCAGAGCTCGGGGAACGCGGCCGCCACGTGGGCGACCGGGCAGTGGTGCTGGCACACCTGGGTGCCTCCGGGTGCCTGCCGCACGGTGGCGGCGTAACCGTCCTCGGCCAGCGCCTCGGCCAGGACCTCGGGTCGCTGCTCGGGCGTGGTGTCCTCAAGCAAGGGCAGCAGACGACGCTCGAACTCCTGGCTGCGCCGCCTGGCGAACTCCTTCACCGCGTCCTCGCCGAGCGTATCGGCGACAAACCGCAGCGCACTGACCGCCAGGTCGTCGTAGTCCTGCTCGAACGCCTCGCGGCCCTCGTCGGTGAGGGCGAAGGCCTTGGCCGGCCGTCCCCTGCCACGCCGCTGCGAGAGCGGACGCTCGGCGGCGACCTCGATCATCTCCTCGTCGAGGAGGGCATCGAGATGGCGGCGAACGGCGGCAGGTGTCAGCTCGAGCCGCTCGGCCAGCTGGGCGGCTGTGGACGGGCCCTCGTGCATGATGCTGCGCACCACGCGCTCACGAGTCGGCGACTCGTCAGAGAGCTCCCGTGCGGATTTCACAACACCAGTGTGCCCTTATTGCTCGTGCGCATTCAACGAAGGATGTCCTTAGTAACCCCGGTCACACGGAAGGGCGCTCACGAGAAGTAGGTCGCCCCACCGGGTGGGCCGGGCGATGGCTCCGCGTCGGCGTCCGTGAATGGGACTCCGCCGCCGAGGATGCTGTCGCGCTCTGCCCCCGCGAGCACGCGGTAGGGGAACGCCGACGAGGCCGCACGCCGCGCCATGCCCTCCACCGGCAGCGGCACCCGGCTCGCGACCAGCAGGACGTTCCCGAAGCGTCGCCCCTTGAGCGTCGCTGGCTCCGCGCTCACGACGACCTCGCCGAACGTCGTGCGAACCGCCGCCAGCACCCGACGGGCGTACCGGAACGGCCCTCGGTCTGCCACGTTCGCGAGCAGCACACCGTCGGGTCGCAGCACCCGCGCGACCTCGGCGAACGCCTCGGCCGTCGTCAGCTCGGCCGGGACGACAGGCCCGTCGAAGGCGTCGAGCACGACCACGTCGGCATACGAGTCGCGCAGTTCCGCGAGCCCTTCACGCCCCCCGATGGGCCGCACCTTGATCCCGCTGCGGCTGGGCAGCGGGAGGTGCTCGCGGACGTACGAGGTGAGGTCTGCGTCGGGCTCGAGGACGACCTGCGCCGAGCGGGGGCGGGTCGCGGCGACGTACCGGGGCAGGGTCAGCCCGGCACCGCCGACGTGGACGACGCCGATCCGGTCCGGGGCGGGGCGCAGGAGGTCCAGCGTGTCAGCGATCCGCTGGACGTACTCGAACACGAGCCGGGTCGGGTCTGCCAGGTCGACGTGCGACTGGTCGGCCCCACCCACGCGGAGAGTGAACGCATGGCTCCGCCCAGGCTCGGGGGCGAGCGTGATCTGGCGTTCCACGGCGAGAGACTACGTGCCCGCGCGCGCGAACGCGCATCGTGTCCCCGCGAAGGCCTAGGTTGGTCGCATGCCTGCAGCAGCGACCGAGGTCGAGGTCGAGTCCCCCGGTGGGAGCCGTGCCGTCCGGGTGAGCAGTCCCGACCGCGTGATCTACGAGGCGACGCCATGGTCGGGCGAGGTGACCAAGCTCGACGTCGTCCGCTACTACCTCGCGGTGGGTGACGGCATCATGCGCGCGTTGCGCGAGCGCCCGACCACGCTCGAGCGGTGGCCCAAGGGGGTCCGTGAGGGCATGACACTGTCGACCCGGGTCGACAACCGCGGCGACGCGTTCTATCAGAAGCGCCTCCCCAAGGGCGCTCCCGACTTCGTCCAGTCGGCCCGCATCGAGTTCCCGTCAGGCCGCTCGGCCGACGAGGTCTGCCCCACCGAGCTCGCGACGGTCGCGTGGGCGGCGCAGATGGGCACGCTCACGTTCCACCCGTGGCCGGTCCGTCGCGAGGCCGCCGAGCACCCCGACGAGCTGCGCATCGACCTCGACCCCCAGCCGGGGACGGACTTCACCGACGCCGTACGGGTGGCCGGTCAGGCGCGGGCCCTGCTCGACGACCTCGGCATGGTCGGCTTCCCCAAGACGAGCGGCAACCGGGGCGTGCACGTCTACGTCCGCATCGAGCCGCGGTGGTCCTTCACCGACGTCCGCCACGCCGCGATCGCGTTCGGTCGCGCGCTCGAGCGCCGTACGGACGGGGTCACCACGAACTGGTGGAAGGAAGAGCGAGGCGCGCGCATCTTCGTCGACTTCAACCAGAACGCCCGCGACCGGACGATCGCCAGTGCCTACAGCCTGCGCCCGAAGCCGGGCGCGCCGGTCTCCACCCCCGTGACCTGGGACGAGCTCGCGACGCTCGACGACCCGCGCGCCTTCACCCTCCACACGGTGCCGCCGCGCTTCGCCGAGCTCGGCGACCTCCACGCGGCCATCGACGACACGGCGTGCTCGCTCGAGCCACTGCTCGACCTGTACGCCCGCGACGAGGAGCAGGGGCTCGGCGACATGCCGTACCCACCCGACTACCCCAAGATGCCGGGCGAGCCGCCGCGTGTGCAGCCCAGCCGCAAGAACGCTGCCAACTGGGCCGACGAGGACGCGCCCGAGGGCTGACGGATGTGGGTGCTGCACGTCGATCTCGACCAGTTCATCGCCGCGGTCGAGGTGCTGCGCCGTCCCGAGCTCGCTGGGCTCCCCGTGATCGTCGGTGGCCGCGGCGACCCGACCGAGCGTGCGGTTGTGTCGACGGCGTCGTACGAGGCGCGGGAGTTCGGCGTCCGGTCCGGCATGCCCCTGCGGACGGCGGCCAAGAAGTGCCCTGACGCGGTGTTCCTGCCCGTCGACAAGCCGGCGTACGACGAGGCGTCCGAGCAGGTGATGGCGGCGCTGCGCAGCTTCGGCACGGCGGTCGAGGTCCTCGGGTGGGACGAGGCGTTCGTCGACGCCGGTCCGGACGCCGACCTCGCGCGCGCGACCGCCCTCGCCCACGCGATCCAGGAGCGGGTCCTCGCGCGGACGCGGCTGCACTGCTCGGTCGGCATCGGCGACAACAAGATCCGCGCGAAGAACGCGACCGACTTCGGCAAGCCTCGCGGCACGTTCACGCTGACCCGTGACAACTGGTGGGCGGTGATGGGTGACCGTCCGGCCGACGGCGTCTGGGGGATCGGCAGCAAGACCGCCGCGAAGCTGGCCGCACTGGGACTTCGCACGGTGCGCGAGGTCGGCGACGCGGACGAGGAGCGGCTCGCCGCCGAGCTGGGGCCGACGATGGGCCCGTGGTACCGACGCCTCGCCCGTGGGGTCGACGCCTCCCCCGTCGACCCGACACCGTGGGTGCCCCGCTCGCACGGGCACGAGGAGACGTTCCAGAACGACCTGGACGACCCCGCCGAGGTCGAGGCGCAGGTCCGTCGACTGGCCGTGCTCGCCGCCAGCGATGTGGTCGAGGACGGACGTCCGGCGGTGCGCGTGCGGCTCAAGATCCGCTACGTCCCGTTCGAGACGCGCACCCGCAGCACGAAGCTCGCCGAGCCGACGTCCGATGCCGCGGTGATCGCGGATGCGGCGGCCTCGCTGCTGGAGCGGACCGACCGGACCCGCTCCGTACGACTCCTCGGTGTCGCCGCCGAGATGGCCGATCCCCAGTAGCCGACGGCTTGCATCGACACGCGTTCTGTGGTTCATTAGTCCAGTAATGAACCACAGGAGGTGTCGGGATCTTGTTCGACGGACCAGAGCCGATCTACATCCAGATCGCCGAACAGATTCGCGCCCAGATCCTGAGCGGCGACCTGCCCGAGGAGGCCCAGGTGATGTCCACCACCCAGTACGCGACCACGTTCCGCATCAACCCGGCGACCGCGGCGAAGGCGTTCGGGATCCTCGTCGACGAGGGCCTGATCGAGAAGCGGCGCGGGCTCGGCATGTTCGTCGCCCACGGCGCCCACGAGCGGCTCCTCGACGAGCACCGCGCGGCGTACCTCGACCGGGTCTTCCGCCCGGCGGTGGAGCAGGCCGATCTCCTCGGCATCCCCCGCCGCGAGCTCGTCGCCTATCTCGACGACACCACCCCGACCACCTCCCCCACCCCCGTGACGGAAGGCGACGCACGATGACCACCCCGTACGGAGCAGAGCTGACCGACGTCACCGTCCGGTACGGCAGGGGCGAGCCTGCACTCGACGGCGCGAGCTTCTCGCTCCGCCCCGGCACGATCACCGGGCTCCTCGGCCGCAACGGTGCCGGCAAGTCGACCGCGCTCGCCCTCCTCGCCTCGCTGCGGCGCCCGACCTCGGGGACCGTCCGCGTCGACGGTCGGGACCCGTTCGAGAACGCCGTCGTGATGGCCGGCGTCCAGCTCGTCCGCGAGTCCGGCGACGTGCTGCGCGACACCAGCGTCGAGGAGACGCTCGGCTACTACTCCGAGCTGCGACCGACGTGGGACACCGACTTCGCCACTGCACTGCTCGACCGGTTCGGGATCGACCCCGCCCATTGCCCCGACCGTCTCTCGCGTGGCAAGCAGTCCGCGCTCGGCTGCGTGATCGGCCTCGCGAGCCGCGCGCCGCTGACGATCTTCGACGAGACCTACCTCGGCATGGACGCACCGAGCCGCTACGCCTTCTACGACGCGCTGCTCGACGACTACACCGACCACCCCCGCACGATCGTCGTCTCGAGCCACCTCATCGACGAGGTGGAGCGGCTCTTCGAGGACGTCGTGGTGATCCACGAGGGCAAGACGCTGCTCGCCGAGACGGCCGACACCGTCCGGGACCGGGCGATCAGCCTGGTCGGGCCGACCAGTGCGGTCGCCAAGCTCACCGACGGACGGCGCACTCTGTCCACCCGCAGCCTCGGCGGCAGCACACAGATCACCCTCGAAGGGTCCCTCGACCCCGCTGAGTTGGCTCTGGCTCGCGACGCGGGTGTCGAGGTGGCCCGGGTGTCGCTCCAAGACCTCTTCATCCACCTGACCCAGGAGACAGTCCGATGACCGACACTCTCGATGCGGATGCCCGTACGCAGGAGCGGCGCGGCATGTGGACCAGCGCGTACGCGACGTTCGTCGGCACGTGGCAGATCGGCGCCTACTTCTGGATCGCCGTCGTCCTGATCTCGGTCGGCCTGACGGTCGTGATCGATACCTGGGCAGACGTCGAGGGCAGCATCGCCGACGGCGTCCTCGGCTCCGCGCCGTACTTCCTCGGCGTCATGGGCATCATCATCCCGCTGGCGATGCTGCCGATGCACCTCGCCGGCGGCGCCACCCGCCGGTCCTTCACCCGGGGTGTCGTCGTCGCGGGGTTCGCGCTGGGCGTCACGTACGCCTTCGCCGGAGCGGTCGGGATGCTCGTCGAGTCGCTGGTCTTCGGCGGCCTGGACTGGTCGACCGCGATCGCCGACCCCGGCCTGTACGACTCGTCGGGCGACTTCTTCGGCATCTGGCTCTCGTGGTCGCTGACCAGCATCGCGTACTTCCTCGGCGGCGTCGCCCTCGCGGTCGGCTACTACCGCTGGGGAGGGATCGGGGGGACCGTCGGCCTGATCCTCGTGGCCACCTTGGTCGTCGGGGCCGAGATCGCACTCGGTGGCGGCGTCTACTCCGCAGGCGTCGACGCGGTGCTGGGAGACAACATGTTCCCGGCCGTCGTCCTGGTACTGATCTCGCTCGCGGCGATCGCCGCTGTCGTCGCGATCCTGCACCGCCTCCTCCGCGACATCCCGCTCCGTCCGTCGGCCACCGTCACCCGCTGACGCCGCCGCAACGTCATACGTCCTGCGGGCTACGGCCCGCAGGACGTATGACGTCCGGGCTCAGCCGAGGACGTCGGCGAGGTCGTACGAGGCAACTTCCTCGAGCTGCTCGTACGTGCATGACTCGGGGTCGCGGTCCGGGCGCCACCGCTTGAAGCGGGCGGTGTGCCGGAACCGCGTGCCCTCCATGTGCTCGTACGCGACCTCGGCGACCAGCACCGGCTCGATCGGCACGAAGGAGAGGTCCTTGCCGGCGCTCCAGCGGCTCTGTGCCCCGGGCAGGCGATCGCCCTCCGCGTGGGCCTCGGCCTCTGCCCATCGGCCCCACGGGTGGTCGGCGAACGGCACCTTGAGCCGGTCGAGCTCCGCCGCCAGCTCCGCGCGCCGCGCCTCGGTGAACGCGGCGCACACGCCGACGTGCTGGAGGACGCCCTCGTCGTTGAAGAGCCCCAGCAGCATCGACCCGAGGAGGGGTCGCTCCGGCGTCGACGTCTTGTGGAACCGGTAGCCCGCCACCACGACGTCGGCGGTGCGCTCATGCTTGATCTTGAGCATCGTGCGGGAGTTCTGCTCGTACGGGGAGCGCAACGGCTTGGCGACGACACCGTCGAGGCCGGCGCCTTCGAAGTGCCCGAACCACTCCTCGGCGACCACGGGGTCGAGCGTCGTACGGGTCGTGTGCACCGGCGCGCCCGCGTCCTGGAGCGCCTCGACGAGGCGGGCGCGCCGCAGCTCGAACGGCTCCCCCGTCAGGTCGTCGTCGCCGAGCGCCAGCAGGTCGAACGCGACGTACGAGGCCGGAGTCTGCTCGGCGAGCAGCCCGATCCGCGACGCGGCCGGGTGGATGCGCTCCTGGAGGACCTCGAACTCGAGCCGTCCATCGATCGCCACGATGATCTCGCCGTCGAGGACGCAGCGCTCGGGGAGGTGCTCGAGGAACGCGGTGACCAGCTCCGGGAAGTAGCGGGTGAGGTCACGCGTGTTGCGGCTCGTCATCTCGACGGTGTCGCCGTCGCGGAAGACGATGCAGCGGAACCCGTCCCACTTGGGCTCGTACGACAGACCGCCGTCGACCTTGGCGGGGTCCGGCACACCTTTGACCGACTTCGCCAGCATCGGGCGTACCGGAGGCATCACTGGGAGATCCACGATGACCACCCTAGAAGGAGTTCGCCCTCAGCAGTGGTGAAAAAGCCGCCGAGCTCAGGTCGTCTCACGCCGCACGACCTGCGAGGGCGGGTGGGTCCATGCACCGACGGGCATCCCCAGCGCGAGTCTGGCGGCGCGCCGGCCGTAGCCCTCGGCGTCGATGCGAACCGTGGTCAGGCCGGGCGTCCACAGGCTGCTGAACGGGCTCTCGTCGAAGCCGATCACGGCGAGATCTTGCGGCGACCGCAGCCCGAGGATGGTCGAGGCGGCGAGGACTCGGATTGCGGTCATGTCGTCGTACGCTGCCACTGCCGTGACCTCCGGATGCTGCTCGCGGAGTCGCGTCAGACCAGCCGCGGCCTCCTGGCGGTCGTCGGGGACGGAGAGCTCGACGGGCGCTGGCAGGCCCGCGGCCTGGAGTCGCGTGCGGATGTGGTGCAACCGGATCTCCAAGAGCCGTCCGGTGCCGTGCGCGGGGTAGGCGATGGCCAGGTGCCGATGGCCGAGGTCGACGAGGTGGTCCACCTGGACCGACGCATGTCGAGCGAGGCCATCCACCCACCCCTCACCTTCGAGATCGGCGTCGGCGAAGTCCATCACCGCGTAGTCGAGCACCGCTCGAGGTGCCAGAGCGGTGAGCAGATCCTCGTCGCGCGGTCCGTGGAGCACGACGAGGCGGTGGTCGAACTCACGCAGCTCGGACTCCAGGCCGCTGATCATGCTCGCCGTGCTGCCTCCGTGCAGGTCGCCGGCGATGAAGACGACCAGCCGTGACACCCCTTCACGCAGGGCTCGTGCGATGCGGTGCGGCGTGTAACCGAGGGCGGCGGCTGCCGCGCGGACGCGTTCGCGCGTTTCGGGTCGCAACGACTGCGTGGGCGTCTCGTTCAGCACGAAGCTCACCGTGGCCGGCGACACGCCGGCAGCCTTCGCCACGTCGCGGATCGTGACAGCCACTCTCGACTCCTTGGACTAAAACGTTTTAGTACCTACGCTCAAGATATCCGCACACCCGTACGGAGATGCAGCTTCCCCACCGAGAAAGGGCCGTTGCCATGAAGGCGTGGCAGTACCCCGGCAATCATCAGCCGATCCAGATGAACGACGTTCCCGAGCCCACGCCCGGCCCGACCCAGGTCATCATCGACGTCAAGGCTGCGGGACTGTGCCACTCCGACCTCATGTACATGGAGACCGGCGACCGCGTCATGCCACACCTCCCCATGACGCAGGGACACGAGAATGCGGGGATCATCAGCGCGCTGGGCGTCGAGGTCGAGGGATTCGCGGTCGGGGACGTCGTGGGTGTGAACTCCTCCGGCGTCCAACCGCCGCTCGGCATGTTCACGCCCGGCGGGTTCGCCGACAAGCTCGCCGCTGACTTCCGGGACCTCGCTCGCGTTCCCGACGGGCTCTCGCTCTCCCTGGCGGCACTGGCCACCGACGCAGGCATGACCAGCTATCACGCGATCATCAAGGAGGGTGGCGCAACGGCCGGGATGAAGGTCGGGGTGATCGGCTTCGGCGGTCTCGGCCAGATCGGCGCACGGGCTGCGGTCCTCGCCGGTGCCGAGGTCCACGTCGCGGAGATGAAGGAGGACGTCTGGGCCATCGCCCGCGAGGCAGGTGTCACCAGCTGCGTCAAGGACGCCTCCGAGTGGGCCAGCGCGAGCCAAGGCTGGGGCAAGGGACCCGACTTCGACCTCATCGTCGACTACGCCGGCTTCGACACGACCCAGAAGGCCCTGAACGCCGTCAAGCGGGGCGGCACCGTCGTCCAGGTCGGACTCGGCCAGCCCACCTTCACCGTCGTCACACCGACGATCCTCGGCAAGCGGCTGATCGGCTCGCTGGGCGGCACGGTGGCGGACATCGAGGAGGTCTTCGACCTTGTGAACAGGGGCGAGATCACCCCGGTCTACGAGGAGATCGCCTTCGACGAGATCGGCAAGGGTCTCGAGCGGCTCAAGGCCAACCAGGTCACTGGGCGCTTGGTCGCCCGCTTCGGCGACTGACGACGGCACGCCCACGCAAGGGCCTCCGGTCGATTCGACATCGGCCGGAGGCCCTTTGCCTCTCCCTGCGTCAGGCCCGCGGGCTGACCTCGAGCGGTTCCTCGACCTCGTCCTGTGGGCGGGCGCGGTCGGCGCGACCGGGCCACCAGGCGGCGTGCCCGAGGAGCGCGGTCAGCGATGGCGTGAAGAACATCGACATCACGAACGCCGCCACGAGGATGCCGAACGAGATCGCGAAGCCCATCGAGACCAGCAACGGGTTGCCACCGAGCATCAGGGCCGCGAACGAGCCGGCGAGGATCAGGCCGGCCGCAGCGATTGTCGGGCCCGCATGGCGTACGGCCCAGGCGGCGGCCGCGTGCGGGTCCTTGCCGTGCCGTGCCTCCTCGCGGAGCCGCGCGATCATCAAGATGTTGTAGTCGGTGCCCAGTGCCGTGACGAACAGATAGATGTAGATCGGCAGCATGAAGATGAGGCCGTCCTGGCCCTGCGCCACCTGGAACACCAGCACCGTCGCGCCGAGCGTCGCGGCGAATCCGAGACCCACCGACGCCATCAGGTAGAGCGGGGCGACGAGGCTGCGCAGGAGAAGCGCGAGGATGACCATGATCATCAGCGCCGCGACCGGGAACACGACGGAGTAGTCGCGGACCATCGCGTCCTGGAGGTCGACGAAGATCGACGTCGTCCCACCGACGAGGGCCTCGGAACCGTCCGGTGCCGCGTCGTGCGCGGCGGTGCGGATCGGCCCTTCGACGTGCTCCATGGCCACGTCGGACATCGGGTCGTCGTCGAGGGTCACGACGAAGATCGCGGCCGTGCCGTCGCTGTTGGGGATCGGCTCGGCGACCTGCGCGACACCCTCGGCCGCGTTCAGCGCCTCGCCGTACGACGCGAGGTCGGCCTGCTCCAGCGGCGCATCGTCCGTGCTCTGCAGGACGACGGTCTGCGGCGCGGTCGCGCCGGCCGGGTAGCCCTCGAGCATGCGCTCGCTCGCGACCATCGACTCGGCATCGTCCGGCAGGCTCATCTGCGAGAAGTCGAACGAGGGCTTGAAGCCGAACGCGAAGACCGCGAGCGACGCCAGCAGCAGGCCGGAGGCGAGCGCGAAGCGGCCCGGGTGGCGACCGAGCGCGCCGCCCATCGCGCCGAAGCGGGCCGAGCGAGGCTCCTTCTTCCACGCCTTCGAGGGCCAGAACACCTTCGTGCCGAGCAGCGACACCACCGCAGGGACGAGCGTGAGCGCAGCGACGACCGTCACCGCGACCGCAATGGCGAGGGCGGGCCCGATCGCGCGGAAGATGCTGAGCGTGGAGAGCACCAGCGCGAGGAACGCCACGATGACGGCGCCGCCGGCCGAGGCGATGGCCTCACCCGCGCGCTCGATCGCGTGGATCATCGCCTCTTTCGGCCCCTCACCCTCTCGGAGCCGCTCGCGGTAGCGGAACATCACGAAGAGGATGTAGTCGGTGCCGATGCCGAACAGCACCACGATGAGGATGACGGTGATCGACGAGTCGGTCTGGAGGCCGAACAGCTCGTTGGCGTAGGCGATCAACCCCGTCGCGACCTGGGAGACGATCGTGATCACCACGATCGGGAGCAGAGCGATGATCGGACTCCGGAAGATCACCAGCAGCAGCACGACGATGAGGCCGATCGTCGCGACACCGACCGCGGCCTCGGCGCCGCTCGCCGCCTCGGTCGCATCGAGGTTCTGCGCGATCGACCCGGTGACACCGACGCGGAGGTCGGTGCCCTCTGCCGCGTCCGCGACCTGCTCCCGCAGCTCTTCGGCGCTGTCGTTGAGCGCGACGTCGAAGGGGTCGGTGCCCTCGGCCAGTCCGACGCTGATGGTCTGGACGAGGCCGTTCTCCGACGGCGGGTTGGCACGGACGTCGTCGAGGAGGTCGATGTCGGCGGTGCTCAGGTCCTGCGCCATCTCCTCGACCGCCGCGACGTCCTGCTCGCTCAGCGGTGCGCCGTCCGCGCGGTCGACGACCACGATCGCCGCCGGCTCGGTGTCGGCGAGCTCGGGGAACGCCTCCTGCTGGGCTTCGAGCGCCTTGATCGACTCGTAGTGGCTAGGGAGGAAGTCTGCCTCGTCCGAGGTCGACTCCAGCTTGGGCGCCGTCGCGACCACGACGACGGCAAGCAGGATCCACGCGAGGATGACCTGCCAGGGATGACGGACGATATAGCGGCCAAGGCTGCCGAACAAGGGAACCCCCCATGCATAGGGCCACCCCGCTGGTGGCCCCCGAAGACCCTATCCAAGCACCGGCTCTCTAGACTGTTCCAGTGGATTTCCTCGCCGTAGAGGTCGCCGGCCTCGTCATGCGTTACGGCGACGCGACGGCGGTCGACGGCCTCAGCCTCACCGTCGAGCCGGGCACCGTGACAGCCGTCCTCGGGCCCAATGGCGCGGGCAAGACGACCACGATCGAGACCTGTGAGGGCTACCGGAGCCCGCAGGAGGGCAAGGTCCGCGTCCTCGGGCTCGATCCCGTACGCGATGCCGCCCGTCTGCGCCCCCGTGTCGGGGTGATGCTGCAGAGCGGCGGCTCGTGGTCGGCTTCGTACCCGCACGAGATGCTCCGCTACGTCTCCCGCCTGTACGCACACCCGCTCGACGTCGACGCGCTGATCGACCGGCTGGGGCTCGGCGGCGTCGGCCGTACCCCATACCGGCGGCTCTCCGGCGGCCAGCAGCAGCGCCTCGCGCTCGCGACCGCGCTGGTCGGGCGCCCCGAGCTCGTCTTCCTCGACGAGCCGACCGCCGGCCTCGATCCGCAGGCGCGACGTTCGACATGGGAGCTCGTGGACGAGCTGCGCGCGAGCGGAGTCACCGTCGTCCTGACCACCCACTTCATGGACGAGGCGGAGCGTCTGGCCGACTGGGTGCACGTGCTCGACCACGGCCGCCTCATCGCCTCCGGCACCCCGAAGAGCCTCACCAGCGAAGGCGCCGAGAACTCCCTGCGTCTGTCCGGCCCGACCGGCATCGACGTCTCCGGGCTCCTCGCGGTGCTCCCGGCGGGGTCGCAGGTCGTCGAGCAGACCCCCGGCGCCTACCTCGTCTCCGGCACGATCGACCCGCAGCTGCTCCAGACGGTCACCACGTGGTGCGCCGGGCAGGGCATCCTGCTCGACGGCATCGCCGTACGCCGCCGCACCCTCGAGGACGTCTTCCTCGACCTGACCGGACGGGAGCTGCGCTCGTGAGCCTCGACTTCGCGCCACGGCCCGGCGCCGCGCCGCTCGGCCGCATGGTGGCCGCGCAGACGCTGATGGAGACCCGGCTGCTGATGCGCAACGGCGAGCAGCTCCTCCTCGCGCTGGTGATCCCGCTGCTGCTGCTCGTGGCCGGCACGGAGGCCACCCGCATCGTCGACCTCGGCCCGGGTCGCCCGATCGACATCATCACGCCCGGCGTCCTCGCCCTCGCGATCTTGTCGTCGTCGTTCACGTCGCTGGCGATCGCGACCGGCTTCGAGCGCCGGTACGGGGTGATCAAACGGCTCGGGACGACGCCGCTCCCCCGGTGGGGCCTGCTCGTCGGCAAGATCGGATCGGTCCTGCTGGTCCAGGCGGTGCAGCTCGTCGTGCTCTGCCTGGTCGCGCTGTGGCTCGGCTGGCAGCCTCATGGCGGCGCGGTCTCGTACGTGTCGATGCTCGTCCTGTCGCTGTTGGGCACCGCAGCCTTCGCCGCGCTGGCCCTGCTGCTCGCGGGCGCCCTGCGTGCGGAGGCGACACTGGCGGTGGCAAACCTCGTGTACGTGCTGCTGCTGGTGGGTGGGGCCGTGCTCGTCCCGCTCGACCGCTACCCTGAGGCGGCTCAGGCGTTCTTGGAGCTGCTGCCGTCAGGGGCGCTGTCCGAGGGGCTGCGCACCGTGTTCGAGGGCGGCGCACTGCCGACCTCGAGCGTGGTGGTGCTTGTCGTGTGGGCCGCCGTCGCGTCGATCGCGACTGCGCGAACGTTCAAATGGGAGTAGTAGGCATGCTGAGCAGGTTCCGTACGGCGACGACTGGCTTCGTCCGTGGATGGGCGTGGGCGTCGCTCGTCGCCAACATCCTGATCATCGTCACCGGAGCGGCGGTGCGACTGACCGACTCGGGTCTGGGGTGTCCGACCTGGCCACGGTGCAGCGACGCGTCGTACGTCCCCCACGGCGAGCTCGGCATGCACGGGGTGATCGAGTTCGGCAACCGGCTCCTGACCTTCGTCCTGGTCGCGATCGCGGTCGCGACGTGGTTCGCGGTGCGCGCGTGGCGCCCTCGCCGGCCGCGTGCGGTGGTCGTGGCGACCTTGATGGCTCTCGGCATTCCCGCACAGGCTGTGATCGGCGGCATCACGGTGCTCGTCGACCTCAATTCCTGGGCGGTCGCAGTCCATCTCGCGGTCTCGATCGGCCTCGTCAGTCTGTCCACGGTGCTCCTGCGCCAGACGTACCACCCGGCGGCCTGGTATCCGCCGACGGTGCCTGCGCCCCTCCAGCTCCTCGGGTGGGTGACGTACGGCGCGATGTGGGCGACCGTGATGATCGGCACGGTCGTCACGGGTGCCGGCCCGCACGCCGGCGACCCGGACACACCACGCAACGGGTTCGACCCGGCAGCGGTGACCCAGCTCCACACGGACGCAGTGTTCCTGCTCCTCGGACTCTCGGTCGGGCTCCTGCTGGCCTACAAGGCCGTCGGTGCGAAGGTCGCCATCCGCGCCGCGATCGTGCTCCTCGTCGTCGAGCTCGGACAGGGCGTGATCGGGTTCTTCCAGTACTTCACGGATCTGCCCGTCGTCCTCGTCGGCCTCCACATGCTCGGCGCCGGGATGCTCGCCGCCGCCGCGACCTGGGCCGCCCTCGAGTCCCGCACCCCGGCCACCGCGCCTGCCCCCACGTACCCGGCCCCATCCCCGACCCCGTCCGACGCATCTTGAGGGACGCTCAGGCGGCTGCCTGCCAACCGGCGTCTCGCAAGAGCCGGCCGAGTGGTTGGCGACGAAATCGGGCTCACGCCGGATCGCGTACGAGCTGAACGTGAGGAGCCGCGGGCCCGCGATCTCGTTCGGGCGTCGGGTGGCGCTCTGCCGCGTCGGGCTCGGGACCCGTTGCAGAACCTGATCTGGTCGATGTCGCGCTCCGGAAGCGACTGGATCCCTCCGGAGGCATCCACGATCGACTCCACGATGAGCGCACGGTGGCGACACGGACCGCGTCTGCTGGCAGCATCGCGCACGCTGCGCGGTGGCCTCGTCCGTGCGGGCTCGCGCGGCGGGAGGGACGTCACGCTCGTCGAGCATGGTGCTCCAGTGCGGGACCACGCCCTCGATCGCGGGTCGGTCGGCGCCCTCCGGCAGCACGACGAAGGTCGTCGGCGAGACGAAACCCGTCAGGCCCGCGCGTGCGAGCGCCGTGAGCCCACCGAGAACGGACCCCGGAGCGCACGCGAGTCCGTTGTGCGTCACGACGACGCCGCGTGCCATACGGAAGACGAGGAATTGCGCCCACGTCGTGGGCCGAATCCCTCAAGATCCGTCGGGCGTCAGCGGACCCGCAGCAGGCGCCCGGGGGGTCAGCGCAGGAAGGGATCCGCCGCCGCCGCGACGAAGAGCAGCGCGAGGTAGGCGTTGGACCAGTGGAACAGTCGCATCGGCTTGAGCACGCTCAGCTCGTTCGACCGGTGCGCCCGGGCCAGGAACAGGTGCGCCTCGACGAGGAACGCCACACCGAGCACCGCCGCGACCACCGGGTAGAACCAGCCGGTCGAGGCCACGGGCCACAGCAGCAGCGACACCGCGACCATCGCGTACGAGTAGGCGAGCATCTTGCGCCCGACTACCGTCGCCGGGGCGATCACCGGAAGCATCGGCACGTCGGCCTGCGCGTAGTCCTCGCGGTAGCGGGTCGCCAGCGCCCACGTGTGCGGCGGCGTCCAGAAGAACACGACGGCGTACATGATGAACGGCGGCCAGGCCAGCTCGTTGGTGATGGCCGTCCAGCCGATCAGGGCCGGGAAACAGCCGGCGAGCCCGCCCCACACGACGTTCTGGGCGGTACGACGCTTGAGCAGCATCGTGTAGCCGACGACGTAGAAGACGTTCGCCGCCAGCGCGAGCCCGGACGACAGCCAGTTGACGAGGAGCCCGAGCCACAGCGTCGAGACGACGGCGAGCACGAGGCCGAAGACGAGCGCGTTGCGTGTCGTGACCGCGTGCCGCGGGAGCGGACGGCGGCGCGTACGGCGCATCTGCTGGTCGATGTCGGCGTCGAAGACGCAGTTGAGGACGTTCGCCGATCCGGCGGAGAGCGCCCCGCCGACGAAGGTGGCGACCACGATCCAGAGGCCGGGGACGCCTTCGGCGGCGAGGAACATCATCGGCACGGTCGTCAGGAGCAGCAGCTCGATGATCCGCGGCTTCGTCAGGCCCACGTAGGCGCTGACGACGTCGGAGACACGGGGACGACCGCTCGACGGGTCCGAGGGGAGCTGGTGCCCAGCACTCAGCTCCGGGTCGATTGCGGTCACGCCGCGAGTCTAGTCAACCGTTTCCCCGATGCACCCCCGGGTGCATCGGGGAGCAACCCGACGTGACTGCCGCCACGCCCGTGCAAGCCCGCTGTCCACCGGCAGGGAGCCGATCCCCACGCCATCACCGGCGCGAGTAGGCTCGACACGAGACCTGAACGTGATCCGGCGTTCGAGCATGCGCCGCGCCGGCAACCCGCGCAACCGTACGAGGAGCATCCCGACGTGAGCACCCAGCTGGAGTGGACCGACCTCGATCGCAAGGCGGTCGACACCGTCCGCGTCCTGGCGATGGACGCCGTCCAGAAGGTCGGTAACGGCCACCCCGGCACCGCCATGAGCCTCGCCCCTGCGGCGTACCTCCTCTACAACAAGGTGATGAAGCACAACCCCGCCGACCCGCACTGGATCGCGCGCGACCGCTTCGTCCTGTCGTGCGGCCACTCGAGCCTCACCCAGTACATCCAGCTCTACCTCACCGGCTTCGGCCTGGAGCTCGCCGATATCGAGGCCCTGCGCACCTGGGGCAGCAAGACCCCCGGGCACCCCGAGTTCCGCCACACCGCCGGCGTCGAGGTGACCACCGGCCCGCTCGGCCAGGGCGTCGGCAACGCCGTCGGCATGGCGATGGCCGCACGCCGACGCCACGGCCTCCTCGAGCCCGACGTGCCGATCGGCGAGGGGCTGTTCGACCACCACGTGTATGCGATCGCCTCCGACGGCGACATGCAGGAGGGCGTGACGTCCGAGGCCAGCTCGATCGCCGGCACCCAGCAGCTCGGCAATCTCACGGTGATCTGGGACGACAACCACATCTCCATCGAGGACAACACATCCGTCGCGTTCAACGAGGACGTGCTGCGCCGCTACGAGGGCTACGGCTGGCACGTCCAGCTCGTCGACTGGACCCACGGCGGCGAGAACTACGAGGAGGACGTCCAGGGCCTGTACGACGCGCTCGAGGCCGCGAAGCAGGCCCAGGACAAGCCGAGCCTCATCGCGCTGCGGACGATCATCGCCTGGCCTGCGCCCGACAAGCAGAACACCGGCGCCTCCCACGGTTCCGCTCTCGGCGTCGACGAGGTCGCAGCGACAAAGAAGGTCCTCGGCTTCGACCCTGACAAGACCTTCGACGTCGCGCCGGAGGTCATCGCGCACACCCGCGAGACCCGCACGCGCGGCGAGAAGCTGCAGGCCGAGTGGGACGAGCGGTACGACGCCTGGCGCGCCACGCACGCCGAAGGCGCCGCCCTGATCGATCGCCTCCAGGCCCGTGGCCTGCCCGACGGTTGGGACGACGGGCTCCCGACGTACGAGCCCGACGAGAAGGGCGTCGCGACCCGTGTCGCCTCGGGCGCGTTCCTCACCGCCGCCGCACCGAAGCTCCCCGAGCTGTGGGGCGGCTCGGCCGACCTCGCCGGCTCCAACAACACCACGCCCAAGGGCGAGCCATCGTTCCTGCCGCCCGAGCACGCGTCGAAGATGTTCTCCGGCGACTGGTACGGCCGGGTGCTCCACTTCGGCATCCGCGAGCACGGCATGGGCGCGATCCTCAACGGCATCGCGCTGCACTCCCCCACGCGCCCGTACGGCGGCACCTTCCTCGTTTTCTCCGACTACATGCGCCCGTCGGTCCGCCTGGCGGCGCTCATGCAGATCCCGGTCACCTACGTCTGGACGCACGACTCCATCGGGCTCGGCGAGGACGGCCCGACCCACCAGCCGGTCGAGCACCTCGCCGCGCTGCGCGCGATCCCGGGCCTCGACGTGATCCGCCCGGCCGACGCGAACGAGACGATCGCCGTCTGGAAGAAGGTCCTCGAGTCTGCGACCCACCCGGCGGCGCTCGCCCTGAGCCGCCAGAACCTGCCGGTCTTCCCGCGTGGCACCGACGGCTACGCCCCGGCTGAGGACGCCGCCAAGGGCGGCTACGTCCTCCTCGACACCGACGGCGATCCCGACGTCGTGCTGATCGGCACCGGCTCCGAGGTCCAGCTGGCGGTCGCCGCCCGCGAGCAGCTCGCCGCCGAGGGCATCCAGGCGCGTGTCGTCTCGATGCCGTGCCGCGAGTGGTTCGACGGCCAGACCGAGGCCTACCGTGACTCGGTGGTCCCGCCGCACGTGCGGGCACGTGTCAGCGTCGAGGCCGGCATCGCCCAGGGCTGGCGCGACGTGGTCGGCGATGCCGGCCGCACCGTCAGCCTCGAGCACTACGGCGCCTCGGCGGCGTACCAGACGTTGTACGACCAGTTCGGCATCACCGCCGACGCGGTCGTGAGCGCGGCCAAGGAGAGCATCGCGGCTGCGGGGCACACTGGAGGTGTCGGCGTCTTCGCGAAGCCGGTGGACACCGTCCTCCCGCAGACCGACCACTGAGCGACGCCGCGCGACGGCGTCCACCCAAGACGGAGGAGACAGCGATGACCGACCGACTGCAGGCACTCAGCGAGGCGGGTGTGTCCATCTGGCTCGACGACCTCTCGCGTGAGCTCACCGAGACCGGCGCGCTCGCGTCCCTGGTAGTGGACGACCACGTCGTGGGCGTCACCAGCAACCCGACGATCTTCGCCTCGGCGATGAAGGAGGGCGAACGCTACGAGGGGCAGCTCGACGAGCTGCTCGCGTCCTCCGACCAGACGACGGTCGCCGACGCGATCTTCGAGGTGACCACCACCGACGTCCGTGAGGCGGCCCGCATCCTGCGCGGTGTCTGGGGCGAGACCCTCGGCACGGACGGACGGGTGTCCCTCGAGGTCGACCCCACGCTCGCGTACGACACGGACGAGACGATCGCCGCCGCCAAGAAGCTCTGGGACAAGGTCGGCGAGCCGAACGTCTTCATCAAGATTCCCGCGACCCGCGAGGGTCTGCCGGCGATCGCAGCGACCATTGCCGAGGGGATCAGCGTCAACGTCACTCTGCTGTTCTCGATCGAGCGCTACCGCGCGGTGATGGACGCCTACGCGTACGGTCTCGAGCAGGCCGCGGCCAACGGCGTCGACCTGTCGACGATCCAGTCGGTCGCGTCGGTGTTCGTCAGCCGCATCGACAGCGAGGTCGACAAGCGCCTCGACGCGACCGGCACATCCGAGGCCGTCGCGCTCATGGGCAAGGCCGGCATCGCCAACTCGCGCCTCGCCTATGCCGCGTACGAGGAGTTCTTCAGCTCCGAGCGCTGGGCGGCGCTCGAGGCCAAGGGCGCCAACCGCCAGCGTCCGCTGTGGGCGTCGACCGGCGTGAAGAACCCGGAGTACCCCGACACGATGTACGTGACGGAGCTCGTCGCGCCCGGCGTCGTCAACACGATGCCCAACGCGACTCTCGCTGCGTTCAAGGACCACGGCGAGGTCCACGGCGACACCCTCACGGGCACCGCCGACGAGGCGCAGGAGGTGCTCAGGTCACTTGCCGAGATCGGCGTCGACTACGACGATGTGATGGCGACCCTCGAGTCCGAGGGTGTCGAGAAGTTCGAGTCCTCGTGGGCGGATCTCGTCCGCACCATGCAGGACCAGCTCACGGCCGCGCGCACCCGCCGCGGCTGAGGCCACGCACAAGGGGGATCCGTGGAGGACGAGAGCGCGCCGGCAGGTTTCGAGTTGGGACTTGCCTATCCCGACGAGCACGAGCTCACAGAAGCGATCGAGCGGCTCGTCGCCGACCAGGTCGCCAGCCGCATCGCTGCGCACGACGCGACGCTGTGGGGCCCCGAAGCCGAGGAGGAGGCGGGCAAGCGACTCGGATGGGTCGACCTGCACGTCACCTCGGTCCCGCTCGTCAGCCAGGTCACCGCGCTGCGCGACGACCTGCGCGGGCGCGGTCTCGACCGCATCGTGCTGTGCGGCATGGGCGGGTCGTCGCTGGCGCCGGAGGTGATCTGCGCGACAGCGGGGGTCCCGCTGACGGTGCTCGACTCCTCTGACCCGGACATGGTCCGCGAGGCGATCGATGTCGATCTCGCTCGCACCGTCGTGGTGGTCTCGAGCAAGTCCGGCGGCACCGTGGAGACCGACAGCCAGCGCCGCGCGTACGAGCACGCCTTCGAGATCGCGGGCATCGACCCCGCCGAGCGCATCGTCGTCGTCACCGATCCGGGTTCGCCGTTGGACCAGGAGGCGACGGACAAGGGCTACCGCGTCTTCCACGCCGACCCGCAGGTGGGCGGCCGCTACTCGGCACTGACCGCGTTCGGGCTCGTCCCCAGCGGCCTCGCCGGCGCCGACATCGGTGCGTTGCTGGAGCAGGCCGACGAGATCGCCGAGGACGTCGCTGCCGACGACGAGACCAACCCGGCTCTGGTCCTGGCCGCGCTGCTGGGTGTCGCGAACGCGCACGGCGTCGACAAGCTCGTGCTCGCCGATGCGGGGTCGCGCAACATCGGGTTCGGCGACTGGGCCGAGCAGCTCGTCGCGGAGTCCACCGGCAAGCAGGGCAAGGGCGTGCTGCCCGTCGTCGTCGCGAGCCCCGGCGCACCGAACGCGACGCCGAACACCGCGGACGAGGTCGTCGGCGTGATCGGTCCGATGCGCGACGACGACCCCGAGGCCACCTCCGGCTACGGCTTCGCGGTCGATGCGCCGCTCGGTGCGCTGTTCCTGCTCTGGGAGTACGCGACCGCGATCGTCGGTCGGATGATCGGCATCGACCCGTTCGACCAGCCCGACGTCGAGAGCGCCAAGCAGGCGGCTCGCGAGATGCTCGACGGCGGGTCGTCCGCGCCGGTCGCGGCCTTCACCGACGGCGGGGTCACGGTATACGACACCAGCGGCTGGCTGCCGGAGGACGTGACGACCGTCCGTGAGGCCGTCGCTGCCCTGCTCGACGAGCTGGACCCCGAGCGCGGCTACCTCGCCGTGCAGGCCTACCTCGACCGGTACGGCGACCCCGGCCTCGCCGCGGTGCGCGACGTGCTCGCCACGCGTACGGGCCGGCCGACGACGTTCGGATGGGGGCCCCGCTTCCTCCACTCCACCGGCCAGTACCACAAGGGTGGCCCCGCGACCGGTGTCTACCTCCAGGTCACGACCGAGCCTGACCAGGACCTGGCCGTCCCCGGCCGGCCGTTCACGTTCGGCGAGTTCCTGCGCGCGCAGGCTGTCGGAGACGCGACGGTGCTCAGCAAGCGCGGGCGCCCGGTGCTCCGTCTGCACCTCGACGGGTCCGAGGCCGCACGCACCACGCTGCGGGAGGCGCTCGGGTGAGCCGGGCTTCGCAGGGCGGGCCGATCCCGTATGTCAACCCGCTGCGTCAGCCGGAGGACCGGCGACTCCCCCGCATCGCCGGGCCGAGCTGTCTGGTGATCTTCGGCGTCACCGGTGACCTGTCGCGCAAGAAGCTGATGCCTGCGGTGTACGACCTCGCGAACCGTGGTCTGCTTCCGCCCGGCTTCTCGCTCGTCGGCTTCGCCCGGCGCGAGTGGGAGGACCAGGACTTCGCCCACGTCGTCTACGAGTCGGTCAAGAGGTACGCCCGTACGGAGTTTCACGAGGAGGTCTGGAAGCAGCTCGCCGAGGGCTTCAGGTTCGTCCCTGGTGCGTTCGACGACGATGAGGCGTTCGAGCACCTCGCCAAGACGGTGACCGAGCTCGACCTCGAACGCGGCACGGGCGGCAACTACGCGTTCTATCTGTCGATCCCGCCCGGCTATTTCTCCACGGTGGTCGGCCAGATCAAGAAGCACGGGCTCGCCACGCCGCGTAGTGACTCGTGGCGCCGGGTCGTCATCGAGAAGCCGTTCGGCCACGACCTCGAGAGCGCGATTGAGCTCGACGACGTCGTGTCAGAGGTGTTCCCGCCGGAGTCGGTCTTTCGGATCGACCACTACCTCGGCAAGGAGACCGTCCAGAACATCCTCGCCTTCCGCTTCGCCAACGAGCTCTTCGAGCCGGTCTGGAACTCCCACTACGTCGACCACGTGCAGATCACGATGGCCGAGGACGTCGGCATCGGCGGTCGTGCGGGCTACTACGACGGCATCGGCGCCGCACGGGACGTCATCCAGAACCACCTCCTCCAGCTCATGGCGCTGGTCGCGATGGAGCCGCCGGTCTCCTTCAGCGCCAGGAGCCTGCGCCTGGAGAAGCAGAAGGTCCTCGCGCAGGCGCGGACACCGGAACGGATGGACCTGCACACCGCGCGCGGCCAGTACACCGCCGGCTGGGCCGGAGGCATCAAGGTCAAGGGCTACCTCGACGAGGAAGACATCCCGCCGACCTCAGCCACGGAGACGTACGCGGCGATCCGACTCGACATCGAGACACGGCGCTGGGCGGGTGTGCCGTTCTACCTGCGCACCGGCAAGCGGCTCGCTCGGCGCGTGACCGAGATCGCCGTCGTGTTCAAGCGGGCCCCGCACCAGCCGTTCGCGAAGTACGACACCACCGAGCTCACCCAGAACGCGATCGTCATGCGGATCCAGCCCGACGAGGGCGTCACCGTACGGTTCGGCTCCAAGGTGCCCGGCACCGCGATGGAGCTGCGCGACGTCAACATGGACTTCGCGTACGGCGGCACGTTCGTCGAGTCGAGTCCCGAGGCGTACGAGCGCCTGATCCTCGACGTGCTGCTCGGTGACCCGCCGCTGTTCCCCCAGCAGGAGGAGGTCGAGCTGTCGTGGAAGATCCTCGATCCGATCATCGACTACTGGGCCGAGCAGTCGAAGCGGGGCATCAGCATGCCGGAGCCGTACGTCTCCGGAGGCTGGGGGCCGAAGTCCGCGGACGAGATGCTGGCGAGGGACGGACGGGCGTGGCGGCGGCCGTGAGCAGGTCACCGCGAGCACGTGAGACGAGTGCTGACGAGCGAGGAGTGCGATGAAGGTCGACCTGAACGACACCAGCTCCAGTGCGGTCGCTGCTGCCCTCGTCCGTGCGCGGATCGCCGCAGGCAGCCCGGCGATGGGCATGGTCCTCACCTTGATCGTGGTCACCGACGAGGCTCGCTACTACGACGCGATGCGCGCCTCCAGGGTCATCTCCCGCGAGCACCCGGCCCGAGTCCTCGGCGTGATCCTGCGTTCCAGGCGCGGGCCGTCGAGCCTCGACGCGCAGGTGCGGATCGGCAACGACAGCGCCGGCGAGTCGGTGATCTTGCGGATGAGCGGCGAGCTCACCCAGCACGCCGAGTCCGTCGTCCTCCCGCTGCTGCTCCCCGACTCCCCCGTGGTCGCGTGGTGGCCCGGCTCCGCCCCGAAGGTTCCCGCGCTGGACCCGCTCGGCTCGCTGGCCGCCCGCAGGATCACCGATGCCGCTGCCGCGCGGACGCGCCACGCCGCTCTTCTCCGGGTCGCGCGCTCGTACCACCCCGGCGACACCGACCTCGCCTGGACACGTCTCACGCCGTGGCGCGCCCTTCTCGCCGCCGCGCTCGACCAGGTCGAGCTGATCGTCAGCGGCGCGACCGTCGTCGCCGAGCGCGGCAACCCGAGCGCCGACCTGCTCGTCGCGTGGATCGAGGCGCGCCTGAAGGTGCCGGTTCACCACGCCGTCTCCCGCGGGCCCGGCCTCACCGAGGTCCGGCTGCACTCGACGATCGGGGATGTCGCGGTGATCCGCCACGACGGACGCAACGGTCGGTTCCTCGTCCCGGGCGAGGCTGAGCGCTCGGTCGCCCTCAAGCGCCGTACGACCGCCGAGCTCCTCGCTGAGGACCTCCGGCGGCTCGACGAGGACGACGTGTACGCCGAGACGGTCCAGCGTCTTCTGCGCCGCGAGGACCGCAGCTCGTCCGGCCGGTCCAAGACCTCGGGACGGACCAAGCCGACCCTCGACGGCGGGCCCGCGAAGGATGTGAAGAGGACCCCGAAGCGCGTCCCCGCCAAGAAGGCGGCGCCCAAGACCGCTGCGGCGGCGAAGAGCACCGCGGCCGCCAAGAAGCCAGCCGCGAAGCGCACAACCAAGAAGGCAGAGGCCTGACGTGGACGACGACCCTGAGGTCATAGTCGATCGCGACCCCGACCAGCTCGCACGCAGCGTCGCCGACCAGCTCGTCTCCACGCTTGCCGCCCTGCAGGCCCAGGGGCGCGTCCCCAGCGTCGTGCTCACCGGTGGCACGATCGCCGACAAGATCCACCGTACGGTCGCGGCGCGTGCCGAGGACGGACGAGTCGACTGGTCGCGAGTCGAGTTCTTTTGGGGAGACGAGCGCTTCGTGGCTCCAGGCAGCGACGACCGCAACGAGCGGCAGGTGCGGCGCGCGCTCCTCGACCATCTCGATGTCGACGAGTCGCGCGTCCACGCGATGCCCGCCGACGACGGAACTCTGACTCTCGACGAGGCGGCCGACTCCTACGCCGATGTCGTCCGGGGTCGGGTCTTCGACGTGGTCATGCTCGGCGTCGGCCCGGACGGCCACGTCGCCTCGCTGTTCCCGGGCAAGCCCACACTCACCGTCAACGACCGCGACACCATCGCCGAGCCCTCTTCACCGAAGCCTCCGCCGGCGCGGGTGAGCCTCACCTTCGCCGCCCTCAACCGGGGCCGCGAGGTGTGGTTCCTGGTGTCGGGCGCCGGCAAGGCCGACGCGGTCGCCCGAGCCCTCGCAGGCGATCCGGTCGAGACCACCCCCGCCGCCGGCGTACGGGGCACCGAGCAGACGATGTGGATGCTCGACGAAGGCGCAGCGTCAGCCGTTCCCGACGCGCTGCGCTGACCGCTCGGTTCTTCGCGGGAGTGAAAGCACTGACCCGCGGCCCCACCTCGGGACCGCGGGTGCAGGAGGCGCGTGTCAGTAGATGACGTCGCCGCGGGCTCGTCGCGCCCGCAAGGTCTCGAGCGCCTCAGAGAGGATCTGCTCGGCCTCGTCGTCGCTGCGACGCTCTTTCACATAAGCGAGGTGCGTCTTGTACGGCTCGATCTTGGGAGCCGTCGGCGGATTCTCGTGGTCCTGGCTCGCTGGGAGCCCGCAGCGCGGGCAGTCCCACGACTCGGGCACATCGGCCTCGAGCGCGAAGCTGAGCACGGTCGTGTGTGCGTTGGAGCAGAAGTAGGAGATGGCTCGCCGTGGAGCAGCATCACCCCGCTCGGCCTCGCCCATCGGGCCCGACCCGACCCGGCTTCCTCGAATGGCACCACCTGACACCTGTGGACTCCTCGCCCCTCGTCACAAGTCATCGCCACCGGCTGACGCCGGGTCGATAGTGAGTGTAAACGGCGCTGCACCTCGGGTCGAGGTGCAGCGCTAAAGAAAATGAACCGGCTAGCTGAACCGGTAGAGCAAGCCGAGCGCGACGACGCTGATCGCCCACACGACGGCCGTGCCGACCGTGATGCGATCGAGGTTGCGCTCTGCGACGGACGAGCCACCAAGGCTGCTCGATACACCGCCGCCGAACATGTCGGAGAGACCGCCACCACGGCCCTTGTGCATCAGCACGAGAACGATGAGCAGCACGCTCGACAAGACGAGCAGGATCGAGAAGGTGAGGATCACGACGGATCGTCCTTACGAGTCGTACGGGATCGGTCGTGGCTCATGCCACGCCCGACAGGTCGGGGAGAGCATAGAACCGGCAGATGGCGGCAAACTCGTCCGCCTGGAGGCTCGCGCCTCCCACCAGGGCACCGTCCACGTCGGACTGCGCCATGATCGCGGGAGCATTCGCTGCCTTGACCGATCCTCCGTACAGGATACGCACCCGGTCCGCAGCCTGGGAGGACCACGTCTTGGCAACCTGCTCGCGCAGCGCCAGACACACCTCCTGGGCGTCGTCGGGGGTCGCCACCTCGCCGGTGCCGATGGCCCAGACGGGCTCGTACGCGATGACCGACTCCGCCACCTGGTCGGGCGACAGACCCGCGAGTGAGCCCTCGAGCTGCTGGGTGCAGTAGTCGACCTGCGTGCCCTCCTTGCGGACCTCCAGGCCCTCACCGACGCACACGATCGGCGTCATGCCGGCCTGCAGCGTCTTGAGCGCCTTCGTCGCGACCAGCGTGTCGGTCTCACCGTGATACTCGCGGCGCTCGGAGTGGCCGACGACCACGTACGAGCAGCCGAGCTTGGCCAGCATCGCCGCCGAGATCTCGCCCGTGTAGGCGCCGGCGTCGTGGACCGAGACGTCCTGGGCGCCGTAGCGGATCTTCATCCGGTCGCCGTCCACGATCGTCTGGACGCTCCGCAGGTCGGTGAACGGCGGAACCACCGTCACCTCGGCCTTGTCGAAGTCGTGCTTCTTGTCCTGGAGAACCCAGGCAAGCTTCTGCACCAGGACAACGGCCTCCTGGTGGTTGAGGTTCATCTTCCAGTTGCCCGCGATCAGCGGGGTGCGCGTCTGCGCCATTGTTGTCAGCCCTCCAGGACCTGCAGGCCGGGGAGCGTCTTGCCCTCGAGGAACTCGAGAGAGGCGCCGCCGCCGGTCGAGATGTGCCCGAACTGTGAATCGTCGAAACCGAGCCGGCGCACTGCCGCCGCCGAGTCGCCGCCGCCGACGACCGACAGGCCGTCGACCGCGGTGAGCGCTTGCGCGACAGCCTTGGTGCCAGCCGCGTACGCGGGGAACTCGAACACGCCCATCGGACCGTTCCAGAAGACGGTGCGCGAACCCTCGATCAGCCGCGCGAACGCCTCCGCCGACTCGGGGCCGATGTCGAGCCCCATCTGGTCGGCCGGGATCCCGTCCGCGGCGACGATCGTCGGCGGGGCGTCGGCGGAGAACTCCGGCGCGACGACCACGTCAGTCGGAAGGAGGATCTCGACACCCTTCTCGGCGGCGCGGGCGAGGTAGCCCTGGACCCTGTCGATCTGATCCGCCTCGAGCAGCGACGTGCCGACCTCGTCCCCCTTCGCGGCGAGGAAGGTGAACACCATCCCGCCGCCGATGAGCAGCGCGTCGGCCTTCTCGAGGAGGTTGTCGATGACGCCGAGCTTGTCGGAGACCTTCGACCCGCCGAGCACGACCGCGTACGGGCGTGCGGGATCCTCGGTGAGCTGACGGAGCACCTCGACCTCGGTCAGCACTAGCCCGCCGGCTGCCGCGGGCAGCCGCGTCGCGATGTCGTACACGCTCGCCTGCTTGCGGTGGACGACGCCGAAGCCGTCGGAGACGAACGCGTCGCCCAGCTCGGCGAGCTGATCAGCGAACGTGCCACGCTCGGCGTCATCCTTGCTCGTCTCGCCCGGGTTGAAGCGGACGTTCTCGAGGACGGCGACCTGCCCGTCAGCGAGACCGGAGACGACCTCGTGGGCGGACGGGCCGACGGTGCCGGTCGCGAACGCCACGTCCTGGCCGAGGAGCTCGGCCAGCCGGGCAGCCACCGGCCCCAGCGAGTAGGCGGGATCGGGCGAGCCCTTGGGACGGCCGAGGTGAGCTAAGACGACGACCTTGGCACCGGCGTCGGCAAGCCGCAGGATCGTCGGCACGCTGGCGCGGACGCGCCCGTCATCGGTGATGGTGGTGCCGTCGAGCGGCACATTGAGGTCGCTGCGGACGAGCACGCGCTTGCCGCGCAGGTCGCCGAGGTCGTCGATGGTCTTCACGTGGCTCCCAGACTCCGTACGGGGTGGGTCGGTTCGGCCGGTCGCGTCAGAGCGACGCGCCGACGAACGACGTCAGGTCGACGAGGCGGTTGGAGTAGCCCCACTCGTTGTCGTACCAGCCGACGACCTTCACCTGGTCACCGATGACCTTGGTGAGGCCCGAGTCGAAGATGCACGACGCCGGGTCGGTCACGATGTCGGTGGAGACGATCGGGTCCTCGGTGTAGACGAGGTAGCCCTTGAGCGGGCCCTCGGCCGCCGCCTTGACGATCTCGTTGACCTCCTCGACCGTCGTCTCGCGCGCAGCGGTGAAGGTGAGGTCGGTCGCCGAGCCGGTGGGCACGGGCACGCGCAGCGCGTAGCCGTCGAGCTTGCCCTTGAGCTCGGGGAGCACGAGGCTCACGGCCTTGGCGGCACCCGTCGAGGTCGGGACGATGTTGAGGGCGGCGGCACGCGCGCGGCGCAGGTCCTTGTGGGGACCGTCCTGAAGGTTCTGATCCTGGGTGTAGGCGTGGATCGTCGTCATCAGGCCACGCTCGATGCCGAGCCCGTCGTTGAGCGCCTTCGCCATCGGCGCGAGGCAGTTGGTGGTGCACGAGGCGTTGGAGATGATCTGGTGCTTCGCCGGGTCGTACAGGTTCTCGTTGACACCCATGACGACCGTCAGGTCCTCGTTCTTGGCGGGTGCCGAGATCAGGACCTTCTTGGCGCCGGCGTCAAGGTGGGCCTTGGCCTTGGTCGCGTCGGTGAAGAAGCCGGTCGATTCGATGACGATGTCGACGCCGAGATCGCCCCACGGCAACGCCGACGGGTCGCGCTCCTCGAACGCCTTGATGCTGCGGCCACCGACCGTGATGGACGTCTCGTCGTACGAGACGTCCTCGGGCAGCCGGCCCAGGATCGAGTCGTACTTGAGGAGGGTCGCGAGGGTCTTGTTGTCGGTCAGGTCATTCACCGCGACGACCTCGAAATCAGCGCCAGAGGCCAACGCCGCCCGGTAGAAGTTGCGGCCGATCCGGCCGAATCCATTGATACCTACGCGCACGGTCACGACGCTCTCCTTCGAGGATCACTCATCGGTCTTGACGATCACCACGAGCCTATCGCGGTGCCCCGACGTCCCCTCACACGGACTCCGGGCCCGAGATCAGGCTCCGTCGGCCAGCATCTCGTCGGTCAGGCTGGCCTCCGTGTCGGGGATCCCCAGGTCGCTCGCGCGCTTGTCGGCCATGGCCAGCAGGCGGCGGATGCGGCCCGCGATCGCGTCCTTCGTCAAGGCCGGGTCATGGAGCTGGCCCAGCTCCTCCAGGCTCGCCTGCTTGTGCTCGACGCGCAACCGGCCGGCCGTCTGGAGGTGCTCCGGGACCTCGTCGGCGAGGATCTCCAGGGCCCTCTGCACGCGTGCGCCCGCAGCCACTGCGGCACGCGCCGAGCGCCGGAGGTTGGCGTCGTCGAAGTTGGCGAGGCGGTTGGCCGTCGCCCGGACCTCGCGACGCATGCGCCGCTCCTCCCACGCGAGCAGCGACTCGTGGGCGCCAAGGCGGGTGAGCAGCGCGCCGATGGCCTCGCCGTCGCGGATGACCACGCGGTCGACCCCCCGCACCTCGCGGGCCTTGCCCTGGATGCCGAGCCGGCGCGCGGCTCCGACCAGCGCCAGCGCCGCCTCCGGCCCGGGACACGTCACCTCGAGCGCGGACGAGCGACCCGGCTCTGTCAGGGACCCCCGCGCCAGGAACGCCCCGCGCCAGGCCGCGACCGCGTCGCAGGTCGCCCCGGAGACAACCTGCGGCGGCAGTCCGCGGATCGGTCGGTTGGCGCCGTCGAGGAGTCCTGTCTGGCGTGCCAGCGCGGCACCCTCGCGGACGACGCGCACCACCCAGCGGGTTCCCTTGCGGATGCCGTTGCCCTGCAGGACCTGCACCTCGCTCGCGTGGCCGTACACGTCGGCGATGTCGTTGCGCAGCCTCCGCGCGGCGGCGCCGGTGTCGACCTCCGCTTCGACGACGATCGCGCCGCCGACGAGGTGCAGACCACCGCCGAACCTCAGCAGCGACGACACCTCCGCCTTGCGGCAGCACGCTTTGGTGACCGCCGTGCTCGACAGCTCCGACTTCACCTGCGCGGTCATCGCCATGCGCCCACTCCTCGTGTCTTCCTCGCCGGCCCCCCGGCTACGTAGATACCCCTGCGCCACTGTACGCGCGCCCCCGACGTGGCGTGGCTCTCGTACGGACCCTCCGCCCGCGTCACGGACACGCATGCATGACGCGCTCGTAGGCGGCTGCGAGGCGCAGCGGATCGTGACGCGGGCTGCCGTCGCCAAGCGCGAGGTTGTCGAGCACGAGCTCGCCACCGAGTTCGGCCGCCGCCGCACGCAGATGGTCCTCGTCGGTGACCGCGGCCCGGTCGGCGAGGACCACGTCGATGGTCAGGTCGGGCGCGTGCTCGCCCAGCACCTCGAGGTGGCGCTCGGGCGAGAAGCCCTCGGTCTCGCCAGGCTGCGGCGCGAGGTTGAGGACGACCATCCGGCGGGCCGAGGTCTCATGCAGCGCGAGGGAGAGCTCGGGGACGAGGAGGTTGGGGATCACGCTCGTGAACCACGACCCTGGCCCGACGACAACCCACTCGGCCTCTCGTACGGCGGTCAGCGCCGGCGGCGAGGCGGGCGGGTCGGAGGGGTCGAGCCAGACGCTGAGGACCTCACCGGCGGTCGTCGCGACCGCTGCCTGCCCGCGGACCTCCCCGACCGAGCCGTCGGGCTGGCGGACCGACGCCGCGATGTCGAGCGGCAACGAGCTCATCGGGAGCACGCGTCCGCGTGCACCGAGCAGCTGCCCGATCAGGTCGAGCCCGTGGACGTGATCACCGAGCAGCTCCCACAGGCCCACGATGAGGAGGTTGCCGAGTGCGTGGCCGTCGAGCTCCCCTGGCGACTCGAAGCGGTGCTGGAGGACCTGTGCCCACGTCCGTCCCCACTCGTCCTCGCCGCACAGGGCGGCCAGCGCCTGCCTTAGATCGCCCGGCGGCAGGACGCCGAGCTCCTCGCGAAGGCGCCCGGAGGACCCGCCGTTGTCGGCGACCGTCACGATCGCGGTGATCGCCGCCGGAAGATAGCGCAGTGCCGACAGGCTCGCCGCCAGTCCGTGCCCGCCACCCATCGCGACGACCTTGCGCTGGGCGACCGGTGAGTGCGCGGGACCACGGCGTCGGGTCGCGGCGGTCACTCGCGCCCCAGGTCGCGGTGGATCACGAGGGTACGGACGTCGTGGGCGCGAAGCCGCTCCCCCAGCGCCTCGGCCATCGCGACACTGCGGTGCCGACCACCGGTGCACCCGATCGCGAGCGACAGAAAGCGCTTGTTCTCGCGGACGAACCCGTCCGTCAGCGTCGTCAGGAGCGCCTCGTACTGGTCGAGGAACGGGAGTGCGTCGGGCTGGCTGAGGACGAACTCGCTCACCTCGGTGTCGAGCCCGCTCAGCAGACGAAGCTCCTCGTCCCAGTACGGGTTGGGCAAGAAGCGCATGTCGGCGACCATGTCGGAGTCGACGGGGATGCCGTACTTGAACCCGAACGAGACGATCGTCGCGCGCAGCGGGTGCTCGTCGGGGCTCTCGAACGCCGTAGAGACTCGCGCCGACAGCTGGTGGACGTTGAGGCGGGTCGTGTCGATGACGAGGTCGGCCTCCGCACGCAGCTCGCGGAGCATCTCGCGCTCGACCCGGAACCCGTCGAGGAGCCGGCCCTCCGTACGGAGCGGGTGGGGCCTGCGGGCGGCCTCCTGACGGCGTACGAGCACCTCGTCGGACGCCTCCACGAAGATCACCGTCGAGCGCAGACCCTCCTTGCGCATGCGCTCAAGAGCACCCGACAGTGCGGAGAAGAACTGGCGCGAGCGCGCATCGACCACGACGCCGAGCTTGGTGGCGACGTGGTTCTGGCCGAAGAGCTCGACCGTGTCACCCAGGAGCTGGGGTGGCAGGTTGTCGACGACGAAGAACCCGAGGTCCTCCAGAACTTTGGCGACGGTGCTGCGGCCGGCACCAGTCATGCCCGTCACGAGGACGAGCTCTTCTACACCCGAGCTGCTCACGATCCCTCCTCGAGGATCTCGCCGGTCGTCATGTTGATCGAGGGAGCCGACGGCGTCGACCTGTCTCCCGCGAGAGCCTCAGCGACCGCGGTCGCCGTACGTGGTCCGAAGCCCGGCACGGCAGCGATCTCGTCCACTGTCGCGGCCCGCAGCTTCTTGAGCGAGCCGAACCTGCGGAGCAACGCCTTGCGGCGCACCTCCCCCAGCCCAGGCACGTCGTCCAGAGCGCTCTCGACCATGGTGCGGGATCGGCGACCGCGGTGGTGGGAGATCGCGAAACGGTGGGCTTCGTCTCGTACGCGCTGGAGGAGGTAGAGGCCCTCGCTCGTGCGCGGGAGGATCACCGGATCCTCCTCGTCAGGGATCCAGACCTCCTCGAGGCGCTTGGCCAGGCCGCACAGCGGGATGTCGTCGACACCGAGCGCGCGCATCGCGTCGTGCGCGGCCGCGACCTGCGGCGGGCCGCCGTCGACGACCACCAGACCGGGGGCGTACGCGAACTTGCGCGGCTTGCCGGTGTCCGGGTCGACCAGCTGCGGGCCCTCGGCCTCGGCCGGGTCCTCGACGCCGATCTCGGGCGCGGCGAGCGCGGCCCGCTCGTCGAGGTAGCGGCGGAAGCGGCGCGTGATCGTTTCGTGCATGGACGCGACGTCGTTCTGGCCCTCGACGCCGCGGATGACGAAGCGCCTGTACTCGGACTTGCGCGGGAGGCCGTCCTCGAACACGACCATCGACGCGACGACCTCGGTGCCCTGGAGGTTGGAGACGTCGTAGCACTCGATGCGCAGCGGCGCCTCCGGCAGCCCGAGCGCCACCTGGAGCTCCTCGAGCGCGCGGGTGCGGGTCGTCAGGTCGCTCGCACGCTTGGTCTTGTGGAGGACGAGCGCCTGCTTGGCGTTGCGCTCGACGGTCTCCATGAGGGCACGCTTGTCGCCGCGCTGCGGGACGCGGATCGCCACCTTGCTCCCCCGCTGCTGGGTGAGCCAGTCGGCAACCGCGTCGGCGTCGTCGGGGAGCGCCGGCACGAGGACCTCGCGCGGGATCGCGTCGGCGGGCTCGCCGTCATACAGCTTCATCATGGCCCGCTCGACCATCTCGCCCGTCCCGGCGTCGTCGGTCTTGTCGGCGACCCAGCCGCGCTGACCGCGGATACGGCCGCCTCGTACGGAGAAGATCTGGACGCCGACCTCGAGCGGGTCGTCAGCGAGCGCGATGACATCGGCGTCGGTGCCGTCGCCGAGAACGACCGCGTTCTTGTCGAGGGCCTTGCGCAGCGCGTCGATGTCGTCGCGCAGGCGTGCCGCGCGCTCGTACTCCTGCTCGCTGGCCGCCGCCTTCATGTCGCGCTCGAGGCGCCTGATGTAGGTCGAGGTGTTGCCGGCGAGGAACGAGCAGAAGTCGTCGACGATCTCGCGGTGCTCCTCGGGGCTGACCCGACCCACGCAAGGGGCGGCGCACTTGCCGATGTAGCCGAGCAGGCACGGCCGCCCGATCTGCGCCGAGCGCTTGAAGACGCCGTTGCTGCACGAGCGCATCGGGAACACCCGGAGCAGGAGGTCGACGGTCTCGCGGATCGCCCAGGCGTGGCTGTAGGGGCCGAAGTAGCGGACGCCCTTGCGCTTGGGTCCACGGCCGACAGTCACCCGCGGGAACTCCTCGTTGAGGGTCACCGCGAGCCACGGGTAGGACTTGTCGTCGCGGTACTTCACGTTGAACCGCGGGTCGTACTCCTTGATCCAGGTGTACTCCAGCTGGAGCGCCTCGACCTCGTTGGAGACGACCGTCCACTCGACGCTCGCAGCGGTCGTCACCATCTGCTGGGTGCGAGGGTGGAGTCCGGCGATGTCCTGGAAGTAGGACGAGAGCCGCGAACGCAGTGACTTGGCCTTGCCGACGTAGATCACCTGACGCTGTACGTCGCGGAACCGGTAGACGCCTGGAGCATCAGGGATGGAGCCCGGCGCCGGGCGGTATGTCGCTGGATCTGCCACGTGACCCAGCCTACGAGGGGACGCTGACAGCGGCGCCGACCGGCACGCGGGGCATTGCCGTGACGACCGCCCGCGTGCCGCTGACGCCTCAGACGAGGAAGATCGCGTCGCCCTCGACGCGGACCTCGCGCCCGGGCAGCGCCTTGGTCGCCGGTCCCTGCAGGACCTTGCCGCCGTCGGTCGAGAACTCGCTGCCGTGGCACGGGCAGGTCATCGTCGTGCCCTCGATCATGCTCACGGCACACCCCTGGTGGGTGCAGACCGACGAGAACGCCTTGAACTCGCCCTCGGTCGGCTGCGCGACGAGGACCTTCTCGCTCTCGTACACGCGTCCGCCGCCGACGGGGACGTCGGAGGTCGAGCCGAGCTCGGTGCCGGTCGCGGGCGCACCGCCGTCGGTCGTCGCTTCTGCGCTCGGAGTGATCGCGTCGCTCTGCGGCGGGGCGCTCGTCGCTGTGTCGGAGCCCCCTCCGTCTCCCCCGCCACCGCATGCGGCGAGGAGCCCACCGGCGGCGACGGTGCCGCCCACAAGTCCTACTCCTTGGATGACGGTACGGCGCTTCACGGTGCTGGCCCTGTCCGGAGCGTCGGTCATGCCTGGCCTCTCGTTGGCGTGCAGTGTGGTGGTGCAGTCGGTGGAACGTTCAACGATCCCCACAGGCGAGAGGTGCCCGCAACTTCGCGTGACGGGTCCGACGGGCGCACCCCCGCCGACGCGTCATGCCTTCTTGGCTGCTGCCTTCTTCGCAGCAGCCTTCTTGGCCGGCACCTGCTTCGCAGCGGACTTTTTCGCTGCGGCCTTCTTGGCCGGCGTCTTCTTCGCCGGTGTGGGCTTCTCCGCCTCGCGTGCGGAGGCCCGCGCCGCCTTGGCGGAGGCCGTACGACCGGAGCCCTTGCGGGTACGGCCGACCGGTGCGAGGTCGAGCGCCGGCTGCAGGGTCGGCTGCTTGGCCTCGCGCCCCTCGAGGAGCGGCTTGAGGAAGTGGCCGGTGTAGCTGTCGGGATGGGCCGCGATCTCCTCGGGCGTGCCGGCAGCGACCAGCATGCCGCCGCGGTTGCCGCCCTCAGGCCCCATGTCGATCAGCCAGTCGGCGGTCTTGATGACGTCGAGGTTGTGCTCGATGACGATGACCGAGTTGCCCTGGTCGACGAGACGACCCAGCACGCCGAGCAGCTTGCGGATGTCCTCGAAGTGCAGACCCGTGGTCGGCTCGTCGAGGACGTACAGCGTGCGGCCGGTCTGACGCTTCTGGAGCTCGGCAGCGAGCTTGACCCGCTGCGCCTCGCCGCCGGACAGTGTCGGGGCAGGCTGGCCGAGACGGACGTAGCCGAGCCCGACGTCGACGAGCGTGCGCAGGTGGCGCGAGATCGCCGGGATCGCCTCGAAGAACTCCAGCGCCTCCTCGATCGGCATGTCGAGGACCTCGGCGACCGTCTTGCCCTTGTAGTGCACCTCGAGCGTCTCGCGGTTGTAGCGAGCGCCGTGGCACACCTCGCACGGGACGTAGACGTCCGGGAGGAAGTTCATCTCGATCTTGATCGTGCCGTCGCCCGAGCACGCCTCGCAGCGCCCGCCCTTGACGTTGAACGAGAAGCGGCCCTGCAGGTAGCCGCGGACCTTGGCCTCGGGCGTCGCGGCGAACAGCTTGCGGACGTGGTCCCAGACGCCCGTGTAGGTGGCCGGGTTGGAGCGCGGCGTGCGGCCGATCGGCGACTGGTCGACGTGGATGATCTTGTCGACCAGCTCGACGCCGGTGATGTCCTTGTGGCGGCCCGGCAGGGTGCGGGCGTTGTGGATGGTCCGGGCGAGCGACGTGTAGAGGATGTCGTTGACCAGCGTCGACTTGCCCGAGCCGGAGACACCCGTCACGGCGACCATCTGGCCGAGCGGGAACGCCACGTCGATGCCCTTGAGGTTGTGCTCGCGCGCGCCGCGCACCACGAGCTCGTGGCCCTCTCGGCGTGGGCGCCGCTCCGCCGGGACCGAGATCTCCCTGCGGCCGGACAGGTAGGCGCCGGTGATTGAGTCCTCCGACGCGAACAGCTCCTCCACCGGGCCGGACACGATGACCTGCCCGCCGTGCTCGCCGGCGCCGGGACCGATGTCGACGGCCCAGTCGGACGCCCGGATCGTGTCCTCGTCGTGCTCGACGACGATGAGGGTGTTGCCGAGGTCGCGCAGCCGCACCAGGGTCTCGATGAGGCGGTGGTTGTCGCGCTGGTGGAGCCCGATCGACGGCTCGTCGAGGACGTAGAGCACGCCGACGAGGCCGGCGCCGATCTGCGTCGCCAGCCGGATCCGCTGGGCCTCGCCGCCGGACAGCGACCCCGCCGCGCGGTCGAGGCTGAGGTAGTCGAGGCCGACGTCGAGCAGGAACCGCAGCCGTTCGTGGATCTCCTTGAGGACGTGTTGGCCGATCTGGCTCTCGCGCTCGGACATCTCGAGGTCGCTGAGGTAGCGGGCGGCCTCCTCGATGGACAGCGCGGACACCTCGGCGATGTTCTTCTCGCCGTGGGTGGCCGAGGTGACCGTCACGCCGAGGATCACGGGCTTGAGGCGCGTGCCGCCGCAGGTCGGGCACGGCACCTCGCGCATGTAGTCCTCGAAGCGCTCGCGTGTCGTGTCGGACTCTGCCTCGGCGTGCCGGCGCACGACGTACGGGATGACGCCCTCGAACGAGCTCCAGTAAGAGCGCTCACGTCCGTACCGGTTGCGGTAGTGGACATGCACCTGCGTCGGGTGGCCCTCGAGCAGAGCCTTGCGCGCCTCGGAGGGCAGGTCCTCGAACGGCGTCGCGGTCGTGAAGTCGAGCTCCTCGGCCAGGGCGTCAATCAGGCGACCGAAGTAGTCGGCGACGTGGGCGGCCGCCCACGGCGCGATCGCCCCGTCGTCGAGCGACAGGGACGGGTCGGGGACCACCAGCTCGGGGTCGACCTCCATCCGGGTGCCGAGACCGGAGCACTCGGGGCATGCGCCGAACGGGGCGTTGAACGAGAACGAGCGCGGCTCGAGCTCGTCGACCGCCAGCGGGTGGTCGTTGGGGCAGGCGAGCTTCTCGGAGAACCGGCGGATGCGGTGCGGGTCGTCCTCTGGCAGGTCGACGAAGTCGAGGAGCACCAGCCCGTCGGCGAGGTTGAGCGCGGTCTCGACCGAGTCGGTGATGCGCTGCTGGGCCGACGGCTTGACCGCGAGCCGGTCGACGACGACCTCGATGTGGTGCTTCTTCTGCTTGGCGAGCGTGGGGGGCTCGTCGGCGAGACTGTGGGTCTCGCCGTCGACGCGGACGCGGCTGTAGCCCTGGGACTGCAGCTGGCGGAACAGGTCGAGGTATTCGCCCTTGCGGCCACGGATCACGGGCGCGAGCACCTGGAAGCGCGTGCCCTCGCCGAGCTCCATGATGCGGTCGACGATCTGCTGCGGGGTCTGCTTGGTGATGGCCTCGCCGCACACGGGGCAGTGTGGATGGCCGATGCGCGCGTAGAGCAGGCGGAGGTAGTCGTAGACCTCGGTGATCGTGCCGACCGTCGAGCGCGGGTTGCGCGAGGTCGACTTCTGGTCGATCGAGACCGCCGGCGACAGGCCCTCGATGAAGTCGACGTCAGGCTTGTCCATCTGCCCCAGGAACTGGCGCGCGTACGCCGACAGGCTCTCGACGTAGCGGCGCTGCCCCTCCGCGAAGATCGTGTCGAACGCGAGCGAAGACTTCCCGGAGCCCGATAGACCCGTGAAGACGATCATCGCGTCCCGTGGGAGATCAAGGGAGATGTCCTTCAGGTTGTGCTCGCGAGCGCCGCGGATGAGCAGTCGATCTGCCACGTGTTCAGCCTTCCTGGGGGTCGCGCCGGTGGGGACATCAGGGCGCGGATCGCTGCCCGAGCAGGGCTCGACCCACCTTCTCCATCGTAGCGAGGGGTCCTGACAGGAACGCAGGTCAAGACCTGGCAAGGTGGGACCATGGCGACCCCGAACGACGTGATCGACCTGGTCGACTCCCGTACGCGCGAGCTCCTTGTCGACCTCGACGGGCTCGACGACGCCGACATGCGGGCGCCGAGCCTGCTGCCCGGCTGGAGCCGCGGGCACGTGGTCACCCACCTCGCCCGCAACGCCGACGCCCTCGTACGGCTGCTGACGTCGGCACGGACGGGTGAGGCGATCCCGATGTACGCCTCGGCCGAGCAGCGCGCCGACGACATCGAGGCAGGCGCGGGCCGCAGCGCCGACGTACTGCTCGACGACCTCACAGAGACGTCCATCGGCTGGATCGTCGAGGCACGCGCGCTCCCGGAGGCAGCATGGTCGGCGACCGTCACCGCCCGAGGTGGCCGACAGGTCGCCGGGTCGTGGGTGCCGATGATGCGCGCGACCGAGGTCGTCCTGCACCACTACGACCTCGACCTCGGCTACACGCCCGACCGGTGGCCGCCGGGCTGGGTCTCGCTCGCGATGCACGACGCCGCCCGCGACCTGTCTGAGCGTGCCGGAGAGCCCCTCGCGCTGCGCGCCGTCGACTCCGGGCTCGGCGTCGGCGACGGCGGCGGCCGTACGGTGTCGGGGACGCAGGCCGACCTGCTGGCCTGGGTGACCCGAAGCGTCACCGGGCCCTCGCTGGCCACCACCGGCGACCTGCCCGACCTCGACGCCTGGCGCTGAGACCGTACGAACAGGAGCTCACGATGACGTACACCGGCAAGGTCACCGTCGGAGGGACGCCCGACGTCCGCGAGCTCGCGGACCTCATCGTCACCAAGGTGGCGGTCGGGCCGATGAGCAACAACGCGTACGTCCTGCGCTGCCGGCACACCGACGATCAGGTGCTCATCGACGCGGCGAACGACGCCGGCACGCTCATCGAGGTCGTCGGAGAGTCCGGCCTCACCTCCGTCGTGACCACCCACCGTCATGGCGACCACTGGCAGGCACTCGCCGCCGTGGTCGAGGCGACGGGGGCGCGGACGATCGCGGGAGCCGAGGACGCCGAGGCGATCGGGGTGCCGATCGACGCCGTGGTGACCGACGGCGAGGAGATCACCGTCGGACGCTCCCGCCTGCGCGTCATCCGTCTCGTCGGCCACACGCCGGGGTCGATCGCGCTGCTGTACGACGACCCGGAGGGCATGCCGCACCTGTTCACCGGAGACTCGCTGTTCCCCGGCGGGGTCGGCAAGACCTGGTCGCGCGACGACTTCGCCTCGCTGATCGACGACGTGGAGCGCAAGATCTTCGACCGGCTGCCCGACGAGACGTGGTTCTATCCCGGCCACGGCGACGACTCCACGCTCGGCCAGGAGCGCCCTCACCTCGCGCAGTGGCGCGAGCGCGGCTGGTAAGTGGCAGCCGTCACCTCCGCACCGGTGAACTCCGGTCAGGTCGACCGTGCCACGCCAGCCGAGTCCGTCCGTCAGGCGGCCGCCTGGTCGCCGGCGAGCGCGTGGGCGACAAGGTGAGCGTCGTCGCCCACGCCCCACAGCAGGGACGAGCGGCGGTTGCGCAGGAAGTGCACCCCGCAGAAGAAGAGGCCGGGAACCCCGGTCGTGAGGTCGTCTGCGGTCACAGGGAACCCGTACGGGTCGAACACCGGGAAGTGCACCCAGCGCGCGGTCCGGCCGGAAGCCGGTCGTGACGAGGACGGCGTCGATCGCCGAGACCGGCATCTCGAGCAGCGGTTCCGTGACGAAAGGCGCCGGCTCAGGGAGGTCCGGCGCGTCGGCGCCGAGCCGCTCGTGCAGGACACGTCGGGCGTCGGCGAGGTGCGCATCGCCGAATGCGACCGACGCCGCGAGGTCGTCGGCGAAGCTGACCGTCCCGTCGATGACGCCGAGCAGGTGTCCGGTGAGCGTGACACCTCGCTCCTGGAGCACGCGGTAGTGCAGGTCGTGGCCGCCACCGGCGCCGGTCGCCTGCACGTTGGCGAGCAGGACCAGCCGCGGGGGACGTACGGGCGCGGGTAGGCGCCCGTACAGAGGACGACCGAGTCCACGTCGAGGTCGGCGTAGTCCTGGAGGAAGGCCACGATCTCGTCCCGCCCTCGGGCTCGTCGCCGTCGTACCGGCCCCCGGGGAGGCGGAGCGTCCAGTTCGGGGTGACGAGGGTGAAGCTGTCCCACCGGTTGCGCCAGGCGCGCGCCACCTGGTCACGCTCGAGGACGACATAGTCGACGCCCGCCGCACAGCTCGTGGCTGACAGCGAGCCCGGCCTGTCCCGCACCGACGACGATCGTGGTCATCGCACCCTCCTCGTACGCCCCGTGATCGACGATGCCCCCTCCCGAAGCGATCCGGGAGGGGGCACGCAATCTCGTACGGAGGTCAGGCGGCGGCAGCCACTCCGCGCTCGGTGAGCGCGGCGAGCTCGGCCGTGCCCATCCGCAGGGTGGGATCGCGCTCCTCCATGAAGACGTCGTACGAACGGTCCACGGCCAGCGCCATCGGCGGAGCGGCCGGCAGCGACGCGATCGCCGCCTCGGCCTCCGCACGCTGGGCCTCCTCGCGATCGGCACGCTTCTTGCCCGCGATCATCCAGAGCGCTTGGCCGCCGATGACGACCCAGATGAGGTTCGCCGCAGCCGAGGGCCACACGTGGTTGAACGCCGCAACACCCCCCATGAGGCCGGCGCCCAGGAGGTTCGCCGTCTGGTAGCGCGCCGAGGAGGCGCTCCACCGGCCACGGCTGACGAGTAGGTACGCGGCAGCGCCCGCGACGGCGCCAAACCACCCGAGGGCGGTGACGAAGTCAGCGAACGAGAACATGTGCGGCTCCGAGAGGTCGTCCTGGGTGGGAAGGGGTGTCGCCTGCTGCCTCACCGCGAGGCCCCGGCGGCGACTCGTTCAGTCTGCGTGCGGATCGCATTTAGCACAATCGACCCTTTCTTGATCCGGCGTTTAGTATTACTAAATGCCTTCCCTCGACCCCCGCCGTCTCGCGTACTTGCTGGCCGTCTATCGGACGGGCGGCATCCTGGCGGCAGCAGATGAGTTGCATGTCACACCGTCAGCGGTCTCCCAGCAGATCGCACGACTGGAGTCGGAGGAGGGTCTCGACGTGCTCGTACGTGGTCCGCGCGGCGTCACCCTCACTCCCGCCGGTCGCGTTCTCGCCGAGACGGCCGAGCGGATCGAGTCCGAGCTCGTCGAGGCCCGCAAGACGCTCGCGACGATGGGCGAGGAAGTCTCGGGACGGGTCGCGGTCGGAGCGTTCCAGACGTCCATCCAGGCGATCGTGGGCCCGTCGCTGAGCAGGGTCCGCGAGGAGTTTCCGGGTATCGACGTCGTCGTCGCCGAGCACGAGCCCGACGACGCGCTCCGCCTGCTGCGCGCCGGCGAGCTCGATCTCGCGCTCGTCGAGCAGGACGAGGACTCCCCCGTCGGCGCGCCTCGAGGGATGAACGACGTCATCCTCCTCGACGAGCCGTGGCGCGTCGTCATCCCTGCTGCCTTCCCGACCCCGACGCAGCTGGCCGATCTCGCCGACGCCACGTGGCTCGGCGCCGAGAAGCAGGTGGCGGCGGCGCGCGCGCTCGTACGGCTCGCGGGGACGTTCGGCGGTCGGCTCCGTACGGCGCACGAGTTCTCCAGCTTCGAGGCGGCGCACGCGCTCGTCGCTGCAGGCGAGGGCGTCGCGATGGTCCCCGCGCTCGCCCTCAAGCAGGACCTCGCGACCGGCGTCGAGGTCGTGTCACTTCCCGGCCTCGGGTCGCGCCGCGTCGTCGCCCGCCACCGCCAGACCCGGCGCGAGCCCGGCGCCGCCGTGTCGGCCGTCCTCGAGACGCTCCTCGTCACCGCAGCAGGCGTGGAGCTGACGTAGGGCTACTCGACCAGCGGCGGGGGTGGCGGCCCCGCAGGGCGCAGGCGCTTCGCCTCGACCCACTGCTCGACCAGGGTCCCCTCCCCCTGCTTGCCGGGCACGAACGCAACGCGCGCGACCCAGCCCTGGGACTCGCGGCGCCACTCGATGACGAGACCGGGGTACGCGTCGGCCTCGTACCGGCTCAACGACACCCACACGTGTCGGACCGCGCCGCCGTCGCGCGGCTCGACGGCACGCCCGTCGCTGCCGTACCGCCTGTTCGTTCCCACGGCCACAGGATACGACGGGACTCGAACACATGTTCGATGTCCTCCCCTATTGGCGAGCCGGATTGCACCCATACGCCACGAGCACGAGAGTGGGGCAGGACCGAACGACGAGGAGCGTCATGACCGATAGCAGGCCCGATGCCACTGCCACCGACGAGGGCCGCGCCCCGGAGCTCCGCCGGTTCCTCACCCCCAAGTTGCTCCTGCTCTTCATCGTCGGAGACATCCTCGGCACCGGCGTCTACGCCCTCACCGGCGACGTCGCGGCCGAGGTCGGCGGCGCGGCCTGGCTGCCGTTCATCCTGGCCTTCGTGATCGCGACGCTGACGGCCTTCTCCTACCTCGAGCTCGTCACGAAGTATCCCCAGGCCGCCGGTGCCGCGCTCTACACCCACAAGGCGTTCGGGATCCACTTCCTGACCTTCCTCGTCGCCTTCACCGTGATGTCGTCGGGGATCACGTCCGCCTCGACCGCATCGCGGCTGGTCGCCCGCAGCGTCGACCAGGGGTTCAACCTGAGCTTGGACAAGACCGGCATCCTCCTCGTCGCGCTGGCGTTCATCGTCCTGCTGGCGCTGATCAACCTGCGCGGTGTCGCGCACGGCGTGCTCACCAACGTGGCGCTCACGTTCATCGAGCTCACCGGCCTGGCGCTCGTCATCCTCGTCGGGATCTGGGCGATGACGCAGGGGGACGCCGACTTCTCCCGAGTGGTCGCGTTCGACACGCCTGACGAGAAGAACGTCTTCCTCGCAGTGACGACGGCGACCTCGCTGGCGTTCTTCGCGATGGTGGGCTTCGAGGACGCGGTCAACATGGCCGAGGAGACGAAGGACCCCGTCCGCACGTTCCCTCGCATCATGCTGACGGGCCTTTCGATCACGGGCATCATCTATGTCCTCGTGTCCATCACCGCCGTCGCGCTCGTCCCGATCGGCGAGCTCGCCGCCTCGGAGACGCCGCTGCTCACCGTCGTCGAACGCGGCGCCCCGGACGTCCCGATCGACGAGATCTATCCGTTCATCACGATGTTCGCCGTCGCCAACACTGCACTGATCAACATGTTGATGGCCAGTCGGCTCATCTACGGCATGGCCAAGCAGCGCGTGCTCCCGCCGGGACTCGCCCATGTAGGCGCGCGCCGCCAGACGCCATGGGTCGCGATCCTCTTCACGACCGTGATCGCGTGCGGCCTCATCACGTACGTGTTCAGCGCCAGCGACGACGCGATCGCCACGCTCGGCGGGACGACGGCCCTGCTCCTGCTGGGGGTGTTCACCATCGTGAACGTCACGGTGCTGGTCCTGCGACGCGACCCGGTCGACGACGACCACTTCGTGACCCCCACCGTGCTCCCGGTCATCGCCGGCGTGACGTCGCTCTACCTCGTGACGCCACTGTCCGGGCGTCCTGCCGAGCAGTACGAGGTCGCCGGACTGCTCCTCGGCATCGGCGTCGTGCTCTGGGCGATCACGTGGGTCGTCAACCGCGCGGCGTACGGGGCCAAGACCTACGTGAAGGACCCCAGCGAGCTCGAATGAGAGCCCACCGGGGTCCGGGTGTCACGTCAGGCGACGCGTCACCAGAACTTCTTGCGCCACCACCGCGGGAAGTGCCCGATGGCACCCTTCCTGGCGTACCGGTCGCTCCTGGCGAACCCCTGCCACTTCTCGCGCTTGAGCTTGTTGTTCAGACCGAGCTTGCGGGAGCAGCCGGGCCATGCGCCCCAGCCCTGCCCCTTGAGGACCTTCTCGGCGACCGCGATCTGCTCGCGCCGCTTGGCCTTGTGGGCGTACGAGGCGTACTTCTTGCCGCCGTACGCACGCCAGGTGCCCGCGCTGAACTGGAGGCCACCGTGGTAGCCGTTGCCGGTGTTGATGCGCCAGCGCTTGCCTGACTCGCACTTGGCGAGGCGCTCCCAGGTCTTGTCCTTGGCTGCGTTGGCGGGCGTGCTGGTGAAGACCAGCATCCCCAGAACCATGCCGGCGAGCGCCAGCGTGAGAGCGACGCCACGACGGGCGACGCGGAGGGCGTTGAACATGTTGTCCCTTCACAACGCCTGTGGGGTTAGCTGTCGGGTTCGGGCCGAAGGTGCCCGGCCTGCCGCGTTGTTCGTGCGGCAAGGCTTCACCCCAAGGAGCCAAGGCTCCAGAGATGGGTTCCCCACTCCCGCCCGTTCAGATCAAGGTTCGCCGGCCCCCGTGACCGGCCATCCGGGGTAGGCCTCGCCCTTGGGCGGGACTCGGCGTACGAGCGAGGCCTCCGTCAGGCTAACCCACACAAACAAGACATCAAGCCCAAGCGTGGCGGTGTGACCACATTCAGGGCGGCCGGGCGGCGGAGCGGCGGTGAGTCCGGTCCCACCGAGGCCCGCACAGTGGGACCTGAGTCACCGCGCCCGCATTCTCCACACACGCCTTCGGCTCCGCGGCATCCACAGGTGCGCGCGCAGGCGATGTACGGAGCCCGCGAGGACGCGTGAGATGACGGGATGCCCGCACCGACACCGCTTCCAGTTCAGCTGACCAACCGCCCGTTCTCGCGCGACGAGCTGGTCGCGCTCGGACTCTCGCCGAAGCTGCTCCTCGGCAAGCGTTTTCGCCGCCTTCATCCCGAGACCTGGGTGCACACGGATCACGCGATGACCGACAGCGACCAGATTGCGGCCGCGGCGCTCGCGGTGCCTTCGTACGCTCAGCCCACCGACGGCACGCGCCTCCGGATGCTCGGGTACGACGACCTCCCTCTGGAGCCGATCTGCTTCGTGGTGCCGGACGACCATCACGTCGCACTCGACGGCATCATGGTGCACCGGACGAAGGAGATGCCGCCTCTCGACGCAAGCGGGGTGACACCCGCCGCGGCATTCCTCGGATGCTGTGCCGAGGAGCCCCTCATCGACCTCGTCGCCGCCGGCGACTGGCTCCTCCGCCACGGTCACGCCACACATGAGGAGCTCGCCGAGCTCGCGATCCGCGACTCCTGGCGCCCCGGCGCAGACCGCGCACTCGAGGTCCTACCGATGCTGAACCCGCGCTCGCGCTCGCCTCGCGAGTCGAAGGTCCGTGCGATGCTCGTCATGGCCGGACTTCCCACGCCTGAGGTCAACGTGGACCTCTTCGTGGAGGGGACGTTCCTCGGCTGCGCCGACCTGCTCTACCATCGATGGCTGCTCGTTCTCGAGTACGAAGGGCGCCAGCACGCCGAGGACGTCCACCAGTTCAATGTTGACATCGGACGGTACGAGGGGTTTCGCGACCACGGCGTCACGTACGTCCAGATCACGAGCGCACGTTTCGCCCGTCCACGTGCCTTCGTCATCCTCGTGCACCGCAAGCTCGTCTCGCTCGGCTATGACGGGCCTGCACCCTCGTTCGGACCACGATGGCGCGCCCTCTTCGCCCCCGTACCCGGCCCTCACGCACGACGGCGGTGAGCCTGGTCCCACCCGATGCTTCTGGGTGGGACCGGACTCACCGCCGAGGCGAGGGACGCGCAGCGCGGCCGCGTCAGGCCTGAGGAATGTCCTCGTGCTCGTCAGGACGCTGCGGAGGCGGCTGGTTGCGCGTCTTCCAGAGGCTTGCAGCCGCGGTGATGCCGAGGACGACGACGATCACGCCCAGGCTGGCCAGCGTCGGCACCTCCGGCACGTCGATGTGCTCACCACCGTTGATGAACGACAGCTCGTTGGTGTGCAGCGCGTGGAGCACCAGCTTGACGCCGATGAACGCGAGGATCACCGAGAGGCCCAGCGACAGGTAGACCAGGCGCTGCAGCAGCCCGCCGAGCAGGAAGTAGAGCTGACGCAGGCCCATCAGCGCGAAGATGTTCGCGGTGAGGACCAGGTAGGCCTCCTGCGTGATGCCGTAGATCGCCGGGATCGAGTCGAGCGCGAACAGCAGGTCGGTGCTGCCCAGCGCCAGGATCACCAAGAACATCGGCGTCAGCAAGCGCTTGCCGTCGACGCGGATCGCCATCTTCATGCCGTGGAACTCGTCCGTGATGCTGAAGTGGCGCTCGGCGAAGCGGACGACCGCGTTGTCGCCAGCCTCTTCGTCATCGTGGTTGCGATAGCTCTTGACGAGCCCGTACGCGGTCCACACGAGGAACAGGCCGAAGATGTAGAAGACCCAGCTGAAGTTGTTGATCGCGGCCGCACCCAGCACGATGAAGACCGCGCGGAAGATCAGCGCGAGGATGATGCCGATCATCAGGGCCTCTTGCTGGTACACCCGAGGCACCTTGAAGCTCGCCATGATGATGATGAAGATGAACAGGTTGTCGACCGACAGGCTGTACTCGGTGAGCCAGCCCGTGAAGAACTCGAGGCCGTACTGGCCGCCGTGGAAGCTCGACACCCAGATACCGAAGGCGATGGCGAGACCGACGTATACCGTCAGCGCCAGCCCGGCCTCCTTCATCGACGGCTCGTGCGGGCGACGGGCGATCACGATGACGTCGAACAGCAGCACAGCGACGGTGACGCCGATCGTGATCCACCATTCGAGCGGTGTGACGTTCATACGGGCAGGTTCCTCCGGTCGGATCGTTCGTCAGGCCGGAGGTCTCTTCCGCCGCGACGGCGTAGAGCGCGCCTGGCACGACTCGACCCGCCGGGCTGCACCTGGTGCTGCCGTGATGACGACGGGTCGACGAAGGAATACTCCCCTCCCTGCGCCATTGTGCCAGAGGGTGCGCGCGGACCCGCAACGCGAGATGCTCAGCCCCGTGACGGTGAGACACGTAGGCCTGCGCGGAGCGCTCACACGACCGGCCGCCCGGGACGCTCTGCTGCGCGCGGGAGAGCCGCTCGACGTGCCCTCGCTCCTCGACGGAGCGGTGCTGCGGCTGCGCGAGGCCGACGTCCCCGGGAGCGCGGTGACGAAGGGCTTCGCCTGGGAGCCGACGGACGCCGAGACGGAGCACTGGTATCCCCAGGGCGTCACGACCTCCGCCGACGCCCAGGAGGGGGCGACGGACCGGGACGTCCTCGTCGCCACCTGGTATGCCCACCACCGCCCGCGTCGTACGGGCTCACGGCTCACGTTCGTCGATCTCGCGGCACGGCGATATCGGCACGTCCTGCTCGTCCGCGCGGTGAGGACGCCGTGGGGGGTGCGGGCCCGCCCGGTCCCGATCCACGCCGGCGGGATCGCCTGGTACGGCCCGTACCTATACGTGGCGGCGACGCGGGCCGGGATCGTGCTGTTCCGAATCTCCGACCTGCTCCGCCTCGACCTGAGCGGGCGCGGCCGCGGGGTGGCCGGACGGCTCGGGTACGAGGTCGTGCTGCCGGAGTACGCGCGCCTGTCTGCCTGGAGCCGCGACGAGGGCAGTCGCCTGCGGTACTCGTTCCTCTCCGTCGCGTACGGGGCCCCAGGCGAGCCGCCCGCGCTGGTGGCCGGCGAGTACGGCGGCGTCGGACGCAGCCAGCGGCTCTGGCGCTTCACGCTCGACCCGACGACGCACCTGCCCGTACGAGACGGGTCCGGGCGCGCGGTCCCGACCGAGCTGCACGCCGCACAGTCGGCGCGGATGCAGGGCGTGACTGCTCTCGACGGCCGGTGGTACGTGACGACGAGCCAGGGGCGCGGCAACGCGGGCGACCTCCTCGTCGGAGCGCCCGGCGACTTCCGGCGGCACAAGGGCGTGCTGCCGACGGGGTGCGAGGACATCGCCGCGTGGCCCGAGCGGCGCGAGCTCTGGTCGGTGACCGAGTGGCCCGGGATGCGATGGGTGTACGCGATGGATCCCGACGCGTGGCCAGGCCGACCCTCGGTGGTCGAGTAGCCGGCGAGAACGAGCCGGCGTATCGAGACCCCGAGTCCTCACCCCGCGCCGGCGGCCTGCATCTGACGGAGCTCCTTCTTGAGGTCACCGATCTCGTCACGCAGACGCGCTGCGACCTCGAACTGCAGCTCCTCGGCGGCCGCGTGCATCTGCGTGTTGAGCTCCTGGATCAGCTCCGCGAGCTCGGACGCGGCCATCGTGGATGGGTCGACGTGGCTCCCGTCGCCCGACGAGCCCACCAGCGGCACCGGAGACTTGCCGCGCGACTGCGCCCGACCTGAGCCGACGAGCTGCTCGATGTCGGCGTCCTCGCGCGCCAGCATGTCGGTGATGTCGGCGATCTTCTTGCGCAGCGGGGTGGGGTTGATGCCGTGCTCGGTGTTGTAGGCGACCTGGATCGCGCGGCGTCGGTTGGTCTCGTCGATCGCCTGCTCCATCGACGGCGTGATCGTGTCGGCGTACATGAGCACCTGACCGGACACATTGCGCGCCGCGCGTCCGATCGTCTGGATCAGCGACCGCCCCGAGCGCAGGAAGCCCTCCTTGTCGGCGTCGAGGATCGCCACCAGGCTCACCTCGGGCAGGTCAAGACCCTCGCGCAGGAGGTTGATGCCAACGAGGACGTCGTACTCCCCCATCCGCAGCTCGCTCAGCAGCTCGACGCGTCGCAGGGTGTCGACCTCCGAGTGGAGGTAGCGGGTGCGGATGCCGGCCTCGAGGAGGTAATCGGTGAGGTCCTCGGCCATCTTCTTGGTGAGCGTCGTGACGAGCACCCGCTCGTTGCGCTCCACCCGGCCGCGGATCTGCTCGATGAGGTCGTCGATCTGGCCCTTGGTCGGCTTGACGATGACCTCGGGGTCGACCAGGCCGGTCGGGCGGATGATCTGCTCGACGACGTCGTGCTCGTCCTTGACCTTGGACATCTCGTACGGGCCGGGAGTCGCCGAGAGGTAGACCGTCTGGCCGATGCGGTCGAGGAACTCCTCCCACTTGAGAGGACGGTTGTCCATCGCGCTCGGCAGGCGGAATCCGTGCTCGACCAGCGTGCGCTTGCGGGACATGTCGCCCTCGTACATGGCGCCGATCTGCGGGATCGTCACGTGCGACTCGTCGACGACCAGCAGGAAGTCCTCGGGGAAGTAGTCGAGGAGGCAGTTCGGTGCGGAGCCGGGCGGGCGGCCGTCCATGTGAAGCGAGTAGTTCTCGATGCCCGAGCACGTGCCGACCTGCCGGATCATCTCCATGTCGTACGTGGTGCGCATGCGCAGGCGCTGCGCCTCGAGGAGCTTGCCCTGGCTCTCGAGCTCGGCGAGGCGCTGCTCGAGCTCGTTCTCGATGCCGCGGACCGCCGTCTCGAGCCGCTCCGGGCCGACCGTGTAGTGGGTCGCCGCGCCCACGTACAGCTCGCGCTCGTCACTCAGCACCTCTCCGGTCAACGGGTGCAGCGTCATCAGCCGCTCGATCTCGTCGCCGAAGAACTCCACGCGGACCGCGAGCTCCTGGTAGACGGGGAAGATCTCGAGCGTGTCGCCGCGCACCCGGAACGTCCCCCGCGTCGCGGCCAGGTCGTTGCGGGAGTACTGGGCGGTGACGAGCGTCCGGAGGAGCTTGTCGCGATCCATCTCCGCGCCGACCTGGAGGTGGATCATGCGGTTCATGTATTCCTCGGCCGACCCCAGGCCGTAGATGCACGAGACCGTTGCCACGACGATCACGTCGCGCCTGGTCAGGAGGTTCCAGGTGGCAGAGTGGCGCAGCCGCTCGACCTCCTCGTTGATCGAGGAGTCCTTCTCGATGTAGGTGTCGGTCTGCGGGACGTACGCCTCGGGCTGGTAGTAGTCGTAGTAGGAGACGAAGTATTCGATGGCGTTGTCGGGGAACAGGTGACGCAGCTCGTTGGCGAACTGTGCCGCCAGCGTCTTGTTGGGCTGCATCACGAGGACCGGCCGTTGGAGGTTCTCGGCGAGCCAGGACACCGTGGCAGTCTTGCCGGTGCCGGTGGCGCCGAGGAGGACCGTGTCGGTTTCGCCGCGCTGCACGCGCTCGGTGAGCTGGGCGATGGCGCGGGGCTGGTCGCCGCTCGGCTCGAAGTCGGAGACCACGTGCAAGGGCGCGACCTGGCGCTGCAGGTCCTTCACGGAACGCATGTGTCGAGCGTACGTCGTACCACTGACACTTCGACGCGGTCACGGCACCCCGGACACTCGACACACCCACTGTGGTGTCTTGTGTCGATGTCCCGCCCGGCACGCGATCCCTCTAGACTTCGGATGTGGGAGAAGCCAAGACCGACGAGAGCGAGCCGAGGGCCCTGCGTGGCGCCCGCGCGACCGCCGCACGCCGCCGTGCCCGTGAGGACGACATCATCCGCGCTACGCGGAACCTCTTCGACACGGTCGGAGTGCGCGACGCCCAGATCGAGGACATCGCCCAGGCCGTCGGCATCAACCGCGCGATCATCTACCGCCACTTCTCCGGCAAGGAGGAGCTGTTCGCGCTCACGCTGATCGGCTACCTCGACGAGATCGCGGAGGTCATGCGTGAGGCCGACGACCCCCGTGCCGCGCCTGCCGAGCGTCTCGAGCGGGTCGCGAGCGCGTTCCTCGACCGCGGCCACGAATACCCGGCGTTCGTCGACTGCGCGCTCGATCTCCTCAGCAAGCCGGGCAACGAGCTGCTCGACAGCGTCTCCGAGGGCGCGATGATGCGCCTCGGACGCGGCATGCTCGGCCCTCTCGGTGTGCTCGCGCACGTGCTCGAGGCCGGCAACAAGTCGGGCGACTTCCACGCCGAAGACCCGTACATGCTCGCCAACATGCTCTACACCCAGTCGCTCGGCGCGCTGCGGTTCGCACGCAACCAGCTGCTCGTCAGCGAGGCCTCCCCGGGCGTCCCCACCGTGCGCAGGGTCCCGTGGGAGGCCGTGAAGCGCCAGACGATCCGCGCGGCCCAGGCGATGGCTGTCGCCGACGACCCGCAGGACTGACGGCGCGGACGGCGCGGAGGTCTCGACAGGCTCGACCGGCGGAGCGCCGGCCGTCCGCTGGTCGAGCCTGTCGAGACCCTCAGCGCTCGAGGATCGCGGTGACGCCCTGGCCGCCTGCGGCGCAGATCGAGATCACGCCGCGCCCCTTGCCCTTCTCGGCGAGGAGCTTGGCCAGCGTGGCGACGATGCGGCCACCGGTCGCGGCGAACGGGTGCCCGGCGGCCAGCGACGAGCCCGCGACGTTGAGCTTGGCGCGGTCGATCGCGCCGAGCGGCGCGTCGAGGCCGAGGCGCTCCTTGCAGAAGATCGGGTCCTCCCACGCCTTGAGAGTGCTGAGCACCTGCGACGCGAACGCCTCGTGGATCTCGTAGAAGTCGAAGTCCTGCAGCGTCAGGCCCGCACGGGCGAGCATCCGTGGCATCGCGTACGCCGGAGCCATCAGCAGCCCCTCGCTGCCGTTCACGTAGTCGACGGCGGCGGTCTCGTACTCGGTGAGGTAGGCCAGCGGCTCCCACCCCTTCTTCTTCGCGTAGTCCTCCGAGGCGAGCAGCACCGTGGACGCACCGTCGGTCAGCGGGGTCGAGTTGGCCGCCGTCATCGTTGCCGACTCGCCCTTGCCGAAGACCGGCTTCAGCGTCGCGAGCTTCTCCACAGACGAGTCGGCGCGGAGGTTCTGGTCACGCTCGAGGCCGAGGTACGGCGTGAGCAGGTCGTCGAGGAAGCCTCGGTCGTATGCAGCGGCGAGCTTGTGGTGCGACTCGACGGCGAGCTGGTCCTGGTCCTCGCGGGCGATGCCCCACTCGAGGGTGGTGAGCGCCTGACTCTCACCCATCGACAGCCCCGTACGAGGCTCGGAGTTCTGCGGGATCGACGGCGCGAGGTCGCCCGGGCGGATCCGGGCCAGAGCGGCGAGGCGACCCTTGAGGTCCTTGGCGCGGTTGGCATCGAGGAGGATCTTGCGCAGCCGCTCCCCCACCGCGATCGGTGCGTCGGAGGTGGTGTCGGAGCCGCCGGCCACGCCGACGTCGATCTTGCCGAGGGCGATCTTGTTGGCGACCTGGATCGTTGCCTGGATGCCTGTGTCGCAGGCCTGCTGGACGTCGTACGCGGGAGTCGTCGGGTCGAGCTTCGAGCCCAGCACCGTCTCGCGCGCGAGGTTGAAGTCGCGGCTGTGCTTGAGGACCGCGCCCGCGGCGAACTCACCGAGACGCTCGCCCTCGAGGTCGTACCGGGCGACCAGCCCGTCGAGCGCCGCGGTCAGCATGTCCTGGTTGGAGGCGTGCGAGTAGATCGTGTTGGAGCGCGCGAAGGGGATCCGGTTGCCCCCGATCACTGCGACCCGGCGAGGCGCCGAGGCGGAGCGCTTGGCGGAGGTCGATGCCATGGGTTCTCCTCGAAGAAGGCGTTGCGTTGACCACATTGTGACGGGCGGGGCACCTGTCCTGCCCTGACTCTGTAACTCTAGGTTACGGTAGGCCTGACGTTCTAGATACTGTGGGTATTCGAGAGGCAGGACACACGACATGACCGACCGCTACCAAGACCTCGTCCACACGCCGGTCGGGAAGTTCTTGGTGAAGAACCTCGGCCTCCCCAACCCGCCCCAGCTCGAGCGCTACCGCGCGGGTGCGCCGCTGGTCGACGGGACGGTGCTGGTCGGTGCCGCGCCCGGGTCGACCCTCGGATCGGCGGTCGCGGACTCCCTCGCGGACCTCGCGGTGACCACCACCTCGAGGCTCGACGAAGGCACCCGGGTCAAGGGCATCGTGTTCGACGCCACCGGCATCGACACGGCGGCCGGGCTCGACGTGGTCCAGGAGTTCCTGACCCCGGTGCTGCGCAGCCTGTCGGGCTGTGGCCGCGTCGTGCTCCTCGGCACGCCGCCCGAGCAGGCTGGCACGCCCGGCCGCGCGATCGCGCAGCGTGCGCTCGAAGGCATCACGCGCTCGCTCGGCAAGGAGCTCGGCAAGGGCTCGACCGCGCAGACCGTGTACGTCGCGGCCGGCGCGGAGGGGGCGATCTCGTCGACGCTCGGCTTCCTGCTGTCGCCGAAGTCGGCGTACGTGTGCGGCCAGGTCATCCGCATCGGCACCACCGGTCTCGCCGACGCTCCCTCGTACGACCCCGCGTCGCCGCTCGCGGGCAAGGTCGCCCTCGTAACGGGCGCGTCGCGTGGGCTCGGGCTCGCGATGGCGCAGACGCTGCACCGCGACGGCGCGACCGTCGTCGGTCTCGACGTCGCGCCGCTGGCCGACGACCTCCAGCGCGAGATGGCCGCGCTCGGCGGGGAGTCGATCATCCTCGACATCACCGCGCCCGACGCGCCGCAGCGGATCGCCGCCTACCTCGCCGAGCACCACGGTGGCGTCGACGTCGTCGTCCACAACGCCGGCATCACGCGCGACAAGCGGCTGCGCAACATGAAGACCGAGAACTGGCACAAGGTCCTCGAGATCAACGTCGACGCTCCGCAGCGGATCACCGCCGAGCTCCTCGACCAGAAGCTGATCCGCAGCGGCGGCACGATCCTCGGTGTCTCGTCGATCGCCGGCATCGCGGGCAACAACGGGCAGACCAACTACGCGGCGTCCAAGGCCGGTGTCATCGGCTGGGTCCACGAGCTCGCGCCGCGCATCGCTGCCGACGGCCTGACCATCAACGCCGTCGCGCCGGGCTTCATCGAGACCGACATGGTCAAGACGATCCCGCTGGCGATCCGCGAGGCCGGCCGCCGGATGAACTCCATGTCGCAGGGTGGGCAGCCGATCGATGTCGCCGAGGCGGTCGCGTGGTACGCCAGCCCGGGCTCGGGTGCGGTCTCCGGCAACGTCGTACGCGTCTGCGGCCAGAGCCTGCTGGGAGCGTGAGGTGATCCTCCGCGAGTACGCCGAGGCGCCGTCGATCCTCCCGCTCTACCTGCGTGCTGCGCTCCCCGCAGTGCCGGTGGTCGGTGGGCTCCCCGGCGTACGGCACGCCTCGGGCGCCGTCCCGGACCTCACGCTGGAGCGGCCCCGCGTGACGACCGACCTCGACCACCTGGCGTCGTACGCGGACGTCTGCGGGTTCGCGCTGCGCGAGACGCTGCCGGTCACATACCCGCACATGGCGGCCTTCGGGCTGCAGATGGCGCTGATGGTCGACACGGCGTTCCCGTTCGCGCCGATGGGGTTGGTCCACCTACGCAACACGATCACGCAGCACCGTCCGATCGCAGTGACGGAGACGTACGACGTGTCGGTGCGGGCCGCGGATCTGCGCCCGCACCCGAAGGGCACCCTCGTCGACGTCCTCAGCACCGTATGGGTCGACGACGAGGTCGTGTGGGAGGAGACCATGACGCTGCTGCGGCGAGGGGGTGGTGGCGCGGAGGCGGAGGCGGCGCGGGCGCCGCTCGACGGGGTCGAGCCGCCGGCCGGTTCGGCGACGTGGCGGCTCGACGCGGGGCTCGGCCGGCGGTACGGGGCGGTGTCGGGCGACCGCAACCCGATCCACCTCTCGAAGCTGTCGGCGAAGGCCTTCGGATTTCCCCGTCAGATCGCGCACGGCATGTGGAGCAAGGCGCGGGCGCTGGCGGCCGTCGAGAACCGCCTCGCCGACGCGTACACGGTCGTCGCGGAGTTCCGGCGTCCGATCCTGCTCCCGGCGACGGTCACCTTCGGGTCGAGCACGGAGGGCGAGGAGCTGCTCTTCGGGATCACGGGTCGCCCGCGCGGCGACAAGCCTGCGCCGACGCACCTTGTCGCCCGCGTCACGCCTGCCTGAGGTCGTACGGCGGGCGGCCCGCACGAGTCTGGTCCGCCGCGCACGTCAGTCCGCCGGTGGTCACCCGCAGCGGGCCCAGTGACCACCCAGCGACCAACGCAACACCTGCACCGACCGGGGCGTCAGGCCTTCGGCTGGCGCGTGACGGGGCGGATCAGCCCCTCCTGCGCGACGGAGGCCAGCAGTGCGCCGTCCTCCGCGAAGATGTTGGCCGTGGCGAACCCGCGAGCGCCGATCGCGGACGGTGAGCGCTGGTCGTACAGCATCCAGTGGTCCGCGCGGATCGGCCGGTGGAACCACACGGCGTGGTCCAGCGAGGCCGGCTGGATGGTGGGTGACCCGATGGTCAGCCCGTGCGGGACGAGCGACGAGCCGAGCAGGCTCAGGTCACTGATGTACGTGAGCACGCACGCGTTGAGGACAGGATCGTCGCCGAGCTCGCCCAGCGCCCGCAGCCACAGCCGCTGGACGGCCGGCACCAGCTGCCTGGTTGGATCGTCAGCAGCGCGGTTGTCACCGATGTAGCGGACGTCGAGCGCCGACCACTCGTGGCGCCAGTGCTCAGCAGCCTGGGCGTCGACGTACGCCAGCACCTCGGCCAGCTCGGGCGACGCCGAGACGGCGGGCACCTCGGGCATCGCGTCCTGGTGCGCGTATCCGTCCTCGTGGCGGTGGAACGACGCCGTCATGTAGAAGATGACCTTGCCGTGCTGGCGCGCCGAGACCCGCCGCGTCGAGAACGAGCCGCCGTCACGGATCCGCTCCACGTCGTAGATGATCGGCACGCTCGGATCGCCACCGAGCAAGAAGTAGACGTGCAGGGAGTGCACCGCCCGGTCGGTGTCGACGCTGCGGGCGGCAGCCATCAACGCCTGCGCGGCGACCTGCCCCCCGAAGACCCGCGTGAGCTCGCTCCCCTTCGGGTGTCCGCCGCGGAGGAGATCCTCCTCGAGACGCTCGAGGTCGAGAAGGTCGACGAGTTCTTCGATCGTTGCAGGCACGCGCCACATCGTCTCACGAGCCGACAGCCTCGTACGCGGATCAGCGGCGACCACGCCGCAGCTGTGAGCGGCGCCTCACCAGCGCCGACGTCAGTCGGACGGGCCGGACTCGCGCTCGTCGAGCTGGGCAAGGAACTGCTCGAACTGCTGGCCGATCTCGTCGGGCGTCGGCAGCTCTGACTCGTCCGTGACCAGCGGCTCCGTGGCGGAGCGGTTCATCTGGTCGTACTGGCGCTCGAGGCCGGCGAGGACCTCGCCGCCGTCCTGCTCCTCGACCTGCTTGTGGATGTCTGCGACCGTCTCGGCCTGCTGGAGGCGCAGCTCTTCGAGGTCGAACTGCAGCCCCGTACGGGTCGCGACCGCCTCCAGGAGGGCGACGGACGCCGAGGGGTACTCGACCTGGGCGACGTACTGCGGGACGTGGGCGACGTAGCCGAGCGCGTCGTGCCCCCACTCCCCCAGCCTCAGCTCGAGGACCGACTGGATGCTCGCGGGCAGGACGACCTGCGCGCGGAAGAGGTTCTTGCGGTCGAGCAGGTCGCGGCGCACCGCGTGGTTGGTGACGACCGACGGCCGCGTGTGCGGGACGCCCATCGGCACTGCACCGAGCCCGACGACGAGCTCCACCCCGTGGGCCTCGACGAGGTCGTGGACCTCCTCGGCGAACTGCTCCCAGCGGAAGTCGGGCTCCGGCCCGGTCAGCACGAGGTAAGGGACGCCGTGGTCATCACTGTGCCGGCGCAGCTCGAGCGACGGGCGCTCGTAGTCGGCGTAGCGGTCACGGTCGAAGACGACCGGAGGCCGGCGCGCGCGGTAGTCGTAGTAGTCGTCGAGATCGAACTCGTGGACGACCTCGCCCTCGTCGCGCGACTCGAGGTGCTCCAGCGCGAGCCGCGGGGCGGAGCCGGCGTTGAGGAAGCCGTCGAAGGCATAGATCATTGTCGGTCTCACCCCCTCGGGAAGACCGTCGAACACTCCGCTGTCACGAGACCCTGGCCTCAGCCGGGCGATCCACTTGCGCACCACGACACCTCCCAACGTCCGCCGACCGCACGGGATTCCCGCTTGTACGGATCGGCGGGCGCGCGCCTTCCAGACTACGCGGCGGGTGGGGACGGCTGATCGGCGGCTCGGGCAGCCTCGGCCCCTCGCCCCAACCTGCTGTGCCGACGTCCGTACGCGAAGTAGACGACGAACCCGAGCGCCATCCACAGGAAGAAGCGCACCCATGTCTCGCCCACGAGGTTGAGCATGAGGTACACGCACGCGAGGACGGCCACGACGGCCACAGCCGTGGCCCCTGGAACCGTGAACCCGCGTGGAAGGTCCGGCCGCGTCTTCCGCAGGATCACGACACCGATACTGACAAGGACGAACGCGAAGAGCGTGCCGATGTTCACGAGGTCCGCGAGGGTGGAGAGGTCGACGAAGCCAGAGATCGCGGCCACCGCGAACCCCGTCACGTACGTGATCCGGTGCGGGGTGCGGTGCTTCGCATGCGTCCCTGCCAGCCAGCGCGGGAGGAGCCCGTCGCGCGCCATCGCGAACGCGACGCGCGTCTGGCCGAGCATGAGGATCATCACCACGACGACGAGCCCGATGCAGGCGCCCACCGAGATGACGTCGCCCATCCACGTCACGCCGACGGCGTCGAACGCGGTCGCGAGCGGAGCGCCGTCGAGCGGGTCGATGTCCTGGTAGTTCTGCATGCCCGTGATGACCACGCTCACCGCCATGTAGAGCACGGTGACGATGGCGAGCGAGCCGAAGATGCCGATCGGGACGTTACGCTGCGGGTCCTTTGTCTCCTCCGCGGTGGTCGCCACGACGTCGAACCCGATGAACGCGAAGAACACGATCGCCGCCCCGGCGAAGATCCCCGCCACGCCGTACACCGCGGGCTCGAGACCCAGGATCGTCTGGATCAGCGGGACCTTGAGCCAGCCGCCCTCACCGCTCTCGGGCGAGGCCGACGGCGGGACGAACGGGGACCAGTTCTGTGTGTCGATGTACTTGATGCCCGCAATGACCACGAGCAGCACGACGACGATCTTGATGGCGACGACGAGCTGGTTGATCCGGCTGGAGAACTTGATGCCGGTGATGAGGATCCACATCACGATCAGCGAGATCGCGATGGCAGGGATGTCCACGACGCCGGTGCCCGCCGCGGTGTTCAAATGTGCGGGTAGCTCGAGGAACGTCCCGTCGACGAGATTGTTCCAGTACGACGAGAAGCCCGACGCCAGCGCGGCAGCCCCCACGGTGAACTCCAGGACGAGGTCCCAGCCGATCGTCCACGCGACCAGCTCGCCGAACGTGGCGTACGAGAACGTGTACGCGCTGCCCGCGACCGGCACCGTCGACGCGAACTCCGCGTAGCAGAGCGCCGCGAGCCCGCAGGCGAGGGCGGCGACGAGGAACGAGATCGCGATCGCCGGACCGGCGTTCGTCGCCGCGGCACGGCCGGTCAGAACGAAGATGCCAGCGCCGATGATGACGCCGACGCCGAACACCACCAGGTCGATCGCCCCGAGGTTGCGGTTGAGCCTGGTCTCGGGGTCGTCGGTGTCGCGGATCGACTGCTCGACGGACTTCGTACGGAAGAGCTCGCTCTTGGCCATCGTGATCCCCCTTCTGGGGTCACTATGCCCGCAACGGGCCGCGCAGGCGCGTCAGCGAGGAGCGTGTGTCACAGGCGCGCGAGGGTGTCCGCGGCGATCGCCTCGCCCGTCAGCCCCATCCGCTCGAGCAGCACGTCGCGCTTGGCGTGGTCGAAGAACTCCTGCGTGACGCCGTGAATGCGGACGGGCGTACGAACGTCGGCGTCGGCGAGCATCTGGGTGAGGACCGACCCCATGCCGCCCACGCGGCCGCCGTCCTCGACGGTGACCAGAAGGCGGTGACGGGCGGCGATCTCGACGAGCGCCGGGTCGAGCGGCTTGACCCACCGCGGGTCGACCACCGTGACTCCGACGCCCTCGGCGCGCAGCCGCGCGGCCGCGTCGAGCGCCTGGCGGACCATCGGGCCCGCCGCGACGATCAGGACGTCGTCGTCGCCCTCGCGGAAGAGGACGTCGCTCCGGCCGACGGTGCCGATGGCCTCGATGTCGCCGGGCACGCCACCCTTGGGGAACCGGACGACAGTCGGCGCGTCGTCGACCGTGACCGCCTCGCGCAGCAGCTCACGCAGGCGGGCGCCGTCGCGGGGTGCGGCCAGGCTCAGGGTTGGCACGACCTGCAGGATCGACATGTCCCACATGCCGTTGTGGCTCGGGCCGTCGTCGCCGGTGACGCCCGCGCGGTCGAGCACGAACGTGACGCCGCACTTGTGCAGCGCCACGTCGAGGAGCACCTGGTCGAACGCCCGGTTGAGGAAGGTCGCGTACACCGCGACGACGGGGTGCAGCCCGCCCATCGCAAGCCCAGCGGCGCTGGTCACGGCATGCTGCTCGGCGATGCCGACGTCGTACGTGCGCTCGGGGAACTTGTCGGCGAACGCGTCGAGACCCGTCGGGGACAGCATCGCGGCGGTGATCGCGACGACGTCCGGCCGCTCGTCACCGATGCGGACCAGCTCGTCGCGGAACACCGACGTCCAGGAGGTCGGCTCGACCGCGAGCGCCTCGCCGGTCAGGCGGTCGAACGCCTTGGCCTGGTGCATCTGGTCTTCTTCGTTGGCGACCGCGATCTGGTAGCCCTGGCCCTTGGTCGTGATGACGTGGACGATGGCGGGTCCGCCGTACGTCTTTGCCTGCGCGAGCGCCTTCTCGACGGCAGGGCGGTCGTGGCCGTCGATCGGCCCGACGTACTTGAGACCGAGGTCTTCGAACATCCCCTGCGGGTAGAGCGCGTCCTTGAGGCCCTTCTTGATCGCGTGCAGCGCCTCGTATGCGGTCTGGCCGACGATGTTGGAGTTGGAGAGCCGCTCGCGTACGGCCTTGAGCGCGGGCTCGTAGCGCGGATTGGTGCGCAGCCGTCCGAGGTGGTTGGCGAGCCCGCCGACGGTGGGTCGGTAGGAGCGCCCGTTGTCGTTGACGACCACCACGAGGCGCCGGTCGGCGTCGGCGGCGATGTTGTTGAGCGCCTCCCAGGCCATGCCTCCGGTGAGCGCGCCGTCGCCGATCACCGCGACCACGTGGTCGGGACGACCCTGGACGGTGTTGGCCTTGGCGAGGCCGTCGGCGTACGACAGGCTCGTCGAGGCGTGGGAGTTCTCGACGACGTCGTGCGGGGACTCGGCCTGGCTCGGGTAGCCCGACAGGCCGCCCTCCATCCGCAGCCGCTCGAACTGGGCGGCACGACCGGTGAGCATCTTGTGGACGTACGCCTGGTGGCCGGTGTCGAAGATGACCCGGTCACGCGGCGAGTCGAACACGCGGTGGATCGCCATCGTCAGCTCGACGACCCCCAGGTTGGGGCCGAGGTGGCCCCCGTGGGTGGCGACCGCGACGATCAGGCGCTCGCGGATCTCCTCGGCGAGCGCATCCAGCTCGGCATCGGTGAGATCCCTCAGATCGCTCGGCTGGCTGATCTGATCGAGCGTGCTCATGGTCCTCCGCGGGTGTGGGTGGGCGTCATTCGATCTTAGGCCATGGCACCTACCCGCCCGCCGACCGTCAGTCTGCGGTGGCGCCCCGAGCGACCGTGCGAAGGTCGGCGACCTCCGTCTCGAGCACCGCCTCGACCGCCGGCAGGGCATCGGCGACCGCGTCCTCGGACGGCGCCCGCTCCCCCGGCAGCGGCACGATCTCCACGTCGACACGGCTGCCGCGCGGGATGAGCCGCCACTGGGCGACCAGCCGCGTCCCGTCGAGCACGACCGGGGTCGTGGTGCCGTTGACGCGGTTGAAGACGTGCCGCTGGTTGTCGAGGGCGGTGAACCGTGCGCGCTCCGGGCCCGTCCCCTCGTAGCCGAGCATCACGCCGTCGAACTCCGGGAGCAGCCGCAGCCCGCCGGCATAGTCGCTGCCGTCGGGGGCGCCGGCCAGATCGAGATAGGTGCGCCCCTCGGGCCCTTCGTAGGTGACGACCTCGTCGCCGAGCGCGGCGATCGCCGCGTCGACCGGGCGCAGCTTGTCACCCAGCCACCACGCGACGTCGCGCCGGGTCGCGGGACCGTACGCGCCGAGGTGGACGCGGACGAGCTCGCGGCGCGCGACCTCAGGGGCGAGCGACGGGTCGATGCCGGTCAGCGCCGCGGACGAGCGGTAGAGCGTGTCGGTGCGGGTGTGCCACCGCCGGTCGGGCGGGCGACGGACGAGCCACGGCGCACCGCGCAGCAGGTTGCGGGCGTACGAGTCGGCGACCGTGCCATGCCCCTCCGACTCCTGGGACGCGAGCCAGTCGGCGACGTGGGCGATGAGGTCGTCGCGCTCGCGCCACTCGTCGCTCGCGTAGTCCCGGGTGCGGGCGCGGACCTCGTCGGGGCCGATCTGGTCGAGCGCGAGACCCTTGGCCAACGCCTTGTCGAGCCACACCGACGTCACCGCGGACGACCACGCGTGGTGCTGCGGCGTCGAGGAGTGGACCGTGCCGCGCAGGGTCGTCCCCTTGACCAGCGCGTACGAGTCGAACGCCTCGACCACCGTCTCGTGAGTGACGCCGGGCAGCCGCGAGGCCGCGAAGAGGAACGCGGCCCGCGGGACCTGGGTCTGGACCGGCCCCAGCGCGTCGTACAGAGCGACCAGGTCGGTGACCGCGGTGCCGGTCGGGGCCGGGAACTGGCGCGCGAGGGTGCGGAGCGCCAGGTCGTCCGGTGCGAGACGGGCGGTCATGGTGTGATGCCTCCATGTCTGGGACGTACGACGCGTCGTGCACGTTCTGCCGCGTCGTCACGGGAGAGCTCGACGCCCCCATCGTGTACGAGGACACCGACACGATCGGCTTCCTGGACCATCGTCCCGTCTTCAAGGGTCACGTCCTCGTCGCTCCGCGCGACCACGTCGTGACGCTCCCCGACCTCCCGGCGGAGCGGCTCGGCCCGTACTTCGGCGTCGTGCAGCACGTCGCGCGCAACCTGCCCGAGGTCGTCGGGGCGCAGGGGACGTGGGTCGCCGAGAACAACGTCGTGTCGCAGTCCGTCCCGCACCTGCACGTCCACGTCGTTCCGCGGACCAAGGGCGACGGGCTGCGCGGGTTCTTCTGGCCGCGCACGAAGTACGCCGCGGGCGAGGCCGACGACTACGCCGCCCGCATCCGCGCCGCGCTCGCTCGTTGACGAACGTAAGTCGGCAAAGGTTCGGTACGGTGAAGCGGTGGGCAAGGATTGGCCAGCGGTGTCGTACGAGGCGCACCCCTGGACGCGCCTGCCGGCGTACGGGGTCTCACGCGCGCGGCTGCGACGTCACTCCCAGCCGTACCAGGCGGCCGTCCTCTCCCCGATCGCCACGCTCCCCGTACGCCTCGACGCCGCTGTCCTCGCGGAGGCCGAGGAGGCCACCACGGCCATCGCCCGCTTCGACGCCGGGCTCTCGCACGCCTTCGGCGACGGCGACCACGCCAACACCCTCGGCGAGATCGGCCCCCTCTCCGCCCTGCTCCTGCGGACGGAGTCGGCGTCGTCGTCGCGGATCGAGCACGTCGACGCCGACGCCCGCCAGCTCGCGCTCGCCGAGATCGGCGCCGCTTCCTCGCCCGACGCCCGACTGGTGGTCCGCAACGTGGAGGCGATGCGCGCCGCGCTCGCGCTCGCCGACTCCCTCGACGCCGATGCGCTCCTCACCCTCCACCGCACGCTGCTCGGCGACACCGACCCGCGCGGCGCCGGCCGCTGGCGGAGCGAGCAGGTCTGGGTCGGCGGTTCCTCGTACGGCCCCCACGACGCCGAGTTCGTTCCGCCGCACCACACGCGCGTCGAGGCCTCGATCGACGACCTCGTGCGCTTCGTCCGCCGCGACGACGTCCCGGTGATGGCGCAGGTCGCGATCGCGCACGCACAGTTCGAGACGATCCACCCCTTCACCGACGGCAACGGCCGTACGGGGCGCGCACTGATCCACGCGATGCTGCGGAGCAAAGCCGTCACCGAACGCGTCTCCGTCCCGATCTCGAGCGGACTGGTGGGCGAGCCCCGCCGCTACTTCGCGGCACTCGGGTCCTATCGCGACGGCGACCCCGCGCCGGTCGTCGCCGAGCTCGCCGCCGCGACGCTGCGCGCGGTCGACAACGGACGCAGGTTGGTCGCCGACCTCGTAGGCCTGCGCGCCCGCTGGGCCGAGCGGGTGGTCGCGCGGCGGCACGCGGCCGTGCACCGGATGCCTGCCGTGCTCGTCCGCCACCCCGCGCTCGACAACGCGCTGGTCGCGCGCGAGCTCGGGGTCAGCGACGTCGCCGCGCAGGGGGCGATCGACCGCCTGGTCGAGGCGAGTGTCCTCGTCCAGGTCGGCAGCGGCGCCCGCAACCGCGTCTGGCAGTGCCCGGAGGTCATCGACGCGCTCGACGCCTTCGCGACACGGGCCGCTCGGCGCCCGACGCGCGACTGAACCCCCGTACGGCGGGGTGGGTGACCGACACCGCGATCACGCCGGCCGCGCCGAGCAGACCCCCGGACACGAGGGCGACCTCGGGCGACGAGAACCCGGCGACCACTCCCCCTCGGGCGTTGCCGAGGTCGGGTCCTGCGACGCCGACGACGTGCTCGACCGACGACACCCGTCCGCGCTGCTCGTCGGTGGTCGCGACCTGGGTGACGACGCCGCGGGCGATCACCGCGAAGGTGTCGGCCGCACCCGCCACGGCCAGTGCCGCCAACGCGGGCAGCAGCCACAGGGACGCGCCAAACGCCGCGACGCCGAGGCACCAGACGGTCGCCGCCACGACCATCGTGCGTCCCGGACGCGCACCGCGCGTGACGACCCCGGAAGCGAGTCCGCCGACGATGCCGCCGGCCCCGACGGCCGAGAGCATGAGCCCCGTGATCGCCGGGTCGCCGTCGAACCGGGCGTCGACGACCACCGGGAACAGCGCCACTGGCATCACGAGGACCGTCGCGAGCACGTCGGTGAGGACGGCTCCCCGCAGGAGCGCCGAACGCGCGACGTACTGCAGCCCGGCGAGGACCGCGGCACGCTCTCCACGCTCGGCCACCCCCCTCGGCGAGACCGCCGGCAGACCTCGCGTCACCAGCCACGCGACGACCATCAGGACGGCCTGGACGGCGAAGGCCACCTCCGCTCCGCCGTACGCGACGAGCACGCCACCGACCGCCGGGCCGACGAGCATCGCGACCTGGAAACCCACGTGGGTGAGCGCGACTCCGGCGGCGACCTCGCCAGGCGGGAGCAGCCTGGCGATCAGGGCGCGTCGCGCCGGCGCACCGAGGGCGCCGAGGCCCGCCTGCAGCGCGACGAGCGCCAGGACGAGCAGGAGCGAGCGCATCCCGTACGCCGCCTGCGCGGCGAGAGCCACCGCGAACGCCGCGCCACCCGCCGTCGTCGCGAGCACGACGCTCCGCCGGTCGTACGAGTCGGCGAGGGCGCCGCCGTACAGCCCGAGGACCACCATCGGGACCGCGTGCGCGAGGCCGAGCGTCCCCATCATCGCGGCGCTGCCCGTGAGGTCCCAGACCAGCTGGAGCAGGGCGACCAGACCGAGCTGACCTCCGAAGGCGCTCAGGAGCCCACCTGCCCACAGGCGCCGGAACGCCGGTCCTCGTCTGAGCGGGGCGAGGTCGAGCAGCCCCGCCCGGGCGCTCATCGCGCGAGCTCGTCGGGCAGGTGCGCCGCGACCCGGTCACGGAACGGCCGATGCCTCAGCGCCGCCTCGAGGTCGGCGACGACCCCGATGAGCGAGTACGGGACCTCGGCGTCGAGCTCGGCGAGGGCTCGCTCGGTCGCGCGCCACTCCGCCTCGAGCAGCGGCACGAGCGCGCGTCCGTGCGCGGTGAGGCTGACGAGCCTCGTACGGGCGTCCGGTCCGGGCGAGGTCTCAACGAGGCCGTCGGCGCGCAGGATCGCGACCGTCTGGCTGGCCGCGGAGTGGGTGACACCGACGGCCTCCGCGAGTGCGCGGATCGACATCGGACCAGCGTGCGCAAGCTTGATGACCGGCTTCGTCAGCCGGGGGCGTACGGCAAGGCCTCGCTCACGGTAGAGCGCGGTCAGCTCGGCGTCCATCGCGTCCTGCAGCGCGCGCAGCGGTTGCCAGAAGTTCTCGTCGGTGGGGTCCACAAGACAACCGTAACAGCACTTATACAAGTGCTGTCACGTCGTCAGCCGAGGTCGAGATAGCGCCCACGCACATGGGTGAGCGCGGGCCCGTCCTCCCCGATCTCGACATGCTCCACGACACCCTCGACGAGCAGCGGCCACCCGACCTGACGCGGCTCCACGGCGACCCGCGCCCCGAGCCACGCAACCGCCGACTCCAGCACGGGCCCGAACAGGGTCTGCCGCCACACACCCAGCGTGAACACGCCACCCGGCGCCGGCGCCGTCCCGGCGAACGGGTCGGCGAGCGCGCGGTCACGGGCGCCGAGCACGTTGACGACGAACGGTCCGCCCACCTCGAGCGTGTCGGCAAGGTCGCTGTCCTCGTCGACGAGCAGCAGGACGCGTGCCGGTGCACCGTCGGCCACCACCACCGACGAGACGGTCAGGCCGACACGAGTACGGCCCTCTCCGGCGGTGCAGAGCGTGACCGCCTGCGGGAGCCGGCCGCGCAGCCGCCTGAGCGGGTCGCGCTCGCCCTCCGGCGGGAGGAACGGGTGGTCGGAATGGATGGTCACGCCGTCAGCGTACGATCCGTCGACGTTCCGCGTGATCTGTCACCGAGGTCGGCCAGGATGGGCTGGTGCACCTCACGGATGAGCAACGCCGTCGACGACTGGTCGTCCAGCATCGGGTCGGTCACACCATGGCCCCTCGATCCCCGCGCGTCGAGGACGTCGTCTCCGACCTTCTCGTCCTGCACGCGACGGACCCCGCCACGGTCTACCTCTCCGTGCTCGCCCGCGCACCCGGACTCACCCGCGACGACATCCGCACGGCGATGTACGAACGCCGCGACCTCGTGCGCGTCCTCGCGATGCGCCGCACACTGTTCGTCGCCGGTCGTGACGACGTGCCGGCGATCCACGCCGGCGCGAGCCTCGGGGTCGCCCGCATGCTGCGCACGCGACTCCTCAAGGAGCTCGTCAAGACCCCGACCGACCCTGAGGTGCCCGACCCGCAGGCGTGGCTCGCCGGGGTCGAACGCGGGGTCGACGCCGTGCTCCGTACGGCCGCGCGCGACGGCAGAACCCTGTCCGGCGCCGAGATCAGCACAGCCGTCCCCGCGCTACGCACCGCCCTGCTCCCGACGACCGACAAGGCGTGGGACGTCCGCCGTACGGTCACGTCCCAGACGCTCGCCCTGCTGTCCGCTGAGGGCCGGATCGTCCGCACCGAGCCGCGCGGCAGTTGGACGTCGCGCCACCACGCCTGGGCCCCGATCGAGTCGTGGTTCCCCGACGGCATTCCCGAGCTCCCCGAGGCCGACGCCCGTACGCTCCTCGCGCGGCGCTGGCTCGAGGCCTTCGGCCCCGCGACGCCCGACGACCTCCAGTGGTGGACCGGCTGGAACAAGACGCACACCCGTGCCGCGCTCGCCAGGCTCGATCTCGTCGAGGTGACGCTCGCCGAGGGGCCCGGCATCATGCTCCCCGGCATCGAGATCCCCGATGCCGCGGCAGCGCCCGGCGCCGCGCTGCTCCCCGCGCTCGACCCGACGCCGATGGGCTGGAAGCACCGCACCTGGTATCTCGGCGAGCACCGCGAGCGCCTGTTCGACCGCATGGGCAACATCGGTCCCACCGTCTGGTGGGACGGTCGCGTCGTCGGCGGATGGGCCGTACGTGCCGGCGGCGAGGTCGTGCACCGGCTCCTCGAGGACGTCGGCACCGACGCAGCCGCCGCCGTCGCCGCGGAGGCCGAGCGCCTGCAGGTGCTGCTCGATGCCGCGACCTTCACACCGAGCTTCCCGACGCCGCTCGACAAGGAGCTGCGGGCGTGACTCAGGCGGACGCGACGCGCACCCGGTGGACGGCCTGCTCCGCCGAGGCGACGACCAGCAACGGGTCGCTCATCATGGCCCCGAACGCGAGCTCGCCCGCCCCGACCAGCACCGAGTCGCGCCCGAGCCCTGGCAGAAGCACCTCCGTACGCCGGTCGGCGGCATCGAGGGTCCCGTGCCGCACCTCGGCGTCGACGTCGGCACCCACCGCCGGATAGAGCGCGCTCAGCAGGCCGCCGAGGATGACGACCTGTGGGTCGAAGATGTTGATCAGGTTCGTGATGCCGACACCCAGCATCCGGCCGACCTCGCGCAGCGGGTCCGAGGGCGTACGAACGTCCTCCAGCAGGGCGACGAGGTGCGCGATGTCGTGCGAGGGGGTCCCGAGCGCGTCGGCGACGGCGACCGCGCCGATCTCGGTCTCCCAGCAGCCGAGGTTGCCGCAGCGGCAGCGTCGGCCACCGGCCGAGACCCGCATGTGCCCGACCTCGCCGGCGTAGCCGACGGTGCCCAGCAGGCTCCGACCACGCGTGATCAGCCCACCGCCGACTCCCACGTCGCCGCTGAGGTAGACGACGTCCGACATCCCGCGAGCGACACCGCGGGCATGCTCGGCCAGGACTCCGAGGTTGGCGTCGTTGCCGATGACCACCGGGATCTCGCCTCCGATGCGCTCCTGCACGAGCTCGCTGAAGGCGACGTCCGACCACCCGAGGTTGGGCGCGTAGTGGATGCGCCCGTCCTCGGTGGAGACGATGCCCGGCATGCCTACGCCGACCCCGACGAGCAGAGTGTCGGCAGGGACGTCGACGAGGAGGTCGGCCGCCGTACGGACGACCTGGTCGGCAACCTGGGCGGGCGACGCACCGATCTCCACGGACACGGACCGGCGTCCGTGGACGGTGCCGCCGAGGCCGATCCGGGCCACCTCGATGCTCTCGACCCGCAGCTCGACGGCGACCACGCACACGTGCCGCTCACCGGGGCGTACGTGCAGCGAGGGGCGTCCTGCTCCCTGACGGTCGCCGCGAGGCGACGCCTGAGCGACGACGCCGAGTCGCTCGAGCTCACCGACCAACGCCGCGATCGTGGACCGGTTGAGGCCCATCCGGATCGTCAGGTCGGCGCGTGACACGTCGGCGTCGCGATGCACGTGACCGAGCAAGGTGCCGAGGTTGTGGCGGCGTACCGCCTCCTGGTTGGCACCCTTGCCGATCGGTCGCTGCTGCTGCAGTGGCACCGCGCCGCCCCTCCTCGCTGTGGTCGTAGGGCGAGGCGAAACTAGCACGCCCGGACCTGATTTTGTCACCGCCGCAACAAAATCGAGACCAACTCCGCCCCAACGACGTCGGCGGTGAGCCTGGTCCGACCGGTCGGCACCGGGTCGGACCAGGCTCACCGCCGGACGTGACGGGGTGAGCCGTGAGGATCAGTCGAGCAGCACTCAGCCGATCAACGACCGCAGGACGTACTGCATGATGCCACCGTTGCGGTAGTAGTTCGCCTCACCCGGCGTGTCGATGCGCACGATGGCGTCGAACTCGATCGCCTCTTCGCCGCCGAGCGTCGCCCGGACCTTGACGGTCTTGGGGGTACGACCCTCGTTGAGCGCGGTGACGCCGCGGAACTCGAACGTCTCCTCGCCGGTCAGACCCAGCGAGTCGGCGGTCTGGCCCTCGGGGAACTGCAGCGGCAGGACGCCCATGCCGATGAGGTTCGAGCGGTGGATGCGCTCGTACGACTCGGCGATGACGGCCTTGACGCCCAGGAGCGCGGTGCCCTTGGCTGCCCAGTCGCGCGAGCTGCCCGAGCCGTACTCCTTGCCGGCCAGCACGACCAGCGGGATGCCCGCCGCGATGTACTTCTCCGACGCCTCGAAGACGGTCGTGACCTCGCCGCCCTCGTTGAGCTGGCGCGTGAAGCCACCCTCGGTGCCCGGCGCGAGCTGGTTGCGCAGGCGGATGTTGGCGAACGTGCCGCGGATCATGATCTCGTGGTTGCCACGACGCGAGCCGTACGAGTTGAAGTCGCGCGGCGCGACACCGTGCTCGGCGAGGTACTTGCCGGCCGGGCTGTCCTTCTTGATCGCACCGGCGGGCGAGATGTGGTCGGTCGTGACCGAGTCGCCGAGCTTGAGGAGCACACGCGCGCCCTCGATGTCGGTGACCGGAGACGGCTCGTGCTGCATCCCTTCGAAGTACGGCGCCTTGCGGACGTACGTCGAGTCCTCGTCCCACTCGAAGACGTCGCCCTCGGGCGTCGGCAGCGACTGCCAGCGCTCGTCACCGGTGAAGACGTCGGCGTACTCGCGCTTGAAGGTCTCGGCGGACATCGCACCGGCGACGACCTCCTCGATCTCCGACGGCGACGGCCAGATGTCGCGCAGGAAGACGTCGTTGCCGTCCTTGTCCTTGCCCAGCGAGTCGTTGAACAGGTCGGTGTCCATCGTGCCGGCCAGCGCGTACGCGACGACCAGCGGCGGGGACGCCAGGTAGTTCATCTTGACGTCGGGGTTGATGCGGCCCTCGAAGTTGCGGTTGCCCGATAGCACCGAGGTGACGGCGAGGTCACCGTCGTTGACCGCCTGCGAGACCTCGGGGATCAGCGGGCCCGAGTTGCCGATGCAGGTGGTGCAGCCGTAGCCGACGAGGTTGAAGCCGAGCTTGTCGAGGTACGGCGTGAGGCCGGAGCGGTCGTAGTAGTCGGAGACCACCTTCGAGCCCGGCGCCAGCGTGGTCTTGACCCACGGCTTGCGGGTCAGGCCCTTCTCGACGGCGTTGCGCGCGAGCAGCGCGGCGCCGATCATGACCGACGGGTTGGACGTGTTGGTGCACGACGTGATCGCCGCGATCGTCACGGCGCCGTGGTCGAGCTCGTACGTCGTGCCGTCGGCGGTGGTGACGCGCTGCGGGTTGCTCGCACGGCCGTTGTCCTTCGGCGCCAGCGAGAGGTAGTCCGTCGCGGGGGTCTGGCCATGGACGTCCTCGTGGGCAGCAGGCACGTCGGAGGCCGGGAAGGACTCCTCGAGCGCCTCGTCGTACGCGCCGATCGGCGGCTCCTCGGCGTGCTCGACGTAGTTGACGAGCGCGCCGCGGAACGACTGCTTCGCGTCGGTGACGACGATGCGGTCCTGGGGACGCTTCGGGCCGGCGATCGACGGCACGATGGTCGCGAGGTCGAGCTCGAGGTACTCGGAGTAGCGCGGCTCGTGGTCGGCGTCGTGCCACAGGCCCTGCGCCTTTGCGTACGCCTCGACGAGCGCGATCTGCTCCTCGGAACGGCCGGTGAGGCGCAGGTACTTCGTGGTCTCGTCGTCGATCGGGAAGACCGCGATGGTCGAGCCGTACTCGGGGCTCATGTTGCCGATCGTGGCGCGGTTGGCCAGCGGCACCGCGCCGACGCCGGAGCCGTAGAACTCGACGAACTTGCCGACGACGCCGTGCTCGCGCAGCATCTCGGTGATCGTGAGGACGAGGTCGGTCGCGGTCGAGCCTTCGGGGAGCTCGCCCGACAGCTTGAAGCCGACGACGCGCGGGATGAGCATCGAGACCGGCTGGCCGAGCATCGCGGCCTCGGCCTCGATGCCGCCGACGCCCCAGCCCACGACGCCGAGGCCGTTGACCATGGTGGTGTGGGAGTCGGTGCCGACGCAGGTGTCGGGGTACGCCTGGAGGACGCCGTCGACGGTGCGCGTGAAGACCGTACGGGCGAGGTGCTCGATGTTGACCTGGTGCACGATGCCGGTGCCCGGCGGGACGACCTTGAAGTCGTCGAACGCGGTCTGGCCCCAGCGCAGGAACTGGTAGCGCTCGCGGTTGCGCTCGTACTCGATCTCGACGTTGCGCTCGAACGCGTCCGGCGTGCCGAAGACGTCGGCGATGACCGAGTGGTCGATGACCATCTCGGCCGGCGCGAGCGGGTTGATCTTGCTCGGGTCGCCACCGAGGTCGGCCATCGCCTCACGCATGGTGGCGAGGTCGACGACGCACGGGACGCCGGTGAAGTCCTGCATGATCACGCGCGCCGGCGTGAACTGGATCTCCTTGCTCGGCTCCGCGTCGGCGTCCCAGCCGGCGAGCGCCTTGATGTCGTCCGCCGTGATGTCGGCGCCGTCCTCGGTGCGCAGGAGGTTCTCCAGCAGCACCTTGAGGCTGAAGGGCAGCGAGGCGACGTCCAGGCCCTCGCCGGTCACCGCCCCGAGGCGGTAGATCTCGTACGCGGTGTCCCCGACGTTCAGGGTTTCCTTCGCGTTGAAGCTGTTGACGCTGGCCATGCCTCTCCTCGTTCCGTCCTGCCGGAGCCCGCGATCGCCGTGCGCGCTCCGCGCGGCATCCGCCCTCTATCGTCGCGCGGTCGAATGGGGCCCGCGCGATCAGGCTCGCCTTACTCAGCCGCTCTCGCAGCATGTATCTCGATGTCAAGATAAACGTTATCAAACTTCTCGCTCCGGTCCGAGCCCTCCCAGCGCGCGCCACCATTTTCCGTGGGGGCCAACGCAGACGTCTGGCCCCACCTCGATGTTCCGGTGGGGGCGCAACTCTGCGTTGGCCCCCACGGAAAGTGCGGGCCGCGGGGAGGTCAGGCGTCGCGGACGAGGACCACGTACCGGCGACCGTCTGCGGGCGACTCGAACTTGTCGACGGCGGCGAACCCGAGGGTGTCGACGACCTTGAGGGCGCGGACGTTGAACTCCGCGACCGTCACGCGGAACCGCTGCGGAGCGAACCGCTCGGCCCCGAAGGCGAGCCCCGTCGCGATCGCCGAGTGGCCGAGACCCTGCCCGGTCAGCTCGGGGCGCAGCCCGCCGGCGATGTCGAGCGCCTCGTCGTCGTAGTCGAACCCGAGCACCCGCGCCGTCGGCCCGTAGCAGCGATAGCCGATCAGCCGCTCCCCCTCGATCAGCGCCCAGAATCCGTGCGAGAGGTCGGTGAAATGGCGCGGGTCCATCCCGGTGAGGTCGTAGCAGCCGTTGGGCTCCGGATAGCTCCAGGTGACGATGTCGCCAGCATGGTCGTGCGTGAGCTCGATGATCTGCATTCCTGCTCCCTCACCCGCTGACGGTGCCGACATCCAAGCACGCGCGCAGTGCTCGCGGCAATGGCCCGTCCGCCTCAGCGCAGCGTACGGACGTATGCGACGACGGCGCGCGCGTCGCGCACGCGTGCCTCCCACGTGGCCCCCGCCAGCACCAGCGCGAGACCGACGGCCCCGAGCGGGATCCACCGGGGCAGGTCGCCGACGAACGGCCCTGCCCAACGCACCACCAGCAGGGTCGTCAGGGTGGCGCCGACGACGAACGGCGCCTTCTGGCGGACGACGGTGCCGACCGCGAGGAGACCGATCCCCGCAGCGGCCAGCAGCAGGCCACGGACGGAGGCCGGGTCGTCGAGCGTCGCCGGCAGGCTCGGGAGGAGGGCGAGGCCGAGTCCGGGCAGCAGCGCCGCAGAGCTCTGACCGCGCTGGTGCCGCATGCGCAGCAGCCCTGCAGCGAGGAGCAGCAGCCCGAACGGCAGCGTGTACGCCTCGACGATGTCCACGTCCGAGGCAGCCAGGCGCGTCACGTACGCCGTGCCGAGGAGGACCGTGCCGAGCACCATGTATGGCCTGCGGTCGTACCGCAGGATGCCGGCGACGGTCACCGCGACGCCGAGGACGGTCAGGCACAGGCTGAACCATCCGAGGCTCGCATCGAGTGCCTCGACCAGCGCGAGGCAGGCGGTTCCGCCGGCGACGATCTCCCACGGCACCCGCAACGAACGCGGCAGGGTGGGCACCGACGCTGACGCGAGGAGCGCGACGACCAGCCCGCTGGCGACCAGCGCGCCTGTGCGGAGCCCGGCGCCGGAGACGTCGACCCAGGCGAGCACCCCCGCGACGCCGAGGGCGGCGGCCGAACCCGCGGCGACGGCTGCGGCATCGCGGCGCCCGTCGGACAGCGCGGCGACCGTCACCAGCGCGGCCACCATCGCGACCGCGCACCACACCGTCGCCGCCGCCGGCGCGGAACCGATCGGGAGGAGCACGGCGACGACCGCGGCCGGCGGTGCGGTGCAGGCCGCGGCCACCGCGAGGTCACCGGAGCCTCGGACCAGCCACGTCGCCCCCGCCGCTCCCGCGACCCCGAGCGCACTCAACGCCACCACCAGGACCGGCGCCTCGAGGAGCACCCCGACCACGACGACCCCTCCGGCGCTCAGCAGCGCGACCACGACCCACGAGGTCGTACGGATCGCCGGCGCGCGCGCCGCTGCCCTCCAGCACGCGACGACCGCCACGACGGCCGCCGCCCCGAGCCATGTGCAGGCGACCAGCCACACCGGATCGCCCCATTCCGTGGTGAACCGGAGAGCGACGTCGTCGTCCCAGCCCGGCAGCCACGACTCCGCCACCGCCAGACCGGCCGCACCCCCGGTGGCGAGCAGCGCACCCACGAGAGGAAGCGCGGCAGGGACGAGCGTGGCGCGGACGCCGGTCGCCCACCCGGGCGGCGACAGGCGCGCACCGACCCCAGCGGTCGCGAGAGGGACGAGGACCCACGTCAGCGTGGCCACCTCCACCGGCACGCCACGTCCGAGGAGCGCGACCACGACCAGGCACAGCGCGGCGCCGAACCCGCCGAAAGCACGGGCAAGCGTGGCAGGTGCAGTCAGCGCCCGCGCCTCGAGCGTCCGGGCCACGAGCGCGGCCAGGCCCGCCGTCACCGCACCGAGGAGCAGCAGCGCGGGCGCGTCGCCGCGGGTCCAGCGGGTTGCGGCCCCGTCGGAGATCGCGACGGCGGTGACGAGGACGGCGGCACTGCCCGGAACCGCGCCCGCGGCGCACAGCCCGACGGCCCACGCCGCGACCGTCAGCCGGAGGCGTACGAGGCCGAGGGTCGCGAGCACGAGGCCCGCCGACGCCGCCGTGAGGGTCCACCGCAGGTCGACGGGAAGGACGACCAGCGCGGCGACCGTGCCCGTGACCAGCCCGATCACCAACCCGACCTCGGCCGCCACGACGCGTCGGAGCCACTGTCGTGCCCAGAGCGCGACGCCGAGGCTGGCCACGGCGAGCACGGCGGAGAAGCCGAGGATCAGCAGGTCCGCGTCGAGGGTGTCCAGGCCGAGGACGCCGGCACGCACCCCGGCACCGACGTCGACGGCGGCGAGGAGCCCGCAGACCGTCCACAGCGCCTCGGCGGACGCCCGCAGACGTCGCGTGGTGACCCACGCAGCGGCACCGGCCACGGCCGTCGTGAGGGCGACGAGGACGAGGGTCCGGCCGGTCAGGCCGAGGCTCCCCCACCCCACCGCGACGAACACGAACCCTGCGACCACCAGGCACAGCGAGCCGAGGGCGAGGAGGGTGCCGCCCACCGACCAGGTGTGGCGCGGCGACGACGCTCTGTACGCCGGGTGGCGCGGCGACCACGGCGGCGGCTGCTGGGCCCCGTACGACGACGGCTGCTGCGGCGCCTCCGCGGCCGGGCCCGCGGCCGATGGCGACCACGAGGGCACGCTCGGACCCGCCGGCCGCGCCGCCGTGGCGGCCGCCTCCGCCCGCATCTCCGCCAGCACGCGGTCGGCCTCCGCGAGAAGGCCGAGCAGGCGCAGCGGGCGCTCTCCTCGCAGCTGGACACCGCACCTCGGGCAGCGTTCCACCCCGGCCGCAGGTGCGCCACAGCTCGGGCAGTGCAGGGGATCGGCGTACGTCACCGGTGAAGTGTCTCGCGAGGCGGAGTCACCTCAGGGTCAGGGCGCGAGGTCCAGCGTCGCCACGCACTCGACGTGGTGCGTCATCGGGAACAGCGCGTACGCCTCGAGGTCGCCGAGGGTGTAGCCGAGCTCGACGAACGTCTTGACGTCGCGCGCCAGCGCCGCCGGGTCGCACGCGACGTAGACGACCCTGCGCGGGCGCAGCGCCGCGATCGCCCGCACGACCTTCGCACGCGCCCCCGTACGGGGCGGGTCGAGGACGACCACGTCGCACTGCTCCCCCGCCTCTCCGCGCGCCAGCACACGGGCCACGTCACCGGTGACGATCCTGGCCTGAGGGAGGTCGTGCAGGTTGCGGCGGGCGTCGCGCGAGGCCTGCGCGTCACCCTCGACGCTGACGACCACCCCGTCCGTCCCCACAGCCTCGCCGAGGAACGCGGAGAACAGTCCGACGCCGGCGTACAGGTCGGCGACCCGCTCCCCCGGCTTCGGCGCGGCCGCCCGCATCACGGCGTCGACGAGCGTGGTCGCGGCGTCGGGGTGGACCTGCCAGAAGCCGGCGCCCCCGACGCGGAAGCCGCGATCGCCGACAACCTCACGCACCCAGCCGCGCCCGTGGACCGTGGCGCCGTCGGCGAGCACACCGGTGGCCTCCACCGCTGGAAGCCCCCCTGTCACGTCGTACGCGGCTGCGAGCGCGTCGCCGTCGGAGCCGGCCACCGCCGTCACCCGCGAGGCGGGCCAGCGGACGGACAGGACGTTCGGGAGGTCGCGCGACGCGATAGGGCAGTCGTCGAGCGGCACGATCGCGTGCGAGCGGTGGCGCCGCAGCCCGAGCGTGCCGTCCTCGGTCGCCGCAAAGGTCACCCGCGTGCGCCATCCGAGACCGTCGCGTGCCGCCTCGCCGAGCGGCGGGCGTACGGTCACCTCCCGGTCGATCCCGGCCAGCCGCGACAGCTGCTCGCGGACCACCGAGCCGAGGAGCTCGCGCTGCGTGGCCAGGGAGGCGTGCTGGAAGTCGCATCCCCCGCACCCTCCGGGACGGGCGACAGGGCAGCGCGGCTCGACCCGACCAGGCGCCGCGTCGAGGACCTCGACGGCATCGGCACGGAGGAAGCGGTCACCCTCGCGTCCCTCGGTGATCTCGGCGACCACCCGCTCGCCAGGGAGCGTGTGACGGACGAAGACGACCTGGCCGTCCCACCGCGCCACGCAGTGCCCCCCGTGAGCGACGGCACCCACCTCGAGCTCCATCCGGGTGCCAGCGAGGTCGCGACGTTCGTCCGTAGGTGACTGCATCCCTCAAGGGTGCCGTACGGCCTCCGTCAGGAGTCGCGGCGGTCGCTGACGGTCCGCCCCTGCCGCACCTCGCCGGGGACCGGGCGTACCCGCTCGGGACCGCGACGCTTGGCCGACTGCAGCTGATACGGGACGCTCGTGACGAGCACGCCGGGCGTGAACAGCAGCCGCCCCTTCAGCCGCAGCGCCGTCTGGTTGTGCAGGACCTGCTCGTACCAGCGGCCGACGACGTACTCGGGGACGTAGACCATCACGATGTCGCGCGGACTCTGGCGCCGCAGCTCCTTGACGTACTTGATGACCGGCCGGACCAGCTCGCGGTATGGCGAGCCGACGACCACCAGCGGCACCGGGATGCCCAGGTCGTCCCACTGATTGGTCAGCTGAGCCGTGGACGCGCGGTCGAGGTCGACCGTGAGCGCCTCGAGCGTGTCGGGCCTCGAGACCCGCGCGTACGCGAGCGCCCGCATGACCGGCTTGTGGAGCCGCCCGACGAGCACGATCGCGTGCACCCGGGATGGGAGCGTCGTGTCGGAGTCGTCGACCGCCAGCTCGTCGGCCACCAGGTCGTAGTGCCGTCGGATCGCACGCATGAGGAGATAGAGCACGACCATCGCGGTGATCGCGATCCAGGCACCGGCGAGGAACTTCGTGACGAAGACGATCACCAGGACCGTCGCGGTCATCGCGAGACCGAACAGGTTGACCGCCCGGGAGCGCTTCATCCGTCCACGCTCGGCCGGGTCGGGCTCCGCGCGCAGCAGCCTTCCCCAGTGCCGGATCATCCCGAGCTGGCTGAGCGTGAACGAGACGAACACGCCGACGATGTAGAGCTGGATGAGTCTGGTCACCTCGGCGTCGAACGCGAGGATCAGCACGACCGCCGCGAGACCGAGGAGGACGATGCCGTTGCTGAACGCGAGACGGTCGCCGCGGGTGTCGAGCTGGCGTGGCAGATGGCCGTCGCGCGCGAGCACCGATCCGAGCACGGGGAAGCCGTTGAACGCCGTGTTGGCCGCCAGGACGAGGATGATGCCGGTGGTCGCGACGGTGAGGTAGAAGAGCACGGGCACGTTGTCGTAGACCGCAGCCGCGAGCTGCCCGATGACGGTGTCCTGCACGTAGTCGTCGCCGACCGGCACGCCGTCACGGGTCAGCTGCGTGGCCGGATCCTCCGCGAACCGCAGATGGGTGAGGTCGGCCAGAACGATGATGCTCGTGAGCATCGTCACCGAGATGATGCCTAGGAGGGCGAGCGTCGTGGCGGCGTTCTTGCTCTTGGGGCGCCGGAACGCCGGGACACCGTTGCTGATCGCCTCGACGCCGGTCAGCGCGGCGCAGCCCGACGAGAAGGCCCGCGCGACGAGGAACGTCATCGCGATCGCCGAGACGGCACCCGTGTACGGCTCCTCCGCGACGAGATCGAGGTCGCCGCTTGCCACCTTCGGGAGATCTCCCCACGCGTACCTCACGAAGCCCCACACGGCCATGCCGAGGATGCAGAACATGAACAGGTATGACGGGATCGCGAACGCGGCACCGGACTCGCGAAGCCCCCGCAGGTTGGCCGCGATCAGCAGCAGCACGAGCGCGGAAGCCGCCAGCGCCTCGTGCCCGTTGAGCCACGGCAGCGCGGCCGTCGCGTTCTGGACGCCCGACGAGATCGACACCGCGACCGTCAGCACGTAGTCGACCATCAGCGCGGAGGCGACGGTCACGCCCGCGCGGGGCCCGAGGTTGACCGTGGCGACCTCGTAGTCGCCACCGCCGCTGGGGTAGGCGCGGACGTTCTGCCGGTATGACGCCACCACCGTCAACATCACGACCGCGACGGCGAGGCCGATCTTCCAGTTGAACGCGTACGCGGACAGGCCGCCCATCGACAGCACGAGGAAGATCTCGTCGGGCGCGTACGCCACGGACGAGAGCGCATCGCTCGCGAAAACTGGAAGCGCGATGCGCTTCGGGAGCAACGTCTCGTCGAGCTGCGTGCTGCGCAGCTTGCGTCCGAGGAACACGCGCTTGCCCAGCTCGGCCATTCCCACCCGAGGATGGTAGACCCGCCGCGTCCACTCCGCCCTCGCCACCACCGTCAGCGGTGTAGCGTCATCGCGTGCATGTCGTGATCATGGGATGCGGACGGGTCGGATCGACCCTCGCGCACCGTCTCGAGTCGCGCGGTCACTCCGTGGCCGTCATCGACAGCGACCCCGATGCCTTCCGCCGTCTCGGTCCCTCTTTCGCAGGGATGACGGTGACCGGTCTCGGGTTCGACCGGGACATCCAGCGCCGGGCGGGCATCGAGCGGGCTGGCGCCTTCGCCGCGGTCTCGTCGGGCGACAACTCCAACATCATCTCGGCGCGGGTCGCGCGCGAGCAGTTCGGCGTCGACACGGTCGTCGCACGCATCTACGACCCGGGCCGCGCCGAGGTGTTCGAGCGTCTCGGCGTCCCCACGGTCGCGACCGTGACGTGGGCCGCCGACCAGGTGCTCCGCAAGCTCCTCCCCGCCGGACACAGCTCGGTGGTCTACACCGACCCGTCCGGCAAGGTCCGCGCCGACCAGGTCTCGGTCCCTGAGGCCTGGGTGGGGCGTACGGTCAGCGCCCTCGAAGCGGCCACACGAGGGCGGGTGGCGAGCATCTCCCGCTACGGCACCGCCGAGATCCCCGATGCGCAGATGGTGCTCCAGGACGGTGACGTGCTCCACCTCTTCTCGCTCATCAGCGACTCCGAGACCGTCTTCAGCACGCTGTCCGAAGGTCCCCGCGAGGAGGACGCATGAAGGTCGCCATCGCCGGTGCGGGCGCGGTCGGCCGCTCCATCGCCGCCGAGCTCCTGGAGAACGGCCACGGCGTGCTCCTCATCGACCGCAACCCGCGCGCGATCCGCTCCGACACCGTGCCCGGCGCTGACTGGCTCCTCGCCGATGCGTGCGAGCTCTCCGCGCTCGACGTCGCGCGCCTCGAACTCTTCGACGTCGTGATCGCCGCGACCGGCGACGACAAGGCCAACCTTGTCGTCTCGCTGCTGGCCAAGACCGAGTTCGGCGTCGGTCGTACGGTCGCCCGGGTGAACCACCCCGACAACGAGTGGCTGTTCAGCGACGCGTGGGGCGTCGACGTCTCGGTGTCGACGCCACGCATCATGTCGGCACTGGTCGAGGAGGCGGTGACGGTCGGCGACCTCGTTCGCCTGTTCTCGCTGCGCGGCTCGCACGCCAACCTGGTCGAGCTCACGCTGCCGGCGGACTCACCCCTGGTGAGCGTCCGGGTCAGCGACGTCCGGTGGCCGCGCGACGTGGTCCTCGTGGCGATCCTGCGCCACAACGGCATCCAGGTGCCCGAGCCCGACCGTTCCCTCGAGGCCGGCGACGAGCTGCTGTTCGTGGCCCCGGAGGATTCCGAGGAGGCGCTCCAGCACCTGCTCGCGCCGGTCGAGCACCACGCTGACCCGGACTCGCCAGACGCTCTCTGACGTCATCCCGGACGAGGGCCCCGTACCTCCAGACGTATGACGTCCGCTCAGTCGCGCGGCTGCACCTTCGGCTGGATCTCAAGTGCCTCGCGCGAGAGCAGGCGGCCGGCGGCCTCCGGGTCGGAGACGGGCGTGTGGTTGCGACCGAGCAGGTACACCATGCCGGCGAGGGTCGCGATCTGCAGTGGCCACCCCATGACGACCTTTGCCGTGCCGAGCAGCCCGACCTCGTCCGCCGCCCACAGCGGGTACTGGACGAGGACACGCAGCACGCACGGCAGGGCGAGGATCAGCGTCAACCGCGAGCAGAGCCGTACGAGGGCCTTGTCGCGGTGCCACGCCGTGGGGTCGCCCGTGACGCTGCCGACGATGAAGCCGACGATCGGCCAGCCGATGAGCACCGTGAACACGAGCAGCACGGCATAGCCGCCGTTGTAGATGAGGCCGGGCAGGAACGCGTCACGGGCCTCGCCCGAGCGCAGCGCGAAGACGGCGGCGATCGCGATCCCGAAGAGCGAGTTGAGGACGAACTGCGTCGTGCTGCGCTGGACGAGGCGGACGGCCAGCAGCGCGACGGCGAGGCTGCCGCTGATCCACAGCGCCAGCTTGAGGTCGCGCGTGACGATCCAGCTCACCGTGAAGCCGATCGTCGGGACCGCGGCCTCGAGCATCCCGCGGACGCCGCCGAGCGCCTTGGCGAGCTGGGAACGGACGACCTGCTCGACGGTGACCGTCGTCGCGGGGCCCCCCTGCGGCGCGGGGTCTTGCGGGGAGGGGGTGCTCTCGCTCATCGACTCAGCTCGTATCGGGGGTTGTAGATCACACGATCGCCGTCGCGAAGCCCGAGACGGCCCGTTGCGGTGAGGGCGCGGCCGGCCTCGATGCCGGCGATGCGGCTGCGCCCGAGCCAGATCAGCGTCAGCGCGCCGGTGCCGTCGTACAGCGTCGCCTCGAGCGCACGTGCGCCTGTCCGCGGGCGGAGGGTCACGGCGCGAAGCTCACCGTGCACCGTGACGACGTCGCCGGCCCGCTGATCGCAGACCGGACGGCAGCCTGCCGTCAGCGCGCCACGCCGCAGCGCTTCGTCGTCCGCACGCTCGGTGAGGCCGGACATGCGGTCACGGGCACGACTCCACATCCGGGTCACCGCTCCCGCGCTCGTCATGAGGACTGCCTCGTCATGCGTCCAGCCTAGGCCGCCGGGACGTCACCAGCGGTAGATCAGGCCTCAGTCGTCGGCTGCTCGGCGCGCACGGCACCGGCGGGCACGACGACGGGGATCTGCTCGCGCGGCGGCATCGGGGTCGAGCCACGGACGACGACGACGTCACGGACCGCCTGCTCGAGGACGCTGTCGGGGTCCGAGGACGAGCCGAGCTTGCCCATGAAGGTCGCGCGCAGCAGCCACCGGGGCCCGTCGACGCCGATGATACGGCTCGCCTGGACGCCCTGACGACCGTCCGGGGCCTGGACCGGCACCTCGACGCGCAGCTCGCGTCCGAACGTCGAGTCGACCTCGTCGACCTTGCCGCCCACGCGCTCGACCTCGGCGATGATCTCGGGGCGGATCTCCGCCCACAGGCCGCCGCCACGCGGCGCGGCGAAGGCGCGCAGCTCGACCGCGCTCTCCTCGGCAAGCGCGACCACGGAGGTGGCGACCCCCGTCTCGGGGTCGGTGGGGATCTGCAGGTCGAGCCCGACGCGTCCGTGCACGATCAGGGCACCGACATCGACGAACGTCGGGTCGTCCTCGGGGATCTCACGCTCGGAGGCGTCCCACGGACCTTGGGACCGGTCGTACGGCGCCGCAGCGCTGCCCTGGTCCTCGCCCGCCTGCGGAGCATCCGCGGCCCCGGTCTCGGGCTCCGTGGCCTCCGCAGCCGTCTCGTCGTGGTCCTTCTTGCGACGACCGAACATCACCGCGCTCCTCTCGTCCTCGTGTCCCGTGGCTCGACAGCGCCGTGCCTCTCGATCAGGTGGCCTGCGTCACGGCGAAACCACCCGTCGAACCGTACCCCCCGTCGCCACGCACGGACGGCGGGAGGGCGTCGACGACGCGGAAGTCGGCGCGTTCGACTCGCTGAAGCACCAGCTGGGCGATCCGGTCGCCCCTCGAGAGGACGATCGGCTCCGTCCGGTCGAGGTTGATAAGGCACACCTTGATCTCGCCACGGTACCCCGCGTCGACGGTGCCGGGAGCGTTGACGATCGAGAGCCCGCAGCGGGCTGCGAGACCCGAGCGCGGGTGCACGAGAGCGACGTAGCCCGACGGCAGCGCGACGGCGATCCCGGTCGGGACGAGCGCCCGCTCACCCGGCTGGAGCCTCACGTCGACCGTCGTGCAGAGATCCGCCCCCGCGTCGTCGGGATGGGCGTACGACGGGAGCGGGACACCGTCGTCCAGACGTGTGAGCATGACCTCGACCATGTCGCACGACCCTACCGGTCAGGGCACCCTTACCCGCATGGCAACCTTGTCGCATGACCCGTGACGCCGATGTGCCGTCGTACCGCGAGCACCTGAGCGTCCCAGCGTCGTGGTGGCTCGGCGCCGTCGGCCTCGCCTTCATGGTCTGGTGGATCTTCGCCCTCGCCACTCCCGCGTGGGTGGCGCTCGCTGCGGCGCTCCTCGCCGCGGTGGCCATCGGGTTTGGGCTCGTGCAGTACGGCAGCGCCGCGGTCGAGGTGTCCAACGTGCACCTGCGCGCCGGTTCGGCGCGCATCCCGCTCGTGCACTGCGGCGAGGTGACTGTCCTCGACGCCGCCCAGACCCGCGCGCTGCACGGCCCGCAGGCCGACGCACGCGCGTTCTTCCTGATCCGGCCGTACATCACCACGGCGGTCCGCATCGAGGTCGTCGATCCCCGCGACCCGACGCCCTACTGGCTCATCGGCACCCGTCACCCGCACGAGCTCGCCGATGCCCTCCTCGCGCGACGCGCCCGCGGCTAGATAACGACCTGAGGGCGATTCTCGCCGAAGGCTGCGGAAAACCTTCTCAGGCCCCCCCACGGAGATTAGGTTGTGCGGACTGACACGACCGATCGTGGGACCGAGGAGCAGCCGTGGAGGGATTCGGAGGCGGACTGGTCCTCATGCAGCGCGACGACTGGCCCGCGTTCGTCGATCGCATGTTCGCAGAGTCGAGGGACGAGGTCGACACCGTGGTGTCGCACACCCAGAACCAGTCGGTCGGGCTGCGCTCCGAGAGCTTGATGCGGGTCCACTTCGCCCAGTCCCAGCGCTGCCTCGTCCTCCCCTATCCGATCGGACGCAACGGCGACGGGCGCGAGATCCTCACCCTCTTCATCGGGTTGTCGCCGATGCGCGCGGGCGCGCTGGGGTCTGACGTCCTCTCGGCCGCGCGACTGCCGCGTGAGCGGCTGTCAGGCCAGTTCGGCCAACCGATCGGGCCCACCTCGCAGGTCATCGACCTGCTCGGCCCCCCGATCGCGGTGCTCGAGAGATGGTGGTCCGTCGAGCTCCCGTCCGTCGTGATCTTCGTCAGCGCCGAGACGACCGAGGACACTGTCGTACGGCTCGTCGAGAAGGCCGTGCCCGCTGCGGCGCGCCCGGTCGTTCCGATCCTCGTCGTCCCCGAGCGCGTCCGTGACGCCGTCACCTGCGTCCTGGGCGCGTACGGGCTCGCCCTGCCGCGCGCTGGTGGGGCCGTGGTCGCCCGCACAGCCCACGAACACCGGGCACGCGAGATCGCCACCCATTTCCCCCTCCGAGAAGACCCTCGGCGGCTCGCCCGCGTGATCGCCTGCGCCGTGGTCGAGCTGGGCACCGAGGTCCAGATGGCGCTCGCCACCAATGCCGCCGACAAGCTCCGCAACCTGCTTGCGGACGAGGACGACCCCGAGGAGCTCGCGCTGCGACGCGAGATCGAGCGTCAGACCTCCCGAGCAGATCGCCTCGACAACGAGCTGCACACGGCCCGCCGCCGCATCCGCCAGCTCGAGACCCTCGTCGCCCGCACAGAGCAGCAGAAGGCGGCGCCAGCGGCCCAGGTGGGCCCTCCAGCGGCCGCCCCTGTCTCGCGAGAGCCGGAGGCGGCGCCGCGCGTCCCTCCTCCTCCTCCTCCTCCGGAGTTCGCGACGTTCGCCGACCTGCTGGCCGCCGCGCGCCGCACGCTGAAGCACGTTGACCTCGCCGACGACCTCGAGGTCCGCGCGGCGGCGATCGACGAGCACGCCAAATCACCACGCTGGCGTCAGCGCTCGTGGGAGGCCCTCACGCTCCTCGAGGAGTACGCCGCCGCCAAGGCCGGCGGCACCGCGACAGCGCCCAGCCTTCGGGCGTACGTCGAGGATCATCCGCGCCCGACGATCTCCCCCAAGCACGTGGCCGCGGGCGAGTCCCAGCTCATCAAGGACACCCCGCACTTCCGCGAACCCCGTACCTTCACGCTCCCCCGTGAGGTCGCGCCGTCCGGGAAGGCCTTCTTCGGCCCCCACATCCGCATCCAGCTCGGCGGCGGCAGGCCCACCCCCCGGCTCTACTTCTACGACGACACGTCCGGGCCGACCCGCAGGGTCTACGTCGGCCATCTCGGCGACCATCTCCGTACCCGCCGGACGTGACCGCCCGCGCATCGGCTGCCGGAGGCGCTACCGTTTCGGCTGTGCGGGCCTCCGCACCTCGACGACGAAAGGACGGGTGAGCGTGGCGCGCAGCGCAAAGAAGCCGGCGGCGGGCACGACGGCGAAGAAGCCGAAGCAGAAGCGGCCCAGCAAGGCGGCGTGGCGACTGATCGACCGCACCTCGACGATCGCGGCCGGTGTCATCGCGACCCAGGCCGCCGCACTCGTCTGGAGGGCCGCCACAGGCCACCGGCCGCCCAGCGCCGACGCCTCGCGCGATCCGGGCATGGCGACCCGCGAGGCGGTGGCGTGGGCAGTGCTGGCTGGTGCGAGCGCCGGCCTGATCAAGGTGGTCCTCAACCGCCAGGCGGTCGCCTACTGGGTGAAGTCCACCGGCGACCTGCCTCCGGGGTTCAAGCACCCCAAGACCTGACCGTCCGTCCCACCAGGACACGACGACGCCCCCGACCGTCAGACGGTTCGGGGGCGTCGTCGTTGAACCTGATTAAGCGCAGTCCACGCAGATCAGCTGCTTGCCCTTCTCACGGGCGAGCTGACTGCGGTGATGCACCAGGAAGCACGACGTGCATGTGAACTCGTCCAGCTGCCTAGGAAGCACCTGGACCGAGAGTTCCTCGTGCGACAGATCGGCTCCGGGCAGCTCGAAAGACTCGGCCGCTTCGACCTCGTCCTCATCGACCTTGCCGGAGTTCTTCTCGTGCCGACGAGCCTTGAGCTCCTCGATGCTGTCTTCCGACTGCTCTTCTTCGGTCTTCCGAGGAGCGTCGTAGTCGGTCGCCATGAACCCTCCTCTTGACGTCTCGCACCCGGCCCCCGAGGGGCGGGCTCATCCCATTTCCATAACCTTCAGGCGCGCAGATTGTGCCACACAGATCGGCACGACCCAACTTCAGAAGCCACAAGCGCGTACGAGCCGCAAAAATTCCTCCGCAAACGCTTCCGGTGCGGCGACGACCAGTCGTTCGTCCGGGGGACCGTCGAGTCCGGTCACGATAACCCCGGCCTCCCTTGCGATCAGGCCCCCTGCGGCCAGGTCCCATGGTGCCAGACCCTGCTCGACGTACGCGTCGAGATGGCCCGCGGCAAGCGCGCAGAGGTCGAGCGCGGCCGATCCGGTGCGACGGATATCACGTACATCGAGCAGCATCCGCGCTACTGCCTGTGCTTGCCGTGCCCGCACCTCGGGCACGTAGTTGAACCCGGTCGCGACGAGGGCCTGAGAGGTCGCAGCAGGGGCGACCGACTGCAGCCTGACCGCCTCGCGCGACGGGCACTCCCGCCAGAACGAGCCGTTTCCTCGCACGGCGGTGAACTCGTGGCCCGCTGCAACGTCCACGACGCACCCTGCCTCGACGACACCGTCGACCTCGGCAGCGATGGCGACGGCGTACTGCGGGAGCCCGTAGATGAAGTTGACGGTGCCGTCGATCGGGTCGACGACCCACCGCACACCGGTGGAGCCCACGAGGCTCTCCCCGCCCTCCTCTCCCAGGAAGGCGTCGTCGGGCCGCTCGGCGAGGATCATCGACCGTACGAGCTGCTCGGTCGCGCGGTCGATCTCCGTGACGGGGTCGGTCGGACTCGACTTCGTGGCCGCGACGTCGACTCTGCCGGCCGGTCGGCGCTCGCGTACGAACGCAGCGGCAGCTCGCGCGGTCCTCAGCGCCAGCGTCCCCAGCGCCTCTGGGTCGGGACGACCGGTCACGGGGTCTTCTCCCCCAGCAGCGCCGGCCGCTCGGGGTCCCGGAGGTTGGCACAGCACCCGGCGGGACACGCGTTCCAGCTCGGCGGGAGCTCGCCGACGACGGGCTGCACAGGCTCCTCGCCACGTGCGGCCGCAGCCCGCTCGACGACCAGCTCACGGATCGCGGCGACGAACCGCGGATCCACCCCGGGAGTCGGGACCCTCGCGAAGCCGAGTCCGAGCCGCTCCGCGGTCTCCTTCGCCTCCGTGTCGAGGTCGTAGATGACCTCCATGTGGTCCGACACGAAGCCGATCGGGATCAGGACCACCGACGCGACGCCCTCCGCGGTGAGCTGCTCGAGGTGGTCGTTGACGTCCGGCTCGAGCCACGGCACGTGCGGCGAGCCCGAGCGGGAGCAGTACACGAGGTCGTACGCCCGCTCGACGCCGGTGCGCTCGGCGACGGCGGAGGCGACCTGCGCGGCGACGTCGCGGTGCTCGCGCACGTAGGCGGCACCACCGACGAGCGCCTCGCCGGTGGTGAAGCGCCCGCTCGCCTCGTTCATCGCGTCCGGGATCGAGTGGGTGACGAACACCAGCCGGGTGGCCGCAGCGTCGTAGCCCTCGTCGCCGAGCCGGTCGAGCGCCCCCACGGTGCCGTCGACGAACGGGGCGACGAACCCCGGGTGGTTGAAGTAGTGGCGGATCCGGTCGAGCCGCGGCGCGTCCTCGCCGACTGCGGCGGTCGCGTCGTACAGGTTCTCGCGATACTGGCGGCAGCCGGAGTACGACGTGTACGCGCTCGTGAACAGGCACACGGCCCGCTCCACGCCGTCGTCGCGCATCTGCGCGAGCGTGTCCGCGAGGTAGGGATCCCAGTTGCGGTTGCCCCAGTAGATCGGCAGGTCGATGCCGTGGGTGCGCAGCTCGAGCTGGAGGACGGCGAGCAGGTCGCGATTCTGGTCGTTGATCGGCGAACGTCCGCCGAACGAGAAGTAGTGCTCTCCCACCTCCACGAGCCGCTCGCGCGGGATGCCGCGCCCGCGGGTGACGTTCTCGAGGAACGGGACGACGTCGTCAGGCTGCTCCGGCCCCCCGAAGGAGACCAGCAGGAACGCGTCGTACGGACGGGTGTCGGGGACGGGTCGATCCATGTCGGCCATCCTTCCAACCCTGGCGATACGCTGCAGGGGTGACCCCGTCGGGGCGCCCGGAGGAGTCTCCTCCGCCACATCCGTCGCCAGGAATGCCGTTGCTCGACACGTACCGCCGGATCCTCGTGATTCCGGGAGCGCCGGCCTTCAGCTCGGCAGCACTCGTCGCCCGGCTCCCGATCTCGATGCTCGGCCTCGGCCTCGTGCTGCTCGTCTCCGAGCAGACCGGCTCGTACGGCGAGGCGGGCGCCATCTCCGCGGCCGCGCTGATCGCGAACGCCGTCGGGGCCCCGCTCCAGGGCCGGCTGACCGACCGCTTCGGCCAGCACCGGGTGCTTCCCGCAACGGCCGCGCTGTTCGGGCTGGGCCTGGCGCTCGGCCTCCTCGCGGTCGACCAGAACGCTCCGACTCCCGTCCCTCACCTGTGCGCGGCGCTCGCCGGACTGGCGCTCCCCCAGGCCGGGTCGATGGTCCGTGCCCGGTGGACGCACAACGCCGAGCCGTCGATGATCCCCACGGCGTTCGCCCTGGAGGCCGTGCTCGACGAGGTCGTCTTCATCGTCGGTCCCGTCGTGGTCACCTTCCTCGCGACCATGGTCAACCCGTACGTCGGCCTCATCGTCGCCGGCGTCGCGGGCATCAGCGGCTCGCTCGCCCTCGCCGTGCAGCGACGCACGGAACCGCCCTCTGGCCGTGCTCGCCAGCACGAGAGCCGGCGGGGCGCCATGCCCATCGCACTCCTCGCACCGCTGGTCGGCGCAGGCGTCGGCTTCGGGATCCTGTTCGGAGCCGCCGAGGTCGTGACGGTCGCGGTGGCCGAGGATGCCGGCCACAAGCAGCTCGCCGGAGTCCTGCTCGCGGTCTGGGCGGCAGGCAGCCTCATCGCCGGCTTCCTGGTGGGCGCGCGCCCGCCGGCCGTGACCCCGCTCCGCCAGCTGCGGATCACCGCCGCCGTGCTCACGCTCAGCATCGTCCCCCTCCTCCTGACGACCTCGCTCCCCCTGGTGGCCGCCGCGCTGTTCGTCTCCGGGTTCGCGATCGCACCGAGCATGGTGGCGGCGACCAGGCTCGTCGAGCAGGGCGTCCCTAAGGAGCGACTCACCGAGGGCATCGCATGGTTCACGACCGGCCTGGCGACGGGCGTCGCACCCGGCGCCGCCGTGTCGGGGTGGGTCGTCGACAACGCCGCCCCCTCCTGGGGCTACGCCGTCTGCCTCGGAGCGGGCGTGCTGGCGATGGCCGGATCGTGGGTCATCCGTGGCTCGCGTGCAGTTCAGTAGCCGTCCATGCCCGGCGGGAGCGGGGCGTGCCAGCCCCGGCGTAGGGCGATCATCCGGTAGCCGAAGGCCAGCAGCGCTCCAGGGACGAGGACCCACACGCCGGCCAGCTCCCACTCGATCGCGGCGACGGCCACCGAGGCGCCCAGCAGCGCCGGGAAGGCGTACAGCTCCTCACGCAGCACCACGGGGACGCGTCCCGCGAGAAGGTCACGGATCACGCCGCCACCGATGGCCGTGACCATGCCCATCAGCGCGGCCGCAACCGGCTCGAGGCCGAACTCGAGCGCCTTGGCGGCGCCGGTCACGCAGAACAGCCCCATCCCGGCGGCGTCGAAGACCGCGATCTTCCGCTCGACCCGACCGAGCACGGGATGGAACCGGAACGCGACCAGCCCGGCGAGCACCGGGACCATCAGATAGCGCCAGTCCATGAGCGCAGCCGGCGGCGTCGCGTCGATGAGGACGTCGCGCAGGAACCCGCCCCCCAGCCCGGTTGCACCCGCGAGCACGAGCACCCCGAAGATGTCGAGCGGCTTGCGGACCGCGACGAGAGCGCCGGACAGGGCGAACGCGGCGATGCCGACGAGGTCGGCGGCGACGAGCGCATGGGAGAGCACAGGACGAAACTAGCGCCGCGAGAGGGGTCCGAACGATCACCCTCTCGGCGCGCTTGCTTGGATTGAGGCCGACGGCACCCGAGACTGGGGCTGGTACGAGGCACGATGACGAAGGGGACGAGGATGCGAGACCTCACCGTGGTGGGGCTGAGCGAGGACCAGAGGTACGTGGTCCTGCGAGGCCCGGTCGGTGAGCTGTTCCGCGTCCCGGCCGACGACCGTCTGCGCGCCACCCTCAGGAACGACCGGGCACGACTCGGCCAGTTGGAGATAGCGATGGACAGTGCACTGCGTCCGCGAGACATCCAGGCTCGGATCCGCCGTGGGGAGTCGCCGGAGGAGGTGGCAGAGGCAGCCAAGCTCCCGGTGGAACGCATCATGGGCTACGCCCACCCGGTGCTCGCCGAGCGCGAGCACATGGCTGAGCGTGCCCGCGGGGCGACCGTGCGCCGCAAGCACGCCCAGTCGAACGCCCTGACGTTGGGCGAGTCCGTCGACACCACGCTGCGCAGCCGCGGCGTCGATCCTCAGACCGCCGACTGGGACTCGTGGCGTCGTGACGACGCTCGGTGGACCGTCTGTGTCCGGGCCGGTGCGGTGTCTGCCGACTACGTGTTCGACCCCGCCGGACGCTACACGTTCGCCGCGGACGAGGCCGCACGCGAGCTGGTCGGCGACGTGCCGGATGCATCGGACTCCTCGGAGATGGCGATCGCCGACGCCGTGTCGCGGCCGGTCGACGTCGTCGAGCTCGACTCCGACCCGCGGGTCACCTCGCTGCGTCATGCGCGCGCACGACGCGCCGCCCAGGCGAGCGAACGCACCGAGGAGCAGCCCACCCTCAACGACCTGCCCAGCGTGACGGAGCCGGAGCCGACGCTCGAGCTGGACGAACCCGCCGAGGCCGCCACCATGTCCGCTCCCCCAGCGGCGCCGCCCGAGCCCGATGCCGCCCCGCGCGAGCGCGACGGCTCAGGTGATCCCCGCCCTGCCCGCCAGAGCGCGGCGGCATCCGACGAGACCGACCCGTCCGACGAGACCGACCCGTCCGACATGATCGACGCGTCCGAGGACGACGCCGACGCCGACGTCGACGGAGCCGACGAGCAGCCGCGCAAGCGCGCGCCACGGCGACGCGAGCGGCGTCGGGTCCCGTCGTGGGACGAGATCATGTTCGGCGACAAGGGCTGACTGTCTGCCTCTGGACATACGAAAGGAGCCCCGTACCGCAGTGCGGTTCGGGGCTCCTTCGTACGGGCCGACTCAGCCGGTGACGTCGATCGTCACGGAGCCTCGGCAGATCTGGACCACCGACATCTCCTGGCCCGCAGCGGGGATCGTGGTGCCGACCGTCACCGAGATCGACCGCACCGCGCCCGGGGCGTCACCCTCGCTCAGCGTCACGATCGCCGACGCGGTGTCGACGTCGACGTCGATCGACCCGACGCCCGCGTTGACGTTCTCCGCGATCACCGTGCTGGCGCCCTGGACGACGACCGTGCCGCCGTCAGCGTCGCCGAGGCACCCCGACTGCTGGTCGTCCGCTCCGCCGCAGCCCGTGATCAGCCCCGCCGTGAACATCACCGCCAACGCCGCCGTCACCCGACGTGCCCTCACCTGCGCCCTCCTTCGATGCAACTCGGTCCCGTGTCTCTTCAGTCCTTGAGCGGACGCCCCTCGGCGTCCGTCTTCCATCCGTTGGCACCGACGAGGTAGAGGATCCCCTCGACGAATCCCCAGATCGCCCCGAGGCCGCACGTGAGGATCGTCACGACGATCTGGACGACACCGATGGTGGTGTAGCCGAGATAGAAGCGGTGGATGCCGAATCCGCCGAGGAAGATGCCGAGAAGCCCGGCGACGAGCTTGCTCTTGGCCTGCGGATCGACGTAGCCGTAGCCCGGTGCACCGTACGCGCCGTAGGGCTGCTGGCCGTACGGGGGCTGCTGATCGTAGGGCTGCTGACCGTACGGGGGCTGCTGGCCGTAGGCCGGCTGACCGTACGGCTGCTGCTGGCCGTAGCCGGGCTGCGGCGCGTACGGGTCCTGGCCGTACGGAGGCACCTGCGGCGGCTGCGGCGCATAGGGATCCTGGCCGTAGACCGGCTGGTCGGTGGGCGCCTGCGCGTCCGTACCGGGGTAGCCCCAGCTCGCGTCGGCGGGCTGCTGCGGCTGGTCGCTCTGCGGCTGGTCGCTCTGCGGCGCGCCTGCCTCCGGCTCACCCTCGGGGCGGTCGTCGTCCGGCCCTCCCGGGGCCGATGAGTCGCTCACTCGTCACTCCTTTGTCGTGGCTCCCCACACCCTAGCGGTCGCCTGGGCGGTGGCCCTCGGTCTACCGTGGACAGGGACCCGACAACCAGGAGATCCCTATGACGACCGACCAGGACATCCTTACGACGATCTCCTCGCTGGTGGCGGAGGAGAAGTCCCTACGAGAGCGCAGAGAGCGCGGCGAGGCCGACCCAGAGGCCGAGCTCGCCCGGCTCCGGCAGGTCGAGACCAGCCTCGACCAGTGCTGGGACCTGCTGCGTCAGCGACGTGCCAAGGAAGAGTTCGGCGAGGATCCCGGCCACGCAGCCGTACGCCCCGCCGATGAGGTCGAGGGCTACTTGAGCTGACGTCAGTCGGTCTCGCCGAGCCCGAACGCCCGGACGGCGTTGTCGCGGCTCACGGCCCGGGTGAGGCGATCGGACGTGGCCCTGTCGATCTCGTCACGCACGACGAGGTCGTGCAGCACCGTTCCGAGCCCACGACGGAAGAGCACGGCCGCGAGGTAGTGGTGCTCGGCGAGGCCGTACCCGTCCGAGCTGTAGACGAGTCTCCCGAACGGCGCGGCCAGCAGCACCTCCGCGACGACGCGCGCTGACAGGTCGCCGCCTGCACGCATCACCCGCCCGATGTCGAGATGGACGTGTGCGTACGACCGCGCGAGGACGGCGGCGATCTCGTGGTGCGGGTACGAGTTGATGAGGATGACCGGGGCGCCGAGGGACTCGGTCGCCTCCAGGAAAGGGCGCAACGCCAGAGGGTCGCCGAAGATCGGTCGCCCCGGTGCCAGCACGTGTCCGAGTGGAACCTGGAGCGGCAGGCCCGCCTCCAGCGCCGCGAACGCGAGCCACGTGTGCCACCGCGGGTCGTCCGCCCGTTCCTCGGGTTCGGTGGTGCCGACGAGGTCGCCGAGCGAGGAGTCCGCCAGCGGGCGAGCGCCCAGCATGGGCCCGTTGGCGGCTCCCCCGACGGACGGAGAGCGGACGCCCGCGAGAGTGACGGCGGCGACGGCGTCCGTACGAGACAGCTCGGACCGTACGGCATCGGCGAGAGCGGGAGGGTCGACCTGCGCCAGCAGACCGGCGGCGAGGTCCTCCAGGCGGACGACGCGGTGCCCCCGCGCGTCGGCGGCCGTGAGCGTCGCCTCAAGATCGGTGCCCTCCGGCTCGTCGAGCACGAGGTCGCCGACGCCCGCGCGCGACAGCAGCCTGCGGTTGACCTCGGCGGCACCGAGCTCGCGACGTCGGGCGAGATAGGCGTCCAGAGCGGCGTGCGCGTCGAGGTCCAGCACGGGCGCGCACCAACGGCGCAGCGCCACCGTGGACATGGACTCCAGAGCCTGACCGGCACCCATCAGTCCGGCGAACGCCTCGTCGGTGAGATCACCGGTCAGCACCGGATGGCAGTGGGCGTCGACGAGCCGGGGCCAGTCGTCGGGCACGGGGCTCCGCCAACGGTCGGGCATCGAACCACCTCCCGGACGAGCCGCGGTGTGCCCGAGCGTACGCGCCGTCGCGGCTCATTGTCGCTGGACGGTGCACCTCAGGGTGCCGTACTAGCCTGGCCGGATGAGCCGGCTCGCGCGGTCCGATCGTCACGCCATCCTCGTGGACGCGGGATACCTGCTCGCGTCGTCCGCGCAGATCCTCGTCGGGACCTCCCTGCGCCGCGCCATCGCGGTGAGCTGGGAGCGCCTGGTCACCGGCATCAAGGTGTCCGCCGCCGACCACACCGACACCCGGCTTCTCCGTGTCTTCTGGTACGACGCCGCGAACGCGCTGGGCACCCGCACGCTCTCCGAGGAGCACAACCTCGTCTCGCTCCTGCCCGACGTGAAGCTGCGGCTGGGTCGCGTCAACAACGAGGGCGCCCAGAAGGGCGTCGACACCCGCATCGCCCTCGATCTCGTCAACCTCGCGCTCCAGGGTGCGGTCTCGGAGATCTTCCTGGTCTCTGGCGACGACGACCTGACCGAGGCCGTGGACATGGCGCAGGACTACGGAGTACGGGTCACGCTGTTCAACGTGCCCAACGACGAGTCACGCATCGGCGTCCACGCGACGGCGATGAACCTCGCACGCGTCGCGGACGATCGTCTCCGGATCCCGCTCGAGACCATCCGCGCCGCGATCACACCGTCGCCGCGCCAGCGCGCTGAGCCCGTGCCGGTGCCGGACCCCGTCGCGGAGGTGGTCACTGAGGAGGAGGCTCCCGCTCCGCCGCGACTGAGGATCCCGACGCCCTCCGACGTCGCCCGCCTGCACCCCGCGCCGACCACCTCGGCTACGCCCTCCCCGCAGCCCGCGGTCTCGCTCGCGTGGAGCAGCTCGACCGCGCACTCCGGTGGCGGACCGGGAGCCGATCCCGACGCCGACCTCCGAGCGGTGATCCCCGAGGTGGTCCGCACGGTGGTGCGCAACTGGCTGGACTCCGCCACGCAGGCCGACGTCCGCGCACTCGTCGCGACCCGGCCGACGATCCCCGGCGACGTCGACTCGACGCTCCTCAACGACCTGGTCGCCCACAGCGACGACCGCTACCGGGTGCTGCAGACCGAGACGCGGTGGCAGCTTCGTGAGGCGTTCTGGGCCGAGGTTGACCAGCACGTGTGAGCGGCTCGGCGGCCGTCGGAGCGAGAATCACCCGCCGCGCGTCGAAACATCGGCGAAGGCCCTCCGCTCGCGTAGGGTCACAGGGTGGCCGTACGACGACTGCTGTTCGCCTCCGTGACGCTCCTCCTGACGGCGGGGCTGGTGATGACGGGGCTGTCCGCTCCCGCTCAGGCTGCCTCGGGTCAGGTCTCGTCGCGCAGCGCGACGCTCTTCAAGAACTGCTTCAGCCATCCGTTCCGGTACGCACTCAGCGGCGTCGGCACGGGGTGGACGCTGACGGTCGATCTCGTGACGGCCGGCGGCCGCCGCGTCGACCGCGCGGTGGTCCCGGCGAGCGCGGGCGCCTCGGGCACCGGCGCATTCCGGCTGTGCGCCGGGACAGTGCGACCGGGCGCATACACCGTGCGCTCACGTGTGACGTGGCCAGCCGACGCCGCGCGTGCGCCGCTCGCGCTGCCGACCACCGGCTTGACGCTGATCCGGCCCCGGTCGACGACGGCACTGGGCCTCTCAACCCGCCGCCCCAAGCTCCGCAAGCACCTCAAGATCACCACGACCGTGCGGGTCGCGCGCCCGTACGGCCTCTTCACGGCGCAGGGCATCCGGGTCAAGGCGCAGGTCCGGCACAAGGGCCGCTGGCGCACGCTCGGCAAGGTGCGCGTCACGAACGCCGCGGGCATCGCGAGCTGGCGTGTCCGCTGGCGCTACGCGAAGCCCAAGAAGGTCCGCGTCGTCACGCGTCGCAGCATCTATCAGGCATCATCGACGTCGCGGGTCGTCCTGGTCCGCAGCAAGGCCCCGAAGCCGAAGCGCTGAGCTACTGCGGCGAGGACGCCGTCGCGCGGCGTCAGGCTCGGACATCCACCGCACCAGCTGCCAGATCAACCCGTTGTCGTCGGCGAACTGACAGAACCGCTCGCCCCACGGCTCGGTCTCCGGCGGTGTCACGACACGGGCGCCGAGCGCGGCGATCCGCGCGAACTCGGCGTCGAGGTCGTTCACGACGAACACCAGCAGCGTGCCCTGACCGGCGGCGCCGGCGATCGCCTCGGGCTTGAACGTGGCCAGGCCCGTGCGCAAGAACACCAGGTTCAGACCCACATCAGGATGCTCGAGCGGCCGCCTTCGACCCCGCACCGCAGGCGGGCGAGCTCGCCCGCGTCCTCGACGGGCTCGCGAGCCTGTCGGACTGAGGCCGAAGCTGCCAGTCCTGCTGCTCAGACCTCGGCGCTGACCTTCGCCAGGACCTGCGCGAAGGTCGCCGGCTCCTGCGCTCCTGAGACCCCGTAGCGCCCCTCGATGACGAAGAACGGCACGCTGCTGATCCCGTACGCGCGTGCTTGAGCGAGGTCGGCGTCGACCGCAGCGGCGTACGTTCCTTCGTCGAGCGCGCGAAGCACCCCGTCACGGTCGAGCCCGACCTCGGCGGCGAGGTCGGCCAGCACGTCGTCGTGACCGAGGTGGGCGCCCTCCTCGAAGTACGCCGTGAACAGCCGCTCGACCAGGGCCATCTGGAGGTCCTCGGCCTTCGCGAGGTGGAGCACCTGGTGCGGCTTGAGCGTCCTGGTCTGCTGGATGGCGTCGAAGTCGTACGCGAGCCCCTCCTGCGTGCCGAGGTCCGTGATCCGACCGACCATCTGCCGGACCTGCGCCTCGCCCATGCCCTTGTGCTGCACGAGGAAGTCGACTGTCGACCCCGCAAAGTCGACCGGCGTGTCGGGCGAGAGCTCGTACGAGTGGAACTCCAGCGTGACCTCGCGGTCGCCTCCCTCCGCGCGGTACTGCTTCACGCCCTCCTCGAGTCGGCGCTTCCCGAGGAAGCACCACGGACAGGCAAGGTCGGACCACACGTCGATCTTCAGGGGACGGCTCATGCCGGGGGCAACGGTTCCCACGGCACCGTGATTCCCGCTCAGGGGTTCGCTTCTGGCGGGTCCTCGTCGGGGTCGCGCTTGTCGGGCTCGCGCGTGTGGGGCTCGCGCTCGGCCGGCTCGGTCGAGATGACGAAGTCGGCCCCGTGCTGCTCGATCCCGGACTCGACAGCCTCCTGGACGAGCTCGGCGGCGATGTCGCCACGGACGGTGAGGGCATCGCTGCGCAGGTCGACCCACAGCGCGTACGTGATCAGCACCATGATGACGGCGAACGGCAACGAGGTGACGACCGTGATGCTCTGCAGACCGTCCAACGCGTTCCGGCCGCCGAGGATCAGCATGATCGCCGCGACCGAGCCGGTGGCGACACCCCAGAAGACGACGACCCCTCTGCCGGGCTCGACGGCCCCGTGCTGCGAGAGGCTGCCCATCACGATCGACGCGGCGTCCGCCCCGGACACGAAGAAGATCGCGACCAGGACCATGACAAGCACGGACGTGACCGTGGCCAGCGGGAACTGGTCGAGCAGCTGGAAGAGCGTGAAGTCGCTCTCGACGGCGCCATCGCTGTTGGTCAGGGCCCCGGTGACATCCTGCTCGTGGATGCCGGCCGCCCCGAAGATCGAGAACCAGACCAGGCTGATGAGCGTCGGGACCAGGAGGACGCCGGTGACGAACTGGCGGATCGTGCGCCCCTTGCTGATCCGGGCGATGAAGAGCCCGACGAACGGCGTCCAGGAGATCCACCACGCCCAGTAAAAGATCGTCCACCTGGCCAGCCAGTCCTCCATCGCCACCCCGCCGGCGGCATCTGTCCGCGAGGCCATCTCAGCCATGTCGCCGAGGTAGGCACCGATCGTCTCGGGCACCACGTTGAGGATCAGGAGCGTCGGGCCGACGACGAACACGAACACCGCCAGCGACACGGCAAGCACCATGTTGGTGTTGGCCAGCCACTGGATGCCGCGCTCGATGCCGGAGACGGCCGACGCCACGAAGGCGACGGTGAGCACGGCGATGATGCCGACCAGCACGGGCTCCCCCACCGGCCCCGTCCAGTCGAGGAACTCCATGCCCGCGCCGATCTGGAGCGCACCGAGCCCGAGCGAGACGGCCGACCCGAAGAGTGTGGCAAAGATCGCGAGGATGTCGATGACCTTGCCTGCCGGGCCTTCCGAGCGGGCCCCGAGCAACGGGCGGAAGACCGAGGACACGAGCTGGGACCGCGAGCGCCGGAACGTGCTGTACGCGATCGCGAGGCCGACCACCGCATAGATCGCCCACGGATGCAGTCCCCAGTGGAACATCGTGGTCGCCATGGCGGTCCGCATCGCCTCGGCCGTCTCTGGGGTGGCGGTGCCCGGTGGCGGCGACACGTAGTGCGACAGCGGCTCGGCGACCCCGAAGAACATCAGACCGATGCCCATACCGGCGCTGAACATCATCGCGATCCACGAGACCGTCTTGAACTCCGGCTGGGAGTCGTCGGCGCCGAGCGGGATGCGCCCGTAGCGCGACGCGGCGAGCCAGATGACGTACACGACGAAGTAGCTGGCAACGAGGACGTAGAACCAGCCGGTGTTGCGGATGACCCAGTTCTGCGACTCGTTGGCGACCGTGCTCAGCGAGTCCGTGCCGACCGCTCCCCACACCACGAAGGCGATCGCGATAACGGAGGTGACTCCGAAGACCACCCTGTCGACCGGCTTCTCCTGGCCGGTCCCGAGGGGCCTCGTACGGCGGCCGCGCAGGGCGTTGTCGGACCACGAGCTCAGCCGGGGTCGCCTCGTGCGGCGTCCTGCGCGACCCTCACGTCGGCGCGGCTGTCGGCTGGTCATGAGCACTCCGTCCCGCCGACCCTCACGAGGTTCGACTTCGCTCACCGATCATTCGCGCGGCGCTCGGTGGACGCCACTCGAACCAGCCCCGAACCGCGTGTCGCAGCTCGGCGCGAGCACCCACCGACCTGCTAGGGTTCTGGAAGAAGTTGTTCGGTTCAGCGCAGGTGAAACTCCGCGCCTTCGGTTCGACCGTTGGCGCGTTTGTCTTACCTGCGTCGGGCACACCACCACGAACGTGTGGCGGTGGAACAACATGCACGGGGGTCGGCAACGGCCGGCTCCACAGTTCGACGAAAGAGCAAGAAATGTCGCAAGGCACCGTGAAGTGGTTCAACGACGAGAAGGGCTTCGGCTTCATCGCGCAAGACGGTGGCGGTGACGACGTGTTCGTCCACTACACCGCAATCACTGGGAACGGCTTCCGCACGCTGGCCGAGAACCAGCGCGTCGAGTTCGACGTCACCCAGGGCCAGAAGGGCCCGCAGGCGGAGAACGTTCGCGCCATCTGAGAAGTCGTCTCTCCACGAGACTTCTGACGAGGGCCCCGACACCGGATGGTGTCGGGGCCCTCGCTCGTGTCGACCTCTTGCGCGCTCCGTACCCCCGCAGCGGAGCGAGCAGGACGTCGACCAGATCACCCGAGAACTGGTCCCCGGGCCACGTCCGCGACCAGATGGTGCGGGACGTACAGCCATCCCAGCCACCCTCCGCGCGCGTGGCAAGGGTTGCAGCGGGGTTGCAACTGTTGTCGGCAGACCTTGCCCACGACACGGACAAAGGTTGTGTCAAAGGCTGGGCTCTGCTTCCTCCAGGCCGTACGGTGGGGTCTGCGAGGAGGGCACGGCGACCCGGGGGGTGAGGATGACCGCTCCGCGTACTGAGGCTTCGACGTCGGGTATCGATCTTCGCAGCCTCTACCGCATCCGCTCTGACGTCCTCGCCGGACGCTCGCCCGAGCACGAGCCGCGCGCCCTCGTTCGTGCCTCATGGGACCGCACCAGGACGCTCGGGCTCACCCCGGACGGCACACCGCCGGAGCCGCCGGTCGCTGCCGCCGAGGTCGAGGCCGAACGCGCGGCCAGCGCGCTGCGCCCGATGGTCGACCAGCTCAGCGACCTCTTGCGCGGCGCGGTCAACTCCGCAGGCATGCTGCTCGCGATCACCTCTGCCGACGCCCGCATCCTGTGGCGGGCCGGCTCCGGGCCCCTGCGCCGCCACGCCGACGAGCTCGGGATGGTCCCCGGTGCGACCTGGGCCGAGGGCAACGTGGGGACCAACGCGATCGGGACCGCGCTCGTCGAGGGTGTTCCGGTCGGCATCCATGCTGCCGAGCACTACGCCGAGGACCACCTCCCGTGGTCGTGCGCGGCCGCGCCTGTGCGCGACCCCCTGACCGGCGACCAGATCGGCGTGGTCGACCTCAGCTATCGCAACCCCAGCGTCAACCCGCTCGCACTCCCCCACGTCGTGATGGCCGCACAGCTCGCCGAGGCTCAGCTGCGCCAGCGCTACCACGACAACGCCGACCGGCTCCGCACCTACGCCGCACCGATGCTCGCACGGCTCGGAGGCCCCGCGCTGGCCGTGACCCGCGACGGGATCTGCGCCGCCGCCGTCGGCACCGAGCCACCGCCACGGGTGGACCTCCCTCGCGAGATCGAGCCTGGGTCGCTCTGGCTGCCGACCCTCGGCAACGTCATCGCCGAGCCCGTGCCGGACGGGTGGCTCCTGCGGCTCGCCCACGACGGCTCCGACCACGAGCCGACGACCCGTGTCCGTCTCGACCTCACCCGCACCCCGGCGATCGTCGAGGTGACGGGGCCGAGCGGCTCCTGGAGCCATGCCCTCTCCCCCCGGCACTCCGAGATCCTTCTGTCGCTGGTGCGCAACCCCGACGGCCGCTCGGCGTCCGAGCTCGCCAACGATCTCTTCGGCAACGCCGCCCGTACAGTGACCGTACGGGCCGAGATGTCGAGGCTGCGGCGGACCCTGGGCGGTGTCCTCGGGGCGATGCCATACCGGGTCAGCGAAGCCGTCGACATCGAGGTCGAGCTGCCGGACGACCCTGCGGCGCTCATCCCGGGCTCTGCGGCCCCGATCGTGGTGAGCACCCGTGACGACCTCGCGGCCGAGCTCCGCGAGCGTGCCGAGTCGCCGCCCGCCGGCCGCCACCGCGCCTACTGACGCTCCTGGCCTTCAGCGCGTCAGCCGGTCGAGGAACGCGACCATCAGTGCCTCGCGCAGCGCAGGGGGCGCCACATCGAGGAGTGCGTTGACCGGGGCCATCCGTGCGGGCACGCCGACCGCACCGTCGTCGCCAGCCAGCCCCGCCAACGCCAGCAGGCCGTCGAACGCGGCGTCGTCCAGCGTCGCGGGATCGAGAGCCTGTGCCGCCGCCCGCAGCTGAGGGTCGATGACGACAGGACCGGTGGCCACGGCTTCGGTCACGGCATCACGCAGCGTGTTGAGGAACTCCGGGACAAGGTCGGCCGTCGCTGCCGAGACGGTCAGGTGCAAGGTCGGCGGGAGCTCGCCGTACGCCATCTGCGGCTGCACGAACCACCCGCGGTCGAGCATCGCGTCGCTGAGCGTGAAGACGTCGCACGCCTCGTCGGTGCTCACGGCCACGAGAGTCGTGTCAGGTGCTGACGCCAACCGCAGGTGGGCGATCTCGGCGACACCCGCAGCGAGCGCGCGCGTGCCGTCGTAGGCGCGTCGGGCGAGGACGTGGTAGCCCTCGTCGCCCAGGTAGGAGACGACCGCCCACGCCGCGGCGAGCGGGCCGCCGGACTTCGTCGACTGCATCGTCGCGTTGAGCATGGTGTAGCCGGGCCAGTCGGCGCTGGCGAAGAACTGGGGGCGCCGGAGCTGTGGGGTGCGGTGCAGCAGCAGCGAGACTCCCTTGGGCGTGTAGGCGTACTTGTGGAGGTCCGCGGAGATGCTCGTGACGCCCTCGACCGCGAAGTCCCACGGGGTCGCGACCAGACCGTCGCGCTCGAGCCACGGCAGGACCCAGCCCCCGATGCAGGCGTCGACGTGGAAGCGGACGCCTCGCGCCGCCGCAGCAGACGCGATCTGAGGGATAGGGTCGACGACCCCGTGGGCGTACGAGGGCGCGCTCGCTGCGACGAGGACGACACGGTCGGCGTACGTCTCGAGTGCGGCGACCATCGATGCGGGGTCGGCCCGGAAGGTCTGCGGATCGACAGGGACGCTCACCCGCTCGACACCGAAGTAGTGCGCAGCCTTGTGGAACGCCGCGTGGATCGTCGTCGGGACCACCATCACCGGGCGTGCGACGTCGGGGTGTGCGTCGCGGGCGGTCTGCACGGCGAGGAGGATCGACTCCGTACCGCCCGACGTCACCGTGCCGACTGCGGTCGGCGGGGCGTGGAAGAGCGGTCGCGCGAAGGCGACGAGGTCGCGCTCCATCGCGAGCAGGCTCGGGAACGCGGTCGGGTCGAGACCGTTCGTCGCCCCGTAGGCCGCGAGCGCCTCTCTGCCGAGCGTGTCGGCCTCGGCGATGCCGGAGTCGTACACGTAGGCGAGCGTGCGTCCGCCATGGGTCGGGAGGTCGTCGGCACGCAGCGCGAGGAGGCGGCTCAGGACGTCGTCGACGGTGCGGTCAGTGGTCATGGGGTCGGCTCCTCGGGCGGGTGGTCTGGGGTGATGGCAGCGGTGGCGACCGTGTGGACACGGTCGTCGAGGGTGTAGCGGCGCAGCCACAGGAGGCTCAGTGCCACGAGGACAGCGGGCACGACGGAGAAGCCAATCGCGATGGCGGTCAGCGCCGAGTCGGGCTGCGCGACATCCTCACCGCCGCGCGAGGACACATAGCCGCCGAGGGACAGCACGAGGGCGTACAGGCCCGGCCCGAGCGCGAGGCCCAACGTCTCGCCCGCGGTCCAGACGCCGGTGAAGACGCCGATGCGGTTCTCGCCCGTGCGTGCGGCGTGCTCGGCCGCGACGTCGGGAACCATCGCCATCGGGAAGACCTGCGCACCGGCATAGCCGATCCCGACGAACGCGGCCGCGATGTACGCCGCCCACGCCGTCCCCGTCACGGCGACGAGCAGGCCGATCGACCCCACCACGAGGAATCCGGTCGCGAGGACGTAGCCGTGACGCTTGCCGCGGCGCGCGGCGACACGCTCCCAGAGCGGGGTGACGACGAGCGCGGGTCCGACGAACGCCACGAAGAGGAAGGTCGACGCCCCGCCACCGTCGAGCAGGTGAGAGGCGACGTAGGCGACGCCCGCGAGCATCGCCCCGACGCCGAGCGCCTGGAGGACGAACGTGATGAGGAGGTTGCGGAAATCCGTCGACTGTCCGACCAGGCGCAACTGCTCACGGAGACTGCCGGACGGGCTCGCCACCCCGTGATCGGGCGCACGACGGGTGCCGAGGTAGGCGCCGAGCACCCCCACGACGAGGATCAGCCCGATGTAGACACCCATCACGCGGTAGCCGGTGGCCTCGGAGGTCGCCTCGCCCACCGCGTCGACGACCATGGGAGCCGTCGCCCCCGACAACAAGATGGCGAGCGCCAGAACGATGACCCGCCACGTCATCAGTCTCGTGCGCTCGTCGTAGTCGAGGGTCATCTCGGCGGGCATCGCGACGTACGGCACCTGGAAGAACGCGTAGGCGCTCGCGCACGCCAGGAACATCACGACCACCCAGGCGCCGGCGAGCCAGGTCGGCTCCGACGGCCCGGCGAAGATGAGCGCGAAGGTCACCGCGAGCAGGAGACCGGCACGCAGCAGGAACGGCCTGCGCCGCCCGCGCGGATTCGTCGACCTGTCGCTGATCCGGCCCGCCACCGGGTTGAGGAAGACGTCCCAGGCCTTCGGCGCGAAGACCATGACGCCGGCGATCCCGGCTGCCACGCCCAGGGTGTCGGTGAGGTAGGGAAGGAGCAGCAGGCCGGGGACGGTGCCGAACGTGCCGGTCGCGACGGAGCCGAGCGCGTAGCCACGCCGGACCGACGGAGCGAGAGGCTCGGCCGCGGCGCCCGGCGGAGGTATCGAGAGCATGCGACGTTTCTACCGCACGATCCAGGGCACGTGTCCAGGATCACGCACACCGCTCACGGTGCGAGGCCGACGCCCCACGCGCGCAGGTCGTCCGTCCGTGCGACCGCCCACCCGTTGCGCTCGATGCGGAGCCCGTCCGGCCGTGGCACTCCCACCCACGCGACCGGTGACGGCCGCCATCCGAGCACGACCCCCGACTCGACGGCGCTCGCACGCAGGTAGTCGGAGGCCTCGACGTCCTCGGGACGCTCACCCGACCAGGCGGAGACGGCGTCGACAGCCTCGAGCCGGCTCGCCACCTGCACGCGGAGCACGTCGCGTGCCTCGACCATCCAGGTGAGTCGGGAGCCGCTGGACCACGACTCGAGCAGGAGCACCGGGGACCCGTCATCGAGCAGCGCCCACGGGAAATGTCGCTGACCCCACAGGCTCCAGTAGGCCGACCCGCGTAGCCCTTCGGCCGTGTCTGGACCGTCTGCGACGTCGGCGCGACGACGGTGACGGCGGTGCTGGACAAGGACTGCGGACATGGTGGTCTCCTTCGGTCGACGACGAGACCTCGACGGTAGGGGCGTGGCGCCGGCGTGACGGGCGTCCTCCACAGGACGAGGTGGCGGCCACGACTTTCCCCAGGTCGCGCGACCGCGCGAGTCCTCCCTCGGCGGATCAGCCATTCCTGCCCTTGCTCTTCACCGCACGGTTTACGATCCAGGTGCACCCTCACCCCACAGGAGTACGGATGAGCGACGACGCGACCGCCCGTCCGCAACGGCGATCCTCGGCCCTGCTGAAGCGACGCCTCGTCGAGGATCAGCGTCGACAGCTCGACGCGATGCTCGACTGGGCGTTGACCGATCCCGGCGTCGAAGAGATGGCCGCGCAGATCGTCGGAGCGCGCCGGCGCTTCATCATCGGCGCCACGAAGTCGTTCGCGTACGCCTCGCTCCTCGCACTCGACCTCAGCGCGAGCCTCGCCAACGTCCACCTCGTCGACGGCACGATCATCCGGCCGATCGACGTGCTGAGCGACGTGCGCAGCTCCGACGTCATGGTCGCGTTCTCGATCCAGCGCTATCGCAAGTACACGATCGACATCGCCACCGCGTTCCAGGAGGCCGGCGGCCGGCTCCTCGTCATCACCGACGCACCCGACGCACCGCTGGCCGACGTCGGCGCGGACGTCGTGCTCGTCCCGCCGGCCGGGGTCTCGTACGACAGCTCCCCGCCGAGCCTGAGCCTGCTCATCGGCGTCATCGCGGCGCTGACCGCGGCGAGCGCCAAGGGTGCCGGCCGCCGCAGCGCGCAGCGCGACCACCTCGGCGAGATCCTCGATCTCTACGTCGACTGACGCCGTTCTTGGACGAGTGACCTAGATCACCACCTGAACCACGTCATAACGGACACGCCCCCTCGTCTCACATGTGTCACGGGGTCGGGATCAACGTGCCCCCCGCCGTAACCCCGACCCGATCCCGTGACCTCCAAGCGTCACGGGCCCAGGCTCCCCCTCCCGGGTCCGTGACACCCCTTGAGCCGCTCGCGCGCATCCCTCGGGCGCGAGCGGCTCAACCATGCCGGCGGGTCGCTCGCGCCTGGGAAACGTGGGAGTCCACACGCGCGCGGAGTACAGTCGAGTGCACCCCCGGCAGGACGGGGAGGTGTGCGCACATGCCGTGGTTCGTGTGGCTGACCGTGGCCATCGGCCTGGCCGTCGCCGAATTCTTCACCCTGACCTTCGCCCTCGGCCTGCTCGCCGTCGCGGCGCTCGTCGCGGCCATCGTCGCGGGAGTGGACGGACCCCTGTCCATGCAGCTCCTCGCCTTCACCGTGACCGCAGCAGCCACCCTCCTGGTCGTACGCCCGGTCGCCCGGCGCCACCTGACTCAGCCGCCGCTGCTGCGCGACGGGAGCGAGGCGCTGGTCGGACGCACCGGCATCGTGACCCAGGAGGTCACCGCCTTGCACGGGCTGGTCCGTCTCTCGGGCGAGGAGTGGTCGGCGCGCGCGTACGACTCGAGCGCCGTGATCCCCGCAGGGGAACGGGTGGACGTGATCGAGATCGACGGTGCGACCGCGATCGTGCACAGGTGGGAGACGTGATGGAGCTGGCGGTCCCGATCATCGTGGCGGCGGTCGTCGTCGCCTTCGCCGTGCTTTCGACCGTGCGCGTGGTGCCGCAAGCACGTCGCTTCAACGTCGAGCGCTTCGGGCGCTACCGGACCACGCTGCAGCCGGGCCTGAACTTCATCATCCCGGTCGCGGACCGGATCAACACCAAGCTCGACGTACGCGAGCAGGTGCTCTCGTCGCGGCCGCAGCCGGTGATCACCGAGGACAACCTCGTGGTCAACATCGACACCGTCCTCTATTACCAGATCACCGATCCCCGGGCAGCCGCGTACGAGGTGGCGAACTACCTCCAGGCGATCGACCAGCTCACGGTGACCACCTTGCGCAACGTCATCGGGTCGATGGACCTCGAGCGGACGCTCACGTCACGCGAGGAGATCAACACGCGGCTCCGCAACGTCCTCGACGACGCGACAGGCAAGTGGGGAATCCGCGTCAACCGGGTCGAGATCAAGGCGATCGACCCGCCGTCGACGATCAAGGAGGCGATGGAGAAGCAGATGCGTGCCGAGCGTGACAAGCGGGCACTGATCCTCCATGCCGAGGGCGAGCGGCAGGCCAAGATCCTCACGGCAGAGGGCACACGTCAGCAGGAGATCCTCGTCGCGCAGGGCGACCGGCAGGCCGCGATCCTGCGCGCCGACGGCGAAGCGACAGCGCTTGAGCGCGTCTTCCAGGCCGTGCACCAGAACGACGCCGATCCGAAGGTGCTGGCGTACAAGTACCTCGAGATGCTTCCGCAGCTCGCCGGCGGCGAGCACAACACGTTCTGGGTGATTCCCGGTGAGCTCACCCAGGCCGTACGGGCGGTGACGGAGGCGTTCGGCGGGACACCGCACGAGGAAGAGGCGGTCGCGGCGGTCGACGGCCGTCCGACACCAGGGCCGACGTCGACAGACCCGGCGGCGGCAGTAGAGCAGGCCGCGCGCCAGGCGCAGGACGCGGTGGCCGATGCACGCGCCGAGGTCGCCGCGGCCGAGAGGGGCGCCGAGTAGTCAGCAGACGCGCTCGCCGGCGACCTTCTCGAGGAGCCGGACGAGATCGCGCTGCTCGTCTGCGGACAGGTGCTGCAGGAGTCCGCCAGCTCCGCTTGCGCGCAGCCGGCCGAGCCGCTCGAGGGTGGCGCGACCTGCCGGCGTGAGCGTGACGAGCGTCGCACGCCGGTCACGCGGGTCGGGACTGCGCACGACGTCGCCGGCACGCTCGGCCGCGTCGACCTTCGATGTCACGGACCGCGGGCTCACGCCGAGCGCCTCGGCCAGCTCGCCGGGACGCGCCTCGCCCCCCGCGCGCGCAAGTGCACGCAGCATGCGCATCTGGCCGGGCGCCACCGCCTGCTCGCCCATCTGGGCGTCGGCCTCGCATCGGACCGCACGCATCGCCGCGTGCAGCACAGAGAGGAACTCAGCCCCCGTCGGGCCTTCGGTCGCCATGGCCCCATCCTACCGTGAGCCTTAATGACTTTGTGTCTCCCAGATAGTGAACTAGACTCACCTCTGGTAGAGACCCGTACGGAACAGGAGGTCTCCCATGGAACTCGGTTCTCCCTCCGGAGCCCGCGGCGGTGGCCGCCGCTCCTTCACCCAAGACTCCTCGGTCGCGAAGCACACACTCCACCGAGACACGATGCGCCGCGTCCTCGCCTTCGCCAAACCCCAACGCGGCCAGCTCGCGATCTTCCTCGTCATCATCGCCATCGCCGCCGCCGCAGGCGCACTGACCCCGCTGCTCGTCCGCGACCTCATCGACGACGGCATCACCGGCGGCGACCGCGGACTGGTGGTCACCCTCGCTCTCGTCATCGCCGCCCTCGCCCTCGTCGGCGCCGTCCTCACGGTCCTCCAGACCTGGGTGTCCGCACGCATCGGAGAGCGTCTGATCTTCGACCTGCGGACCGCCGTCTTCGACCACGTCCAGCAGATGCCGCTCGCGTTCTTCTCTCGTGCCCGCACCGGCGCGCTGGTCCAGCGGCTCAACGGCGACGTCCTGGGTGCTCAGCAAGCCTTCACCTCGACACTCTCGAATGTCGTCAGCAACTCGCTCACGATCGTCTTCACGCTCGCGGCGATGATCACGATGTCGTGGCAGCTCACCCTCGTCTCTCTCGTCCTCCTGCCTGCCTTTGTCCTGCCCGCGCGCTGGGTCGGCCGCAAGCTCGCCGGGATCACCCGCGAGCGCTATGCGCTCAACGCCGACGTCGCGCAGATGATGAACGAGCGCTTCAATGTGGCGGGGGCGCACCTGGTCAAGGTGTACGGCCACCCGGCGGCCGAGTCCGCGGACTTCGCCGGCAAGGCCGGGCGCGTCCGCGACATCGGTGTCCGTGCTGCGGTGCTCGGCACGTACTTCCGGGCCGGGCTCACGGCCGTGGCCGCCGTCGGCACCGCGATCGTCTACGGCGCCGGCGGCCTGATGGCGATCGGAGGGTCCCTGACGGTCGGCATGGTCGTCGCACTCACGGCGTACCTCGGCCGCCTGTACGGCCCGATCACCGCGATGTCCAACGTCCAGGTCGACGTGATGACCGCCTTGGTCAGCTTCGAGCGCGTCCTCGAGGTGCTCGACCTCGAACCGATGGTCGCTGACGCCCCGGATGCGCACGACCTCGCCGACGACCTGGCGCGCAACGGCGCGACGCTCGAGCTCGACGGTGTCGCCTTCCGCTATCCCGCCGCGTCGGAGGTCTCGCTCGCGTCGCTCGAGGACGTGGCGACGCTGGGCAACGACCCGGTCACCGACACCCTGCACGACGTGAGCTTTGCCGTGCCCGCCGGTGCCACCGTCGCGCTCGTCGGTCACTCCGGTGCCGGCAAGACCACGATCTCTCAGCTCGCGACACGCATGTACGACCCCACGGCGGGTGCTGTCCGGATCGCGGGTGCCGACCTCCGCAACGTGACCCAGCGGTCGCTGCACGACGCGGTCGGTGTCGTGACCCAGGAGGCGCACCTCTTCCACGACACGATCGCGGCGAACCTCCGCTACGCCAAGCCGGACGCCACCGATGCCGAGCTCGAGACGGCGCTGCGCCGGGCCCACGTGTGGGAGCTCGTAGCGTCGCTCCCGAGCGGCCTCGAGACGGTCGTCGGCGACCGCGGCTACCGACTGTCCGGCGGGGAGCGTCAACGTCTCGCGATCGCCAGGATGCTGCTCAAGGAGCCCGCGTTCGTCGTCCTCGACGAGGCCACGGCCCACCTCGACTCCGAGTCGGAGGCGGCCGTCCAGGCTGCGCTCGACGAGGCGTTATCGCGCTGCACCTCGCTCGTCATCGCGCACCGCCTCTCGACGATCCGGAATGCCGACCTGATCCTCGTCCTCGATGGCGGACGAGTCGTCGAGAGCGGGACGCACGCCGAGCTTCTCGCGGGCGGTGGCACCTACGCCGACCTCTATCGGACCCAGTTCGCGAGCAGTGCCGACCGCACGGACGAGCCCTCGGCCGACCGCGCGATGGCGTGACGCACAAGGGCTGCGTTCCCCCTGGTGCCGCCGGACACCACGCGTCCTGATCAATTCCGTCGCACCCCACTTGCCCTCGACGCGCTGCGGGAGTGTGATCGACCCTAGAGAAACGACGGACGAGGTCGAGCGGGGTGGCGTCAATGGGCGCGAGGGGGACCGATGAGGGTCGCAGACGCGGCAGCGGTGCACCACCGCTGACGACGACCGACCCGAGTGACATCCGCAACATCGCCGTCGTCGGACCTTCGGGCTCGGGCAAGACGACGCTCGTCGAGGCACTGCTGGCAGCGTCCGGCACGATCTCTCGCGCAGGGTCCGTCGATGCGGGGACGAGCGTCGGCGACCACGACCCCGCGGCCGTGCGCCAGCACCGTACGGTCGGGCTCTCGGTCGCGCCGCTCGCGCACGAGGCGACGAAGGTCAACCTCGTCGACACGCCCGGGTACGCCGACTTCGTCGGTGAGCTGCGCGCGGGGATGCGCGCGGCCGACTCCGCGCTCTTCGTCGTCTCGGCGACCGAGGAAGTCGACGTCGCGACGCGCGCGGTGTGGGACGAGTGCGCGGCGGCCGGCATGCCTCGCGCGCTGGTCATCGCTCGGATCGATCACCAGCGCGCAGCCGTCGATGCGGCGCTGGCGAGCCTACGAGGGGACCTCGGCGAGGGCGTGCACCCGGTCTACGAGCTGGACCCTGACGGCCTGATCGGGCTCATCAGCCTCCGCCGTTCGGTCTACGCCGACGGGAAACGGACACTCGTCACGCCCGACGAGGCCGACCTCGACCGTGTACGACCCGACCGCGACTCGCTCATCGAGGCGGTGATCGCCGAGAGCGAGGACGAGGCGCTCATGGAGCGCTACCTCGCGGGCGAACCTGTCGAGGCCGACGTGCTCATCCGCGACCTCGAGACGGCCGTCACCCGCGGGACCCTCTTCCCGGTCTTCCTCGTCTCGTCGCTGACGGGGGTGGGCATCGCCGACCTCCTCGACGCGCTCCCCCGGGCGTTCCCGTCACCACGCGAGCGCCCGCTCCCGGTCGCCACCGACCCGCGCGGCCGCAACCACGCCCCGCTTGCGCCCGACCCGAGCGGGCCGTTCGCCGCGGAGGTCATCCATACAGAGGTCGACGCGTACGTCGGCCGCGTCTCGCTGCTGAGGGTGTTCTCCGGGACGCTCCGGCCGGACGACACCGTGCACGTCTCCGGCCACGGCATGGCAGACCGCGGGCACGAGGACCATGACGACGACGAACGCGTCGCGCACGTCTACTCACCGCTCGGGGGCACGCTCACCGAGGTGCCGTACGCGGTCGCCGGCGACATCTGCGCGATCACCAAGGCGGGCTCGGCAGAGACCGGGGACACGCTCTCCTCCCCCGACGACCCGCTGCTCATCCATCCGTGGCCGATGCCCGAGCCGATGCTGCCGATCGCGGTCGTCGCCAAGACCCGGCGGGACGAGGACACCCTGTCGCGCAACCTCGCCCGCCTCGTCGCCGCCGACCCGACGCTGCGCCTCGAGCGCAATGCGGAGACCGGCCAGCTCGTCCTGTGGTGCATGGGCGAGTCCCATGCAGACGTCGTGCTGTCGCGGCTGCGCGAGGGCGGTGCAGACGTCGAGACCGAGCCCGTACGGGTGGCGCTGCGCGAGACGTTCGCCGGACCTGCAAAGGGGCACGGACGGCATGTGAAGCAGTCCGGCGGGCACGGGCAGTACGCGGTCTGCGAGATCGAGGTGGAGCCGCTCCCCCGAGGGGGCGGCTTCTCGTTCGTCGACAAGGTGGTCGGCGGCGCCGTGCCGCGGCAGTTCATCCCCAGCGTCGAGAAGGGCGTACGCACACAGCTGGAGCGCGGCCTCGCCGAAGGGTGCCCCGTCGTCGACGTGCGCGTCACCCTCACCGGCGGCAAGTCGCACAGCGTGGACTCCTCGGACGCTGCCTTCCAGGCCGCAGGCGCGATGGCGCTCAAGGATGCCGCTGCGAGCGCGCGGGTGATCTTGCTGGAGCCGGTGGACGAGGTCGCCGTGGACGTCCCGGACCAGCACCTCGGCGCCATCCTCGAGGACCTCTCGTCACGCCGCGGACGTGTGCAGGCGACCGATGCCGGGTCGGAGAGTGGACGGAGCATCGTCCGGGCAGCGGTGCCTGCGACGGAGCTGCTCACGTACTCGGTCGACCTCCGGTCGCTCGCCTCCGGGGCGGCGTCGTTCACGCGGACGTTCGCGCAGTATGAGGTGCTGCCGGAGGGCGCACGGTCAGGAACGCGCCTACGCTGACGGTGCCCCGACGTCTCATCGAGGAGGAACCGTGGCGAAGAACACGAAGCCCAGCAAGGTCGAGGTCCAGGTGCGCAAGCGCGTCGCCGATCTGGAGAAGGCGCTCGACGACGCGACGAGTCGGCTCAAGAAGGCACGCAAGGATGCCGACAAGGCGCGGGTCGATGCCAAGAAGACGATCCGCAAGGCGACGAAGTCCGCTCAGCGTCAGATCGCCGAGAGCGCCGACGCAGCACGCGACGAGATCGAGCGCCTGCACACGTCGGTCCGTCGGGACTCCGCGGCCGGCACTGCGCCGGCAGCGAAGAGGTCGACCGCCAAGAGGTCGACCGCGAAGAGGTCGACGGCGAAGAGGTCGGCTGCCAAGAAGGCACCAGCCAAGAAGGCACCAGCCAAGAGGGCGACCGCCAAGAAGGCACCAGCCAAGAGGGCGACGGCCAAGAAGGCACCAGCCAAGGCGACCGCGAAGACGACCGTCGCCGCGAGCGACGGCTCGTACACCTCCATGACCGTTGCCCAGCTCCGCAAGGCGGCGCAGACCAGAGGGGTGAAGGGCTACTCCCGCATGTCGAAGTCCGACCTCATCTCGCGACTCGGCGGATAGACCTCGAGCTCTGCCAGCTGGAGCCGGTGGTAGCCAGCGCCTGACTCGTCCGGCGACGGGTGCGGCGCCCCACAAGCGCCACGGGATCGACGGGACGGGGACCGCTTCCGGCCACCCGCCTCCGTCCCCGATGTGGGCATTTCGCTACCGAATCGGATGCCGCACTCGGTGGTTGAACGCCCAAATCGGGGACGGGACGGTCAGTCGTCGAGGAGGGCGGGGAGAGCGCGCTCGCCGGACGGTGCGAGGTCGCTGCGCTTCGGCAGCCAGTCCCAGCCCGCCGGCCACGTCGGCTGCGGCAGCGCCAGACCCGGCAGAGCGAAGCTCGACTTCGTCAGATCCAGCGAGTACGTCGACGCGGTCGTGTCGATGTTCCGTACGCGGCCGTTCGCCGCGCCCACGACGACGACGCCGAGGCGGTGCCCCTTCTTGACGACCGCGTCGTCCGGATCGAGCGTCACCGTCACGTCGTGCGTGCCCGCACCGTCGAGACGCGCCCACCCGCGGCCGAGGATCTGCAGCGGTGTCGTGCCGACGTTGCGCGCCATCGTGAAATAGCACCCGTCGTCGGCCGGCGTCGACTCACCCGTGCATGTCTCGGTGGTCGTCGTGGACGCGCCGTCGCCAGTCGTGAGGACGCGCTCGGCCTCGCCGTAGTCGACGAGCATGACGCCCACCTGACCCGTCGGCACCTCGGACGTCACCCTCAGCTTCGCGACCAACGAACCGCTCATCCGGGCGTCGGCGAGCAGCGGGTTGGTGGCGTACAGGAGGCGGTTGGCGTTGGCGCCTTCGGCGACCGCAGCGTTCTCACGCTGGCTCGCGGAGTTGACCCACGTCTGCGAGCCCTTCGCCGGCAGCAGACGCAGCCCACCGTCGGCCTGCGGGCGCAGCGTCGTGGTCGTGAGTCGCGCCGGCCACGTGTGCGAGTCGACCCAGTGGTTCGGCTTCGTCTCCACCGACACCCGCGGCTCACGCAGGATCGTGTTCTTGATCCCCATCAGCTCGTGGTCGAACCAGCGGTGTAGCGTGCTGACCCACTCGTCGCGGTCGATGTCGAACGGGTCTACGTGCCCGACGCGGCTCAGCCACATCTTGCGGATGACCCCCGCATTGCCGAGCTCCTCCCACCAGGTCGAGAAGTGCCGCGTCTTGACGTTGGTGTCCTGCAGCCCGTGGTAGATGAAGACGCTCGCCTTCACCTTCTCGGCGTTCAGCGCACCTGCGTCGCGGTAGTTGCGCTCGTCCCAGAAGGCGTTGTGCTCGCCGGTCTCGTCGGCGTCCTCGTCGTTCATCCGCTGCAGCGTCGCCGAGCAGTCCTGGGGCTGCGTGCGGTTCGTCGCGACCCGGGCGGCGAGTCCGCTCGAGTAGTTCCAGCTGTACGGGAGCCCCTGCGAGCGGCTGTAGTCGTACCAGGAGCTGATCGCGCTGATCGGCACGATCGTCTCCAGGCCCTTCACGCCGGTGGCCGCGACGCCGTTGGCGATCGTGCCGTCGTACGACTTCCCGATCATGCCGGTCTTGCCGTTGGACCAGTCGGCCTCGACCGGGTTGCCGGCGGCGTCGACGGCCTCGGCGTTGCCGTTGAGCCACTCGACGACGGCCTTGATCGAACCGATGTCGGACTTCCCGCCGGTGTCGACGCAGCCGTTCGAGCGCGACGTGCCGGCGACGTCGGCAGCGACGTACGCGTAGCCGCGCGGCACGAAGTAGTTGTCGTAGAAGAGCGGGAACTTCTCGAGGTTGCCCTCGGCGTCGAAGGTCTTGCACTCCGACTCGTTGCCGCGGCACAGGCTCGTGTAGTACGGGCTCGCGTCCATGACGATCGGGACGTCCACGCCCCTGGTGTCGAGCTCACGCGGCCGCACGATGTCGGCAGCGATCTTGTCCTTCTCGCCATCGCCGTCGAAGTCGGGCGCGATCACCCAGACGGTCTCGCGAATCGCGTCCGCGTAGTCGTAGACAGGGGCGGAGACGCCGCCCTGGAGGACGTACGGCTTGGCCGCCGGAGCAGCGAACGCCGTGGTCGCGGTCCCGGCGACCAGCGCCGTACCGGTGAGCGTGAGGGTGAGGAGGAGGCCGATGCCCGTCCGTGAGGTGCGCGCGCGCCGCGCCACGTTCGCCTGGTGCATGTGCCGCAGTCTGGCGGGCGCCGGCGCGGAGCGCACCCCCTGAAATCAGCCCGTCACGCGCGGACAGCCGAGTCGGCGAGCGCGAGGACCGACGGCGCCCATCGTGCGACGTACGTGTCGAACGCCGACGGGTCGTCGTACCGGCTCTCCTGGAGATAGGTCCCCGGCGCCACGACGGTGGCGCCCAGCTCCACCAGGACCGGCCGCAGGAGCAGCTCGGGCGCGAGCGCGTGGGCGGGTCCGGCGCCCAGCATGAGGGGCACCGCCACCACGCCGGCCAGCCCCGACCCGGTGGCGAACTGGTCGAGGAAGACCTTCAAGATCCCGCTGTACGTCGCCTTGAACGTCGGGCTCGCGACGACGACCAGGTCGCTCGACGCCACCGTGTCGACGGCCACCTCGACGGCCGGGTCACCCCAGCCGAGGAGCCCCGGCCCGAGCGTCGCGACGTCCACGACGTGGTCCGGTGCTCGCCCGGCCAGCCTGCTCGCGAGCACGATCGCCGCGTCGAGCGTGCGCGATCCGACCTTCGGGTTTCCGGTGACCACAGCGACCTGCACGGACGTGCCTCCTTCTTGGGGACGTTCAGGCCAACCAAACTAGAGCGTCCTTATGGTGTAAGGCCACTGCCTCGCGCTGCTCCTCAGGCCTCGAGCGTGACCTCGCCGTACGGCAGCAGGCGCACCGGACCGACCAGCCCCGTCCGTACGCGGCCGGCCGCGCCGAAGACGTCGGGCTGCGCCGTGCGCATCCGGTTGAACAGCGTGGTCGCGACCTCGACCTCGACGTAGTTCACCCCGGCATTACCGGCTCGCCGGGTCGACGAAGGTCTGCTCGACGCCTGGCCAGCCGATCCGGCGGCTGAGAGAGGACTGGCTGGGTCGGTCTGGCACGTCGGCTGCTGTAATCCCGAATGAAATCCAGCCAGTGGCCGGAACCGGCCACTCCCATGACATCGTGGCCCGCATGACCTCGGAGCCGTCGACCTCGCCCGCGATCCGCGCAGCCGACCTCACGGCGACAGCAGTGCTTCTCGTCGGCTTCTCGGCGCTGGTCGTGGTGCTCGGCGGAATCGCCGCGTGGCTCGGCCTCGGGTCGAGCCCGTGCCTCGGCGACACGTCCGGCCGCTGCGCCCACGCCCCGGTCGGGCCACGGTTCGTCGCCTGGACGTTGGTGGGTGCGCTGACGATTCTGTGGGCCGTCGCGGTGTGGCGCATCGTGGCGCGCATCCGCGGCGGGCTCACCGCGTGGACGGTGCCGATCCTCGCTGCCGGCGTGGCTGTCTTCCTCATGGCCGTCGGCGCAGTCCTCATGGCGGTCGTCGCCTGAACCCGACGACGGGTGAGACTAGGGCGATGAGCGCACTCTCCGACGACGACCTCCAGCACCTGCGACGCTGTGTCGAGCTCGCCGCGACCGGCCTTGCCGAGGGCAACGAACCGTTCGGCTCGGTCCTCGTCGACGCGAGCGGCCACGTCCTCTTCGAGGACCACAACCGCGAGAAGGACGGCGACCACACGCGCCACCCTGAGCTGGCGATCGCCCAGCGGGCCGCCGCGCAGCTCTCACCGGAGACACGTGCGGGCTGCACGGTCTACACCTCCGGCGAGCACTGCGCGATGTGCGCGGGCGCCCACGCATGGGCGGGGCTCCAACGGATCGTGTTCGTCGTCGCGGGCACCCGGCTGGCCGAGCTCCTCGCGAGCTGGGGTGTCCCGCCCTCACCGGTCGCGCCGCTGCCGATCACCACGGTCGCTCCCGAGCTCCCGGTCGAAGGCCCGGTGCCCGAGCTCGCCGGCGAGGTCGAGGCACTGTACGAGCGGTGCTTTCGGCGCACCTGAACGGGCTCAGGCAGTGGCAACCTCCGGGCGTCGTTCCCCGAGCCGGCCGGACAAGCCCAGCACGGTGGTCGCGGCCGAGATGCTCTGAGCGGCGAGCAGGCCGACAAGGACCAGGGTCTGCACGAGCGCGGCCTCGTACGGAGTGGCGCCGCCGAGCAGCAGGCCGACGTAGGCACCCGGCAACGTGACCAGGCCGGCCGCCCGGGTCTGGTCGAGGCCCGGCGTCAGCGCCCGCGCGACCGCGCGAGGCCCGAACTCCGACACCGACTGTCGCGGGGTCAGCCCGATCGCGAGACCGGCCTCGACCTCGCCCCAGCGGTCGGTGACGTCGTCGCGCAGCCGCTGGCCGGACAGCGATGCGGCAACCATCGCGCCACCGATCACCTGCGCGGCGAAGGGCACCACCATCTCGGCGCCGCCCGGGAGGATGTCGAGCGCCATCACCGGAGCCACCGTCACGGTCGCGCCGCAGGCGATCGCGCCCAACGCCGTCGGATAGACCCCGTACCCGAGCCCGATCCGTCGCGTCGACGTCAACGCCGCTGCGGCCAGCATGACGACCAGCAGCGCCGCGGCGGCCGTGGGGTGACGGAACGCCCACGCGATCACGAGCGAGATCAGGCTGAGCTGGACGAGCCCGCGGACCGTCGCAACGACCGCGTCGGTGCGCAGCCGCACTCCGGCCCACGTCATCACGACGAGCGTGACGGCGGTCAGCAGCACGAGGACGACGCCGTACCGGACAAGATCCACGACGCCACGCTAGACCTGCGGACCGCTTCAGGCGTCGAAGCGCACGGACGCCTCCAGGAGGTCGCTGACGTCGGCGCCCGGCGCGAGCTCGTCGGCGGGCACCCTCGCGCCGCCGGAGCCGGGCTCACGACCGTGCCGTCGGGCAGCGCGAGCCGCTCGGTTGTCCGGAAGTACGGGTTCTTCTCGGGGTCGGGGAACGGGATCGGCGCGGAGGGGGTCAGCGGGTCGTTCTCGCCGTCAGGCCCGACCATGAGGACCGCTGGGCGACCCCCTCGGACGCCACAATGACTTCACCGGCATCTCGGGGCCGGCATCCGACCGCGTCCGTCGAGGAGTCCCCATGCGTGCACGTACCGCCGTCGTCGGCGAAGAAGAAAGGCCCGCCGTACGGACACCGGCGCCGCCTAGTGTGTGACGTTCCACACCCCACTCCTCCAGGACCGGCTCGTGTCCGATCGCAATGAGAAACGGCGTCGCGGCTGTCGCCCACAACCCCGATCGCCAGACCGCGCGGATCTCGTGCGACACCGGCGAGCTCGTCGTGTGGCGCTTCGGTGCAGGTCAGCCCGGGGTTGCGAATGATGCGGGGTTCCAGTTCCTTGTACCCTGACATACCCATTCGACCGGTATGACCAGATTCACACTCCCGACCCGCGTCATGCCGACTCCGACCGGACGTTGTAGAAGTGAAGGAGCAGCACCCGGTCCGACGGGTGCCGTGGTCGACAGCGAAGGAGCACGAGCGTGTACGGCATCGACCTCAGCGTGGCCGGGTCAATGGTGCGCCGCACCGTCGACGGACGGCGCCCCAGCCCCAACCACGTGTTCGTGGTGGCGGACGTCGAGGTGACCAACCGCGACGACATCCCGGTCGCCATGTCACGGGTGCCGGCCGTGTTCCTTGCCGCAGACGGCAGCCAGCACGAGCCCGCCGTCCCCGCCCTGTGGCCGGACGAGGAGGTCGTCGTCGGCCCGCACGCGACCGAGACCGTCAAGGTGCTCTTCGACGTTGCCCGCACGAAGGCCGCCGGAGGCGCCGTGCGTATCGTTCGAGGCAACGGACCGACCGGCCGTCGCCTGCACCTCGCGTCCTGACACGCAGCGCCGGAATACGGCGCCCGGAACGCGAGTTGCCCGCTCTCATGACCACCATCGGACTCATCGGTTCAGGCCACATCGGCAGCCAGGTCGCGCGCGCGGCGATCGCGCAGGGCTACGACGTCGTCCTCAGCAACTCGCGCGGCCCCGAGACGCTCAAGGAGCTGGTCGACGAGCTCGGGCCCCAGGCGCGCGCCGGCACGCCCCAGGACGCGGCAGAGGCTGCGGACCTGGCCGTCGTCGCGACCCCGCTCTCCGCAATCGCGACCATCCCCGTCGAACCGTTGGCCGGCAAGGTCGTCATCGACACCAACAACTACTACCCCCAGCGCGACGGCCAGTTCGCTGCACTCGACGACGAGTCGACGACCGTCTCCGAGCTCCTCCAGCAGCACCTGCCGGAGTCGAAGGTCGTCAAGGCGTTCAACCACATCGCGTGGATGCACATCAGCGAGCACGCCAAGCCGTCCGGCACCGAGGGCCGCCGCGCCCTGGCGATCGCCGGGGACGATGCCGAGGCCAAGGCGACCGTCGCGGCGTTCATCGACCGTACGGGATTCGACGTCGTCGACCTTGGCCCGTTGTCGGAGGGCTGGCGCACGCAGCGCGACACTCCCGCGTACGTCGCGCCGTTCACCGCTGACGAGCTGAAGGCCAAGATCGCCGAGGCCAAGCGCTACCGCGACATGTGACCGCCGGCGCATTGAAGGTGCATCGGCGTGGACGGCGGACGCACGTCGGTGGTACGACGGCGGGAAGGGGGCCCGCCATGACCAGCATCGACGCCCGCACGAGTCCACCCGCCCGTCTCGCGGAGGACGACGCCATCTCGCTCGACGAGCTCCGGCTCGCGACCCGCAACCACGGCATGCCGCTCGAGATGCTCGACCTCGACGTGACCCCGCCGGGGCTTCACTACGTGCTGGTGCACTACGACATCCCGTTGATCGACCCGACGACCTGGCGGCTCGAGGTCGACGGCCACGTCGCGCACCCCCTGAGCCTCGACCTCGAAGGCCTCACTCGGCTCGTACCGAGCAGCCCGGTACGACGCCGTGTCACCCTCGAGTGCGCCGGCAACGGGCGCGCCCGGACGTCACCGCGGCCAATCAGCCAGCCGTGGCTCGACGAGGCGGTCGGCACCGCGCGCTGGTCGGGGGTCGCGCTCGACGCCGTGCTCGATCTGGCTGGGCTCCTTCCCGGCGCCGCGTCGGTCGTCTTCACCGGTGCGGACCACGGCGTCGAGCGCGGTGTCGAGCAGGACTACCAGCGGGCGCTGACGGTCGAGGAGGTCGCACACGGCGAGGCGTTCGTCGCGACGACGATGAACGGCGCGCCCCTGCCGCCGCAGCACGGCGCACCCGCCCGCCTCGTTGTCCCGGGCTGGTACGGGATGGCCCAGGTGAAGTGGCTCGTACGGATCACCGTGCTCGACCACGCGTTCGAGGGGTTCCAGAACGCGACCGCATACCGGATCAAGCAGACGGCCGACGACCTTGGCGATCCGGTGACGCGGATCGAGCCGCGCGCCCTCGTACGACCACCGGGGTTCCCCGACTTCCAGACCCGGACGCGGGTCGTCGACGCGGGCACGCACGAACTCAGCGGGCGCGCGTGGTCCGGCTTCGCACCGGTGACGCGTGTCGAGGTCAGCACGGACGGCGGCGCAACCTGGCGCGATGCCGAGGTCGACCCGCCCACGGAGCCGTATGCGTGGCAGCGCTGGTCGGCGCTCTGGCACGCGACACCGGGGTACGTCGAGCTGTGCGTGCGCGCGACCGACGCGGACGGCCGTACGCAGCCGCTCGCGCAGCGCTGGAACCGCCAGGGCATGGCGAACACCCACGTCCAGCGCGTGCCGGTCGTGGTCAGGGTCCCTCCGGAGGTCTCCTGACGTCAGGGCGATGACTCAGTGGTGGTGGGAGTGCGCGTGCTTCTTGCCCGGGAGCTGCGCACGGATCTCACCGTTCGGGTAGCCGTCCGAGTGCACGTTGACGTACGCGGTGCCGGCGCGGATCGCCGCGATCAGCTCGGCGAGCTCACCGGCGCGATCCCTTGCGAGGCAGGACCGACGACGTCGGCAGCGACGATCGTGCCGGTGACCGTGCCCTCCTGCGGACAGGTCTGCGTGCCTGCCGGCCCGTTGCCGAGGTTGGTGCACAAGAACACCGAGATCCCGCCGTTGATCGCCTTCTGCCCGAAGTGGATGTGCGCCTGCGCGACGGGACTGGTGAGGCCACCGTAGGTGAGGCGGTAGTGCAGGGTGCTGCCGTCCTTCGAGATCGTGGAGCGGAACGTGCCGCCCGCACTCGTCGAGAGTGCCGGGACCTCCTCCTACCCGGTGAGTGTCGTCCGCTTGCCGGAGGGTCCTGAGTCCCCCTTCGCCATCGTCATGCCCGCAGCGCCGGAGACGAGGATGACGGCTGCGGCCGCGACCGGTCCAGCTTTGCTGACCATCGGCCTTCCCTTCGTCAGTCGAGCGCCTGGAACTCCTCGAACACCATGAATGCCGGCCAGAACAGGCCCTGGACGATCGCCCAGCAGTACTCCCAGAATCCGTCGGCCTGCTGCCAGAACCACACCCACGCTCCGAAGATCCCGAGCGGATAGCTGACGCTGCTCGCACCCGTCGCGGTCCCGCAAGGTGAAGCACCTGCCGCCGTCGGTGCCGTTCTCGACCTGGACGCGACTCAGGGGTTGATCAGCACGCGGCTGAGCTCGGGCAGCGCCGCGAGCTCGCGGTCGAGGATCTGACGAGCATGGGTCACGGAGTCCACGAGCGGGTGCAGCGCGAGCGCTTTCAGGGCGGCCGAACGCGAACCGGAGGTCGCGGCCTCGATCGTCGTCCGTTCCACGTCCTTCACGGTCGAGACGAGTCCACGCTCGTGCGGGAGCAGCTGTGACACCGCGACGGGACGCGGACCGTCGGCACCGACGGTGCACGGCACCTCGACGATCGCGTCCGCGTCGACCGCGTCGAGGGTCCCGTCATTGGGGACGTTGAGCACGAGGTCGGCCCCCTCGTCGGCCGCGATCGCCGCCATGAGCGCCAGCGCCACCCGGTCGTACCCACCGCCGTCGAGGTCCTCGTCGTCGCGGGCGCCGGCGTCGGTGCTCGCGCGTCCTTCGGCCATGTAGGTCTCCTCGCGGTCGAGCCGCGTGCGCTCCCAGTGCGCGAAGGCGTCCCCCTCCCCGGCATAGAAGCGCTCCTGCTGCTCCAGCAGATACTCGCCGCGCGTCACACCGGCCCTCTCGATCGACGCGACGGCGTCGGCGGTGTAGTACCAGTACCAGAGGTATTCGTTGGGGACCGTGCCCAACGACGCCAGCCACTGCGGGCCGAAGAGCCGGCCCTCCTCGATCTGCGTCAACCGGCTGGGGTCGGCGAGCAGCCCCGGCAGCAGGTCGACGCCGTCGACGACCGCACGGTGCAGCCACCCGAGGTGGTTCAGCCCTGCATAGTCGAACGTGATCTGCTCCCGCGGGATCTCCAGGAGGCGTGCCACCCGCTTGAAGAGACCGACCGGCGAGTCGCAGATCCCGATCACCCGGCGCCCGAGCACCGCGGACATCGCCTCGGTGACCATGCCGGCGGGGTTGGTGAAGTTGATGACGTACGCCTCCGGCGCCGCGCGGCGCACCGTCTCTGCGAGCGCCAGCGCGACGGGGATGGTCCGAAGGCCGTAGCAGACGCCCCCGGCACCGGTCGTCTCCTGACCGAGGACGCCGACATCGAGAGCGGAGCGCTCGTCGCAGACGCGCCCCGCCAGGCCGCCGACTCGCATCGCCGAGAACACGAAGTCCGCACCCGACACCGCGTCGGCCAGGTCCGTCGTGAGGCGCACCCGCGGCGGACGGGCGTACTCGCCCGCGATCTCCGACAGCACCGCCGCGACGCGCTGCAGCCGGACACCGTCGGTGTCGTGGAGGACGAGCTCGTCGACACGCGAGGTGTGCTCGTCCGAGGCCAGCGCGCGATAGACGAGCGGCACCCGGAACCCTCCGCCACCGACGATGGTGAGCCTCACGAGTCCTCCTGGGTGTCGTACGGGCGGGCGACGTGGACGTCGACGGCGGCATCTTTCATCACCCGTGCGGTCTCGTCGTCGACGGGGCGGTCCGTCACCAGCACGTCGTACTGGTCGGGCCCGCACACCCGGGCGTATCCACCCCCGGGGAGCTTGGTGTGGTCGGCGAGGAGCACGACCCGGTCGGCGACCTGGAGCATCGCCTTCTTGACAGGGACCTCGACGGCCGTGGTGTCGAAGACCGACCCGTCGCGCCGGACCCCGCTCGTGCCGAGGAAGAGGACATCGGCCTGGACCTGGGCGATCGCCTGCTCGGTGAGGAACCCGACCATCGAGTGGTAGTTCGTACGGACCAGACCACCGAGCAGCATGAGGTCGACGACGGGGTCGTCGCGCAGCTCGTCGTACACGGCGAGGCTGGACGTGATCACGGTGACCCGGCGTCCACGCAGCAGCCGGGCGACCAGGCTCGTCGTCGTGCCGATGTCCAAGACCACGACCGCGTCGTCGGGGACCAGGGTCACCGCGTGCTCGGCGATGGCCCGCTTCTCGAGTGGGTTCTGCGTCGCGACGCGCTCGAAGGGTGCCTCGCGGTCGAGCGTGGGAGCGGCCCCGCCACGGAGGCGACGGAGCTGGCCGGCGTGCGCCAGCGCGGACAGGTCCCGGCGGATGGTCGCGTCGCTGACGTCGAGCACGCGCGCGAGCGTGGCGACGTCGACGGGACCGCTGGTCTCGAGGAGATCGAGGAGCCGCTCGTGTCGGAGATTTGCACGCACACGGTGACCATAACAGGCAGATCCGCGCACGGATACGCATCCACGCTCACCTCTTGCGCGATCCTGCGCATTTGAGCGACACTCACGGAATGGCCCACGACAGCCCTGAGACCGACGACCTGGCGTGTGACTTCTTCGTGACCGGCCCGGTGTTCCTCGACATCATCTTCACCGGTCTGCAGGAAGCGCCAGTCGGAGGACGGGAGGTCATGACCTCGGGGATGGGCTCGAGCCCGGGCGGCGTCGCGACGCTCGCCGTCGCCGCCTCTCGCCTCGGGCTGCGAACCTCGCTGGCCGCGGCGTTCGGTGACGACATGTACGGCGACTACCTGTGGGGCACGCTCGAGGACGACGAGGCGATCGACCTGTCCGCGTCGCACCGGTGGCCCCACTGGCACTCGCCGGTCACGGTCTCGCTCGCCTATGACAAGGACCGCGCGATGATCACCCATGCGCACAAGCCCCCGCGGGCCGACCTCGCGGTCCCCCACGTCCTGCCGACGGCGCGTGCCGCGTTCGCTGACGTGGGCGATGAGCGGCCTGACTGGCTCGACGCCTCCGCCCAGCGCGGCACGCGCATCTTCGCCGACGTGGGCTGGGACCCGACCGGCCTCTGGGACGCGACGTCGCTGCGCGAACGGCTCGACGGGTGCTATGCCTTCGTCCCCAACGCCGTCGAGGCGATGACCTACACCGGCACCGACTCCCCCGGCGCCGCGCTCGAGCGGATCCGTGACTGGGTCCCGCTTGCCGTCGTGACCGCGGGCAGCTCGGGCTCGTACGCTGCCGACGCCACCACCGGCGAGACCGCGTGGGCGCCGGCGCTCACCGTGCCCGCGCTCGACCCGACCGGGGCCGGCGACGTCTTCCTCGCAGGGCTCGTCGCCGCCACCCTCCGCGAGTGGCCGTTGCTGCAGCGCCTGCGCTTCGCCAACCTCTGCGCCGCACTGTCGGTACGCGACTTCGGTGGTGCGCTGGCCGCGCCAGGCTGGGGCGCCATCTGTGAGTGGTGGGAAGCCCTCGAGCCCGGCTCCTGGCTGGCGCGCGACTACGCCTTCCTCGACGACGTGCTGACGACCGTCGAGCACCGCACGTACGGCCGAGCCGTCGCCACCATCGGCTTCGTCGGGGACACCCATGACCACCCGAGCCACACCCCGACCGAGCCTCGGACCCGAGATTTCCGCACCGCCCCCCGGGGCGAATGACACCCAGGAGCCGCCATGACCGTCCGTGCCGTCAAGAAGTCGGTGCTCACCGCCGCCGTCGCGGCCGCGAGCGCCGTGCTCGCCCTGTCTGCATGCACGCCCGGCGGCGGAGGCGGTGACGACGAGGGCAAGGAGGCCAAGCCCGACGACATCTCGACCGACGTCGCCGCGATGGGCGACCTCACCCTGGACGTCTGGGACCAGGAGGTGCGCGGTGGGCAGGCGAAGCAGATCGAGACCCTCAACGCGGCGTTCGAGAAGAAGTACCCGAACGTCACGATCAAGCGCACCTCGAAGTCCTTCGACGACCTCCAGAAGACCGTCCGCCTCGCGATCACCAACGACGACCCGCCAGATGTCGTCCAGGTCAACAACGGCCGCGCCGACATGGGACAGTTCGTCTCCGCTGGGCTGCTGCAGTCGCTCGACGGGTACGCCGAGGTCTACGGCTGGGACGAGCGCTTCCCCGAGTCGGTGCGCAGCACGGCCTCGTACAGCAAGGACGGCAAGACCTTCGGTGAGGGTTCGCTCTTCGGGATGGCGCAGGTCGGCGAAATGGTCGGCCTGTGGGTCAACAAGCAGAAGCTCGGCGACCTCGGCATCGAGGCCCCGAAGACGCTCGACGAGCTCGAGGCCGCGATGAAGGCCGCAAAGGCCGCCGGCGAGCTGCCGGTCCAGCTCGGCAACGCCGAGGCGTGGCCGGCGATCCACGACTACGCCGTCGCGATGAACCAGTACGTGCCGCGCGACGACACCCGTGCGCTCGGGTACGGCCGCGAGGGAGCCTCGTGGACCACAGAGGAGAACGTCGACGGCGCCGACCTGTTCAAGTCCTGGGTCGACGCGGGCTACCTGACGCCCGACTTCAACGCCGTGCCCAACGACACCGCGTGGCGCAACTTCGCCAAGGGCCAGGGCGTGTTCATGATCGGCGGCACCTGGTACCAAGCAGACCTCGAGGCTGCGATGGGCGACAATCTCGGCTTCGCGCTGCCGCCGGTCGGCCCGGTCGGCGAGCTGGCCGTGACCGGCGGCACGGGCCTCCCGTTCGCAATCACCGAGGCCAGCGAGCACGCCGACGCGGCCGCGGCATACCTCGACTTCCTCACCAACGCCGACGCGATGAAGGTGATCCAGGAGAACGGCGGGCTCCCGGTCATCGACGGCGACGCAGCCAGCGCGACCGGTGTCGGCAAGGAGGTCGTGGAGGCCTGGAACCAGGTGACCGCAGAGGACTCCCTCGTGCCGTACCTGGACTGGGCGACGCCGGACATGAGCGACCTGCTCGGCCAGGAGCTCCAGAAGCTCAGCGCCGGCTCGACGGACACCGCCGCGTTCCTCGACGCCCTCGAGAAGAACTACACGGACTTCACGGACCAGAACGAGTGACGAGCCAGGGCGCGCGACGGCGCCACGGACCCCCAGGAGAGCCGCGCAACGTCGCCTATCTCTATCTCCTGCCGGGGTTCGTGGTGCTCGCGCTCTTCCTGCTGGCGCCGCTCGCCTACGCGGTGTGGCTGTCGTTCTTCGCGTGGGACGGGCTCTCCTCCGGCACCTGGGTGGGGCTGCAGAACTACGTCGACGTGCTCACCGACCCGGCGCTGCGCACGCCGTTCGGGCACGCGCTCGTGCTGCTTGTGTTCTTCTCGGTGATCCCGGTGACGTTGGGACTCCTGGCGGCCTCGTTGCTCGTCCGGTCGACAGTGCGCGGGCGCGGGATCTTCCAGGCCGTCGTGTTCGTCCCGCAGGTGATCGCGCTGACCGTCGTCGCCGTCGCGTGGAAGCGGATTCTCGCGCCGGACGGCCCGCTCAACGAAGCGCTGCGCGCGGTGGGTCTCGACGGGCTCGCACGCGGCTGGCTCGGCGACCCGAGCACCGCGCTGATCGCGATCGGGCTCGTCGGCACGTGGCTCGGCACCGGCCTGTGCACCGTGCTCTTCCTCGCAGGGCTGTCACGGATGGACCGCGCGGTCTACGACGCCGCCCGCCTCGACGGCGCCGGCTTCTTCCGCGAGACCTTCGCCATCAGCCTGCCGTCCCTGCGCAACGAGCTCGCCGTCGCCCTGACGCTGACGATGGTCGCCGCGCTGCGGACGTTCGACCTCGTCTATCTGATGACCTCCGGCGGACCGGGCGGCGCGACCGCCGTCCCGGCGTACGAGGTCTACATGAAGTCGATGCGGCAGGGCGACGTCGGCACCGGTGTGACGATCGCGCTGCTGCTGGCGGCGTTCATCATGCTGCTCACCGTCCTCGTGAACCGGATCCCGGAGCGTGAGAACCGATGAAGACCTCGCGGCTCGAGCGCAGCGTCACGATCGTCGTCCTGGCGCTCGGCTCAGTCGTCGCCCTCTTCCCGATCGCGATGATCGTCGCGTCGGCGTTCGTCTCCGACAACCCCAACGAGTCCGGCATCGTCTGGAGCAACCTCGCCACCGCGTGGGACGAGGGGCACTTCTCGACGTACATGCGCTCGAGCGTGATCGTCACGGTGTGCGTGGTCGTGCTCGCGACGGCGCTGTCGTGCATGCTCGGCTACGCCTTCGGGACGATGCGCTTTCGCGGCTCGTCCGTCCTGTTCTACGTGCTGCTCCTCGGCCTGATGGTGCCGAACGAGGCGATCGTCGTCCCGCTCTACTACCAGCTGCGCGACCTGGACCAGATCAACACGTACCAGGCGCTGATCTTTCCGCAGGTCGCGCAGTCGCTCGCGTTCGGCACCTTCTGGATGCGGGCGTACTTCCGAGGGACATCGCGTGACCTGGTCGAGGCGGCGCGGCTCGACGGCGCCGGGCACTTCCGGACGTTCTGGTCGGTGCTCCTGCCGATGGGGCGTCCCGCGGTCGTGACGATGGTCGTGCTGTTCTCGATGTGGACCTGGAACGAGTTCTTGCTCCCGCTGGTGATGATCCCCAGCAACGAGGACCTCCGGACCGCGCCGCTCGGGCTGACCTTCTTCAGCGGGCAATACACCGGATCGCCGTCGCTCCTCGCAGCAGCCGCACTGATCGTCGCCCTGCCGATGCTCGTGCTCTTCCTGATCGCCCAGCGTCACTTCATCCGCGGCATGACCGAGGGGGCGGTGAAGGGCTGAACCACGTGGTTGACCGTCGATCGATCCGAGAACCAAGGGGGACTCATGGTCCAGCGCACGCAGCAGACGTCCAACTCCACCGGTGCCGCTCCACCACCACGATGGCGAAGGCTCGCCACGACCTCGGCAGCAGCCGCGCTCCTCGGTGCCGGCCTCGTCACCGGGCCGGCAGCAGCAGCGCCGTCCCCCGAGACGACGGCCACGAAGGCCACCGACCTCGACGTGCTCTTCGTCGGCGCGCACCCTGACGACGAGTCGGGGCGGCTGTCGACGTTCGGCGAGTGGGGCGAGCGGTACGGCAGCCGCGTCGGCGTCGTGACGATCACCCGCGGCGAGGGCGGCGGCAATGCCGTCGGCCCCGAGGAGGGCCCGGCCCTCGGCCTCATCCGTGAGCGCGAGGAGCGCGCCGCCGTCGGTACGGCCGGCGTCCGCGACGTGTTCAACCTCGACAAGGTCGACTTCTACTACTCCGTCAGCGCTCCCCTGCACCAGCAGGCGTGGGACGCGGAGGACTCCCTCGAACGGCTCGTCCGGATCGTCCGCGAGACCCGGCCCGAGGTCGTCGTGACGATGACCCCTGCCCCGACCCCCGGCAACCACGGCGGTCACCAAGAGGCCGCGCGGCTCGCCGCGGAGGCGTACGCCGTGGCCGGCGACCCGTCGCGCTTCCGCTCGCAGATCACCAAGGAGGGACTGCGCCCGTACGCTCCGGCGAAGCTCTTCTTGAACTCCGCCCGCGGCAGCGGCCAGGTCGGTTCCTCGTGCCCGCGCGCGTTCACCCCGACCGATCCCACCGACGACGTGTACGGGGTCTGGGCCGGGGAGCGCGCGGCCAGCGGCAAGACGTGGGCGCTCGTCGAGCGCGAGGCGCAGCGCAAGTACGCCTCGCAGGGCTGGGCCGGGTTCCCCGATCCCAGCACCGACCCCGAGGCGATCGGGTGCGACTACTTCACCCAGGTGGCCTCGCGCGTGCCGTTCACGCGCGGCGACCAGTCGGCCGCCGCAGCCTCCCCCGCGACGATGCTGCAGGGTGCGACGCGCCAGGCTCGCGGCGGACTTCCGCTCGGGACCGGCCTCGAGCTCACCGGCGAGGACGTCGACGTCGTGCCCGGCCAGTCGGTGACGCTCGAGGCGCGGCTCACCGCGCCGAAGCGCACACGGCTCGTCCGTGCCGCCGGTGCGGTGACGCTGCCGCAGGGGTGGAGCGGGACGACCTCGGTGTCGTTCGGCACGGTTCCTCGTGGGACGACGGTCACCCGCACGATCACGGTGACCGCACCGAGCGGGGTCACGGCGAACACCCGGGCACTGGTCGGGCTCGACGTGCGCTCAGGCGCGGGCGCCGGCTCTACCAACCAGAAGCTCTCGGTGACGCCGAGCGTGTCCGGGACCCAGCAGCTCCTGCCGCAGGTCGCCGAGTTCGAGGAGTGGGCTCCTACGGTCGGGCTTCCGCAGCTGCGCGGGCTCGTCACGCCGGTGCTGACGCTGCCCAGCGGCGGCACACGTACGCTCGGCATCGACGTCACGAACCACAGCGACGCCGCTGAGTCCGGAACGGTCACGGTGGACCTGCCGGACGGCTTCGCGGCGGCCGACGACACGATCTCGTACGAGGGACTCGCGCCAGGTGCGACACAGCGCCTCGACCTCGAGGTCACCAACACCGACGACACGCTGCCCACGTCGAACGAGGGCGGCGTCGGCGGTGACTACGGTTACACGATCACGACGACGAGCAGCTCCGGGTCGTCGACCACGACGGCGGCGCTCGAGCTGGTCCCGACGACGCAGGTCGGCGAGACGGCGGCGCCGACGCTGGACGGCACCGTCGGCGCCGGTGAGTATGCGGCCACGATCGACCTCTCGCGGCGCTGGGAGGGGGAGGCGTGCACGTCTCCGGCGGACTGCAGCGCGACCGGCTACGTCACGCGGTCGGGCGACGACCTCTACGTCGCCGCCGAGGTGACCGACGACGTCAAGAGCGCCGTGCTCGCGGCGTCGGACTGCAAGCGCCACTGGCGCGTCGACTCGCTCGAGGTCGCCATCGATCCCGACGGGTCGTCGGAGAACACCTCCACCACCTTCAAGATCGGGGCACTCCCGTTCACCGCCGAGGGCCAGTCGTGCGCCGCGCGCGATGCCGACCACACCCAGGGCCCGATCGGCGCCTTCCCGATGTCCGGCGAGGGCGGCTCCGACGAGACGACGCTCGATCCGGGCAACGTCGCGCCCGGGTTCGAGATGGCCTCGGCGGTCGGCGCGCCGTACACGGGCTACGTCATCGAGATGAAGATCCCGCTCGCCGCGCTGCCGGCGACGGTCGATCCCGACCGGATGGGCTTCAACATGTTCGTCTACGACTCCGACACCCAGGACAAGGCCGGCCAGACCCGCGTCGGGTGGTCGACGTGGGGCGGGGTCCAGGGCGACCCGTACCGATGGGGTCGTGTCGAGCTCGGGGGTGGCGCGCCGCCGGAGGTGGAGAGCGTGCCGCCGAAGCTGGACTTCCCGGGGCTCGACAGCCTCGACTCGCCGCAGTCGATCGAGCAGGCCGTACGCTCCGGCGTCGGGCTGTCGGGGCTCCCGACGCTCGCCCCGCGGTCGACCGCGCGCGTGCGTCGGGCGACGCAGCGCGGTGACGCGGTCGTGGTGACCGTCGACGTCGACAAGCGCGGCACCGCGCACCTGTTCGCGGTCACCGGTGACGACACGCAGCTGGCCGGTTCCGTCGAGGTCGCCCTGCGACCAGGTCGGCGTCAGATCCGGATCCCGGTGACGGAGACACCGTCGTCCGTGCTGCTCGGGTTCGACCCCGACCGCCGTACGGGGACCGCGAGCTCGTCAGTGCGGGTGCGGTGACGACACCACCCGGATCGACCGTCCGCCACCTGGTCCGCGACGACGCGGGCCAGGTGGCGGACACGGCCGCAGACCTCATCCTCGACGTGCTCGAGACCGACAGCGCCGTCGGTCTCGCGACCGGCTCGTCACCCCTCGGCGCGTACCAGGAGATCGTCCGCCGGGTACGTTTAGGCGCGACGGCCTCCCCGGTCGCGCGGCGCGGCTTCCTGCTCGACGAGTACCTCGGCCTCCCCGCCGGCGACCCGAACACGTACGCCTCGGTGATCAGACGCGAGGTCGCCGACGCGCTCGGGCTCGACGTCCGGGGTCCGGACGGCCAGGCGGCCGATCCGGAGCAGGAGGCCGAGCGGTACGGGCGCGAGGTCGTGGCGGCGTCCGTCGCGGTGCAGGTCCTCGGGATCGGCCGCAACGGTCACCTCGGGTTCAACGAACCGGGCTCGTCGCTGGACTCGCAGACCCGCGTCGTGCGGCTGACCGAGTCGACACGACGGGACAACGCGCGGTTCTTCGACTCCCCCGCCGACGTCCCAACCCACGCGATCACCCAGGGGCTCGCGACCCTCATGCAGGCGCGGCGTCTGGTGCTGATCGTGCTCGGCGAACGCAAGGCGGAGGCTGTCCACGCCGCGCTGCACGGTCCGGTGGATCCCGCATGTCCCGCTTCGGTGCTGCAGCGACACCCCGACGCGTACGTCGTCACCGATCGCGAGGCCGCCGCAGCCGTACGCTGAACGCGTGCCCGAGCGGTCGACGATCCTCTCGCGGCGACGGCTGCTGGGCGTCGACGCCGCCCGGGCCGTCGCGCTGATCGGGATGATCTCGACCCACGTCGAACCGCACATCGGATCCGACGGTCAGACGTCTCTCGCGCACGTCCTCGCCGCAGGACGCGCCTCGGCGCTCTTCGCGGTGCTGGCCGGTGTGAGCATCGCGCTCGCCAGCGGCGGCACATCGCCACCCCACGGTCGTGGGTGGGCGACCGCGGCGGCCGCGACCACCGCGCGGGCCGCAGTGATCTTCGTCGTGGGGCTGGTCCTCGGGGCGTTCGACTCCGGTCTCGCGGTGATCCTCTGCTACTACGGGGTGCTCTTCGTCGTCGCACTGCCGTTCCTCCGGTTGAGGGCCGGGTGGCTGATCGGTCTCGGCCTGACCTGGGCGTTCGTCGGGCCCGTGCTCAGCCAGTGGCTCCGCCTCGGCATCGAGACGCCTCTGGACTCCGGGGTTCCGAACGTCGGGACGCTGCTCACCGATCCGGTCGGCACCGCGTCGAGCCTGCTGCTCACCGGCTATTACCCGGTGCTGACCTGGACCGCCTACCTGCTGGTCGGCATGGGTGTCGGCCGGCTGCCCCTGCGGCGGGTGGGTGTCGCGGTGTGGCTCGCTGTCGGCGGTACGGCCCTGGCCGTGCTCTCGTACGCGGGCTCGGCGTGGTGGCTCGCAGGCGGCGGGCTCGCCGAGCTCGAGGCGGCCGGCACGGGTCGGCACTTCACGACGGGCCCGATCGATGACGACATCCTTCACGTCGGCTTCTTCGGGACGACCCCGACGACCTCGTGGGAGTGGCTCGGGATCGCTTCACCGCACTCGGGTGCGCCCCCTGACCTCCTGCACACGCTCGGGTGCGCTCTCGCCGTGCTCGGGCTCATGCTGCTGCTCGAGCACGCGGTCGGACGCGCCCTGTGGCCGGTCGCCGCCATCGGCAGCATGACGTTCACGCTGTATTCGCTGCACGTCGTCCTCGTCGCGACCGTCCTGCCGGAGACGATCGACGACGCGTTCCTCGTCCACACGGCGATCGCGGCCGCGATCGCGATCCCGTGGCGCCGGTACGTCGGGCGCGGGCCGCTGGAGGCGGTGGCCGCCGTCGCCGCGAACGGCGCCCGACGAAGGGTCCGCGAGCATGCCACGCAAAGGTGACCCGGCGGGTCCCGACGCGCAGAACGTCCAGACCCGCCCCGTACGATCCCTTCGTGACTGACACCTTCCGTATCGGCGATGGACAGCCGGTCGCCCACGAGACCGCCAAGCACCTCTGGACCAAGAGCGCCCGCGAGATCCTGGTGGAGAAGGCACGCGAGTACGGCGGCGACATCAGCGACCAAGAGCTTGCCGTCGAGGTGCAGCACCGGACCGGGGTGAAGACCCGCGCGCTCTCCGAGACCTGGCTCGGTCCGGTCCTCGAAGACGTGGCGACCGCCTCTCACGCGCAAGGAGAGCCGATCCTCGCAGCACTGTGCGTACGCGAGGACGGGCGAGCGGTCGACGGCTACCGGCTGATGGTCGCGCGAGTGAGCGGCGCCCCGGTCGCCGACGCCGATCGGCACGCAGCCGAGCAGCGGTTCGCCTGCTACCAGCGGTTCGGAGCGGCGCTCCCCGCCGACGGTGGGCGGCCGACGCGGTCGCCGCGGGTCGCGCTGGCGTCGCGGACCGTGCGGCGCGGGCCGGCGGTCCGCAAGGTCGAGCGGCCCGTCGTCGTCTGCCCGCGGTGCTTCATGGCGGTCCCGGCGACGGGCATCTGCGACTCCTGCGGCTGACTACACGAGCGGTCTGTTGGCGCGCACCTCGTAGAGCCGGAGGAAGGCCTCGAGAAGCTGAACCGCCGCGAGGTACGGGAACAGGACACTGCTGGGCATGCTCGTCGCACCGGCGTCGAGCAGGTCCGGTCGCGCACTGCCCGACGTCTCGAGCGCCGACGCCCCGACAGGCGCCCACGGCCGTCCGTGGGCGAAACCCGAGCTGAGCTGCCAGGGACGCCGAACCCCGAGGGTGGGCTGCGGAAGGTTCTCGTCCGCGTACGCGATGGCTTCGGTGCCGGTGTAGCCGCGGCGGACGCGCTCGGGTGCGAGAAGGCGACGGTGCGCGACCGCGTCGAGCTCGCCCAGGCGGGCGTCGACTGACGCCATGCTCGGGACGTCAAGGTGTCGTGTGGCGTCGTCCGAGTCGATGACGTCCTGGGCGTGCCACTGCAGGGTGCGCTCGATCCGGTCGTCACGGCGGTCGGGCCTGAGGATCCAGAAGGCGGTGGCCAGGTTCTCCAGGGCGCCGCGCGCGAGCGACCACGTCGCTGCCGTGTGCGGGACCTTCTGGTCCACGACGAGCACCTTCGCGGCATGGAGGTGGTCGATCCCCGCGGTCAGCGACATCCGCAGAACGCGGCTCGTGGGATAGGGATTGCTCGCGATGTCGTCGGCGGCCAGCGACGATCCACGTTCGACCGGGAAGTCGTCCTGAGTGTGGCACCGCTTCACCATGCGCTCGATCAGGACGGGGCTCGACATGGTGACAGCGGCGTGGGTCTTGGGCATGCAGAGGTTCCTTGGGTGAGGGGGTTGTCGAATACTGCCAGGCCCGGATCGCCGCGTGCCAACCGCGTAGTTCACGAGGCTCCGACATGTCTGTACATCTCTGTACACTGACGCCCATGACGACGATGTCCATGAGCGAGGCCCGCGCGCAGCTCGCTGCGCTCCTCGACCGGGTCGAGGCGGGCGAGGAGATCACGATCACCCGTCACGGGCGGGCTGTCGCACGGCTCGCCCCGCCCCACGAGTCACGGACCGCGCGCGTCGACCACCTCTTCGCCGCGGCCGATGCCATCGCCGTCGAGCTCGATGCCTCGAGGCACGCGCCACTCCCCGATCCGACCGGCGAGGCGGACGCTGATGCGCTCGTACGCGCGATGCGCGAGGACCGAGACGCGTGGTGACCGCGGCCTTCGACGCCGACATCGTGATCTACGCGGCGGCCGGCGACGACCGCGGAGACCTACTGCTCGACGCGATCCACGACGCGGCCGCCGACTCACCTGCGGGGGTGGGCTCGACCCTTCTCCTCACGGAGACCCTGACGTTGGCCGGCGACCGTCTCGCCGAGCGCCCCAGGCTGCTGGCGATCCTCGGTCGCCTGGCGCTGCTTCCCGTGACCCACGACGTCGCCGTGATGGCTGCCGCGCTCCGCGTCCGGCACCGCCTGAAGACTCCGGACGCCCTCCACCTCGCGACCGCGATCTCCGCGGGGGCAGACCGCTTCGTCACGAACAACCGACACGACTTCGCCCGCGGCATCACCGAGATCGACGTCGTCCACCCCTGAGCGTCACCAGCGGCGGGGCTTGCCCTGGTCTCCCTTGCGGAAGTCGCAGACACCACCGGGGAAGACCTGCGCGAGTCGCGCCCGCTCCGCAGCGGTCGGCCGCCACGCCCCGTACAGGCCCTTGGCGATCGCCGCCCCCACCGGCTGCAGCGCGCACTTCCAGATGCCGCCCTCGTACGGCCCGCCGGCGACACGCCGTGACGAGGAGTAGATCGGGAACTTCTGCGTGCAGTCCCCCGCCGCCCGCGTGTCGAGCACGCCGTCCCACACCCGCCGCCCGGACGCGATCAACGAGCCGTCCGTCGCGAAGCACGAGTCGACCGCCTGCGCCGGCTTGTTGCCCGCGACGCCGCGCTTGGGGTGCGCGTCGATGTTGCGCATCCACTGGTCCATCACCGCGAACGCCATCGGCGTCTGGTCGAACTGCTGGCTCGGCCGCGCGTCGGTGAACCACACGACCTGGTTGGACGCGTCGCCGTCCGCGTTCAGCATCCGCTGCCGAGCGGCGAACGACTGCTGCGTGTTGTGCATGTCGAGGTCGTCCTCAAGGTATGGACGCCAGTCGATCACCGGGATGTCGATGTCACCCTCGAACTGCATGCCGGACGTGTACGCCGCGCGCATCGCGTCACGGTCACCCGCCCGACGTGGCGCCGGAGTCACGCCGCCGTCCGGACTGAGCTGCATGTTGCGCGCGCTCCACGGGTCGAAGTTCTGAGGACTGAACGACCCGACGAACGGGAACCCCTCCTCGACCATGTCGGCCGAGTCCTTCCAGCTGCCGACCTTTGCGTTGAGGTCAAGGAACTCCGCAGGGGTGATCACGCCGTCGGTCAGCGCCTTGAGGCCGTACTGCACGCCGACGTTGTCCCACGGGACCCGCGCGAAGCCCTCGTCGTCGGTGCCGTAGATGTTCACCAGGTCGCCCCAGTGCGTCCACTCGACGCCGTCGGCGCCCTGCGCGAGCTTGTCGAGGTCCTCGACGTCGGTGAATGTCGGGTTCATCGCGAGCGGCGTGAGCCCGAACCAGCCCGGCTTGCACTCCATCAGTGCCGGCGCGGGCGAGGCCGGGTCACGCGTCATGACCTGGTAGCCGAGCGCCTGGTAGGCGGCGTACAGCTGGTTCCACTGCGCGGTCTCGCCCGCCGAGAGGTTCTTCGGAAAGCTGGTGCCGTTGAGCCCGATGATCGCCTGCCGGACCTCAGGGTCCTTCCACTTGGGGTTCGCCCGGTCGGTCGCGTCGAAGTAGTGCTCGAGCAGCTCGCAGTCCCCGACATGGATGACCTGCGTGACCATGTCGGGATACGAGTACTGCGCGATCGCGGCATCGATGAGTCCCGGGTGGTTCTGCGCGTAGACGTACTGCTGGATCGCGCCACCGGAGCCGCCGACCGCGACCGTGTAGTCGGGGACGCCGTGGGTCTCGACCGTGTGCTCCTTGAGCATCAGCGCGGTCTCGCCGCCGACCTGCAGGTTGTAGTGCGTGCTCGTGCGCGTGCCGCTGGACCACATCACGCCATAACCGAGCTTGAGCAGATCGGCTGGCAGCATCGCGCCTTCGCTGGTCGTGCCCTGCGTGTGCCCGATGGCGACGCCGCCCTGGAAGCTGAAGACGAGGCGCTTGTTCCACAGCGAGTCGTCGGGCTGCGTCGGATCGGCCTCACCGACAGGCGCGAGCATCGCGACGCTATAGACGAACCGGTTGATCGTGCCGCGTTCCCAGCGCACGATGAACGGCACCGTCTTGCCGTCCATGGTGGTGGTCGTCGCCGTGTCGGCCGGCGGGCTCGCCGGATCGTCGAGCCAGTGGAAGCGGTTGTCGGTCGTCGAGCGGTAGACGTAGCCGTAGCGGGTCTCGGCCGCGCAGTCACCGCTCCATCCCACGATGTCCGCGTCCGCCGTCGGATAGCCGCGGCCGTCCTGCGGATAGCTGCCGTCCTCGCCCTCAGCGGCCACCGGGATGCCTAACTGGTCCTGGTTGTCGACGATCGGCTGACCCAGGATCATCCGCCCGTCGAACTGGCCACGCGCGGTCGTGCAGACGAACGGCTGCTGCTGGGGACCGGAGAAGATCGGGCCGCTGGTCGGGTGGTTGACGAGCGTGAGCGTCCCGCTGGTTGAGCCCTTCCCGCTGGTTGAGCCTGTCGAAACCCTCACCCGGTTCTTCCCCAGCTCCAACCCCTCCACCAGCCCGACGAGCGTGCCGTCGGCCGAGGCGTCGAAGGCGGAGGTCACGTCGTCGCCGTTGAGCGTCACGCGCACGTCACGCGGTCGCACCCTCTTCGGCAGGGTGACCTCGAGCAGCGCATCGCCTCCGGTCACCTGGTCCGGCTCTCCCGAGAGCACCGTGATCGTGAGGCGGTCACCATGCCTCTTGCCATGCCCACCGTCCGCGTTCGCAGTCTGCGCAGCGACCAGACCCAGCGCGGCCACGGCCAGCGTGGTGGCGGCCGCGACCACGCGGCGTACGACGAAGCTCGACATCTCTGCCCCTCCTCCGGCGACGCCGTCGTCGCCCGCTGGCGGTCACAGTAGTGTGACCTACCTCACATTGGCGAGCGCCATGCAGATCCTCGTCAGCGCTCAGCGCAGGTCGGAGAAGAAGGCGCGAACGTCCTCGACGAACGCCACCGGCTCCTCCCACGCCGCGAAGTGACCGCCGCGGTCCACGTCGACCCATCGGGTGATCGCGTGCTCCTTCTCGGCGAATCGACGGATCCCGACATCGCCGGCGAAGACGATCACGCCCGTGGGCACTCCGGTCGCCGGGAGCGCCTCGCCCCAGCTCTGCGCGCTCACGTAGCCGACGTACGCCGACGACGCCGCCGTGTCGGTGAGCCAGTAGAGCATCACGTTGGTGAGGAGCCGGTCCGTGCCGAGGATCTCGTCCGGCAGCACCTCGCGGGGGTACGTCCACTCGCGGAGCTTGTCGACGATCCACGCGAGCTGCCCCACGGGCGAGTCCGCCAGGCCCGCGGCGAGTGCCGTCGGCCGCGTCGACTGGATGGCGATGTAGCCGAAATGCTCCTGCATGAACTCCCCGGTGCGACGGACGCGATCGCGCTCGAGGTCGGTCAGGCTCGCGAGCTCGTCCTCACCGAGCTCGTACGTCGGCGCACCGATGTTGCCGTTGAGGTGCACGCCGACGACCGTGCTGCCGGGCGTGCCGTCGCTGCCGGTCTCGCGCGCCACCGCAGGCGCGACGCCCGCACCGATGTCTCCGCCCTGCACGCCGTACCGGTCGTAGTCGAGGCGTCGCATCAGCTCGGCCCACACGCGCGCGATCCGCGCCTCGTTCCAGCCCTCGTCGTGTACAGGGCCGGAGAAGGCGAAGCCGGGCAGGCTCGGGATCACGACGTCGAACGCCTGCGCGGCGTCACCCCCGTACGCGACAGGGTCGGTCAGAGGCCCGACGACGTCGAGGAACTCGACCACCGAGCCCGGCCAGCCGTGGGTGAGCAGGAGCGGGAGCGCGTCCGCCTCGCGTGAGCGCACGTGCAGGAAGTGGATGCGCTGGCCCTCGATGTCGGTGAGGAACTGCGGGTACGCGTTGAGCGCGGACTCCTGCGCACGCCAGTCGTAGTCGTCGCGCCAGGTCGCGACGAGGTCGCGCAGGTATGAGGTGGGGACACCGGTCGCCCAGCTGTCGCCAGGGAGCGGTGTCGTGAACCGCGTCCGCGCGAGGCGTTGCGCGAGGTCGTCGAGCTGTGCCTGCGGAATGTCGATCGTGAAAGGGATCAGTGCTGCCGACCCCGAGGTGTCTGTTGTGGTCGTCATCGTTCGACCGTACGGCCTCATCGGCCGCTGAGCCGGACCGAGAAGTCAGCTCGAGCTGGTGTCCCTCGGCAGCTTCGGGATCGGCCAGCCGAGGAACGCGTCCTGGCTCCGGGTCTGCAGGTAGACGCGCCCGGGACCGGTCAGGTCCAGCAGCGTCGACTTCCAGCCCCCCAGCCGACGAGGTGGCCCGTGTCGACGACGTACTGCTCCGATCGCGCCGTAGCTGTAGCCCGGGCGGCTGGTGATCTCGACGTAAAGAGGGTCAGCGTGACATCTCTACCGTCGTACGTCGCGAAACCATCCCTCTCGGTCGCGAGGGTCCGGTCCGGTACGCCGCCGCGTCGGCGCCGCCGTCCCGGCGGGAACGACGGCGTGGTGAGCCAGCTCCGCACTCAGGGCCGCCTCCCCGCCACTCAGATCGGGAAGGCGCTGCGCGAGCGCCGGCACCGCCGCGGACGGGAGGTGACCGGTGAGCACGGTGAAGCCGTCCTTCGGCGTCGACCCGGTCGTCTTCCCGCCGAGCCGGCCGATCAGCGACAGGACCGCGCCGAGCGTGTCGTCCGGCAGGTCGATCTCGTACCGGTCGATCGGGCGGCACACGTGCGTCCCGGCACGCTCGAGCGCCGCCATGAGCACCACCGGCGCGAGACTGCGAAAGTCTGCGCCGACGCTCGACATCGCCTTGTTGAACGCCTCGTGCGCGTGGCTCTGACGTGGGGAGTAGCCCGACCGCGTCATCGTGACCACGCAGTCCGTCACCTCCCACCCGGCGAGCCCCTGGCGGAGTGCGGCGCGCACGCCCTCCTCGGTCGCGGCGATGAACGCCGGCGGCAGATTGCCGCGCTCGACACCCGGTGAGAACACCACGCCACTCCCCCGTGTGCCCGGCTCGACCCGTAGACCGATCGTCGCCAGGTAGGGGTTGGCGTCCACCCCGATCACGTCCAGCGCCTCCCCTGTCCCGACCACGCGCTCGAGGCACACCACCGAGGTCTCCGAGAAGCGGACCAGCACCCCGTACCGCTCCTCGAGGAGCGCGGCGACGACCTCCTTCTGCACCTCGCCGTGAAGGCGGACGACCGCCTCTCCCTCTTCGCCGTCGATACGCAGGCCGATGAGCGGGTCCTCGTCCGCGAGCTCGGCGAGCCCTTGGAACATCGCGATCCGCTGCGTCGGGTCGTACGGTTCCACGACGGTCTGCAGGGTCGGCGGCGCGAACGCGTACGACGCCCGTCCCGCCGCGCTCCCCAGCACGTCGCCGATCCGGACGTCGAGACCTCGTACGGCGGCGATCTCGCCCGCCTCCACCGCGTCGGAGATCCGCAGTCCCCCAGGTCGACTCACCGCGATCTCAGTGACGGACGCGGGACGCCGCCCGTCCGGAGCGACCTTTTCGCGGAGGCGGAGTGCACCGGACCACCACCGCACCCAGGCACGCCGTCCCCGTTCGTCGCGGTCGATCGCGAACACGGTGCCGGAACTCGGGCCGTCCGGCGCCGCCGCCGACGGGAGCAGCCGGGTGATCGCGTGACGCAGCGGTTCGATGCCGGCACCGGTGAGCGCCGAGCCGGCGAGCACGGGCGTCAGAGCGCCTCGTCGTACGCCCTCGCGCAGCGCGCGTGCGACGTCGCCAAGGGCGGGGGTCGCGCCGTCGACCCACGTCGCGAGGACGCCGTCGTCGACCGACGCTGCCGCCTCGACGACCTGTGCGTCCCCCGCCGGCACCGCCTCGACCTCGACCTCACGCAGCCCTGTCCCCCGCACGCGAGACAGGACGACGACCTCCGGCGTCAGCCGACGGCGTACCTGCGAGACCGCGCGGTCGAGATCCGCCCCGGACCGGTCGACCTTGTTGACGAACAGGAGTGTCGGCACTTCCAGCCGCCGCAACGCCCGCCAGAGGACGACGGTCTGCGGCTGCACCCCCTCGACGGCGGAGACGACGAGCACTGCGGCATCGAGCACCGCCAGCGACCGCTCGACCTCGGCGACGAAGTCAGGGTGTCCTGGCGTGTCCACGATCGTGACGACGAGGTCACCGAACGCGAGGGTCGCGACCGAGGCGCGGATCGTGATCCCGCGCCGGCGCTCCAGGTCCGAGGCGTCGGTGCGCGTGGTGCCGGCGTCGACGCTGCCGAGGGCAGCAACGGCACCGGCGTCGTACAGGAGTCGCTCGGTCAGGCTGGTCTTGCCGGCATCAACATGCGCGACGACTCCGAGGGTGAGTGAGGACGAGGTCAAGGGTCAGCTCCACGGTGGGACGGAAAAGGGTCCGGGGCGTGGTCGCTGCAGGCATGCTCGTGGTTCCTCTCACTGGTCGTCGTACGGGTTCGGTCTCACCGTCGCACGCGCAACATGCCGGGGTCGAACGGTTTCTCTGTCGCCGGGGTCGACCCCTAAGGAAGTGTGGTCGGAGGAATCCGGATCTCCCCCGATGCGGGGCAGACCGCCGGCGGCGGAGAGTGAACCCATGCCGAGCACCCCCGCCCTCCGCGTCGCGGCGATCGCCGCTCCAGTCCTGCTCTTCCTGTACGGCGTGCTGCGCCTGATCGACGGCGCGGACGGCGACCACGGCCCCGGCCTCGCCTGGGACGTCGGCCACCTCCTCTTCCTGGCAAGCTTCGCGTTCTTCGGGGTCCTCGTCGTGGCGCTGCGGGGCGAGGTCACTCGTCTCGGCGGCTCACGCGTGGTGGCGAACGCGGCAGCCACCGCAGGCCTCCTCGGCGTGGCCTGCTTCGCGTGGGTGATCGTCGGCGACCTCCTGCCCTCCTTCAAGGACGCCGCGCCGCTGCCGGATCCGCTTCAGGCGGCCGGCCCTCTCCTCTTCCCGCTCGGCCTGATCACGCTGGTGGCGATGGCCGTACGCCCACTGCGGGGGGTGTCGATCGTCTCGCCTCTGCTGACGCTCGGCGGGTTCCTGCTCCTCGGTTTCGACCTCGACCTCCTTTCCGTGGGCGCGGCGCTCGTCCTCGCCGGCCTCACCCCGCTCGCGATCAGATCCCGCAGGTAGGGGCCGACCAGAACCGCGAGGCCGGGCTGGCGACGTGGATGTGGTCGTTGTGATCGGGGTAGCCGGGACCGAGGATCTGGTTGAACCCGTGGTAGCGCGCCTGCCGCGCGATCGTGCAGAAGCCCTGCGATCCCGCCGCGAGGTCGGCAGCGTCGCCGTACAGGTGGCGGCTGTTCGAGGCGCCTCCGACGGCGCTGTTGCACGAGGTGCTCCGGAAACCGCTGTTGACGCCGAGCGCGCGGTCGCCGAGCGCGTGCCGGAGCGCCTGGAGCTTCCACATCGTGACGAGCGCGTTCGCCTTCGCCGTAGCGGCAGACACCGCGCCGCCGGCCCAGGTGCTGTTGCAGCGGTTGAGCTCGCCGTAGGTGAAGTTGACAGGCGTGCAGTCGTCGTCCTGCAGGGCGTACAGCTTCGCGTACGTCTGCGGGCCGGCGTTGCCGTCAGCGGTGAGGCCGTACGCCTGCTGGAAGCGGGTGACCGCCGCCGACGTCGCGGGGCCATAGCTGCCGTCGAGGGAGAGCACGGCGCCATAACCGGGATAGCCGGAGACGCGGATCTGGAGCTGGCGGACGTCTTCGCCGGTCGCGCCCTGGGACAGCGCGCGGGACCAGGTGTAGCAAGCGTCGGCGGCGGCCGGCGACGCCGTGCCCACCACCCCGAGGACGCTGGTAGCGATGAGCAGGGAGAGTGCCGCGATGACGCGACGGATCTTTCGGTTCACGAGGTGCCTCCGGGGGTCGGTCGACGTGTGATTCCGGAGATCATGCCGAGAGTTCACCGCGTCGGCAACCCGAGATCCGTGGCGTAACTCGCTGGGTCACGGGCCGAAGGGCTGCGACCTCCCCGGTCTGAGCCGTGCTCTCCAACCGTTGATCGACGAGGCCGCGGCCGACGACATCCGGGTCTCGGTCGGGCTCGGCGATCTGCGGCGCGGGAGCACGGACGTGGTCAGGTCGACGGCCTCGTACAACCTGGCGAGTACGATCAGCTCGCCCAGGAGGTCGCCACGGAGTTCGGTGTCGAGACGCAGCGGCTCGGCAACCCCGTCGTGCAGCAGATCGGGCTCGCGGCCATGCGAGGACCTGACCGCAGAGGTGTAGCGGAGCGCGGGTGCGTCGGGGGTACCCCCGACGCCCCGCTAGGCCGGACGGAACGAGTCGTGCGCCTCGACGACCGCGTGCTTGACCATCACGTGCTGCGTGACCGTGTACTCGAGGACGGCCTCGTGGCTCATGTCCTTGCCGAACCCGCTGCCCTTGACTCCACCGTGCGGCGCCTCCGACGCGATCGGGAGGTGGTCGTTCACCCAGGTCACGCCCGCCTCGAGGGAGTGCGTGACGCGCAGCGCGCGGGCGACGTCCGCGGTCCACACCGACGAGGCGAGCCCGTACGCGCTGTCGTTCGCGAGCGCGATCGCGTCCTCCTCGGTGTCGAACGGCAGCGCGACCAGGACCGGCCCGAAGACCTCGTCCTGGACGATCTCGGAGCTCTGGTCGGCGCCGGTGACGAGCGTCGGCGGGTAGTACGCACCAGGACCGTCGGGCACGACTCCCCCGCACGCCACCTTGGCGCCCGCCTCGACGGCACGCTCCACGAACCCGTGCACGCGGTCGCGGTGCTCGCGCGAGACCAGCGGGCCGATGTCGGTGGCGCCGTCACGCGGGTCGCCGACGCGGATCGCGCCCATCCGCTGGGCGACGGCCTCGACGACGGCGTCGTACGCGGGCCGCTGGACGTAGAGGCGCGTCGCGGCAGTGCAGTCCTGGCCCGAGTTGTACGTCGCCGCCATCGCGAGGCCCTGCGCGACGGCGTCGACGTCCGCATCGGCAAAGACGAGCGCGGGCGCCTTGCCGCCGAGCTCGAGGTGGACGCGCTTCGTCTGCGGGGCCGCCGCGCCCATCACGGCGCGACCGGCGCGGCTCGATCCGGTGATCGAGACCATCGCGACGTCGGGGTGCGCGACGAGCGCCTCTCCGATGTCAGCCCCGCCCGTCACGACGTTGAGCACGCCGGCGGGCAGGCCGGCGTCGGCCGCGAGCTGCGCGAGCAGGAGCGTGCTGCGGGGCGTGGTCGGCGCAGGCTTGAGGACCATCGTGTTGCCGGCCGCGAGCGCGGGACCGAGCTTCCAGATCGCCATCACGAGCGGGAAGTTCCACGGGGCGACGGCGCCCACGACGCCGACCGGCCGGCGGATCAGCATCGACGTGTAGCCCTCGCTCAGCACGCCGGCACCGCTGCCCTCGAGCGACCGCGCCGACCCCGCGAAGAAGCGCAGGTTGTCGGCCGCGAACGGGAGCTCACCGTCTGCGAAGACGGCGGTCGGCTTGCCGGAGTCGGCGACCTCGAGTGCGGTGAGCGCGTCGGCGTTCGCCTCCAGGAGGTCGGCGAGCCGGAGCAGAACCCGCGCGCGATCCCCCGCCGTACGGCGCGACCAGGCGCCGAAGGCCGCGGATGCCGCGGCGACCGCCGCCTCGACATCGGCGAGCGACGCCTGCGCGAACCGTAGGGTCTCCTCGCCCGTCGCCGGGTCGACGAGCACGACCTCGTCTCCGGTCGAGGCACGGGCGACCCCGTCGACGAACGCTCCGGACACTGGCTCCATCGTCTCCTCCATCAGCTGTTGAACCCCACTCCGAACTTGTCGAGCACACGCAGCATCGCGGGACGCTTGCCGGTCGTGTCCTCGCGGGCGAGCTGGTGCCGCATGACCTGGACGATCGGGTAGCGCAGCGGCTCGGGCGGGAACGGGATCGGCCGACCGGTGATCGCGGCGAGCCGGGTGCGCTCCGTACGGCGGCGTGCGAGCAGGTCGAGCGCGACCTGCGCCCCGAACCGCGACGAGGCGACGCCGAGCCCGGTGTAGCCCACTGCGTAGGCCAGCCGGCCGGCGTACGCCGTGCCGAAGACCGGCGTGAAGCGGGTGGACGTGTCGATGATCCCTGCCCAGCGGTGCGTGACCCCGAGACCGTCGAGCATCGGGAACGTGTCGTACAGGTGGTTCACCAGCAGCTCGTGCGAGGCGTCGCGCTGGGCGAGGCCCGCGTCCGTCCGGGCGCCGTAGTAGTAGATCGCGTCGTAGCCGCCGAACAGGATCCGGTCGTCAGGCGTACGACGGTAGTAGTGGAACTGGTTGCCTGCGTCGGTCATCCCCTGGTTGTCCGACCACCCGATCGCGGACAGCTGCGCGTCGGACAGCGGCTCGGTGACGATCACGTGGTCCCAGACCGGGATCGTGTAGGCGCGGATGCGGCGCAGCAGCGGCGGGAACGCATTCGTGGCGACGACGACCTGGCGCGCGTGCGCGACACCGCCTTCGAGGGTCACCGTGACTCCGTCGCCACGGCGGCTCATCCCCGTGACGACCGAGCGCTCGTGGAGGCGGACGCCGCGGCGCCGTGCCGCCTCGGCCAGCCCGTGCAGCAGGCGTACGGGGTCGACGAGACCACCGCCGCTGCGCACGCGCATGCCCGCGAGGTAGGTCGGCGAGTCGACGTCCTTGCGCACCTCGTCGGCGGACAGGAGGGTCACGTCCTCGCCGTGCTCCTGATGGGTCGCGAACGAGGCGGCGAGGGCCTCGACCTCGTGCGGTCGCGTCGCGACGACCGTCTTGCCGCACAGCCGCAGGTCGGCGTCGATGCCCTCACGGGCAAGGAAGGCCGCGATCTCCTCGACGTTGTCGCGGCCGAGCCGGACCAGCTCATCGAGCTCGTCGGGCCACATGGCCGTGCCGTGAGCGAGCCCGTGGGTGAGGGAGTCCGAGACGAACCCGCCGTTGCGGCCGGAGGCGCCGGCGCCTATCCGCCCTGCCTCGAGGACGACGACGTCACGAGACGGGTCCTCCTCCTTGGCGAGGATCGCGGTCCACAGACCGGTGAGTCCGCCGCCGATGACGGCGAGGTCGGCCCGCGCGGTGCCGACGAGCGGATCGGCGTCGCCGGACGGACGGGTGCGGTCGGTCCAGTACGGGCGCGGGCAGGCATCCGCGAGGATTCGGGCGGCGCGCGTCACAGACTCCCTCCGACCACGACAGCAGCGTCGGCGGTCCACGTGAGCGAGACCTCGGCCCCGCGCTCGACCGTGGAGACGCCGCTGATCGCGCAGAGCACGGGATCAGCGTGGTCCGGGACGTCGACCGCGACCGTCGACACCCCGCCGTAGAACTGGGTCTCGACGACCCGGCCGTCGAGGAGCCCGGCTCCTGGCTCTCCGATGCGTGTCTCCTCCGGCCGTACGACGAGGTGGGCGTCGCCGGAGACGTCACCGACGAGGTGCCCCGGGAGGAGCCCGACGCTGTCGACGTGGATCCCGCCGTCGACGACGCGCCCGGCGAAGCGGTTGCCGTCTCCGATGAAGTCCGCGACAAACAGGTTGGCCGGACGGCGATAGATCTCGACCGGGGTCGCGACCTGCTGCACGCGTCCGTGCGCGAGGACGGCGAGGCGGTCGGCCATCGACATCGCCTCTTCCTGGTCGTGCGTCACGACGACGAACGTGATGCCCACCTCCTGCTGGAGGCGCTTGAGCTCGAGCTGCATCTGCGACCGGACCTTGCGGTCGAGCGCCGACAGCGGCTCGTCGAGGAGCAGCAGCTTGGGGCGCTTCACGACGGCGCGCGCGAGGGCGACCCGCTGGCGCTGGCCGCCGGAGAGCTGGTGCGGCTTGCGGGAGGCCATCGCCGACAGGCCGACCGTCTCCAGCACCTCGCCGACCCGCTGACGGATCTCACCCTTCGACAGCTTCTCCTGCTCCAGCCCGTACGCGACGTTGCGCTCGACACTCATGTGCGGGAACAGCGCGTACGACTGGAACATCAGGTTGAGCGGGCGCCGGTGCGGGGGCAGCGCCACGAGATCCTCGCCACCGAGGCGCATCTCGCCGCTGTCAGGGTGCTCGAAGCCCGCGATCGCGCGCAGCAGCGTCGTCTTGCCGCAGCCGGACGGACCGAGCAGCGCGAAGAACTCGTTCTCGGCGATCGTGAGGCTCACGTCGTCCAGCGCGGTCACGTCACCGAAGCGGCGCGTCACGTGGCGCAGCTCGACCAGCGGCGCGCGCGACGGCGACGCCTTCGCGGTGCTCGGGGTCGTCACGTGCGTCTCACTCATCGGTGGCCTCCGTACGTCGGCTCAGTCGGGCGGACGCGATCACGACCGTGAGGCTGACGAGCAGCAGCACGGTGGCGAGCGCGTTGATCTCGGGAGTCACGCCGAAGCGGACCATCGAGTAGATCGAGATCGGCAGGGTCGGGGTGGTCGGGCCGTTGGTGAAGAACGCGATGACGAACTCGTCGAGCGACAGCGTGAACGTCAGCAAGGCACCGGCCACGACCGCGGGCGCGATCGTCGGCAGGGTCACGCGGCGGAATGTGGTGAGCGCCCCCGCGCCGAGGTCGCGCGAGGCCTCCTCGAGCGACGGGTCGGCCTGGGCGAGGCGTGCGCGGACGACCGCCACGACGAACGCCATGCCGAACACGGCGTGGGCCAGCATGACCGAGAAGAGCCCCAGCGTCATGGAGATCAACGAGTAGAACGACAGCAGCCCGATCGCCAGCACGAGGTCGGGCATGATCGCGGGCGACATCGCGTACGCGTCGAGGGCGGACGACCGGGTGTAGCGCGCGAGGCCGACCGCGAGCGTGGTCCCGAGCACGACGGCGATAGCGGTCGCTCCGGCGGCGACGACGAGGCTGTTGCCCAGCGCCTCCAGCAGGGCGGAGTTGCCGGCCAGCTCGCCGTACCAGCGCAGGCTGAACCCGTCCATCGAGAACGCCGAGCGCCCGCCGTTGAACGACATGACGACGAGGACGGCGATCGGCAGGTAGAGGAAGAGCATGCACAGCGCCAACGGCAGGCGCAGCCACCCCAGTGCCTTCATGAGGGGCCTCCCGTCGAGACGCGGCGGCTGACCCGCGACTGCACGAAGAACAGCACGACCAGCACCACGATGAGGACCAGCGCGAGCGTCGCGCCGAACGGCCAGTCGCGGGCCTTGAGGAACTGGTCGCGCACGACGTTGCCGACCATCACGAACTTGCCGCCGCCGAGCAGCTCGGGCACGACGAAGTTGCCCAGGCTCGGCACGAAGACGAAGATGCAGCCGGTCAGCGCACCGGGCAGGGTCAGCGGCCAGGTGATCGTACGGAACACGCGGAACCGGCTCGCGCCGAGGTTCGTCGCCGCCTCGCGCAGCTCGGGGTCGAGCTTCGAGATCGATGCGTACAACGGCAGGATCATCAGAGGCAGGTAGGCGTAGACGAGACCGACGACGACCGCCCCACGGGTGTAGAGCAGCGTGATCGGGTCCTCGATCACCCCCAGGCTCTCAAGGCCTCGATTGACGAGTCCTTCAGAGCTCAGCAGCACGATCCAGGCGTACGTCCGGACGAGGAAGTTCGTCCAGAACGGGATGACGACCAGCACGAGAGCGACGTTGCGCCACCGCGCGGGGAGCTGGGCGATCGCGTACGCGACCGGGTAGCCGATCAGCAGCGCGAGGATCGTCGCGGAGCCCGCGATCACGACCGAGTCGACGAGCACGGCCCGGTAGGTCGGTGAGAGCGCGCGGCTGAAGTTGTCCCACGTGAACTCGTACACGACGCCACCGAAGCGACCGCGCTGGAAGAACACATAGCTGAGCACGAGCAGGACCGGCACGGCCATGAACGCCGTGACATAGCCCAGCCCGGGGACGAGGAGGGTGACGCGCTCCCACCGGGAGGAGCGCTCGCCGGCGCCCCTCCCGGTGGGAGTGCTGGTGATCAGATCGGTCACTAGCTCGACGTGATCTCGGTGACGAGCTGGGAGTAGAGCGTCGCGGCCTCGCCGAGATCGGTCAGCGACTCACCCTTGAGGAGCTCGTCAGCGGTGACCTGGAGCGGCGGGTACTGCGCCTTCAGCTCGGCGGGGAGCAGGTCCATCGCCTTCTGGTTCGGGACGTTGTAGAGGATGTTCTCCGCTGCCCACGCACCGTTCTCCGGCTCCAGGAGGTAGTTGATGAACGCGTGCGCGGCCTCCTTGTTCTTGGAGGTCTTCAGCACGACCATCGTGTCGACCCAGAGGTCGCTGCCCTCCTCGGGCACGGTGAACGTGATGTCCTTGTTCTCGGTCGTGCCGTAGTTGCACCAGCCGTCCCACGCCTGCACCATCACGGCCTCGCCGGAGATGAGCCGCTCGTAGAACGTGGTGTCGTCGTAGGCGAGCAGGTTCTTCTTGGCGGCGACGAGCTTGTCCTTGACCTGCGCCATCTCGTCCTCGTCGGTGGTGTTCGCCGAGAAGCCGAGGGCCTTCTGCGCCGGGAGCATCAGCCAGCGGTCGGTGGCCATCATCGTGACCTTGCCCTTGTAGGCGTCCTCTGGCTCGAGCAGGTCGTTCCAGCTGGTCGGCGCCTCCTTCACAAGGTCGGAGCGATAGCAGATGCCCGTGGTGCCCCAGGTGTACGGGACGGAGATCTCGTTGCCCTTGTCGTACGCCATGGTGGTCGCCGGCTCGGCAAGGTTCTTGAGGTTCGGGATCAGCTCGTCGTGGATCGGCTCCACCAGCCCCTGGGCGGCGAGCGCCTGCGCGAACTGCCCGGAGACGAACGCGACGTCGATGCCGGAGTCTGAACCGGCCGTCAGCTTCGCCATGATCTCTTCGTTCGTGGCGTGGTTGGTGACTTCCATGGAGGCGCCCGTCGCCTCCTCGAACTTCGTCGCGACGTCCTCGGGCATGTAGTCAGCCCAGTTGGACACGACGATCGACTGCTTGCTGAGGTCGGCGTCGGGGTCGAGGTCTGCGGCCGCGGAGTCGTCCCCGTCGGACCCGCCACACGCCGCAAGTGCGGCGACGAGGGCGATGCCGGCCGCGGCGGCCAGCGCGCGGCGGCTGGTGGACGCGAATGCCTTCATGGTTGGCTCCAGGTGTGCGAGTTTCCCGCCTGGTGCGGGTGGGGGACACATTTGCACCTCTATTGAGTACTTGACAAGACCCTGAAACACGAGAGCAACGGTCGAAACAAATTCGTCACTGAAGAAGTCTTCAAATTTCGGCCTAGCAATGGGAGGCTAGCGCACAATCACCACTCGCATGACGACGCAAAGGGGGCCCGATGGCGAAGACCCAGGGCCAGAAAGACCGGCGTGCCGCACTCATCCGCGCGACCCAGCAAGCGGTCATCGCGCACGGCGCCGACGTCAAGCTCACCGAGATCGCCAAGCAGGCCGGCCTCACGTCCGGTGCCGTGCTGTACCACTATCCGGACGTCCAGTCCCTGATCCTGGAGGCGAACCGCGCCGGCACCGAGCGCTTCTACGACGAGCGCATGCGGACGCTCGCGGCGATCGAGGACCCCGCTGAGAAGCTGGTCCGGACGATCCGTTCGGGTCTGCCGAGCGACGCCGACGACGACGCGGTGCGGCTCTTCTGCGAGCTCGGCGGCGCTGCGCGGCGTCATCCCGTGTACGGCGCGCTGCTGACCTCCCTGTACGACCGCCAGGTCGCGATGTACCAGGTGATCCTCGAGACCGGCGCCGCCCGTGGCGCGTTCGAGTTGCGCCAGGACTCGCTGACGATCGGGCGCAACCTCGTCGCGCTCGAGGATGCGTACGGCTACCGCATGATGGCCGGGCACCCGACGATCGACCACGAGGTCGCGTGCGAGCTGCTCCTCGACTACGCCAGGCTGGCCACCGGCAACCTGCTCATCACCAAGGCTGCTCCTGACGACGAAGGGACCCCCACCGATGACTGACCGCGCCCTGACGATCCTGTTCATGCCCGAGTCGGCGTACGGCCCGACGAACCAGTGCGTCGGTCTCGGCGACATCCTGCTCGGACGCGGCCACAAGGTCGTGTTCGCGGCCGAGGCGTCGTGGAAGGGCAAGCTCGAGCCGCTCGGCTTCGTCGAGGCGCTGGTCGATCTCGCTGCGCCCGCCGAGGGAGCCGACGAGGCCGAGGAGGAGGACGCGGGCAAGTTCTGGACGGACTTCATCGCCGAGACCGCGCCGGAGTTCCGCAAGCCCACCGTCGAGCAGCTCGAGTCGTTCGTCGCGCCGACCTACCAGGCGCTCATCGACGGCGCGGTCTACTGCGAGCCGCAGTTGCGCGCGATCATCGCCGAGCACCAGCCCGACGTCATCGTCGAGGACAACGTCGTCACCTTCCCGGCGCTGATGACCTCTGACGCTCCGTTCGTCCGCATCGTCTCGTGCAACCCGCTGGAGGTGCGTGGCAGCGCCGACCTGCCGCCGCTGTTCGCCGGCTACCCGATCGCCGACCGCGCCGAGTGGGACGCGTACGACAAGCGCTTCGAGGAGACCCATCGCGAGATGTGGGAGGCGTTCAACACCTGGGTCCAGGAGCAGGGCACTCCCCCGCTGCCCGACCTGGAGTTCCTGCACACCTCCGACACGCTGAACCTGTACGTGTTCCCCGAGGAGGCCGACTACGACGCGGTGCGTCCGCTTGACGAGACGTGGGCACGGATCGACTCCAGCGTGCGCGAGACCGACGAGGACTACGTCGTGCCGACCGAGGTCGCCGACCGTCCCGACGACTCCGCGCTGATCTATCTCTCGCTCGGCTCGCTCGGTGGTGCCGACCTCGGCCTCATGCAGCGGCTGGTCGACGTCCTCGGGACCACCCGGCACCGCTTCATCGTGAGCAAGGGCCCGCGCGCCGACGAGCTGACGCTGCCGGAGACGATGGTCGGCGCGCAGATGGTGCCGCAGACCAAGGTCATCCCGCAGGTCGACCTCGTCATCACGCACGGCGGCAACAACACCACGACCGAGACGCTGCACTTCGGCAAACCGATGATCGTGCTGCCGCTGTTCTGGGACCAGTACGACAACGCGCAGCGCGTGGACGAGCTCGGCTTCGGCCGACGGCTCGACACGTACGGCTTCGAGGACGCCGAGCTGGTCGACGCGGTCGAGGCGCTGCTCGCCGACACCGAGCTGCGTGCGCGGATGGAGACGATCGGCGCGCGGATCCGTGAGCGCGACGGCCTGCGCAAGGGAGCGGACCTGATCGAGAAGGTCGGGCTGGACCACGTCGGCCGCGTTGCCGACCCGACGCTGGCCGATGCGCTGGAGTCGTCGGCCGTGGAGTCCTGACATCGACGACCTCGCCGCAGCCGTCCGGGCCGCGGACCCGGTCGACGTCCTCCCCGCGCGACACGCGGCGGAGGCGGGCCGGGTCCGCGGCCCGCTCGCGCTGGTCGCCGCGACCTCGCTGTCGGCGACGGTCACGCTGACCGTGGTGGAGGACGCGGACAGTCGCAGGTACGCGGCGCCGCTCGTCCTCGACGGCGACCGCGTCCGGCGGGCGGTGCCCGGGGACGGTGCGGCGCTCGCGCTGGTCGAGGCGCTCGGCCGTGGGTCCGACGGCGCGTTCTCCCTCACCCGGTGGGACGGGCATCCCGTCACCGCGGAGCGAGTGATCGACGTCGACCAGAGCAACGAGTCGGTCATCGTCCACGGGCCGGACGGCGGGGCCGTCGTGAAGTGGGTCGTCCGCGTCAGCGACGACGCAGACCCGGCGCCCGTAAGGGTCGCACGGCTGGTCGAGGCCGGGTTCGACGCGATGCCGACGCCGTGGGGCATGGTGCAGTGGCAGCCTGATCCCGAGAGCCCGCCCAGCCTGGTCGCGATGGTGACCGCGCTTGTGCCCGACGCACGCGACGGATGGCAGTGGGCGGTCCAGGACGCCGTCGCCTACGCGTCCGGCGCCACCTCGCTCCACGACTCCGCGACCGCACCCGGCGCTGCCCTCGGCGGGATCGTCGCGGCGATGCACCTTGGGCTTGCTGACTCCTCTCCCCCGGTTGCCGATGCCGAGCACGCCGCGGCGTGGCACGCCGAGGCCCTCGCGACCCTGGACGACGCGCTGGCCCTCATGGACGGCGCAGAGCGCGTGCGCCTTGAGCGCCACGCTGACGCACTGCGGAGCGACCTCGGCGCGCTCGCTCACGCCGCCGGCACCCCTCTCGTCCCGATCCACGGCGACCTCCACGTCGGTCAGGTCCTGCACGGCACCGATGGGGCGTACCGCGTGACCGACTTCGACGGGAACCCCGTCGCGACTCCAGCCGAACGCCTCGCACCGCAGCCCGCGGCGGTCGACGTCGCCGGGATGGCGCAGAGCCTTGACCACGTCGCGTACGTGGTGCGGCACCGCACGCCCGGCGTCGACCCGGCGGCAGTCCAACGCTGGCGTACGACGGCGGTCGAGGCGTTCCTGTCCTCCTACCGCGCGACCCTCGATGCGGCCGGACGCGGGGACCTCCTCGACGAGCGCCTGCTCGTGCCCATGAGAATGCGTCAGGTGTGCCGCGAGTACGTGTACGCGGGACGGCACCTCCCGCACTGGCGCTACGTGCCCGACCGCGCCGTGCGTGACCGCTACGAAGACTCCACCGTTGTTGCCGCCAAGAAGGATGGTCCTGCCTGATGAACCCCGACGCGTTCGCCGCCGACCTCGCGGAGAAGCCCGCGCGACTGGCCGAGCTCGCCGCTGCGCTGGAGCACGACGACCCGTGGGCGCCGGTCGGCCTCGATGCGCGGTCGGCCGACCTCGTCTTCGTGGGCATGGGGTCCTCGCACTACGCGTCGAGCGTCGCCGCGGCACGGCTGCGCGCACGGGGAGTCCGCGCCGTCGCGGAGCTGGCGAGCAGCGATCTGCTTCCCCGTACGGGGCCTGGGACGACCGTGGTCGCGGTGTCGGCCTCCGGCGGGTCGCGGGAGACCCTCGACGCGCTCGACCGCATCGCAGACTCCGGCGCCCGGGTGGTGGGCGTGACCAACGTCGAGTCGTCGGCACTGGCCGAGCGCGCGGACGTCGTTGTCCCGATGCTGGCCGGCCCGGAGCACGGCGGTGTCGCGTGCCGGTCGTTCCAGCACACGCTCGCGCTGTTCCTCGCGCTCGAGGCGGGGCTGAGCGGCACCGTGATGCCGGCCGCGACCGTCCGTGCTGCTGCCGACGCCTCGGCAGACCTGCTCGACCGCGAGTCCGCGTGGCTGCCTGCGGTGACGGAGGCGGCGCTCGGCCCCGACGGCACGCACCTCGCGGCACCGGCACGGCGGCTCAGCTCGGCGCAGCAGTCGGCGCTCATGCTGCGTGAAGGCCCGCGTCTCGCGGCGATCGGCTGCGAGACCGGCGACTGGGCGCACGTCGACGTCTATCTGACGAAGAACACCGACTACCGGCTCGTCCTGTTCGGCGGCTCCCGCTGGATCGACGGCGTACGCGAGTGGACCGACCCCCGGGGCACGACGATCGTGTCCGTCGGCGAGGACCTCCCGACGGCCACCGTGGCCGTGCGCTTCCGTGGCGACGAGGACGACGACGTGCGGCTGCTGAGCGAGACGCTCGTGATGGAGCTCGTCGCCGCACGGCGGTGGCAAGCGCAGGCGCAGGCCTAGGTGTAGGCCTGCGCCGCGCCGCCCTACCCGAGCGGTCGCGACCAGACGTCGGCGATCGAGGGGTCGTAGTACGCCGGGTCGTCCTGGTTCTCGAACTTCACACGCACGGTCCCGTCCGCCGCGGCCAGCGCTGCCGGCACGACGACCTCGTGCGTCTCGGTGCCGGCGCCCACGGTGCGCTGGTGCGTCCGCAGCAGTACTTCCTCGCCGTCGACGTAGACCTTGTAGCGCTTGGTCTGCGCTCGGTCGTACGTCTCGACCGCGCGGAGCACGAACGGTTTGCCGGGCTCGATCTCGAGGTCGAACGCGAAGTGCGAGAACGGCGTGAGGTGACCCGCGTACCGCCGCGTCAGCCCTGCCTCGTTGCTCGTTCCGGACGAGCTGGATGCCGTCAGACCGTGCGCCTGCTCCGAGGACGCCGCCCCGAGGTCGACGTGGTCGATCGCATCCGCGACCGACGGATCGATCACGACCACCGCCGTCCCGCTGCCGGTGGCGAGCTTCTCGCCGTCGCGGGTGAACGCCACGTCGAGCGAGTGCTGGGCGCGGGCCCGCTCGGTGTCGCGGGGAACAGCCACGGACAGCGACACCGTCTCCTCGCCACCCGCTGCCACCTCGACGTCCACGGGCTCCGGCACGGTCCAGCCCTTCGGGACCCCGACCTCGACCGAGCCGGTGACGGGCACCCGGCCCAGGTTGCGGACGCGCGTGGTCACCGTTGCCTCCCCACCGGGGCGGACCTCGCTCGGCGTCACGACGACTTCGTCCAGCGCGACCGGAGAGGCGACACCGACCGTGAAGCGCTTCGAGACCGCCAGGTGTGCGCCGGAGACCACGAAGCCGACCCGTGCCGACGCCGTGACCGAGGCCGGCTTCTGCTCCTCGTCGACGGTGACGGTGAGGTCCGTGCTCTTCTGCTCGCCCGGGGCGAGCTTCTTCGCGAGCGTCACCGGCTTCCCGGCTGCCCACCCGTCAGGCAGCTCGACAGCAGAGGCGGTGATGTCGCTCGACTGACGCCGCCCGCCGTTGCTCGCCGTCACTGTCACGGCGACGTCGTCACCGGGTCGTACGGCGGTGTCCGGTGCCGTCGCGCGGAACGACAGCTCGAGCAGGTCCGCCACGGCGACGGATGTGGCGCCGCGCGCGCCCTCGAGCGCCGCGCGTACCTTCTGCTCGTCGCTGTCCGACAGACCCGCCGAGGCGATCAGGTGGTCGAGCGGCTTCAGGGCGTGGTGCGCGAGGACGAGCGCGTCGGCCGCCTTCTCGTCGCGGTCCTGACGGGCATGCGCAAGAGCCGCCGTGGCGGAGGCGTCCGCGCCGGACGCCGCGACGCGGGCAAGCGCGAGCATCGCCGCACGCCCACCACTGACGTCGCGCAGGCTCGTCCGCAGCTCCCCGATGCGGTCCTTCACGTCCCCGACGAGGCCGGCCTGATCGTCGGAGACGAACGCGTACGAGCCGGAGCCGACCTCGACGACGACGTCGCCGCCGGCGTACGACACGTCATGGACACCCTCGGCGTCGGCGACCGCACGCCCTCCCTCGGTGACGGCGAGCGCGTTCGCGGCAGGGATGCGCACGGTCGCGGTGGAGCCGACCGGCACGTCGACATCCATCGTGAGGCGGTCGCCGCTGCGCCGCCAGCTGTTGCTGACCGGACCGTACGGCGTCTTGGTCGAGGCGCGTGCCCAGTCCATCTTGTCGGTGACCGCCGGGGCGATGGAGACGTTGCGGTAGCCGGTCTCCTCCGACGGGCTGATGCCCGCTACGTCGTGGTAATACCAGTCGTCGACCGTGCCAAGGAAGTAGTGGCCGCGGGACCGGGCGTCGAGCGCCCAGTGCTCCCACATCGACGTGCCGCCGTTCTCGGTCATGAAGCCCCAGCTGGGATACGTCGTCTGCGTGGCGAGCTCGTACGCGATGTCGGCGTAACCGTGGTCGGTGAGGACCGGCAAGAGGTACTTCGTGCCGAGCACACCCGTGTTGAGGTGCATGCCCTTGTCCTTGACGTCAGCGACGATGCTTGCCGCGGCCGTCTTCGCGGTCGCCTCGTCCGGGGCCAGCCCGAACGCGAGCGCGAGCACGTTGTGCGTCTGTCGGTAGCCGCGGTCGCCGTTGCCGCGGTAAGAGCCGGCGGCGCGGTCGAGGAAGCGGTCGTTGAAGGTCTTCTTCACGACGGCGGCGTTCTTCGCGAAGGCGTCGGCATCGGCGTCCTTGCCGAGGAACCGGGCCGAGCGCTCCATCGACGTCAGCATCGCGTACAGGTACGCCGTACCCGAGACCCGCGTGTCCTCGGGTGCGTTGCCACCGGCTGGGCTCGCCTCAGGGCTCACCCAGTCACCCAGGCGGGGATTGGTCACGAGCCCGTCCGCGGAGCGACCGAACTCGAGGTCGACGTACTTCTTCATGCCGTCGTAGTAGTGGGTGAGCGTGCGGGTGTCTCCGCCGTACTGATAGAGCCACCACGGGATCATCACGTACGCGGAGTGCCACGGCGGCGCGACGCCCCACTCCCCCCAGCTGCCGGAGCTCGGCGCGATCACCATCGGCGCGCCCTCGGCGTCGCGGGTGTCGTTCATGTCGGTCGTCCACTTGGCGAAGAGCTCGTGGACGTCGAGGTTCATCATGAACATCTCGGCGCCGACGGCCGCGTCACCGGTCCACCCGTTCTTCTCGAACATCGGGGTGTCGGTCGGGATCCCGTGGATGTTGTTCTTGAGCGTGTCGACGACAGCACGGTGCACGTCGTTCATGATCCGGCTGGAGCTCTCGAACGACCCGGTCTCCGCGGCGTCGGTGTGCACCGCCTTGGCCGTGAACGCGCTGAGCGGCGGTGCTTCGTCGCCCGGCCACCCGGTGACCTCGACGTACTGGAAGCCCTTGTAGGAGAACTGCGACTCCCACGACTCCTTCTCCCCTGTGCCGGCCAAGATGAAGCGGTCGGTCTGGAAGCCGGACTGGAAGCCTCCGTTGTTGGAGAAGTTCGGTCGGCCGTCGGCCTTGAGCTTCTCGCCGTACTGCGCCTTGATCGTCGTGCCTGCGGCGCCCTTGGCGGTGAGCTCGACCCATCCGGCGAGGACCCGGGGGAACTTCACGACGTACACGCCGTCGGCAGGCTCCGTGATCTCTTCGGCAGGCAGCGACTCAGTGACACGGATCGGCTGCTGCCGCTGGTTGACCAGCGTGCCCTTCGGTCCGTCGACCTCGCTCGCATGCTTCCATGCCGCGTCGTCGAACCCGACCTCGTCGAACCCGTCCTGCACCAGGCGCGCGTCGTACGTCTCGCCGGCGAAGAGGTCGTCGAAGACCGTCGGGCCGTCGTGGATCGTCCAGGAGTCGTCGGTCACCACGTTCTTGGTGGTCCCGTCCGCGTACTCGAGCCGCAGGACCGCACGGGTGACGGGCTCGTCGTGCCACGGCGGCGACTCCCACCGCCAGACGTTGCCTCCGGTCATCCCGTAGAAGCCGCGACCGAGCTCGACGCCCAGCGCGTTCTTGCCGGGCTGGAGCTGGTCGGTCAAGTCGGTGCCGACGTACTGTGCGCGGTCGTCGAAGTCGGTGAACCCCGGCGACAGTACATCCTTGCTGATCGGCGCACCGTTCACGCTGACGTCGGCATAGCCGCCCGCCGCGACGAAGAGCGTCGCCGCAGTGAGGTTCTTGCCGACGGAGAACTCCTTGCGCAGGAGCGGTGCAGGAGCGGTCTTCTTCGCAGGCGGGCGGACGCCGCTCCCCCACGGGCCGCTGCCGTACGCGGCCTGGACCACAGCCGGCGCCCACGCACTGTCATCGAAACCGGGTTCCTGGAATCCGTCCGTGACCTGCTTGCTCGCCTTCCAGGAGGTGTCGGTGGTCGTGACCGTCGTCGAGCCGTCGGACCACGTCGTCCGGATCTTGGCGATCAGGCCGGCGGGCGATCCGGGCCCGTTGTCGGTGCGCACGGCGAGGACGTTGCGATCCGGCCGCAGCGCGACCTTGTAGAGGTGCGACTGCTGCCACTCGTTCTCCGCGCCGCTGGTCTCACCGAGGAGCGAGCCGTTGAGCCAGACGCGGAACAGGTCGTCGGCGGTGAGGAGGATCTCGGCGCTGATCGCCGTCTTTCCCTCCGGCGCGTCCCACGTGGAGCGGAACGCGCGGGGCTCCGCGGGCGCGACCGGGGTGGTTGCCTCCGGGGTCCAGATCCACGAGGCGCCCCTCGGGTCGAGCGAGTCGGTCTCCGCCACGCGCTCGTTGCCGATCCACGCGCTGCCGGCCCAGTCTGTCTCTCCGAGCAGTCCGGTGCGGAACGTGCTCGTCGCGCCGGCCTTGCCCGCGCTCGTCACGACGTCGACGCGCCAGTGGTAGCGGGTCGCAGGGTCGAGGGCCGGACCGTCGTACGCGACGTTCGCCGACTCCTGCGACCGTACGGTGCCGCTGTCCCAGCTCGTCCGGTTGCCGGTGAGGCGCTTCTCCGTGGTGGCGAGCCTCAGGCGGTACGACGTCTGCCTGACGTCGCGTTGCTTCGTCGAGATCACCCAGCTGAACCTCGGCTTCTCGACATCGAGTCCGATCGGCGTCGGCTTCTTCTCGACCTCGAGGTCGACGAGCTTCACGCCCTTCGGCGACGCGGTCGGTGCTGCTCCGACCGCGGGGGCGGCGTTCAGCGCGGGAAAGAGCAGGGCAAGCACCACGACGAGAGCCGCAGCGACACGACCCCGATCGAGCGGTCGGCGTTCCGACGCGGGCTTCGGCACGATTCTCCTCAGGAATTAAAACGATTCAACGAGGGAACGTAACCACACCTGATATGACGCGGACAACAGAAGTGACCGGTTGCGGCCAACACGCGCGACGGGGCTCCGACCATTGGACAGCAGAGGCCGCCCGCCCTCGACCCGAGTCGAGTGCGGGCGGCCCTTCGTCCTCTAGCGCGGTTGCTCCGCGATCTGGAACTGCACGTTGCCGTCCGGCGTGACCTGGGCGTCGAGGATCTTGTCGTCCAGCACCGCAGAGGCGCCGTCCTCGAGGTAGACCTTGGCCTCACCCGACTCGACGAGCGTGTCACCAGGCTCGCCTGCCAGTACGGCGGCGATGGCGAAGCCCTCCGCACCCGGTCCGCTGATGCGGAGACCCCCGTTCTCAGAGGGGACCTGCTTGTTGACCAGGGTCGTGACGATGTCGCTGGCGTTCTCGGTGAGGGTGAGCATGAGCTCTCCTTCCGTGGTGAACAGGTCCTCCCACCGTTCGTCGCGATGCGCCCGCGTTCAAGCGAGTGTCCGCTGGGTGGACAACCCGCCGGTACGGACGGCGGCTACCCTGCGGTCATGAGGAGCCACGTGACCCGGGAGGGCGGCACGGTCGTACGCCCGGCGGGTGCGTGGTCGGAGGCGGTCCACGCGCTCCTGAGAACGCTCAACGCGGCCGGCCTGGCGGGGGTCCCGGAGCCCCTCGAGATCATGCCGGACGGGCGGGAACGGCTCACCTACCTCGAAGGCACCGTCCCCGCCTACCCCATGCCGGACTGGGTGTGGGGAGACCTTGCGCTCGAGTCGACGGTGGAGCTCCTTCGTAGGGCTCACGACGCGTCGGCGAGCGCACCGAGGTCGGGACCGTGGCGGTCCCCCGTGCGCCAACCCGCGGAGGTCATCTGCCACAACGACTTCGCGCCGTACAACCTCGTGTTCGACGAGGGCCGCGCCATCGGCGCCATCGACTGGGACTTCGCGTCGCCGGGCCCGCGGGTATGGGATCTCGCCTACCTCGCGTACCGGATCGTGCCGCTCTCGACCGCCGACTTGGGCGATGGGTTCACCGACCGCCAGCGGCGTCGGCGACTTGAAAAGCTAGCGCGCCTGTACGACCCGGCCCTGGAGGCGGACGAGGTCTCGGCGATGGTTCCGGCACGGCTGCTCGAGCTCGCCGACCTCACTGCGGCAGCAGCCGAACGGCTGGGCGACGCCTTCCTCCACGACGACGCGGCGCTCTATCGCCGCGACACTGCGCACCTGTCGTCCTGAACTGTTCGTGGTCGCCACCTGCGTCGGGTTGACGGTCGCCACGCTGGGCGGCGAGGCCTACGAGACCGTCGTCCCGGTCTGGCTCGGGACGGTCACCGTCGTGCTCCCCGGCCTTGCCGGGATCACCGCCGTCGTCGCGGCCTGGCGGGGCGGGCGCGACTGAGGCGCGCGCGGGACCAGCGGCGAGCCCTACGGGTACGCGAGCCGGGTGCGTGACAGGAACGCGTCCGGCGTGCGCGACTCCAGGAGCTCGACGAGGACACCGTCGCTCGTCGTGCCGTAGCAGACGGCCGCGATGCCACCGCTGGACTCGGTGACGTCGTGGTGCCACGTCGTCCCGGCGACCTTCTGCCGTACGCCGTCGATGTCCGTGACGTCGAGGCAGAGGTGGTTGACGCCGAGGTCGACCGGGCGGGCCCGCGGCTCGTCGGCGCCTCCCGACACCTCGACGGCGACAGGGCCGGGAACCGTCGGAAGTGCGTGCGCCTCGGCGTCGGGGACCTGGACGAGGACACCGACGAGACCCGTCGGCCCGTCGCCGGCGACCACCGTCACCGGCGTGCCGTCCGGGCACCGTACGCGGCGCGCGCCCGACGGGGTACCGCCGGCGTCGACCGCCTGCGCGTACGTCGCGTCAGGGTCGACCGCCGCCCAGACGAGGCCCTTGACGCCGGGCGATCCCGGACTCCGTACGCCAGGGGTCGGCGACGCGAACGCGAAGAGCTCCATGAACGCGGCGTCCGTACGAAGCAGGATCACCTCGGCCGACGTCCCCTCGGTCGCGAGCGACTCGTCCGCCGGGGCCGTCCCGACCGGCCACCCGAAAGCCCCGTGCTCGTGCGCCGACAGGCCGCCGATCCAGAAGCGGCGTGCCGCCTCCAGGTCCGCGACGCTGATGCCTACGTGGTTGAGGGCGACGACGCGCCCGGCACTCTCCATGCCCGGAACCTATCGGGCGACAGCCTCCTCCGGGGCGGTCTTCACCCTCCCGGGCAGGACAAGCCCGGCAACCGCTGCCGAGACGGCGGCGGCGACGGCGGCGACCAGGAACGCCGCGGTGTATCCCGAGGCGGTCTGGTCGACCAGGCTGGCGGCGGCGACGCTCGACACGACCGCCGCCCCGAGCGACGCGCCGAACTCGTGGAACGTGGAGACGATGCCGGAGGCGATGCCCGCCTCGTGCGGTGCCACCATGCCGAGCGCCGTGGCTGACGCCACCACGAACAGCGTCCCGAGCCCAGCCGCGCTTACGCTGATGCCGACGACCACGCCGACGGTCGTCGTCCAGAGCACCGGGACGGCGAGACCCGCGGCGGCGAGGAGCATCCCGCCGACCCCGAGCGCGCGTCCGCCCGTACGGCCGATGAGCCGGCCACCGATCTGGGCTCCCGCCATGGTCGCCAGCGCGACGGGCAGGAACAGCAGCCCCGTCGCGAGCGGACCGAGGTCCGCGCGCCCCTGGAGGTAGAACGAGCCCAGGAAGAACACCGCCACCATCAGGGCCGTCGTGATCGCGATGACGAAGATGCCGGAGCTGACCGGCCTGCGCGCGAGCAGGTGCAGGTCCATCAAAGGTGAGGGGGCGATCCGCTGCCAGAGGCCGAACGCCAGGTAGAGCACGACGGAGACGGCGAAGAGGGTCAACGTCCGCGGCTCCAGCCAGCCGTCGTCCCCGGCGTCGATCATCGCGTAGATCAGGGTGCCGGTCGCCGCGGTGACGAGCACCGCACCGAGGACGTCCGGTCGCCGGGAGGCGCCGAGGCCCGCCGGCGGCAGACTGGGGAGCACGCGCGCGAGGACGACGAGCACGATCGCGCCGATCGGGACGTTCACGTAGAACACCCACGGCCAGCCCGGGCCGGCGGTCAGCACACCACCGACGAGGACACCGACCGCGGCGCCGCCTCCGCCGAGGGCGGACCAGATCCCCAGGGCACGGTTGCGCTCGTCGCCGTCGAACATGCGCACGACCGCCGAGAGGGCAGCGGGCGAGAGCATCGCCGCACCGAGCCCCTGGCCGACACGGCCCGCGAGGACGGTCCCCGCCTCCTCCGCGGCGCCGGTGACCAGCGACGCGATCGTGAACACGGCGAGCCCGGCGAAGACGAGCGCCTTGGGCCCGATGAGGTCGGCGAGACGCCCTCCGAGGAGCATCAGCCCGCCGAAGGTCAGGGTGTACGCGCTGACGACCCAGGTCAGCTCCTCGCGACTGAGGCCCACGTCGGCACCCATGTGCGGCAGCGCGATCGCCACGACGGTGACGTCGAGGATGAGCATGAACTGCGCGATGCCCAGCAGGGCGAGCGCGAGCCAGCGCTGCGGGTACGGGGTCGAAGCCTGGCCCGTCGGGCCGTCGGACGGGTGTGCGGAGGTCGCCATGACACTCCTCCTAAGTTGGACACGCAAGTACGAGATACTCCAGGCATACACCAACTCGTACTGCGCTGTCCAACTTAGGAGGGTGAGGCGCGACCCTTTAGCGACGGGAGGCGACTCAGATGTCGGTCGGCATCACAGCCGTGCCGCTCTTCATCCGCTCGCGGAAGCTGCCGGTCGGGAACTCCCGGTCCTTGAGCTTCTCCATGAACTCGCGCAGCGTGCGCGTCCCGTACGCCGGGGCGACGTGATCGACGACCGACCAGTACTTTGCGGCCTCGAGGTAGTACGCGACCGGCGCGACCTTCTTGCTGTACTTGCCGATGCGCTGCAGGCGCGCGATCTTCTTGTCCCAGGTCGTCATGGGCACGACGTCCCACTGCGGGTCGCGTCCGGTGACGTCGAACATCATCTGGCCGGCGTCCTTGAGCGTGACCACGTTGTCGGCCTGCCAGGGTCCACCGACGGGGAGCACGCGACCGAGCGCCTCCGGCGAGAGCACCTGGTTGGTGAGGAACTCGGCGAGGTCCTCACGCGCGATCGGGTTGACGACGTTGTACTCGCCGTGGTCGAAGATCCGGTACGGCAGACCGTTCTTGACGTCACCGAACGTCATCGACAGGTAGGGGTAGTACGCCGTCGGCCGCACGATCGTCCACGGCAGCGCGCCGTGGTGCTGGCCCATGAGCTCGCCCTCGACCTGCAGCTTGTAGACCTGCGGGATCAGCTCGGGCCGGTACGCGCCGTAGTCGCTGACGTGGATGAACTGCTGCACCTGGTGGCCGACGGCGGAACGGATGCCGTTCATGACCGCGTCGTAGTCGACGAGCTTGCACTCTTCGGCGTCGTTCGGGCGGCGACCGCTGAGCAGCGACACGACCACGGCCGTCGGCGCCGCCGCGACGGCGTTCTCGACGTCCTCGGGGCGCGTGGCGTCTCCGGACACGATCTCCGCGCCGGCGTCGAGGAAGACCGGATCGTTCTTCACCGCCGCGTCGCGTGCCAGCACCGCAGGCTTGTATCCGCGCCGGGCCAGCTCCGGCACGAGCGCGCGGCCGATGTATCCGGTGCCGCCGAGCACGAGGACGCGCTCACCGTTGCCGCTGCCGGTGGGGCCGGTCGCATAGGTGCCCGAGGTGCTGGAGAGGAGACGCGTGCGCAGCTCGTGACTGCGCTGCTGAGCGGAGGTCGCGTCGAGGGAGGTGATCGTGCTGTAGGCCATGGGGCAGATCGTATATCTTATTGCGCATCTCGGGGAGCCCTTCGGCCGAAGATCCGGCTTCTCCACACCCAGGTCATGGCCACCGGACGGCCCCTGTGGACAGCGCCAGCCGAGGCTCCCAGGCGGACACACCCTGCATGCATGACGATCCCCAACAACGCCGACACCGGCGCATTCGCCCGGTTCCTCCACGACCTCGGCGACGAGCTGGCCGAGATGGTGCGGTTCGCGCCACGGACCCCGGTCGGCCAGCTCACCGTCGACGTGCGACGCCGCCGTCCTGACCTCACGATCCGCGACGCCGACGTGCTCAACGCGGTCACCGAGACCTTGATGCTGGTCGGCCATCCCGACGGGACGGTGAGCCATCTCGCCTCCGTGCTCGACGGATGCGTCTTCACCCAGCGGGTGCGCGCCACCACCACGGAGCGCGTCGATGTCCGCGGGGGCACCTCACTCCTCCCGATCGAGATGATCGTGCGCGAGGAGCACGAGCACGGGCGACCTCTGCCGGTCTCCACGTCCCCGTTCGGAGACGAGACGCTCGTCGGCCCGCCCGGATGGCTCCCGACGATCCCGCCGTACGGGCTCGTTGGCCTCCGCTGGACCGGCGGAGCCGTCGTCGCAGGACGGGTGGACGAGCCTGAGGTGTCCCCCGACCACATCGCGCGGATCTCCGAGCTGCTGGCCGACCACTACCGCAAGCAGGAGTGGTGGGGGTTCGAAGAGCGCGGCCTGGATGCGCGTCCCGCGGACCTTCTGCGCGCGATCGCACAGGCCAAGCTCGAGGACCCGTCCCTCTTCTGCGACCCGCTCCCTCCCCTCGCCGAGCTCATGTACGACCCGCTCGACCGCGACCAGGACCGCTTCCTCTGGCGCGAGCACGCCGCCATCCGACAGGGCGAGAACGTCAGCTTCTCGGTGCAGGGGATGCCCGACGGCCTCCATGCCGAGCTCAGGTCGCGCGCGACGACGTACGGCATGTCGTTCGACCAGTACGTGATCGCGATCCTCGGGCATCTCGCCTGGCGCACGCCGTTCGCCGAGGACCTCGGCCCGGTTGAGCGATGGTGGCCGGGCGAGAGCGACCCCTTCGGTCGCAGGTGATGCGTTAGCATCATGTGCGTGCGCACCACTCTTGACATCGACGACGACGTGCTTCGCGCGGTCAAGGAGCGGGCGCGGCGCGAGGGACGCAGCGCCGGCGCAGTCGTCTCAGACCTCGTCCGCGAGTCGCTCACCCGTTCGGTCGACATGAAGCCCGACGAGGGCTTCTTCGGCTTCTCTCCCCTGCCGCACCGAGGCCCCGTCGTCTCCAACGCGCTGGTGGACGAGCTGCGCGAGGAGATCGGCGAGTGAGGGCGCTCCTCGACGTCAACGTGCTGCTCGCTCTGTTCGACCGCGACCACGCCGATCACGCCCGTGCCCGTGACTGGCTGACGGCCGAGATCACACAGGGCTGGGCGTCCTGCCCGCTGACCCAGAACGGGTTCGTCCGCGTGGTCGGCCAGCCGCAATACCCGAGCCCGGTCCCGGTCGCGCAGGCGATCCAGATGCTGGCCCGGGCGTGCAGCACCGAGCACCACGAGTTCTGGCCCAGCGACCGCAGCCTGCTCGACGAGACGTTCGTCGACCCACGTCGGATCCACGGGCCGCGCCAGGTCACCGACCTCTACCTCCTCGCGACCGCGGTCGCACACCGCGGGAGGTTCGTGACGTTCGACCGCGCGATCCCGGTGTCCGCGGTGCCCGGCGCGACGAACGACCACCTCGTCGTGCTCTGAGCGACCCCTCGAACGGCCCTCGCGGCCTACGACGGGCAGTGTGATCCATTTCACTCTACGGTGTCGCCATCCGCCTTCTTCACCTCCAGAAAAAGGATGTCGCCCCCATGCCAAGATCCTCACCCCTGCGCAGGAAGGTCACCGCTGTCGCGCTCGCGCTCACGGTGCCGAGCCTGATCGCCGCCAGCACGACCGTACCGGCGGCTTTCGCCGATCCGTCCCCGCCCGCACCCGACACCGTCACCCTCGAACGCCTCCCCGACGAGGTGCCCTCGGTCGTCGAGATCACCGTGCCGGGCACCGCTGAGCTCGACCGGCTCGTGGCGACCGGCGTCGACCTCGACCACGGCGTCGAGCAGCGCCCGGACGGCCTCGAGGTCCGCGCCATCGTCACACCCCACGAGCTCGAGGCGCTGGAGAAGGCCGGCTTCGAGGCAGGCGGGGTCCTCTACACCGAGAAGGACACCGAGACCGCGCTCGCCGAGCGCGACGCGACGGTCGCCGCGGCCAAGGCCGAGAACACGGCGTTCGCGGACGAGGCGACCCACCCGGACGTCTCCGACGTGAAGATCACGCGCGCGCAGTACTTCACCGCGTTCGGCGTCCCCGTGCTCTCGGTCGAGGCTAAGTGGGCCAACGGGCAGAACGCCACCGACACCCTCACCGTCGAGCGCGACAGTGGCCCGGGGACGGCTTTCGGCAGCGGCGGCTCGCAGACCATCAACCGCTTCGTCGACGCCGACGTCTACCTCTACCACCGCGGGGCGAGCCCGACGACGGGCGAGCAGGCGGTGACGACGCGTCCAGACCGGATCCGGATCACCAGCCCGACCGGTGACGTGGCGATCGCCAAGGTGACCGACTGGCTGCCCACGGGCGACGAGCCCGACCCGTTCAAGGGCGCGGGCTACCAGGAGGACTTCGTCAGCTCGTACCTCGATCCGACCCAGCTGTACGACCGGATCAAGCAGCTGGCGACGGACTTCCCCGACCTGGCCGAGATCGTCGAGCTGCCGCACCAGACCAATGGCTACCGGCGCCTGGCTCAGGCCGTCATCCCCGCAGGCACGGCGGCTGCGGACCACCCGCGGCGTATCGGCGTCGACTCGAAGGCGTACGGGTCCGAGGGCGGCAACGGCATCACCGTCGCGGTCGAGCACCCGGCCACGCCCGACCAGCCGCTGACGGTCTCCGTCTCCGACAAGACGATCACGGTCACCTCGGCGACCGACTCCGGCGGTGCGGCCACGAGCACGGCCGCGCAGGTCGCCGCCGCCCTCAACGCCGACGCCTCTGCGAGCGCCCTCGTGTCGGCGTACACCTACCGCGGCAACGTCGGCGACGGCATCGTGCCGGCAACCGCGGCGACCACCCTCACCGACGGGCTCGATGCGCCGGCGACCGTCTCCCGCGCGCAGCACCCGGTGTACGCGATCAAGATCGGCAAGGTGCGGGACGGCTCGAAGCCGGGCGTCTTCTACTACGCGCAGGAGCATGCGCGCGAGTGGGTGCCGCCGCTGGTCACGATCGAGACCGCCGAGCGGCTGCTGCGCAACTACGCGTCGCACCCGGCGACCAAGGATCTGGTCGACAACCTCGAGATCTGGGTGCTCCCGTCGGTCAACCCCGACGGCGGTCACTACTCGTTCTACGACTTCAGCTCGCAGCGCAAGAACATGGTCAACCACTGCGCGGCGGGCGGCAACGTCGACGCCAACTCCCGCGACTCATGGGGCGTCGACGTCAACCGCAACTACGACGAGTACAGCCTGTTCGACGGCTACTCGGGAGCGTCGCCGAGCTGCACCAGCGGGACGTTCGCCGGTCCGGCGGAGCTGAGCGAGCCCGAGGCGCGCAACGTCGACTGGGTCGCCGCGCGGCCCAACATCAAGTGGTCGATGAACGTGCACAGCTCCGGCAACTACTTCATGTGGTCGCCGGCCGCTTACCAGGTGCCGGGGCGGGTCACCGCTCCGGAGCCCACCTTGGAGGAGGAGTCGCTCTTCCAAGGTGCGTCGTCGCGCATCCTCACCGCGATCAAGCGGCACCGGGGCATGTCGGTGACACCGGCACGGACCGGGCGCGTGGTCGACACGCTCTACTCGGCGGCGGGCAACTCCGGCGACATGCTCTGGTACAAGTACGGCATCTTTGCCTGGGACTTCGAGGTCGGCTCGACGTTCCAGCCGCCGTTCGAGGCCGAGACGCCGACCGGACCGGGTGCGCACCAGGAGGCGATGGAGTTCTCCAACGGTCTGATCGAGATGCTGCGGATCGCGCGTGACCACGAAACCGACACGGTGACGCCGGTCAGCGAGGTGAAGGTGACCTCCAGCACCGTCGAGGGCAAGGTCAACGTCGAGTTCGCCACCAACGAGCCGGCGAGCGTCTTCTACACGACCGACGGCACGGTTCCGAACCTGAGGTCGACCATGTACGCCGCGGCCGGCCTGCGCGAGGGCGGCGAGCGGATCAAGGTCGACGAAGGGGCGGAGATCCGCTGGATCACCGTCGACAGCCGCGGCAACGTCGAGCGGCACTTCATCCCGGGACGCGAGGGCAACTACCGGACCTGGATCGCCGAGATCGGGTACGAGGAGCCCCTGCCCGCGTCGGCGACCGCGTTGACGCTCAACCGTACGACGGTCGTCGCGGGGAAGACCGGGGTCACCGCCACGATCCACGTCACGGCACCGGGAGCCGGCGACCAGCCGACCCCGTCGGGCGTCGTCACCGTCTATGTCGACGGCGAAGCCGCCGGGTCGGCGGAGATCGATGCGGACGGCCGTGCGAAGGTCCGGCTGGCGGCGATCGGGTCGGTCGGCAACCACCTGCTGACCGCCACGTACGGGGGCAGTGCCGAGCTGGCGGCGAGCACCTCGCCGCCCGTGGCGCTCAAGGTGACGAAGGCCACCGCAGCCCTGTCGGTTGCGGTGTCGCCCCAGCACGTCACGACGAGGACGCGCGCGAGGCTCGCCCTCAGGGTCGAGCCCAAGGGCGTCAACGCCACCGGCGCGGCCGTCGTCACGGTGGGCAGGAGGTCCTACGCCGTCCAGATCAACGCCGAGGGCAAGGGCGCGATCACGCTGCCGCGCCTGTCCCAGGGCACCAGGCGGGTGACCGTGACCTACCTGGGCAACGCCAACCTCACCTCGGCCAAGAAGGTGGTGACGATCAAGGTGCGGCGGTGATCTCGCTGCACTGAGCTGAGGGGCCGGTCACCGGAGGGTGGCCGGCCCCTCGTCATTGCCCCTGTTCACCGGTGTCTCGTGTCAGCAACCGGACCCGCTCGGCGGCGACGACCTCGCGCGCCAGCTCGGCCTCCGAGATGTCGACCGCCTCCGGCGCACTCTCCGCGGTGTCGCTCACCCGCGCGAACTCGTCGAACAGCCTCCGCTTCTGGGCCAGGATCTCGGTGATGCGGCGATCCACCCCGTCCTCCGACAGCAGCCGGTGCACCTGGACGGACTTCAGCTGTCCCATCCGATGAGCACGCGCCACTGCCTGGGCCTCGGTCGTCGGCTTGAGCTGCGGCTCGCAGATGACGACGACCGAGGCCGCCTGGATGTTGAGCCCGACGCCGCCGGCCACGATCTGCGCGACCAGGACCGCGCCGTTGCCGGCGGCGGCGAACTTGTCGACCATGTCCTGGCGCGCGGCCGCGGGCACCGACCCCGTCAACGGACCGAAGACGGGACCCGGAAGCTCACGTGCCACGCGTGCGAGGACCTCACGGAAGTGCGAGAAGACGATCACGCGGCGGTCGTTCGCCTCGGCCTCTTCGACGACGTCGCACAGCCGCTCCATCTTCTGGCTGTCCTGCCCGAGCATCGCCGCCTGCCGCATCGCCATGAAGTTGCCCTCGACGACCGCGGCGCGGTAGGTCCGCTCGTCGTCGCGCGTCATCGGGAGCCACTCGTCGACCTCGACGAGCTTGGGCAGCTCGTCGAGGACGTCCTCCTGGTTGCGCCGCAGGTAGGCGGGCGCGACCTGACGCCGGAACCGGTGGGGCGCGAGCTCGTTCGCATGGACGACGAGATCGGGACGGACGTAGCCGACCAGGTTGCGGAACTCCTCGACGCGGTTCTCCAGCGGTGTCCCGGTCAGGAGGACGGCGCGCTCGCTGCGGTCGAGCAGCGCGGCGGTCCGCTGTGACCGTTGCGCATCCGGGTTCTTGATGTAGTGCGCCTCGTCGACGATGACGCACCCGATCTCGTCGACCTGCTCCAGGTAGGGATCGAGGCGACCGAGCGTCTCGTACGTCGTAACGGCGACGCCGCCTCCGCGTACCCACGCCTGGGCGCCCTCGTCACGTCCCGGGCCGTGGACCCGGTATGCCGTCAGCGTCGACTTGCTCGTGACCTCGCGGGTCCAGTTGGTGACGACGGCTGCGGGGCAGACCACGAGGAAGTGCGTGGCGGCTCCCGTGCTGCGAAGGTGGGCGAGCACGGCCAATGACTCGACCGTCTTGCCGAGGCCCATCTCGTCACCGATGATCACCTTGCGCTGCACCAGCGCGAACCGCGCCGCGAAGCTCTGGTAGCCGCGCAGCGACGCGTCAAGGTCGTCGCCTCTCAGCTCGAGCGCGCGCACGGCCTCGATGATCTCGTCGGGAAGGTCGCCGTGCGTCTTCTCGTCGTCCTCGATCAGGAAGCCGAGCTCGCCGAGCATCGCGAAGTAGTCCGCAGGACGCGCGAGGAAGTCGTCCCAGGGATCGTCCGACGGCATCGCGTGCGCGGAGCCGCCGTCGCCGTTCGCGATCAGCGCCGCCCGTCGTACGACCCGGTCGGCACCGGCGAGCAGCTCGGCCGCCTCTCGCCCCGCGATCCCGAAGACGAGGACGTGACTCACGTGCTCGCCCATCGCGTCGGCCAACGCAGCGAGCTCCTGGCTGCGGACGAGGTCTGCGGACGCGCCCCTCGTCCGCCGTGCGGAGTCCCAGTTCGCGAGGTGGTGCAGCAGCCGGGTCGTCTCGGAGTGTCTGCGGACCACGTCGATGCGCACCGGCGTCTCGTCGTACGTGATCTGCCAGATCGTGCGGGCGGCGCCGACGATCTGCATGCCCGTGGTCGGGCCGAGACCGGGGAGCGTCTCGACGAGCCGGCCCGCGGAGAGCACCTGCTGGACGGTCGTGATCCGGGCGTCGCGCAGCGGCCCGAGCCGGAGCCGGTCGCGGGTCGCCTCCTTGAGCCCCTCGACGGACATGTCGGACAGCAGCCGATGGACGTCGGCCTTGCGTACGGCCTCGCCGGCGTCCTTCGCCGCGTCCCGGTACGCGGCCTCGGCCTGGACCGCAGACGTGAGCGCGTCGACCGCTCCGGGGAGGCGGTGCAGCGCCGCGCCGGGCAGCATCTCGGGTGAATGACCGAGGTCGGAGAGCGCGCCGACCAGGCCGAACGCGGGCTCGAGCAGGTCGGGTGCGGCGAGGCTGGTCGCGTCGTACCGCCCGGATGAGCGCGCGAGCCGCGCGAGCCGCTCGGCGACGTCGCTGCCCGTCCCCCACGCGTGCAGTGCCCGGAGCTGATCTGCGGACGCCGCCGCTTCTGCCTTGCGCTCACGGCCGGCGAAGAAGCGTCGGGACGAGACGAGCGCGGCGACCGTCTCGACGATCTCGCGGCCCCCGTCCAGCTCCTGGATCATCGTGCGGTCGGCAGCCTCCAGCGCCGGCAGGTTCGCCCGATGAGCGAGCAGCTCCAGCAGCGGAGCATCGTCGCGACACAGCGGAACGACGCGCCACGCGGCACGACCGTCGTACGCGACCGTGACGGCGCGCGCTCGCAACGCGCGGACGAGCTCGCGCACCCGCGCCTCGTCGTCCTCGCGTTGCGCCGTGACCGCCTGCGCAGCTGCCGTCCAGCCCTCGACCTCGCTCGCGAGGGTGCGCAGCTGCTTGCGTTCGTCTCGGTTCATGACCTCTCACGGGCTTGAGCATCGGCGGGTTCCCCACGCAAGGCTAGTGACGCACCCCGACGCCCCGACACGCGCGATCCTGTCAGCGACCGTCGCTAGAGTCGGGCCGCAATCCATCTCGGGAGGAATTCGACCTTGACGCTCGAAGAGGTCATCGCCGGCGTGCGCATCGCCGGTCTGGTGCCTGGTGAAGCCGTGCTCGTTCTCGCTGCCCAGTGGCACGGCGGCGACGCGCTCGAGGTCACCTACAAGAGCGTCTCCGGTGCCCTCTCGCAACGCGTGCTCTTCCGCGATGACGAGGCGGCCCTGGGCTCGGCGGACTCCGGCGGTCGCCCGTTCGACGCCCCGGCCGACGACTTCGCGCTCGTCGCCGAGGCGCAGCGCATCACGCTCGCCGGATTGCACGACCCCATGCTCGCGGTCGCGACCAGCGATGTGCAGCCGCTCCCCCACCAGATCCGCGCGGTGTACGGCGAGCTGCTCCCCCGCACACCGCTGCGCTTCCTGCTCGCCGACGACCCCGGCGCCGGCAAGACGATCATGGCGGGCCTCTACATCAAGGAGCTCCTGCTCCGCGACGACGTCCGTCGGTGTCTCATCGTGGCGCCGGGCGGGCTCGTCGAGCAGTGGCAGGACGAGCTCTTCGTCAAGTTCGGCCTGCGGTTCGACCTCCTCACCCCCCAAGCGGTCGACGCGGTCGGGTCCGGCAACGTGTTCGCGCGGCACCCGCTGCTCATCGCCCGGATGGACCACCTCACGCGCAATGAGGCGCTCCAGGCCCAGCTCGCCGACGCCGAGTGGGACCTGGTGGTCGTCGACGAGGCGCACCGCATGGCCGCCCACTACTTCGGCGGCAAGGTCCGCAAGACCAAGCGGTTCCTCCTCGGCGAGCGCCTCGCGAGCGCGACACGACACTTCCTCCTGATGACGGCGACGCCCCACTCCGGCAAGGAGGAGGACTTCCAGCTCTTCTTGACGCTGCTCGACCGTGACCGGTTCGAGGGCAAGTACCAGCAGGACCTGCACTCCTCCGACACCACCGGCGTCATGCGCCGCATGGTCAAGGAGGACCTGCTCACCTTCGACGGTAGGCGGCTCTTCCCCGAACGCATCGCGCAGACCGTCCCGTACGCACTGACCGCGCTCGAGCTCGACCTGTACGAAGCCGTCACCGCCTACGTGCGCGACGGGATGAACCGCGCCGACCGGCTGGACGGCAAGCGCCGCAACACCGTCGGCTTCGCACTCACGGTGTTGCAGCGACGGCTCGCGTCGAGCTCCGAGGCGATTTACGGCTCCCTCGTACGCCGCACCGCGCGCCTCGAACGCCGCAAGGAGGAGATCCTCGCCGGTGTCGACGCGTGGGAGGCCGAGCTCGCGGACCCGCCGGACTTCTCCGACGACGAGGAGTATGCGGCCGCCGAGCTCGAGGAGCTCGAGGACGAGCTGGTCGATGCCGCGACGGCGTCCCGTACGGTGCGCGAGCTTGATGCGGAGCTGGTCGAGCTCGCCGCGCTGACGCAGGCGGCCAGGCGGGTGCGCGACGCCGGCACCGACCGCAAGTGGACCGAACTGCGCACGATCCTCGAGGCGGAGGCCCTCACCTCCGGTCCGGGCGGTCGTCCGCGCAAGCTCATCATCTTCTCCGAGCACCGCGACACTCTCGACTACCTCAATCGGCGCATCACGTCGCTCCTCGGCAGGCCGGACGCGGTGCTCGCCATCCACGGCGGCGTGCCACGATCCGATCGCAGGCGCATCACCGAGGAGTTCACCACCAACCCGCAGGCTCAGATCCTCCTCGCGACCGATGCCGCTGGGGAGGGGCTGAACCTCCACGCCGCGCACCTGATGGTCAACTACGACCTCCCGTGGAACCCCAACCGCCTCGAGCAGCGCTTCGGACGCATCCACCGCATCGGCCAGACGGAGGTCTGCCACCTCTGGAACCTGGTCGCCAGCAATACCCGAGAGGGCCAGGTCTTCCAGCGGCTGCTCGAGAAGATCGACGAACAGCGCGCCGCGTACGGCGGCAAGGTCTACGACATCCTCGGCAGCGCGTTCGACGAGACACCGCTGCGCGATCTCCTCATGGAGGCGGTCCGGTACGGCGAGGACCCCGCCGTGCGCGCGAGCATGGACGAGGTCATCGACCACCGAGTCGCCGACGGGATCAGAGAGCTCCTCTCGGAGCACGCGCTCGCGCACGACTCGATGTCGGAGGCCGAACTCGCTGCCATGAGACGACAGATGGACGAGGCCCAGGCGCGCCGTCTCCAGCCGTACTACATCGAGCTGGCGTTCAAGGGAGCGTTCGCGCGCCTGGGCGGGCGACTCGCGCGACGGGAGACCGGCCGGTACGAGATCGCGCACGTCCCCGCGCAGATCCGGAGCAGGGGGCGCGGCCCGGTCTCGTCGCGCTATCACCGCGTCACGTTCGACCTCGCCTCCGCCGAGGCGGCCGGGCACGATCGTGCCGAGCTCCTGGCTCCGGGTCATGCGCTCCACGACGCGGTGATGGACGAGGCGATCGCGCTGCTGCGCGGATGCCTCGAGCGCGGGACGGTCCTCGTGTCGGCGACGCTCGACCGGCCGCAGCTGCTCGTCGGGGTGATCGAGGAGGTCGTCGACGCCACCGGCAGCTCGGTCGCCAAGCGGTTCGGATACGCGTACGCCGACGAGCAGGGTGTCGTGACACCGGCCGGACCCGCGCCGTACCTCGACTGCCTCGCCGCGCCGCCTGGCCCTCAGACCGCTGACGCCCGCACATGGCCGTGGCTCGCGGACGCCGAGGCCAAGGCGATGAGCTGGATCATCGCGCACCAGCTGCCGGCCTACCTCGCCGAGGTCCAGCCCGTACGCTCACGCGAGCTCGCGCGTGCCCGGACGCTCGTCACCGGTCGGCTGAGCAGCGAGTGCGACCGGCTCGTCCGCGATGCGGCCGCCGCGTCCGCGAGCAAGCGTGGCGGCGAGAGGGGTGCGGAGTCGCCCGAGCGTCTGCGTCGGAAGGCGCGCGAGCTCGAGGTGAGGCTCGAACGCCGCCTCGCGACCCTCGACAAGCAGGCGTCGATGTCGACGAAGCCGCCGCGGATCGTCACCGCCGCGCTCGTCCTGCCCCTCGCGTCGGTCGACGATGCACTGCCAGGCGACGCGCCGATGCACGCGGTCGCCACCAAGGAGGTCGAGCGGCGAGGTGTCGATCTCGTCCTCGCGTGCGAGCAGCGCCTGGGGCGGGCGCCGGAGGAGCAGGCGTTCAACAACCCCGGCTACGACGTGCTCAGCACCGAGCCGAACGGCGACACGCTCCGCATCGAGGTCAAGGCCCGCATCGCCGGCGCCGACGACTTCTTCGTCACGCACAACGAGGTGGTGACCGGCAAGAACGCGGCCCCGCGCTATCGGCTGGCGATGGTCCGCGTCGATCCGCGCGGTGCCGCGTACGACGACGTGCGCTATCTCGACGACCCGTTCGCCGGGGTGGACCTCGGCGGCTTCGAGGCCACGGGGCACCGGGCGAGCTGGGACAAGATGTGGGCGAAGGGCCGAGAGCCGCACTGAGGTCTCCTCGCATGCGCCCCCTCGCGTAGACCCGCCTCGACCGGCGAAGGGTGTACGAGATGCGCATACAGTGCGCCGTACTGTATAGTGCGTGATGTGGACGACGACCTGATCCAACAGCATCTGCAGGAACTGCGGCGCGGCACGGTAGTGCTCGCAAGCCTGGTCTCCCTGCGTGAACCCGGCTACGGCTACGGCCTGCTCGAGTCGCTCAACGACGCGGGCATCACGGTCGACGGCAACACGCTCTATCCCCTGCTGCGCCGCCTGGAGAAGCAGGGCCTGCTCACCAGCGAGTGGAACACCGACGAGGCGAGGCCGCGCAAGTTCTACCGCACCAGCACCGACGGCGACCAGCTCGCCCACACACTCACCGCCGCATGGCACGACATCGACGCTGCGCTCGCGCGCTTCACCACCGGAGGAACCCGATGACCACCACGTTGACCGACAGGTACGTCCACGCCGCCACGCGGTGGCTCCCGGGGCAGACCCGTCGCGATGTCGGGGACGAGCTTCGTGAGCGCATCGCCGACACGGTCGCCGCGCGCGGTGACTCCGCCGCCGTCGAGCGCGAGGTGCTGGAGGAGATGGGCGACCCGTTGCTCGTCGCGGTAAAGTACACCGGCCGCGAGCCGCGGCTGATCGGGCCGCGGTACTTCATGCCGTGGCTGCGCCTCCTCGTCCTGGTGCTCGTGATCGTCCTCCCCATCGTCGGCACGGTGCACATCATCAGCGGTGTCGCGTCCGACGACAACATCGCCACGACGCTGATCGGGGCGGTCGGCGTCATGATCAGCGCCGCCATCCAGATCGCGTTCTGGGTCACGGCTGTCTTCGCCGTCCTGGAGTGGTCGGGCGTCGGTGAGGGCGAGGTGACCGAGCGCTGGACCGTGGACAAGCTCCCAGCCACGGCCCGTTCCGGCCGGCCGTACGCGGAGACGATCGCGAGCCTCGTGTACCTGGCAGTCATGGCGTTCCTGCTGATCGGGCAGCAGACCAGCTCGCCGGTCCGTATCGACGGCGAGAGCATCGCTGTCCTCGATCCCATGCTGTGGGGGTCGTGGATCCCGATCGTGCTCGGCCTGATCGCGCTCGAGATCCTGTTCACCCTCTGGGTCCACGTCAAGGGGTGGACCTGGACCGCGGCAGGCGTCAACGCGGCGCTCGGCGTGGCCTTCGCCGCAGTGACGGTGCCCGTACTGAAGAGCGGTGACTTCCTCAACCCCGAGCTGGTCGAGCGTCTGGGGTGGAATGCCTCGACACTCGACCAGGTGACGCAGGGGATCCTCGTCGGCGTGCTCGTCGTCACCGCGTGGGACGTCATCGACGGCGTCCTCAAGGCGCGGCGCGCCAGTCGCTGAGCCGAGTTGGCAGAACGCCTGAACATCTCGCCGCCGCTGATTAGGCTCGTAGGACCGCTCATTTTCGGGAGTCCCTCGGGTAGGACTAGGAGCAAGCAGTGATTCCTCACGCGAACACCACCAGGCGCACGTTGACGCGCCGTGCCACCGCGCTTGCCGTCGCCGCCACCGCAGCATTTGGTCTGGTGGCCACCACGGTTGTCCCGGCCGAAGCAGCTCCTCGACCTGTGGTCAAGGTCAAGAAGATCGCGACGAAGACCGCCCCGTACGGGGGCAAGATGACGGTGAAGCCCGTCGTGCGTGTACGCGGGCAGGTGGCCGTCGCGTCGAAGACGTTGACCGTCAAGAAGGACGGGCGCATCGTCGCCAAGAACAGAGCGAAGGTCCGCCTCAAGCCAGGCACATACCGTGTTAGGACCCGCGTCAGGTTCCGAACATTCACGATCGTCGACGGCAAGCGGAAGTACTCGGCCTTCAAGAAGCGCACCCGGTCTCAGAAGCTGACGATCAGGCGCGGGCAGCGCCCGAACCGTACCGACCCGATATCGGAGTGGAACTGCCCGTCCTGGGCGCCGATCAAGGGCAACGCGAGCAGCATGATCTATCACCTGCCGGACCAGGCCTTCTACGACCGCACGAAGCCGGAGGACTGCTTCCGGACCGAGGCCGCAGCGAAGGCTGCCGGCTACCGCAAGTCCAAGGTGTAGCCCGGCCGCTCACCCCTCGCGAAGCAGCTCGGCGACGTGGTCCGGGACGTACGTCGACAGGTCCCGCGGCGGACGCTCGTACGAGCCGGTCGCCGCTGGGCGGCCGGGGATCTTGATGTGGGGAGGCTCGACCTCCGTGTATGGGACGGTCGAGAGCAGGTGCGCGATCATGTTCAGCCGGGCCCGCTTCTTGCTGTCGGACTCGACCACGAACCACGGGCTCGTCACCGTGTCGGTGTAGGCCATCATCTCGTCCTTCGCCCGCGAGTACTCCTCCCAGCGGTTGACCGACTCGATGTCGGTCGGACTCAGCTTCCAGCGCCGGATCGGATCGCCGGCCCGCGACCGGAACCGCTTGAGCTGCTCCGCGTCGGACACCGAGAACCAGTACTTGCGCAGCAGGATCCCGTCCTCGATCAGCATCTGCTCGAACTCCGGTGCCTGGCGCATGAACAGCGCGTACTGCTCGTTGGTGCAGTAGCCCATGACGTGCTCGACACCCGCGCGGTTGTACCAGGAGCGGTCGAACAGCGCGATCTCCCCGCCCGCGGGGAGGTGCGGGACGTAGCGCTGGAAGTACCACTGCGTCTTCTCGCGCTCGGTCGGCGCGGGAAGCGCGGCAATGCGGGCGATGCGCGGGTTGAGGTTCTCGGTGATGCGCTTGATCGTGCCGCCCTTGCCGGCAGCGTCTCGGCCCTCGAAGAGCACCACGATGCGCGCCCCGGTGGTCCTCACCCACTCCTGGAGCTTGACCAGCTCGATCTGCAAGCGCGCGAGCTCTGCCTCGTACACCTTCGTCGGGAGCTTGGGCTGCTTCGCTGCGGCGCTCATGACGGGACGATAACGCCGCGGGCGCGATCCGGCCGGGTGTCACTAGGGTCCGAGAAGCGCCAGCGGAACCACTCCGATGCCGTCAGCCCGGCGGTACGCGTAAGGTCCGGTCGTCACGACGATCCGATCGGCAACCCGCTCGCCGAGTTGCGCACCGAGCCAGTGGAGATGGCGTACGTCTCTGTCGTCGACCGTCGGAGCGAGTTTGACTTCGATGGCCACCACTCGCCGGTCTTCCCCCTCGACGATGAGGTCGACCTCGCGATCTGTGCTCTTCGTTCGGAGGTGGCCGACGCCTGCGTTGTTTGCTGCGGCGTAGACCCGCACGCTCTGCGTCACAAGCGACTCGAACAGCGCACCAAGCCAGGTGCCCGTCGACGCTGACGCTCGACTGCCGTCGCCGCGAAGCAGGGCCTCCTTGCCAACGCCAACGAGCCGGGCCGCGAGGGCCGGGTCGACAAGATGGTGCTTGGGCGTACGGGTAAGCCGCTTGAGCGGGGCGAACACGGGGAGCCACGCGGGGACAGGGTCGAGGACGAAAAGTCGCTGCAGGTGATCGCGATAGGCGTCGACCGTCTGACGGGCGGGCTTGTCGTGATCACCTGCCGTCGCGGCGTCGAGGATGGCCGAATAGGCGGCGTCCGTGCTGGTAGCGGCCGCGTACGCGGCAAGCCACGCGCGCAACGTATGGGGGCGACGAACGTTGACACCGTTCTCCGGCAACTCGCGTTCGACGACACGGGTCACGTAGCTGTCGAGCTGGACCCCCAGCGCCCTTCCCGAGAGGTCGCGAATGCCGGGAAAGCCGGACCGCAGGATCTCATCGACATAGGCAGGAAGGTCGACATCGACGTCGCCGCCGAGGTCTGGTCGACGACCAGTAAGAAGGTCGCCGAGCGAGACCATAGGCTCGACGAGCCCTCGCTCACTGAACGCCATCGGGCGCATCGCGAGACTCACGATCCGCCCGGCCCCTGAGTGGAGGCGAATACCGGGCCCCACACCCGCGGACCCTGCAAGGAGGTACTGCCCCCCAGAACTGTCGTCATCCACTGCCCGGCGCACCCTGTCCCAGACCGCGGGGAGAAGCTGCCACTCATCGAGGAGGACTGGTGGAGGCACCTGCGTGATGCGGTCGAGGTTCGCGGTGAGCACCTCCCGCTGCCGCGGGTCATCGAGCGACAGGACAGTCGATGCACGCTCGCCGGCGGTCGCGGTCTTACCCACCCCCTTAGCACCTTCGATCGCAATCGCGGCCAATTGAGGGAGGAGCTCATCGAGCACGTCATCGAGGATCCGGCGACGGTATGCCCTTGCCCGAACCTAACAGATGGGCAGGTTTCTACTTAACATTTGGACGCCCCTCTCTCTGACAAATGGTCGCGCGTGGGCGCATTCCACCCCCGTGGTCAGCGCATGAGCAGGTAGGTGATCGCGAAGGCCGCCAAGAAGAGGACGACGCACAGCACGAGCACGAGGATCGTCGGCACCTCGCGTCGTACGCGCGTGGGCCGGTCCTCGGACGCGATCCGCTCGAGCGCATCGGCGAGGGCGGCGGCCGACGCGGGTCGCTTGCTCGGCTCCCAGCTCAGCGCACGCGCCAGCAGCGGGTCGAGCTCGGCAGGCAGATCCACGGCCGCCGCGATCGGCGCGGGCTTGGTGTCGGGCCGACGGGCCACGACGGCCGCTGCGGTGGAGTCGTCGTACGGGGGCCGCCCGCTGAGCAGGTGGTAGGTCACGGCGGCGACCGCATAGACGTCGGCGCGCGCGTCGAAGCCGTCGCTCTGGTGAGCCTGCTCGGGCGCCATGTAGAGCGGCGTGCCGGTGGTGACAGTGAGCCCGGACGCCTCGGCGAGCACCTTGGCGCTCCCCAGGTCGGAGACGAGGAGGCGCGGCGGCGTCGTACGGTCGTCGACGAGCAGGTTGCTCGGCTTGACGTCGCGATGCACGACCCCGGCCTCGTGGAGCACGTGGAGTGCACGCGCGGCCTCGACCCCGTACGCGAGTGCCTGGCGGCTGTCCAGCCCGTCCATCCGGTCGGCGAGCGTGCCACCGGGGACGTACTCCATCACGATGTACGGCCGATCGTCGCTGACCCCGATGTCGAACACCCGCACCACACGCGGGTCGTCCACACGCCGCAGCAGTCGCGCCTCGGTGAGGAACCGCTCGCGCACGTCGGCGTTGTGCACCCAGTTGTCCGCGAGCACCTTGACGGCGACGTGTGCTTCGAGGTTGGGGTCCTCGCCGAGCCAGACGGTCGCGAACGCACCTGAGCCGAGGACACGCACCAGGCGATAGCGCCCGAGCTGCTTCATGCCGCCAAGATAGTGGTCCATGAGCTCCCACTCCCCCGGCCAGGTGCCGGACGACCTGGTCGCGCGGGCGCGTTCGGGCGATCCCGATGCGCTCGAGGAGCTGCTCGCGCTCGTCCGCCCGATGGTCGTACGGCGCTGCTCGCGCTTCCTGCCGCACACCGAGGACGCCGAGGATGCGGCGCAGGACGCGCTCGTCGCGATCGCGCAGAACATCGCGGGCTATACGGGCACGGGCTCGTTCGCGGGCTGGGTCACCGTGATCGCCTCGAACAGCGCGCGGATGACGTACCGGCGCATGCGACAGGGCGCGAGCAACCGCGGCGTACCGGACCTTCCCGAGACCGCCGATCCGCGGACGACCAGCGTCATCGCAGGGACGCGGCTCGACCTCATGGAGGCGCTCGACCAGCTGGAGCAGAGCAAGCCGCAGGTCGTGGAGCCGTTCGTGCTGCGCGACCTCGGCGCGCTGCCGTACGCCGAGATCGCCACCCTCACGGGCACGTCGGTCGGCACCGTACGGGACCGCATCCACGCGGCGCGGACGTTCATGCGCGCGGCACTTCGGACGACGCTGTGAACACGGCGGAGAAATTCTTGGCCGCCCTCGCCAACAAAAGTGCTGGCGCCTGCATCAGAGGGAGTGAAGGGGCGCAAGAAGCGCCCCCACAGCAGGAGGAACGCTCATGAGGATCGACTACGCCGTCATCGCCGCCGCCGCCGCAGTCCTGACCGGAGTCGGCGGCGCGGCCGCCGTCGTCCAGGTGAGCAGCGACGCTGACCCGAGCACGCAGCTGCCGTCGGCCACGAGCCCGGCGCCGACCTCGACCTCGGCGCCGACCGCCAGCACCACGACCGCCGCCACCACTGCGACCACGGCACCCGCGAGCGCGGATCCCTCGACGTCCCCCACCACAACGGCCGCAGACCCGGCCACGACCGACGCCCTGAGCGAGGAGAACGTCATCCGCGAGCGCCTCTACTACGACGTGACCCGCCACTCGTTTACCCAGGAGCAGACTTCGTTCCTGCCGCTCGGGCCATGCACCGGCGACCTCGAGCTAGGTGACGCCATCGGCGACGACGTCACGCGCATCGACGCGAAGCTCGTCGGTGCCGGTGGCCGGTACGTCATCGAGCAGCTCGCGGAGACGGACACCCCGAACCTCGCGGCTCAGGCGGCGGAGACGATCGTGACGCTGGTCGATGAGTGCGAGGCGATCCAGGGCGGCGACTTCGGGTACGGCGACCCGGTGCTCGTGTCCTCCGAGCCGCACCACATGATCTGGTACTTCCCGGCGTTCGACTCCGACTCGGTGGCCGGTGGCTACGCCGTGTTCAACGTCGGCAAGCGCGTCGGTGTGCTCGAGGTCAACGACGCGGTCGGCGAGAAGAAGGTCGAGCTGCTGGCCAAGGAAGCAGCGAGGATCGCCGGCGACTAGCGACGCGACGGCCTACCGACGCGTCGTCCCGGCCTTGTGCCGGGTGACCTTCCCGCCGTTCTTGAGCGCCGTCGTGCGGATCGCCGGGGACGATGTGATCCGCTGGCGGTCGCCGTCATCAGAGTCGCTGTCGTCGCTCGAGCCGTCTTCGAGGTCCATGTTGTCGCTCGACTCGTCCGAGGAGTCGTCGAACTTCGACGGCTCGTCGTACGAGGAAGCACTCTCAGGCTCGTGGCGCGCCCGCTTGAGGGGACGTTCGCGGGTGTCGGAGTTGTCATCGTCGTCGTCACGATCCCGCTTGTTCGACCCACCGCGCGCGCCGATGCGAGCGGGGGGGCCGCCGAGGTACTTGCGGGTCTCCGACCCCTCCGTCCCGAGGCTCGTGACGTAACCGATCGTGTTGTACGCCTTGCCGTTCCGGAAGTCCTCCAGTGCCTGCGGCTCCGCGTGAGGCGTGAGCGTGAGGACGTTGTCGCCGAACGTGACGCAGCTGGCAGCATTGGGGAACGCGACCTTGAGCATCGGGTCGGTGAACATACGTTGAACGAGGTCGGCTCGCCCCTTCCGCAAGAAGCAGTGCGTCCAGATCGTCCAGTACCCGGTGCTGATGATCGCGTAGGCGACGGGTGCCGGGAAGGACGGATCGTTCCCCGCGATCACGGGTGTGCCGGCCTCGACGGCCGCTGCCGCGGCGAAGGCGTTCTTGCGGCTCGCGACGCGCATGTCGGCAGCGAGTTCGCGACTGAAGGCACTGGTGGTGGTCCGAGCATTGAGTCCCCAGAGACCGATGGTGGCGTCCGCACGGTCGGCGAACCCGGGGGTGGTGAGGGCGTCCTCGAGCTCGCTGTCGACCTTCAGGGTGATCTTGGTCTGGGAGAAGAGGTCCTGCTTGAAGGCGTCCAGGCCCTGGTAGGCGGAGGTCTGGCCGTCGCCGTCGAACCGGAACGCACTGAACGTGTTCACAGCATCCGGCCACAGGTAGGCGCCGAGACCGGTCGTCGTCTTGACCTTGGCCGACTTGCGCACGTTGCACGCCCCGCACGCGACGACGTACTGGATCTCGAACGTCTCGAACTCCGCCGCGGCGGCGTTGGTGTTCGCCTGCTTGGCGACGCGGTGCTCGACCTGGACGCCGGACGGGAGAGGCGCCTCGCAGGCGACACAGTAGGCGCCGAACGTCCGGACGAGCGTCGCGCCGTACACGTCATAGCTCATCTTGGGCGTGCGCTTCACCGTCTGCACGGGGCGGTCGACCACTCTCACGACGGTGCCTGCGCCTGCCGGCCGTTGTGCGGCGCCGAGAGCACCCCGAGCTGTGGGTTCGCGATCTGCAGCGGCGGTGACGGGAATCCGTTGCGGAACCCGGCGACGGCCTCGACGAGCTTCGTGTAGCCGTCGAGTTCGCTGGCCTGCGCGCCGCCGGCCGACCTCAGGATGGCGGTGATCGCCTCCGTCTGGTCGTTCTCCAGCGTGACGCGGCGGGCTTCCTGCTCCTGCAGGACCGTCGAGTAGGTGTCGAGCGCGTTGCCCGTGCCGATGTAGGCGTCGACCATGACACCGTCGGTGCGCATCACCGTTCGGTTCGTCGACAGCACGATGCCGGGAACGGTGAACCCGGCCGGCTCGCCATCGATGGTGACCGCGCTGGTGTGCGCGAGGTTCACGCGGTAGTGGCGGGACGACGCATCTCCCCTCGTCTCCGCGCTCGAGAGGATGAAGCCTTGGTCGCTCTGCAGGTTGTTCGTTCCGGTGATCGCGTTGACTTCGCGCGTGACCTCGGCGCGTGCGCTCGCGGGGTCGAGGGTGTCGCTGTGGCGGGCGATGAGGATCTCTGCCTGGTGCAACGGCACCTCATCACGGGACTCTCGCAGCCCGTCGAAGTACGCCACTCTGACGTCGGTCAGATGAAGGACGGTGAGGTACTCCTGGTTCATCTGCCGGAAGACGTAGTTGAGAGTGCGTGACAGGTTGATGTTCTCGAGCACCCGCTCGTTGTCGGCCTCCTCCCACGACTCCTCGGCGACCTCATCCGCGGTCGTCACGGAGACCTCTCGGGCGGCCGAGGCGCGTGACGTGTGCTTGTCGAGCGCGTTGACCGTTGCCTTGGCGAAGGTCTCCCGATCGGCGGTGCTGTTGCCTTTCACGCCGCCGGAGACGTCGACGCTCGCGCTCCCCCACCCCCACGTCGCGTCGCCCCTCGCCTCGATGTCGGCGTGGTACTCGAAGCTGCTGGCAATGTCGCTGCTCGTCGAGTCCTCCTGCATCGCGAGACGTTCGAACTCCGACTCGGCCTCACGGCTGGAGGAGTCCAGCACCGACGACGCTCGGGCGGACGTGACGGACTTGCGGTGATAGCTGCGGACCTGCATGCGCACCTTCTCGCCCGGCAGCAGGGTGAGCGTCTTCAGGGTGCGGCCGGCGCCGTACCGGCCGAGAAAGCTCGTGAGGCTGTAGGTCTCGATGAACAGCAGCCGGGGCCGCGGCTCGGTCGCCGTCCTTGGCGGGACGAGACGCCAGAGGTACGACCCGTCCGCGCTCGGATAGACGACGAGCTGGCTGTTGGAGTCCAGGATCGCTGTGGCGAGCTTGTCGGGGTCCACACCCTTCAGCGCCAGCCTGACACCGGCCATGGTGACGCCGTCCATCGACCCGGCCATCAGGGGGAAGGAGTTGGGGTTGAGGTAGCCGATCGTCTGCGCGAGCACGATGTCGTCCCGCAGCGCGATCTGCGTACGGGCGGGGCGATCCGTCTCCTGGCGGCGGTAGTCGTCGTGGGTCGTGAGTGGGTGAAGCACTCCTCCTCCGCCGCCTCCTCCTCCGCCCGGGCCTGACCCTATTGAGGACGAGGGTCCAGAGATCACGTTGGGTGGCCCCGTCTGGCCGGGTGTGCTGGCGGGCGCGACGAGAGGCTCGCTCGTGCTCGTGCTCGTGCTCGGCGCGACATCCTGCTTGGGCGCCGTTGCCGGTTGGACCGCGAGCTCGACGACGCGACGGCCGGTGTGGACGACGTTGTCGGGCAGCTTCTGCGAGATGGTCATGCGGTCGGCGTCGCCCTCGGGTACCGGCACGGTCGGAACCTCGGGTGGCAGCGGCGTCCGCGCCGGCGGCTGCGCGGGCGGCGCCGGGATGGGCTCGCTGAGGGTCGGAACGTCACCCAGCTCCGAAGCGTCGACGATCACCGTCCGCAGGTCCAGCCCTGGCGGGTAGAGATTGATCGCCTGGTCAGCAGCCGGGCCTTTGCGGACGATCCAGGGCACGGCGGAGTCGACCAACCATTCGGCGGGCACATCGTGATCCGTCACGGAGTCCTGATTGGCCGTCTGGCGGATCTCCTGCGGGGTGAGGCGACGCGTCCAGAGTCGGCCACCGGCGAAATCGCACGTCGCTGAGAAGTGGTCCCCGAAGACGCTGCTGAACTCGATGTCATTGATCGGCAGACCCACACCCGCGATCGTGGTGGGCAGGCTGATGACCAGCGTCCCGTCGAGGGACAGCTCGATCACGGTGCCATCGACGGCGACCGACACGCGGACCCAGCTGTCGTTCGCCGGCACCTCCCTGCTGGCGCTGAAGCCGTGCCCGTCCCGCCCGATCGTGCCGCCGGGGGCGTCGAACGCCACCTCGGCGTTGGCCACGGGCGCATCGGTGCTGATGTCACCCACCAGCACCGTCCATCGCGCACCTACCGCGACGGCACGCACGCCGACCGCGAGCTTGGCGAACCCGCTCGTCATCACCGCGATCGGATAGGCGCCGTACGTCCCGTCGAGCTGGGCGAGGCGCACCCACGACTCCACCGTGAACGCTGCGAACGGGCCACCGCTGACGGGCGCGTTCAGCATGAACCTCTGGCCGGCCGTGCTGACCGCTTTCATGGATCCCCCTGTGTGCGTCGGTGCCATGCAGGCTAGGGAGAACTGACGGCCGACGAGGGGAATTGCGCGAAGCGGTCGCAGAGGGTGTCGTGAGGGAACTGATGTCCTTCCGCCTCCGGACGCCGTCGACGAGCAGATCAGCCGGCGTCGTCGAAGAAGATCGCCGGGTTGAGGAACTGCCTCTCCCACAGCGCCCGCTTCTCTACCGCAGTCAGCCGCGCAAGGTCGGCGACGTCATCCCACGACTCGCGGATCGTCGTGACCGTTCGCTCGACGATGTCGGCGGCCTGAGCCCGGGTGAGCTGGTAGATGGGCGCCGCTTCCAGGCACACCCGCAGCCTCGACTCCCGCCGTCCCTCGGTGTCGATCGCCATCGCCTGCGCGGCTGTCGCACCAGTCCGGGCCATCGGCGCGAGGTCGTACGCCGGGGTCAGGGTGAGCCTCTCGCCGTCCCAGAACGCGGCGTGATTGCGCGCGTGGTCATCCATGTTGCTGATGCACACGTTGAACACGATCCGGCCGAACAGCTCGCGCAGGGTCGCTGCCGGGTCCGTGAACCGTTGACGGATCTGCCATGCCAGGTCCGGGTACGTGGCGTACCGGCCCTCGAACTCGCTCAGGCCAAGGATGGTCAGCGCCGACACGAGCATCCTCCGCCGCCCCGGCACCTCCGTACGGTCGAACCGTTCGACGAGCAGGACATCACGGCCAAGTGACTCGATGACCTCGGTGCGCGGTGCGGACAGTCCCACGCGGCGAGCGAGCTCCATCGCGGCCCCCTCGGCCTTGACGACCGGAAGGACGTCGCTCGACGACGAGAGCTTGGCGATCAGCTGGCGTCCACCGTCGTCGACAAGGACCTTCGGCCGCGCACCACCCACAGAGGTGCCATGCTCGAGCGCGCTGGCGAGGTCAGGCGGAAGGACCTCGCCGGCGTCAAGGCGCTGTGCTGCGTCCTGCAGGTCAGCAAGGCTCGCGTGATCGTCACGCACCTCGTACGACCGCGCCGACCGCTGGAAGTCGAGCGCACCGATCCTGTTCGACCCGGAGTCGAGCAGGTAGGTGAACTCGTCGAGCTCCCCCACGTCACTGGCGGCCGAGAGCCGACCGGTGCGAGCGGCGAGGATCACCCGCCTTCCCCAAGCATCCGGCGCGGCGTCACGGATCGCGCCGGCGATCGGAAGCGCGCCGACAGGCTCGATCGGGCCCCGGCGCAGCGGGAGCTCAGGGAGGTAGAGCGAGAGGGCGTCCGCACGCTCGAGATACGACCGCCCGTAGGTGAAGACGATGCGGTCACCGGCGTGGTCGAGCCGCCCGGCGACGACGGGCTCGGTGGCGCCAGGCAGCCACACCCACACGAAGACCTGCCGAGGTACGCGCTCAGAAGTCGTCATCGAACTCGACCTCCTGCGTACGCACGCGCTGGGGCAGGAGCGCGAGCTGATCGGCCGTTCGTGCGACGACCTCGCCGAGCGTTCCTGGCTGCACTCCGTACAGCTCCACTCCGCTCAGAACGGCAGCCTCGAACATCAGACCGACTGCGACCGTTGGATTGCCGCTCTCGATCTTGCGCACAGTTCCGGGAGACACACCAAGGCGCTCGGCGAGCTCAGCCGCAGTCCAGCCGCGACGGCGACGAGCTGCGGCTACCTGGTGGCCGAGGGCCTCGACGGCTTGCAGGGTCGGGCGCCCGAGCATCCGCGTACGCTTGGTCATGACTTCTCCACAGTCGTTAAAGCGATGATTAAGGCTATAAACGTCACTTTAACGCGCTTCGCGCACCGATGCGAATGACCTCCAACGCGGCGCTGCTCCCCTAGGTGCGGCGCGTGCCTCTCGCGGTGACGCCGTCGAGGGTGATCGTCCCGTCGTCGAGGCGGACGCTGACGGCGTAGCGGAACTGCGCGCGTACGGCCGGGTCGCGGAAGTCGAACACTCCCCCGACGTCGGCCGTCGGCCCGGAGATCCCAGCCGGCTCGGTTCAAGCGGTTGTGATAGCGGAACAGCAGGTAGTTGTCGGCGTCCTTCGCCAGCCCGACGAACACCGTGTCCTGCGTCCCGGCCTCCGCGAACGTGCCCGAGCTCGGGAGCATCGGCGGGACGCAAGGGGCGGCCTCTCGTTCGCAGGGCACAGACCGGTCTCCGCGACGTTAGTGACGCCGCGTGGTGATGTCACGCCTTTCCCTCACCGCGCGATGAAATGCGCGGCCGGTACGCTCGCCGCGTGCTGAATTGGCGAACCGGCGGCGTCGGCCGCGTACTCCTCCCCCTCGCGGCCCTTCCGCTCCTTCTCACCGGATGCGGTGCCAGTGAATCGGACGCGGCGTCGACGTTGAGCGAGGAGCAGCTCGAGTCCGTGCTCGTGACGCTGGACGACCTGCCTGAGGGTTTCGTCTCGTTGTCGAGCGGCGGCGACGGCGGGGAGAACGACGCCCGCGCCAGCCTCAACGACGCCGAGTGCCTCGCCGGGCTCGACCTCGCGAACGCCAACGAGGCACCGAGGGCCGAGGCCGGATTCAACCGCGCCAACGTCCTCACGATCACCAGCACCGCGACCTCGTACCCGAACGACGACGTCGCGGCCTCGTTCGACGAGACGGCCGACGCGCTCGCGTCGTGCGCGGACTTCGAGGTCAGCGCCGACAACGGATCCGGCGTCAAGGGCACGCTCATCTCCGACGACACGGCGGCCTCGAAGGACATCGACGCGCAGATCACCGTCTACCTCACCGGGACGCAGCAGCCCACCAATCTGCCGGTGGAGATCACGTTCGGCGTCGCGCGGATCGGCAACGACGTCGTGAGCGTCAGCGCCGAAGGACTCGGCGGGCCGTCCGGCGAGTCGTTCCAAGAGCTGATGCGCGCGACGACCGACCGACTCGTCGCTGCACGCGAGGGCTGACCCGCCTCAGCCGTCCGCGCGCAGGTCGCGGCGTACGAGGACGCGCGGGAATCCGTTGAGGACGGAGTCCGTGTCCGCGACCTTCGTGAAGCCTGCGCGCTCGAACACCGCGAGCGTGCCGACGTACGCCATCGTCAGATCGACCTTCGCGCCGCCGTTGTCGACCGGATAGGCCTCGAGCACCGGCGCCCCGTACGCGCGAGCGAACTCCACCGCCCCTTCGACGAGGTGGTGCACGATGCCCTGGCCGCGATGCCCCGGGCGGACGCGCACACACCAGAGCGACCAGACATCGAGGTCGTCGACGTGCGGGATCCTGCGGTTGCGGGCAAAGCTCGTGTCGGCGCGCGGGTGCACGGCCGCCCAGCCGACGACCTCCTCCCCGTCGTACGCGAGGACGCCCGGCGGCGGGTCCTCGCGGACGAGCTGCTCCACGCGAGCGCCGCGTGCGGGCCCGACGAGCTCGCGGTTCTCCTTGGACGTCGTCAGGCGATAGCTCAGGCACCAGCACACGTTGGCGTCGGGACGCTTCGGCCCGACCAGAGTCGCCACGTCCTCGTACGACGTCGCCGGGCGGACCTCGATGCTCATGGACACCGAGCGTAGGGCGCAGCAACGACATTCCCCCTGAGGCAGTTTCGGCAGTCTCGTGACATTTTGTGCCAGAACCTGACGCATCTGCCACGCTGACAGCCACTCGGGACATCCACTGGCACAAACGATCGTTGGGGGACGCGTCGTGACCGACCGCGTGCAAGAGATCCTGCCCATCAAGCGGGCCGCAGAAGACGAGCTCCTGAGCAGGCCCGGTGTCACCGCGGTCGACATCGGTTACAAGTACGTCGACGGGGAACGCACCGACGAGATTGTGATCCGGGTCCACGTCGCGCACAAGCACGATGTTCCCGAGGACGAGTGGATCCCCGCGGAGATCGAGGGCATCCCCACCGACGTCATCGAGGGTCGCTACGAGCCGCTGGACGACACCGGCAGCTACAACCCGGTGAAGGGCGGCATCAGCGTCGGGCCGTACAGGATCGTCGACGGGATCTGGGCCGGCACCCTCGGCGCGATCGTCGTCGACAACGACACCGGCGACGCGTTGGCGCTGAGCAACTACCACGTCTTCTGCGTGAACGAGGGATGGCACGAGCCCGCCCGGTCTCGGCAGATCGTCCAGCCGAGTCTCGTCGACAACCCCATCACGGCTCGCTTCATCGGCCCGATCCTCCGAGGGACGCTCGGCAAGAACGTCGACGCCGCCGTCGCCCATCTGCAGGGCTGGTACACCAGCTGGGTCTGCGAGGTCCAGGACATCGGGGTCCTCACGGGGACCGCAGACGCGACTCTGGGCCTCAGTGTCCGCAAGCGGGGGCGCACCACCGGCTTGACGCACGGGAGAGTCGACGGCCTTCACACCTCCACGACGATCGACTTCGGGCACGGTGTGGGCAAGGTGACGCTCTCCGACCAGATCAGCATCGCGGCGGTCGACCCCTCGCCGACGTTCGCAGGTCCGGGTGACTCCGGATCGGTCGTGGTCGACGACCACGGTCGCGTGATCGGACTGCTGTTCGCAGGCGGCGGGTCCGCAGGGCTCAGCACCCCGATCCGGCGCGTGCTGGACGTGATGAACGTACGACTCGGTCTCGCAGGAATCGGCGGCTTCGATCTGACGACGAAGACAGATCGCGTGTTCGCGCACGACTTTGGCGGCACGGGCAAGCTCGACCACCTGGCGCTCTACCGACCTGGCAAGGGCGCTTTCTACCTGGTGGAGCGCGACGGCAAGGGGCCCGACGGCAACGCTCGGTTCAAGCCGCTCTATCAGCAGCCTCAGGGCGGTTCCGGCATCGGCGGCTTCGACCTGACCGAGTATGCGGACCGGATCATCGCCTTCGACGGCACGAGCACCGGCAAGCTCGATCACCTGCTCTGCTACCGGCCCGGCACCGGCATTGCTCAGATTCTGAAGCACGACGGCGCTCAGTCCGACGGCACGCCCAGGTTCACACCCGTCTACTCCGCGACCGACGGGATCGCCGGTTTCGATCTGTCGTCCAGCAGCGATCAGGTGATCGCCTATGACCTCGACAGCAAGGGCACGCTCGACCACCTGGTGCTCTACCGGCCCGGCAAGGGCGCCGTCTACGTCGTCGAGCGCGACGGCACAGGCGCGGACGGGACCTTGCAGTTCGCGGCGCTCTTTCAGCAACCTCAGGGCGGTTCCGGCATCGGCGGCTTCGACCTGACCTCCGGCAGAGATCGGATCATCGCCTTCGACGGTGCGAGCACTGGCAACCTCGACCACCTGCTGCTGTATCGGCCAGGCACCGGCATCGCCTTCGTCCTGAGGTACGACGGCGAGAAGGTGTCGGGTGGCCTCGAGTTCACCCCGGTCTACATCGGGAGAAGCGGGATCGGCGGCTTCGACCTGTCGGAGACCACCGACCAGGTGATCGCCTTCGACTTCGACGGCTCCGGGAAGGCCGACCACCTGGTGATGTACCGGCCCGGCACGAGCCCCTCGTACAAGGGCATCCTCTTCATCGTCAAGTGCACCGGCATGAACAGCGAAGGAAGCCTCGAGTTCACGGCGGTCTATCAGCAGGGCGATCACGATCCCGGCATCGGTGGATACGAGCTCACCTCGATCGACGATCAGATCATCGCCTTCGACGGCGCCAGCACCGGCAAGCTCGACCACCTGGTGTTGTATCGGCCAGGCACCGGGATCGCGTGCATCCTCAAGCACAACGGCTCGAGGGCCGACGGGACCCCTGCGTTCGAGCCGATCTACCGTGCCGACGGAGTGTCCTGACAAAGAAGCGCCCGCTGCCGTGAGCCTCGTACGATCGGCCCATGAGTGAAGGCGTACAGAACCTGCAGGCGGCACTCGCGACAATCACCCATCCGTGGCAGCCGCACCGGCTCGCGAGCATCAACGACTACGACGTGAAGGTCGTGAAGCTCCAGGGCGAGTTCGTGTGGCACACCCACCCCGACACCGACGAGCTGTTCCTCGTGATCAGCGGCGACCTGACGATCCAGCTCCGCGACGGTGACGTGATGCTTGGTCCCGGCGACGTCTACGTCGTCCCGAAGGGCGTCGAGCACTGCCCGATCGCCGCCGCCGAGGTGGAAGCGGTGCTCATCGAGCCGAAGGGCACCGTCAACACCGGGGACGCCGGCGGCGAGATGACCTCGGAGCTGCGCGAGCTGGCTTAGCGCGCCCGCAGCAGGACCGACTCCCCCGCGTCGAGCGTCAGGGCACCGTCGCGCTCGCGCTCCCAGCGGTCGCGGCGCGGGTCGTACGCCTCGGCGGGCGCCGGCAGCGTGAGCCGTACGCGCGCCCGCTCGTGGCGGGAGTAGTTCGCGACCAGCGTGTGCAGGCGGTCGTCGCCGTCGACGAAGCGACCCAGCACCACCGGGTCGCCGCTGACCGCGGAGACGAGCCCGTCCGCCGCGAACGGGTCGAGCCCGGCGGGCGGAGCCGCGACCCCCGCGAGCTGGACGGCGGTCGACGTGAGGCCGAGCATCTGCTTGCCGAGCGGTGCGAGGACGTCGCGGTTGATGTCCTTGGAGTAGCGGTACAGCGGCGTGCGCTTGCCCTCGACCGTGATCAGCCCGGTCGTGAACGCTTCGCCGCGCGCGGGGTCTGGGGTCCAGTACGTGAAGTACTGGATGCCCTTGCACCCGTACGCGAGGCTGATCGAGATCTGCCAGAGGATGTCGGCCTTCGTCGGGATCGCGTGGTTCGCATAGCCGACGCTCTGGATGTAGACCCACGAGTCGCGCCCGTGCTTGAGCGCGGCGGCGCGGACCTGCGCCCAGTTCTCGAAGTAGCCGAGGTCCTCGCCGCTGGCCAGGATCGGGTAGCGGTCGAACGAGAGCACGGGCGAGTCGAGGTCGCGCGCGGCCTGCTCGTACCCGGCCCCGAAGCCGGGAAGCATGTTCACGTACGAGAGCGCGTCCGGGTAGGCCTCGTTGGCCATCGCGACGGCCTTCGCCATGAGCGGGAGCTGGCCGACGCTCGGCTCGTCGTACAGGTGCATGCCCGCGAACGACGCGTATCCGGATCCGGACGGCAGTCGCCACGCGCTGAGCCCTTCGTCGAAGGTCTCGCTGAACAGCTCCGCTCCCCCGGCGCCGGTGATGACGACGTTGTCGAAGTACGCCGACTCGGGCCCGGCCTCGCGGAATCCGGCCGAGCCGGAGGTGAACCGGGTGTCCGTCGTCGTGTCGACGAGCACGCCGTCGATGCGCGTGGTGATCGTCGCGCCGCTCAGCGTCGTCTCGACGTGATGGGTCTTGCCGGGCTCGAGCTGGTACGGCAGGGAGACCTGCGTGACCGTCGGGTTGCCGTTGACGAAGACCGCCTTCTTGAGCACCGCCTTGCCGTCGGAGCCCTGGGTCGAGAGCAGCCACACGTACGCGTTGCGCTCGTCCTGGATCCGGAACGCCCAGCCGGCCTGCGCGTACCCGCCCGCGCCCGTACGGAGGGGTTCGGTGTCGAACGCGAAGGTGTAGTCGCTCCAGCTGGCGCCGTCCGCGACCCAGCCGATCGACCCGTCGCCGCTGCCGCTCGAGATGTGCAGGCGACCACCGACGGCCCGCCACGACGGGGCGTACCGGTTGACCGCTGCGGTGATCCGCTGACGCAGCTCGGCCTCGCTGATCGTGTTCGGCGCGGCGGGGTCGCCGACGTTCATGTTCTTGAGGAGCCACTTGATGTCGGGGTCCTCGACGAGCACCTTGAGGCCGGCTTCGTCGGCGATGCGGAGCATGTGCGTGGTGATCTGGACGTCGGAGTTGGAGTAGTTGCCGCCGTGGACGTACGTGAATCCCGCCTCGGCGATCTCGCGGTAGCGCGCGACCGTGGTCTGGGTGGGCGGCGGCGGCCAGAAGAGGCCGATCGGGAAGCGGCCGTCGTTCATGAGCGGGCCGCCGGTGGTGGCGCTGGCGGCGGCTGCGGCTGCGGCTGCGGCTGCGGTCGTTGTGGCCGCTGCGGCGGCGCCTGTCTTGGCCGTCGCGGCACTGGCGGCGCCGCCCCCGAACGGGTTGGCGACGCCGGCGGCGACCAGCGCTCCTCCCAGTGCGAGGAAGGACTTGCGGCTGAGGCCGTTGTCAGGTTCGTCGTGCTGGGGGGTCATGCGTCCTCCTGGGTCAGCGTGGCTCGGGACTGGTGCGGCGGGTACGGCGTTCGGGGCGGCGAGGGCGGACAGCGCGCTCGGTCTCGGACAGGAGCTGAACGGTGCGGTCGTAGTCGTGCTGGCCGACGGCGAGGTAGAGCATCTCGACGACGGCGAGCTCGGAGTGCCGGGACGCGAGCGGGCCGTCCTGGAAGGTGGTCTCCTCGGCGACGGTCACGAGGAGGTGGTCGGCCAGCGTGGCCAGGCGCGAGCGCGGGCCGGCGGTGATCGCGACGGTGCGGGCGCCGTGCTCGCGGGCGGTGGCGAGCATGTCGAGGGTCTCGTCGGTCTCGCCGGAGTACGAGACGGCGATCGCGACGTCGCGGTCGGTGAGCTGGGCGGCGGCAACCAGACCGTCGTGGACGTCGGCGTATGTCCAGCACGCGATGCCGATGCGGCTGAGGCGCAGCTCGAGCTCGCGCGCCATCACGCCGCTGCCGCTGACGGCGTAGACGTGGACGCGGGTCGCGGTGGCGATTGCTGCGGCGGCTGTCGCGACGGCGTCGAGGTCGAGGCCTGCGAGAGTGGTGTGGACGGCGCGGGCCTGGACCGCCTCGAGCGTGCGGGCGACGTCGGCGAGCGAGTCGTTCGGTCCGATCTCGCGGCTGATGTCGGCGTTCCAGCTCCCGTACGCCGTCGCGGCCGCCTCGGTGATGACGCTGACGCGCAGCGCCGGGTATCCGTCGAGGCCGAGCGCGCGGCACAGGCGAGACACGGCGCCGGTGGAGGTGCCGGCGCTGATCGCGAGGTCGTTGATCGTGCCGGCGACGGCGGAGCGCGGGTCGTCGAGGATGCGCTGCGCGGTGTGGCGCGTGGAGTCGGGGAGCTCGGGGAGGAGCAGGCGCATGCGCGCGAGAACGCCGTCGGGGGCGGAGGTGTCTGTGGCGGAGATCACAGCCATGACAAGAACTATCGCGGTCGAGGCCTCCTTGCGCAAGAGCGATATGACATATCAGACGATCTCGCGGCTCGTCGCGACCGGCGGCGCGTCCGGGTGGCGCAGGAGGTCGACCCTACGCGCGCCGCACTCGGAGCACCGTACGTAGTGGACGGTCCCCTCGGACGTGGCGTGGCGAGACTCCGTGAACCAGCCGTGCTCGTGGGTGCTGACCTGCTCGTGTGACGTGGTGTCTGTGCGCTGGCATGTGCTCATGAGGTCAACGGTGCTGTAATGGTCTTATGCATCTCAACCCTTACGGCGAGTACGCGGTGCTGTTGGCCGCCTCGCTCGCCAACGACTGGCCCGCCGACCGTGACGGCATCGCCTCACGGGCCCGTGAGCTGGGCATGACGATGACGTTCCCCGTGGGACCCGATGACCATGCAGGCACCCGCCGCGTCATCGACGACTGGCTGACGATCGTCGACGCCACCGACCTGACCGAACGCGCACGGCTGCTCAACGCGCAGATGGCCGCGGTCGCGGCGTACCCGAGACTCACCGACCACAACGGCGAAGGCTGGCACCTGCACTACCGCGACGACAACGACGCCCTCCCCCACGTGCTCCGGGCCGTCATCAGCGTCGGCACCGCGCTGCATCTGACGACGCGCGGCATGCACCGGCTGAGCCGCTGCGAAGCCGGCAACGCTCCCGACGATCCCTGCACCAACGTCGTCGTCGACGTCACCCGCAACGGCCGCCAGCGCTACTGCTCGGTCCGCTGCGCCAACCGCGCCGCCGTACGCCGCCACCGCGCACGTGCACTCACGGCCTGAACACCCCTCAGAGTTGCTGTCATTCGCCCGAGGTCGTCGTGACGATCGCCTCGTCGATGAAAGCAAAGCCGTCCGCCTCATCAGAGACACTGATGGACCGAGAAGCCGACGAGGTCTCCCCGCGGTTGAGGAAGAGAACGAGCCACGTGGCGAACACCGCGATCACCACAGCAACAGCGGCCACGATCAGCACTCGGCGACGTGTCATGCCAACCCCTAGCTGCGCGGCGGTAACTCTCATATCGCAAGCCGCGACGCTAGAGTCTCTCAACCGCCACGGTCAAGACATCGCGTTGCTTACGAAGGACCAACGCCTTGAAACGCGCACGCCGATATGCTGGCTTTTGGGGCATTCCTCAGGACCCCATCTCGCGGATCACCGCGGTCGGCGGTGCGTCCGCGTGGCGCAGGAGGTCGACCGTCGTACGCCGCACTCGGAGCACCGTACGTGGTGGATCGTCCCTTCGGAGATTACGTGGCGGGACTCCGTGCGCCAGCCGTGCTCGTGCGTGCTGGCGTGACGACCGCGACGGCATCGCCGCCCGGGCCCGCGAGCTGGGCATGACGATGACCTTCCCCGTGGGACCCTGAGTCGGCTCTCGCACCCGATGCTCTCGAAGGCTTCAGGCGTGCGTTACCCGTTGGTGTCGCGGAAGCCGGGCGGCGAAAAGTAGGCGATCACCGATGCTGCTCGTCGTCGACCGCATCCACAGGATTCACTCGGGTCGCGTCACCGCGATGACATCGACGATGCCGTCGAGGCCGGCAAAGTCGTCGGGGTTCGTCGTGTAGAGAGGCAGGTCGGCTGCTACTGCGACCGCGGCGATCATCAGGTCGGCGACTCGACGGCGCGGGGTTCTCCCGACGTCCCGCACGGCTGCACTGATCCTGCCGAAGGCGCGCGCAGCTTCGGCGTCGAATGGGAGCGGGTCGAAGGCATACTCCGCGCGCTGAAGGATGTCGGTGCGTCGAGCCCGTTCAGCACGGGCCTCCGCGTCATCACCGGCCACGAGGTGCACGCCCGCGGAGAGCTCGGCCAGAGTGACGGCGCTGATCGCGACCTCTTGCGGGAGCTCCCCCGGGTCGATCAATCGGCGCAGCACAAGGATGTTCGTGTCAAGGAGGCCCCGTTCGCGGTCAGTCGGCATAGGGGTCGCGTCCGCCCTGCTCAGCAGCTGCGCGCTGATCGGCACGGAACCGCTCAAGATCCATCACTGGCGCAGCACCGGACATCCGATCGAAGTCGTCACGCGACACAAATCGTCGTCGGGATCGCAGCGGCACGAGCTCGCCGATCTGCTGCCCGCTCCTTGTCACGACGAACGACCTGCCGCTCTCAAGGGCGTCCATGATCTCCTTCGATCGCAGTCGGAGGTCACGCTGGCTGATCTCGTCAGAAGACACCATGGCTCCATCGTAGGACGGTGTGCTACCCAGTGCTACATGGTCGTCGACGGTCAATTCTTCCTCCGCATTCGTATGCACCTCGTCGATCTCAGACACCCTCCGTGATTCAGGTATGACCTCAATCGCACCGCGCTCTCAACGACCTCGTCTGCCGGGTTGTCGACGCCGCATCCGTTCATGACGACGACTTCCGAGCGATCCGTATCGATATTCCGGATTCCCGCCCCGCGCTCCCCCTCAGCCCGATAGGTTCCCGCCACAACCTCACAGCGCCATAGCGGGAGTGATCACCAGGATGTACGCCGTCATCGACACCGAGACGACAGGACTATCCCCGAAGTACCACCACCGCATCGCCGAGATCGGCGTCGTCCTCGTCGACGGCAGCGGCCGCATCGAGCACGAGTGGTCGACGCTCGTGAACCCCGATCGCGACCTCGGCCCACAGCGCATCCACGGCATCCGCGCCGCGGATGCCCGCCGAGCCCCACGCTTCGAAGATCTGGCGGCGCACCTCGTCGAGCTCCTGCGCGGCCGCACGCTCGTGGCGCACAACCTGCCATTCGACCTGACCTTCCTCGAGGCCGAGTACGCCCGCCTGGGGACGGGCCTTCCCAGCCGATCGTTCGCACGGGCTGTGCACGATGAACCTCGCCTCGTCGTACCTCCCCGGCGCCGGCCGCTCGCTCGCGGAGTGTTGCGCCGCCGCCGGCATCGCTCTGGGCGGGTGGCACTCCGCCAGTGCGGATGCTCGCGCCACCGCCGACCTCCTGAGCCACTTCCTCGAACGCAGCCAGCCCCCGTACCCGTGGAGCGCGGTCGCTGAGCGAGCAGTGAACACGCCCTGGCCGGAGCTTGCGCCGCGCGTGTTCTCGACCGCGTCGCGTGCGACGCGGTCGATGAGCATTCCCGGCGGTGGTGGTGGCGGTGGCCTCGTTGCGGGGATCGTCGACTACCTGCCACGCGTCTCGGGCTCCGAGGTCGCGGACCCGTACCTCGCGGTGCTCGACGCCGCGCTCGCCGATCGCTACCTCAGCGCTGACGAGATCGCTGCTCTCGGCGCGCTCGCGGGTTCGCTCGGGCTCACGGCCACGGACACCGATCGCCTCCACCGCGACTACGTCGACGCGCTCGCTCGAGTTGCGCTCGCCGACCACGTCCTGACCGACGACGAACGTGCCGACCTCGCGACGATCGTGACGCTGCTCGAGCTGCCGGCGGGTACGGACGCAGAGGCGCTCGCGCGGGCGACAGGTGGTGCGACGACGTCCGAGCTGAGCCTGACCCTCGATGACCTGGTCGTGTTCACCGGCGAGTTCGACGAACCGCGCAGCGTCTGGATGGAGCGTGCGACCGCCGCCGGGCTCCGTGTCCACAACGCGGTGACGAAGAAGGTCTCGCTGGTCATTGCGGCTGACGTCGACAGCCTGTCGGGCAAGGCGAAGAAGGCACGCGGGTACGGGATTCGAGTGGTGTCGCTCGAGGAGTTCGAGAAGGCACTGGCGATGGGGGTCGCGGAACACGCTGAGGTGTGACCACCTGACGCGCTCAGATTCACACCGATTGCTCGCGCGTCAGCCGTGGCACTCAAACCTCGGGAAGCTCTGGCAGCAGTCGCTGAAGGACTTCGATCAAGGGATCGACATCGGTAGTCACGTTTGCCCAGACCTGACTGTCGTTCACCACCGCATACCCGTGGATGAGGAGGTTTCGGAAGCTGATGATCTGAGGAAGGTACGGGGATCTCTGAGGCAACGTCGGGTCGATCTTGCGTACTCGGCCCAGTGCCTCGCCAATGATCTCGAACTGACGCTCGACTGCAGCTCGCAGCATTGGGTCGCTCGCGTAGTCACTCCACGTCCTGTCGGCGCAGAAATCCTTGATGCGCGTCGCCGCGCGCGAGGCATCCCAGAGGAGCGCCGGAGTCTTTAGGCTGCATACACGTCCTCGGCTGTCTCTCGTACGGCAGCCGCAAAGAATGGGTTCTCGAGAGAGCTCGGAGAAACAAGGTCGACGGGCCTTCCGAAGAGCTCCTCAAGGTCTGCCTTCAAGGCAAAATAGTCGTCGAGTCGTGCCTCACTCGTGAACTCTGCAAGGAAGTCCACATCACTGCGCCTTGGGTCAAAGTCGTCTGTTGCCGCGGATCCGAACAGGGTCAGTCGCCTCACCCGGTGGCGTCGACAGAGCGCAGCGATTGCCTCTCGATCGACTTCCAGCGCCATTCCATCTCCCCGGCTCGCGCCGCGCGAGTATTGTCAATGCGGCTCCCGAGACCTGAGGCTACGCGAACACGCCGCGGCTGTCTCCGCTCACGTCTCGCACACCACGCCGTCGTTGTCCCGGTCGTCATAGTGCGGATACTCGGGCTCCCCGCTGGAGTATGGCCCGTAGCCGTTGTCGTTCGCCTCTCCGCAGGTGTCGAAGATCGGATCCATGCCACCGCCCGCATCGGGTGAGTCCTGGCTGTCCTCGGCCTCCTCGACTGCCTTCTCGCGTGCTTTCACATCGGCAAGCCGGTTCTTGAGCTTGGCAGCCCGCGTCCCGAGAGTCGATTCCTTCGTCTCTAGCGCGGTTTCGCGTTGGTCGAGCTGCTTCTCCTTCGCGGCGAGCGTCGACTTCAGCGTGGCGATCTGAGGCGGCACCGTCGGACTCGGCGTTGGGGTAGGAGTCGGCGTCGGGCTGGGGGTCGGCGTGGCCGCGGGTGCTGCCGTTTCCTGGTCGGGCCCGCTATCCACACCTCCAACGGCAACTCCGAAGATGAAGGCGACGACGGCTACCGCGATGTACGCGAGCACCGTACGGCGCTTGCGAGGAGGAGCACTCGCGTCAGCAAGCGCTGCCGCTGGCTGCCCTTCGGTCGGCAGCGGGCGGGTCGCGTCGCTCCACCGTGTCCCGTCCCACCAACGCAGAACCGCGCCCTGTCGGTACCAGCCCGGCGTCGGAGACGGCCTGTCCACAGCATCGCTGTCGCTCATACAACGGATGCTAAGTCGACCAAATCGGTCTGCGTGGCCGAATCGGGAATTCGCGAGCTCAACCAGAAGGATTCTCTGTCGACATCGGTTGCCGTCGCGGCGCACGTCCCACGCGCTGAGGGCGCAAAATTGTCGGCCGCACCTGCGACGCTCAGTCTTGGAAGGAGGTGACCGACGATGGCGAGACGTAGTGGCGGCAAGCACGCTCGGGAAGGGCTGATTCCCTCGCGAAGCATTGTGGCCCCGGATAGCCACAACGCCCACTAGGCTCCCGACAACGTCAGCACGAGCTCCGGCCCGACAGGTTCCCGAAGGCGCAACCTCCACCCGTAGCGATCTCGAGAGGATCGCCACGCCTTGTCAGGTCACGTCATCGTCGTAGGAAGCAGCGTCCCCGAGAACTGGGAGCTTGGACGCGACAACAACATCTGGGCGACCCGAGCTAAGCGGCCCGTACGTGCGGGCGACGACCTCTTCTTCTGGATGTCCCCGGGGGTGGGCCTCATCGCGCATGCTTGTGCGACGTCAGACGCGGTTCCAGTCTCACGTGGCGATCGGCTTCCATGGCCTGACCACCGGGTGAAGCCCTATCACTTCAAGTTCTCTATGCGCCTCCTGCAGGAAACCACCAGCCCGACCGTGAAGCGGTGGGCGGAAATCCAGAGGGCCGCCGGAAGCAGAGCGCTCGCCAACATCGGCTTCCTCACGATCGATACGCAAACCGGCGTGGAGGACCTGGCCGTGACCTTCACCGGTGGACACAAGGGAGTCATCGGGCCGCCCTCTACCGAAGAGCTCGATATCCCCGATGGCGCTGACACGCGGGAATGGCAGACAGCGGTGATCGCACAGCGGCGCGGTCAACGCAGTTTCCGCAACGCGTTGCTGGTCGCCTACGGGCGAACATGTGCGGTGACACGGACTTCGGTAGAACCGGTTCTCGAAGCAGCACACATCTCGCCATGGCGCGGCGACCACAGCAACGATGTTCGCAACGGACTACTCCTTCGCGCTGACATCCACACGCTCTTCGATCTCCACCGCCTCACGGTCGTCCCCGACCTACGAATCAGAGTCGACCCGACCCTTGGCGGCGAGTACGCCCGCCTCAACGACAATCCACTACGCGCTCCAGAGCCCCACGCACGACCCGCTCACGACATGTTGCGGCGCCACAACGAGCGCTGCGACTGGCTTCGGTGACCTACGCGCGGTGCTTCTGCGCGTTCAGCAACAACTTCCGTTCCGCCGCGGCCGCAAGGTCGATCCCGAGCACGTCGGCGAGCCGTACGAGGTACAGGAGCACGTCAGCCATCTCCTCACCCGCCCTCGTACGCAGCGGTTCCTCACCGGCGATCTCCGTGGCGGCAGCGGCCGGCAGCCACTGGAACAGCTCGCTCAGCTCACCGACCTCGCCGACCAGCGCCAGGAGCAGCGACTTGGGATCGTGGAACCTCTCCCAGTCCCGTTCGGCAGTGAACTCCCGCATCGCGTCGCGCAGTGCCATCAGGTCGGACATGGCCGTCAGCCTCTCACGCGTGCTCGGGGATCAACGACTCCAACAGCGTTTGCGTCTCCGGGTCGGTCGAATAGACGATCGCCCCTCGCATCCCCCGAGTGAGCAGCACCTTGTACGCGTTGCGGATCGCGCGGTCGAACTCGTCGTACGTCCCGCGCTTCACGGCCGTGTCATGGCTCTTGTCCGGCTGCGCCACCCAGCGATCCGTGCGCCACACGAGGTCCGGGCCGATGATCACGCCGGCGTAGTCGTACTCGAAGCCCTGCGCGGTATAGATGCATCCGACCTGTTCAAAACCCGCGGGATCGGTCGCCCAGAAAGGGGTACCAGGAGCACCGTTGTGCGAGGTCTGCTTCTTGTTGTTCCACGGTCGGTGCCACGGTCCGATCTGCACGTCCGCGGCCAGCCCGCCACCCTTGATCGGATCGCTCCATCGCCAGCAGTAGCCAGCGGCCATCCGAGCACCGTAGCCCTTCTCGAGGAAGGAGCGAAGGTGGTCCTCCATCGGACTCGGAGCCTGCGCAACCACAACGCTGAAAGCCTCGTCCCCTTCCCACGCCGCTGGACCACCTTCCTCGAGCCCCAGCAGCCGCAAGACCCAGTGCTCGTATGCGCGGCTGCCACCACAACGGAACTGGGCGTCAAGATTGACCACCCGCGTGTCGAGCCCGAGCCGCGATGCGGCTGCCTCGATGTCGGCGACCGTTCCGATCTCGCCGGGTCGCACGACCTGGTGCTCGTCCAACAGGAAGACCGGCACTCGCGCGGCATCGATGAGCTCGTCGACCTGCGGCTTCCCCGTCCGCTCGGTCGCCTTCGTGTAGCGGTTCGCGGAAGTCTCTCGAAGCCGGTGTGCCTCGTCGCAGATGAGGACGTCGATGCCGTTGCGCTGAGCGCTCACAAACTGGTTGAAGTACTTGAACATGCCCTTCTCCCGGGGCGCGCGGGCGCCTGCGACTCGGCGCAGCGTCTGGGTGAAGGCGCTCGAGCCGGTCGCGTGGAGCGCAGTCAGTCCCCGCCGCGACAGCTCGCCGAGAAGCGAGAGCGCGATGACACTCTTGCCTGAGCCGGGGCCGCCGGAGATGACGAGAACCTCTTTGGCGTTCCGTGCGTAGGCGCGTTCGACAGCGCGAAGGACGAGCGAGTACGCCACCTGCTGTTCGTCGAGGAGGACGAACTGCTCGCGGTGCTGTACCTCGTCCGCCGCTAGTGCCATGAGCTGTTTGCTCGGACGGACCGCTGAGGTGAGGAGGTCGTCGGCCGCTATCGCCCCCGGTCCGGTTGCCAGCCTCGTACGGAGATAGTCGAGAAAGGCGCCGCGACGCTGCCCGGTGAACATCTGCCCGTGCTCGGTCGGCGGCAACTCCCACAGCTCGGCGACATCGGCGTCGGTGGCGTTATGGAGGTACGCGACGCCCGCGAGCTGATCGGGGTTGTTGGCGAGCACCGCCGCGAAATCGCCGAGGTGACTGCAGTAGCGGCGGACCTGCTCGACCGGATGCAACCGTTCGCCCGCACCGTCCAGCTCAACGACGTCGACGGAGTCCTCCGCCAGGTGAGCGCGAGTCCACTGCTTGAGCTCGACGACCACGTAGGAGCTGTCTCCGGTTTGCGGATGGGTTCCGCAGAGAACGACATCAGCCCGTTTGCTGGTCAGCGGCAGCTGGTATTCGACGAGAACTTCGACCTCAGTCAGCCCGGCGTCCACAAGATCGTTCGCCAGAACCGTGAGGCTGCGCTCCCAGGACCGCACATCGGTGGGCGGAGCCGACCGCCCGAGTTGGTGGCGGTACTGCTCCACCAGTGTCGGCACCAGCGACCCATCCTCGATTTGGGCACGCAGACGCCCGACAGAACCCCGAAACAACGGCACGACGAACCCCAGGAAGGCATGAGCGCTTCCCGCACGGGTGGAGGCTTGTCATCGACGCGCCTGTCGGGCCGTTGCGGACTAACGGTGGCGATCGTAGCGGTCCCCGCTGCCTCTGACGCGAGGTGCCAGTCAAAGATCAAACATCGTCTTGGGTCAGCGTGGATGCGTACGGGTGGTGCGGGTGCGGCGTTCGGGGCGCCGCGGGCGTACGGCGCGCTGCCCGACCGCGAGGTAGAGCATCTCGACGACAGCGAGCTCGGAGTGCCGTGAGGCGAGCGGACCGTCCTGGAACGTGGTCTCCTCAGCGACCGTGACGAGCACGTGATCGGCGAGCTTTGCGAGGCGGGAGCGCGGCCCGGCAGTGATCGCGACGGTGCCCGCGCCGTGGTCGCGGGCGATCGCGAGCATGTCGAGCGTCTCGTCGGTCTCACCGGAGTACGAGATGGCGATCGCGACGTCAGGGGCGCTCAGCTGGGCGGCGGCGACCAAGCCGTCGTGGACGTCGGCGTACGTCCAGCAGGCAACGCCGATGCGACTCAGGCGCAGCTCGAGCTCGCGCGCCATCACGCCACTACCGCTGACCGCGTAGACGTGGACGCGTGTCGCCGTGGCGATCGCTGCCGCCTCCGTGGCGAGGACGTCGAGGGAATGATCTGCCGCATTACGCAGCCGTTCTCAAGAGTTCGAAATCGCGATGCCGGCTTGACGGTGCGGTGGCCGCCTAATCTCCTTTCGCCCTTCGCCGAGGACGGACGCCTGCTGCCAGCACAGATCAGGGAGCCCGTCAATAGCCCTTGACGCGGATCTCGGTGTCACCGAGCGTGCCGCGGAGAAGCTGGGCAGCGATTGCGGGCCGCTCGCACATTTAGTCCCGGTGTCTCGTGGAGCGGGCGAGTATATACTGCGCTTTCGCCATCACCGGCCCGAGATCCTGCACTTCCGCTGCCGCGCCCGGCATCCAGACGACCACATGTCACCATACCCGCCGGTAGTACGACGTCGTGCGATGGCAGCCCGTGCAAGGGCGTAACCGCGATCCTGGATACGGAAGGGTCACCAGTTTGCTGCAGCTGTGGCAGCGGTAAGCCCCTGATCCCGGCGAATCACCCGACTTGAATGGGTCTTCTGTACCCATAAAGGCACGCGCGTCGGCCTCCGAGCTGGCGGCGAGTGCCTTCACGATGGCTCCGATGGCGACCCGATGATCCGCCCAGGTCTCAGCCCTGGTCACGGGGTCTCGCCAGCGGAGATACTCGGCTACAGACCTAGTTCGCACTGGCAACGACATAACCTCGGGGAGATCGAGGAACTTCTTAACGGCGGTACCGCTATTATGGGCTACCGCATTTCTCATCGCATAGTTGACCTTTAGTAATCGTTTTTCCTGTGACGCTCTCTCCAGCCGGTGGAACGGTGACCCACTCGGAAAGAACTGCTCGGCGCGAGCCACCGTGCGCCCGAACGGAAGCCAATCTAGATAGTTCTCCTCAAGCCCGAACATCTGGTCGACCGCCTCACGGTTGCTCAGAGTGACAATTGCCGCATACCCGCCGACCTCAACCCGGGCTGCCGGACTATGCAATAGCAGCAAAAAGTATTCCTCGAGGAACGTCTCGAGGCTCTTTGTTAGGGAAAGCAAAGCCGACTCGTACAGCGCACCTAAGGCAAACCGATTCAACCGACGACGCCTGTTGGCACGGTTGCCGCTAGCGAGGGTGAGATCTAGGAGATCAGACTTTTTCTGGAAGTCGGATGCCAAGCGGGCAACCGTCGGTCTCCCAGGCATCGCCTAAGTTCCATTCACCAGGTAGAGCAGGCGGGCACGACGACTCCCCACATCGGTGGCCGCTCCTCGCGTGGCCTTCAGCACCTCCTCCGGCAGGCGGCCAGCAAGTCCCGCATGCCGGCCACCCAGCTCAAGTCGGTTCAGGTTGAACCCCTTGTCGATTTGCCTCTGGCTCTCGGGGTCGATCGGGTCACCGAACTTCGAGTCGTGCACGATAGCGAATAACACGTACAGCCATCCCTGTTTGCCAAATTTCGGGTATTTGATGGAGTCGCCACCAGGGGCCAACATCTCTTGGAGCTTCTTGAGAGTGGCCCGCACTCGACTGGCCACCTCGTCGCGTTCCGGGAAGGCGAGGTCGTGGTCCCTGTATAGGGAATCTAGAGCGCTGTTGCTTTTACCCCGCAGTCCCGTTAGGACATAGAAGACGAGCTCGCTTGTGAACTCAACGTCTTTCATTTCGGCGATCTGATTGACCGTGAAGGCACCCCAGTTCGTCCAGTTCTCAAGGTTTTCATATGATAGCTCGTATACCAGTTGCTTCAGTTCACCATGGTAAGCGGCGTTACGAAGCTCTTGCCGGTTAAGACTTCGGCCTGTGCTGTTCATGCGCGCGAAGACCTCAAGAATTTGCTCGCGCCGGTAGCCGTTCCCTAAGACGTGAACACTGAATTCGGTATCAAGAATTCGCTGCTGAAGTCCATGAGGCAAATCCGAGAAGGCGCGTCCCGCCAGTTCACGGTTATGCGTACCCATGAGGACGAACCCATCCCGTTCCTCATAGTCAATCAAGCACGTGCGGTCGACGTACGCAAGGACAGTTCGCAGACGTTGTTGGCCATCCACGACACGGCGGATCGATTTAAAGGTCTTGGCGTCGGTTTGTGACTGCAGTAGCAGCAGCGGAACTGGGAAGCCCTTCACTAGAGTGTCGATGAAGTACGACTTCGCCGACTCAGTCCACACGCTGTTCCGCTGGAAGTACGGGCGGAGGTCGAGCGTTCCGGAGCGTTGCCAGTCCAAAAAATCAGCGACGCTGTAGACCGTCTTAAGGACCGAGCGAGTGTCTGTCATGGACGCAGCATAGGGGCAACCGTCCTGTCGCAGCGTCGATCCCATGCGAGAGCGGGCGTCAATGGCGCAGCTCTGAAGCGGAGACCACCGGCTCTGAGGGCCGACGTTGGCGCGGCGAGAAGTAGGCACCCTCACTCGACGTACCCACTCGCAGACAAATCGGTTCTGCCCGAATACGGGCCGCGCGGGCGCGGCACTTTCGGCGTGGGTTCGCTCCGCTTGAAGGATGAGGAAGGCGCCAGGAGGATCCAGCGGTCCCCTCGCCCAGAGTCACACGGCGCTCATTTCAACGATGCCGCCAAGAGATAGACACCTCGCAATCCTCAGCCGTGCTGCGCTGGCCGGCTGGCCGAACGAGGTGACCGGCACGATCTCGCGAATAGTCAGTCGCGTGCCACTCGCGAAACAGCTGCGAAAAGGCACGGCACCTGCCAAGCTGGGGTTTGTGACCGACCTGTCAGTCGAGCTTTTGAAGCGCGAGGCACTGATGCATGCGATCGCGGCAGAGTTTACGCAGACCGCTGTACTCACGAGCAAGTGGCTAGGGCGTGTTGATTTCGGCTTCGGCCCGGAGCGCATCAAGGACGTCGGAAAGGGGATCTGGAACCCAGCGTCGTACGCCGGAACGCTCACTATAGTGAGCGACCCCGATGGTGAGTACGACGACGGGGCGCATGGCGACTCGCTCTATCGATACGCGTACGAGAAGCGACCGGCTGGACAGGACCCACGTGGCGGGTCGAACGTCAAGCTCCGCCGAGCGATGCAACTTGGCCTCCCGATCATCATGCTTCGAAAGATTCACGACGGTCAGTTCGCGCCTGTCATGCCTGTCTATGTCGTGAAAGAGGAGCCCGAGCATCAACGTTTTCTGCTCGCGCTCGACGAAAGCCTTCGCTTTCTCCCAGATCCTGCCCATCTCACTGAAGACCAACGCCGCTATGTCGAGCGAGTCGTCCGCCAGCGATTGCATCAACCGGAGTTCCGCGCGCGCGTCCTTGGCGCCTATGAGCTCAAGTGTGCGGTATGCGACCTCAAGAAGGCTCCGCTAATCGACGCCGCGCACATCACGGCAGATGGCGCGGAGGACGGACTACCGGTCGTCGCCAATGGACTCGCCCTATGCAAGATCCATCATGCCGCGTACGACGAGAACATCCTCGGGATCTCCCCCGACTACGTGGTCCACATCAACGGCGGCGTGCTTTCTGAAGTCGACGGCCCAATGCTGAAATACGGATTGCAGCAGATGGACCGTCGCGCGTTGTGGGTTCCCCGGAGAGCAGCGCACAGACCTGACAAGGAGCGCCTTGCGCATCGGTTCGAAGCCTTCAAGGACGCCGGCTGAAAGCATTTGTCCGTCGAGCCTGGACCGCATCGATCACGCGCTGGGCGACCTCCTCGGCCGGTTCGTGCTCCCATGCTCGAAGGACGAGCCAGTCGTAGCTCTCCAGTGCGTGATCGGTTTCGCGATCTCGCGCCCGATTCCTCGTCACTTTTGAGGCCCAGTACTCTCCGTTGGACTCCGCTACAGTGTGATGTTCTGGGCATCCATGCCAGAAGCATCCGTCAATGAAGATGGCGATCTTGAGACCTGGAAACACGATGTCGGCGCGTCGATTCAGCCCGGCTAGAGGCCTGAAATCGACTCGGTAGCGAAGTCCGGCCGCGTGCACCAACCGTCGTACGGCGATCTCAGGCTTCGTATCCCGCGAGCGGTTACTCAGCATCGACCGTCGTACGGCGGGAGTTGATGCCCAGGATTCTGCCCGACGAGCAGGCCCGCGCGCCCGCGTAGTGAACTCGCCGGTGCCGCCCACGGGACAACCGTACGTCATCGAGGGGGTGGACGGGGCGGCGAGGATGGCTCAGCCGGGTCAGCCGTACGCGAGACCCGCCCGGCCTCTTTCCCAGACGCTTCGCGCCGCGATGCGAGGTGGCTGCCAAAGGGTCAGGAAGCATCGAAAGCGACCTGGATTCGCACGGTGCCGTCAGTCGTGTGCAGCAAGGCATCTCCCTGGCCGGCCAACGACTCGGCACCGGTCTCGTCGAGAACGATTCGGCTATCCGTCGCGGTCTTGACCCGCAGCGCGAGCTGCGCAGGAAAGTTCGACCTGATGGTCGTTGAGATCACGTCTGCACTCGGACGCTGCGTTGCCGCGATCACGTGGATGCCGGCGGCGCGGGCCTTCTGGGTAAGCCGTCGGAGCAGATCCTCGATCGATCGCTTGTCCTCGGGATCGCTGGTGAGGTCAGCGTACTCATCCAGCACGATGACGATCCATGGCTTCTTGTCGGCCGCATCGACCTTCGCGTTGAACTCGACTAGCTTCCGTGCGCGCACAGCCTTCATGGCGCGATAGCGGTCCTCCATTTCATGAACCGCAGTTTGAAGGACCTGGATCGCGTCGTCAGCGTCCATCCCGATCGTTCCATCGACATGCGGATCGTCCTCGAAGTCGACGAGTTCCGTGCCCTTGGGATCCACCAGTTGCAGGCGCACTGACGATTGGTCGTATCGGATCAGACCCTTGAGGATTGTGTCGAGAGCGACAGACTTTCCAGAACCGGTTGTACCGGCAACCAAGAGGTGCGGAGAGTCCGGCGACGAGAAACGGATCTCGACCGGGCGGCCGGCGATGTCGGCACCGACGGGCGCCACCAGGTCGCGTTCGTCGACCGGGCACCTCGCCCACAACGCGGCCGCTGGTACGCCGTACTTCTCGCCCTCCAACTTGGGAATCTCGAACACGACAGCTCCGCGATCATTCCTCGTACGGATGCTGTACCCGGCCGGCAACCCCAGGGCGAGGAAGACCTCCTCGCGACGGTTCACCACCTTGTCGACGGTGACACCCGGCCGGGGTACGAAGCGAAGCACATAGAACCCGGGGCCCTCCTGCCACGATTCCCCGAGGTCCGGAGGGCCGACCTGCACGTTGTGCAGTCCGAACACGTCGAGGACCCTGTTGTATCGTCGCCGGAGCTCGTCATCGCCGAGCCCTACAACATGGGCGAAAGTCTTCTCGGGTCCCTCCACCGGTTCAAAGAGGGCTCTGTCATCGGGATGTTGAGAACCATCCCGGACTGCGATCTCGTCAAACGTGACCGATGGCCGACCAGCGGCGGCCACTTCTGTGGCGTCTGCCAATGACACCGCCCGGTCCATCTTGAGACCCGGGAACGCAACGACTGGCTGTGAAGTTGGGTCGATCTGCGCGCGAAGTAGACCGATCACTTCCTGAAGCTCCGGCCGATTCAGTCGTAAAAGTGAGTGTCTCCCAAGAGCATGCGGAGCCGGTGCCGGCTCTTCCTGCGCAGCGGCAGTTGCGACGGCTACACCATCGACCCGATCGAGATTGACGTTGCCAGCCCGCAGCTCTTCGATGATGCGCGCCTCAAGACCGAGCCGCGAGGGTCCGACTAGCCGTCGCGAGGGAAGCTCGGAGCCACGGAGTTCCTCGTTGCTGGTTTGCTCGATGGCTGAGGCCAGCTCGTCAAGCCAGAACCTGTGGTCATCCATCGCCTCTTCGCCGGATGCAAATGCCGAGCGACAGAGATCGGTCGTGCGGTTGAGCTGCTCCTCCGCAGCACCGTGGTCGTACTCCTGCCGGAACTTCGACTCGACGACGAGCACCGATAGTGACACGTTGCCACTCTCGTTGAGCTTGAGCACAAATCGGCCGAGATCCGCCCGTGTCTTTGCACCCCGCCCGAACCATCTTTGCTGTTCGTCGAAACTCAGCCAGACGACGATGCCGCTCTCCTCCTCAGGCACAGGGAAGCGCTGCGCGATCACGAAGCGGGCTGCAACGAGGCCGACGATCTCGTTGATGGTGGTGCCGATCCCTAGCGACCTCAACACCGCACCCGGCACCACATTTCGACCTACTGAGTAGAACCTGGCGGCTGTCGCCTCGGCTTCGGTGCTCTCCACGACGCCAATGTCCGTCAGTCGTCGTCGCAAGCGCCTCACCACGAGTTGCCGTCCGGTCTGTGAGCTTACGATCAGCGTGTACGCCTCGTTCTTGCCAACGCTTGGTTTGACGAGTATGACGTCCGGACGGTCATTGAGGTTGTCTATCTGGTCGCGACCGATGAAGGAATCGAGGGTCACGACCCAGTGTGCGACGTTGTGGAGGGCCAAGAACAACTGCTGGTGCTGGTCGAACTGAACCTGCATCTCGAAGTAGTCGGTGTTGCTCTCCTTCTCGCGGGCGACAGCCGAGCGTCGGTCGTACCGGACGCAAAGGGTGGACCAGGTTTCAAGGAGTGCATCCGGCGAACTCGGAAGGAGTTCGCGGACGACATTCTCGCTCGACTCGGTCAGATTGTGGGCGGCGGTGTGCGTCCACGGGTCGTATCGACCAGCCATTGTGGCCGCCGGGTCCCGTGTACTCGCGTTGAGGCTCGTCTGCGTCCCGAAGAGCGCTGGCGCGAGAGCGATGTCGACAGAGTCCTCCAGGCCGCTGAGGTCCGCATCGCGATCGGAGTTCCACGGCTTCAGGACGAGCTGAACGTCCGGAAGAAACCGCTCCTCGGGAAGGTCGGACTCCGCGAACTCGGTGTCGAACGCTTGAATGATCCCGTGGTGTGTCTCGAGCGGCGCGAGACACACAAGGTCCAAGCGCAGTCTCGGATTCCTAGCACGGACGCGCTTCGCCACCCGCACAGGCAGCACCGAGTCCCCGTTCCGATCGAGCAGGAGGACTGACAGTCCGTCGAGCTTGTGTGGGTAGGTGGAGAGGTAATCGGAAATGACGCGAACCATCTCGTCGATTGCAGTTTCGTCGACCGCAGCGAGCCAGTCACGCGACTCGCTGCCTCCCTGGCGCACGGGCGCGTACTCTTCGTGCCCTGCCGACTCGCGCACCGGAATCGCAGCCGTCTGGTTGGGTCCCACCACTACGGCCGGCGTGCCGTGCGGCGAAACACGCTCAATCGTGTCGAAGAACAGGTCGCTGTTCTCCGGGTTGAGCTTCAATCCCTCGGTGAGGGCCTTCGAGATCAGTTCGGTCAAGTGCGTGTAGTGGTGTGCCAGCCACCGCAATCGCAGCGGGTGTGTTGCTAGCGTGGCCAAACGGTGCTCAGCAAGGCGTACGACGTCACTAAGCACGACGTCGGAAAGATCAGCATCCGGAGCGTTGGCGGGTACGAGCTGCGCTCGAGCCCGACTCATCACCTGAGCCCACTCATCCAAGTACGAACCAATCCGCTCGGCATCGACGCCGTCGACCAACTCTCCGAAGTGTCGGCGGCGGAGGTGGAACAGTTCAGCCGCGAACTGGCCGGTGGGGATATCCACAGAACGCCGCGGCCAATCGCGGGGGTCACCGAACTGATCGAGGAACTCATCGAAGCTCCCTTCGAAGACCTCCCCCGGCGACATCTCAAACCCGTTGAGCAAGGCTGCGACCGCGATCTGTCCAGGCGTGGCGAAAGGATCCCACCGGAACCGTCGTTGGGCCCCGCCTTGCATCTCGACGACGACCCGGATCGGCGCCCACGCCTCGCTAGGGTCGAACGGCTCATCGTCAGGCGGCAAGTCCGGAGTTCTACAGTCCAAAAGGCATGCTTCGACCTGTAAGCCGAGCCTCAGACCCACCGACGCCTGCACACGCCTGAGACTCTTCCCGTAGAGAAAAGCGAACAGCCATCGCGTCCAGGCGCCAGCTTCTAGGCCCCCCTCGACCCTAACTACAACCGTGCCCTCTTCTTCCTCATCGAAGTAGGTGAGCTCCCGCAATAGCGCACGCAACGGGTCGACGGCGATTAGCGAATCGGGGAACGCGATCTTTTCTATCCGACGCCTTAGTCGCTTGGGTAGCAAGTCAGCAAGAGCCTGCACATCGACTGGTGGCTCTGCAAATAGGAACCGTTCCGCGGCTTCTTGATCACTGCGGTCTAGGTTCTCCTCGACTAGAAGCGCGTCGAACTCGTCGAGCCGCCCGTCGTCAGCGCGCTGGATCGCCTCTCGAATCTGACGTCCGAGTCCGACCTTCATCGAGCGCTTCTCGAACAACTCAAGCCATAGAGGAAGATCAAGTACCCGACGGGAGTCGTCCGATAACGCGAGCGACATCACCAGCCTGCGCATGTGCCCCTTTGCGTCCTCCAGTGAGAGATTCACGCTCTCAAGCCGCGGCAAAGTGAATTCGGCGGCATCGATCCGCCCGAGCAGATCTTCGTCGGTCAGCAACGCGCCACTCGGCTGTCGCAGGCTGCTAACGCGGACGTTCTTTCTGACACGAGCCTCCAACGCACTGTCCGAATTAAACAGATCGCTGTCTGGGAACAACCCGAGGCTCGGAAGTGAGCTTGCTACGGCGTGTTGAATCACTTCGGTCGCATGCACGGGCGCTCGGCCTACGATCGCCGCGGACTCCACGAGAAAGCGAGCCAACTGGCGTAGCGACCGGCTCTCTTCTTCGGATTCGGAAACGGTGTCCCATACACGCTTCTGGTACGCCTCAAGAACGGCGGGCACCCTGCCGTCGCCGCCCACCTCCACCCATGCCTCGTGCGCGAAGGTCTCAAACCGGCGTTCTTGGTCGGGGCCACTCAACAGCACAGAGCCATCAAGTCGATTGACGGCCGAGAGGCCTTGAGCGTCCGGAGGCACACCCCAGTCGAAGAGCAGTACGGACGCTCCTTCGCCGGTGACGTTCCGCCAGGCGGTCAGCTGTGCCCCAACCTCAAGAAGGTAATCATCAGGAACGTCCTCAAGCTTCTCGGACGTCCCAACCTTCACGATGAGATTCGGCGCCTTGCCTTTGGTCTGCCGCTCAGCAACCTCCGTCAGGGCAGCCCGGACAATGGACTTCTCGAAGCCGGCAACTCGTAGCGCAGCCCGAGTCCCGCCGGAACCTACAGTCACGGAGTCCAGCGCCGCCAGAGCAACGAAACGGCCGAGCGTCCTGTCCGCTGCGTCGATCATCGAGGCTCCCCGTGGACGATGCTAGTGGCGTCGGAGTAGTGCGTGAGCAGACCTGTCGCAGCTAAGCGAGAGCGAAACGCATCGGAATTACGGGAAAGGACTGACGCATCGACGTCGACCGTCAGGTCGTGCTCTCCCGCAGTGCGGTCGTCGATGATGATGTTGTACTCGTCGTAGAGTCGAGAGCAGAAGCTGTAGAACTCCTCCTCCGAGCCCGGCGCGAGGCTCGCTGAGACGAGGGCCTCAAGCATTGGTGGCTTCATAGTGAAGTGCCGGCGCCCGGTCGTGGCGTTCAACGCTCCGACTGCCGCCAGTGTTTCGGAGAAGAACGAACGCGGTGAACCTGTTGCCGTGGAGCTCGGTGACATCTGCCGAACGTAGCGATTCGCCAATGTATCGTTGCCCTCGCTCCGAGCTCTTTTGTGCAGGGCGGTCGCACGCGCGATGATCGCATTCACAATGTCCTTCCGGAACTCCTCAAGCGCGTTCTGGGAGAGCCTCCGAAGCGGGGTAGCATCCTTCGCGAAGTCCGAGAACACCGCCTCCGGGGCTCGTCCCAGCGACTTTCGAGCAAGATGCAACTGATGGCGCGCAAGGCAATATGGAGCCCAGTGCATTAGGCACTCGGTTCGTTTCGACCGTGGCAGCTCGCCTCGTGAGACAATGAAATGCACGCCACGTCGCAGATGTTCAGGCCACGGGCTGAAATCGTCGAAGATTTGGATCTCCGATTCAGAACCGTCTTCGTAAGGCTCCACATCCTTTGCGAAGTCGTGGCTTCGAAGCGCGTGCGCGACCTCGCCTAGTGGCGACCCACTGTCTCGGACTAGCTCTAGCAGACCCTCCCGGGTTCCGGCGCGACGGGTGTCATTCGGATCTGTTCGAAGGACCCGATATGCCCAGGTTCCACCATCGCGGAAAACGTACCGCTCGATGTGCGGAACCTTTGTGCCGCGGGGGAGTCTCGCCTCCCACCGTTCCGCAGCATCGTAGTGAATCAGCTCTCCAACGAATGGATACAGATGGGTATTGAACCAGCTTGGTGACTTCCGGCGGCCAGGAATCTGGACTAGTAGCGATGATGACAGGGCCTGAAGGGTTGCCCTGGTGTCTTCCCCGTCGACTGCCAGTTCCAGCGTCTTGTCATCGATCCTTGCGTTAACTGCAACTCGGCGGGCAAAGTCATGGGACGCCCGAAGGTACGCCACGGAAGCGACATCCTTGTTGAGGAGTGCACCTGGGTCGATCTCGTAGACACCTCGAGCGATGGCAAGTAACTCAAGCGACACGTAGAAACCGCGGCCTTGCTGCTCCAGGTTCACGCCAAACAGGTCAAGGACGACCTCTGCCTTCGATCGATCGGCCATCAGGCACGCACCGACCTGATCTGGTCACCAACGTCGATCATGAGCTTGCGGGGAACCGCGCCAACAAGCACCTGGATTACCTCATCTTCACTACGCGCATCCGCGAGGGTCGCCAGCGTGCTTGTCAGTCCTCGGATCTCCGCTTCATGTTGCGTCCCGCTCCGCAAACCTGCGGCCCAGCGATTGAGCAGCTCGAATCGCAGCAGGTCGACCTCGACGGCAACCGGGCGACGGCCGCGCGGACCCGGGATTCTCACAAAGATCGCCCGGTTCAACCACTCCACCGCCTGATGGAGCACCGGTTCGGGCGCGCCGGGCGTCGCCTCGCTCATCCAATGGCTCACCTGATCGACCACCTGCACGTGGCGGTTGGTCACGCTGCGCGAGACGACAGATGCCCTCGTGCGATGTGAGAAGAATGCCGGATCCAGCACCAGGAAGTCGGGGTTACTCCCAACGCGATGGATCCCCTGGACAGCTTCGAGCCCTTTGAGCATGACATCGCGTACCTCTGTCTTTCTTGCGTCGGGCGTGTCTGGCGTCACCTTGACGAAGGCATCACCTGCACTCAGCCCGAGCCGGGCGAAGCGGTCCGACGCATCGCTGTTGAAGAGGTCGGCGCGTCTGAGGAACACATAGAGGCTCTTGAGATCCGCCGCGTCCCGCTGTGCATCTTGGGTCGTCGAGATACGGCGGCCGCCGTTGCCAGGCGTCGGCGGAAGGAAGGCAACTGCTGCGGACTCAGGCTCTAGTACGTCGTCAACCTGTCGGCGAGAGATCCTGCCGGGATCCAGTCGACGCAGGGCCAAGATGGCGGGCACCTGCTGGCGTTGCTGCGGCGAAAGTCGATCGCCGAAGAGCGCTTGGTGATACTGATAGGGGTGCTGCCACGATCTGTCCGCGCGCGCGTTCCGATATCGACGGTGGACGTTGTCGCAAGTAAGACCGCCTGTGATGCCGTGCGCGAGGGTCGCGAGAGCCTGCCGGGTGGTGATTACCGATCCGGTGCGCTCTGCTGCGCTAAATAGGTCACGGATCGCGCGACGGCGCGTCGGACCGCTGGACGCATCGGACAGAGCTTCGTGGTTGGCCAAGATCGGGCAGATGTCTCTGGCATCACAGCGCTTGCAGACCTGCCAGGACCGCCTGTCGGCAGCCCAGTTCCGAGTCGCCCAGTCGACGAGGCCGTCGCCCTCTCGGTCTGGAGCAACAGACTGGTAATTGAGGTTGATCACCACGACTGCGCCATCGCTGCTGGCGACACTACCCTGGGCGATCCCCGCCCCGAGCGTGTCAACGACGACCTTGGCACTCTCGGAACCGTCCGCCGCCACACACTCGCGGAGTTGCCCTTCGTTCGCGCAGAGGATCGCAACCCCGCGCTGGGGTGGCTCAAGCAGATCGATCAGGCGCTTGGCTCCGACGCTCGGGGAGAACTGGCTCAAATCCTTGATCATGAAGATCGGTCGACCAGCTCGGGTCTGGCCGACCGGTTCTCTGCCGTCGACGCCACCCCGCTCAACCGCTGCGGCAGCATCCACCTTCGTCGCGCCCAGGTCCTCAAGCAGACCTGCACAAAGGCTGGTCTTTCCATGCCCCGCATCGCCGGTTAGCACCACCGTGCGGGTTGCAGAAAGCTCGACGACCGAGAGCAGGTAGTCGCGGGTCGCGACGCGGAACGTCGGCTGGTTATGGTCGGTCTGGCGCTCGAACACTAGGTCAGCGCTGTCTGCGTCGAAGGGCTGGTATCGGTGCAATCGCCCGACGTGACCGTTCACCTCGAGCGCCACTATTCCCGACCTCGCTTCGCTGTCGATCCACGTCGTTGCACATCGTAACGCCGCGCTGAGGGCGTACGTGGCAAAGCGTGACACAAAGCCGACTGGGCGGACTGAATTCCGCGTGGTGTCGGTGGGGACGGGCACTATGAGGTGGGATCGTGGGACGTTCTTCACAACCCCCTTGCGGGTAGCCGCCCCGCTGCCAGTCTCGAGTAGGCTGACAACTCGGTCGGACCAACGAGAGCGCCACGGAGGGATAGGGATGGCAAGCAGGCACCCCCTTCACGAAGTCCGGCGCCCCGACTTCGAGCTCGGAGAACGCCACCTCAGAGTCGTCGATCTTTTCGCTGGATGCGGTGGCCTGACGCTCGGTGCAGCACAGGCAGCACATGATCATGGGCTGGCGATTGAAGTACCACTAGCGGTGGACTTCGAGCAGGCTCCCTCCGACGTCTTCAAGGCAAACTTCCCGAAGGCGAACGCTCATGTCGCAGCAGTCGAGAGCTACTTCGATGGTGCGATCGGCGCCGAACCGACTAGGACCGAACTCAATGTGAGCGAGCAGGTCGGAGCGGTCGATCTACTCATCGGGGGGCCCCCATGCCAGGGGCACTCCAACCTCAACAATCACACCCGGAGAGACGACCCAAAAAACAGGTTGTACCTGCGCATGGCGCGTGCCGCCGAGGTCCTGCGTCCCCGCGTCGTTGTGATCGAGAACGTGCCCGCAGTCGTGCATGATTCGCAGCAAGTGGTCACCCGGACAACGGAGGAGCTCACAAGGATTGGGTATCGAGTCGCCGCGACCCGGGTTGAGCTCGTTCAGCTGGGAATCCCTCAGACGCGCCGTCGCCACATCCTCTTGGCGGTGCGTTCAGATGCGCTGACCGCAGGCCTCTCGGTCGAAGATCTCCTTAAGTTCGAACCACAGAACACTCACGACCTCCGATGGGCGATCGGCGATCTTGAGCACGCCAGCACGGACCGTTGGATCGATGTTCCGTCGAGAATGAGTCCCGAGAACCAGAAACGCATCCAGTGGCTCATCGACCACGACGAGCTGAACCTGCCCAACGAACGGCGCCCCAAGTGCCACCAGGGTGACCACTCGTACGTTTCGATGTACGGCCGCTTGGCCTGGTCGCAGCCCGCCCAAACGATTACGAGTGGGTTTGGAAGCATGGGCCAAGGCCGATACGGCCATCCGTCGCAGCCTCGGACGTTGACGCCGCACGAAGCGGCCCGAATCCAAGGTTTTCCTGACTACTTTCGTTTCGACGCTGCAGTGACGCGTACCCAACTGTCGGTCATCATTGGGAATGCGGTCCCACCGGCGCTATCGCGCGTGCTCACGACCCGCTTGATCGCGCTCAGAGTCCTCGACAGCGACTCCTGAGTACCCACATCGAACGATGGCTGGCTGTCGTCCATATCGGGTGGCAGGCAGGCCCTGGTAGAGGCGGTGCAGTTGTCGCGCCGTTGGCGACGGCGACCAGGTAGCGACTGGTCCGCGGAACGTGCCAGGCCAGACGCCGACCCGCAGCTCGCGCAGGCTGGCGCTCCCGGCATCGAGCGAGTAGCGGCCAGGAAACCCACCACGGACTTCGGACAGCCGCTCAATGTTGGGAGCACGGCAGTTGATCGCCAGCGAGATCAGAGAGTATACGACGGCGTCCAGAAGATCCGGTGACCATCGGGGCCTTCACGCAAGTGGGGCGCCCCTTCCGGGACGCCCCACTCACTCAGTCAGCGCTCAGCTGCAGCCGCTGGTCGCGCCGCAGCCCTCGCACACGTGGCACGAGCCGGCCGGGCGCATCTTCGTACCGCAGGTGAAGCACAGCGGTGCGTCGACCTCCGTACCCGAGATGACCTGCAGCAGCTCGGCGCTGGTGTGCGCCTGCTTCGGTGCGGGACGGGCCGACTCGGCGACCATGTCTCCGTCGACCTGGGTCTCGCGCTTGATCTCGGCCTCGGCGGCGGCGGACGGCTTGGCGTCCTTGGCCTCGACACGGCCTCGTTCCTCGGACTGCTCGACCGGCGGCTGTCCCGTCGGCGAGGTCTTCAGCGACTCAGGCTCGGAGACTTCCTCCTCCACCGGCGCGTACGACCCGGTGTCGAGCTGGCGCTGGCGCTCGTCGGCCGAGTGGATGCCCATCTGCGAGCGCACCTCGAACGGCAGGTAGTCCAGCGCGAGCCTGCGGAAGATGTAGTCCATGATCGACTGCGCCATCCGCACGTCCGGGTCGTCGGTCAGACCGGCCGGCTCGAACTTCAGGTTGGTGAACTTCTGGACGTACGTCTCGAGCGGCACCCCGTACTGGAGACCAATCGACACCGCGATCGAGAAGGCGTCCATCACGCCGGCCAGCGTCGAACCCTGCTTGCCGAGCTTGAGGAACACCTCACCGAGGCCATCGTCCGGGTACGAGCCCGAGGTCATGTAGCCCTCGGCACCACCCACCGTGAACGACGTCGTCAGCGACGGCCGCGTCTTAGGGAGACGCTTGCGGATCGGCTTCTCGACGACGACCGTCTTGACCGTCTCGACGACCTCGGCCGGCTTGGCGGCGTTGGAGTCCTTGCCCTTGTTCTCGCCCTTGCCGGACGAGAGCGGCTGGCCGACCTTGCAGTTGTCGCGGTAGACCGCGAGCGCCTTCAGGCCGAGCTTCCAGCCCTGGAAGTAGATGTCACCGATCTCCTCGACGGTTGCCGTCTCCGGCATGTTGACCGTCTTCGAGATCGCGCCCGACAGGAACGGCTGCGCCGCCGCCATCATCCGGACGTGACCCATCGGCTTGATGGACCGCTCACCCATCGCGCAGTCGAAGACCTCGTAGTGCTCGGTCTTCAGGCCCGGCGCGTCGATGACGTGACCGTGCTCGGCGATGTACTCGACGATCGCCTCGATCGTCTCGTTGGTGTAGCCGAGCTTCTTGAGCGCGACCGGGATCGTCTGGTTGACGATCTGCATCGAGCCGCCACCGACGAGCTTCTTGAACTTGACCAGCGAGAAGTCCGGCTCGATGCCGGTCGTGTCGCAGTCCATCATGAAGCCGATCGTGCCGGTCGGAGCCAGCACCGACGCCTGCGCGTTGCGCCAGCCCTGCTTCGTGCCGATCTCGATGCCCTTGGCCCACTGCTTCGTGGCCTCACGGTGCACGGCGATGTCCATCGCGTGCATCGTGCGGACCGCGTCGTTGGCGGCCTGGTGCTTGCGCATCACGCGGGCGTGCGGCTCGGCGTTCTGCTTGTAGCCCTCGTACGGACCGACGATGCCGGCGAGCTCCGCCGAACGACGGTAGGAGGTGCCGGTCATCAGCGACGTGATCGCCGAGGCGAACGCGCGACCGCCGTCGGAGTCGTACGCGAGGCCCGACGCCATGAGGAGCGCACCGAGGTTGGCGTAACCGATGCCGAGCTGACGGAACTTGCGCGTCGTGTCGCCGATCGCCTCGGTCGGGAAGTCGGCGAAGGTGATCGAGATGTCCATCGCGGTGATGATCAGCTCGGTCGCCTTCACGAACGTGGCGACGTCGAACGAGCCGTCGTCCTGCAGGAACTTCAGCAGGTTGAGCGAGGCCAGGTTGCACGACGAGTTGTCGAGGTGCATGTACTCCGAGCACGGGTTGGACGCGGTGATGCGACCCGTCTCCGGCGTGGTGTGCCAGTCGTTGATCGTCGAGTCGTACTGGATGCCCGGGTCGGCACACTCCCACGCGGCCTGCGCGATGTCCTTGAAGAGCTTCTTGGCGTCGATGGTCTCGATGACCTCGCCCGTCGTACGGGCGCGCAGCCCGAACTCCGAACCCTCCTCGACCGCCTGCATGAACTCGTCGGTCACGCGGACCGAGTTGTTGGCGTTCTGGTACTGGACAGACGAGATGTCCTGCCCGCCGAGGTCCATGTCGAAGCCGGCGTCACGGAGGACACGGATCTTGTCCTCCTCGCGCGCCTTCGTCTGCACGAACTCCTCGATGTCGGGGTGGTCGACGTCGAGCACGACCATCTTGGCCGCACGACGCGTCGCGCCGCCCGACTTGATCGTCCCCGCAGACGCGTCGGCGCCGCGCATGAACGACACCGGACCCGAGGCCGTACCGCCCGAGGAGTGCAGCAGCTCCTTGCTCGAGCGGATGCGCGAGAGGTTGAGGCCGGCACCGGAGCCGCCCTTGAAGATCAGACCCTCTTCCTTGTACCAGTTGAGGATCGAGTCCATCGAGTCGTCGACCGCGAGGATGAAGCAGGCCGAGACCTGCTGCGGGCTCGACGTGCCGACGTTGAACCACACCGGGCTGTTGAAGCTGAAGACCTGGTGAAGAAGCATGTACGTGAGCTCGTGCTCGAAGACCTCGGCATCGGCGTCCGTCGCGAAGTAGCCGTTGTCCTTGCCGGCCTTCACGTACGTCAGCACGACGCGGTCGAGCAACTGCTTGAGCGACTGCTCACGCGTGTCGGTGCCGACCGCGCCACGGAAGTACTTCGTGGTCACGATCGTCGACGCGTTGACGCTCCAGAAGTCGGGGAACTCCACCCCGCGCTGCTCGAAGACCGTCGCTCCGGTCTTCCAGTTGGTCTGCACGACATCGCGACGCTCCCACGTCACCTCGTCGTACGGGTGCACGCCCTCCGTGGTGTAGACCCGGTTGATCGTGAGGCCCTTGCCTGCACGCTTGGTGGTCTTGCGCCCCCGCGCAGCCCCGCTCGGTCCACTGACCGTCTCCGTCATGTGATGCCCCTTCTCCCCCATGTTGCCCCGTGAAATGTGTTGTTGAGTCTCAGCTACCGGCGGAGCGCTGCTCCGCGGCAAACTCGTTGTCGGCGTTGGCCGCCATCAGCGTCGCGATCTCGTCCGCGAAGTCCGACACGTCCGTGAAGTTCTTGTAGACGCTGGCGAACCGCAGGTAGGCGACCTTGTCGAGCGCCTTGAGGGGCTCGAGCACGGCGAGCCCCACCTCGTGCGAGCTCACCTCTGCTCCCCCGGCAGCACGCAGCGCGTGCTCGACCTGCTGGCCGAGTCGCGCCAGGTCGTCCTCGTCCACAGGGCGGCCCTTGCACGCCTTGCGCACTCCACTCACGGCCTTGTCGCGCGAGAACGGCTCCGTGGCACCCGAGCGCTTGCACACCGTGAGCTGAATCTGCTCGACGGTCGTGAAGCGCTTGTTGCACGCGGTGCAGCTCCGGCGGCGGCGGATCGCTCCCCCGTCGTCGGCGACGCGGCTGTCGAGGACCCGGGTGTCGGTGTGCCGGCAGTACGGGCAGTGCATCTCGGCTCCTCTCGCTGTGGACGGAAATGTGGAGAACCACGGTTTCCTGTGGGGTTCGCCACTGGCCCTTGTGGACTAGATGTGGATAACTACATCCGTGTAAGTACTAGATGTAGTGGCTACCGTACGCGTCCGACCCAGCCCATGCAACTTAGTCTCACGTGTCGCGCCGACATTTCTGTCCTCGCAGGTCAGAGGCGGTTTTGGGCGTACGGCGCGGCGTGTCGCGGGTCTCACCCGCGGTGCCGCGGCCGAGAGCGCCGCATGCCGCGTACGACCAGCACCACGTCCGCGAGGGCGACGACCGCGATCACGGCGCTCGCGACGCCCAGGACGACCAGGGTGTCGGTGGCGTCCGGCGCCAGCAGGGCCCACAGCGCGAGCGCGGTGAAGACGACGAGACCTCCGAGGGACAGGCCGAGGCGCATCCCGTACGCACTGAGGGCCTCCTTGGGCTCAGCGCCGGTACGCCTCAGGTGCGGTCCGGAGCGGGAGTGTGAGCTCATGACGGACCTCCTTCGCTGTTACCAGTACAACACCGCGAGCACGCCGATCCATCCCCTGACCCGCACCTCGTACGGGCGGGCTGACCTGCGTGGACAGGGTCGTTGGCGCGATCACTCGTACGCTGTACGCGTACGGTGTACGAGAGTTTTGAGCGGACCCCTCTTGCTCAGTCGGCGGCCGCTTCGAGGCGCGCGATCCGCCCCACTCCCCAGCCCCCCAGCGACTCGAGCGCGGCGTTGAGGGAGACCCCGTGCTCGGTCAGCGAGTACTCGACCCGCGGCGGCACCTCGGGGAACACCTCGCGGCGCAGCAGGCCGTCGGCCTCCATCTCACGCAGCTGCTGCGTGAGGACCTTGTGGCTCACGCCCGGCAGCCCGCGGTGGATCTCCGCGAACCGGCGCGTGCCGTACGCCTCGAGCTCCCACAGGATCAGGGCCTTCCACTTGCCGCTGACGACGTCCATCGCGGCGTCCAGCCCACAGACGTACGGGCCCCGTCGCCGCATGTCGGGCTTTGCTGCCTCTACCGTGCTGCCAGTCATCGGGTCCCCCGTCGGTCAGTGGTCGGTTACCTGAAGGTGAGAACCGCACAATGAAGTGCGTTCTTCCGCGGACCGCCGCCGGCCGCGATCGTGGACGGCATGACACCCACCACCCACTCCACCGTGACCGTACTCGGCCTCGGTTCGATGGGCCGCGCCCTCGCGACCACCGTCGCTGCCGCGGGCCACCGCACGACGGTCTGGAACCGTACGCCGGGCCGCGCCGACGACCTCGACTCTGCCCGCACGACCGAAGCCTCGTCCGTAGGAGACGCCGTGACCGCCTCGTCGCTGGTCGTCGTGTGCCTGCTCGACGCCGCGTCCGTACGCGAGGTCCTTGACCCCGTCGCCGACGCACTTGCCGGCCGGACCCTCGTGAACGTCACGACCACCACGCCCGAGCAGTCGCGCGCGCTCGCCGCCTGGGCCGACAGCCATGGCGCGGCGTACCTCGACGGCGGCGTCATGGCCACGCCGCCGATGATCGGTGGGGAGGGCTCCCTCGTCCTCTACAGCGGATCCCCGGCCGCGTACGAGGAGTGGCGCGGCGTCCTCGAGACGTGGGGCGAGAGCCCGTACCTCGGCGAGGATGCCGGAGCGGCAGCGCTGTACGACCTCGCGCTGCTCGCCGGCATGTACGCGATGTTCGCCGGGTTCTTCCACGGCGCGGCGATGGTCGCGACAGCCGGGATCTCGGCCAGCGCGTTCGCCGAGAGCGCGGTCCCGTTCGTGTCGGCGATGGTGCCGGCGTTCCGTGACTACGCCGCGGTGGTCGACGGCGGCGACTACGGCGTGGCCGGGCAGCAGAGCCTCGACTTCTCCGACCTGTCGGACATGGTCCAGGCGAGTGCCGACGCTGGTGTCGCGCCCGGCGTCGTCGCGGCCGTCCAGGGGCTGATCCGGCGACAGATCGACGCGGGGCACGGCAAGGACGGGTTCGCGCGGGTGTACGAGAGCATCGCCCGTCCCGCAACGACGCGAGCGGCGCGATGAAGGTGACGGTCATCGGGCTCGGACCGATGGGGCAGGCGATGGTGCGGATCTTCCTCGCGGCCGGCCACGACGTGACGGTCTGGAACCGTACGGCCTCGCGGGCGGACGACCTCGTCGCCGCGGGCGCCGTCCGTGCGCAGACGCCGTCGGAGGCGCTCGCCGCGAGCGAGCTCGTCGTGCTGAGTCTGACCGACTACGCGGCGATGGACGACATCCTCGGGCGCGACCCCGAAGCGATCGCCGGGCGCACACTCGTGAACCTCAGCTCGGACACTCCCGACGTCACGCGCGAGGCGGCCCGGTGGGCGGACGCGCACGGCGCGGCCTTCCTCGTCGGCGGCGTCATGGCGCCGCCACCGATGCTCGGCGGCGAGGACGCGTACGTCTACTACAGCGGGCCAGCCGACGCCTTCACGCCGTACGAGAAGGTGCTCGCGCTGCTCGGCGAGCCTCGCTACGTCGGCGAGGATCCTGGCGCGGCGCAGCTGCTCTACCAGGCGCAGCTCGACGTCTTCCTCACCGCGCTGTCGGGGATCGCGCACGCGGTCGCGCTCGTCAGGACGGCGGGTGTGGGTGCTGCCGAGTTCCTGCCCGACGCCCTCGCCACCCTCGCGGGCATCGCCGACATGACCGGGCTCAGTGAGGACGGCGCGGCCGCGTTCGACGACGGGATTCACCCGGGTCACCTGAGCACGGCCACGATGATGGGCGCGACCGCGGCGCACATCCTCGGCGCGAGCGAGTCCGCCGGGGTCGACACCGCGCTGCCTCAGGCGGTGCTGTCGCACTACGAGCGGGCGATCGCCGCCGGGCACGGCGCGGACAACTGGACGAGCATCTTCGAGGTGATCAAGGCGCGCTGACACTGACTCAACTGATAACGCGGCCGATGGTGGTGGCAAGCATCCACGCCACTCCCCCGGCGCACGCAGCCGTGGCGAGCCAGAACGACGCCAGCCACACTGACGCCGGGACTCGCGTGAGGGTCTCGAGCGCCACGGCGTCCGACTCGCCGCGGCTGCGGTGCAAGTGGCGGCTGCGCCACGTGTCGACGACCGAGCGCAGACCACCAAGGACGAGGAACGCGCCGACGCCCACCGCCGCACCGCTCTGCACGACCGGCGGCGCCCACCACCACAGCGCTGCCGACGCCGCCACACAGCCGACCAGGACGAGGACGGTGAACGCGCTGCGCGCCCACAGCAGGCACACCGCGAACAGCACTGCGAGCCCGAACAGCCCCGGCGCCGCCCAGCCCTTGACCGCAACGAGCACCGCGATCAGTCCGGCGATCGCCGGAGCCGGATAGCCGGCCCACGCACACACCACCATCCCGAACCCCTGCGCCTTGCCGCGGGTGTGGGTGACGCCCGACGCGTCGAGCCGTACGCGCAACGCGGTCAGCTTGCGGCCCGCGAACACGCCACCGAGGGCGTGTCCGAGCTCGTGCGCGACGGTGACGACGACGCTCGTACGACGCCAGGCCGGAGCGGTGAGAGCGAGGATGGCGACCACCAGGGCGAACGCCCACACCGTGAGGTCCGCCGTCGTGTACGTGGCGGGGTCCACGGTGGCGAGCCGCGCGTCGAGGTCGTCGAAGGTCACGCCATGAACCCTAGGCGTTCTGACCTATCGGCAGCGTCCCCAGTGCCACGTTGTCCACAGGTGCGGTGTCGAGGGGCGACGCCACACCGGCGAGTCGCCCTAACCTGCCGCGCATGCCTCTTCGACTTCGCTCGTCGTTCACCCTCGTCCTCGCTGTCCTCGTCGTCTCCTTGTACGCCGCCGGGTGCGGGCCGCAGGAACGGCCGGCCTCCGCGCAGACGCCTACCCCGACGACCACCGTTGCCCGCGCATCGACCGAGCTGGCCGAGCCGGCCGTCCTCGTCCCGACGCTCTCGCGCGCCGCGGACGAGTTCACCGCGGCGGCGGCACAGGTCTTCTTCGAGCACTACTACCGCCTCATCAACCACGCCGCCCGCACCGGCGACACGCGGCCCTTGCGCCAGGCCTCGGCGGCCGAGTGCCGCGGCTGCGACAACGTCGCCGACCAGATCGACCGCGCGTACAAGACGGACGGGGGCATCACCGGATTCTGGTGGGACCCCTACTACACGCACGCCATGGACGAGCAGGACTACAAGGTGGCCGCCGCCGACATCGAGGCGGACGCTTACACATACCGCCGCAGCGCCGACGCCAAACCGAACCGTGTCCGCAAGACCGAGCACCACCACCTGCTCCGGGCGAGGCGGTACGACGGCCGGTGGCGGATGATCTTCCTCAGCGACCAGGCGGCTCTGATGCCGGACGGTTACGACACCGACTTCCCGATGAAGGCCCCGCCCCGCCCGCGGTTCTCGCCGTTGCTCAGCTGACCTCGCGCGCGTCGAGCTCGGCGATGCGACGCTTCGGTGCGATGAGCCGGTACGAGGCGTCGACGAGCTCGGCGACCTCGTCCCAGTCGACGTCGGGATCCTCGAGGTCGAGTGCTCGCCAGCCGAACGGGCCGTAGTACGCAGGGACGAAGAACCGCTCGTCCTCGTCGAGCGCCGGGATCTCCGACTCGTCCACCTTGACGAGCAGCGCACTGCGTACCTGTCGGTGCTCGCCGGGGCGCACCTTCTCGGAGCCACCGAACGCGGCGAAGATCTTGCCGCACCGGAACGTCGGACGGCCGTGCGACACGTGCTCGTCCGCTCCCGGATAGGCGAGGCAGATCGTGCGCAGCTCTGCCAGGCCGGGGTCGTCGTCACTGAACATCACCGGGTGAGCCATGCAGGAGAGTCAACCAGCCTTTCGTCCACAGGACGTGCAACGGAGCCTTCCGCAGGACCTGGGTTGCCACTACGTTTTGCGGCATGACTCGCCTGGGTACGGCGCTGGCCGCGGCCGTCGCTCTGCTGTCGGTCACCGCGTGTACGGGTGAGGAGCCGGCTGGCGGCGACCCCACATCGGCACCGCCGACCACCGCCAGCGCATCGCCCTCCCCCACACCTTCCGCACCGACGATCCCGCCCGAGGCGACCAAGCACAGCGCCGACGGCGCCGCCGCCTTTGTGAAGTACTACATCTCCGTTTTCAACCACGCCGAAGCCACTCTTGAGACTGACGGGATTGAGTCCCACACGAGCCCGAAGTGCACCTCCTGCCAACGGATGGTTCAACGACTCGAAAAGGTCCGGGAGGGGGGAGGATCATCGGGAGATCCGAACTGGCAACCGACCGTGACAGGAAGTCAGCTGGTCAATGGCGCCTTCATCGTGACGGCAGACATCACTTCCTCCGACTTTCCGTATCGGGAGTCGTCGAATGCGTCACCTGGGATCGTCAAAGCAACCGAGTACAAGTTGCTGTACGAACTCGGTTGGCGCTCGGGCGGCTGGGTCATAGACCGGATCGTTGAGCAGGAGCTTCCCGAATGATCCGATCAGTTGTTGCCGCTGGCATGCTTGTGGTCTTGTCACTCAGCAACGACCCTCCGAACGTCATCCCGAATCCGCACGAGGAAGACCTAGTTGTAGACGGCCGAGATCAGACATCCCCAGGCGACCCTGCGCCTTCCCCCGGACAGCCCGGCAATCCATCCCCGAACGTCGAGTACCGCTATGTGCTGCCGTGCACGCCCGGCCAGGGGACAGACACGACATGCAGCACCGCCTATTCGTGTCCCGACCCCGAGCAGATTCGATACAACGTCTGGCGCCGCATCAACGGAGGCGAGTGGGTGATGACGGGTACCCGATGCGTCGGCGGAACACCGCAGGTCGACGCGCTTCCTGAGGTCACGCCCGGCGATGTGCTCCGCGAAGTCCGCCGTCTCCCGCTCCCCAAGGCGCAGATCGCGATCCAGCCGTCCGACCGCACGTTGGTGAACCTCGACACGGTCTTCTCGACGACCGCACCTCAGTTCGACCGGACGGTAACGATCCTCGAGCAACGCGTCCACATCACGGCGAAGCCGACACGCTACGCATGGCACTTCGGCGACGGCGCCAGCAAGACGACCACGACCCCCGGCCGCCCGTACCCGGCGATGGACGTCACCCATCAATACACGAAGGCCGACCGCACCCACCGCCCGCGCGTCGACGTCACCTTCTCGATCTCCTACTCCGTCGATGGCGGTCCGACGCAGTCCCTCGAGCAGACCGTCACGACCGCAGGTCCCGCCGCCACACTCGTCACCCGGGAGGCCACCCCGGTGCTCGTCGAGTGACGACACCGCAGCGTGCGGCAGGCCTCCTACCGTGGTCGGCATGACCGAGCCCTCGATGCGCGACCGGATGCTCGCCGGCGAGCTCTACATCGCGGACGACCCCGACCTCATCCGCGAGAACGAGCGCGCCCAGCGCCTCACCCACGCGATCAACACCTCCAACCCGACCGACCGCGAGCGGCGGCGCGAGCTCCTGACCGAGCTGCTCGGCGGGTTCGGGGAGGACAGCGGGAGGACGATCGGTTCGGCCGACTCCCAGGCCTCGTGATCCTAAACGTCGCGACCGTCACGATCGGCGACGACGTGCAGATCGGTCCGGCCGCCGCTGCACGTCGACTACTTCGGCGCCGCCGGCTCGGTCGTCTCGCGCGACCCGCGACAACGTCTGGCTCGGCGGCGGCGTCATCGTCTGCCCCGGCGTCACCATCGGCGAGAACACCGTGGTCGCCGCCGGCTCGGTCGTCACGCGCGACCTGCCTGCGGGCGTCCTCGCTGCCGGCACGCCTGCGCGGGTCGTCCGCGAGCTCTGACTCACGCACGCCCCGCGCCCGGCGCCCCGAGTCCCAGGAGGCGTCAGCGCACCCGGAACCTCTTGACGACCTTCGGGCTCCAGCCGCTGATGTTCTTCGCGCGGACCGTGACGGTGAGCTTTCCTCGGCGCAACGCCGACTTCTTCACCGTGTAGGACCGCCGCCCGGGCTTCAGCGTCACCGACTTGACGATCTTCGAGCCCTTGCGGAACACCAGCTTGTACGACTGGACCGCACCGCCGCCGTTGTCGGCAGGCTTCGCCCAGCGCACCTTCCGCTTCGCCGCGCGCGTCTTCCCGGTCACCCGCACCGAACGCACCGCCGAGGGCCGCTTCGGGAACATCGTCGAGAACACCTGGATCGCACGCGACCCACGGGTCGTGACGATCCGACCGTTCAGGGCGACGGCGGCCTCACGCGGGTTGATGCTCGCCTGCTTGCCGCGCAGCACCCGCAGCGGGCGTACGTTGCCGTTCGCCGTCGGCGCGAACGCGCTGATGCTCCGCCGCGTCGCATCCGTCACGTACAACCGGTTCGCCGCGTCGACCCCGATGTGGCGCGGCGACGACAGCCCCGTACGGGATCCCGCGATCCGCGCAGCCGGCGCGACATCACCGTTGGCGCTCGGTGCGAATCCGAGTACCGCGTCGGCGGTCGCCGCCCAGATCCAGCCACGCCCGTCCATGGCGACGTCCCTCACGCCTCCCGCGGCGAGACCGGTTCGCGGTCCCGAGAGGACACGCACCGGGCCGACCTCGGTGGCACCCGGAGCGAAGACGTCGATCGACGTCGGCGTCGCGCCAACCGTCGCGCCCCGAGCCGACACCTTGAGCGAGGTCGTCGGCCTCCGGGGCCAGACTCTCCTCATCGGCGTCGTCGGCGTGTACCGAGGCCGATACACCAGGACCCATGACGCATCTCCCTCGACATTCGTCAGGGTGTACATGTTCCCCATGGCATCGGTCGCCACGTCGATCGTGGTCTCGGCATGATGGCCCCCGGCGAACCAGATCCGCAGCGGGAGGACGTTCCCGTCCGCGCGTGGCCCGAACACGCTCACGGAGTCGTCGCCCGCGGACCCGAAATAGGTCGTGCCGTCGGGCGCGATCGCGAGGCCCTGGGCGTGGTCCGTCAGCGACCGTGGCCCGCCGATCACCCGGCTCGGGCCATAGTCCACCGTGTCCGCGCTCGCGGACCCGGCGCCAGCCACCGTCACGCCGCCGGCGACGAGCGCGATGCTCCCCGCTACGGCGATCGATCGTTTCGTCACCATCTGTCGTTCCCCCTATCGCACCCTGAACGGGCGCACCACCTTCGGGCTCCAGCCCATGGAGGTCTTCGCCCGCACTGTCACCGTGAGCTTGCCGCGGCGCAACGACTTCTTGTTCACGACGTACGACCGCTTCATCGGGCCGAGCGTCTTCGTCCGCAGGACCTTGGTGCCCTTGCGGATCACGACCTTGTACGACCGCACCGCGCGGCCACCGTCGTACGACGGCTTCTTCCACCGCACCGTCCGCTTCGCGGCCGCAGACTTCCCGGTCACACGCACTGCGCGCACCTTCGAGGCACGTGTCGGGAACATCGTCCGGTAGATCCGGACGGCGTCGGCACCCACGGGGACGACGATGTCGCCGCGCGGACCCACGTCGTCGCCGCGCTGGTACCGCGGCCGTGTCTTCGGGGGAACCGTGAGCACGCGCAGCGGCGCCGCATCGCCGTTCGCCGACGGCGCGAACACGCTGATCCGTGGGATGGATCCCGAGTACTGGGTGACGTAGACCCGTCCGGCCGCATCGACGTCGAGCGCCGCTCCAGCACCGAGCCCGGTCCGAGGACCGGCGACGCGACGGTCCGGAGCGACGTTCCCCCGAGCCCCCGGTGCGTACGACAACAGGGTGTTGGGCGTCGCGCCCGCCACCCAGAGACGGCCGTCGCCGCCGAGGGCCAGCTCGAGCGAACCCGCCGATGTCTCCGCCGGCACGTCGATCACCCGGGTGGGTGTCGCGCGGCCGCGGGCAGTCCGCGAGTAGATCTGGACCTCGCTGTCGCCACCGAGGTTGGTCGCGATCTCTCCGGACGGGGAGACGGCGATCGAGGTCTTGTCGTCCAGGAGCTCCAGCGTCCGCAGCGGCTTGCGCGAGGTCGCGCCGCGCGGGTAGACCTTGACGATGGTGTCGACGTCCCGCGGCCCCCCTGACAGGGCGTAGAGGCGGCCCGCTGAATCGGTCGCGAGCGGATCAAGGTTATTGACGTACACGGCGGGCTTCTGCACCCGCACCGGCCGGGCGTTCCCGCGTGCACCGGGCCCGAAGACACGGACGGTCGTCGGGTTCGTCGCCCGCAGCACGTACGTCGTGCCGTCCGGCCCGACCGCGAGCCCCGCAGGGCTGCGGACCTTCGCCCGGTCGCCGGCGATCGTACGGCTCGGCGGATCCTCCGCCGCCATGCCTGGTCCAGCGTCGGCGAGCACGAGGCCGCCCGCTGTCATCGCTGCGGTTGCCGCAGCGAGGATTCGTCGTGTGAGCATGCGTGCTCCGTCCGTGTGGATGTGGATGTGCGTGTCGAGGCTTCGCTCACCCGGCGGGAGGAGCGCGAGTCAGGCGGCGCGGCGGCGGTTCGTCACGCCCGACACCGCGAGCGCGACCACGGTCACGAGGTAGACCTGCCCGATGAGCGCCTCGAAGGCGGCGATCATCTTGCCGGTGTCCGTCAGCGGCGTGAGATCGCCGAACCCGGTCGTGGTGATCGTGATGAAGCTGAAGTAGAAGAAGTCGACCGAGCTGTGGATGGCGTCGGTCTGGGCGAAGAACACGCCGTCTCGCGCCCCCATGAACGCGTACACGCCGGAGAACGCGTAGCCGAGCAGCAGATAGACGACGATGACCCCGAGCACGATGTGCACGTCGAGCGACGGATCGCGGATGAGGTGGGCGGCGATCGTCGCGATCGTGCCCAGGCAGAGGATCACGACGATCGCCGAGTACGCCATCGTCGCCTCGCGGTCCTCCGCGATCTGCGAAACCGCGCTCGCCACCACGCTCAGCACGACGAGGACCATCGACACGAGGATCACCAGCCGCCGTGCCCCCGACGTCCGCTGTGCGAACAACAGCACCGCCCCGAGCAGGGCAGCCACCACAGGTCTCAGCAGCGTGTTCTCGACCGGCACGAGCAGCACCACAACGGCGAGCAGGATCAGCAAGATCCCGTACCGGTCTCCTCGTGGCACACGCTGGTCCTCCACGACACGTGAGCCTAGGGCTCAACGTGTCTGTGCGCAGGACCATCGCGTCGTCCACGAGCTACTTCCGCACCGTGAAGGTGGCCTGAGCCACCGGTCCGTACCCCTTGCGGTTCTTCGCCCGCACACGCACGGTGTTCTCCCCGGCGGGCAGATCGCGCCGCGCCAGCACGTACGACCGTCGTGAGCCCTTCACCACGGCAACCTTCACGACCCGGTCGCCGCGCATGACCGTGACCTTGTACCGCGTGATTGAGGCTCCACCGTCCGCGACCGGCTTGCGCCACCGGACCACACGCTTCGCCGCCCCAGCGGAGCGAGCCACGGTCACCCGCCGGACCTTCCACGGCCGCGTGGGCGCGAGGAGACGCGGATAGACCACGATCTTGCGTCCGTCGGACACGGCGAGCTTGCCAGACCGGATCATGGACATCCCGTCGATGTGCGACTGACGCGCGTTGCTGAGGGTGAAGAGCGGCTTGGTGACGCCGTTCGCGTTCGGCGAGAGGACGTCGACCTCACCCGTGTGGGTTCCGACGTACACCCGACCTGCGCGGTCGAAGCGCAGCATCTCCGGCTCCCACAGTCCGGGCCGGTCCACGGTGATCTTTCGCTCAGGCTTGGCGTCCTTGCCCGCACCCGGCGCGAAGACCTCGATGAAGCCTTCCTCGCCCCAGCCGACCCAAAGCCGACCGTCGACGTTCCGCTCGGTGGCGTACGCTCCGCGCGCCTTGTCAGGGATGGGGTTGGGACGCGGGCGCATCTGGCGGACCGGGCGTACGTTGCCGCGGGCGTTCTTGGCGAACACAAGGATGCGCCTGTCGCTGAAGACGTGCAGCCGCCCCTTGGCGTCGCGCGACAGTCCCCCTGGGTTCACGATCCTGGTCCGTGGGCCCTGCAGCCGGTAAAGCGGCTTGGCGTTTCCTCGTGCTCTGGCCCCGTACACGACGACCCGGTGCCGGTGATAGTCCGACGCGTAGACGCGTCCACTCGCGGTGAGCAGGATGTCCCGCGGATTCACTCCACCCCGCGTGCCGATGATCGTGCGTTCTGGTCGGACGTCGACAGGCTCGGCAGCTGCGGCCGCCTCCGCCGGAGCGGCAGCGAGCACCCCGCCAGCGAGCGCGGCGCCGGCCACGGCACCGACAAGACGTGTGCGGTTCATGCGCGTTCTCCCCTGTTCGTAGGTCCGTACGAGGGATCGACACCGAGCGCGGTTCGTTTGTGACCGGCCCGTCCCGAGATAAGGGACGAGCATCACACCTTCGCGTGGGAGCGCGGAAGGCTTTTCGACGACGCTTGAAAAGCGGAACCGCGTCGACCGCAAGGTCTGCAAGCCTGGGGAAGTCCTGGACAGGGGGATTCCAGTGCTCCGCATTCATTTCAGCGAGCTTGACCTCGCGCGCACACGACTGGCCGACGCACCCGACCCGATGTGGGAGGTCGCCTCGAGCCTGCACCGCCTCCAGACCGGCCACGGACGCCGTGCGCACGGACGCTGGCACGCGGACGTCATGCGCACGCTGCGCGGTACGTCCCTCGGTCGTGCCGTCCGGACGCTGCTTCTGCCGCTGTTCCCCCGGGCCCGCTACTTCCCCGACTTCCTGACGCCGGGCGAGGGCGCGGCCGGCCTCGACGCAGCGCTCGAGGCGATCCTCGCCGCGCCCGAACGTCGCGTCGCGGACGAGATCGCGCGCCTCGACACACGCAGGCGCGGCCATTCGCCGCTCCGCGCACTCACCGGCCTCGAGAACCGTCGCCACCTGACCACGACACTGCGCGCCTACCACCAGACCGTGATCGGGCCGGTCGCCGGACAGATGCAGGATGTGCTCGACAGCGAGCGGGCGGTACGCGCTCGGCACTTCCTCGATGGTGGCGTGGACGGTCTTCTCCAGGGGCTCGGCCCGTCGCTCCAGTGGCACCCGCCGGTCCTCCGTGTCCTCGACCACGTCGACGACCGCGACATCTACCTCGACGGACGCGGGCTCCAGCTCATCCCCTCGTACTTCTGCTGGCAGCGTCCGGTCACGATCGCCGACTCGACGCTGCCTCAGGTGCTCGTCTACCCCCTCCTCCGCACCGCCGCGGACCACGTCGCCGCGCACCCGGAGCAGGCCCTGGAGGCCCTCATCGGGGGCAGCCGCGCGTCGGTGCTCGCGGCGTGCATGGCTGGTGCCACCAACGGGGAGATCGCCCGCCGTGCGGGGGTGTCTGCGGGAACGGTCAGCTATCACACCCGTACGCTTCGCGAGGCCGGGCTGATCAGCAGCCGGCGCGACGCCGAGAGCGTGCTCCACACCGTCACCCAGCTCGGCGTCGAGCTGATGCGCCAGACCCGGTGACGTCGCGCCGGGTCGGGCAGGTTCTCAGGCGGGCACGCCGGTGGGGCAGGTCACGAAGACCTGCCCCACCTGAGTGTTACCTCACTTGCGGACGCGGAACGACTTCTTGGCGTTCTTGCCGAAGCCCTTGCTGTTCTTCGCCTTGATGTAGACGGTGTTCTTGCCGTTGCGCAGCTTGGCGCGCTTGATCTTGTACGACCGCTTGCTCGGACCGAAGTTCTTCCGCAGCAGGGTCTTGCCGCCCTTCTTGACGACGAGCCGGTAGCCGGTGATCTTGGCCCCGCCGTTGTTCGCCGGCGCCCTCCACGAGACCTTGCGGGTCTTCGCGCCACGCTTGCCGGCGACCTTCACGGCCCGCGGCTTACCTGGGACCTTGGCGGCCTTCCGGAAGAGCGAGGCGAACGACGAGACGTCGTTGCCGTCGTAGTCGGACACGACGATCGTGCCGTTGGACGCGATCGACACCCCAGCGGGCAGCGTCAGCGCCGCCGCGGGTCCGCCGAGCGTCTTGATCGGCGCGACGTCACCGTTCGCGTTGGCGGCGAAGACCTTGATGTCGTGCGCCTGGTGGTCGGCGACGTACACCCGCCCAGACGAGTCGGTCGCGACGTCCGTGGCGAACTGGATCTGCGTCTTCGGGCCCTTGATCACTCGCGCCGGCGTCGCGTTGCCCGTCGCGCCCGGCGAGAACGCGACGACGGAGTCGCCGCCACCGTTCGCCACCCACAGACGGTTCACGCTGTCGACCGCGAGGCCACGCGCGTTGGTCAGCCGGGTGCTCGTGATGGTGCGCTCCGCAGCCGGTGTGCCGGTCGCGGAGAGCGGGAACACCTTGATCGTGCTCACGTTGTCGGAGACGTTCACCTTGTTGTTCTTGTCGATCGCGATGCCGAACGGGACGAACCCCGGGTCGAACTTCGAGTCCGGTGCGACGTTCCCGTCGGCGGCCGGACCGAACGCGAGGACGCGGTTGGCGGCTGTCGCCGTCGAGTTCGCGACCCAGGTGAACCCGGCGCTGTCGGCCGCGACATGGCGCGGCGACGACAGCCCCGACGCAGCGCCGGCGATGTGCCTCAGCGGCGGTACGTCACCGTTGGCGTTGGCGGCGAAGACGCTCACAGAGCCCCCGCCGAAGTTGCTGATATGGATGTGGCCGCCTCGGACGTACATGCCGAGCGGCTGGTTCAGCTCGGTGTTGGTGGCGCCCTTGATGGTCCGTACGGGCGGGACGCTGACGTTGTCGGCGGAGGCGCTCGGGCCACTGGCGACCAGCACCCCCGCTACAAGTGCGGTGCCGGCCAGAGCGCCGGTCACACGGATGGTTCTGTTCATGGAAGTTTCCCCCTTCGCAGTCCACCTTGAGGACCGCAGGGTTCACGGCCAGTCCGTTTTGTCTTCGTCACGCCTGGTTGGTTACGTACCAGCGGTCAGGATGTCCGTCGCCTTGTGGTGCTCGTCGACACCGTCCACGACGATCACGTCCGACACCCCGTTCTCGATACGCAGCGGCAGGATCGCCTGATAGGCGGGCGACGTGTACCAGGCCGTCACGTGCGCCCGGTCCGGGAAGCCGATGATGATCACGTTGCCGGGCCAGGAGCCTTCCACCTCGGTCACCGTGCCGCCGTGCACGACGAACCGACCCCCGAAGGGCGCCAGGGTCTCGTCGATGCGCTCCAGGTACTCGACGATCTCCGGCCCCATCGAGACCTCGCGCATGTGGGCGATCGCGTACGCAGTCATCAAATGCTCCTCTCCTTGTGTGCTGTCACCCCAGCCTCACGTGCCGGGATGCGCGAAGTCGATGACCTCGGAGGTCATGGTTTCGAGGGGTTGACAGGCCGTGCTCAGAGGCGCATTCTAAAACAATCCAGTTATACAACAGATCGGTTATAGAACATGACGGACGACGAGCTCGACGCGGTGTTCGGGGCCCTCGCGGACCCGACACGGCGCGCCATCCTGGCCCGACTGGCTCAGGATGACGCCAGCGTGAACGAGCTCACGGCGATGTTCGCGATGTCGCAGCCCGCGGTGTCGCGACACCTCAAGGTCCTCGAGCGTGCGGGGCTCGTGTCCCGGACGCAGCAGGGGACGATGCGGATCAGCCATCTCGAGGCGGCGCCGCTGCGCGAGGCCACCGACTGGCTCGCGGACTACCGGGCGTACTGGGAAGACAGCTTCGCCCGGCTGGAGACGCTCCTCGCCGAGGCCGACACCTCGTCCGACGGCTCCTGACCGATCACCGACCACCCCAAGGGGGAACCATGTCCGACCTCGAGGTCACCGCCGCACCCGGCACGACCACGATCACCATCACCCGCACGTTCGCCACGACGCCCGAGCGTCTGTACCACGCGTTCACCGACGACGACATGCAGAAGAACTGGCTCGGCCCGGACCGCCTCACGACCGAGATCCCGGTCAACGAGGTCCGCGACGGTGGGCGCTGGCAGTGGGTCCAGAAGGACACCGACGGCACCGAGTACGGGTTCCGCGGGGTCTATCACGGAGAGCCGTCCGTCGAGAACGGCATCACCCGGACGTTCGAGTTCGACGGCGTCCCGGGCCACGTCTCGCTCGAGACGATGCGCTTCACCGACCTCGGAGACGGCCGTACGCGCATCGACAACGTCACCGCATTCACGTCGGTCGAGGACCGCGACGGCATGGTCGAGTCCGGCATGGAGGGAGGCATGGAGGAGGGCTTCGTCCGTCTCGACAAGCATCTCGCCGAGTCGTGACCCCCTGCCGGCCCGGACGTCATACGGATCGTGGGTTTCGACCCACGATCCGTATGACGTCCGGAGGGAGGGAACGCATAGGCTGACCGGCGTGGCAGCGTTCGCATCAGACAACTACGCCCCCGCTCATCCTGCGATCCTCGAGGCCGTCGCCGCGGCGAACGACGGGCACGCCGTCTCGTACGGCGCCGACCCGTGGACCGAGCGCCTCGCCGAGGTCGTACGGCACCACTTCGGCGACCACGCCGTCGCGTACCCCGTCTTCAACGGCACCGGCGCCAACGTCGTCTCGCTCGCAGCGGCACTCCCCCGATGGGGCTCGGCGATCGTCACCGACGTCGCTCACCTGCACACCGACGAGAACGGCGCCCCCGAGCGCGTGGCCGGCATCAAGCTCCTCACGGTCGAGGCGCCCGACGGCAAGATGCGGCCCGAGTCGTTCGCTCCGTACACGCTCAACCTCGGCGACCCGCACCGCCCGCAGCCGCTGGCCGTATCGCTGACCCAGTCGACTGAGCTCGGCACCGTCTACTCCGTCGACGAGGTGCGTGGCCTCGTCGAGACCGCCCACTCGTACGGGATGCGCGTCCACGTCGACGGGTCCCGGCTCGCGAACGCCGCCGCGCACCTCGGACTCTCCCTCCGCGAGATCACCACCGACCTCGGCATCGACGTGCTCTCGTTCGGCGGCACCAAGAACGGGATCCTGCTCGGCGAGGCGGTCGTCGTCCTCAACCACGAGGCGGTCGCGGGCATCGAGTTCGTCCGCAAGATGTCGATGCAGCTGGCCTCGAAGATGCGGTACGTCTCCGCGCAGCTCGCCGCCCTCCTCGACCCTGCGGACGACCTGTGGCTCGCGAACGCGTCCGCCTCGAACGCGCGCGCGACGCGCCTTCGCGAGGGCGTCGACACGCTCGCGTCCGAGCTCGCACGCGACGGCCGTACGCATGAGACCGGCGCACCGCTGCTCCACGTCGCCAACCCGACGCAGGCGAACGTGGTGTTCCCGACGCTCCCCCGCGCGGTCGCGGACGCCGTACGCGCTGAGCACCCGTTCTACGACTGGCGCCCCGGCGCGCACCCGGACTTCGTCGAGTCTCGGTGGATGTGCTCCTGGGACACGACCGACGAGGACGTCGACGCGTTCCTCGGTGCGCTGCGCAAGGCCTTCGGATGACGACGGCCGAGCCTGTCGAGACCCCGCGCGTCGAGATCACCTACTGCACGCAGTGCCAGTGGCTGCTGCGTGCAGGGTGGATGGCGCAGGAGCTCCTGAGCACGTTCGGCACCGAGCTCGCTGAGGTCGCGCTCGTCCCCGGGACGGGCGGCGTCTTCCGCGTGGCCGTCGACGGCGACCTCGTGTGGGACCGCAAGGACGACGGCGGGTTCCCGGACGCCGCCGAGCTCAAGCGCCGGGTGCGCGACCGCATCGATCCGGACCGGCCGCTCGGGCACGCCGACCGTACGACCGACGCACCCGGGGCGGACGCGTGACCGTCCCACCCCTCCCGCAGCTGCGCGACGACGTCCGGTGGTCGGTCGAGGTGCGCGACGCCGACGACGACCACGTGCTCGCGTCCTTCGAACCCGACCTCATCCTCCCGACGGCCAGCATCGGCAAGCTCGTCCTGCTCGTCGAGGCCGCCCACCAGATCGCGACCGAGCGGCTCGACCCGGACGAGCCGCTCACCCGTACGGACGAGGACGGGGTCGCCGACTCCGGCCTGTGGCACCTCCTGCAGACGGACACCCTGCCCGTCGCGGACGCATGCACGCTCGTGGGCGCGGTCAGCGACAACCTCGCCACCAACGTGCTGCTGCGACGGCTCGGCCTCGAGGCCATCACACAGACGGCGACGCGGATCGGCATGGAGCGCAGTCGGCTCCTCGACCGGGTTCGCAACGACCGCGGCCCCGAGCACCCCCCGACGCTCTCGGTCGGGTGCGCGGCCGACCTCGCGCACTTCTGCGCACGCCTCCACCGCCGCGAGATCCTGTCGCCCACCATCAGCGAGATGGTCAGCGGATGGCTCGCCGCGAACACCGACCTGTCCATGGTCGCCAGCGCCTTCGGCCTCGACCCGCTCGCCCACGCCGGTCCGGACCGCGGCGTCGTCCTCTGGAACAAGACCGGCACGATCGAGACCGTACGGGGCGACGTCGGGCTTGTGTCCGGCCCGGCACGCACCCTCGCGTACGCGGTGATCGCGGAGTGGGACGACGACGCCGAGCCGTCCGTGCGCGACCGCGTGCTGGACGACATGCGCGCGGTCGGGCTCTGGCTGCACGCCGTCATCGACGGTCACGCCTGAGCGCTCTGCGACACGATCGCAACGAAGACCGTCGCTCTCAGTAGAGAGGAACGTAGATCGTCGCGCCGGCCACGATCTCGCCCGCGCTCGCGAGCGAGTTGAGGTCGGCGATGTCTTGGACGGTCTCGCGGATGTCGCCCCGAGGGTTGGCCTCGGCCGCGAGGTCCCAGACGGTCTCGCCCGGCTGCACGGTCACCACCCGGCTCGGGACAGGCTCGCCCGCCTCCGAGGTCGCGATGACCTGCGTGCCCAACCCGACAGTGAGCCCGCCGAAGGCGACCATCGCCGCGAGGAACACCACGAATCGCCCCCGACGCGTCAACCGGTACGACGGCTTGCGCGGGGCGGCACGACGCTCCGGACGTGCCGTGGGCCGCGTCGGCGCCGTGTGCGCCGCCGGCCTCCCCTTGCCTGCGGGGTGACGCGCCACCGCTCGGGTCAGCGGCGTGTCGAGGGTGATCACGGTGCGGTCGCAGGTGCTGGGGACGGTGCTCATCGTGTCCTCCTGGTCTCGGACTCGTACGGCCTGCCCGACGGCGGCGAGACGGCTGACCAGCTGGTGGATCCGTAGCCGGAGCCGAACACGCGTTCGATCGAACATGTGTACGAACCTAACCACACGCACCGACAGATGTGAAGGACCCGCTCGAACAAACTTTCGAGTGTCGTACGACACGCGCCGGTCGAACATATGTTTGATCGAACCGCCGCCCGGTACTAGGGTCAGTACATGACCAAAGCCGAGGTTTCCGAGCTCCCCGACGGCCCACCGGACGCGAGCGGGCTGACTCCCCGCCAGCGCCGCGTGCTCGAGATCATCCGCGAATCGATCGAGCAGAAGGGCTACCCGCCCAGCATGCGCGAGATCGGCGCTGCGGTGGGTCTCGCGAGCGTCTCCTCGGTCGCTCACCAGCTCAAGGTCCTCGAGCGCAACGGCTTCGTCCGCCGCGACCCCAACCGCCCGCGCGCGATCGAGGTCTTCCTTCCCGACGTCCTCGCGGCCCGCCGCTCGATCGGCGACGCACTCGACTTCGGCTTCGACGACACCGCGTCCGGCGACGCGCGCCCCGCGCCAGCGTACGTGCCGATGGTCGGCCGGATCGCCGCCGGTGGGCCGATCCTGGCCGAGGAGCGCGTCGAGGAGATCATGCCGCTCCCCCGCACGCTCGTCGGCGAGGGCACCTTGTTCATGCTCGAGGTCCGCGGAGACTCGATGGTCGATGCCGCGATCTGCGACGGCGATTACGTGGTCGTCCGTCAGCAGCCGACCGCCGAGAACGGCGAGATCGTCGCTGCCCTCCTCGACGGCGAGGCGACCGTCAAGACACTGCAGCGCAAAGACGGCGAGATCTGGCTCCTCCCCCACAACCCGGCGTACGACCCGATCGACGGCACCGACGCCACGATCCTCGGCAAGGTCACCACGGTCATGCGACGCGTCTGACCCCACGTGTCGTGTGGTGGGCGCGAGATCCCCTCGGTCTCGCGCCCACATGTGTGTCCGGACCCGCCCCGCGACGACCCCTCCCGCGCTCGCCGGCGAGCCCGCGCCTGGGGTACCCCAGCGAAGGCGCACCGACCCCAGCGAGCACGGTCGGGGCAGTGCGCGTTCGCTGGGGTACCCGAGCCGGCGCACCGGCGAAAACACCGGCGAGCCGTCACCTGTACGTCAGTTGGCGGACGCGGCCGCGTCGAGCCGCTCGAGCGCTCCCAAGATCTGCCCGCGATCGACCGTCCGCCACATCGGCGGCATCGAGGAAGCGAGGAACGACCCGTACCGCGCCTTGGCCAGGCGGGAGTCGAGCACCGCGACGACGCCGCGGTCGTCGGAGCGGCGGATGAGCCGTCCGGCCCCTTGAGCCAGCAGGAGCGCGGCATGGGTCGCGGCCACCGCCATGAAGCCGTTGCCGCCCTTGCGTTCGACGAGGCGCTGGCGAGCGCTCATCAGCGGGTCGTCGGGTCGAGGGAACGGGATCCGGTCGATGATCACGAGCTGACACGTCGTGCCGGGCAGATCGATGCCCTGCCACAGGCTCAACGTGCCGAAGAGGCACGTGTGCGGGTCTTCGGTGAACCGGCGCGCCAGCTCGGGCAGCTGCGCGTCTCCTTGGCACAGCACCTCGATCTCCGGCAGCCGCTCGCGGACGACCTCGGTCGCCGCCTCGGCGGCCCGCCGTGACGAGAAGAGCCCGAGCGTACGCCCGCCTGCCGCACGGACGAGGTCGACGATCTCGTCCGCGGTCGCGTCGGCCATCCCGTCGCGCCCCGGCGGCGGCAGGTGGCGCGCGACGTAGAGCATCGCCTGCTTCGCGTAGTCGAACGGCGAGCCCACGTCGACCGCGTCCCATGCGAAGTCGCGTTCGTCGGACTCGGCCTTGTCCGCGGGGCCGACCCCGACCTGCTCCGTCGCCCACAGCCCGACCGACCGCGCCACGGAGTCGAAGCCGCCACCCAGCTTGAGCGTCGCGCTGGTGAGCACGACCGTGTTCTCGCCGAACAGCTTGTCGCGCAACGTCAGTGCCACGTCGACGGGCGCGATACGCAGCTCGTTGCCGCCACGCGAGCCCTCACGTTCGGCGAGCCACAGGACGTCGGCCTCGGACGCCGCCGCCATGCGTTCGGCGACCTTGCGGACCTCGTCGACGAGCCCCTTGACCTGCTGGCGAGCCGCATCAGTCTCACCCTCCTGCGACTCCTTCGGGATCGCAGAGTGGCACGCGCGCGCGGTGTCTCGTACGAGGGCCAGCGCGTCCGCGAGCTGGTCGGTCGGTGACGCGATGCGACCCGGCGGGGTCACCTCGAGAGCGTCGCGCAGCGCGTCGGTCGCGTCCTCGAGGTCATCGGCCTCCCGCCCGCGGACGAAGGCCCGGGCGCGGCGCGCGGCCCGCTCGACCATCGGAGGCGACAGCTCGGCCGTCGAGGCCTGGGTGACTCGGGCGACCAGCTCGTGGGCCTCGTCCACGACGACGGTGTCGTACTCGGGGAGCATCGGAACTCCGTCGATCGCGTCGATCGCGAGGAGCGCGTGGTTGGTGACGACCAGGTCGGCATCGGCGGCGTCGTCGCGCGCCCGCTCGGCGAAGCACTCCTGCGCGTACGGGCAGCGGGCGGCGCCGAGGCACTCCCGCGCGTGGACGCTCACCTGGCGCCACGCCCGCTCGGTGTGCGAGGGCGCCGAGTCCCGGTCGCCCACGCCGCTCCGGTCGGTCTCCTCCTCGGCCCATGCCCGCAGGGTCACGACCTCCTCACCGAGCGAGCCCGACGGCGCCTCGATCAGGACGCCCTGCTCGTCGGGCGCGCCCTCGCGGATGCGGTGGAGGCAAGCGTAGTTGCCGCGGCCCTTGACGACCGCGTGCTTCGGCGTGCGTGAGAGAACGGTCCGGGCACCGTCGAGTAGCGCCGGGATGTCGCGCTCGACGAGCTGGTGCTGGAGGTTGAGGGTCGCGGTCGCCACGACGACACGGCGGTCGTGCAGCAGGCTCGGCACGAGGTAGCCGAGCGACTTGCCGGTGCCCGTCCCGGCCTGCACCAGCAGGTGCTCGCCGCGCGCGAAGGCGCCGGCGACCGCTTCGGCCATCTGGACCTGCCCCGGTCGTTCGGTGCCACCCACGGCCTCGACGGCTGCATGGAGGACGGCGCCGACCTGCGCGCGTCGCTCGGGATCGGCGTCGGGCGCTGCGGGGTGTTCCGAGATCGACGAGGTCACCGACGCAGCCTACCGAGCCGCGCGGACGTCCCGTGGCGGCGACTCACAGGCTCGTACGCCGCGACGGCGAGTCACCATCCGGTAACGATTGAGGGCCCGCTCGGACTAAGCGCTTGCTTACCCCACTCAGGTCGGTAGCGTTCGGCGTCACGACGTCATGTGGTCTGGATCACACCTCCCTGCCCGGATGACACCGCCCCCTCTCGGAAGGACGCGCATGACCCCTCCCGTCGAGCCCACTCCCGACCCGCCGCCGCACGGCGCGTTCGTGGCCGAAGGCGTGACCGTCCGCTTCGGCGGCCTCGTCGCTCTCGACGACGTCGGCGTACGGGTCGAGCCCGGCCAGGTCCACGGAGTGATCGGCCCGAACGGCGCTGGCAAGACGACGTTCTTCAACGTCTGCTGCGGCTTCGTCCGCCCCGACGAGGGGTCGCTCACCTGGGAAGGCTCACGCCTGGAGAATCTCCGCGCCCACGACCTGGCAGGCCTCGGCATCGCCCGTACGCTGCAGGGCGTCGGGCTGTTCACGGGCATGAGCGCGCTCGAGAACGTGATGACCGGTGCTGCCGTCCGGTCCAGCAGCGGGTTCGTGTCGGCGGCCTTCGGACTCCCTCGAGGGCGCCGCGACGAGCAGGCGCTGCGCGAGCGCGCGATGCAGGCGCTGGCCGACCTGGGAGCCGCGCACCTCGCGCCGCGCTATCCGGGCATGCTGCCGTACCCCGACCAGAAGAAGGTCGCGCTGGCCCGTGCCCTCGTGGCCGAGCCGCGCCTCCTCCTGCTCGACGAGCCCGCCGCTGGTCTGTCCGAGGGCGAGATGGACGAGCTCGGCGATCTCGTACGCCGCCTCACGGACCGCATGTCCGTGCTCCTCGTCGAGCACCACATGGATCTCGTCATGCGTATCTGCGACACGATCACCGTCCTCGACTTCGGTCAGGTGATCGCGCGCGGCACGCCTGCGGAGGTCCGCGACGACCCGTTGGTCATCGCCGCCTACCTCGGCGCCGAGGTGACGGGCGGCAGCGAGATCGACACGACCTCGCTCGATGCCGGACCGGCTGTCGCCGTGACGAAGGAGGGCTGACCGTGCTCACGATCGCCAACCTCACCACCACGTACGGGCCGGTCCGTGCTCTCGACGCCGTCGACATGACGGTCGAGACCGGACGCATCACGGCGGTGCTCGGCGCCAACGGTGCCGGCAAGACCTCGCTGCTGCGGACCGTGTCCGGGCTCGTCCGCCCGACGTCGGGAACGATCACGCTCGACGGCACCGACATCACCGGCGCGCCCGTCGAGTCGATGGTGCACCGCGGGATGGCCCACGTCCCCGAGGGCCGCGGCGTCATCGCCGAGCTCACCGTGGAGGAGAACCTTCGCCTCGGCGCCCGCGGCGCAGCCAAACGTCCGGACGACGTGCCGGCTCCGGTCCGCTCGCTCGACGACGCCTATCAGCTGTTCCCCGTGCTCGGCGACCGCCGCAGCGCGCAGGCGCACACGCTGTCCGGCGGCGAGCGTCAGATGCTCGTCATCGCACGTGCCCTGCTGTCGCGGCCGACGCTACTGCTCCTCGACGAGCCCTCGCTGGGTCTCGCTCCGCGGATCGTGGCGCAGATCTTCGATCTGATCCGCCGCCTGGTCGCCGACTCCGGCCTCACGGTGCTCCTCGTCGAGCAGAACGCCCGCAGCGCCCTGTCCATCGCGCACACCGGTGTCGTGCTCAACCTCGGCAAGGTCGTCGTGACCGAGTCCGCCGAGGTCCTGCGCAACGACGCCGCGCTCCGTCACTCATACCTCGGGTTCTGAGGAGGAGACCATGACCGACGACATCCAAAAGCTCGTCAACGTCCTGCTCAACGGACTCACCCAGGGCATCGTGATCGCCGCGTTCGCGCTCGCCCTCGTGCTGATCTTCCGGTCGACCCGGATCATCAACTTCGCTCAGGGCTCGCAGGCGATGTTCACCACCTACATCGCCCTGGCGCTGCTCAACCAGGACTTCCCCTACTGGGCTGCATTCGCGGGCGCGCTCGCCGCCGGCTTCGTGATCGGCGCCCTGCTCGAGCGGGTCGTCATCCGACCGCTCGAGGACGGCATGGAGCTCAACATCGTCATCGCGACCCTCGGTCTGTACGTGGCGATCCAGGCGCTGGCCGCGATCCTGTTCGGGTCCGACTACCAGTCGTTCCCGTCGCCCTTCGGCATGGCCGGGTTCCAGGCCGGCGACCTCAACCTCGCGCTCACGCCGACCAGCATCTTCGTCGTCTGCACGGTCGGTGTCGTCGTCGTCGGACTCACGCTGCTGTTCCAGAAGACGCAGCTCGGGCTCACGATGCGCGCGGCGGCCTTCGACGGCGAGGTCTCACGCATCCTCGGGATCAAGGTCTCGCACCTGCTCACCTTCGGGTGGGCGCTGGCCGGTCTCGTCGGGTCGGTCGCCGGGATCCTCGTGGCGACGGGCACCTTCATCTATCCGAGCTACATGGAGACGTTGATCGCGTTCGGGTTCATCGCCGCGGTCATCGGCGGGCTCGACAGCCCGGTCGGCGCCGTCGTCGGTGGCCTCCTGCTCGGCGTGGTCAACTCCGTCGTCTCCGGGTACGTGGCCTCCGGACTCGTCACGATGGCCGCGTTCGTCCTCTTGATCGTCGTCCTGCTGCTCAAGCCCGGGGGTCTCTTCTCCAGCACGAAGGCCAGGAGGGTCTGATGACGACCGATGCCGCCACGAGGCCCGCAAAGCGCCTGCTCGATCTCAACCTCACGCGCAGCCTGCTGATCAGCGTCGCCGTCCTGCTCCTCGGCGTTCTCCTGCTGGAGTCCACCGACCGCTACACCAACACCCAGCTCTCCTCGCTCGCCTACTACGCCATCGCGGCGATCGGCCTGACCGCTCTCACAGGGCTCAACGGTCAGATCTCGCTCGGCCACGGGGCGCTGATGGCCGTCGGCGCCTACACGACGGCGCTGATGCTCGACACCGAGACTCCGCTGCCGTTCCCCGTCGTCGCGCTGGCCGCGGTCGTCGTGACGTCGCTCGTCGGGTTCGTCGTCGGCATCGGCGCGGCACGTCTCCACGGGCCGTACCTCGCCGGTGCCACGCTCGCGCTGGCCGTCGCGCTGCCGAGCGTCGCGCTCTACTTCAAGGGCACCTTCAACGGGGAGGTCGGACTCACCGTCGTCCAGCCACGGCCGCCGGAGTGGTTCGTGTCGTTCATCGACGCGGTGTCGGGCGAGTTCGTGACGTCGACGAAGTACGTCGCCTACCTCGGCCTGTTCTGCTTGGTCGTCGCCCTCTTCTTCGCGCTCAACCTGCGCCGTTCCAAGATCGGGCGCCACTGGCGCGCGGTCCGCGACCAGGAGGTCGCGGCGGAGATCGCCGGCATCAACCTCGGCCGTACCCGCGTGCAGGCGTTCGTCATCAGCGCCGCGTACGCCGGGCTGGCCGGCGCCGTCATGGCGATCGTTGCGCGGCTCGCCGCGCCGGGCTCCTTCTCAATCGTCCTCTCGCTCTCGCTGCTCACCGCCGCGGTGATCGGTGGGCTCGGCAGCATCACCGGAGCGTTCATCGGCGCTGCGGTGCTGGTCTTCCTGCCGCCGTGGGTGACCTCGATGTCGACCGGGCCGGGCGGCCTGTCGGACACCCAGGCCGCTCAGATGTCGCCGTTGATCTACGGCATCGTCCTCGTCCTCGTGATGCTCCTCGCACCTGGAGGAGTGATGGGGACCCTCTCGACGGCATGGCGGCGAGCACGCCTGCGCCGTCTCCACCCCGCAACACCCACCCAGAAGGGATGAGATCCATGGCTCATCAGCCCAAGCCGGCGCGCAGGAGTCGCCGACTCGTACTCGGGGCGGCACTCGCCGCCTCCGCACTGGTCGTCGCCGCGTGCGGTGGCGGTGATGACGACGGCGGCTCGACCGATGTCGGCCTCACCGAGGACTCGATCAAGATCGGCGGTCACTTCCCGCTCACGGGTGTCGCAGCGCCCGGCTACAGCGAGATCCCGCTCGGTCACAAGGCCTACTACGACTTCGTCAACGCCAACGGCGGCGTCGGCGGCCGTGACATCGAGTTCATCGCCAAGGACGACGGCTACAACCCGGCCAAGACGTCCGAGGTCGTCAACGAGCTGGTCCTCAACGACGAGGTGTTCGCGATCGTCGCCGGCCTGGGCACGCCGACCCACCAGGCGGTGACGAACTTCCTCAACGCCGAGGGTGTGCCTGACCTGACGGTCTCGTCCGGGTCGCTCCTCTGGGACAACCCCGAGGAGCTGCCGATGACCTTCGGGTGGCAGCCCGACTACGAGTCCGAGGGCAAGGTCATCGGCCAGTACATCGCCGAGAACATGCCCGACGCCAAGGTCGGCATCTTCGGCCAGGACGACGAGCTCGGCGAGGACGGCACCCGCGGCCTCGAGCAGTTCATCGACGACCAGATCGTCGCCCAGGTGAAGTACGTCCCCGGCAACACCGACGTCGGCCCGCAGATCGCCGAGCTGCAGAAGTCGGGCGCGGATGTCGTCGTGGGCTTCAACGTCCCGTCCTACACCGCACTCTCGCAGCTGGTGTCGATGAAGCTCAACTTCAAGCCGACCTGGTTCTACACCAACGTCGGCTCCGACTCGGGGCTCGTCGGCTCGCTCCTCGAGGAGTTCTCGCAGGGCGCCGTCAAGGGCGCGAGCCCGTTGGCCGGTGTCTACACGACCACCTACATGCCGCAGGCCTCCGAGCCGGAGAACGACTGGACGAAGCTGTGGCAGAAGGTCTGGGACGAGTACGGTGATGGATCGCCGCTGACCAACTACAAGGTGTACGGCATGTCGCAGGCGTTCACGCTCGTCGACGCGCTGCAGCGGACGGGCGACGACCTGAGCCGTGAGTCCATCGTGGAGACCTTCGAGCAGGACGGTGCGGACCTCGGTGGCCCGAACTACGTGCCGTTCCGCTATTCCGAGGACCGCCACGCGGGCATCGGCGGCCTGAAGCTCGTCGAGATCCAGGCCAACGGCACGACCGCCGACAAGACCCCGGTCCTCCAGACCGACGTCGGTGACGCGCCGATCGAGGAGTACACCGGAGACGCCAGCACCCCGCCGTCGTCCGGCATTCCTGGGAAGGACTAGCCCTGGAGGCCTAGCCCCGACCGTACGGGCGCCGACTCACCTGCGGGTGGGTCGGCGCCCGTCGCGTGTCAGGCGTACTGGGCCAGTGCGCCGGCGAGCTCGTCGTGCACGCGGGCGACGATGTGGGTGCCGTCGGGCGTGTGCTCGAGCGAGTCGATCTCGCCGTGCAGGTGGATCTGGTTGAGCAGGTCTCCGCGCTCGTACGGCAGCACGACGTCGACCTTCGCCGCGGGCGTCGGCAGGTCGGCCTCGACCGCGCTGAGCAGCTCGTCGATGCCCTCGCCGGTGCGGGCCGACACCACGACGGCGTGCGGCTCGCGTGCAAGGAGGCGCGACAGGACCAGCGGGTCGGCGGCGTCGGCCTTGTTGATGACGATGATCTCGGGCACTCCGAGGGCGTCGATGTCGGCGAACACCTCGCGCACCGCGTTGATCTGGCCCTCGGGATCGGGGTGCGACCCGTCGACGACGTGCAGGACGAGGTCGGCGTCAGCGACCTCCTCCAGCGTCGAGCGGAACGCCTCGACCAGCTGGTGAGGGAGGTGGCGGACGAATCCGACGGTGTCCGACAGCGTGTACTCGCGGCCGTCGGAGGTCTCCGTACGACGCGTCGTCGGGTCGAGCGTTGCGAACAACGCGTCCTCGACGAGGACGCCCGCCCGCGTCAGGCGGTTGAGCAGGCTCGACTTGCCGGCGTTGGTGTAGCCGGCGATCACGACGGCCGGCACCTGGTGGCGTTGGCGGTTCGCCCGCTTGGTGTCGCGGGTCTTGCGCATCTCGCCCATCTCGCGGCGGAGCTTGGCGATGCGGTCGTTGATGCGACGCCGGTCGGTCTCGATCTTGGTCTCACCAGGACCACGCGAGCCGATGCCGCCGCCGTCGCCGCCGACACGTCCACCGGCCTGGCGCGAGAGGTTGCCACCCCAGCCGCGCAAGCGCTGCTTCATGTACTGCAGCTGCGCCAGCTCGACCTGGGCGCGCCCCTCACGCGACTTTGCGTGCTGGGCGAAGATGTCGAGGATCAGGGCGGTACGGTCGACCACCTTGACCTTGGTCTTGTCCTCCAGGTTGCGCAGCTGGCTCGGGGCGAGCTCGCCATCGCAGATCACCGTGTCGGCGCCGGTCACGCGCACGATCTCGGCGAGCTCGTCAACTTTGCCTCGGCCGATGTAGGTCGCCGGGTCAGGACGCTGACGCCGCTGGACCAGTCCGTCCAGGACCTCGGACCCGGCGGTCTCGGCCAGGAGCTTGAGCTCGGCGAGCGAGTTCTCGGCGTCGGTCGCGGAACCGTCGGTCCACACCCCGACCAGGACGACGCGCTCGAGGCGCAGCTGCCTGTATTCGACCTCGCTGATGTCCTCGAGCTCGGTCGACAGCCCGGCGATCCGGCGCAACGAGTTGCGGTCGGCAAGGTCGAACTGGTCGCCGTCGTGGGTCTCGGCGTGGTCTGTCTCGGTACGTTCGTGTGCAGTCATCTGTTCCTTGCAACGTCGGCAGTGCGGTCGATCATCCCAGCCACGTCAGATCGCCGCGAGCGATTATGAGTGCCGGACCGGCAAGAACAGCGTGCCCGTCAGCCCGCCAGGTCACGCGTAGCGTGCCACCGGGCACGTCCACCCGGTACGTCACCTCTCCATCCCGTACGGGATCGGCGCCGTCGGCCGAGGCGCTCGCCAGGGCGGCAGCCACCGCACCCGTGCCGCAGGAGCGGGTCTCCCCCGCTCCGCGCTCGTGCACCCGCATCGCCACGTGCCGCGGGCCGCGTCGGGCGACGAACTCGATGTTGACACCTTCGGGATAGACAGAGGCGTCATATTCGGGCTCCGCCAGCAGCGTCCCTGCCTCATCGAGCTCGCCGACGAACGCGACCGCGTGCGGGTTGCCGACATCGACATGCCGCGCTGTCCGAGCGACCCCCTCGGCCACGACCTTCGACTCGCCCAGCAGACGAGGCGTGCCCATGTCGGCAGCGATCGTCCCGTCGGGCGCGTACGTCACGACCTTGATGCCGTCGCGGGTGGCCACCGGCACCGGGTGGGACGGATCGACCAGTCCAGCGTCGGCGAGGTAATGGGCGAACACCCGCACCCCGTTGCCGCACATCTCCGCGATCGACCCGTCCGCGTTGCGGTAGTCCATGAACCACTCTGCGTCGGCATCCGTCGCGCGCACGGCACGCAGCACACCGTCAGCACCGATCCCCCGGCGCCGGTCGCACAGCGCGGCCACGAACGACGCGTCGAGCACACCATGCACCGTCCCGTCCGGGTCGGGCAGGATCACGAAGTCGTTCTCGGTGCCGTGGCCCTTGAGCCACGCGAAGGTCCTCACCCCGCAAGTCTAGGTGCCCCGCCTCTGGCCCCGCGGAACGCTGTCCCTGCACACGCATCCCTGTGGACCGACGCCGCCGCCGGCGCGCGCTGGGGATGACGGAAGGGTCTGACCAAAACAGGCGCACGCTGTTCGCGTACGCCGTACGTGACTTTTGGACGGACCCTGCTCCTCTCCCGCCGACCCCAGAGGACGTGACGCCACGATGAATCGTGCCGAGATCGTCGACATCGCCAGCCAGATGGTCGCCGAGGGTGGCTGGAAAGCGCTCACTGTCCGCGCTGTCGCGGCGCGCGCCGAGATCGCCGTCGGAACGCTCCGCCACTACTTCGCTACCCAGGCCGAGCTGTTCTCGGCGGTCGGCCGTCGGCTCAACCCTGTCGATTTCGGTCTGGCTGACGTCGACCCCTCGCTCGTCGCGGCCGATGCCAAACTCCTCGCGGTGCTTCGCCAGATCCTCCCGCCGGTGTCGACCGAGCGAGACGCGATCATCGGGTGGTTCTTGACGCACGCCGAGGCGTACGGGCCTCAGGCTTGGGTGGAGATGGAGGACCTGCTCGTGGAGCGGAGCATGTGGCTGCGCGTCGACGTGGAGAAGACGCTGAACGCGATCGAGCGAGAGGGCGGGCGCCGAACGGAGCGCGACGTGAAGCACCAGGCGACGCTGCTGATCGCCGTCATCAGCGGTCTGCGTGCGCTCTTGCTGACCGATGAGGCGGTGTGGGACGACGATGCGGTCCACGTGCTCAAGGACGTCGTGCGAAGTCTCATCGTCGCGTGACGTCGTCGCGATAAGGTGCCCCGGTGCACGACTCCGACGACGCCGTCACGCGTCACGAGCAGAAGGAGCGCACCCGGCAGGCTCTCCTCGACGCCGCGCTCGAGCTCACCGACGAGCACGGATTCGCCGGGGTCAGCCTGCGACAGGTCGCGCGGCGTGCTGGCGTCGTCCCGACCGCGTTCTACCGACACTTCGCCACTATGGAGGAGCTCGGCCTGGCCCTCGTGGACCAGTCGTTCGACACCCTGCGCGGCATGATGCGCCTTGCACGCCAGGACCCCCAGACGTACGCCGACGTGATCACCGCCTCGGCATCGATCATCGTCGAGCAGGTCCAACTGCACCGGTCGCACTTCGCGTTCGTCGCCCGCGAGCGGTTCGGCGGGGTACCGGCGGTCCGCCACCGCATCCGTGACGAGCTGCGCCTGTACGTGAGCGAGCTGGCCATCGACCTGCGGACGTTCCCGCACCTCGACACGTGGAACGACGCGGACGTGCGGACGGCGTCACAGCTGTTCGTCAACATCATGGTGTCGACGGCGGAGCAGATCATCGAGTCGCCGGACCGGCCCGAGGTGCTCGAGCAGATCGAGACCGAGGCGCGCCGTCAGATGCGACTGATCGTCCTGGGGTATGCCGGATGGCGGTCGGAGCCACCGACATGACCGTGACCGTACGCTCCGACGGCACGGGTCACCTCGCGGGGACGCTGCACGTGGACGCACCCGTCCAGGCGGTGTGGGAGTACGTGACGGCATGGGAGCGCCAGAGCGAGTGGATCCCCGCAACCCGGGTCCGTACCGACGGCGACCTGATTGTCGCCCGCACGGGGCTCGGGCCGTTCGGCTTCGACGACCCGATGCGCGTGACCTCGTGGGACCCACCACACCGCTGCGACGTCGAGCACCTCGGGCGGGTCGTGTCCGGCACCGGGACATTCGTCTGCAGCCCCGACGCGACGGGCACGGGCACCGACTTCGGATGGTCTGAGGTGGTCCGCGTCCCCGGTGGTCCGTTCGCGCCGCTGCTCTGGCGAGTCGCGACACCACTGCTGCGCCTGTCGTACGCACACGCGCTGGGCCGTCTGCGTCGCCGTCTCGCGCGCGAGGCCCGTTAGCCCCCCACTACCGCGAGCGCCTGGTCAACGAGGTCCGGCGCGTCGTACGGCAGCCAGACGATCCGCGGGTCCTTGCGGAACCACGAGTCCTGCCGCCTCGCGAACTTCCGCGTCCCCCGCACGGTCGCCTCGCGGGCCTCGTCCTCGGTCATCGTGCCGTCGAGAAAGGCGAGCACCTGGGAGTAGCCGAGCGCGCGGCTCGCGGTGCGCCCGCCGGCCAACCCCTCGGCCACGAGCCTGCGCACCTCGTCGACGAGACCGGCTTCCCACATCAGGTCCACGCGCCGGGCGATCCGCTCGTCGAGCACGTCGCGTGGGACGTCGATGCCGAGGAGTCGCACGTCGTCGTAGTACGCGGTGTGGGCCGGCAGCGTTGCGGCGAACGGACGACCGGTGATCTCGACGACCTCCAGCGCACGTACGATCCGGCGACCGTTGGAAACGAGGATGCTGGTCGCGGCGTCGGGGTCGAGCGCGGCGAGCCGCCGGTGCATCTCCTCAGGACCCTGCTCGCGCAGCTCGGCCTCGAGCCGCGCCCGTACGGCCGGGTCTGTGCCGGGAAACTCGAACGCGTCCAGCACGGCGCGGACATACAGCGCGGAGCCGCCGACGAGCACCGGAGTAACACCCCGCCCCCGTACCTCTTCCAACGCGGCACGCGCCCACCGTTGGAACTCAGCGACCGTCGCCGGCTCGGTGACGTCCAGGATGTCGAGGAGGTGGTGCGGGACCCCACCCCGCTCGGCCTCCGCCAGCTTGGCCGTACCGACGTCCATGCCGCGGTAGATCTGGTAGGCGTCGACGTTCACCACCTCGCCCCTGACACGTTGCGCGAGTGCGACGGCGAGGTCGGACTTGCCGGCGGCGGTCGGACCGACCACTGCGACGACGGGAGGGCTCACGGCGACCATTCTGACTGACGTAGATTCGAACACACACATCACACCGCATCCGGCCACGGCAGGAAGAGATCGGCATGAGCAAGTTCGACGAGGCCTTCGAGAAGTTCAAGGACTCCAGCGAGGACCTGGCCCGTGAGATGAAGGAGCGCGCGAGCACGCTCGTCACCGAGAACGGCGACAAGATTGACGACGCGCTCGTGACGGTGCGCGACAAGGCCAAGGAACTGAGCAAGGGCAAGTACGACGACAAGATCGACAAGGCCCACGCCGTCGCGAAGGAGCAGATCCACAAGCTCGACAAGGACCCGGGCGACGGACCAGGGACGGGGACGACCCCACCCTCGCCCACCGGCACCTGACGAGGCGTCGGTCCGCTCGCGGTCAGCGCCTGGTGACGGTGCGGCTCGGCTTCGACACGCGAGCCAGCATCGGCGCAGTACAGCCCCGCGCGTCGCTCACCCGCACGCAGCTGCATCGCACGTCCGTGGCGATCGGCGAGCATCGTGTTGCCCGCCGCGCCGGTGACGGTGCGCTCAGGGAAGTCGACCGCCGTGCGGATCCCAGGTGGGGGTACGGCCGGCGCGGGGGTGGTAGGTGACCCGACGAGCAGGCCCGCGACGATGTTGTCCAGGTCACATCAGACAATGTGGATTGACCGTGCCCCGGGCGCCACCGGACCCTGAGGCATGGGCCAAGCGACAGGCGGGACTGCAGCCGACGGCGGAGCGACCGACGCGTTCGCCGGGCGGATCTTCGCATCCGTTCTCGGCGCGATGGACTGCCTGACAATCGCCCTCGGCGACAGGCTCAACCTGTACGACCTCCTGTCCGAGCACGGTCCGCTCCGCCCCTCGCAACTGGCCTCCCTCGCAGGGATCGATGCACGATACGCCCGCGAATGGCTCGAGCAGCAAGCAGTCGCGGGCCTCATTGCGGTCGCCGCTCCCTCCGACGACGGCGACACCCGCACGTACGGGCTCAGCGCCGCGCAGCGCGAGGTGCTGTGCGACCGGTCGCTCGAGTCATACCTCACTCCCGTCACCCAGATCGTCGCTGCCGCCGGCGCCCGGTTGCCCGAGCTCGTCGACGCCTATCGCAGCGGTGGCGGGGTCGCGTGGCGCGACTACGGCCCGCGCATGCGGCGCGGCCAGGCCGATGCCAACCGTGCGCTGTTCCTCACCTCACTCCCACAGGTGTGGCTGCCGTCGCTGCCAGAGCTCCACGCGCGCCTTACCGACGGCGCGCGTGTCGCGGACATCGGCTGCGGCGACGGCTGGTCCACGATCGGCATCGCCTCCGGCTATCCCGCGAGCACCGTCGACGGCTTCGACCTGGACGCCGACTCAGTCGCGGCCGCGCGAAGGAACGCCGACGCCCATGACGTCTCCGAACGGGTGGGCTTCCACCACGCTGACGCGGGATCCGTCGATGGGGCGTACGACTACACGCTGGTGACAGCCTTCGAGTGCATCCACGACATGCCAGACCCGGTGTCCGTGCTGGCGAGCATGCACGCGATGGCCGCTCCGGACGGGTGGGTGCTGGTCGTCGACGAGCGAGTGCCCGACGCGTTCAGCGGTCCCGGGGACCCCGTCGAGCAGCTGATGTACGGCTACTCGGTCCTCGTCTGCCTCCCCGACGGGATGTCACACCGCCCAACCCGCGCCACAGGGACGGTGATGCGGCTGGACGTGCTCCGCGGCTACGCCCGCGAGGCAGGCTTCGCCGACGTCGCAGTGCTGGCGATCGAGAACGATATGTTCCGCGTCTACCGGTTAGTGCAAAGTCCCCCACGTGGTGTTCCGGGGCCGCTCGGGCGGTAAGCCCGCCGCCAGCAAGTACGTGATCAAGCGGGGCGGCTCCATACGTCCTTTCGGCTCCAGACGGCGACCCAGTAGGCGACGCCGTACGGCGCCCCGTCATAGCGGAGTCGCGCCGCCCATCCTTCCGCCGCGTCGGCACGCACGGTCGCGGCGAGCGCTCGGAACGCCGGGGCGCCACTCGCCCACAGCGCGTCGGCGAGAGCGGGGTCCAGCGAGGCGAGGGCGTCGAGATCGACGCCGGCCAGCGCCGTACCGATCACCGCGTCGAAGGCGAGTGACCGCACATCCACGTGGCCCGGAGCCGATTCTTCTCGCTTCGCGGTGCCATCGGCGAGGACGAGCAACGCCGTACGGACGTGGCCGCCGAGGTCGATCGCGGTGCCCGTGGTCTCGCGGAAGGTACGCGGAAGCGTGACGCCCGCCGCGGAGAGCAACCACTCCCCCAGCGGCAGCGCGGACCCAGGCCGGACGTCGCTGGCGCCCGTATCGAGGCACTCGTACCCGAACGCCGAGAAGTCCGCGACCACCGAGTCGTATGCCTCCTTCCCAGGCCCGGGCGCCACGACCATGACCCTGTCGGCCACCCCCGCCGCCTCGCGCACGGCCTCGATCGCGGCGGCGCGCAGCGGCTCCAGCTCTCCCGCCGCGCCGGCAGCGATCTCGGGGACGAGCAACGGTGTCTGCGGGACCACGGCGACGGCGACGAGCACGTCACGAGGCTAACGCGACCGCCGCACACGCCGCCTAGAGTGCTGTGCATGAGACACGCGCTCGTCCCCGCCTCGTACGTGATGCTGCTCCGTGGCCCGCTGGGTGAGGAGGAGATCCTGCTGCACCTGCGGCAGAACACCGGCTTCCGCGATGGGTGCTGGGCGATGATCGCCGGCCACGTCCACGCGGACGAGTCCGTACGGACGGCGGCACAGCGCGAGGCGTACGAGGAGGCCGGTGTCTCGATCGCCCCCGACGCGTTGGAACCGCTGACGACGCTGCACCGGTGGGTCGAGGGCGGCCCCGCGCTCGAGCAGCGGGTCGACTTCTTCTGGATCGCGCGCGCCTGGGACGGAGAGCCCCGCATCGTGGAGCCCGAGAAGGCTGCTGACCAGCGGTGGTTCAGGCTGCGCGACCTCCCCCAGCCCGGGGTCGAGCACGAGATCGTGGTGATCGAGACCTACCTCCGCGGCCCGGTGCCGCCGATTCTCACGCTGACGTCGCACGCCGCACGGTGACGCCTAAGATTTGAGCAGATCACCACACTACGTACCGGGGGACCCATGGGACTGCTCGACAAGTTCAAGGACAACGCCGACGGCCTGAAGGACAAGGCTCAGGACCTGCTCAAGGAGCACGGCGACAAGATCGACCAGGGCATCGACAAGGCCGCCGACCTCGCCAGCGACAAGACCGGTGGCAAGCACGACGACAAGATCGACAAGGGCACCGACGCGCTCAAGGACGGGGTCGACAAGATCGACGGCGACCCGACGACCTGACGGTCAGCAGGCGCAGGCCGGCCCGTCGCTGACAGGCAGCGGAGCCGGCGCGCCGATGCTCGGCATGCCGAGCCCGACACCCGCCGCGACGGGTGCGGTGTTGCGGGCCTCCCACGCGTCGCCCGCACGCGTCCGGCGCACCGCGACCGGCGTCCCATCAGCCATCAGGTGGTGGGGCGCCGCCTTCGTGAGGACGACCTCCACGACGTCACCCGGCCGCACCTCGACACTGTCCGGCCTCGAGAAGTGCACGAGCCGGTTGTCGCGCGAGCGTCCGGTGAGACGGTGGGTGGCCTCGTCCTTCTTGCCGCCCTTGCCCGCGCTCGTGTCGGCGACGAGCAGCTCGACGGTCGTCCCGACGAGCGCCTTGTTCTCGTCCCACGCGATCTCGTTGACGAGCGCGACCAGCCGGTCGTACCGCTCCTGCACGACAGCCTTGGGCAGCTGCGCGTCCATGGTCGCGGCTGGCGTGCCGGGGCGCGGTGAGTACTGGAACGTGTACGCGGAGCTGAACCGCGCCTGACGGACGACGTCTAGCGTCTCGAGGAAGTCCTCCTCGGTCTCCCCCGGGAAGCCGACGATGATGTCGGTGGTGATCGCGGCGTCGGGCATCGCGGCGCGCACGCGCTCGATGATGCCGAGGAAGCGGTCCTTGCGGTACGACCGGCGCATCGCCTTCAGCACACGGTCGGACCCGGACTGCAGCGGCATGTGCAGCTGGGGCATGACGTTCGGCGTCTCGGCCATCGCCTCGATGACGTCGTCGGTGAACGCGGCGGGGTGCGGGGAGGTGAAGCGGACCCGCTGCAGGCCCTCGATCTCGCCGCATGCGCGCAGCAGCTTGCCGAACGCGAACCGGTCGCCGAACTCCACCCCGTACGAGTTGACGTTCTGGCCGAGCAGCGTGACCTCGACGACGCCCTCGGCGACGAGCGCCTCGATCTCGGCGAGGATCTCGCCCGGCCGACGGTCCTTCTCTTTGCCGCGCAGGCTCGGGACGATGCAGAAGGTGCACGTGTTGTTGCACCCGACGCTGATCGAGACCCACGCGGCGAACACCGACTCGCGCTTGGTCGGCAGCGTCGACGGAAACACCTCGAGCGACTCGAGGATCTCGACCTGGCTCTCCTCCTGGACCCGCGCGCGGTCGAGCAGCGCCGGCAGGGAGCCGATGTTGTGGGTGCCGAAGACCACGTCCACGTACGGGGCGCGCTTCGTGATGGTGTCGCGGTCCTTCTGGGCGAGGCAGCCGCCGACGGCGATCTGCATGCCCGGGTTCTCGCGCTTGATGCTGGCGATGTGGCCGAGCGTGCCGTACAGGCGGTTGTCGGCGTTCTCACGGACCGCGCACGTGTTGAACACGACGACGTCGGCGGGCTTCTCGGCCCCGCCGACGGGCGGTGCGGCGACATAGCCGGCGTCCTCGAGCAGGCCCGACAGGCGCTCGGAGTCGTGCACGTTCATCTGGCACCCGTAGGTGCGCACCTCATACGTCTTAGGCATAGCCCTCCCAGGGTACGGGGCCCGCCGTGGCTCCCGACACTCTCCTGGCAAGGGGTCACGTTCTGACAACAACCGAGAGGCCTGAGGGACGACGAGTTGGCCGCATCGCAGCGCTCACCGTACCTTTCTCACATGTCGGATGACTCGTACGACTCGGCCGCTGGCGTGCCATCATCCAGCGGATCCACTACCGCCACGGACACCTACATGGTCGCCATGGACGACGTCCAGAAGTGGTTCGGAGACCTCCACGTCCTCAAGGACATCAACCTTCACGTGACTCCTGGCGAGGTCGTGGTGGTGATCGGCCCGTCCGGTTCGGGCAAGTCGACGCTGTGCCGCGCGATCAACCGCCTCGAGCCGATCGACGAGGGAACGATCGCGATCGACGGCTCCGAGCTGCCTGCGGAGGGCCGCATGCTCGCCCAGCTGCGCGCCGACGTCGGCATGGTGTTCCAGTCGTTCAACCTCTTCGCACACAAGACGGTCCTCGAGAACGTGATGCTCGGGCCGGTCAAGGTTCGCAAGAAGTCGAAGGCCGACGCCGAGAAGCGCGCGATGGAGCTCCTGACGCGGGTCGGCGTCGAGTCGCAGGCCAACAAGTACCCTGCCCAGCTCTCAGGTGGGCAGCAGCAGCGCGTCGCGATCGCCCGCGCCCTGGCCATGGACCCGAAGGTCATGCTCTTCGACGAGCCCACCTCCGCCCTTGATCCGGAGATGATCAAGGAAGTCCTCGACACGATGGTCGCGCTGGCCAAGGGTGGCATGACGATGATCGTCGTCACCCACGAGATGGGCTTCGCTCGTACGGCCGCCGACCGCGTCGTCTTCATGGCCGACGGGCAGATCCTCGAGGAGGAGACTCCGCAGGAGTTCTTCGACAACCCGAAGACCGACCGTGCCAAGGACTTCCTCGCGAAGATCCTCAAGCACTGAGCCGGCGGGCCTCGGGGCCTGTGCTCGACTCCGATGCATGACCAGTCCGACACCGCTACGACCAGTTCAGGAAACGTACGACGGGTGCCGCACGGGCGCCGCTAGCAAGGGAGAAGTCATGAAGATCCGTAGGACCAAGATCGCGGTGATCGCCGCCGCAGCAGCGCTCACGCTCGCCGGGTGCGGCGATGCCGGCGACGACGGCGACAGCAGTGACGGCGGCAACGGCGGGTTCACCCCCGAGGTCGCCGAGGACGTGACGTTCGACGACGGCACCCGCATGGCGGAGCTCGCGGACGCCGGCACCGTGAAGATCGGCGTGAAGTACGACCAGCCGGGCATCGGCTTCAAGTCGGCCACGTCGGACACGCCGGTCGGGTTCGACCCCAACATGGGCAAGATCCTCGCCGCCCAGCTCGGCATCCCCGCCGACAAGATCGAGTGGGTCGAGACGATCTCGGACAACCGTGAGCCGTTCCTCCAGAACAGCACGGTCGACTTCGTCATCGCCTCGTACTCGATCACCGACGAGCGTCGCCAGGTCGTCGGCCAGGCAGGCCCGTACTACGTGACCGGCCAGCAGCTGCTCGTCGCGGCCGATGACGACTCGATCAACGGCCCGGACGACCTGTCCGGCAAGAAGGTCTGCTCGGTCACCGGCTCGACCTCGATCAAGACGGTCGAGGAGGAGTACGGCGCGACGCCGGCCGGCTTCGACACGTACTCGGAGTGTGTCGAGCAGCTCAAGACCGGCTCGGTCGACGCCGTGACCACCGATGGTGCGATCCTCGCCGGCTACGCCGCTGAGGATCCCGACGCCCTCAAGGTCGTCGGTGAGCCCTTCTCGGAGGAGCGCTACGGCATCGGCTACAACAAGGACCAGGCCGGCATGTGCGACTTCATCAACACGACGCTCGAGGGCGCGTTCGAGGACGGCGAGTGGGAGGCAGCGTTCGACGACACCCTGGGCAAGGGTGGCATCGACCTGCCGGAGACCCCGACTCTCGATCCCTGCCCGTGATCTCGACGGTGACGGGGTCGGCTCCGGCCGGCCCCGTCACCAGTCCTGTCCAACCCTCGACCTCGTGAGGAGGTGACACGTGGACGCTTTGACCGAGAACTGGGACATCATTCTCGAAGGCTTCCTCAAAACGCTGCAGCTGCTCGTCGGCGCGGGCGCGCTCGCGCTCGTCGTCGGCACCGTCATCGCGATGTTCCGCGTCAGCCCCGTACCGGTGCTGCGCCGTACGGGCGCGGTCTACGTGGCGATCTTCCGCAACAGCCCGCTCCTGGTGCTGCTGCTGATCACCTATTACGGCCTTCCGCAGCTCGGGATCAACCCGAGCTTCTACTGGAAGATCGTCCTCGCGATGGGTCTCTACACGGCCGCGTTCGTCGCTGAGTCGCTACGGTCCGGCATCAACGGCATCCCCCTCGGGCAGGCCGAGGCGTCGCGCTCCCTGGGCTTCACGTTCGGCCAGTCGATGACGCAGGTGGTCCTCCCGCAGGCCTTCCGCAACGTGGTCCCGCCGCTGGCCAGCGTCTTCATCGCCCTCACCAAGAACACCTCGCTCGCGATGTCGTTCGGCATCGCCGAGGCGGCGTTCCGGATGAAGGGCCTCATCAACGACTACGCCGCCGACCGCTGGACGATCTTCATCGGGATCGCCCTCGGCTACATCATCATCGTCGAGGCGATCTCTCTCGGGGCCGCCCTGCTCGAGCGACGCTGGAGGGCAGAGCGATGAGCCAGAGCACCGTCCTTTACGACACCCCGGGCCCCCGCGCGCGGCGCCTGTACCGCATCATCGGCGCCCTCACCGTCATCGGCCTCATCGTGCTCGGCTACGTGGTCGTCAACACGCTCGCCGACAACGGTCAGCTCGAGTACGAGGGGGTCTGGGAGCCCTTCGTCACCCCGGCCTTCCTCGAGATCCTCTGGGGTGGGCTGCTCGACACGTTGAGAGCGGCCGTCTTCGCCATCATCGGTGCCCTGATCTTCGGCGTCATCTTCGGGATCGGGAAGCTGTCGGAGCACCGCTTCGTCCGCTGGCCGTGCTGGCTCATCGTCGAGTTCTTCCGCGCCGTGCCGCTGCTGATCCTCATCGTCTTCCTCTGGTCGCTCTACTCACTCCAGCTCGACCGCTCGTTCCAAGCGCTCGTAATCGGGCTGGTGCTCTACAACGGCTCCGTGCTCGCCGAGGTGTTCCGCGCCGGCATCAACGCCGTCCCCAAGGGGCAGGCGGAGGCCGCGTACGCGCTGGGCATGCGCAAGTACCAGGTGATGGGGTCCATCCTCATGCCGCAGGCCGTCAAGATCATGCTGCCGTCGATCATCAGCCAGTGCATCGTCGCCCTCAAGGACACCTCGCTCGGCTTCGTCATCCTCGCCCCGGGCCTGACCACGGTCGGGCGGCAGATCTGGCGCCAGTTCGGCAACTACCTCGCGACCGCGCTGGTGCTGCTGGTGATCTACCTGGTCATCAACCTGCTGCTCGACTGGCTCGGGCGCTGGGTCGAGCGCCGCTACACCGGCGGCCGCAGGCTCGACGTCAGCGCGGTGGGCGTACTCGGCGAGCAGGAACGGTTGGCGCAGGCCCAGGTCGAGGCTGCGCGTCAGACCGCGACGATGGGCGGCTCCGGCGTCGGCGGCACGACCGGCTGAGTGCCAGTCGAGACCCGCTCAGCGCACGTATACGCTGCCGTCGAAGTTGAGCATGCCTGCCGACTCGAGCCCGATGGTGGTCTCGCTGTTCTCGTCGCCGTCGGCGTGGGTCTCCACGTCGACGGCGGCGATCTCGGCGAGCGGGATCGCGTGCACCGCGGCGGTGCGGATGCCGTTGCCCGAGCGATCGGTGAGCACCCCCTCCTCCAGGAACAGGTAGCCGCCGCGCAGGCCGAGGACCCTGGCGTATGGGTGCAGCTCACGGCTGCCGTCGACGCGGCGTACGGACAGGGTGCTGAAGGCGTTGGTCTCGCTGGTCACGGGCACAGTGTCGCACCCGCGGCCGAGCGCGGGTTCACTTCGACGGCTTCGGTGTGACCCAGAGGTGGATAACGCCCTCGACGACGCGCGTGCCGTCGTCGCGGGTGGCGTAGACGGTCACGTCGACCTCGGGCGCGTTCGCCCAGTCGGCGTCGGTGGTCTCGGCGACGCAGACGAGGTCGCTGGTCGACTTCGCGAGGTACGAGACGTCCATCCCCTTCGGAAGCCACCGGTAGCCCTCGGGCACGGTCGCCTCTGCGAGCAGCCCCATCGCGGCCTCGAGCCCGTTGCACACGGCGATGGCGTGGACGGTGCCGATGTGGTTCTGGACGCCCCAGCGCTTCGGCACGACGAGCTCGGCGCGGTGGGCACGCATCTCGCGCACCCGCGGGCGGACCGTACGGAAGTAGGGCGCCTTCAGCGAGAAGGCGAGACCGAACAGCCGGTCGCCCAGCGGGAGGGACGAGATGCGCGTGTAGAGGGCGAGCGTCTGGTTCATGGTCGGGACACTAGCAGGTTTGTTACTCATCGGTAACTGGTCCAGCGACGTGATCCCTCGAAGCACGGCACACGATCTGGGCGTACTCCTCCCCCGGCATCTGGATCCACTGCCGCTGCGCGAATCCGAGCTTGTCGAGCACCCGCAAGGACGCTGCATTGCGCGCATCCGGGCAGGCGACGAACCACCGTGCATCACGGTGGCCGGGGAGCACGACGTCACGCAGGTACGCCGCGAGCACCTGCGTCCCGAGCCCGCGCCCAACCTCGCGCGGATCTCCGATCAGGTAGTCGAACCCAACGGACCCCGGCAGCTGCACCCGTACGGCCAGGTCGTCGTCGGCGGCGACCGGGTAGTCCTGCAAGGAACCGACCGGCGCACCGTCGACCTCGACCACCCACATCCGGGTCGGATCGTCGCCACTCAAGCGCGCGCCGTACCACTTCCGCGCGTCGGGGACATCAGCCGGCGGGTCGCGGAACCACGCGAGCACGTGCGGCTCGTGCCGCCAGCCGACCAGCAGGCCGAGGTCGCTCTCGTCCATCGGACGGAAGACGATCGAGGGCATGGTCCGAGATTAGTGGCGCGTCTACCCTCGGGACCATGGGACGCACCGCGCTCCTCGTCGCCGGCCTCGTGCTCGCCGGCTGCACGCCCTCGCCGGTCGAGCCTGTCGAGACCCCGCCGGTCGAGCCCACCCCGCCGGTCGAGCGTGTCGAGACCCCCGAGACCCCCCGCATCCTCGTCACCCACCACCACTCCCCCTTGCGTGTGCTGTCCGCCGACGGCGCTGTACGGCTTCTCGGCTCGGGCTCCCTGTCCGGCCTGCGCCTGCTCACCGACCGCTCCGACGTCCCAGCCGCTCAGCGTCTCGGCGATGCCGCCGCCGTCGTTGCGCGAGTGAGGCGCGACCCGAACCTCATCGGCTACGTGCCTGTGTCGGCGGTCGACGAGACCGTCCGCCCCGTCCGGGTGGGCAGTGTCGACCCGCTGCGCGACCCTGCCGCCTACCCTTTGCGCAGCGAGGTCGCTCCGCCCGATCCGGACATCGTGACGCTCGCGATCACCGGCGACCTCATGCTCGGTCGCAGGGTCGGGGCTCATCTGCGCGAGGCCGGCGGCCCGACGACGGTGTTCCGCCCGTTCCTGAAGCGGCTCGCGGCCGCCGACATCACCGTGGGCAACCTCGAGTCCACGCTGTCGCAGCGCGGCTCACCGACGCAGGGCGGTGACTCGTTCGGCGCGGACCCGAACGTGCGGGGCGCGTTGCGGGCGGCCGGGTTCGACGTGATCGGGCTCGCCAACAACCACGTCGGCGACTTCGGCGCGGCGGCGATGCGCGACACGTTCCGGCTGCTCCGCGAGGGTGGCCTCCCGTACGTCGGTGCGGGCAGGAACCGCGCGGAGGCCGAGCGTCCGCTGGTCGTCGAGCGTGGCGACACGTCGGTGGGTTTCCTCGCGGTCGACTCGATCGGCGAGAGCCCCGCCGCGACGGGGTCGTCTGCGGGGACAAGCCGGCTCGACATGCCGCCTCGTACCGGGCCGATGGACGAGGAACGCCTCGCGCGCCTCGCACGGCAGGTAAGGGCGCTTGCCCGCAAGGTCGACATCGTCATCGTGTTGACGCACTGGGGCACGCAGTACACGAACGTGCCCGAGCCATCCCAGCGCCGCGTCGCTCGCGTGCTCGCGCAGGCCGGCGCGGACGTGGTCGTCGGCGGCCATCCACACTGGCTGCAAGGGCTCGAGCAGGTCGGTGACACGCTTGTCGCACACTCGCTCGGCAACTTCGTGTTCGACATGGACCTCCAGCAGCGCACGCGTGAGGGGGCCGTCCTCGAGCTCGTGCTGTGGGACGGCGTCGTCAAGGGCGCCCAGCTCGTCCCGTACGTGATCGGCGACGACTTCACCCCGCGTCCCGTACGAGGAGGTCGGGCAGAGCGCATCCTCGCCACCGCGTGGGAGACCAGCCGCGGTCCTTACGCACTCCCCTGACTGCCCTCCGCCGGTCGAGTCCGCGGGAGCTCAGCGGAGCCAGCGCCAGGTGATCGAGGCGACGCGGCGCAGCTGCAGGTCGTCAACGGCGTTCGGCCGGTCGCCCTCGGAGTGGTAGCCGGCGTACGGGATGCTCCCGAGCCGTGCAGCGGGGACGTCAGCCTTCTCGTACGACCAGTGGTCGCTCGCACGGTCTTCGCACGTGGTCGTCGGGATGCCGCCTGCGGCGTCGACCAGCGCGCGCACGACGCGGCCGGTGCTCGTGCCGCCGTCGCACACCGGGACGGATCGTCCGCGCACTCCCACGCGGTCGAGCGACACCATCGCCCTTGTGGCGCGGCGCTCGGCCGCCGACATCTGCACAACGCGGTGCTGCGACCCGAAGTGGTGGAGGGCATCGCCAGGTCCGCGCGGCTCCTCCGCTCCGAACGCGACAAACCGCACCGGGAGGCGGGTCCCGTTCTCCATGGCGAGGCGTGCAAGCTCGCGGACGACGGCGACGCCCGACGCGTTGTCCTCAGCGCCTGGCGAGACCGCGACGGTGTCGAGGTGCGCGCCGACGACCAAGTGCGGCCGGGACGGCTCGAAGCCGGGCGGGTCCGCGATGACGTTGAGCGAACGTCCCGCCTCGACCGGTACGCCCCACGAGTCGCCTGCCGGCACGCGGAAGGACTCGTCGGTGATCGTGTAGCCGAGGCCGCTCAGCTCAGCACGGAACCAGTCGGCGGCCTCGTGGAAGGCGGGAGAGGTCGCGAGGCGCGGCCCGATCCGTACGGCGAGGTGGCGGATCGCGGTCCGCATCGAGGCGACGTCGACCGTCGGCGAGGTCTCGACGGGCTCGACCGACGGAGGTGGCGAGGTCTCGACGGACGGGGGCGGCGGTTCGGAGGTCGTCCGAGCGCCGTCGTCCACGCCCCCGCTGCACGCGCTCAGCAGCAGGAGCGCCGCACCTGCGACGACGCTGCGCATGGCCCCATGGTGGCACCACGCAGCGCCTCAGTCGTCCCAGTCGCCGGCGTCGAACGGGTCGACCTCAGCGCCGATCTCCTCGCGGACGATGCGGTAAGCCAGTCCGGGACCATATCCCTTGCGTCCGAGGACACCGACCAGCCGGCGGACCTTCACCTGCTCGTCGACGTTGCGGAGCGAGCGGAGCTTTTTGCGGACCAGCGCCCGCGCGACCTCCTCCTCGGAGGCGGGATCGATCGCGTCGATGGTATCGCGCACGATCTCGTCGTCGACGCCCTTGCGGCGCAGCTCGAGCGCGAGCGCGCGCCCGGAGAGCCCACGTATCTGCTGGCGCGACCGCACCCACAGCTGCGCGAACTCCTCGTCGTCGACAAGCCCGACCGCCTCGAACCGGTCGAGCATCCGCTCCGCGATCTCGTCCGGGACGTTGCGCCGCCCGAGCTGGGTCGCAAGCTCGGAGCGTGAGCGCGGTCGCTCGGCGAGGCGGTCGAGCAGGATCTTGCGGGCGATCGCCTCGTGGTCCGGCTCCGGCCCGAGATCACGATCGACCTCCGGCTCGACGTCGCGGCCGGGGCCTCGTCGGCGACGAGACCCCGCACCCTGCCTGCGGGCCATGCTCAGAAGTCGACCTCGACGACCTTGCCGGCCTTCTTGCCGCCCTTGGCATCAGCGACGACATCGGCCGGCTCGTCCACGACGGCACCGATGCCGAGGTGCTCCATGATCTTCTTCTCGAGCTCGTTGGCGAGGTCGGGGTTGTCGCGCAGGAAGTTGCGCGCGTTCTCCTTGCCCTGGCCGAGTTGATCGCCCTCGTAGGTGTACCAAGCGCCGGCCTTGCGGACGAAGCCCGCCTCGACACCGACATCGAGGAGACTGCCCTCGCGGCTGATGCCCTGGCCGTACATGATGTCGAACTCGGCCTGCTTGAACGGCGGGGCCATCTTGTTCTTGACGACCTTGCAGCGCGTGCGGTTGCCGACCATGTCGGTGCCGTCCTTGAGCGTCTCGATGCGTCGGACGTCGAGGCGGACGGAGGCGTAGAACTTGAGCGCCTTGCCGCCCGTCGTCGTCTCGGGCGAGCCGAACATCACGCCGATCTTCTCGCGGAGCTGGTTGATAAAGATCGCGGTCGTGCCGGCGCCGTGGATCGCACCGGTGAGCTTGCGCAGCGCCTGGCTCATGAGGCGGGCCTGCAGACCGACATGGCTGTCACCCATCTCGCCCTCGATCTCGGCGCGCGGCACGAGTGCGGCCACCGAGTCGATGACGATGATGTCGAGCGCCCCGGAGCGGATCAGCATGTCGGCGATCTCGAGCGCCTGCTCACCGGAGTCAGGCTGGGAGATCAGCAGCGCGTCGGTGTCGACGCCCAGAGCCTTGGCATAGTCGGGGTCGAGCGCGTGCTCGGCGTCGATGAACGCCGCGATGCCGCCGGCGCGCTGCGCGTTGGCCACGGCGTGGAGCGCGACCGTCGTCTTGCCGGAGGACTCCGGCCCGTAGATCTCGACGATGCGGCCGCGCGGGAGCCCGCCGATGCCGAGGGCGATGTCGAGCGAGATCGCCCCGGTGGGGATGACCTCGATCGGGATCTTGCCACGCTCACCGAGGCGCATCACCGATCCCTTGCCGTGCGAGCGCTCGATCTGCGCCATCGCCGCGTCGAGTGCCTTGTCGCGGTCCTTCGGTGCGCCCTTGCCGGGGTCAGCAGCCATCAGCGTGGTCCCTTCAACATTCGTGTCCGCCGGTCATCTACGACGTTAGAGACCGGCACTGACACTCGTACGGCTCGTACGGGCGCCTGTGGATGCCGGGTCTCTGCGTCGACCTGTGGGACGACTCTAGTCCGAACACCTGTTCGATGCGACTACCGACACGCGCGTGTCGCGTGTCGGTAGTCGCGTCGATCCCCAGGGGGGCGGCTGAGCGCTCAGACTGCGGGCGCGAAGCGGTCCCACGCCCGGTGCAGCGCCATGGCCTCCTGGACACCGGCGAGCACCTCAGCCCCGTTCTCGCCTCGGACGATGCCGAGGCCGTCGGCTCCCAGGGCGTCCAGCACGGCCGCGCCGGCGCCCCACGCCCCGATGGCCTTGGCCTGTCGGAAGCACTCCTCTACCAGCAGCACCACGCGCGGGTCGATCGTGGTCGTCCCGGCCGTACCCGCCTTCTCGTCGCGCAGCGGCAGCGCGTCCGGCGCCGGAACCGGCGCGCCGGCGAGGAGAACGGCGTCGAACTCCACCGACCGCGCCGTCGCGAAGGTCCGCTGCACGGTGATCCCGTCGCCGACCGTCCCGCCGTGCGGAGCGATCACGAGCGGCATCATGCCGGCCTCGAAGATCGTCGTGCTGATCGCGTCGACGCCGGACAGGTCACCGTCCGGGTCGACAACGATGCCGACGATACGTCCGTCCGACGGCCACGTCTCGCCCACCTGCGAGAGCGCGGGGCTCGGCACGGGCTCGGCCAGCTCGATCGTCGGCGACGGTGCAGGCAGGCCCAGACCCGTGGCGACCTCGGCGCAGAGCACCGGGTCGATGTTCGCCAGGCACTCCAGCTGACGTTCCTTGATCGTCTGCTCGTAGCACTTGCCCAGCTCGAACGTGTAGGCGCGGATGATGTGCTCCTGCTCCACCGGCGTCATGCTCTTCCAGAAGAGCCGCACCTGGCTGAAGTGGTCGTCGTACGAGGCAGGCTGTGCCCGTACCTTCGTGCCTTCGGCCACGCGCACCGCGAGATGCTCGAAGGCCCCTTCGACGTCGGCGCCGGCATGGAACGGACAGCCACCATCGAGCGAGTTGGGCCGGTACGGCGCCACCCCCGCGTGCACGGCGTGCTGGTGGAAGCCGTCGCGGAGCATGTCGTTGACCTCGGTGTGCGGCCGGTTCACGGGGAGCTGGTTGAAGTTCGGCCCCCCGAGCCGCGTCAGCTGCGTGTCGACGTACGAGAACAGGCGCGCCTGCACCAGCGGATCATCCGTCGCGTCGATCCCGGGGACCAGGTGCCCGACGTGGAAGGCCACCTGCTCGGTCTCGGCGAAGAAGTTCGTCGGGTTCGCGGTGAGCACCATCAGGCCCACCGGCTGCACGGGAGCCAGCTCCTCGGGCACGATCTTCGTCGGGTCGAGAAGGTCGATGCCGTCGAACATCTGCTCTGGGTTGTCCGGGAAGACCTGCAGGCCCAACTCCCATGCGGGGAAGGCACCCGCCTCGATCGCGTCGTACAGGTCACGCCGGTGGAAGTCCGGGTCGACGCCGGCGGCGATCTGGGCCTCTTCCCAGGTCAGCGAGTGCACGCCGAGCCGCGGCTTCCAGTGGAACTTCACCAGCGAGGTCTCCCCAGCGGCGTTCTCCACGCGGAAGGTGTGAACGCCGAACCCCTCCATCATCCGGTAGGAGCGCGGGATGCCGCGGTCGGACATGTTCCACATCGTGTGGTGCTGCGCCTCGGTGTGCAGCGAGACGAAGTCCCAGAAGGTGTCGTGGGCGCTCTGCGCCTGCGGGATCTCCCGGTCCGGGTGGGGCTTGCCGGCGTGGATGACGTCGGGGAACTTGATGCCGTCCTGGATGAAGAACACCGGGATGTTGTTGCCGACGAGGTCGAAGTTGCCCTCGTCGGTGTAGAACTTCGTCGCGAAGCCGCGCGTGTCGCGGACCGTGTCCGCCGAGCCGCGGGAGCCCAGCACGGTCGAGAAGCGCACGAACGTCGGCGTCTCCACGCCTTCGCGCAGGAACGTCGCCCTGCAGACGGCGTCGGCGGTGCCGTAGCCCACGAACACGCCGTGCGCCCCGGCGCCTCGGGCGTGCACCACCCGCTCGGGGATGCGCTCGTGGTCGAAGTGGGTGATCTTCTCGCGCAGGTGGTGGTCCTGAAGCAGTGTCGGGCCCCGCTCACCTGCCTTGAGGGAGTGGTCGGTGTCGCGTAGGCGAACCCCTGCCGACGTCGTCAGGAAGGTCTCCTGCTGCGCCCGGGCGGTCAGCGGCGCACCAGTCTCCACGCCGGTGGCGGTACGGGTCGCGGGCGCGGACTGGTCGGGCTTCGGCGGCAGCGGCTCACGCGGTTCCGTCGGCTCGGCGAGACTCGGCGGCTCCACACCCGGAGCGCCCGGGATCGCACGCTCTGCATCTCCGGTGAGGCCGTGGACGACCCGATCGAAGGTCTCTTTGGCCAGCTGTTTGAGATCCATCGTCTCTCCTCGTTGATCGGAACGGCTTACCGGTCGTACGAGGGGCCGGTACCCGCGCGGGGTCCCTGCACACCACCGACCGCCGGCGATCTCCGATCTCGAGGCGACGTCAGCGCTCGGCCGGCGGCAGCTGCAACGCCGCCCAGACGGCACGCCAGACCGTCTTGGGGGCGACCCCGGCGTCGAGCGCCTCGGTGACGGTCCGCCCGCCGAGCTCGGCCAGCACCTGGTGGTCGGCCCACACCGGGGCGTACCCGCCACCGAGGTGCTTTTCCATGCGCTCCCAGAGCTCGCTGTGCCTCACTCGGCCAGTATGCGGGTGCGCTCCTTGCCGACCCCGCCGGCCGCCGGCTCCGCGCCGCCCTCGCGCAGGCCGTACCGCTCCCACCACCGGCGCAGCGGGCCCGGCGCCCACCAGTTCGCGCGGCCGAGGAGCTTCATCGTCGCGGGCACCATGACGAGCCGGACGAGCGTGGCGTCGATCAGCAGCGCCACGAGCATCCCGACGCCGATCATCTTCATGAACACGATCCCCGACGTCGCGAACGCGCCGATCACGACCGCGAGCAGCAGCGCCGCGCTGGTGATGATCCGACCGGTCTTCTGGACGCCCGTCGCGACCGCGACCTCGTTGTCACCGGTGACGTCCCACTGCTCGCGGATCCGCGACAGCAGGAACACCTCGTAGTCCATCGACAACCCGAACAGGATCGCGAACATCAAGATCGGCTGCGTCCCGTCGAGGTAGCCCGACGACGTGTAGCCGAGCAGTCCCTCAAGGTTGCCGTCGGCGAAGATCCACGTCACCACCCCGAACGCCGCCGTGATCGACACGATGTTGACCAAGACGGCCTTGATCGGGAGCACCACCGATCCGAACGCGACGAACAGCAGCACCAGCATCGCCGCCACGATCAGCCCGATCATCAGCGGGAGCCGGTCACCGATCTCGTCGAGCATGTCGACCGTCTGCGCCGTCGTGCCACCCACGTACGCGTCCGCGGGCGCGTCGACCGCACGCAGATCTCGTACGAGGTCCTGGGACGACTGGCTCTGCGAGGTGCCAGACCATGTGACGTCGACGAGTGTGCCGCCGTCGGCGGCGGCGACCGTACGTGCGTCTGCCACGCCGTCCACGGTGCGCAGGTCGGTGACGTACGACGCCACGTCGGCCCGGTCGTCGGTGGCGAGGAACACCTGCGCGTCGCTCGTCGGTCCGCCGAAGCCGTCCTCGAGCCTCTCCGTGGCGATCCGCGACGGTGCGTCCGCCGGCAGCGCCCGGTGATCGACGCTCCCCCACGACGCCGACAGGAACGGGCTCGCGAGCAGCAAGAGGAAGGCGGTGACCAGCGCGAGGCTCACGATCGGCCTGCGCATGACCGTGCGGGCGAAGCGCGCCCAGCCCTGGGACGGACGCCGCGCCCGACGTCGCCACGGCATCGCGCCGGCCTCGATGCGCCTGCCGAGCAGCGCGAGCGTCGCCGGGAGCAGCGTCAACGCCGCGGCCATCGCGACGACCACGGCGGCCACCCCGCCGTACGCCATCGAGCGCAGGAACGTCTGCGGGAAGACCAGCAGCGCGGACATCGCCGTGGCGACGGTCAGTCCGGAGAAGAGGACCGTACGGCCAGCGGTACGCATCGTCGCGCCGACGGCGTCATGCACCTGCGCGCGGTCGGAGGAGTCGCGTACGGCCAGCTCGTCGCGGAACCGGCTCACCACGAACAGCGCGTAGTCGATCGCGAGCCCCAGTCCGAGCAGCGTGATGATGTTGATCGCGAAGACCGACACGTCGGTGACGGTGGTCAGCAGCCGCACGACTGCGAGGGCACCGAGCACCGCGACGGCCCCGATGCCGACCGGCATGAGTGCGGCCACGACCGACCCGAAGACGATCAGGCTGAGCACGAGCACGAGCGGCATCGACAGCATCTCGGCGCGGGCGATGTCTTCGGAGACGATCGTGTTGACGTCGTCGAAGACCGCCCACTGACCCGCGACCGCGAGGTCGAGCGTCCCGTCGTCGACGGCGTCGCCGTCGAGCGCGGGCCGGACCTCGTCGTACGCCTCGAGCAGCGCGTCCTGGTCCTCGCCGGTCAGGGTGATCAGGACACTCGTCGCGTGCCGGTCGCCCGAGACCAGCGACTCGGTCCCCGGCGGGCCGTACGCGACGACCTCTTCGACGGCCTCGGCGGGCAGCCCCGCGACGACGTCGGCGACCGCCTCGCGGAACGGTGCCGCGTCGACCGTCATGTCCTTGCTCTCGTAGACCGCGACGACGTCGGCACCGTGGCGCCCGACGGTCTCGTCGATCAGCTCGGAGGCGCGGTACGACTCGCTACCGGGATCGTCGAACCCACCGTCGCTGAGAGTGCCGAACACCCCTGTGCCGTACGCCCCCGCGGCCACGACCACCAGCAGTCCCAGGCCGAGCACCCATCCCGCTCGTCGTGCGACGAAGCGTCCCCACCGTTCCATCGGAATCCCCCGTCATCTTCACCACATAGTGAATGGCGTTCACTCTTGTTAACAGCGTTCACCGCTAACACTGTTTACTATGCTGAGCGGATGGACGCGATGTCAAGGGGTCGGCCCACACGCCGCGACCAGCAGCGCCAGGCGACCCTCGACGAGATCGTGCGCACAGCACGCGCGCTCCTCGTCGAGACGCACGAGATCTCGTTGCGCGCGGTGGCGCAGACGATGGGGATGACCGCGCCGGCGCTCTACCGCTACGTGAGCAGCCTCGAGGACCTCACGTTGCGCGTCGCCGCGCAGGTGTACGACGACCTGCTCGCCACGCTCGAGGCGACCGCCGCCCCGTACGAGGGCGACCCGGCGGCCCAGGTCGTCGCCGCCTCTACCGCGTTCCGGCAGTGGTCGCTGCAGAACCCTCAGGAGTTCGGGCTGACCTTCGCGAATCCGATCACGAGCGGCGCCAAGTCCGTCGACCTCGGCGCGGACCTGCTCGGAGGCCCCGTCGAGCCGCCGTCCGGCGCCACGGTGGTCGGAGCGGAGTGCACGGCGGCGGCGCATCGCTTCGGCAACTTCTTCGGGCGGCTCGTCGTCGAGATCTGGGAGCGCCAGGGCTATCCGGCGACCGGCCCGGTCCCCGCTCCCGCCGAGGAGAGCTTCACGACGTCGCTGACGTCGAAGCTCAATACCGACGTCCCCACCGAAGCGACGTGGGCCTTCGTCCGCGCGTGGTCTCGCCTGTACGGGACAACGGCGTTGGAGGTGTTCGGGCACATCGACAAGGAGGTCGTCGCCACCGGCGCGCTCTACCGCGACATGATGAACGACTGCGCCGAGATCCTCGGCCTGCAGGCGCGGCGTACCGACCTCCAGCGTGTCGTCAGCGAGGTGCTCGAAGCCGAGCCCGCACCCTGAGCCCCAGGCGGCTCAGCGCAGGATCAGCGTGCCCACCCGCTGCGAGGCGACACGCAGCCCGAGCGTGCCGAAGACGAGGAAGTACACGACCGGCAGCCATAACCCCGGCGTTACGTGCCCGGTCGTGAGCGAACGGATGAGGTCCACCGCCTGGTAGAGCGGCGTCACCTGAACCACCTGCTGAAGCCACCCCGGATACGCCGACAGCGGGTAGAACGTCGCCGACAGCAAGAACATCGGCATCACCGCCACCTGGATCAGCTCGAAGTCCTGCCACGAGCGCATGTACGTGGACAGCGCCATGCCGCAGGCGGCGAACGCAAACGCGACCAGCAGCGCTGCCGGCAGGGCCAGCAGGGCCCACCACGACTCGGTCAGCCCCATCACCGCCATGATCACGACGAACGCCGCGGAGTAGCCGGCCCCGCGAAGCGTCGCCCAGGTCACCTCACCCACCGCGACGTCCACCGGCCGCATCGGCGTCGCGAGCACGGCGTCGTACAGGTGCTCGTACTTGAGTCGGAAGAAGACCCCGAACGTCGCGTCGAACAGCGCCCCGTTCATCGCCTGCGTCGCGAGCATCGCCGGCGCGACGAAGACCGTGTAGGGGACCTCCTGGCCGTTGTCGAGGGTCACGTCCCCGACCAGCGCCGCGACGCCGACCCCGATGGACAGCAGATAGATCAGCGGCTCCAGGAACCCCGACGCGAACACCAGCGGCGCCCGTCGGTAGACCAGGATGTTGCGGCCGACCAACCGGCCCGAACCGGTCCGCCGCTGCGCCTCGCGGCGTTGCGCCTCGGTCGGCACCGTCGTCGTGCTCATCACTGGCTCCCTAGACGTCGTCCGAACGCCCGTCGCGCCCACCACCAGCCGGCGAGACCGACGACCACGAGGTACGCGACGTACACGAGAGCCATCGGCGTCAGCGTGTCGGTGCTGCACATCCGCGCGAGCTCCACGCCGTGCCACGCAGGGAGGACGTGAGCGATCACCTGAACGACCTCCGGCAGCTGGTCGATCGGAAAGAACGCGCCGGAGAACATCGTCATCGGTATCACGCCGAGCCGGAACATCAGCGTCAGCGCGCTGTCGGAGCCGGTCCAGGCCGCGTACCCGATGAAGACCGCCCCGTGCGCCGCACCGACGAGCGTGCCTGCCAGGACGAGCAGCAACGCGCCGCCGACCGACGCGAGCGTGCCGAAGAGGCCGAGCACGATCGTCAGGGCGACCGTCGCCGTGGCCACGCGGAACGTCACGTACGCCGTCACGCCGTTGACGACGTCGACCGCGCCGAGCGGCGTCGACGACATCGCGTACGCCATCTTGGTCCAGGTGAACATCGCATACACCGGGTAAAGCGCCTCCCCCGCCGCCGCCGTCAGCGCGGACGTCGCGAGGATGCCCGGCGCGATGAAGTCGAGGTAGTCGACCCCGCCGAGCGCCGCGTCGTCATTGACGAAGCTGCCGAGCCCCAGGCCGAACGACGCCAGCATGATCACCGGCAGGACCGCGTACGAGAAGATCGAGCCGCGCCAGGTACGGCGGAGCACGGTCAGGTAGTACGGGACCTGGCGGCGTACGGCGGCCCATCGACCGCCGTCGCCGCGCGGTCGGTCGTGCAGCACCTCCGAGATCGCCGGGGCAGTGCTCATGCGTCCAGCGCCCGTCCTGTCAGGCGGAGGAAGACGTCCTCCAGGGTCGAGCGCCGTACGAGGGTCGAACGGGGTTGCAGCCCTCGGTCCACGGCTGCCTCGGCGGCCTTCTCGCCGTCGGCGGTGTAGATCAGCACACGGTCGGGCAGCACCTCTACGCGCTCGCCGAGATCGGCGACCTGCTGGGCGGCGGCCTCATTCTCGCCGACGCCCATCCGCAGTTCGACGACCTCGCGCGTCGAGTAGCGCGCGATCAGCTCGTGCGGGGCGCCTTCGGCGACGATCTGGCCGTCGTCCATGACCACGAGCCGGTCGCACAGCTGCTCGGCCTCATCCATGTAGTGCGTCGTGAGCACCAGCGTCACGCCGGTCTGCTTGAGCCGGTAGAGCTGGTCCCAGACGACGTGGCGAGCCTGCGGGTCGAGCCCGGTCGTCGGCTCGTCGAGCAGCAGCATCTCGGGGTTGTTGACGAGCGAGCGCGCGATCGTGAGGCGCCGCTTCATGCCGCCGGAGAGGTCGTCGACCATCTGGTGGCGCTTGTCGGTGAGCTTGACGAACGCGAGCAGCTCGTCGGCCTTGGCCCGGGCGTACGACCGCGAGAACCCGAAGTAGCGCGTGTAGACGACGAGGTTCTCGTAGACGGTGAGGTCGGTGTCGAGCGAGTCCTCCTGCGGGCAGACGCCGATCCGGGCGCGGATCTCGGACCCGTCCGTCGCCGGGTCGCGTCCGAGGATGCGCAGCGTGCCTCCGCTGGTCGGCGAGACCGCCGCGATCATCCGCATCGTCGAGGACTTGCCGGCACCGTTCGGGCCGAGGAAGCCGAAGGCCTCGCCGCGCCCGACCACCACGTCGATGCCCTTGACCGCCTCGAAGTCCCCGTACGCCTTGCGCAGCCCGTGCGCCTCGATCATCGCCTCCGTCACCGTTCGACCTTAGGGATGTCTGCTGACAGTTGTCTTGTCGATATCGGCCCGCCCGGCGCCCCGTCCGCCCCACGATTTGACGCCTTGCCCACCGTTCGCGGGGCGCATTCGGTGGGCAACGCGTCAAATCGCGGGGCGGGCCACCTGAACGTGTCAGCCCCGCGAGGCAGGATGGACGGGTGCCCGATGTGCTCGACCGCTTCTCGCCCGCGACCGCGGCGTGGTTCCGCGGCGCGTTCCCGGCCCCGACCCCCGCACAGGCCGGCGCGTGGGACGCGATCGCCCAGGGCAGCAACGCCCTCGTGGTCGCGCCGACCGGATCCGGCAAGACGCTGTCGGCGTTCCTGTGGGCGCTCGACCAGCTCATCACCGGCCCGAAGTCCGACGAACCCAAGCAGCGCACGCGCGTCCTGTACGTCTCGCCGCTCAAGGCCCTCGCCGTCGACGTCGAACGCAACCTGCGCTCCCCCCTGGTCGGCATCACCCAGACCGCCAAGCGCCTCGCGGCCACCGGCGAGTCGGCCGCGCCTCGCGACGTCACGGTCGGCGTCCGCTCCGGAGACACGACGCCCGCCGAACGCCGTACGCTCTCGACCCGTCCTCCCGACATCCTCATCACGACGCCGGAGTCGCTGTTCCTCGTCCTCACCTCCGCCGCCCGCGAGACGCTGCGCGGTGTCCAGGCGGTGATCGTCGACGAGGTCCACGCGGTCGCCGGCACCAAGCGCGGCGCCCACCTCGCGCTCAGCCTCGAGCGCCTCGATGCGCTCCTCGACCGACCCGCGCAACGCATCGGCCTGTCGGCGACCGTACGCCCGCACACCGAGGTCGCGCGCTTCCTCGGCGGCGCCGCCCCGGTGCGCGTGGTCGCGCCGGAGTCGCAGAAGCGCTGGGACCTCTCGGTCGTCGTCCCCGTCGAAGACATGACCGCGCTCCCCACGCGTACGGGCACAGACGACGGCGACGACCCCGATCCCCGCGACCAGGCCTCGATCTGGCCCCACGTCGAGGAGCGGGTCGTCGACCTCGTCGAGCAGGCTCGCTCGTCGATCGTCTTCGCCAACTCGCGCCGACTCGCCGAGCGGCTGACCGCCCGCCTCAACGAGATCCACGCCGCGAGGCAGGGCGTCGACCCGGTACCGCGTACTCCCGCGCAGACAATGGCCCAAGCTGGTGCGTCGGTGACGGCGGCCAGCCCGGCGCCCACGGTCGCGCCGCCGATCTTGGCAGCCGCCCACCACGGGTCCGTCAGCAAGGAGCAGCGCGCCCTCATCGAGGACGATCTCAAGACCGGCCGTCTCCCGTGCGTGGTCGCGACCTCCAGCCTCGAGCTCGGCATCGACATGGGCGCGGTCGACCTCGTCGTCCAGGTCGAGTCGCCGCCGTCGGTCGCGAGCGGCCTGCAGCGCGTCGGGCGTGCCGGCCACCAGGTCGGCGAGGTCTCGCGCGGCGTCGTCTTCCCCAAGCACCGCAGCGACCTCCTCCAAGCCACGGTCACGATCGAGCGGATGGTCTCGGGAGCCATCGAGGAGCTGTCCGTCCCGACCAACCCGCTCGACGTCCTCGCCCAGCAGGTCGTGGCCGCGTGCGCGCTCGACGTGCTCGACGTGGACGAGCTCTACGAGACGGTCCGCCGTGCGGCCCCGTACGCGACACTCCCCCGCTCGGCGTACGACGCCACGCTCGACCTGCTCGCCGGCCGCTACCCGTCGGACGAGTTCGCCGAGCTGCGCCCGCGCATCGTGTGGGACCGCGTCGCCGGCACGCTCACCGGCCGCCCCGGCGCCCAGCGTCTCGCGGTGACCTCGGGCGGCACGATCCCCGATCGCGGGCTGTTCGGCGTCTACCTCGTCGGTGCCGAGTCCACCGCCCGTGGCAGTGCGCGCGTCGGCGAACTCGACGAGGAGATGGTGTACGAGTCGCGCGTCGGCGACGTGTTCGCCCTCGGCGCCACGAGCTGGCGCATCGAGGACATCACGCACGACCGAGTTCTGGTCTCCCCCGCGTATGGTCAGCCCGGGCGGCTCCCGTTCTGGCGCGGCGACAACCCCGGGCGGCCCATCGAGCTCGGCCGCGCGCTCGGCGCATTCACCCGCGCGATGGCGACCGGCGCCCGCGACCAGGCCCGGACACGCTGCGAGGCCGCGGGGCTCGACCGATACGCGATCGACAACCTGTTCGCCCTCGTCGACGAGCAGAAGCAGGCGACCGGACGCGTCCCCGACGACACGCTGCTGGTCGTCGAGCGGTTCCGCGACGAGCTCGGCGACTGGCGTCTGGTCCTGCACTCCCCGCTCGGCCTTGCGGTACACGCCCCGTGGGCGCTCGCGGTGGGGGCGCGCGTGCGCGAACGATACGGCCTCGACTCCGCGAGCATGGCCAGCGACGACGGCATCGTCGTACGCCTTCCCGAGACCGATGCCGAGCCGCCCGGCGGCGAGCTGTTCGCGTTCACGCCGGACGAGATCGAGGACCTGGTCACCGAGGAGGTCGGCGGCTCGGCACTGTTCGCCGCGCGGTTCCGCGAGTGCGCCGCGCGGGCGCTGCTGCTGCCCCGCCGTGATCCCGGACGCCGCAGCCCTCTCTGGCAGCAGCGCCAGCGTGCCGCCCAGCTGCTCGAGGTCGCGCGCCGCTACCCGACGTTCCCGATCGTGCTCGAGACCGTACGCGAGGTGCTGCAGGACGTGTACGACGTGCCGTCTCTCGTGCAGATGATGCGCGACCTCGAAAGCCGTCAGCTGCGCCTCGTCGACGTCGCGACTCAGGAGCCGTCGCCGTTCGCGAAGTCGCTGATGTTCGGCTACGTCGCCGCGTTCCTGTACGAGGGCGACAGCCCGCTGGCCGAGCGTCGTGCCGCGGCCCTCTCGCTCGACTCATCGCTGCTGTCGGAGCTGCTGGGCCGTGCCGAGCTGCGCGACCTGCTCGACGCCGAGGTGATCGCGCAGATCGAGGCCGAGCTCCAACGGCTCGTGCCGGACCGGCGCGCCCGTGGCGCCGAGGGGGTCGCCGACCTGCTCCGCGTCCTCGGGCCGATGACGTCCGAGGAGGTCGCTGAGCGCTGCACCGAGCCGTCCGAGGCATCGGCATGGCTGGTGTCGCTGGCCGAAGCGCGCCGCGTGATCCGGGTCGCGGCGCCGTCCAGCGTCGGCGAGGGCGCCCAGTGGTGGGTCGCCGTCGAGGATGCGGGGCGACTGCGCGACGCCCTCGGCACGCCTGTCCCGATGGGAGTGCCGAATGCTTTCGTCGAGCCCGTCGACGACCCGCTGGGCGACCTCGTGGCGCGCTATGCCCGTACGCACGGGCCGTTCGTCGCCGGCGACGTCGCCTCGCGGTTCGGCCTCGGAGTGGCCGTCGTGTCCGAGACGCTGCGCCGCCTCGCCGGCCACGGGCGCGTGACCGAGGGCGAGTTCACGCCCGGCGCCGGCGGATCGGAGTGGTGTGACGCGGAGGTCCTGCGGCGGCTGCGGCGGCGCTCGCTCGCGGCGCTGCGCAAGGAGGTCGAGCCGGTCTCTCCCGAGACGCTGGGCCGCTTCCTGCCCGCCTGGCAGCACGTCGGTGGGCGTCTGCGCGGCGTCGACGGGCTCGTGACCGCAATCGAGCAGCTCGCCGGATCGTCGGTCCCCGCGTCTGCGCTCGAGCCGCTGGTCCTGCGCTCACGCGTGCTCGACTACTCCCCCGCGATGCTCGACGAGCTCACCACGGCCGGCGAGGTCGTCTGGTCCGGGGTCGGCGCACTGCCCGGCAACGACGGTTGGATCTCGCTCCACCTCGCGGACACCGCGCCGCTCACGCTCGCCGCGCCGTCCGAGCTCGAGCTCAGCGCGCTCCAGGAAGCCGTGCTGGGGGTCGTCCAGACCGGGGGGGCCTACTTCTTCCGCCAGCTCGCCGACGCGGTCGCCGCGGGAGCATTGGGCTCCGGCACCGAGCCGGCTCGCGTCGACGACACCGAGCTCGCGGACGCGCTCTGGGACCTCGTCTGGGCCGGCTACCTCACCAACGACACCCTCGCGCCGCTGCGCACGCTGATCGGCGCCGGCCGTACGGCCCATCGCACCGCCCGAAGCGCTCCACGCATTCGCGGCCGCCGCTCACCGTCGTTCGCGCGACCGACGATGCCCTCCCGTACGGGCCCGCCGACCGCCGGCGGCCGCTGGGCGCTCATCCCCCGCCCCGAGGACAACCCGACCCTCCGCGCCCACGCGACAGCCGAGCAGCTCCTCGAGCGCCACGGGATCGTCACGCGCGGGACCGCCGTCAGCGAACGCGTGACGGGTGGGTTCGCCGCGGTCTACAAGGTGCTGAGCGGGTTCGAAGAGGCCGGGCGCGCGCGTCGCGGCTACTTCGTCGAAGGGCTCGGGGCGGCACAGTTCGCCACCGCCGGCGCCGTCGACCGCCTGCGCTCGTACGCCCGCGAACCCGGCCAGGACGCCGAGCGCCGCGCCGTGACGCTCGCTGCGACCGACCCCGCCAACCCGTACGGGGCCGCGCTCGGTTGGCCCGAGACCGGCGGCGGGCACCGGCCCGGGCGCAAGGCCGGAGCACTCGTGGTGCTCGTCGACGGAGCACTGTCGCTGTACGTCGAGCGCGGAGGCCGGACGCTGCTCACCTTCGATGACCTCGACGATCCGGAGGGCGCTGCTCGGCTGGAGCCCGCGATCGACGCGCTCGCGACCGCCGTACGCGACGGGGCGCTCGGACGCCTGACCGTCGAGAAGGCCGACGGCGAGGCGGTGCTCGGCACGGCCCTCGGCGACGCGCTTGCCCGCGCCGGATTCCACGCGACCCCCCGCGGCCTGCGGATCCGGGGCTGACGGGTGCCCGAGGGCGACGCCGTCTGGCGTACGGCACGCCGGCTCGACAAGGCGCTACGTGGCGCCACCCTCGTCCGCACCGACTTCCGCGTCCCCCAGCTCGCAACCCTCGACCTCGCCGACGAGGCGGTGCACGGCGTGACGAGCCGCGGCAAGCACCTCTTCGCCCGGATCGGCGACGTCTCGCTCCACACGCGGCTCGGCATGGACGGCTCGTGGCGGACGTACGACGCTGGTGCCCGTTGGTCTCGACCGGCGCACGAGGCGCGGGTGGTGCTCGCGACCGAGCGTGTCCAGGCCGTCGGCTTCCTGCTGCCGACGGTCGAGCTGCTGTCGCTCGAGCAGGCCGACGCGGTCCGCGCGCGACTCGGCCCCGATCTGCTCGATCCGGAGTTCGACGCCGCCGAGGCGCTGCGTCGGGTGGTCTCCGACCCGGGACGCAACCTCGGCGAGGCGCTGCTCGACCAGAGCAACCTCGCGGGTGTCGGCAACATCTTCCGCAACGAGATCCTGTATGTCCGCGGGCTCCACCCCGACACCACGGTCGGCGACGACCCCGACCTCGCCCGTACGGTCACGACGGCGCGGCGCATGCTCCTCGCGAACCGCGACTACCCCGCGATCGTCACCACGGGCATCGACCGGCGTGGTCAGCGCACGTGGGTGTACGGGCGGGGCGGCGAGCCGTGTCGCCGCTGCGGCACACGCATCGAGCGGCGCACCCCTGTCGTGACGCAGACCCACGGCGTCGAGGAGCGCGTCACGTACTGGTGCCCGCACTGCCAGCCCTCCCCCACCTCCGTCGTCGTCGCGTCCGCGTTGTGAAGGCAATCTGACCGAACTGACCGGCGGAAACGGTCAGGTTGCTTTCACAACGCGGACGCAGAGGGCGACAGCCGCACCATCAGCGGTCAGCCGAGAGCGACGAATTGACCAGGAGGTCCGGCGAGAGTAGCGGGCCGGCGTATGCGATACGTTCGACGGTCACCGTCGACGGACGCGAGGCGGGATCGGCGCACCGCGCAGTTGCCAAGGCTGACTGCGCAGAGGCCAGGTGCTCCGAGGCAGCCGAGCTCAGCGGACGCCGACGGAGTCGGACTCAGGCGCCAGCGCGATCGAGGCGTCGATCGTCGACTGCTCCTGGATCTCCATGAGCGCGCTCACGTCGCGCAGGACCTGCGACATCGGCACGTCGAGGGCGTCGCAGAGAGCGGCGAGGAGCTCGGAGCTGGGCTCCTTCTGGCCGCGCTCGACCTCGGAGATGTAGCCCAGGCTCACCCGAGCAGCAGCGGAGACGTCGCGCAGCGTCAGGCCCTTGGCCATCCGGCGAGCCCGCAGGACCTCGCCGATCAAACGTCGAAGCACCGTCATCTCACACCTCCGCTCTCAGACTTGGTACAACTCCTCGTCGAGCCGTGTTCTTCCCACCACTCTATGCGCTCCCGGTCGCACACCGGCAACGTGCTCACGTCAGCGGGCGTTTCGCCCCTCGCCGAGCACGGTGGCGAGCAGCGCCAGCGCGCCGTCGACGGACGCGCTCCGCACGGCGCCGCGGTCACCGTCGAGCGCCAGACCCAGGCTTCGCACTCCTCCCGGCCAGGCGACCGCGACGAACACGGTGCCTGCGGGTTTGCCCTCGGCCGGGCCCGGGCCGGCGACGCCAGTCGTCGCGAGCCCGTACGTGGCACCGAGGCGGTCACGCACACCCTGCGCCATCGCCTCGGCGACTCCCGGATCGACGGTGCCGCGCTCCTCGAGGAGCCGTCCATCCACACCCAACAGTGTGGCCTTGAGGTCTGCCGCGTACGCAACGACGGCCCCGCGCACGACGTCCGACGCCCCGGAGACATCCACCAGGCGTGCGCACAGCGCTCCCCCGGTCAGCGACTCTGCGAGCGCGAGCGACTCCGTACGCCGGCGGAGCTCGGCGATCAGCGCGGCAGGATCAGCACCAGCCGGCGCGGTCACGGGCGGCCGGCGACCTGCTCGGGAGCGTCCTTCGCCTTGGACTCGCGCACCATGCGTACGGCCTGAGCGATGTAGTCGAAACCGGTCACGATCGTCACCGCCACGGCCGCACCCATCGTCAGGTAGGCGAACCACATCATCCAGTCGGGCAGCAGCGCCTCGATCGGGAAGACGTACGCGGCGAGCGCGACGGCCTGAAGGACGGTCTTGAGCTTGCCACCGCGTGAGGCGGGCATGACGCCATACCGGATGACGCCGAAGCGCATCACGGTGATGCCCCACTCGCGGACGAGGACGAGGATCGTGACCCACCACGGCAGAGCGCCGATGATCGAGAGCCCGACGAACGCCATGCCCGTGAGCGCCTTGTCAGCGATCGGGTCGGCGATCTTGCCGAAGTCGGTGATGAGGCCGCGGCTGCGTGCGAGGTTGCCGTCGATGCGGTCGGTGGCCATCGCGACAACGAAGACCGCAAAGGCCGCCAGACGAAGACCGGTGTCGTCTCCTCCGTCGATGAGGAGGAGCCACCCGAACAACGGCACGAACGCGATCCGTAGGACGGTCAACGCGTTCGCGATGTTGTAGTTGCTCGGCGCCTGCGTGGCAGCGGGCGTCGATGAGTCGTTCATCTCTCTCCTCGGGCTGGGACGGGGGTGCAGGTCGTCTGGTGCCCCTGCCCTATGACCTCCGTCCAGCCTATCGCCACCCTCAAGAATCACCGACCGTGGTCGACGCCTTCTCGGAGCCGTCTGCGACGCGCCGCGCCTTGCCACCGTTCACCGCCACTGTGGCGGCGTCGGCCCTTCCGACGGACACCTTGGCGGGCCCGACGACGCTGACGCGCTTGAACTCCCCCTTGGCGATGTCGCCCGTCCAGATCGTCGCGCCCGTCCCGTCGGTGACGGTGATCTTGGTGGGCTTCTTCTCCTTGCCACGGATGAGGAGATGGTTCGTGGTCGGGGCACCGAGACCGGCCAGCGACGACGGGTCGGTAGGCGGCGGCGCGACCTCGGTCGGGACGGCCGCGGGGGCGTCGGCATCGTCCCCGTTGCCGACGACGAGCTGCCCGATCCCCCAGATGATCGCGAGCACGAGGACGACGACAGTCACGGCGAGCCAGCTCCGGCCGCCGCGGGCGACGCGGATGGTCTGCGAGCCCGTCGCACGCTCGGCCTCGAAGACGGCACGAGCCGGGATCGGGGCCTGGGCGTACGAGGCGTCGTAGCGGGCGATCCACGGCGCGGGGTCGGCGCCGAGGGCGCGGGCGAGTGAGCGGAGGTGCCCGCGGGCATAGAAGTCGCCCCCGCAGGCCGACACGTCGTCAGCCTCGAGGGCTTCGATCACGTGAGGGCGGATACGGGTGCGCTCAGCAAGCCCGTCGATCGAGACTCCCGCGCTCTCGCGAGCGGTACGGAGGAGGTCGCCGAGGCCGGGAACGGTCTGCACGGTCTCAGACTCCGCGTCTTCCGGCTCGGACTCGGGCGCTGGCTCGTCGACCACGAGCGGAGGGGCAACGCGTGCCGCCGGGGCATCGATGACCAGCTCGGGGCGGCCACGGCTGGCACGCAGGGCGGTGACGACCTTGTATCCCGGGGCGAGCGCGGAGCTGCCCACGCTCTGGACCAGGCCGAGGTCGATCCGGGCAGGGGCGCTGACGGTGGGTTCGACAAGATCAGGGCCGCCCTCTCGTCCCCGATTCGGTCGATTCTCCACCGGATCCGGCTCGTCATTCGGTGGAGAATCGACCGAATCGGGGACGGGAGGGGCGGGATCGGGGACGGGAGGGATCGAATCGGGGACGGGAGGGACGGGGGCGGCGGGATCGGGTCCGTCCTGCGGATCCGGGTCCGGCTCGACCACGATCTCGTCGTCGCCCGACAGCTGCCGCAGGGCGGCGGCCACGTCCTCGCTGCTCGCCCGTACGGCCAGCCCGAGCGGCACCACGAACGCCGTGCCGTCGGAGGCGACCACGTCGATCGCGCCGTCCGCGAGCAGGCCGCGCGGCTCCGCGAGCACGATGTGGTCGACGTCCGCCCACGGGAAGCCCCGCCACGCGTCACCGTGCCGGACCCGAACCCCGAGCGAGTCCGCGACCAGCAGCGGGCTCCGGGCGTCGAACCAGCCGCGCCCGGCGAGCAGGCCGCCGCCCGCGAGCAGTCCCGCGACCAGCCAGAGCAGCATCGACCCTTCGGCGGCGCGCACGGCGTACGCGATCGCGAGCACACCCGCACCCACCGCGACGAGGGCCAGCACGCCGGCGCTGCGGCGTACCTCCAGCACCTCTCCCGCCCCCGTACCTGCGGGGTCGGGCGTTCGTCCCTGCTCCAGCCGATCCGTCATGTCACTCTCCCCGCAGCGTCTCCAGGACCTCGTCCAGGTCGTCCGGCTTGATCATCACGTCGCGCGCCTTCGAGCCCTCGCTGGGGCCGACGACGCCACGTGACTCGAGGATGTCCATCAGGCGGCCGGCCTTCGCGAAGCCGACGCGCAGCTTGCGCTGCAGCATCGAGGTCGATCCGAACTGCGTGTTGACGACCAGCTCGACGGCCTGCAGCACCAGATCGAGGTCGTCGCCGATGTCGTCGTCGAGATCGCGCTTGGTGGTCTGAGGCGCGGTCACGTCCTCGCGATAGACCGGCTGCAGCTGGTCCTTGCAGTGCTGGACGACCTCGCGGATCTCCTTCTCGGTGATCCAGGCGCCCTGCATGCGCACCGCCTTGTTGGCGCCCATCGGCAGGAAGAGTCCGTCACCGCCACCGACAAGCTTCTCGGCACCGGGCTGGTCGAGGATGACGCGGCTGTCGGCCAGCGACGACGTCGCGAACGCGAGCCGGCTCGGCACGTTCGCCTTGATCAGGCCCGTGACGACGTCGACCGACGGCCGCTGCGTCGCGAGCACGAGGTGGATGCCTGCCGCACGCGCGAGCTGCGTGATGCGGACGATCGAGTCCTCCACATCGCGCGGCGCGACCATCATGAGGTCGGCGAGCTCGTCGACGACGACGAGCAGGTACGGATACGGGGCCAGGACGCGCTCGCTGCCCGGAGGGACCTTCACCGAACCCTCGCGTACGGCCTTGTTGAAGTCGTCGATGTGGCGGAACCCGAAGTTGGCCAGATCGTCGTAGCGCAGGTCCATCTCGCGCACGACCCACTGCAGCGCCTCGGCGGCCTTCTTGGGGTTGGTGATGATCTGCGTGATGAGGTGCGGGATGCCCTCGTACGCGGTGAGCTCCACGCGCTTGGGGTCGACGAGGATCATCCGCACCTCGTCGGGCGTCGAGCGCATGAGCACCGACGAGATCATCGAGTTGATGAAGCTCGACTTGCCCGAGCCGGTGGCGCCAGCGACGAGGAGGTGCGGCATCTTCGCCATGTTGGCGACGACGAACCCACCCTCGACGTCCTTGCCGAGGCCCACGACCATCGGGTGGTGGTCGCTGCGCGCCCGGTTGGAGCGGAGCACGTCGCCGAGGGAGACGGTCTCCTTGTCGGTGTTGGGGATCTCGATGCCGATCGCTGACTTGCCGGGGATCGGCGAGAGGATGCGCACCTCGTTGGAGGCGACGGCGTACGAGATGTTCTTGGCGAGCGCGGTGATCTTCTCGACCTTGACGCCCTGGCCCAGCTCGATCTCGTACCGGGTGACCGTCGGGCCTCGCGTGTAGCCGGTGACCTCGGCATCGACGGCGAACTCCTCGAGCACGGTCGTGAGCCGAGCGACGACGGCGTCGGAGGCCGCGGTACGCGCCTTGTGCGGGGTGCCCTCGCGGAGCATGTCGTTGGCCGGGAGGGTGTAGACGATGTCGCCGGACAGCGCGAGCTGCTCGGCGCGTGCCGGCAGCGGCGTCATCGGCGGCAGCTCGACCGGCTCGTCGTCGGGCGGGGCAGCCGCCGCGGGGACCTCCACGCCGACGGTGTCGTCGTCGGGGCTCGGCGCGTTCTTGGCCTTGGCCTTGCCCTTGCGGGCCCCGGTGTCGATGGTCGGCTCGTCGTCGGCGCCGACGACGAGCGGGTTGTCGTACGGGACGTCGCTGCCGGCACCGCCGCGCGGCGCGCGCTTGCGGGCGGGCCCGGCGGGGGCGGCATCGGGCTCGACGTGACGGCGGCCGAGGAGCAGGTCGCGTGCGCCGCGGATGCGGTCGGGGATGCGGTAGACGGGCGTGCCTGTGACGACCAGCAGACCGAAGAACGCCAGCAGGACCAGCAGAGGAACGGTCACGTACGACGTGCGGAGCAGGTCGTCGAGCAGCTTGGAGACGCCGAAGCCGATCGCGCCACCCGCATCGCGGATGCCGTCGCCACCCGCCTCGGACGGCTTGGGGATGCCGTTGGCGATCGAGACGATCCCGAGCGTGCCACCGGCGAGGGCCGCCCAGCCAATCACCTGGCGGCCGAGCGGACCGTTGGCCTCCGGGTCGCGCATCGTCCGGGCGCCGACCACGAACAGCGCCAGCGGCACGGTCCAGGCGAGCAGGCCGACGCTGTTGGAGACGGCCTCGGCGACGGCAACGGTGACCGGGCTGTCGACCTGGAACCACACGGCCCCGACGACGACCACGCCGAGCCCGATGAGCGCGAGACCGATCCCGTCGCGGCGGTGTTCCGGGTCGAGGTCGCGTGCGGCCGTGCCGATGCTGCGGATGACTGCCCCGGTCATGCGGGCGAGGCCCATCCAGAGGGCACCGATGCCGCGCCCGATCACGCTGAGGGCACGGACGAACGGACCAGGGCCGGTCCTCGGCGGCGGGGCCGGCGGCTGACGCTTGGTCGAGCCACGGCCGCGCTGCTGCGGACGTCGGTCCTGGCCTCCGGACGACCGCGAGCTCTTCTTCTTGGACGACCCTCGCGGTGGGGAAGACGTACGGCTCGCCATGCTGGCGAGCCTAAGGGCGCGCCACGCCGTTCTGCGGTATCCCACGCCGGGCGTCCCCGCCGTTCCGTACGGGCCGTCCGTCGGCGGGCGCGCGGCCGGCTGTCACACGTCGACGTCGGGCGGTGTCTTCATGCCAAGACCACCCCACCGAGGAGGAAACATGACCACCACCCGCGTACCGCCAACCGAGATCACCGGCCTGTACGGCGCCGCCGTGAAGAGGTTCAGCCGCAAGATGTTCGGTGACGTCCCCGAAGGGCTCGGCGTGCTCTGGAACAACCCGCCGGTCCTCAAGGCCAGCCTCTCCCTCAGCACGAAGACCGCGAAGTGGGACAAGTGCGACAAGAGCCTCAAGTCATACGCCCACATGGCTGTCGCCTCACTGATCGGCTGCTCGTTCTGTCTGGACCTCGGCTATTTCCAGTCGCACCACGAGGGACTCGACGTCGACAAGGCCCGCGAGGTGCCGCGGTGGCGCGAGTCCGACGTGTTCACGTCGCTCGAGCGTGACGTCCTGGAGTACGCCGAGGCGATGTCGCAGACGCCGCCGACCGTGACGGACGCGCTGTCCGCACGGCTGCTCGACCAGCTCGGCGCGCCGGCGCTCGTCGAGCTGACGACCTGGATCGCGATCGCCAACCAGATGGCCCGCGGCAACGTCGCGCTCGGCATCGAAGGTCAGGGCTACGCGGCCGCCTGCGGTCTGGCACCGCTCGCGACCCCGAGCGGCGTAACGTCGCCGGCATGACCGACCCGTTCGTGGCCCACCGCAGCCTCCTGTTCACGGTCGCGTACGAGATGCTCGGCTCCGCTGCGGACGCCGAGGATGTCGTCCAGGACACGTGGCTGAGGTGGGCCGGGCTCGACACGTCCGCACGGGCCGAGGTCCGCGACCCGCGCGCCTTCCTCGTCCGGATCGTGACCCGCCAGTCGCTCAACCGGATGCGCACAGTGTCGCGGCGCCGGGAGGACTACGTCGGCCAGTGGCTCCCCGAGCCGCTGCTGACCAGCCCCGACGTGGCCGACGACGTCGAGCTCGCCGAGAGCGTGTCGTTCGCGATGCTCACCGTGCTCGAGACGCTCGCGCCGACCGAGCGGGCCGTGTTCGTGCTGCGCGAGGTGTTCGAGGCCCCGTACGACGAGATCGCGGAGGCCGTCGACAAGTCTCCGGCTGCGGTGCGGCAGATCGCGCACCGTGCCCGTACGCGGGTCGCCGAGCGGCGCCCGCGCGCGACGGTGGACCGGGGGCAACAGGAGGCGGTCGTCCAGCAGTTCATGGCGGCGCTGAGCGGAGGAGACCTGCAAGCACTGATGGACGTGCTCGCACCCGACGTCGTCGCGGTGGGCGACGGAGGCGGGCTCGCCCCCGCAGCCAAGCGGCCGATCGTCGGCGCCGACCGTGTGGCGCGTCTGCTGATGGCGTTCTCGCGGCAGCAGGCCGCGTACACGATGTCGCCGACGTGGCTCAACGGTGCACCTGCGGCGCGGGTCGATCTCGATGGCGCGGCCGCCGGCGTGGTCAGCGTGGTGGTCGAGGACGGCCGGATCACGCGCCTCTACGCCGTCGCGAACCCGCACAAGCTCGGCCGACTCGGCGAGGAGGCCGCGCTGACGCGCTGAGCCAGCGCCCCGCCCACCACCGCCCGTACGGTCAGAAGGCCACCGGATCGCGCACGATCGGGCACGTCATGCAGTGCCCGCCCCCGCGCCCGCGCCCGAGCTCGGCGCCGACGATCGTGATGACCTCGACCCCGGCCTTGCGCAGCAGCGCATTGGTCTCCGTGTTGCGGTCGTACGTGAACACGACCCCGGGCTCGAGCGCGACGGCGTTGTTGCCGGAGTCCCACTGCTGGCGCTCCGACGCATACACGTCGCCCCCGGTCTCGATCACCCGCAGCTCCGGCAGCCCGAGCGACTGCGCGACGACCTCGACGAACCGCCCCTCCCCCTCGTCGACGACCTCGACGCCAGGCTCGGTGTCGCTCGGAAAGAGCGAGAACGTGTGGACGGCGTCCATGATCCGCGGGTACAGCGTGACGACGTCGCGGTCGGCGAACGTGAAGACGGTGTCGAGGTGCATCGCGGCGCGCAGCTTCGGCATCCCCGCGACCACGACGCGCTCGGCCGCGCCCTGCGCGAACAGCGCCTGCGCCACCTGCGTGATCGCGTGCCGCGAGGTGCGCTCGCTCATGCCCATGAGCACGACGCCGTTGCCGACGGGCATGATGTCGCCGCCCTCGAACGTCGCCTGCCCCCAGTCGAGCTCCGGGTCACCCCACCAGACGGTCGAGCCGACGAAGTCCGGGTGGAACCCGTAGATCGCCTTCATCAGCAGCGTCTCGTCGTGCCGTGCCGGCCAGAACAACGGGTTGAGCGTCACTCCTCCGTACAGCCAGCACGTCGTGTCACGGGTGTAGAGCGTGTTGGGCAGTGGCGGCATCAGATACTCCTGGACGCCGGTCGACTCGCGCGCCATCGCCAGGTACGAGGTCCGGTAGTCCTCGGGCAGGTCCACCGTCGCCATGCCGCCGATCAGCAGCTCGGCGAGGGCCGCCGGGGTGAGCGTCTCGAGGTACGACCGGGTGCCGTCGAGGAGCCCCAGCCCGACCTCGTTCGCGACGATCTTGCGGTCGAGCAGCCAGTCACGTGCCTCGGGGACGGCGACCGTCTGCGCGAGCAGGTCGTGCAGCTCGACGACCTCGACGCCACGGTTCGTGAGCTTGTTGACGAAGTCGGCGTGGTCGCGCTGCGCGTTCTCGACCCACATCACGTCGTCGAACAGCAGGTCGTCGGCGTTCGTCGGGGTGAGCCGCCGGTGCGCGAGCCCGGGACGACAGACGAGCACCTTGCGGAGCCGGCCGACCTCGGAGTGGACTCCGTACGAGCCTGCGGGGGCCGTTTCGGTCATGGCGGTGCCTTTCTGAGGAGGTCAGAGGGTGATGCGGCCGGTCCAGAGCGCGGTGACAGCGGCGATCGCTCCGACGACGATGAGGACGAACAGCGCGATCTCGGTGGGGGTGAACAGGCGGCGCCCGTTCTCGGTGCGCGCCTTGACGTACAGGAGCGTCGCCGGAGCGAGGATCAGCGTCGACAGCAGGAGGAACTCGAGCCCGGCGGCGTCGAAGAGGAACAGCGTGTACGCCGTGGCGATACCGGCGACGATCGTCTCCGTACGACGTGTGCGGGCGGAGACACCCTCGTACGCCTCGCCCGTCAGGCCGAGCTTGAGGGCGTACGCGGCGGCGAGGAGGTACGGCAGCAGCGCGAGGCTCGTGCTCAGGTCGAGCATGAAGTTGAGCGCGTCCTCGATGACGAGGGTGAGCGCGAGGAGTGCCTGGACGCCGAGCGACGTCACAACGAGCGCCGTGATGGGGGTGCCCTTCTCGTTCTCCTGGCCGAGGAACCGCGGGAAGTCGTCGTTGCGTGCCGGGATGTACATGACCTCGGCGGCCATCAGGGTCCACGCGAGATAGGCCCCGAGCACCGACACGATGACCGCGGCGCTGATGAAGACCTCGCCCCAGTTGCCCACGACCGACTCGAAGACGCCGACCATCGAGGGCTGGCGGGTGTCGGCGAGCTCCGGCTGCGGCATCACCGAATAGCTGGACAGCGTGACGAGCGCGAACAGCGACAGCACGCTGAGGAACCCGAGCACCGTCGCGCGTCCGACGTCGGAGCGCTTCTTGGCGTAGCGCGAGTAGACGCTCGCGCCCTCGATCCCGATGAACACGAACGTCGTGATGATCATCGTGTTGCGGACCTGCTCGTCGAGGTTGCCGAGGTCGCCGTAGCCGTACGCGGTCCAGTTGTCGGCGAACACGCCCGCGTCGAAGTTCGCGAACAGCACGATGATGAACACGATGATCGGGAGGATCTTGAAGACGGTGACGATCCGGTTGATGATCGCCGCGTCGCGCACCCCGCGGGCGATCAGGTAGTGGAAGCACCACACGCCCGCCGTCCCCAGCGCCACCGCGAGGAGCGTGTCGCCGTCGCCGAAGCCGTCGAAGAACGCGCCGAGCGTGGCGGTGATGAACACCCAGTAGAACGTGTTGCCCGCGACCGCACTCGCCCAGAACCCGATCGCGGAGTTGAAACCCGCATAGTCGCCAAACCCTGCCTTGGCGTAGATGAACACACCAGAGTCGAGGTTGGGTTTGCGGATCGCGAGGTTCTGGAAGACGAAGGCCAGCATCAGCATGCCCGCACCCGCGATCGCCCACGCGATGAGCGACCCGAGGATGCCCGTCGCGACGCCGAACCGCGCCGGCAGCGAGAACACGCCCGCGCCGACCATGCCGCCGACCACCATCGCGGTGAGCGTCGGGAGGCTCATCTTGTTGGCCGTCGACGGTGCCTCTGCGTCAGTCGCGCTCATGGCTCTCCCTGACTCGTGTTGTCAGGGGTGAGGCTAGGGGTGCGGGCGCTGCGCCGCACGGCAAGCGCACGTGGCGGCGGCGGGCTGGGCGGATGCGCGACCACGACTGAAGGTCACTCCACCGACGGATCCAGCGAGACGGTGACGCGTTCGGCCCACAGCCGCGCCGAGATCTCCAGCGTCACCAGGTCGACGTAGCGCCCATGGACTGACAGATCCGCCACCTGCCCCCGTGCGTCAACGGGGAACCCTCTGGGTCGCGATCCTCGGGTCCAGCAGGGTCCCATTCGTCGACACGTGCACGAGCGAACTCGTACAGGTTCCCGGGCACGATCACACCAACGACCTCACGCCGCCCGGACCGCGTCACGCCGCGTGTGCGTACGCCTGCGGGCGGGCGTCGAGGAAGCGGCGTACGACGAGGCCCGTGAGTCGCGCATCGGGCTCGGCGCCGTCGAGCAGCGGGGCGCTCACCAGATCGGCACCGACCTCGTCGAGGCGGTCACGGAACCAGCCGGGCGCGAGGAGGTACGAGGCGACGGCGACGCGCGCGTACGGGTACCGCCGACGCTCCTCCGCCACGACGGCAGCCACCGTGTCGCGACCGGCGCCGACGTGCCCCAGCGCGACAGGGCGGCCGAGCGCCGTCGCAAGCAGCGCCGCCGCCCGCTCGGTGTCACGGCGCGCCAGCGGGTCCGACGAGGCAGCGGCGGCGAGCACGACGCGGTCGCTCGTCCCCATGCCCGCCTGACGTAGGCGTTTCGCGAGCAACCCCGCGAGCACCGGGTCCGGACCGAGCGCAGGCGCCGCCACGACGTCCTCACGTTCCGCGACGGCTGCGGCGATGTCGACGTGGACGTGGTACCCCGACGACAGCAGCAACGGAACCACGACGGTCGGTCCACCGGTATCCGTGACGACCTCCGCGACCTGCGGGTGCTGCACGTCGACAAACGTCGGCGCGACCGCGAGCCCCGGCAGCGCACCGGCGACCGCGTCGACGAGCCCCGCGATCGCTGCCTGCCCTGCGCGGTCACGCGTGCCGTGGCTGCACGCCACCAGCGTCGTCATGCCCGCCCTCCCTGGTCGAGGTTGATCCGGTAGCCGCGCTTCACCACGGTCTCCACGACCGGACGCCCACCGAACGCCTCCCGCAGTCTCGCGACGGCGACCTCGGCGGTGTGCGGGTCGGTCGAGCATCCCGGCAGCACGCGCAGCAACGCCTCGCGTGAGACGACCGCACCCGGCACCGCGACCAGCGAACGCAGCACCGCGAGCCCACTGGGTGAGACGCCGACGACGTCGTGGTCGAGCGTCGCTGCCCGCGCGCGAAGCCGGAGCGCGCCAGCCGCGGTCTGGGTCGCTTCGTGGTCGTCCCCGAGGTGCATGATGAGCGTGCGTACGAGGGACCCGAGGCGCCCACGGTCCGGGATGATCGGGTCGAGCCCCGCCACACGAAGCGGCTCCGCGGTGACCGGGCCGACAGCCGCCGAGGTCAGCACGCCGGAACGGCCGAGCGCGATGACATCCTCCAGGACACCCGCCGCTCGCGCCGCCGTGATCCATGCGGCAGCGCCCGGGGCGGACGTGAAGACCACGGCGTCGTACGCTCCCGCGGCCGCGTCGCGTACGGAGGCGACGACGGCATCGGGGTCCGGCGGCGGACCCCAGCGATAGACGACGAGCCCCACCGGCTCCCCGCCCGCAGCGCGTAGCCGCTCCTCGAGGCCGTCGTCGCCGGCACCGTGGTGCTGCACGACGATCCGCTGGCCGGCAACACCTTCGGTGCAGAGGAAGTCCGCGATCTCGGCCGACGTCTCCGACTCCGCGACCCAGTCGGGGACGAGCCCGGCGGCCTGAAGCGCGCCGCGCGCCTTCGGGCCACGCGCGACCAGCCGCGTACGGGAGAGCGCGACGACCAGCGCCTCCCCCAGTCCGGCGGCTTCGGCGGTGTCCAGCCACGAGCGGAACCCGATGCCGGTCGTCACGACGACGACGTCCGCCGAATCCGCGACGAGCTCGCGGGTGCGTTCCAGCAGGGTGTCCTCGTCGATCTGCGACTCCACGCCCAGCGCCGAAGCGACCGAGACGACGGCGCCCCTGCGGCCCAGCGCCATCGCCAGGTCGTCCGCACGGCGCTGCGCGGTGACGAGGACTGATGTCCCGGAGAGGACCGCACCGAGAGGCGTCATGGCGCCGGCGGGGCCGCGGACGAACCGACGGTTGAGCCAGTCGAAACCCCGACAGGCGTGGTCTCGACAAGCTCGAGCGACGAAAGCGGCTCGAGCGACGACGGCCGCGGCTCGAGCAGCGGGGTGGCGGCGACCTCGACGACGCCGTCGACGACACGGGTCGCCCAGACGCCGACCGAGACCGCCGGGTTTTCGACCGCGGCGCCGTCGTCGAACCGGAACCGCTGCTTGTGCATCGGCGAGACCACCACCGGGACGTCGCCGACCGTGCCGACCAGACCGCGCGCCATCACGTTCGCCCCGCTGTACGGGTCGCGGTGCCCGATCGCGCGCACGACGTCGGGCTCACCCGCCAGCCGGAACAGCGCGACCTGCCGGCCGTCGACCAGCGCGGCCGCTCCGCGGTCGGGGAACAGCGCGTCGAGCGCGCAGACGCGTACCCACGTCGCGACCTCGCGCTCGGTCAGAGACGCAGCACTCACGAGCGAACCTCCAGCGTCGTCCCGGCGATCAGCGTCGCGCGCTCCTGCGCATTGGCGGGTCGGCGTTGACCGCGCTCGGCGACGTAGACCAGGTCCGGGTCAGGGGTGTCGGGGCTGTTGACGAAGCTGGCGAACTTGCGCAGCTTGTCGGGATCGGCGAGCGTCGCTGCCCACTCGTCCTCGTACTTCTCGACGTGCACCGCCATCGCTGCGTCGAGATCGGCGGCGATCCCGAGACTGTCGTCGAGCACCACCGATCGTACGTGATCCAGGCCGCCCTCGACCGCTTCGAGCCACGGGGCGGTCCGCTGGAGCCGGTCGGCGGTGCGGATGTAGTACATGAGGAACCGGTCGACCGTCCGTACGAGCTCCTCGGTCGAGAGGTCCTCGGCGAACAGCTGCGCGTGCCTCGGGGTGAAGCCGCCGTTGCCGCCCACGTAGACGTTCCAGCCCTTCTCCGTCGCGATCACGCCCACGTCCTTGCCGCGCGCCTCGGCACACTCGCGGGCGCAGCCGGAGACGCCGAGCTTGATCTTGTGCGGCGAACGCAGCCCGCGATAGCGCAGCTCGAGAGCGATCGCGAGTCCGACGGAGTCCTGCACTCCGAAACGGCACCACGTCGAGCCGACGCACGACTTCACGGTGCGCAGCGACTTGCCGTACGCGTGGCCGGACTCGAACCCCGCGTCGACGAGCCGCCTCCAGATCGCCGGGAGCTGCTCGATCCGCGCGCCGAACAGGTCGATCCGCTGGCCGCCGGTGATCTTCGTGTAGAGCCCGAAGTCCGCGGCGACCTGCCCGATCGCGATCAGTCCCTCGGGCGTTACCTCGCCGCCGGGGATGCGCGGGACGACGGAGTACGTCCCGTCCTTCTGCATGTTGGCCATCACGTGGTCGTTGGTGTCCTGCAGCGCCGCCGCCTCGCCGTCGAGGACGTGCCCGGTCTCCAGCGAGGCGAGGATCGACGCCACGACGGGACGGCAGATGTCGCAGCCACGCCCGGTGCCGTGGGCGGCGACGAGCTCGGAGAACGTACGGATGCCGGTGACCCGTACGACGTCGAAGAGCTGCGCACGGCTCATCGCGAAGTGCTCGCACAGCGCGTTCGAGGTCGCGATGCCGGCGGCGGTCAACTCCTCGTCGAGCAGCTTCTTGACGAGCGGAAGGCACGATCCGCAGCTCGTACCGGCCTTCGTGCAGCCCTTGAGCGTGCCGAGGTCGTGGCAGGGCTCACCATTGGCCTCCCCCCGCACCGCGCACCGGATCGCTCCCGCGGTCACGTTGTTGCACGAGCACACCGCCGCAGCGTCGGGCAGCGACCCACCGGACACCGGCGTCACGCCGTCCGGCACCAGCCACGCCGTCGGGTCGCCCCCGAGCTCGCTGCCGACCATCGGCCGCAGCGACGCGTACGCCTCCGCGTCGCCGACGAGGATGCCGCCGAGCAGCGTCTTGGCGTCGTCGGACATCACGAGCTTCTTGTAGACGCCGCCGACCGGGTCCGCGTACACGACCTCGAGGCTGCCCTCTGTGCCCGCGAACGCGTCGCCGAAGCTCGCGACGTCGACGCCGAGCAGCTTGAGCTTGGTCGAGAGGTCGCCGCCGGTGAACGTCGCGTCCCCGCCGAGCAGCCGGTCCGCGATCACCTCGGCCATCGCGTAGCCAGGGCCAACGAGACCCCACGTGCGACCTCCGATGTGCGCGACCTCACCGATCGCGAACACGTGCGGGTCGTCCGTACGGCACGCGTCGTCGCACGCCACTCCCCCGCGCTCGCCGATCGCGAGACCCATCGCCCGGGCAAGCTCGTCCCGTGGGCGGACGCCGGTGGCGAACACGACGACGTCGGCGTCGATGCTGCCTCCCCCGTCGGCGAAGTCCATCGCACGAACGGTGCCGCTGCGGCCGACTCGGATACGTGAGGTCGCCGTCGAGGTGCGGACCTCGACCCCCAGCTGCTCGATGATCCGTCGCAGCGTCCGTCCGCCGGCCTCGTCGACCTGCATCGGCATCAGCCACGGCGCGAACTCGACAACCGTGGAGTCCGCACCGAGCGCCCGGAGCGCGCCCGCGGCCTCGAGGCCGAGGAGCCCGCCGCCGACGACGGCGCCGCGTACGGGCCGGTCGAGGCGCGCGGCGAGCTCGTTGACGTACGCACGCAGCTCAGCGACGTCGTCGACCGTGCGATAGACGAAGCACCCGGGGGTGTCCTTGCCCTCGACCGGCGGCACCATCGCGTACGAGCCGGTTGCGAGCACCAGCGCGTCGTACGGGTACGCCCGGCCGCGGGCGGTGACCGTACGGGCGTCCTTGTCCACCGCGGTCACCCTCACACCGCGGTGGAGCCGGATGCCGTCGGTCGCCCACAGCGACGGGTCGCCGAGGACGAGGTCGTCGGGGTCGCGGTCGGAGAAGAACGACGTCAGCGCCACCCGGTCGTACGGGGGCCGGCTCTCCTCGCCGAAGACGTCGATGGTCCAGGTGTCGGCACCGCCGCGACCGACGAGCGCCTCCACCAGGCGGTGCGCGACCATGCCGGCACCGACGACGACGAGGCGCTTGCGTGTGGCGGAGTCGGTGGCGGAGCCCATGTCGATCACCGTAGGAACGGGGTGTTTCGGGTCCTGACTCATCGGGTTACGCACCCTTCACAACGGGCTCACGCGAGGGCGTGGCGGTCTGTGAGCCGCCCTCACCGCCGGTCGAGACTCCCTCACCGCCGGTCGAGCCGCCCTCACCGGCGGTCGAGCCTGTCGAGACCACCAGCCAGTCCGCGATCCCACGCACGAGCGACACGCAGCCCCCGCAGCCGGTGGTCGCGCGCGTGGTGGCCGCGAGCGCGTCGACGGAGCACGCCCCGCCGTCCCACGCCGCGACCAGGTCACGCTTGGTCACGCCGTTGCAGCGGCACACCGTCGTGCTGCCCGGCATCGTGGTGGGCGACCCGGCGGCGGCGTCGGCCTGCCCGGCGCTCGGCGCGAGGAGCTGCAGCGGGTCGAGCGGGACGACGCCCGGCCGCCCGTACTGGACGCTCAGCGACGCTGCGAGCTCGGCGGCTCCGAGGCAGGTCATCCCGACCAGCTCGTCGCCGTCGAGGACGACCTCCACGTAGCGGCGCGCGTACGGGTCGCTCATCGTCAGCACCCGCGCCCCGTCGGCGCAAGACGCCTTCCGCCCCATCGCGACGAGGCTGAGCCCGGCCGCCTTGAGGCGCATGGCGGCGCCGTCGACGACCACGGGTGCAGGGTCGGCCGCGGTGCCGCCGTCGGTGAGCCGCCGAGCGAGTGCGCGGGCCTGCTCCCACCCGGGTGCGACGAGCCCTGAGACCCCCGACGGCGTCTGCGCGCAGTCGCCGATCGCGTGGATCGCCGGGTCGTATGTGGTCGTCAGGTCGTCGCCGACGACGATCCCGTGGGCGACCTCGAGTCCGGCGGCACCCGCGAGGGCGGTCTCGGGGACAGCCCCGGCCGCGAGGACGACGAGGTCAGCCGCGAGCGTACGACCGTCGTCGAGCACCACCGCCTCCACGTGGCCGCCTCGTCCCCTCCACGATTTGACGGGTTCTCCACCGGTTGAGGGCACCGATTGGGGGGACAACCCGTCAAATCGTGGAGGAGCGCAGGTCACGCCCGCGAGCGCGGCGTTGCCGTGGAACGTGATGCCGAGGTCGGAGACCGCGTCGGCGAGCAGCCGGCCGGGCGCGGGGTCGAGGTCGCGGTCGAGGAGGTGCCCCGCGAACGAGATCACCTCCACCGCGACTCCCCGCAGCCGCATCCCGCAGGCGACCTCGACACCGAGCGGACCGCCCCCGACGACGACGGCACGCCGGGCGTTGAGCGCGGCGGCGGTGATGCCGCGGGCGTCGTCGACCGAGCGCAGCGCGAAGACGCCACCGGGCAGCGGGTCGCCCGGAGCGCCGTCGAGGCCCGGGACGCGCAGCACCCGCGCCCGCGCGCCGGTCGCCAGGACGAGGTGGTCGTACGGGATGGGCTCGCCGTCCACCCACACCGTACGGGCGCCACGGTCGATCCCGTCCACCCGCGCGCCGAGCCGTACGGTCACCCCGGCCGGCCGCGGCAGCACGAGGCTCGCGAGCTCCGCGCGCCCGGCGACGAGCTCGGTGAGCAGGATCCGGTTGTACGGCTCGTACTCCTCCTCCCCCAGCACCAGCACGTCGAACCGTCCCTCGCGGTCGGCGCGTGCGAGCTCCTCGGCGAATCGGGTGCCGACCATGCCGGCCCCGACGACCACCACCCGCTCGCGCGTCACTGTGCTGCCTCGACGGTCACGGCGGACACCTTGAACTCCGGCATCCCCGAGATCGGGTCGGTGGCCGCGCTGGTGACACTGTTGACCCGCTCGAGCCCCGCGAAGTGGAACGGGGCGAACACCGTGTCCGGCCGGATGTCCGCGCTGATCCGCGCCTGCGCGACCATCGAGCCGCGACTCGACGTCACCCGGATCTCCTCCACGCCCTCGATGCCGAGCCGCGCGGCGAGCAGCGGATGGAGCTCGACGTACGCCGCGGGCGCCGCGTCCCGCAGGCGCGCGACGCGGCGGGTCTGGGCGCCGGACTGGTAGTGCTGGAGCACCCGCCCGGTCACGAGGAACAGCGGAGCGGCGCGCGTCAGGTCGTCCACCCGCCCAGTCGGCTCGACCGCCACCATCCGTGCCCGGCCGTCCACATGGGCGAAGCCGTCCGCGAACAGCCGCGGCGTGCCCGGATGGGCCTCATCGGGGCACGGCCAGAACAGCGCCTCGCCCGCGTCCAACCGGTCGTACGAGATGCCGGCGTAGTCGGCACGCCCCCCGGCCGACGCGCGCCGTAGCTCGTCGTACACCTCGCGCGGGTCGGTCGGCAGCGACACCGTGGCCCCGAGCCGCGCCCCCAACCCGGCCAGGATCTCGAGCTCGCTGCGCACCCCCGGCGGTGGCGTCACGGCGGCCCGGCGACGGATCACCCGGCCCTCGAGGCTCGTCATCGTGCCCTCCTCCTCCGCCCACTGCGTCGTCGGCAGCACGAAGTCGGCCAGCATCGCGGTCTCCGACGGCACGAAGTCGCAGACCACCAGCAGGTCGAGCGCCCGCAGCCGGTCGGTCACAGTCCGCGCGTCGGGGGCGCTGACCACGAGGTTGGACCCGTGGACGAACAGCGCCCTCGGGCCGTCATCCGTGCCGAGGCCCATCAGCAGCTCGACGGCAGGCACGCCCTTGCCCGGCAGCGAGTCGGGGTCGACGCCCCAGACCTCGGCCACGTGCGCCCGCGCCGCAGGGTCGTCGATCATCCGGTAACCGGGCAGCTGATCCGACTTCTGCCCGTGCTCGCGCCCACCCTGGCCGTTCCCCTGCCCCGTGATGCAGCCGTACCCGCTCCCGACCCGCGCCGGCAGGCCGAGGCACAGCGCGAGGTTGATCGCCGCGGTCACCGTGTCCGTACCGTCCGTGTGCTGCTCGGCGCCGCGTCCGGTCAGCACGTACGCGCCTGCGCCGCCGTGGCACGGGGCGGCCGCCGCGAGGCGCCGCGCGATCCGGCGCAGGCGCCCCTCGTCGATGCCGGTGGCCGACGCGACGCGCTCCGGCCACCACGCGGCGACGCTGCGCCGGACGTCGTCGAGGCCGTTCGTACGGTCGTCCAGATACGCCGCGTCCGCGAGACCCTCGGCGAGCACGACATGGGTCAGCCCGAGGAGCAGCGTCAGGTCCGTCCCGGGGACGAGCGCGAGGTGCTCTCCGGCACCGTCGTCGGTCAGGCGTGCGGTCGCACTGCGCCGCGGGTCGACGACGACGAGCCCACCTTGCGCACGTGCATGGGACAGGTGCTGCACCGCCGGCGGCATCGTGTCCGCGAGGTTGCTCCCGAGCAGCAGCACCGCGTCGGCAGCGTTGAGGTCCTCCAGCGGGAACGGAAGGCCGCGATCGATCCCGAAGGCGCGGTTGCCGGCTGCGACCGCCGACGACATGCAGAAGCGGCCGTTGTAGTCGATGAACCGCGTCCGCAGCACCGTGCGGGCGAACTTGCCGAGCGCGTAGGCCTTCTCGTTGGTCAGCCCTCCCCCACCGAAGACCGCGATCGCGTCCCGTCCGTGGGCCTGCTGGAGTGCGGTCACGCGTGCCGCGATCTCGTCGAGCGCGTCGTCCCAGGAGACCTCCTCGTAGCGGCCGTCGGCGGTACGACGCAGCGGTGCGGTGATCCGGTCGGGCGTACGGAGGAGGTCAGCGCTCGTCCAGCCCTTCTGGCACATCCCGCCCCGGTTGGTCGGGAACTCCCGAGGCGAGGCGGCCAGGTCGCCGCTCGCCTCGGGAGCCAGCCGCATCGCGCACTGGAGTGCGCAGTACGGGCAGTGGGTGTCTGTTGACGCAGCGGTGCTGGTCACACGTGTGCCTTCGCCATCGCGGCTCCCGGCCGCAGGTAGGCGCACCACGTGACGGCGAGCATCGCCGCGTACACCCCCACGTACACGAACATCGCCGGCTCGATCGAGCCCGTCGCCTCAGACGCCCACGAGTAGACGCGCGGGACGAAGAACCCGCCGAACGCGCCGACCGCCGAGATGATGCCGATCGCGGCCGCCGCCTCGCGCTTGGCCCGCAGCGTGCCCTCCGCTCCTTCGGTGGCGGTCGCGCGGAAGATCGCAGGGATCATCCGGTACGTCGAGCCGTTGCTGACGCCGGTCGCGACGAACAGCACCAGGAACGAGGCCAGGAAGAACGCGAAGGAACCGGCCCGCAGCGCGAAGATCGCGGCGAGCACGCCGACGCCCATCACCACGAAGCTCGCCGCCGTCACGGCCGCACCGCCGACCCGGTCGGACAGGCGCCCGCCGAACGGCCGGGCCAGCGACCCGACGAGCGCGCCGAGAAACGCCCAGGACGTCGGGTTCACGTCGGCGAACTCCATCTTGATGAGCATTGGGAACGCCGCCGCGTACCCCATGAACGAGCCGAACGTGCCGATGTAGAGGAAGGCCATCACCCAGGTGTGCGGGCGCTTCGCAGCCGCCGCGGAGGTCGAGAAGTCGGCTTGGGCGGTGCTGAGGTTGTCCATCGCCTTCCACGCGAGGAACGCGGCGAGCAAGATCAGCGGGACCCACATCAGACCGGCCCGCCAGAGCACGAGCCCTCCGCCGGCGGTGACGACCGCTGTGACGACGAAGGGCGCCTGGACGACCGCGACGCCGATGTTGCCGCCGGCCGCGTTGAGCCCGAGGGCCCAGCCCTTCTCCTTCTCGGGGTAGAAGTACGAGATGTTCGTCATCGACGACGCGAAGTTGCCGCCGCCGAAGCCCGCCGTGGACGCAACCAGCAGCAGGACCCAGAACGGGGTGTCGGGCCGCTGGACGACGATCGCGAGCCCGGTCGTCGGGATCAGCAGCAGCAGCGCCGAGACAATCGTGAAGTTGCGGCCCCCGAAGAGCCCGACCGCGAACGTGTACGGGAGGCGCAGCGTCGCCCCCACGAGACTCGGCACGGCGACGAGCCACAGCAGCTGCGAGTTCGTGAGCGAGAAGCCGGCGGCGTTGAGGTTCACCGCGACGATGCTCCAGAGCATCCACACGGAGAACCCGAGGTGCTCGGCGAGGATCGAGACGATCAGGTTCCGGCGGGCGACCGGGCGCCCCGTACCCTCCCAGAACTCCGCGTCCTCAGGGTCCCAGTGGTCGATCCAGCGGCCGGTACGACGGCGTACCGGGGAGGTCGTCGTGCTCGCGGGCGTGGTGCTCGGCTCGGTGCCGAGGGTGGGCAGCGCCATGACGGGCTCCTGGAGGCGGAGGGGCCCGGCCGGATGCCGGACACCGTACCCAGGACGCTACGAACGCCGTGTTTCCGGCCCGTTGCCCTGCGGGTGGCGGGTCCGTAACCGTCCTCGCACAGCCTCGTACGCCCCCGTGTGAGGCGCCCGCGACGTGACGCTCCCCCGCAACGTCATACGTTCCGTGGCCCCTGGACCACGGAACGTATGACGTCAGAGAGCGGAGGCTCAGGCCTCCAGGACCACGGGCACGATCATCGGGCGACGCCGGTGCGCGCCCGAGACCCAGCGGCCGACCGTACGGCGGATGATCTGCTGGAGCTGGTGGGTGTCGTACGTCCCGTCGGCAACGGCGCTCGCGAGCGCCTGCTCGATCTGGGGCACGATCGCCTGGAACACCGAGTCGTCCTCGGCGAACCCCCGCGCCTGGATCTCCGGGCCGCTGACCAGCTTGCCGGTCGACGAGTCGATGACGACCATGACCGAGATGAAGCCCTCCTCGCCGAGGATCCGGCGATCCTTGAGCTCGGACTCGGTGATGTCGCCGACCGACGAGCCGTCGACGTAGATGTAGCCACAGTCGACCTTGCCGGTGACGCGCGCCCGTCCGTCGATGAGGTCGACGACGAAGCCGTCCTCCGCGATCACGACGCGGTCGGGCTCGACGCCCGTCGCACGCGCCAGCGCCGCGTTGGCGTGGAGGTGACGCATCTCGCCGTGCACGGGCATGACGTTGCTCGGCTTGACGATGTTGTAGCAGTAGAGCAGCTCGCCTGCGGACGCGTGACCGGAGACGTGCACGAGCGCGTTGCCCTTGTGGACCACGTTCGCGCCGAGCCGGATCAGTCCGTCGATCACGCGGTAGACCGCGTTCTCGTTGCCAGGGATCAGCGAGCTCGCGAGCACGACGGTGTCACCGGGCTCGATGCGGACCGAGTCGTGCGAGTTCGCGGCGATGCGCGACAACGCGGCCATCGGCTCGCCCTGCGACCCCGTCGAGACGAGAACGAGCTCCTCGGGGCGGTACTCGGAGACCTTGCGCCCGTCGACGATCACGCCGTCCGGCACGTGGAGGTAGCCGAGGTCGCGCGCAATCTGCATGTTGCGGATCATCGACCGGCCGATGTAGGCGACCTTGCGTCCGTGCTTCACCGCGGCGTCGAGGATCTGCTGGACGCGGTGCACGTGCGAGGCGAAGCACGCCGTGATGATCCGCTGCTGGCTCTGCGCGAAGACGCGGTCGAGCACCGGCGAGATGTCGCGCTCGGTGGTGGTGAACCCCTGCACGTCAGCATTCGTCGAGTCGGTGAGGAACAGGTCCACCCCCTCCTCACCGAGCCTCGCGAACGCCCGCAGGTCGGTGATGCGCCCGTCGAGCGGGAGCTGGTCCATCTTGAAGTCGCCGGTGTGGATCACCAGGCCGGCGGCCGTACGGATGGCGACGGCGAGCGCGTCGGGGATCGAGTGGTTGACCGCCACGAACTCGAGGTCGAACGGCTCCATCGAGAGCGTCTCGTCCTCGGCGACGACGTACTTCGGCACGTCCTTGATCCGGTGCTCGCGGAGCTTGGAGTCGACGAGCGCCAGCGTGAGCTTGGAGCCGACCAGAGGAATGTTGCTGCGCTCACGGAGAAGGTAGGGGACGCCGCCGATGTGATCCTCGTGGCCGTGGGTCAGCACGATCGCGACGATGTCGTCGAGGCGGTCCCGGATCGGCGCGAAGTCGGGGAGGATCAGGTCGACGCCGGGCTGGTGGTCCTCGGGGAACAGGACGCCGCAGTCGACGACGAGCAGCTTGCCGGCGTGCTCGAAGACGGTCATGTTGCGCCCGATCTCTCCGAGGCCACCGAGCGCGATCACGCGCAGGCCGTCGGCGGGCAGCTCCGGCGGGGCGCCGAGCTCGGGATGGGGATGGCTCATCGATCAGTCCTTCAGCAGAGTGGCGTCACGGAGCACCTGGGCCAGCGTCGCCACCTGCTCGTCGGTCGCGTCCACGTACGGGGAGCGGGTCGTGCGGTTCTGGATCACACCGAGCAGCTGCATCGCCGCCTTGGCCATGATCGCGCCCTGCGAGGTCGGCGACATGATCGTGGCGACGACGTCGAGGAGCTCGTCGTTGATCGTACGGGCGTCGACGAGGCGGCCGTCATCGACCGCCCTCACCATCGAGGCGTACTGCGAGGCAGCGACGTGGCTGACGACCGAGACGACACCGGCGGCGCCGTACGCGAGCCAGGCGAGGTTGAGCGGGTCGTCGCCGGAATACCAGGCGAGACCGGTCTCGCGCATGAGGCGCACCCCGGAGGCGAGATCGCCGACCGCGTCCTTGACCGCGACGATCGCCTCGTGCTGCGCGATCTCCGCGTAGGTCTCGGGCGCGATGCGGACGACGGCACGGCCCGGGATGTCGTAAAGCATCACCGGGACGCCTTCGCCCGCATCGGCCACGGTCGTGAAGTGGCGAACGAGGCCGGCCTGCGGCGGCTTGTTGTAGTAGGGCGACACGAGCAGCATGCCGTGGGCACCCAGCTCGGCAGCCTGGCGGGCCAGCCGCGCCGACGCCTGCGTGTCGTTGTTGCCGACGCCGGCGACGACGGAGGCGCGGTCACCGACCGCCTCGAGGACCGCGGCCAGCAGGCGGCCGTCCTCTTCGGGGTTGGTGGTGGGCGACTCGCCGGTCGTCCCGCTCACCACGATGCCGTCGGAGCCTTCGTCGACGAGGTAGGTCGCCAACTTCTTGGCGGCGTCGAGGTCGAGGGCGCCGTCCGGGGTGAACGGCGTCACCATGGCGGTCAGCACCCGGCCGAACGGGGCCTCAGGTCTGGCGAGCGGAGAGGTCATATGTCCCACGCTACCGCTTGGGCGGGACGGACTGTGGGGCCGGTCAAACCAGCGAACCCGGACATGGAATGTCCCGGTGCTGCCCGTTCGGGGGCCCGGGCAGCACCGGGACACTCAGAACATCGCCCGAAGCCAGAACGGCGTTACGGCCGATCACGAGCCACGTATTGTGACCTGTGTCACACCCGCTCGTACGTCGCGATCCGGTAGCCGTCGTAGGGGATCGCGTCGATCTCGCACCACTGCGACCAGTCCACCTCGGGGAACCACGCATCGCCCTCAGGGGCCGCGTCGACGAGGGTCAGCACCATCCGGTCGGCCTGGTCGAGCGTCTGCCTGTAGATCTGCTCGCCGCCGATGACGAACACCTCGCCGCCGAGCTGAGCGGCGAGGTCGAGAGCCCCGTCGACGTCGTTGCTGACGACCACGTCGTCCGGCCCCTTCCAGCCCGTACGGCGGGTGATGACGACGGACGTGCGGTCGGGCAGCGGGCGCCCGATCGAGTCGTAGGTCTTGCGCCCCATCACGAGCACGTGGCCGGTCGTAAGGGCCTTGAACTGCTTGAGGTCGCCGGTGCGTGGCCACGGCAGGTCGCCGTCGCGCCCGATGACGCCGTTGGTGCCGACGGCGGCGACGAGCGTGATGCGGGCGTGGCGCTGCGCGCCCAGATCGCGAGGGGTCATACGGCGATGGGCGCCTTGATGCCCGGGTGAGGGTCGTAGCCGGCGAGCTTGACCGAGTCGAGCGTGAAGCCGTCGATCGAGGTGACACCGGGGTCGAGCTCGAGCTGCGGGAGCGGCCGAGGCTCGCGCGACAGCTGCTCGCGGGCCTGGTCGAGGTGGTTGAGATAGAGGTGCGCGTCGCCGAGCGTGTGGACGAAGTCGCCCACCTCGAGCCCGGTCACCTGAGCCACCATGTGGGTCAGCAGGGCGTACGAGGCGATGTTGAACGGGACGCCGAGGAACACGTCACCCGAGCGCTGGTAGAGCTGGCACGACAGGCGACCGGGCCCGCCGTCCTCCCCCGGCGCGACGTAGAACTGGAACATCGTGTGGCACGGCGCCAGCGCCATGTCGGGCAGGTCGGCGACGTTCCAGGCGCTCACGATGTGGCGACGCGAGTCGGGATCGCCGACGAGGGCGTCGATCACGCCCTGGAGCTGGTCGACGTGCCGCCCGCCCGGAGCCGGCCACGAGCGCCACTGGTAGCCGTAGATCGGGCCCAGCTCACCCTGCTCGTCTGCCCACTCGTCCCAGATCGAGACGCCGTTCTCTTTGAGATAGGCGGTGTTGGTGCTGCCCGCGATGAACCACAGGAGCTCGGCCACGACGGACTTCACGTGGACCTTCTTGGTGGTGACCAGCGGGAAGCCTTCACGCAGGTCGAACCGCATCTGGTGGCCGAACACGCTGAGCGTGCCGGTGCCCGTACGGTCGTCCTTGCGGACGCCGTCGTCGAGGATCCGTTGAACGAGGTCGAGGTAGGCGCGCACGTTCTCACGCTACGACACCGACCTGACACAATCGAGCAGTGACTACCGCCGACACCAGTGTCCGGGTCGCGTGGCGCGCCGACGCCCCCGCGATCGCCTCCCTACAGGCCGACGCGTGGCGGGAGCGATACGGCCCGGTGCTGCCGCCGGAGATCGTCGCGCAGATCGTCCCCGCCCTGTTCGAGGAGAAGTGGGTCGCCTCGCTCGACAAGCCCGGCGACGCCCGCAACCGGGTCCTCGTCGCGCTCGAGCACAGCACCGTACGCGGGTTCGCCGTCACGGGGCCCTCGAGCGACGACGATGCCGACCCGGTCGCCGACGGCGAGGTCAGCGAGCTGACGGTCTCCCCCGCCCGCCGCGGCGCCGGCCACGGCTCACGGCTCCTGCAGGCCTGCGCCGACACGCTGCGTGCCGACCGGTTCGTCCGGGCGACGATGTGGCTCGACGCCTCCGACGACGCGATGCGCGGGTTCGTCACCGGCACCGGATGGGCGCCTGACGGCGCGCACCGCGAGGTCGACCCGGTGGGCGACGGGGTCGTTCTCCTCAGGCAGGTCCGCCTGCACACGATGCTGGGCGGTGACGAGGACGGTGACTGACACCGACCACGTGCCGGTCGGCTTCACCGTCGCCGCCGCCGACTTCTACGAGGACCTCGAGAACGACAACTCCCGCACGTTCTGGACCGCCCACAAGGACGACTACGACACGCTGGTGCGGCGCCCGATGCTGGCACTCACCGCCGCGCTCGCCGACGAGTTCGGTGCGGCCAAGGTGTTCCGGCCATACCGTGACGTGCGGTTCAGCGCCGACAAGACCCCTTACAAGACCCATCAGGGCGCCTTCGTCGCGACCGAGCCGGCCACCGGCTACTACGTCCAGATCGACGCGTCGGGGCTGCGGGTCGGAGCCGGCTGGTACGACGCGACCGCCGAGCGCAAGCACCGCTTCCGTACGGCGGTCGACGACACGCGCAAGGGTGCCGAGCTCGAGCGGCTGCTCGGCCGGCTCACCGCCGACGGGTTCGAGCTCGGCGGCGACCGCGTCAAGACCCAGCCGCGCGGCTGGTCCGCGGAGCATCCCCGCATCGAGCTCCTGCGGCACAACACGCTCACGCTCATGCGCTGGTACGGCACGCCCGAGTGGATGGGCACCCCCGGACTCGCCACGCGGGTCGCCGACGACTGGCGGGCATTGACCCCGCTCCTGGACTGGCACGCACGACATGTCGGCTGAGGCGCCCGCGCCCAGCGACCGCAGCGTCGTCATCGACTCGCTCGGGGTCGGCCTGGCCACGGGTGCTTACGGGATCAGCTTCGGCGCGATCGGGACGGCCTCGGGGCTGACGGTCCTCCAGACGTGCGTGCTGTCGCTGCTGATGTTCAGCGGGGCGTCACAGTTCGCGTTCGCGGGTGTGGTGGCCTCGGGCGGCAACCCGTTCACCGGCGCGGTCACCGCGGTCCTCCTCGGCAGCCGCAACAGCTTCTACGGGCTCGGACTGGCGCCGCGGCTGCGGGTGCACGGCTGGCGGCGACTGCTCTCGGCGCAGATCGTCATCGACGAGTCCACCGCGATGGGTGTCGCCCGCACGACCGACCGGCACGCTCGGATCGGCTTCTACGTCACGGGCGTCTCGATTTTCATCCTCTGGAACCTCATGACGTTCGTCGGCGCCCTCGCCGGAAACGCTCTCGGCGACCCCCGGACGTACGGGCTCGATGCCGCCGTGGGCGCCGCGTTCCTGGCGCTGCTGTGGCCCCGGCTGACGGCGTGGCCGCAGCGCACGGTCGCGATCGTCGGCGCGCTCGTGGCCATCGGCACGGTGCCGCTCTCCCCCGCAGGCGCGCCGATCATCATCGGCGGTGCCGTCGCCGTCGCCCTCGGGATCTGGATCACCCGTCGCAGCACCGACGCCGAGATCACCGACGCGCTCGAGCACCCCGAGGAGCCGCACCACCACGATCACCACGAGAGGGGCGAGTCGTGATCTGGTGGGCCATCATCGCGGCGTCGCTCGCGTGCTACGGACTCAAGCTCGCCGGGCTCTCCATACCCGACCGTGCCCTCGAGCATCCGCTGACCGTCCGTGTCGCGGCGCTCATCCCGGTCGGGCTGCTCGGTGCGCTGATCGCGGTGCAGGTGTTCGGCGACGGGCAGTCGCTCGTGCTGGACGCACGGGTGGTCGGGCTCGGTGTCGCGGTGCTGCTCCTGGTCGTACGGGCGCCGTTCCTCGTCGTCGTGGGCGCAGCCGCCCTCGCGGCCGCCCTCGTACGCCTGCTCTGACGCCGTCCGCGTCCGCGTTGTGAAAGCAACCTGACCGAATCGCGTCCCGAATTCGGTCAGGTTGCTTTCACAACGCGGACGGATCCGGGGTGTGCCGTCAGGCGAGGCCGAGGATGCCGTCGAGCCCGACGGTGACCCCCGGGTGCGCGGCGACGCCACGCACTCCGGCGACGACGCCCGGCATGAACGACCCGCGGTGCACCGAGTCGTGGCGGATCGTCAGCGTCTCGCCGGGATCACCGAAGAGCACCTCCTGGTGGGCGACGAGCCCACGCGCCCGTACGGCGTGCACGTGGATGCCGTCCACCACCGCGCCCCGCGCCCCGAGCGGGTCGGCCGTCGTCGCGTCGGGCACCGGCGCCGACCCCGCGGCCCGACGCGCCTCGGCGACGAGCTCGGCCGTCCGTGTCGCCGTGCCGGACGGCGCGTCGACCTTGTCAGGGTGGTGCAGCTCGACGATCTCGACTGACTCGAAGTACGGCGCGGCGATCTGCGCGAACCGCATCATCAGCACGGCCCCGATCGAGAAGTTCGGCACGATGAGCACCCCGACCTCGGGCGACTGCGCCGCGAGCTCGCGGACCTCGGCAAGGCGCGCGTCGTCGAACCCTGACGTCCCGACGACGGAGTGGATGCCGTTGGCGACGCAGAAGCGCAGGTTGTCCATCACGACGTCCGGGCTGGTGAAGTCCACGACGACCTCGACACCCGCGTCGACGAGGAGGTCCAACGGGTCGTCGGCATCGATCGCCGCGGCGAGGGTGAGCCCCTCGGCCGCTTCGATCGCTCGTACGGACTCCGACCCCATGCGCCCTCGGGCACCCAGCACCCCGACCTTGGTCTCGCTCATGCGCCGATCATCCCACCCGCGTGCGCGGCCGGTCCGGCAGACTGGAGACAGCCCAGTGCCCCTACCGAGAAGAGCAGTCATGGCTGACCCTGGCGACACACGCGTCGCCGTGTACCTCGACTTCGACAACATCGTGATCTCGCGGTACGACCAGGTGAACGGACGCAACCAGTTCCAGAGGGACAAGGCGCGCGCGTTCTCGACGACCGAGCGTGACGCCGACCCCGACGTCGCCGAGAAGCTCGCCCGCGCCACGGTCGACGTCGGCGCGATCATCGACTTCGCCTCGTCGTTCGGGACGCTCGTCCTGACCCGCGCCTATGCGGACTGGTCCGCGCCGGTCAACGCCGAGTATCGCGGCCAGCTCGTCAGCCGCGCCGTCGACCTGGTCCAGCTGTTCCCGGCGGCCGCGTACGGCAAGAACGGCGCCGACATCAGGCTCGCCGTCGACGCGGTCGAGGACATGTTCCGGCTGCCCGACCTCACGCATGTGGTGATCGTCGCAGGTGATTCCGACTACATCGCGCTCGCGCAGCGGTGCCGGCGGCTCGGCCGGTACGTCGTCGGTGTCGGCGTCGCCGGCTCCACCAGCAAGTCCCTCGCGGCGGCGTGCGACGAGATGGTGACGTACGACGCGCTGCCCGGCGTCGAGCCGGCCCCCGAGCCGGAGCCGGCAGCGAAGAAGTCGGCCCGCTCCCCCTCGCGGAGGCGCTCGGGTGAGCGTCCTGCCAAGCCGGACACCGCCTCGGACGACGTCTCGGCCGCGGAGACGGAGCCGAGCGGGACGGGCGCCAAGCGCGACTCACGCAAGCCCACGGCCACGGTCCCGCTCTTCGCCGAGCCCGGGTTTGACGACCGTGCAGAGCACGAGCCGGAGCCGGAGGACGCCCAGAAGGTCGCGACCCGGCTGCTGGAGCGTGCCTTGCGTTTGGGCCACGAGAAGGACGACGCCGACTGGCTGCACAGCTCGGCGGTCAAGAGCCAGATGAAGCGGATGGACCCGTCGTTCAACGAGAAGGCGCTCGGGTTCCGCTCGTTCTCGGACTTCGTACGGTCACGGGGCGATCTCGCCGAGCTCGACGAGAGCTCCACGGCGCGCCTGGTACGCCTGAGTCCGAAAGCTTCGCACTAGGTGGTACGGTCGTCAGTAGTTGCAATACCGTCACGCCGCAGATTCGAATGCAAGACCCTCGTTTATCGAGGCCTCTCGTTCTTCTCCCAGGTTGAGGTGATCGCGACACCAGTCGCACGCGAACGTCGCGTGCGCACGACCAGAGGAGAAACATCATGGCTACAGGCACCGTTAAGTGGTTCAACGCTGACAAGGGCTTCGGCTTCATCGCTCCCGACGGCGGCGGCGAGGACCTGTTCGCGCACTTCAGCGCGATCGCAGCCTCGGGCTTCCGCTCGCTCGATGAGGGCCAGAAGGTGGAGTTCGACGTCGAGCAGGGCCAGAAGGGCCTGCAGGCGGCCAACATCCGCCCGCTCTGACTCTGACGCGGCTCAGCCGCGTTTGACGAAGCCCCCGCCTCCCTCACGGGAGGCGGGGGCTTTCGCGTCTGCGGATGACCCGCGTCAGCGGCCGACGGTCAGCGGAGCCGCGTCAGGATCGACGGCAGCGATGATCGCGCGGATCCGCTCGACGTCGTCCTGCAGGCAGGCGACCTCGAAGTTGCCCACGGGCTCTCGACGAGACCCGATCCAGGTGTCGATCCCCTCCGCCCTCAGGGCAGCCAGGATGGGGGCACAGCTGCGCCCCTCGCCCGGCTTCCACGCGATGATGCGGGGGCGCTCAGGGCGGTTGTCGCTCAGGCCCATCCGGCTGAGGTCACGCGGTCGACGTCGCGACCGGCTCGGGGCTGATCCGACCGGATCAGGATGGTCGTTCATCGGGGGCACCGACTCTCCACTCGCCGGCGCCGCGCCCGGGTGAGCGCGTCGAACCGGTAACCCCGACTGTACGCCACGGGATGAATATCCCTCCAGGCCTTCATCGGCCCATCTCGGCAGCAAGCGGGCAGTCGAACGGGCTTCGTGCCCGCAGGCCGACGTTGTTGAGGTAGCCGATCACGATCCGGTACGACCCGATCAGGCTCTCCTCTGTGTACGGGATGCCGTGGCGCAGGCAGTGCTCCCGGACGATGGGCCGCGCCCGGCGCAGGTTGGGCCGCGGCATGCTCGGGAACAGGTGGTGCTCGATCTGGTAGTTCAGGCCGCCCATCGCGGCGTCGACGAACCAGCTGCCACGGATGTTGCGCGACATCAGGACCTGCCGGCGAAGGAAGTCGATCTTCATGGTCGCCGGGACGATCGGCATGCCCTTGTGGTTCGGCGCGAATGCGCTCCCGAGGCACACCCCGAAGACCGCCATCTGCACCGCGAAGAACGCCACTGCCTTGCCCGGAGGAAGCAGGACGAAGAGCAGCGCGACGTACGCGACGAGTCGCGTGCTGACCATCGCGAGCTCCAGCCGGCGCCACGGCAACGTGGTCCGCTCGACGAGCGTACGGATGCTGGCGGTGTGGAGGTTGAGGCCTTCGAGTGTCAGGAGCGGGAAGAAGAACCACCCCTGGCGCCGGGCGAACCAGCCGGCGAAGCCCGTGCGACTCTCGACGATGTCTCGCGTGAACGCGATCGCGCCGGGAGCGATGTCAGGGTCTCGCCCTTCTTGGTTGGGCGCTGCGTGGTGCTTGTTGTGCTTGCCGCGCCACCATCCATAGCTCAGTCCAGCGAAGGCTCCCGCGAGGATGCGCGCCGCCCAGGCGTTGGCCCGGCCCGACGTGAAGAGCTGGCGGTGTGCGGCGTCGTGCCCGAGGAAGCCGAACTGCGTGACGACCAGCCCGAGGACGGCGGCGAGCGCGAGCTGCCACCAGGAGTTGCCCAAGAGGACGACGCCGACCCAGACGGCGGCGAACGCGGCGACCGCGAACCCGATCCGGGTGAGGTAGTAGACAGGACGCCGTCGCAGCAGCCCGCGGTCGCGGACGTCGTTGAGCAGCGTCGCGTATGCGCTCACGAAGTTCTCGGCTCGGCGCGGGGCTCCAGGCTCTTGCTGGTCGAGGGCGGTGGTCGGTCGGTCAGCCATGGCTGCCTCTCCACGAACTCTCAGAGGTCCAGGGAGAATCACTCGAGCACATCCCTCCAATCTACACGGAGAGCTGTCGGTCACCCTCCACGATCTGACGCGTGACGTCGAGCGCGGTCCACAGCTCCGCGTACGAGGTGGTCAGCGGCGAGAGCCCGAGCCGGATCATGTCGGGGTTGCGGAAGTCGGGGATCACCTTGGCCGCGTACATCGCGTCGGCGACCTCGCGTGCGCGCGGCCCCTGCACCGTCACGTGGCCCCCGCGCCGCGCCGGCTCGCGCGGCGACGCGACGGTGAAGCCGTGCGGCACCAGCCACGCGTCGACCAGCGCGACGCAGTGCTCGGTGAGCGCGACGGCCTTCTCCCGGATCGCGTCGATCCCGGCCTCGGCGACCAGCGACACCGACGCATCCACGGCGACGATCCCCGGGACGTACGCGGTGCCGGACAGCATCGCGCGGATCGACGGGTCAGCCTCGTACGACGGGCCCATCGCGAAGCGGTCCTTGCTGCTCCACCACCCCGTGATCGGCTGACGCACGGCACTCAAGTGGCGCTCGGCCACGTAGACGAAGGCGGGCGCACCGGGACCTGCGTTGAGGTACTTGTAGGTGCAGCCGACCGCGAGGTCCGCCCCGACCGCGTCGAGGGCGAGCGGGATCACGCCGGCGGAGTGGCAGAGGTCCCAGATCACGACCGCACCGGCCGCGTGGATCTGCTCGGTGACCGCCGCCATGTCGAGCAGCACGCCCGAGCGGTAGTCGACGTGACTCAGCAGGACCACCGCCGTCCGCTCCGAGAGCACCGCTGCCAGCTGGTCGGCGGTGACACCCTCGACGACATCCGGGCTCAGCCAGCGGACCGTCATCCCCCGGGCACCCGCGACGGACTCGACCAGATAGCGATCGGTCGGGAAGTCGGCGTCCGTCGCGACGATCTCGTCCCGCCCCTCGCGCAGCCCGCACGCCGCGTGGATCGCCTTGTAGAGGTTGACCGACGTCGACTCGGCGATGACCGTCTGCCCAGCGGCAGCACCGAGGCATGCGGCCGCCAGGCGGTCACCGACCTGCTCGGGAAGCTCCAGCCAGCCGTCCTCCCAGCTACGGATCAGTCCCTCCCCCCACTGGCGGCGCAGGACGTCTTCGACCCGCTCCAACGTCCGGCGCGGCGGCCGGCCGAGCGAGTTGCCGTCGAGGTAGGCGACGGGGTCGTCACCGCGCAGGAACTCATCGCGGAACGCCGCCAGCGGGTCGGCGAGGTCCATTGCAACCGCGTCGTCGTACGTGAGGGTCATGCCCTGATCTCACCATGCGCCGCGTGTGTTCCGCGCGCCCGGTCCACCGCCTTGCCCACCTCGACGAGGAGGAAGACCGCGATGGCGAGCACGGCGGTGTAGGCCCAGATGTCCAGCCCGATCGGCGCCGAGCCGAACCAGGTGTTCATGAATGGCAGGTAGACGAAGCCGAGCTGGGAGATCACCATCGCCGCCGAGGCGATCCAGACGGCCTTGTTGCCACGGAGCACGGCGGGCGTGAGGCTCGAGCGGTCGAGGTAGCGGCTGTTGAACAGGTACGCCAGCTGGCCGAGCGCGAGCATCGTCACTGCCGCCGTCCGCGCCTCGTCGAGCCGCAGGCCCGCGTCGTGCGTGCTCGTGAAGACCAGCAGGGTCGCGCCGCCGATCAGGACCGAGACCACGATGATCCGCCACCCGTACGCGAGATCGACCACGGAGGCACCGGGGTCGCGTGGTGCCCGGTCCATCACGCCCGGCTCGGCCTTCTCGTACGCAAGGGCGAGCGACAGCGTGACGGCCGTGACCATGTTGATCCAGAGCACCTGAACGGGCTCGAGGGGCAGCGTCATGCCGAAGAGCACGGCGATCAGCATCACCAGCGCCTGCGCCCCGTTGGTCGGCAGCAGGAAGAGCACGGACTTGCGGACGTTGTCGTAGATCCGGCGCCCCTCCTCCACCGCCAGCTCGATCGTCGCGAAGTTGTCGTCGGCGAGGACGACGTCGGCGGCCTCCTTGGTCGCTTCCGTGCCCTTGATGCCCATCGCGACGCCGACGTCCGCCTGCGTCAGTGCAGGAGCGTCGTTGACCCCGTCGCCGGTCATCGCGACGACCTCGCGGTGGAACTGCAGCGCCGAGACGATGCGGATCTTGTGCTCCGGGCTCGTCCGCGCATAGACGTCGACCTCCCGGACGACCTCGCGCAGCTGCTCGGTGGTCATCGCCTCAAGGTCGGCACCCGTGAGCACGCCGACCCCCTCGCCGCGGACCAGTCCCATCTCCCGCCCGATCGCAAGCGCGGTCCCGGCGTGGTCGCCGGTGATCATCTTCACCCTGATCCCCGCGCGTCGGCACTTCTTGATGGCGTCGATGGCCTCGGAGCGCGGCGGGTCCACGATGCCGACGAGCCCGACGAACTCGAGCCCCTCGCTGACGTCGTCGTCCGTGATGCGGGTCTCGGCGGGCGGCGGCCCGACGGCGGCGGCGAGGACGCGCAGGCCCTGCGCTCCGAGAGCGTCGATGTGCTCCTCCCACCAGCGCCGGTCGAGCGCCTCGCGGGTGCCGTCGGCCGCCCTCTGGTGCGCGGACCGGTCGAGGATGCGGTCGGGGGCGCCCTTCACGAGGAGCACCGCCGCTCCCTCGGGGTCGCGGTCGAGCGTCGCCATGTACTTCGTCTGCGAGTCGAACGGGACGACGTCGACCCGCGACCAGCCGTCGGCGTCGAAGCCGCCCTTGAGCGCGAGCGTCCGCAGGGCGCCGTCGGTCGGGACGCCGACGAGCCCCCACCGGTCGTCCTCGTCGCGACGGACGACCGCGTCGTTGCAGCGGGCCATCACGGTGACCAGCGAACCGAGGTCCGCGTGGTCAGCGAGCGTGGCGACTCCGTCGCCGTCGCGGATCTCGCCGTCGGGCGCGTAGCCGATCCCGGTCACCTCGTACGACTGTGCGCGCGTCACGACGGTGCGTACCGTCATCTCGTTCTTGGTGAGCGTGCCGGTCTTGTCCGAGCAGATCGTCGTCACCGAGCCCAGTGCCTCGACCGCGGGCAGCTTGCGGGTGATCGCGCGCTCGCGCGCCATCTGCTGCACGCCGAGCGCGAGGATGATCGTCACCAGTGCGGGCAGCCCCTCGGGCACCGCAGCCACGGCGAACCCGATCGTCGCCGACACCAGCTCCTCCCCTGCGAAGTCGTGCACGACCCGGCCGACCACGACCATGATGACCGCCATGACCGCGATCAGGAGCGCGAGCGCCTTGCCGAACGCGTCGAGCTGGCGGCTGAGCGGGGTCTCCAGCGGCTCGACCTCGTCGACGAGCGTCTGGATCTTGCCGACCTCGGTGCCCTGCCCCGTCGCCGTGACCACGCCGCGCGCGCTGCCCTGGGTGATCAGCGTCCCGGAGAACACCATGTCCGAACGGTCGCCGACGCCGGCATCGGACGCGACGACGTCCGCGTCCTTGCTCGACGGCACGGACTCCCCCGTCAGCGCGGACTCCTCCGCCTGCAGGTTAGACGCGGCGACGAGCCGCAGGTCCGCAGGCACCTTGTCGCCGCCACGCAGCCGTACGACGTCACCGGGGACGAGCGCATCGGCGTCCACCCGCTCCCAGGCGCCGTCGCGGCGGACGTCGGCCTGGACGCTGAGCATGGTCCGGATCCCGGCGAGCGCCTTCTCGGCCCGGCCCTCCTGGATCAGGCCGATCGCGGCGTTGATCACGGCGACGGCGAGGATCACGGTGAAGTCGACCCAGTCCCCGAGCGCCGCCTTGGCCGCGGCGGACGCGAGCAGGATGTAGATCAGCGTGTCCTGGAACTGCGCGAGCACCCGCTTCCACCACGGAGTCGGCTCCGGAGGTGGGAGCCGGTTGGGTCCCACCTCCGCGAGTCGTTGCCGCGCCTCGTCGTGCGTGAGCCCCTCTCGCGACGTGTCGAGTCGCGTGAGGACCTCGTCGACCGGACTGGCCCAGACCGGCGGCTGTTCGGTGACCTCCTGCATGGGTCCATCGAACCCTGCCCGGTCTTCGCCCGCACTCGCAGGGGTCACGGCGTCGCGAGCGCCTCCGTCGGCGACATCCGCGCGGCACGGACCGCCGGGTAGAGGCCGGCCACCGCGCCGATGAGCAACGTCGCGGCCAGCCCGCCGGCCGTCGCCCAGACCGGTACGACGGTGACCCAGTCCTGCGAGGCCGCGTACGCCGTCGTGACCCCGACCCCGATCAGGAGTCCACCGACGCCTCCCAGCAGGCACAGGATCTGCGACTCGGCCAGGAACTGGGTACGGATCTGGCCGCGTGTCGCCCCCATCGACCTCCGCAGCCCGATCTCCGCCCGCCGTTCGAGGACGGAGATCACCATCGTGTTCGCCACCCCGACACCCCCGACGAGCAGGGCGACGCCACCGAGTCCGAGGAGCAGCCCGCCCAGGGTGTCGTCGGTCGCCTGCTTGGCTGCCAGGGCTTCCGACGGACGCGACACCTCGACCTCGTTCGGGTTCTGCGGGTTCGCCGTCGCCGCGAGGACCGCGCGCACCTCGGCCACGTACGCGTCGTCCGCGCGGGTGTAGATCGTCGTCGGGTAGCCGTCGAAGTCGAGCCGCTCCTCGGCGACGTGCCACCCGACCAGCGCCGACATGTCGAGCTCGGGCGTGAGCGCCGACGACGCGAGGACTCCGACGACGGTGAACCACTGCCCTCCGAGCCACACCTGAACGCCCGTGCCCGGACGGCTCACCCCGAGGCGCTGCGCCGCCGAGCTTCCGAGCACGACGGCCGGATAGCGCGCGGTCGCCGCGTTCAGCCACGCCCCCGCCTCCACGGAGGTGCCTGTGGTGTCGAGGAGGTCGGTCCGCGCAGCCCGTACGGAGATCCCGCCGGACTCCGCGTCGGGGACGAGGTCGGAGCGATAGACGTTCGCCGCGAGGACGGCGGTCGCCGAGGTCGACGTGACCGGAGCGATCCGGTCGACCATCGCGACCGCGTCGTCGGGCAGGTGCGAGGCGTCGCCGAACAGCGTCTCCCCCGGCGCGACGGTTAGGAGGTTCGTCCCCAGCGCGTCGAGCTGACGGTCGAGCTCGGCCCGGCTCGAGGTGGAGATGCCGACGACCGCGAGCATCGACGCGATGCCGATCGCGATCCCCAGCGCACTCAGGACGACCCGCAGCGGGCGTGTGACCAGGCCGGAGGCACCGACCCGGACGACGTCGCGGATCCGCATCCGCGCGGGCGCGAGCCCGCTCATCGTGCAACCGCCGTACGGGATACGACACGCCCGTCGCGCATCTCCACCTGCCGCGGGACGCTTGCGGCGATCTCGCGGTCGTGCGTGATCACGACGACCGTGGTTCCGGCTGCGTGGAGCTCGCGCAGCAGCCCCATCACGGCGCGTCCCGACGCGGAGTCCAGGTTGCCCGTCGGTTCGTCGGCCAACAGGAGCGCGGGCTCGGCCACGACCGCCCGGGCGATCGCCACTCGCTGCCGCTCGCCGCCCGACAGCTCGTGTGGGCGGTGCCCTACTCGATGCTCGAGCCCGACGCGCGCCAGTGTCTCGGTGGCCCGGCGCCGTCGTTCCCGTTGGCCGACACCGAGATAGAGCAACCCGTCGGCGACGTTGTCCAGAGCGGCGACGCCGGGCGCGAGGTGGAACTGCTGGAAGACGAACCCGATCCGCCGGGCCCGCAGCGCCGACAACGCGCTGTCGGACAGGCGGGAGACGTCGTGCCCGTCGATCACGACCGTGCCTGTGCTCGGCCGGTCCAGGGTCCCCAGCAGGTGCAGCATCGTCGACTTCCCCGAGCCCGAGGGCCCGACGAGCGCGACGAGCTCGCCCCGGGCCACCCTCACGGACACGTCCCTCAGCGCGGTCACCCCGCCGGCGTACGTCTTGCCCACATCCTGCGTCTCCACGATCCAGGGACTCATGACGGGACCACCACGTTCGTCCCCTCTGCGAGGCCCTCGCCGGACACCTCGACCTGCCCGTCGGCGAACAGACCGACCTCCACGGCGACGTACGAGGTGGTGCCGTCGTCGGCGACCACCTCCAGGCCGTAGCCGCCCTCCGCGAGCGCGACGAGGGCGTTCACCGGTGCCGCGAGGACGTCCTCGCGCTCCTCCGTCACGATCGTCACCTCGACGGGGGCCGCGTCGAGACGGCCGAGCGCCTTATGCTTGCCGATCCGTACGGTCACGGGGACGGTCGTGGTCTCCTCCCCACCCTGCGGATCCTGCTCGGCCGTCGCCACGGTGCCGACGTCGCTGACACGACCTGCGACGGTCGTGCCGTCGGGGAGCGTGACCGAGACCGCGTCCCTCTCACGGACCTCGTCCTGGTCGGCCGCGTCGAGATCGACCGCGACCGATCGCCGCCTGCTGGTGGTGGTGAGCACTGGGCCGGTGGCCAGATCGCCGACCGCCAGCGAATGGCTCGCGACGCGGACGGCACCCGCGGCGACCACGACGTCGCCAGGCTCGACGCGACCGGTCTCGTCGATGCCGAGATCTTCCTGCCACCGCTCGACTGCGTCGGCGGTCGCCTCGGTGAACTCCTCGTCGACGGTGAAGCCGCTGTATCCGAGGGCGGCGAGGTTGCGCTCGAGCTGCTCGACGTCCTCCCCCTCGACACCGTCGGACAGCGGCCGGTATGCCGGCACCGTGCCGTACAGGAGCACGACGGGCCGGGCATCGACCTCGAACAGGCGCTCCCCCCGCTCCACTGTCCTGCCGGTCCCCCGGAGCCAGGTCAGCGTCCCGCTCCCCCGCGCCGAGACCGTCGTCGCGGTCCCGTACCCGAGGGTTCCGGCCAGCGACTGCGTGGCGGACAGCGTCGTACGGACGACCTCGGCAGTCGCTGGGGTCGACGGCTGCGCACTCTCCGGCTCCGGGTCGGCGCCGCCGTACCCGACCGCGGCGGCCGTCGCACCCGCGATCCCGAGCCCCGCTCCTGCCGCGACGGCCACACGGGCGAGGCGCCTCATGCCGTGGACCCCTCGACCTCGTCGCGGGCCCCGGGCTGCAGCGTCGCACAGGCCTCCATCGCCTTGCGGGTCTTCTCGTCGTCCTTGAAGCCCTGGAGCATCGGGCCGCCGTCGGCCTTCGGGTCCGACATATCGACGCCGTGCTCGCGCATGCACGCCGCGAACGCGCGCATCTGCTCGAGCTCCTCCTCGGTCGGCTTGCGGGTCTTCCCGTCGCCCGGCATGAGCGCGCGGCACTCCTCCATCGCCTTCTCGACCGTCGCCTGGGTGGGGCCGCTGCCCTTCTGGCTCCTGAGCGTGATCTTCGGGCCCTGGCCGTCCTCGCCAGGCTTCGGATCCTCCATGGGGACGCCGTTCTCGCGCATGCACGCGGCGAACTCGAGCGCCTTCTCGTCGTCGGTCTTGTCGTCGTCGGACTCCTTCGAGGTCGCGGTCGGCGACGACGAGCCGCCGGCCGACGGAACCCCCGACCCGCCCGCAGACGACCCGCAGGCGGTGAGGAGAAGGAGTATGAGGGCGAGAGGAACGGCCAGGAGCCATGGTGTGTGAGGTCCTCGCTCGGAGGACGGTGCTGTGATGTGCATGCCGCGAGCCTGGTCCCGTGGGCTCGGCACTCCCTCAGGACAACCTCGAGGTCCCCTCAGAGTGTGCGGGCAGCGGCAGGACGACCCGGAACGTCGCGCCGTGCGGCGTCGACCGCCGGAGCACGACCGCACCCGCGTGGGCGCTGGCGAGGGCAGCGACGATCGACAGTCCGAGCCCCGCACCACCACCTGTCCCCCGGGCACGGCTCCGGTCAGGACGGTAGAGCCGGTCGAAGATCTTCGCGGCGTGCTCGGGCGGGACGCCGGGACCGTCGTCGGCGACCTCGAGGTAGGCGTGCCGGCCGACCGGCGGCGCGCCGACGACGGACTGCACCCGGCTCGGTGGACCGCCCGCTGCATAGCCGGCTCGGACGACGACCCGTGCGTCGGACGGCGTGTGCTCGAGCGCATTGGCGACCAGGTTCGTCGCCACCTGGCGGAGCCGGGCCTCGTCCCCGGTCACGACCGGCCCTGCCTCCTCCCCCTTCACGAGCTCCAGACGGAGGTCACGACCAGGACAGCGCACCCGTGCGTCGCGGACCACGTCGGCAGCGATCCGCCCGAGCTCGACCCGTCCGCGCGCGAGCACGCGTTGTTCGTCGAGCGCGGCGAGCAGCAGCATGTCGTCGACGAGCGACCCCATCCGAGCCGCCTCGTCCTCGATCCGGCGCATGGTCGCGTCGAGCTCGGGGCCGGGGGGCGCTCCCCCGTGACGGTAGAGCTCGGCGAACCCGCGGATGGACGTCAACGGGGTCCGCAGCTCGTGCGAGGCGTCGGCGACGAACCCCCGCAGCCTCCGCTCGGAGGCCTCCCGGGCCGTCAGCGCCCCGTGCAGGCGTCCGAGCATCGTGTTGAGCGCGATCCCGAGCCGCCCGGGCTCCGTGTGCGGATCGGTGTCGTGGACGCGCGCCTCGAGCACACCACCGGCGATCGAGGCCGCCGTCGTCTCCATCCGTGTCAGCGGACGGAGCCCGATGCGGACGACGGCCAGCGCCGCACCGGCGATGAGGACCATCGCGAACAGGCTCACGGCGAGACCGATCCACAGCATCCGGCTGACCGTGGCCTCGACGTCGGAGAGGGAGGCCGCGACCGCCAGGTATCCGCGGCTCGGTTCGGACGAGACCGCCACGCGCCAGCCTGCGCCGCCGTCGACATCGTCCACGGTGAACGTCGCACCACCGGCGCGATCGGCCAGCGCCGTGAGCGAGGGCAGCTCCGGCCCGCCCCCGTCGGCGGTGCCCAGGAGCGAGGTCTCGCTGCCGTCGGCGTCGACACGGACGATGCGTAGCGTCTCCCCCACGAGGGCATCCACCTGCGTGGTGAGCGTCCTCCCCGCGCCGCCTGTCGGCGGTTCGCCCGAGGCCTCCTGCCGGATCATGAGCTGGCCGCCGCCCGACATGCGCTCCGCCTGATCGTCCACGCGTTCGGTGAGGTAGCCCCGGAGCAGCGCCGTGCCGATCAGGGTGACCGTCACCAGCGCGACCCCCGCGGCCACGACGACCAGCGACGTCATCCGGGCACGGACAGTCCACGACCCCCACGGCCGGAGGCGGGCCCCCTCGGTCACGAGCGGCGCTCCCGCACGGTGTACCCCACGCCGCGCACGGTCTGGATCAGCGGAGGGCCGAGCGCGTCCAGCTTCTTGCGCAGGGTGTAGACGTACGACTCGACGATCGCGCCGCTGCCGTCGAACTCGTAGCTCCACACCCGGTCGAGGATCTGCGCCTTGCTCATCACGTGGCCGGCGTTGGTGAGCAGGAAGCGCAGCAGCTTGAACTCCGTCGGCGACAGGTCCACGAGGCGTCCCGCACGGCGGACCTCGTGCGCGTCCTCGTCGAGCGTCAGGTCGGCGTACGCGACGACGGCACTGTGACCGCCTTCCGCAGGACCGCTGCGCCGCAGGATCGCACGCACCCGAAGCACGACCTCCTCGAGGCTGAACGGCTTGGCCACGTAGTCGTCGCCCCCGGCCGTGAGGCCCGCGACCCGGTCGTCCACGCCGCCGCGTGCGGTGAGGAACAGGATGGGCGTCGTCCGCTCAGCGGCGCGCAGCCGCCGAGCGACCTCGAGACCGTCCAGGTCCGGCAGCATGACGTCGAGCAGCACGAGGTGCGGGTCGTACGAGTCCACCGAGGCGAGGGCCTCACGTCCGCTGTGCGCCTGGCGTACGTCGAGGTCGACGAGACGCAGCGTCGAGCTCAGGAGCGTCGTGATGTTGGGCTCGTCGTCGACGACGAGAATCCGCGCGCGCGTCCCGGCCATGGGCTGAGCATCACCGACGAACCTCACGTGCGCCTCGGAACCACCTGAAGATTCGCTGAAGACCTGAGGTGCCGCGCCGCGCTACGGTCGAGGCAGGACTCCGGCACGCGCCGGGACGAACAGGGGGACCCCATGACGTTCGATCCGACGACGATCCCCGCAGCGGTCGTCGACCGGTTGACCGAGGACTACGTGCTCTGGCTGACGACGGTGAACGCGTCCGGCGAGCCGACACCGACGCCCGTGTGGTTCGTCTGGTTCGACGGCGAGGTCTGGATCCGCAGCCAACCCGAGGGGGCGAAGATCGACCACCTCGCCGCGAACCCCCACGTCGCGCTCAACCTCAACAGCGACCGTACGGGCGGCGACGTGGTCGTCCTCAACGGCGCGGGCACCGCCCAGGACGCGATGCCCGACGCGGCGTGGGAGGCCTACGTGGCCAAGTACGACCAGCAGATCTCCGGCCTCGGCTTCACACCCGAGTCGTTCGCGGCGTCGTACGCGGTGCCGATCCACGTGACGCCCTCTCGTCTGCGCCACTGGTAGACCGCGCCGCGCTCAGCCGATCAGGCCAGCCTCCCTCGTCGACTCGCGTACGGAGCTCGCCGACGGCCGCGTCGTCGCGCCGGACACGCAGCCCCAGCGCTGACCCGCGGCGGATCGGCTCAGACGTCGAGCGCGTCGAGGGACTCGAACGGTCCGACGACGGCGAGCGCGGGCTTGCCGGCGAACAGCCGGGCGACCTCGCGGGTGTCGTCGAGCGTGACGGCGTCGATGTTGGCCAGGAGCTCGTCGAGGCTCGCGAGCTCGCCGTTGAGGAGGTCGGCCTTGCCGATCCGCGACATCCGGGACGCCGGATCCTCCAGGCCGAGGACGACACTGCCCTTCAGCTGGCCCTTGCCGCGCTCGAGCTCGTCGGCCGACGGTCCGCGCTCGGCGTAGGTCCCGAGCTCGTCCCGTACGACCTTGAGGACGTCGCGCAGCTTGCCGGGCGCGCAGCCGGCGTAGACGCCGAGCATGCCGGCGTCCGCATAGCTGGAGCCGAACGAGTAGACCGAGTACGCGAGTCCGCGCTTCTCTCGGATCTCCTGGAACAGGCGCGACGACATGCCGCCACCGAGCACGGCGTTGAGCACGCCCAGAGCGTGCCGCCGCTGGTCTCCCCGGGCCAGGCCCGGGAGCGCGGCGACGACGTTGGCCTGCTCGGTCGGACGGGTCACGAGCCCACGAGCCCGACGGAAGCGTGTCTTCGTGGCGCGCACACGAGGCGTCACCGGCTCGGCGTCGCCCGCAGCGGCCAGGAAAGGACCGAACGCGTCGGCTACCTGGGCCACGACACGGTCGTGGTCGACGTTGCCGGCGACCGAGACGACCATCGCGGACGGACGATAGCGGCGCCGGTAGTAGCGGACGATCTGCTCGCGCGACAGCGTGCGGATCGAGTGCGGGTCGCCCGCGACGGGGCGGCCCAGCGGCGTCGTACCCCATGCGAGGGACGACGCGAGGTTGTGGACGACGTCGTCAGGGTCGTCCTCGTTCATCGCGATCTCTTCGAGGATCACGTCACGCTCTGCCTCGACGTCCTCGGCTGCGATCACCGAGTCGGTGACCATGTCGGCGAGGACGTCGACCGCGAGCGGGAGGTCGTCGTCGAGTACCCGCGCGTGGTAGCACGTGTACTCCTTGCCGGTGAACGCGTTCATCTCGCCACCGACGGCATCGAGCGCCGCGGAGATCTCCAGCGCGGAGCGGCGCCGGGTCCCCTTGAACAGCAGGTGCTCGAGGAAGTGGGAGGCACCGGACAGGGTCGGGGTCTCGTCGCGAGACCCGACCCCGACCCAGATGCCGATGGTGGCCGTCCGCACGCCCGGCATGGCCTCGGTCACCACGCGCAGCCCGCCCGCGAGCACCGTACGGCGGACGAGGCCGCCTTCGGTGAGGAGGGTGCGTGTGGTTCCCGGGGCCTGTGCCGGGTCGAGCGGGACGGTCACTTGTCGGTGTCTGCCTCGGCCTCGTCGCCCGCGACCTCGGCGGTCTCGGTCTCCTCGACCACCGGAGTCAGCGACAGCTTGCCGCGGTCGTCGATCTCGGCGATCGCGACCATGACCTTCTGGCCGACCTTGACGACGTCGTCGACGTTCTCGACGCGCTTGCCGTCGTTGAGATCGCGCAGCTTGCTGATGTGCAGCAGGCCGTCCTTGCCCGGCATCAGCGACACGAAGGCGCCGAAGTTGGTCGTCTTGACGACCGTGCCGAGGTAGCGCTCGCCGACCTCGGGCATCGTCGGGTTGGCGATCGCGTTGATCGCCGCACGAGCCGCCTCGGCGGCCTCGCCCGACTCCGCACCGACATACACGGTGCCGTCGTCCTCGAGCGTGATCTGAGCGCCGGTGTCGTCCTGGATCTGGTTGATGACCTTGCCCTTGGGGCCGATCACCTCGCCGATCTTGTCGACCGGGATGTGGATCGTGATGATCCGCGGCGCGTACAGCGACATCTCGTCCGGAACCGCGATGGCCTCGTTCATGACGTCGAGGATCGTGAACCGGGCGTCACGCGCCTGGGTCAGCGCGCCCGCCAGGACCGACGCCGGGATGCCGTCGAGCTTGGTGTCGAGCTGCAGCGCGGTGACGAACTCGCGGGTGCCGGCAACCTTGAAGTCCATGTCGCCGTAGGCATCCTCGGCGCCGAGGATGTCGGTCAGGGTGACGTACTCGGTCGAGCCGTCGACCTCACCCGAGATCAGGCCCATGGCGATGCCCGCGACCGGGGCGCGCAGCGGCACACCGGCGTTGAGCAGCGACATCGTCGAGGCGCAGACCGAGCCCATCGAGGTCGAGCCGTTGGAGCTCAGCGCCTCGGAGACCTGACGGATCGCGTACGGGAACTCCTCGCGCGTCGGCAGCACCGGCATGAGAGCGCGGCCAGCGAGCGCGCCGTGACCGATCTCGCGACGCTTCGGCGAGCCGACCCGGCCGGTCTCACCGGTCGAGTACGGCGGGAAGTTGTAGTTGTGCAGGTAGCGGCGCGCACGCTCGGGCGAGAGCGTGTCGAGCTTCTGCTCCATCGTCAGCATGTTGAGCGTGGTGACACCCAAGATCTGGGTCTCGCCGCGCTCGAACAGCGCCGAGCCGTGGACGCGCGGGATCGTGCCGACCTCGGCGTGCAGCGTACGGATGTCGGCCAGGCCGCGTCCGTCCATGCGAACCTTGTCGGTGAGCACACGCTCGCGCACGAGCTTCTTGGTGACCGCGCGGACAGCCGCACCGATCTCCTTCTCGCGACCCTCGAACTGCTCGCCGAGCTTGTCGAGCACGTCGGCCTTGATCGCGTCGAGACGCTCCTCACGCTCCGCCTTGCCGGCGATCGTGAGGGCCTCGCGCAGGTCGTCGGAAGCCGCTGCCTCGACGGCGTCGTGCACGTCGTCCTGGTAGTCGAGGAAGACCGGGAACTCCTGCACCGGCTTGGCGGCGGACGCGGCGAGCGCGGCCTGTGCCTCGCACAGCGTGCGGATGAACGGCTTGGCGGCCTCGAGGCCCTCGGCCACGACCTCCTCGGTCGGCGCCTTGGCGCCACTGCGGACGAGGTCCCACGTGACGTTGGTCGACTCGGCCTCGACCATCATGATCGCGACGTCGTCGCCCGCGATCCGGCCCGCGACGACCATGTCGAACACGGCGTTCTCGAGCTCGGAGTGCTTCGGGAAGGCGACCCACTGGCCGTCGATCAGCGCGACGCGGACGCCGCCGATCGGGCCCGAGAAGGGCAGGCCGGAGATCTGCGTCGACGCCGACGCGGCGTTGATCGCGAGGACGTCGTAGGCGACGTCAGGGTTGAGCGAGAGGACGGTGATGACGACCTGGACCTCGTTGCGCAGACCCTTCTTGAAGGTCGGGCGCAGCGGGCGGTCGATCAGCCGGCACGTGAGGATCGCGTCCTCGCCGGGCCGGCCCTCGCGGCGGAAGAACGAGCCGGGGATGCGGCCCGCGGCGTACATCCGCTCCTCGACGTCGACCGTCAGAGGGAAGAAGTCGAAGTGGTCCTTGGGGTGCTTGCCCGCCGTGGTCGTCGACAGCAGCATCGTGTCGTCGTCGAGGAAGGCAGTCACTGCACCGGCGGCCTGGCGAGCCAGCACACCGGTCTCGAAGCGGATCTCCCGCTTGCCGAACCGACCGTTGTCGATCACAGCAGTCGTGGAGTGAATCTCGGGTCCCGTCATGGGTACCCCTTTCTCACGCGCATCCGCGCGTGGGTCTCGCGGAGCAGTCACGCGAGCGGGTCGTGCGCACCTTCGTGGGTGCGCCGGCTCCGATGGGCGCCGGTCTTCGATCGAGGTCCGCGAAGTGCGAGCGTCTCGTACGCCGCCATCCGCAAGCCACTACCGAGGACCGAGCGTCGACCCGGGCGCTGCTCCGTCTGTGAGGTGGTGCGATATGAAGTTGTCAGGTCGAGGATGTCCTTGAGCCCAGTCTGCCTGAGCCCGGACCCCTCGTGCATGCGACGAACGGCCCGTCCGTGGCGGAGGGGCCGCTCGTCGCCGAGATCATCGACGCAGGCCGAGGCGCTCGATGAGGCCGCGGTAGCGCGCGATGTCGTTCTTCTGGAGGTAGTTCAGGAGGCGACGGCGCTGGCCGACCATCAGCAGCAGGCCGCGCCGGCTGTGGTGGTCGTGCTTGTGCGTCTTGAGGTGCTCCGTCAGGTGCGCGATGCGCGCCGTGAGGAGTGCCACCTGGACCTCCGGAGAACCGGTGTCGCCCTCAGTCGTCGCGAACTCCGCGATGATGTCCTTGCGGTCGACGTCCTTGATCTCGGCAGGGGTGTACGTCTTGGTCGCGCTCACGCGGTCTCCTTGTGGTCGTTGCACGGCGCGCCGGGGCAGGTTCACCCGGGCACTCTGGATCCGTGGCCGTTCTGACGGCAGCGTCCAGGATATCAGCGGCCCCGTAGCATCCCTAATCTGCGCTTGCCCCTGCTCCCCCGGGCGCGCACGATCGGAGGTACCGACCGAACGAGGGGGATGCATGTCCGAGTTCGAGACCGAATCCTACGACGCCGAGGCGCCGCTCGACGAGGACCAGCCCGACGAACGTCTCACACCTGACCCCGACGTCGACCCGCAGCCCGGCATCGACGTCGACGAGGTCGATCCGGACGCCGAGGCGAACGAGGCCGACCAGATCGACCAGGCGTGGGAGGTCGTGCTCGACGACGACACCGAGCGCGGGTGAGGTGACCGTCACGACCCCCCGTACCGGGTCGGGGTCGCCCCGGAACGAACCCTGAGATCGCTCCGAAGCCTTTGCTCCGTACGCCCTGGTGGGCCCAACCTAGGAGCGTGTCCTCAGGATCTGCAGCTCCCGCCCGCCCGCGCCGTCGCCGGCCCCTCGTGCTCGCGCTCGTGGCCGTGGTCTCGCTGGTCGTCCTGGCCGTCGGTGGGTTCGGCGTCTTCATCGCGGTGGCTCTGGTGACCGCGAAGGTCGACACCATCGGCGAGGTAGCCTTCGACCGCCCGCTCGCGGTCCCGCCGCTCGCCCCGTCGCGGGTCGACGCCAACGGGACCCGCGTCTTCGCGCTGCGGATGCAGCAGGGCGAGTCCGACCTCGGGGCGGGGCGACCGACGCCGACGTGGGGGTTCGACGGGGACTACCTCGGGCCGACGCTACGCGCCGCGCGTGGGGAGAAGGTCCGCGTCGAGGTGACCAACGGCGTCAGCGAGGCGAGCACCGTCCACTGGCACGGGATGCACCTCCCGCCAGCGATGGACGGCGGCCCGCACCAGTCGATCGAGCCGGGAACCACCTGGAAGCCGCACTGGACGATCGACCAGCCGGCAGCGACCCTCTGGTACCACCCGCACCCCCACGGCCAGACCGCCGCGCACGTACGACGAGGGCTGGTGGGGATGTTCCTCCTCGACGACGCCGTGGGTACGGACGCCCCCGTCTCGCAGGCGCTCCCCCACGAGTACGGCGTCGACGACGTCCCGCTGATCGTCCAGGACGTCCGGTTCGAGGACGACGGCACGCTGGACGAGAACGGCTCGTTCCTGAGCCCCGTCGGGCTGCTCGGCGACACGACCCTCGTCAACGGGACGCCGGGACCGTACGACGAGGTCACTGCCGAGCACACCCGCTACCGGATCCTCAACGCCTCGAGCGCCCGAACGTACACGTTCACCTTCTCCGACCGGCGGGAGTTCGCGCTCGTCGGGACCGACGGCGGGCTCGTCGAGAAGCCCGTCGCGCTCCGCGAGGTGGTGCTCACGCCCGGGGAGCGGGCGGAGATCGTCGTCACGATGACACCGGGCGAGCGCACCGTCCTGCGCAGCGCCCCGCTCCCTGACGACCGCGGTTCCGGCAACCGGCTCGCCGGGGACGACGACGAGCTCGACATCCTCGAGCTGCGCGCCTCCGACACGCTGACCTCGTCCGCGCCTCTCCCCCGCCGACTCGCCGCCGCACCGGACGTCGACCCCGACGACGCGGTACGCACCCGGCGCTTCACCATCAGCGCGTCGGAGGTCAACGGCCGAAAGATGGACATGAACCGCATCGACGCCCGCGTCGAGGCGGGATCGACCGAGATCTGGGAGCTGTCGGCGCGCGACGGGAGCCCGCACAACTTCCACGTGCACGACGTCCAGTTCCGGGTGCTCGACGTCGGCCGCCGTGACCCGGCACCCGATCAGCGTGGGTGGAAGGACACGGTGAACGTACGGCCGGGTGAGCCGGTGCGGATCGCGATCCGCTTCGACCTGCCCTCCGGAGCCGACGGCCCGGGCGACTCGCCGTACATGTTCCACTGCCACCTGCTGCGCCACGAGGATTCGGGCGCGATGGGCCAGTTCCTCGTCGTTCCGCCAGGTCAGGGTTCCGACAGTGCCGAAGGCGACCCCGTCGCCCCGTCGACCACCCGCCGGCACTGACAGAAAGGCACCCTCACCTCGAGGTGCCGAGGGCCTCTCGCACGTCGCGAACGTCTCGATGCATCCGGCCGATGAGCGACTCCACGTCGTCGAAGCGGATCTGGCCGCGGACCCGTGAGACGAACGACACCGCGACGTCGACCCCGTAGAGCTCGAGATCGTCGCGGTCCAGCACGTACGACTCGACCCGACGCTGGTTGCCGTCGAACGTCGGGTTGGTGCCGACGCTGATCGCCGCCGGCAGCACGTCACCGGTGTCGTAGCGGCGGAGCCACCCGGCGTACACGCCGTCGGCGGGCACGGCGAAACCCACGGGCGGGAGGACGTTCGCGGTGGGGAAGCCCATCTGGCGCCCCCGCTTGTCACCCTCGATAACCGTGCCGCGGATGCTGTGGGGGCGTCGCAGCACGCGCGCCGCCTCGGCGACGTCGCCCTCCGCGACCAGCGCGCGGACGTACGTCGAGGAGTAGACCGTCTCGCTGTCTCCGTCGAGCCCGACGCCTTCGGCCACGAAGCCGTGAGCGACGCCGCTCTTGATGAGGGTGTCCACGTCGCCGGCCGCCTTGCGCCCGTACGTGAAGTTGGCGCCGATGACGACTCCCGCCACCCGCAGCTGACCGATCAGGATGCGCTCGACGAACTCCTCAGGACTCCACGAGGCCATCTCGGTGCCGAAGCCCAGCACACGGACCTCGTCGGCGCCCGCCTCCTGGAGCAGGGCGACGCGCTGCTCGACCGTCGTGAGCAGGTCGGGCGCACGGTCGGGCGCGAACACTGCCGTCGGGTGCGGGTCGAAGGTCACGGCCACCACCTCCAGCGGGGTGCCCGGAGACAGCTCGGCCGCGCGCTCGCGGGCGCGCGCCAGCACGTGCCGGTGTCCGACGTGGACGCCGTCGAAAACTCCGACGCACACCACACTGGGCTCGGTGCGCGGTTGAGTACGCGCGCCCTCGATCGCTCGCCAGACGTTCACAGGGCAACTGTGCCACGGACGACCGACGGGCTCGCGCTCGTCCCCCCGACAGGATGAGAGTTCTCTCATCCTCGCTTCATGTTCTTGCGATGCCGAGCACGGATGGTGAACGCCATGACGTTGTCGACCAAGATCGCCCTCGCACTCCTGGGTGTGCTGATCGCCGTCGTCGGAGGGACGGCGGCGATGGCCGCGATGAGCACCCCCAGCCCGTCGCCTGCGGACACCGACCCGGTCCGGGTCACCCAAGGTCCAACCTCCCCCACGGCCCCGATGGCCACCGCAACGTCGGCCCCGTCGCCGACCGATGACGACGACGGCGAACACGACTGAGCGCGACCACAGGCTTCTCCGTACGGCAGAGCATCACCGGGGTGGTGGTCGCGCTGCGACCTCGCGCGGCTCCGGGCGGTCGTCCGGGCCCGGCGCCATGCACGTCGACCGGCACGAAGTAGGGCATCGGCCGCGGCCGACTCACCAGCTGGCGATAGCGGACCTCGAGGGCGTCGTCGCGGTGCCCGATCTCGTACGGCCCGTAGCCGCACGCGCCGAGGTAGAGCGTCGCGCCGAGGCCCCACACGTCGCTGGCGGGCGACGGCACACCGTACCCCTGCGGATCGGCCTGCTCGGGCGCGAGGTAGTCGTCGGTCCCGACGACGTAGCCGTGCGGGGGCGCCCATGATGACGCTGCTGGGCTTGACGTCGAGGTGCACCACGTCGCGTACGCGCAGGTAGTGCAGTGCCGACGCCAGCTCGAGCCCGAGCGGCAGCAGCTGCTGGACCGGCAGTGCGCCGTGCTTGCGTACGAGCGAGGAGAGGCGCGGGCCGTCGAGGTTCTCGAGGATCAGGTACGGCCGTGCCGCGGGCCGTCGCGCCGGACGCCGAACCGGCGCACGATCGCGGGATGGGCCAGATCGGCGAGCGTGTCGGCCTCGCGCTCCAGCCCGCGAAGGGTGGTGGGGTCATCGGTCTGGTCGGGCCGTACGACCTTGACGACCACCGGGGCGTGCAGGATCTCGTCGAACGCGAGGTAGGCCTCGTACGCATTGCCTCCGCCCAGCAGCTATCTGAGACGATGCCGACCCGCGGTGAGACCGCTATGAGGCTGCCGTGAGAGCCCTCTTATGCCGCGTTCACCGGACCAGACGGTCAGAGAAGCGGGCGCAAGGGGACCAGGACGGCCTCGCTGAACCTCGCGCCCCACCGGCGGGTCGCCCACTCCTCGAGGGTGAGCTCGCGCGTGGCAGTGGAGTCGTTGGCGAAGACCTCGTCCATGAGGGCGGCGACTCCTTCGTCGACGATCTCGGCGTTGACCTCGTAGTTGCCGGTGAGGCTGAGCCGGTCGATGTTGGCCGTGCCGATGGTCGACCAGCGCCCGTCGATCGTCGCAGTCTTCGCGTGGACCATCGCCCCCTGGAAGAGCAGGATCCTGACCCCGCCCTTCAGCAGCTGCGTGTAGAAGCCGCGCGACAGCCAGTCGGCGAGCACGTGGTTCGAGACCTCCGGGACCAGCACGCGGACATCGACGCCACGCTGCGCCGCGCGCAGGAGCGCGGCAAGGATGTCCCGGTCAGGGATGAAGTAGGCCTGCGTGATCGCAATCGAGCGGCTCGCCCGGTCGATCGCGTCGAGATACATGTTGCGGATGGGGAAGGACAGGTGGATCGGAGAGTTGCGGTGCGCCCGTACGCGAGGCTCCCACTGCACGGCGCCGGGGTCGGGCAGGTCGGACGTCCCCCGGTCGCGGTGGAGGTTCCAGAAGTCGACGAACGCGTTGTTGAGCTCCCACGTCAGCGGCCCCTCAAGACGCAGGTGGGTGTCACGCCACTTCGTCGCGTAGTCGGAGCCGATGTTGTATCCGCCGACGAACCCCACCTTGCGGTCGACCACCAGGATCTTGCGGTGGTCACGGCCCGTCTTGCGCAGCCGCAGCACGAGGATCCACGGGTTGAAGAACGGGTAGCGCAGCACGTTCACCGAGGCCGGGAAGCGCTTGAACGAACGCTTCACCACGAAGTTCGCGAACGAGTCGAAGATGACGTGGACCTTGACACCGCGCTCAGCGGCCGCGATCACCGCCTGCTTGAACTCCTCACCGACCTCGTCGCCCTTCCAGATGTACGACTCGAGGAGGATCTCCTGACGGGCGCCTCGGATCTCGGCGAGCATCGCGTCAAACAGGTCACGTCCGTAGGTGAAGACCGTCAACGTCGACTCGCCGACCTTCTCCGAGATCGGCGGCAGCCGCGGGAACGTGACCGCGTCATCCTCCTTACGCCGCTTGCGGCGCGCGTCGACCGTCATCAGCACCGCGGCGACCAGGACGATCAGGACGAACCAGATCAGGACCACCCAAAGGACCACCGAGAGCAGCGTCGACATGGGGACAAGCGTAGGTGCTGGGACTGCCGCCGGCTCAGCCGACGAAGACCGCGACCGGACGTGCGTCGGCGCCGCGCTGCTCGTAAAGCGCCAAGAACGCGCCGTCAGGTGCGAAAACCGCGACCGGGCCGTCCGCGCCGAGCGTGAACTCCCGCAGCGGTCGCCCGAAGCGCACCTCCGCTGCCTCCTGCTCACCGAGGTCGACGCTCGGGAACGACGCGCGTGCCGCGTCGTCGAGGCCCAGCACCGTGAACTCCTCTGCGAGCTCGTCGAGCGTACGGGCGACATCGAGGGAGACCCCGCCGACCCGCGTACGACGCAGCCGCGTGAGGTGGCCCCCGACGCCGAGCGCAGCGCCGAGGTCGCGCGCGAGCGCCCGCACGTACGTCCCGCTCGAGCACGTCACGACGGCCTCGACGTCGACCGCGCCCTCGGGTGCAGGGCGCAGGCCGGCAAGCGCGAACTGCGAGACAGTGACCGGTCGCGCGGCGAGCTCGACCTTCTCCCCCGCTCGGACACGCGCGTATGCCCGCTTGCCGTCGACCTTGATCGCCGACACCGACGACGGCACCTGGGCGATGTCGCCGGTCAGGGCGAGCGCCGCCTCACACACCTGCGCGAGGCTCAGCCCGGACGCGTCCACGCGTGTCACGAGCTCGCCGTCCGCGTCGTCGGTCGTCGTCGACTCGCCCAGCCGGATCGTGGCCTCGTAGTCCTTGTCGTGGCCGGCGAGGTGTCCGAGCAGGCGCGTCGCCCGGTTGACGCCGAGCACGAGCACCCCGGTCGCCATCGGATCGAGCGTCCCCGCGTGGCCGACCTTGCGGGTGCCGGCGAGCCGGCGGACCCGCCCGACGACGTCGTGCGACGTCCAGCCAGCAGGCTTATCGACGACGACCAGACCGCTCGGCGTCGCCTCGGTGCTCACTCCCTGCCGTCGAGGTCGTCGGACTCGTCGAGCTCGTCGGCGTCCTTGACCTTGTACGGGTCGGGGTCGCCGGCGTACTGCGCACGCGCGGCCTTCTCCGCGACCCTGGCGTCACGCTCGCGCGCACGGCCCAGAAGGTCCTCGATCTGGCGTGCGTTCTCCGGGACGGCGTCACGGACGAACTCCAGCGACGGCGTGTGGCGCATGCCGAGCTGCTTGCCGACCTCGGATCGGATCAGCCCCTTGGCGCTCTCGAGCGCCACGGCGGTGCCCTCGAGCTCCTCCGCGTCACCCATCACGGTGTAGAACACGGTCGCGTGCTGGGTATCGCCCGTGACCCGAACGTCCGTCACCGTGACGAACCCCAGCCGGGGGTCCTTGATCCGGCGGTCGAGCATCTCGGCGACGACGACCTTGATCCGGTCGGCCACCTTGTTGACCCGCATGCTTCCCACGACTTACTCCTTCTTACGTGGAGACGGGGTGCCGCACGCGTGCGGCACCCCGTCTCACTCAGCGTTGACCGTACGGTCTCAGCTCCGCGGAATCTCCCGCATCTCGAACGTCTCGACGATGTCGCCGATCTTGATGTCGTTGAATCCCTTGAGCGTCAGACCGCATTCGAAGCCCTCGCGGACCTCGGTGACGTCATCCCTCTCACGCCGCAGGCTCGCGAGGTCGAGGTTGTCCGCGACGACCGCGCCGTCACGCAGCAAACGCGCCTTGGAGTTCCGCTTGATCGACCCGGAGATGACCATGCAGCCTGCGATGTTGCCGATCTTGGAGGAGCGGAAGATCTCGCGGATCTCCGCACGGCCCAGCTGGGCCTCCTCGAACTCCGGCTTGAGCATGCCCTTGAGGGCAGCCTCGATCTCCTCGATCGCCTGGTAGATGACCGAGTAGTAGCGGATCTCGACACCCTCGCGGTCAGCGACCTCGGTGGCCTTGCCCTGCGGACGGACGTTGAAGCCGATGATGACGGCGTTCGACGCGGCAGCGAGCATGACGTTGGTCTCGGTGATCGCACCGACACCGCGGTCGATGACCCGCAGCGCGACGTCTTCGCCGACGTCGATCTTGCTGAGTGCGTCCTCGAGCGCCTCGACCGAACCTGAACCGTCACCCTTGAGGATGAGGAGCAGCTCGTCGGTCTCGCCCTTCTCCATGTGCTGCATGAAGTCCTCGAGCGTCCGGCGGCCGGCACGCTGCGCGAGAGCGGCGTTGCGCTCGCGCGCCTCGCGCTTCTCGGCGATCTGCCGGGCCATCCGGTCGTCGGGGACGACCATGAAGTTGTCACCGGCGCCCGGCACGGCCGTGAGGCCGAGCACGAGGACGGGACGGGAGGGGTCAGCCTGGTCGACGTTGTCGCCGTGCTCGTCGAGCATGGCGCGCACGCGGCCGTGGGCAGGACCCGCGACCATCGAGTCGCCGACCTTGAGCGTGCCGCGCTGGACCAGCACCGTGGCGACCGGACCGCGTCCACGGTCGAGGTGTGCCTCGATCGCGATGCCCTCCGCCGCCTGGTGCGGGTTGGCCCGCAGGTCGAGCGAGGCGTCGGCGGTCAGCACGATGGACTCGAGGAGCCCGCCGATGTTGAGCTGCGACTTGGCCGAGACGTCGACGAACATCGTGTCGCCGCCGTACTCCTCGGGCACGAGTCCGTACTCGGTGAGCTGGCCGCGCACCTTGGTCGGGTCCGCGTCGGGCTTGTCGATCTTGTTGACCGCGACCACGATCGGCACGTTGGCCGCCTTGGCGTGGTTGAGCGCCTCGACCGTCTGCGGCATCACGCCGTCGTCGGCCGCGACCACCAGCACCGCGATGTCGGTCGCCTGGGCACCACGGGCTCGCATGGCGGTGAACGCCTCGTGACCCGGGGTGTCGATGAAGGTGATGCGACGCTCGGTGCCGTCGACGTCCGTCGCCACCTGGTAGGCACCGATGTGCTGGGTGATCCCACCGGCCTCCTTGTCGACCACGTTGGCCTGACGGATGGCGTCGAGCAGCTTGGTCTTGCCGTGGTCGACGTGACCCATGACGGTGACCACCGGCGGACGCGCGGCGAGGTCATCCTCGTCACCCTCGTCCGAGCCGAACTCGATCTGGAACGACTCGAGCAGCTCGCGGTCCTCGTCTTCGGGCGAGACGACCTGGACGTCGTAGTTGAGCTCGTCGCCGAGGATCTGCAGGACCTCGTCGTTGACCGACTGCGTCGCGGTCACCATCTCGCCCAGCGCGAACAGCACCTGGACGAGCGAGGCCGCGTCGACGCCGATCTTCTCGGCGAAGTCGGTCAGCGACGCACCACGCGGCAGGCGGATGGCCTGACCGTCGCCCTTGCGGACGCGGACGCCACCGACGGCCGGTGCCTGCATCTGGTCGAACTCTTGACGCTTCGCGCGCTTGCTCTTGCGTCCGCGGCGAGCGGGACCGCCCGGGCGACCGAACGCGCCCTGCGTGCCACCGCGGCCACCGCGACCCGGACCGGGACGGCCACCGCCGCCAGCGAAACCACCGGGACGAGGACCGCCGCCACCGGCACCGGCACCTGCACCGCCACCGCCGGGACGGCCACCGCCGCCACCGGGACGACCGGCACCTGCCGGGGCGCCACCGCGACCACGACCGCCACCACCGGGACCGCCGCGTGCGGGACCGATGGAGCTCTGCTTGGGCATCATCGCCGGGTTGGGGCGCGGCATGCCCGGACGGGGCGCGGGTGCGCCACCCTCACGAGAGGCAGGCGGACGCGGCGGCATGCCGGGACGAGGAGCGCCCTCGCGCTGGCCGTCGCGCGGAGCACCCTCACGGGTGCCGCCGTCACGGGCGCCACCGTCGCGAGGGGCACCGTCGCCACCGCGACCCGGGCGCTGCATGCCTTGGGTCGACGAGAACGGGTTGTTGCCCGGGCGAGGGCCACCACCGGGGCGACCGCCGCCGGTGCCGCCTGGACGCGGGCCGGGACGGCCCGCCCCACCCGGACGCGGACCCGACGCACCCGGACGCGGAGCGTCCGAGCGTGCGGCGGGCGTCTCGGGGCGAGGCGCGGGGCGTGGTGCCGGACGGGGTCCGGACGGCTTCGGCGCAGGCGCCTCCGTGGGCGGGGCCTGCGGTGCGGACTCCGCCACGGGTGCCTCCGGCGCTGCCGCCACCGGCTCCGGAGCGGGCTCCGGCTCGGGGACGGGCTCTGCCTTGGGGGGCGCCGGCTTCTTGCGGGGCCCGGGCATCGGCGCACCCGGGGTCGGGGTTGCCGTCGCTGTGCCCTCAGCGGGCGCGGCGTCAGCGGGCGCGGCAGACTGTGCAGCCCCCGCGGGCTTCCTCGACGTCTTCTTCGCGCCCTGGGCGCGGAACTGGTCGCCGTACTTCTCGGTAAGCCGGCGGATGACCGGCGCCTCGATCGTGGACGACGCGGAACGTACGTACTCGCCCATGTCGTTCAGCGCTGACAGCACGTCCTTGCTGGTGACGCCGAACTCCTTGGCGAGTTCGTGGACTCGGACCTTGGCCACTGTTCTCCTCTTCAGGGGCGATCCGAGCCCCTGAAAGGGCGCAGACCGCTAGTTGATGTGCATGCTCATCGAACGGAAATCATCGACTGCTCATGAGCGTGTGCTCCACTTCTGTCTACGCACCGCCTGTTGACGGTGCCGGCTGCGTCTGCCTGGTCGATCCTCGTACGTAGGCGTCGAGCGGTCCGATGTCCAACGGCCCCTCCAGGCGGAGGGCCCGTGCGAACGCCTTGCGCTGCGTCGCTCGTTCGAGGCACGCGACGTCGAGGTGCAGGTGCGCCCCACGTCCCGGTGCTGCGCCGCGAAGATCAGGCGTGACGAAGGTAATCGCCTCGCCGTGGATCGCCACGACCCGAACCAGATCGGATTTGTCGCCTCGCTCCCGGCAGCCGATGCACGTACGAACGGGCCGTACACGTACCGGAGCCTCCGGAGCCTCGTCGTGTGACGCGCCACCGGCTGGAGTCGAGTGATTCACCGTCTGTCAGTCTAGCGGGTCGCTCCTGGCGCTGTCGCCCACCCTGCTCGACATCCGTCGCAGCAGGGCGGACGACACCTCTCAGCGCCTCGCCGAGTCCTGCACGACCTCGGTGTCAGGCCGGATGTCGATGCGCCAGCCGGTCAGACGCGCGGCGAGGCGGGCGTTCTGCCCCTCCTTGCCGATCGCCAGCGACAGCTGGAAGTCGGGCACGATCACCCGGGCCGCCTTGGCGTCCGGGTCCACGACCGTGACCGAGCTCACCTGCGCCGGCGAGAGCGCGTGCGCGATGTACTCGGTTGGCTCCTCGGAGAAGTCGACGATGTCGATCTTCTCTCCGTGCAGCTCGGACATCACGTTGCGGACCCGCTGGCCCATCGGACCGATCGAGGCACCCTTCGCGTTCACGCCCGGCGCGGTCGAGCGTACGGCGATCTTGGTCCGGTGACCGGCCTCCCGGGCGATCCCGGCGATCTCGACAGTGCCGTCCTCGATCTCGGGGACCTCGAGGGCGAACAGCTTCTTGACGAGGTTGGGATGGGTGCGCGAGACCTGGACCTGCGGACCACGCGGTCCACGGCGCACGCTGGTCACCAGCGCCTTGATCCGCTCGCCGTGCTCGTACGACTCCCCCGGCACGCGCTCGGCGACCGGCAGCAGCGCCTCGACACGACCCAGATCGACGAGGACGTCACCGGGCTCGCGGCCCTGCTGGATCACGCCGGACACGATGTCGCCCTCGCGTGCGGCGAACTCCCCGAAGCGCTGCTCGTCCTCGGCGTCGCGCAGCCGCTGCAGGATGATCTGCTTGGCAGTCGTCGCCGCGATCCGTCCGAAGTCGTCGGGGGTGTCTTCGAACTCCTCGGTGAGGGTGAAGCCGTCCTCGGTCTCCACCCGGTCGCGCGCCCAGACCACCACGTGGCCGGACCGGCGGTCGAGCTCGACCCGCGCATTGCTGCGGGCACCCGGCGTGCGGTGGTACGCGACCAGGAGCGCCTGCTCGATCGCCGTCACGACGACGCCGAGAGGCAGGTCCTTCTCGTGCTCCAGAGCGCGCAGCACCGCCATGTCGATGTCCATCAGACGTCCTTCCGCTTCAGCTCGGGCTCGATCTTTGCCTTCTTCACGTCCTCGTACGCCACGTCCCGCTCCCCAGTCTCGGTGCGGATCACAGCACCCGCATCGTCGGCGGAGAGGATGCGGCCCTCGAACACGTCGCCCTCTGCAGGCGTCACCTTGACCCAACGGTCGACGTTGCGCGACCAGTGGCGAGGGAGGGTCAGCGGGCGGCTCGTGCCACGCGTGGAGACCTCCAGCGTGTATGGAGCCGAGCCCAGGTCGTTGGTGTCGTCGAGGGCCGTCGAGACGGCCCGGGTGACCTTGGCGATGTCGTCGAGGTTCAGGGCGTTCTCTGCGTCGACGACGACGCGCAGGACTCGCCCTCCAGTGAGCTCGACGGCGTCGAGGTCCATGCCGTGCGAGGTCACGACCTCGTCCAGCGCCTGCCGGAGGGTGTCGGGGACCGGTGTCGTTGCCATGGCACGCCTCCGTTTTCTGTTGTGCCGCGCGTACGTCGTACGCACGGGGTCGCTTCCGAGCCAGGGACAAGTCTAGGGCGTCGCCGAGAACGTCACGCGGCGGCCGACCCGGGTCGCGCAGGACCGGGTTCACGGCGCCTCCGATAGCGTGAGGGCGTGACCATTCTCGGTGCGGCGCCCCGCCACGGGGTCGGCCGCCGAACGCTCTTGCTCGGCTCCGGCGCGGTGGCGCTGTCGGCCGTCGCAGGGTGCTCGTGGCTCGACCGTACGCCCGCGGATCCTGCCGCTGAGGTCCACCCGGACCGCGAGCGCCTGGTCTCCGCGCGCGACGAACAGGAAGCCCTCCTCGCCGCGGTCCGCGCGACCGCGGCGGCCCACGCAGGGCTCGCCGGGTCGCTCGCGGCGTTGGTCGCACGCAGCGAGGAGCGCCTCGCTGCACTCGACGAGGCCCTCGGCGACGACGCCTCCCCCGCGACCGACACCCCGGCGTCCCCGGGCACCACCGCACCGGAACCCACCTCACCCGCTGTCCCGCCCCGTCCGGCGGCCGCGATGAGCGCGCTGATCACCCAGACCCGCACCGCCGAGGTTGCCCGCAGCGGCGACTGCGGCACGGCGATCGACGGCGGGGTCGCGCGCCTCCTCGGCGCGCTGGCGGCCGGGTATGCCCAGGACGTGGTGGTCCTTCGCCGTCAGCGAGGCGCTGCGTGAGGCGCGACGGCGACCATGGCGCCGACGTCGAGACCGATCCGACGGATGCCTGGCAGAACGCCCTCGCCGGCGAGCACGCCGCGGTCTACGCGTACGGGCTGATCGCGGGTCGGCTCGCGGAGGGCTCTGCCGTGCAGCGCCAGGCCGCGTCCGCGTTCGCCCTGCACCGCAAGCGCCGCGACGACGTGATGGCGCGCCTGGTCCGCGACGGTCAGACGCCCGTGGAGGCACAGCCCGCGTACGAGACCGGCGCGGTCGACAACGCGGCGGGCGCCCGGCGCGTCGCGCAGGCGGTCGAGGCCGGGCTGTGCCGCAGTTGGCTCGTGGTGGTCGGGGTGACGACGGGCGCGGCACGCACCTACGCGGCCACCGCGCTCACGGAGTCGGCCACGACGCTGCTCGCGTGGGGCGGGCAGCCCAGCGCGCTCCCCGGCGTCTCCTGAGCCGGGCGAAACCGACGAGACGTCCGCGGACCGGTGTGCGAAGGTGCGGTCCATGACCTTCCCGACAGCGGCCTTCCCTGACGGCGTCCCCGTGCTGCGGGACGGCGACGTGGAGCTGCGCGCCCACCGCGAGGACGACCTCGACGCCCTCGTCGAGCAGTGCCTCGACCCGCAGAGCGTGGCGTGGACGATGATCCCCCGCGGGTACGACGCGGCGATGGGCCTCGAGTTCCTGACGACGACCGTCCCGCAGGGATGGCGTACGGGGTCCGAGCGGGCGTTCGCGGTCGTGGCCACCCACCCCGACGGGCGCCGGCGCTACGCAGGCACCGTCTCGTTGCGCGACCTCGGGTCCGGCAGGGCTGACGTCGGCTTCGTCGCCCACCCCGCCGTACGTGGCCTCGGCGTGATGACCCAGGCGCTCGACCTGCTCCTCGACTACGCGTTCGACACGCTCGCGACCCAGACGGTCATCTGGTGGGCGGTACGCGGCAACTGGGGGTCGCGCAAGCTCGCGTGGCGCTGCGGGTTCACCTTCGGCGGCACGGTGCACCGCTGGCTCGCGGAGCACGGCGGCTACCAGGACGCCTGGGTGGCGACGCTGCACCGCGACGACGAGCGGGCACCGCTCGGCCACTGGTGGTCGCTGCCGACGCTGGAGGGTGAGGACGTGGTCGTACGACCGCTGCGCGCGGACGACGACGCACGGATCGTCGAAGGCGGCAACGACCCGGCCGTCCAGCGCTGGATGCCGACGTTCCCCACCCCGTACCGACTCGAGGACGCCGCGGCGTTCCGCGCGCTGGTGACCGACGCGGCGGCGACCGGTTCGTCCTTCTCGTGGGCGGTCGCCGACCCGCGGACCGACCGACTGCTCGGAGCGGTGGGCATCCCGCGCCGTACCGACACGAGCGTCGAGATCGGCTACTGGCTGCACCCGGACGCCCGAGGGCACGGGTATGCGCAGGCGGCGACCGAGACCCTCGTCGCGCACGCGTTCACGCCGCGCGACATGGGCGGGATGGGAGCGCTTCGGGCGTACGTGCGCGTCGACGAGCTCAACCGCGACTCGCTCGCGGTGGCGAGAGCATGCGGGTTCGAGATGTCGGGGACCGAACGGGCCGGTCAGGTGCGGCGCAACGGCACGTTCGCCGACATGCTCGTGCTCGAGCGCATCAATCCCCTGATCGCCTTCTGAGGCAAGGGCGCAGGAGCGCGGTCCATCAGTGCCAGGATGTGGCACCGATGGACCGCACAGTGCCCACGACAGGCGTCAGCGCGAGGCGAGCTGCTCGACGACGAGGTCCAGCGGGACGTTCTCGCGGACGCCGGTCTTGCGGTCCTTGACCTCGACGACACCCTCGGCGAGCCCACGGCCGACCACGACGATCGTCGGGACACCGATGAGCTCGGCATCCTTGAACTTCACGCCGGGCGAGACCTTGGGACGGTCGTCGTACAGCACCTCGACCCCAGCGGCCTCAAGCTCCCCGGCAAGACGCGCCGCGGTGTCGAAGACCTCGGTGTCCTTGCCGGTGGCGACGACGTGCACGTCGTACGGGGCGACCTCGGCGGGCCACACGATGCCGGACTCGTCGTGGCTGTTCTCGATGATGGCCGCGACCGCGCGCGAGACGCCGATGCCGTACGAGCCCATGGTGACCGTGACGAGCTTGCCGTTCTCGTCGAGCACCTTCAGCCCAAGCGCGTCGGCATACTTGCGGCCGAGCTGGAAGATGTGGCCCATCTCGATGCCGCGCGCGAGCTCGAGCGGACCCGAGCCGTCCGGAGCGGGATCGCCGGGGCGGACCTCGGCGGCCTCGATCGTGCCGTCGGGCGTGAAGTCTCGTCCACACACGAGGTCGAAGACGTGCTTGCCGGGCTCGTCGGCGCCGGTCAGCCACGCCGTGCCGCGCGCGACGCGAGGGTCGACGAGATAGCGGATGCCGGAGTCGGACTCCTCCCCGAGCGTCTGCGGGCCGATGTAGCCGCGGACCAGTGCGGGCTGCTTGGCGAAGTCGCCGTCCTCGAACGCGTCGATCTCACCCGGGGCGACCTGGGCCTCGAGCCGCTTGAGGTCGACCTCGCGGTCGCCGGGGAGCCCGACGACGAGGACCTCGCGGGAACCGTCGGGCTGGCGGACCCAGAGGACGACGTTCTTGAGGGTGTCGGCCGCGGTCCAAGGACGGTCGTCGCGCGGGAAGCGCGCGTTCGCCAGCGCCACCAGGGTCTCGATCGTGGGCGTGTCCGGGGTGTCCTCGACGTGGGCCGCGGGGAGCGACGCGATCTGCTCGTCGCTCAGCGGCTCCGGCGCAACGGTGGTCACCGCCTCGACGTTCGCCGCGTATCCCCCCGGCGAGCGGACGTAGGTGTCCTCGCCGTTGACGGCGGTCGCGAGGAACTCCTCGCTCGCCGAGCCGCCCATCGCTCCGGAGACGGCCTGGACGATGACGTAGTCGAGACCGAGCCGGTCGAAGATCCGGATGTAGGCCTCGCGGTGCTCTTCGTACGCACGCTTGAGGCCGTCGTCGTCGACGTCGAAGGAGTAGGAGTCCTTCATGATGAACTCGCGCCCGCGCAGCAGGCCCGCGCGGGGTCGCGCCTCGTCGCGGTACTTCGTCTGGATCTGGTAGAGCGCGAGCGGCAGGTCCTTGTAGGACGAGTAGAGGTCCTTCACGAGGAGCGTGAACATCTCCTCATGGGTGGGGCCGAGCAGCATGTCGACGTCGCGCCGGTCCTTGAGGCGGAACAGGTTCGGTCCGTACTCCTGCCAGCGCCCCGTCGCCTCGTACGGCTCCCTGGGGAGCAGCGCGGGGAACGACACCTCCTGGGCGCCGATGCGGTTCATCTCCTCGCGGACGATCCCCTCGACCTTGCGCAGCACCCGCAGACCGAGCGGGAGCCACGAATAGATGCCGGGAGCCGCGCGACGCACGTACCCCGCTCGAACCAGGAGACGGTGCGACGGGACCTCCGCGTCCGCCGGGTCCTCGCGAAGGGTACGGAGGAAGAGACGAGACATGCGGGTGACCACGGGCGTACTCCTGGTTCGGGGTGGGTGTGCGGTGCCCAGCCTAGCGACCGGGCACGAGACGGATCAGCCGCGGCGGACCCACGCGGACAACCCGTGGCGGGCGTCGGGGAAGGTGTCGGACCCGCCCAACACGGCCGCCGAGGCGGGCGCCGGGCCGCGTGTCAGCTCGTCCTCGCGCTCCACGACTTCGGCCCGGACGCGGACCGCCGTGTTGGAGCCGCCGAGGCAACGGTGCGGGATGCGGACCGTGATCGACCGCCTTCCGAAAGCGACCTGGTCCCCCCTGCACCGGACCACGGCGCCGACATCGCGGCGTACGAGGGAGGCGCGGTGCCACCGGCCGTCGAAGCGGGCCCTGGTCACCGCGAACATCGGGCGGTGCCGGGGCTTGACGGTGACCGAGACCAGGCCGAGCTGTGAGTTCTTCAGGCCTGGCACCGACAGCCGGACGACGACCGCGTGCTTCTTGTTGGCGACCTTCACCTTCGTGATGTCGAGGGCAGAGGTCGCGTCACCACGTGTGTCGGAGAAGCCGCGCGTCTTGGCTGCCGCCGGTGAGGCGGCTGCACCGACGACGAGCGCCGATGCAGCCATCCCGACCGCGAGCACACGCATCCCGCGGCTCACCGGTAGCGGACCCAGGGCGGCTGCTTGGGCGAAACGAGCGACGGGTAGCCGTCGGCATAGGTGTCGGGCCCGGGCTGGGGCGAGCTGACACCGTCGTTCTGGCGTGAGACCAGCGAGACACTGACGCGCACGGGCTTGCGGTTGCGGTCGAGGCAGCGCTGCGGGATGCGCACGGTGATCGCGCGCGCACCGAAACGGATGCGGTCACCGCGGCACCGTACGGTCGACTCGTCCTGGAAGCTGATGAGGGCCAACGACGACCATGGGCCGTCGGGATAGCGCGCCTTGCTGGAGATGAACAGCGGGCGAGCGCGGGCCTTCGTCACGATCGTGACGGTGACTGCCTCCAGCTCGGACTTCTTGAGCTCGGGGACGGTGATGCGGACGACAAGAGCGCGCTTCTTGTTGGCGACCTTGATCTTGGTCATATCGACCGCGGCCGTCGCGTCGCCCCGCGCGTCCTTGAAGGAGCGTGTCTTCGCCACCGCCGGTGAGGCGGCCGCGCCGACGACGAGCGTCGACACCGCCGCACCGACCGCGAGCGTACGGAGAGTGCGCCTCATCGGTAGCGCACCCAGGGCGACATGCGCTCGGAGGTCAGGCTCGGGTAGACGTCGATCTGCGCCTCCGGACCCTCCTCGGGCTCCTCCTCGAGGAGGATCTCGTCGTCGCGCCCGAAGACGGCGGCAACGACCTTCACGGCCTTCATGTTGGCGCCCAGGCAGCGCTGCGGGAGGCGGACGGTGATCGACTTCTTGTTGAAGCGGACACGATCGCCCTTGCACGCGACGGCGAGCTCCTCGGAGTCCTCGTCCATGAGCATGAGCGGCATCCAGCCGGCACCCTCCATGCGCATCTTCGTCGACACGAACTCGGGGCGGCCCTTGGCCTTGGTGCGGACGCCGACCATGACGCCGCCCACCTTCGACTTGCGAAGCCCCGGCACCGACAGGCGCACGACGACGGCGCTCTTCTTGTTGGTGACCTTCACCTTGGTGATGTCGAGGGCAGAGGTCGCGTCGTCCTTCTTGTCGGTGAAGCTGCGGGTCTTCGCAGCGGCGGGCGAGGCGGTCGCGGTGACGACGAGGGCTGCGGCGGCGCCGGCGGCAGCGAGGGCCCGGAGGGTACGGATCATGGGGTGCTCCTGCGTTGATGGTGGCCGCAGCGTAGCCCGCCACAGGGTCAGGCAGAACGGCTGTCTGCTCGCTGTGACGCGATCGAGATCTCGGGTGAGTAGGCCCCGTACGAGGCCGTCACTGTCAGCGGTAGGCGACCCAGCGCGTCATCTTCGTGCCGCGGACCTTCGGCACCCCGTCGATCGGCAGCGTCGGACCCGGGGACGGGTCGAGCAGCACCTCGTCGGGGACGTCGCCGCGAAGGTAGGCGCGGGTGAACACCGCGACCTGCACGCGCACGGCGGAGCGGTTGGCGTCGAGGCACCGTTGAGGGATCGAGACGACGACGCGACGCGGCTTGACCTGCATCCGCAAGCCCTTGCAGCTCCGCCGCTCGTCGTCGAGACGCTGCCACGTCGTGTCCCAGCCGGAGCCACGCCGCACCTTGGACGCTGCGTACTCGGGGCGCCCCGCGACCTTGCGGCCCACGAAGACCGTGAACCCGCCCAACCGCCGACGCTCGAGCCGCGGGATGCGCAGCGCGACCGTGACCCGGTGCTCGGCGTTGCGCACGCGAAGGGACGAGATGTCGAGGGCGCTGAGCGCGTCGCCGCGGGCGTCGGGCACGTCGCGTACTGCCGCCTGCGCGGGTGCGGCGACGAGGCCGAGCGTGAGCAGGACGGCGATCGCGAGCGTCACCGCCGTACGTCCGGCGCGCATCAGAACAGCACCGACGCGAAGGTCGTGGTCTGGACGAAGCCGACGCGCTCGTACACCCGCCGTGCGGGGATGTTGTAGTCGTTCACGTACAACGACACGACCGGCGCGACCTCACGCTGCGCGCGCTCGACGACAGCGGCCATCCCTGCCGTACCGAGCCCCTTGCCGCGGTGCTCGGGCGACACGTACACCCCTTGGACCTGGCAGCCGCGTGCGGTCGCCGACCCCACCTCGGCCTTGAAGAGCACCTCGCCGTCCTCGATGATCGCGTACGCCCAGCCGCGGCTGACCAGCTGCGTGACGCGCGCGCGGTAGCTGTTGCGTCCGGGCAGCTCGGGGCTCTCGCCGACCTCCTCGGTGAACATCGCGACGCTCGCCGGATAAAGGAGGTCGATCTCGTCGATGAGCACCGGGCGCAGCCGCGGGTCAGGCGTCACCGCCGGTGGCCCGGCGATCTCCAGGAACGGCTGATCGAGCCGCAGGGAGCGCGCCGGCCCCCACTCGGGTGCGAGGTGGTCCCACAGCCGGACGACGGCGTCACGGGGACCGACGATCGACGACGACAGTCGGCCGTGGCTCTCGGCTCGGTAGGCGAACGCGTCGACCGCGCGGCCGGTCGCCTCCACCGGGACGAGGTTGGCGCCGACGTGGCAGGCGGAGACGAGCGTGCCGTCCTCGAAATAGCCCCAGACCTCACCGCCCAGCCAACGCGCCTGGAGACGTGTCGTCGTCGCGCGGTGGTCGACGAACAGGTTGACTATCGGGTCACGGTCGATGAGCGTCTGCAGGAGCGGGAGATCGTCCTCGTACAGCACGCGAACACCCGTCGTGGTGCTCAGCATGCGTCCTCCTCCCGCCGGTCCGTGTGGTGAGCCTATCCGGCTACCCACGCACGGGCCATGGTCCGCGGACGACGTACGGTCTGGAGATGCCTGACACACCGCTCGGCGAGCCTCCGCAGGCCCTGCGTGACCCCCTCCGGCTCCTGGAAGGGCAGCTCGACCATCTGCGCGACGCCGTCCTGCTCACGCTCGACGCGATGAGCGACGACGAGCGGCGGCGTACGCGAGTCCCGTCGGGGTGGGCGCCGATCGGGCTGCTCACCCACCTCACGCACGTCGAACGCCGCTGGCTGGAGTGGGGGTTCCTCGCCGAGCAGGTCGCCGACCCGTGGGGCGACGCCACGCCGGAGGGCGGATGGTCGGTAGCAGACGACACGTCGTACGAGGAGCTGCGTCGCCGCTTCGTCGCACGGACCGCCCGATCCCGTGAGATCACGTCGGATGCCTCGTTGGAAGACGTCGCGCAGCTCGGTGGACGGTTCTCGGAGGACCCTCCGAACCTTGCATGGATCCTGCTGCACCTGGTCCAGGAGTATGCGCGCCACGCCGGGCACCTCGACATTGTCGCCGAGCTCGCCGGGGCGGGCACCGAAGCCTAGGAGACGGCGACCTCGGGCGACGCACCCTCGACCGGCTCCATCTCCTCGGCGATCCGCATCGCCTCTTCGATGAGCGTCTCGACGATCTTCGACTCCGGCACGGTCTTGATGACCTCGCCCTTGACGAAGATCTGGCCCTTGCCGTTGCCGGAGGCGACCCCGAGGTCGGCCTCGCGCGCCTCGCCCGGACCGTTGACGACGCAGCCCATGACGGCGACGCGCAGCGGCACCTCCATGCCCTCGAGGCCGGCGGTGACCTCCTCGGCCAGCGTGTAGACGTCCACCTGGGCGCGGCCGCACGACGGGCACGACACGATCTCGAGCTTGCGGGGACGCAGGTTGAGCGCCTGGAGGATCTGGATGCCGACCTTGACCTCCTCGACCGGCGGCGCCGACAGCGAGACGCGGATCGTGTCACCGATCCCTTGGCTCAGCAGCGCACCGAACGCGGTCGCGGACTTGATCGTGCCCTGGAACGCCGGCCCCGCCTCGGTGACGCCGAGGTGCAGCGGCCAGTCGCCCTTCTCGGCGAGCAGCTCGTACGCCCGCACCATCACGACCGGGTCGTTGTGCTTCACCGAGATCTTGAAGTCGTGGAAGTCGTGCTCCTCGAACAGCGACGCCTCCCACACGGCCGACTCGACGAGCGCCTCCGGGGTCGGCTTGCCGTACTTCTCCAGCAGCCGCTTGTCGAGCGAGCCCGCGTTGACGCCGATCCGGATCGACGTGCCGTGGTCCTTCGCGGCCTGCGCGATCTGCTTGACCTGGTCGTCGAACTTGCGGATGTTGCCCGGGTTGACGCGCACCGCGGCGCAGCCGGCCTCGATCGCGGAGAAGACGTACTTCGGCTGGAAGTGGATGTCGGCGATCACGGGGATCTGCGACTTGCGCGCGATGTCGGGCAGCGCCTCGGCGTCGTCCTGGCTCGGGCACGCCACACGCACGATGTCGCAGCCGGCAGCGGTGAGCTCGGCGATCTGCTGGAGGGTCGCGTTGACGTCGACCGTCGGCGTCGTCGTCATGGACTGCACCGAGATCGGGGCGTCTCCGCCGACCTCGACCTTGCCGACCTTGATCTTTCGGCTGGGTCGGCGGGGCCGGAGCACCGGCGGCGGGGCGGCCGGCATTCCCAGGTTGACGTCCATGCGGTTCCAGGTCTCCTCGGTACGGATCGAACGGTGCGGATCGAGATCAGGTGGTGCGACGGTCAGGTCAGGCGTACGGGGTTCACGATGTCGACGTAGACCAGGATGATGCCCATCACCAGGAGGACGGCACCCATGGCGTACGCGACGGGGAGCATCTTGGCGACGTCGACCGGCCCCGGGATCGGCTTGCGCCGCAGCCTCGCGATCGCGTTGCGCAGCCCCTCCCACAGCGCCCCGGCGATGTGGCCGCCGTCGAGCGGGAGGAGCGGGATCAGGTTGAAGATGCCGATGAAGAGGTTGATGCTCGCCAGCAGCAGGGCGACGAAGTGGACGCGGTCGGTCCACGTGGTGCCTTCGGCCGACGTCACCTCGCCGGCCACACGGCTCGCACCGACCGGGCTCATCGGCGTGTCGTCCGCGCGCTCGGCGCCGAACGCGGCCTTGGTGACCTCGACCATCTTCTCGGGCAGCGACCCGATCGCCTTGACGGTGTTGACCGTCATGTCGCCCATCGTGGTGACGACATAGCCGAGGCCTTCGCGCTCGTACGTCGGCGTCGGCGAAACGCCCAGGAAGCCGACGTCCTCGACCTTGTCGGGATCGTCCAGCGACGTCCGTGCCTGGACGGACGTGTTGACGGTGACCGTACGGTCGGTGCCGTCGCGCGCGAACCCGATGGTCGCCGGTGCATTGCCGTTGGCCCGGATCGCGCGCGAGAGCTGGTCCCAGCTCGTGACCGGAGTGCCGTTGAAGGACGTGATCTCGTCGCCGACCTCGAGACCGGCCTGCTTCGCTGGCGCGACCGGGTCGGAGGTGGTGCAGGTGCGTCCGGCCTCGCTCGACGGGATCGCACAGTCCGACACCGCCGACACGGTGGTGTTGACGGTGCTCGCGCCGATCGTCATGAAGACGGCGGCGAACAGCACGAACGCGATGACGAGGTTGACGGCCGGGCCGCCGACCATCACGATCGCCTTCTTCCACCACGGCAGGCGGTAGAACAGGCGCGGCTCGTCCTCCGGCGTCACGTGCTCGTACTCCGCCGAGCGGGCGTCGGAGATGAGTTGGGTGAACATCCCGGTGTTGGACTGGCGGACCTGCCCGGGGCCGTCGCCAGGGTGCGGCGGGAGCATGCCGACGATCTTCACGAAGCCGCCGAGCGGGATCGCCTTCACGCCGTACTCGGTCTCGCCCTTGCGGGTGGACCAGACCGTGCGGCCGAAGCCGACGAAGTACTGGGTGACCTTGGCGCCGAACTTCTTGGCCGGGAGCATGTGCCCGACCTCGTGGAGCGCGATCGAGACCGCGAGGCCGATGACCACGGCGACGACACCAAGGGTATAGAGCAGCACCTCCGTCATCGGCGCTCCTTTGCGGCACTCTGGTGGCCCGCGATCAGCTCGTGGGCCCTCGTACGGGCAGTCGTGTCGGCCGCCAGGACGTCGTCGACGGTCAGCGGCTCCTCTTCCGAGAGTACGCGCGCGGCGGTGAGGTGTTCGTCGAGAACGGCGCCGACGGTGTCCACGATCCCGAGGAACGGCAGCTCTCCGGCGAGGAACGAGGCGACGCACACCTCGTTGGCGGCGTTGTAGACCGCAGGGGCGGTGCCTCCGGCGGTCCCGGCACGACGGGCGAGGCGTACGGCGGGGAACGCGTCGTCGTCCAGCGGGGCGAAGTCCCACTGCGAGGCCTTCGTCCAGTCACAGCCCGGGCCGGCGTCCGGGACACGGTCGGGCCAGCCCATGCCGAGGGCGATCGGGATCAGCATCGACGGCGGCGACGCCTGCGCGATCGTGGAGCCGTCGACGAACTCGACCATCGAGTGGATCATCTGCTGCGGGTGGACGACGACGTCGACGCGCTCCATCGGCACGTCGAACAGAAGGTGTGCCTCGATCACCTCGAGGCCCTTGTTGACCAGGGTCGCGGAGTTGATCGTGATGACCGGCCCCATCGCGAAGTTGGGGTGCGCGAGCGCCTGCTCGGGGGTGACGTCGGTGAGCTCGTCGCGGGTACGGCCACGGAACGGGCCGCCACTCGCAGTGAGGACCAGGCGACGCACCTCGTCTGCCGTGCCGCTGCGCAGCGCCTGGGCGATCGCCGAGTGCTCAGAGTCGACGGGCACGATCTGACCGGGCCGCGCGAGGGCGGTGACGACCGGACCTCCGATGATCAGCGACTCTTTGTTGGCCAGCGCGAGCGTCGTGCCTGCCTCGAGCGCGGCGATGGTCGGGCCGAGGCCCACGGCGCCGGTGATCCCGTTGAGCACCACATCGCACGGCGTCGCGGCGAGCTCGGTGGCGGCGAGAGGGCCGGCGAGGATGCGCGGGAGCCGGTACTGCCCCTCGGCGTAGCCGCGGCGCTGCGCCTCGGCGTACAGCGCGAGCTGGACGTCCTGGGCGGCGGTGGCCTGCGCGACGGCGACGATCTCGACCTCGTGGGCGATCGCCTGCTGGGCGAGAAGGACCGGGTCGCTGCCGCCCGCGGCGATGCCGATGACGCGGAACCGGTCCGGGTTCGCGGTGACCAGCTCGAGCGCCTGGGTCCCGATCGAGCCGGTGGATCCGAGGACGACGACGTCGCGGCGTCGTGCTGTGGACACGCTTCGGCTCTGCACCATGGAGACAGTCTTCCAGGTGCCCCTCCCGTCCCCGATTCGGGCGGTTCTCCACCGAACACCGGTCGGAGTTCGGTGGAGAAGTGCCCGAATCGGGGACGAGGCACGCGCGCTACTTGATCTCGCTGCGCAGCACCCGGAACCAGCCGAGGACGAACGGGACGACGAGCCAGATGAGGCCGGAGACACCGAGGTGCGCCCACTCCTCACCGCTGGGCCCGCCGGCCTGGAACAGCGGTGTCTGTGCAGCCGAGAAGTCGATCCACGGCCACACGTCGCCGAACCAGCCGATGAACGCGACCGCAATCCCGAAGATCGTCGGCAGCACGAACGCCCACGCGAAGTACACGACGATCGCCGCCGGGGAGCTCAGGAGCAGCATGCCGAACGTGATCCCCATGAGCAGCGCGAGTGCCTGCCCGGCGTAGAAGCCGACGAACTGGCTGGCGTCGATGCTCCAGCTCGTCTCCCCGGAGCCGAGGACGGCCATCAGCAGCGTGCCGATCGTGGCGGCGACGAGGGCGGCGACGACGGCGAACAGTGCCGTGAGCAGACCCGTGACGACCTTCGCGGCCAGCACCCGGCCGCGGTTCGGCTCGAGGGTGAAGGTGACCAGCGCGGTGCGCTGTGACCACTCGCTGGTCACCGACAGGACGCCCAGGACCGGCAGCAGCACACCCATCGGGATGTTCATCCCGGCGAGGAAGTCAGTGAAACCGAGATTCACGTCCTCGGCGAGGCCGACCCACAGCATGATGATCATGACCAGGAGGCTGATCGCGGCGATCGTGCCGAGGAGCCACTTGCCCGCCCGGGTGTCGGCGAGCTTGCGCAGCTCCACCCGCACCAGCCGGACGAACGGGACGCGGGGACGGGTGAGGTCGATGCCGACCTCGGGAGCGAGCGCGGTCATGCCTGGCCTCCTTGGGGGACGTTCGGGCCGAAGCCGGGGGCGGGAGCCGGCGCGAGCGCGTCGCGCTGGTTGCCGGCGGTGAGCTGCAAGAACAGGTCCTCGAGCCCGGCGCGGTCTCCCGGCCGCAACTCGATCAGGGCGACACCCGCAGCAGCGACGGCTTTGCCGACGTCGGCGGGGTCGGCGTCCGTGACGAACCCGTCCGAGGTCGCGGGCGTGACGTGGATGCCCGCGACCGAGAGCGCGCGAGCCAGCGCATCCGGCTCCAGCGCGCGTACGAAGGTGCCCGCGCCGGCGAGTAGCTCCTCCTTGCGACCCTGGGCGACGATCTGGCCGTTGCCGATCACGATGATCTCGTCGGCGATGACCTCGATCTCGTGGAGCAGGTGCGACGACAGCAGGACCGTGCCACCACGGTCGGCGTAGTGGCGCAGCAGCTGGCGCATCCAGTGGATGCCTGCGGGGTCGAGGCCGTTGGCGGGCTCGTCGAGGACGAGGACCTGCGGGTCCGCGAGCAGCGACTGGGCGATGCCGAGACGCTGGCGCATGCCGAGCGAGTAGTTGCCGACCCGGCGCTTGGCCTCCTTGGCGGAGAGGCCCACGAGCTCGAGCATCTCGTCGACGCGGTTCTTGGGCAGGCCCATCGTGTGCGAGGCGATCGTGAGGACCTCGCGGCCCGTCCGGCCGTTGTGCTGTGCCGAGGCGTCGAGGAGGACGCCGATCTGCGCACCGGGGTTGGGGATGTCGGTGTAGCGGTGGCCGCCGATCGTCGCGGAGCCCGACGTCGGGTGAGTCAGGCCGGTGAGCATCCGCAGGGTCGTCGACTTGCCGGCACCGTTCGGGCCGAGGAAGCCGGTCACCGTGCCCGGGCGGCACCCGAAGGTGATGTTGTCGACGGCGAGGTGGTCGCCGTACCTCTTCGAGAGGTTCTGGACTTCGATCATGCCTCCAGCATCCCCCGCACGAGGGGTCACGGACATCGGCCCATGGGATCGGGACAGATAGCCGAAAGTAGGGGTTCGGCCGAGGATCGGCGACCTTCGGCCGGTACGGGGACGTGAAGGGCTCGCCTAGGCTGGTGAGCGTGGACGAGGTCGACCCCGCGGCGTACCAGCCGCCGCTGCGCTGGTGGAGCCAGGCGTGGCGCCTCGGTCTCGCCTCCGCAGTCGGTGCGATCGTCTGGATCCCGGTCGCTGAGTGGCAGGCCGATCACGCACCGTGGTGGTTCTGGCTCGACCTGCTCGGCGGCGTGATCGCCCTGGCGGCAGTGACGCAGCGCCGCCGGTACCCCGTCGGGGTCGCCGTGCTCACCACGGTCATCGCGATGGGGTCGATGTCGGCCGCCGGCTCCGCGCTGCTCGCCGCTACGTCGCTCGCGACCCGTCGCCGCCTCCGCGAGATCGTGCCCGTCGGCGCCCTCGTACTGGTCCAGACGGTCGTCGTCGTCTTCATCGATCCCTCGATCAGGGACGAGCGGGGATTCGTCCTGGCGATGGGCGTCATGCTCGTCGCGATCGTCTTCGCCATCGGCATGTACGTCGGTTCGCGGCGCGAGCTCCTCTACACGTTGCGTGAGCGCGCCCGCGTCGCCGAGGCCGAGCAGTCCAGCCGCGTCGCACAGGCCCAGATCGCCGAGCGTGCCCGGATCGCCCGCGAGATGCATGACGTCCTGGCCCACCGGATCTCCATGGTCGCGATGCACGCCGGAGCGCTCGCGTACCGGACCGACCTTCCGCCGGAGGAGGTCCGCGCGTCGTCGGAGGTCATCCGCGACCACGCGCACCTCGCCCTGACCGACCTGCGCGAGGTGCTCGGCATCCTCCGCGCCGGCGAGGACGACGGCGATCGACCACAGCCGTCGTGGGCCGACCTGCCCGATCTCGTCTGCGGCGCGCAGTCGGCGGGCATGCGGGTGCGCCTCGACGACGAGGTCACGACGCTCGGTCCGCCCGAGCGGCTCGGCCGTACGGCTTACCGGGTCGTCCAGGAGGCACTCACCAACGCCCACAAGCACGCGCCCGACACCTCCGTCACGGCGACGCTGCGGGGTGCGCCCGAGGACGGCGTCGTCGTCGAGGTCCGCAACCCGCTGCGCGTCGGGTCGGTGCACGAGCGGCTGCCCACGTCGGGGCTCGGGCTGGTCGGCCTCGCCGAGCGCGCCGACCTTGTCGGCGGGACCCTCACCCATCGGATCACCGGCGACGAGTTCGTCCTGACGCTGGCGCTACCGTGGCCGGCATGATCCGTGTGGCCCTGGTCGACGACGACGCCCTCGTACGCGCCGGGCTGCGGCTGATCCTCGGTGGCGCCGCCGACCTGGAGGTCGTGACGGAGGCGGGTGACGGCGCGGCCGCGCTCCAGGCGCTGCGCGAGCATCCGGCCGACGTCGTCCTGATGGACATCCGCATGCCGCGGATGGACGGGCTCACGGCGACCGCCGAGCTGCAGCGCGCCGCTGATCCCCCGTACGTGATCGTGCTGACGACGTTCGACGCGGACGACTACGTGCTGCGCGCACTGCGGCACGGCGCGAGCGGGTTCCTCCTCAAGGACACGCCGCCGGAGGTGCTCGTCGACGCGGTGCGCAAGGTCGCTGCGGGCGAGCCGATGCTCTCGCCGAGTGTCACCGAGCAGCTGATCCGCCGCGTACGCGACCTCGGTGACGGGGACGGCGATGCGCAGGCGCGGTTGGAGATCCTGAGCGAGCGCGAGCGTGAGGTCGCCGTCGCCGTCGGCCGCGGGATGTCCAACGCGCAGATCGCGACCGACCTCTACATGAGCCTTGCGACTGTCAAGGCCCACGTCTCGCGGATCCTCACCAAGCTCGACGCCGCAAACCGGGTGCAGGTCGCGATCGCCGTCCACGACGCCGGCCTGGTCTGAGGACCCCCGCTGGTCCTGTCACTTTCCGTGGGGCCCACCGAAGACGCAGTGCCCCACCGGAAGTTTCCGGTGGGGCGCTCACTTTCCGTGGGGCCCAACGGAAAGTAAGGGCGGGCGTACGGAGGCTCAGGCTTCGATGTTGCTCATCACGTGCTTCACGCGCGTGTAGTCCTCGAGCCCGTACATCGAGAGGTCCTTGCCGTAGCCGGAGTGCTTGAACCCGCCGTGCGGCATCTCCGCGACGAGCGGGATGTGGGTGTTGATCCACACGCAGCCGAAGTCGAGCCGCTTGGCCATCCGCATGGCGCGACCGTGGTCCTTCGTCCAGACCGACGACGCGAGGCCGTACTGGACGCCGTTGGCCCAGCGCACCGCCTCGTCCTCGTCGGAGAACTGCTGCACCGTGATGACCGGACCAAAGATCTCGTTCTGGATCGCGTCGTCGTCCTGCCGGAGGTCCGCCAGCACCGTCGGCTCGAAGTAGTAGCCCTGCGCCAGGTCGCCGCCGGATCGCGATCCGCCTGCCGCGACCTTCGCGTGTCCGGGGAGACGATCGACGAACCCGGAGACGCGCTCGAGCTGCGGGGCGCTGTTCAGCGCACCGTACAGCGCGTCCTCGTCGTCGGGGAGTCCGGTCTTGAGCCCCTTGGCCTGCTCGGCGATCGCGTCGACGAAGTCGCCGTACACCCGAGGCGAGGCAAGCACGCGGGTCGCCGCTGTGCAGTCCTGGCCGGCGTTGAAGTAGCCGGCCTCGGCGATCGCCGCCGCAGCCGCCTCGATGTCGGCGTCGTCGAACACCACGACCGGCGCCTTGCCGCCGAGCTCGAGATGGACGCGCTTGACGTCCTCGGACGCCGATCGCGCCACCTCCATGCCCGCCCGCACCGAGCCGGTGATCGCGACCATCGCCGGCGTCGGGTGCGCGACGAGCGCCCGGCCGGTGTCGCGGTCACCGCACACGACGTTGAGCACGCCCGGCGGGAGGATGTCGGCCGCGATCTCGGCGAGCAGGGCCGTCGAGGCGGGGGTCGTGTCGCTCGGCTTGAGCACGATCGTGTTGCCGGCCGCCAGCGCGGGCGCGATCTTCCAGATGCCCATGAGCAGCGGATAGTTCCACGGCGTGACCTGGGCGACGACCCCGATCGGCTCGCGTCGGATCATCGACGTGTGGCCGGCCATGTACTCGCCGGCCGCGCGCCCCTCGAGCACGCGCGCCGCCCCTGCGAAGAAGGTCAACGCGTCGTCGACCATCGGCATCTCCTCGCTGACGGTCAGTCCGCGCGGCTTGCCGGTGTTCTTCACCTCCACGTCGACGATCTCGTCGAGGCGGTCGTGGATCGCCTGGTTGAGCTTGATCAGCGCCGCCTGACGCTCGCGTGGGGTCGTGTCGCGCCAGCCGTTGTCGAAGGCGCCCTGAGCCGCCCTCATCGCCGCGTCGACGTCGGCCTCGCGCGACATCGGCGCGGAGGCGTACGCCTGTCCGGTCGAAGGGTCGATGACGTCGTACGTGGCGCCGTCGAGCGCCGCCACCTTGTCGCCGTTGACGAAGTTCGTGAGGGTCTCGGTCATAACCTCAATCTGGCACAGGCAACGGCCGCTGACAATGGATTGAATGGTCAAGCAGGCCCGTGCCTACGGATTTCGTATCTGTAGCAGCCTCTCGCAACCGAAAACCTTTGCCTGCGGCCGCTTCGTGGGCGATACTCGTTCCATGAGCGAACAGTGGGACGACGCACGTCTTCAGCGCGCCGCCAAGGACCACCTCTGGATGCACTTCACGCGGCACAGCACGTACGAGAGCTCGGACGTGCCCGTGATCGCCAAGGGGGAGGGCGCATATCTCTTCGACACCGCAGGCAAGCGCTACCTGGACGGGCTCGCGGGCCTGTTCGTCGTCCAGGTGGGGCACGGCCGTGAGGAGCTCGCCGAGGCTGCTGCCAAGCAGGCCCGCGAGCTGGCGTTCATGCCGCTGTGGTCGTACGCGCACCCGCCGGCCGTGCAGCTCGCCGAGCGCGTCGCCTCGTACGCACCCGGCGACCTCAACCGTGTCTTCTTCACGACCGGCGGCGGCGAGGCGGTCGAGTCTGCGTGGAAGCTCGCCAAGCAGTACTTCAAGCTCACTGGCAAGCCCACCAAGCACAAGGTGATCAGCCGCAACATCGCCTACCACGGCACCCCGCAGGGCGCGCTGTCGATCACCGGCATCCCGGACATGAAGGCGCCGTTCGAGCCGCTCGTGCCGAGCACGTTCCGCGTCCCCAACACGAACATCTACCGCGCGACCGAGCACGGTGACGATCCCGAGGCGTTCGGCCGCTGGGCCGCTGACCGGATCGCCGAGGCGATCGAGTTCGAGGGCCCCGACACCGTCGCTGCGGTGTTCCTGGAGCCCGTCCAGAACGCGGGCGGCTGCTTCCCTCCCCCGCCGGGATACTTCCAGCGAGTCCGTGAGATCTGCGACGAGTACGACGTCCTGCTGGTCTCCGACGAGGTCATCTGCGCGTTCGGGCGTCTCGGCGAGATGTTCGGCGCGGTGCGCTACGGCTACCAGCCCGACATCATCACGTGCGCCAAGGGCCTGACGTCGGGCTACTCGCCGCTCGGCGCGATGATCGCGTCGGACCGCCTGATGGAGCCGTTCCTGAAGGGCCACGAGTCGTTCCTGCACGGCTATACCTTCGGCGGGCACCCGGTCTCGACGGCCGTCGCCATGGCAAACCTCGACATCTTCGAGCGCGAGGGCATCAACGAGAACGTCCGCGCCAACGAGGACGGGTTCCGCTCCACGCTCGAGAAGCTGCTCGACCTCGACATCGTCGGTGACGTCCGCGGCGACGGCTACTTCTACGGGATCGAGCTGGTCAAGGACAAGGCCACCAAGGAGACGTTCAACGAGGACGAGTCCGAGCGGCTGCTGCGCGGGTTCCTGTCCAAGGCGTTGTACGACGCGGGCCTCTACTGCCGTGCCGACGACCGTGGCGACCCGGTCGTGCAGCTCGCTCCCCCGCTGATCTGCGACCAGGAGCACTTCGACGAGATGGAGCGGATCTTGCGCTCGGTCATCACCGAGGGCCAGAACCTGCTCTGACCCGTACGCCGCGAAGGCCGCCGTCCCCGTACCCCCGGGGCGGCGGCCTTCGTCGTACGTCCTCCGGCGGGCCCGCGCGGCCGTTCCACCACGGCACCCGCTGGGGTACCCGAGCGAAGCGACACCGACCCGACCGTGCACGCTCGGGTCAGTGCACCCCCACACGGGTGCCCCAACCAACCGCGCGCGTCGTACGACGCTAGGCCGCGGCCTTCGCCTGGCGGCGGCGGCTCAACTCGTTGGCAAGGACGATCGCGACCGCGATCACGAACATCGCCGTGCCGATGACGTTGACCTGCATCGGGATGCCCCGTTGCGCGACGCCCCACACGTACATCGGGAAGGTCACGGTCTGGCCTGCGTTGAGGTTCGTGATGATGAAGTCGTCGAACGACAGCGAGAAGCTCAGCAGCGCAGCGCCGAGGATGCCGGGGAACACCAGCGGGAACGTGACCCGCCAGAACGTCTGGCTCTCCGTGGCGTACAGGTCCATCGCCGCCTGCTCGAGGTTGTCGTCGAGTCCCGAGAGCCGCGCGCGCACCGTGATGATGACGAACGACAGGCAGAACGTGACGTGCGCGATGAAGATCGTCCAGAATCCGAGCTGGCCTCCGAACCCCGCCGACACGAACAATGCCAGCATCGACGAGCCGAGGACGATCTCGGGGGCCGCCATCGGCAGGATGATCAGCGTGTTGAGCGGGCCGCGTCCGGCGAACTGGTGACGCACCAGCGCGAACGCCGCGAGCGTCCCCAGGATCGTCGCGACCAGCGTCGCCAGCAGGCCGATCTCGATGCTGCGGGCGACGGACGAGCACATGCCCGCCGGCTCACACGGGTTGAGCCAGTTGTGCAGCGTGAACCCGTCGAACTTGTAGACGTTGCGCGACGACGGGTCGTTGAAGCTCATCAGCGCGACGATCGCGATCGGCACGAACATGTAGATCAGCACCAGGACACCGAGGGCGAGGACCAGGTGGTCGCCGATCCACCGACCGAGCTTGTGGAGCGGGCTCATACGAGGTCCTCCGTCCCTACGCGCCGGATGGAGAACACGACGCCGATCGTGATGATGATCATCAGCGTCATCGACAGCGCCCCCGCCGCGGCGTAGTCGCCTTGGTTGGTGAACAGGTTCTGGATGACGTTGCCGATCATGCGCTGGTTGGGGCTGCCGAGGAGCTCGGAGTTGATGTAGTCGCCGGCCGCCGGGATGAACGTCAGCAGCGTCCCCGCGATCACGCCGGGCATCGAGAGCGGGAGCGTCACCTTGAAGAACGCCCGCCGCGGCGACGCGTACAGATCCCCGGCCGCCTCGATCAGCCGGTGGTCGACCTTGTCGAGGCTCGCGAACAGCGGCAGCACCATGAACGGCAGGAAGTTGTACGTCAGACCCGCGACCACCGCGAACGGCGTCGCGAGCAGGCGCCCTTCGTCACCGAGGATGCCGAGGAACTGCAGCGAGTTCACGATCCAGCCGTCGTCGGCGAGGATCAGCTTCCACGACAGCGTGCGGATCAGGAAGCTGGTGAAGAACGGCGCGATCACCAGCACGAGCATGAGGTTCTTCCAGCGCCCGGCCTTGAACGCGATCGCGTACGCCAGCACGTAGCCGAGGATCAGGCACGCGATCGTCGCGAGCGCCGCGTACCAGAACGACCGCAGCAGAGGCTGCCAGTACGCCTGGATCACGTCGACGTAGTTCGCGAAGTGCCACGTCATGTCGTACCCGGTCAGACTCGAGCCCTGCGGGTCGTAGAGGCTCATCGCGATCAGCGAGTAGAACGGCACCAGGAAGAACAGCCCCAGCCACAGCGCACCCGGCAGCATCAGCCAGTAGCCGGTGAGGCGCCCCCTGCCCCGGGTCTGGGCCATCAGTCGTCCCCGTCCTCGACGCCGGCGCTCGCGTCCTGGCTCGCGTCGAGGAGGAACGCGTACTCGGGTCGCCACGACAGGTCGACCGGGGTGCCGACCGAGAAGATCGGTCGCCGCCCGGTGTTCTGCTCGAACACCATGAGCTCCTGCCCCCACGGCATCCGTACGAGGTACTGGGTGCTGACTCCGACGAAGCTCACGTCGGAGACCACACCGCCCTCGAAGCGGTTGCCCGGGGCGTCGATCTCGCCACCGATTCCGGCGATCATGACCTTCTCCGGCCGGATGCCGACCCAGCCGCGAGTGCCGTCAGCGTGGCAGCGAGGGCTCGGGATCGAGACCGTGGTGCCTTGGACCGACACCTTCACGACGTCGTCGTCCGGACCGAGGATCTCCCCCGCGAGCAGGTTGGACTGGCCGAGGAAGTTCGCGACGAACGTGGTCTCCGGGTTGTCGTACAGGGCCTCCGGAGCCCCCATCTGCTCGATCGCGCCGCCGTTCATCACCGCGACCGTGTCGGCCATGGTCATGGCCTCCTCCTGGTCGTGCGTGACGTGGACGAAGGTCAGCCCGACCTCGGTCTGGATGCGCTTGAGCTCGATCTGCATGCCGCGCCGCAGCTTGAGGTCGAGCGCACCGAGCGGCTCGTCGAGCAGCAGCACCTCGGGGCTGTTGATCAGAGCACGGGCGAGCGCGACGCGCTGCTGCTGCCCGCCGGACAACTGGAACGGCTTCTTGTTGCCCTGGCCGCCGAGCTCGACGAGGTCGAGCATCTCGGCGACCTTCGCCTTGGTGTCCTTCACGCCCCGGCGCTTGAGGCCGAACGCGACGTTCTCGGCCACGTCGAGGTGCGGGAAGAGCGCATAGCTCTGGAAGACCGTGTTGACGGGCCGCTTGTAGGGCTTGTCGTACGTGATCTCACGGTCGCCCAGCGCGATCGTGCCCGAGGTTGGCACGTCGAGACCTGCGACCATCCGCAACGTCGTGGTCTTGCCGCAGCCGGACGGGCCGAGCAGTGCGAAGAACGAGCCCTCGGGGACGACCAGGTCGAGCGACTTGACCGCCGTGAACGCACCGTACGACTTGGTGACCGCCGTGAGGCGAAGGTCGCGACCGGAGGTCGAGCCCTCACGCGTGGTCGTGTCGTCGTCAGCCACCAGTGACATCGGCAAAGTCTCCTTCGTACTCACGCATCTGGAACTCCTCCAGGGCCATGAACGAGTGGGTCATGGCGAGGGTCTCGTCGTCGGGGAAGATCAGCGGATTGGCGGCGAGCTCGGGATCGATCTTCTCCATCTCGGCCTGCGCGCCCTGGACGGGGCAGATGTAGTTGACGTACGCGGCGAGCTTGGCCGCGACGTCGGGCCGGTAGTAGAAGTCGACCCACTTCTCGGCGTTCTCTTGGTGCGCTGCCTGGTTGGGGATGAGCATGTTGTCGGCCCAGATCATGAGCCCTTCCTCGGGGACCACGAACTCGATGTTGGGGTCGCCGGCCGCCAGCACGTCGCCGGACCACGCTTCGCACGCGACGATGTTGCCGGCGGCGAGGTCCTGGACGTACTCGTTGCCGGTGAACGCCCGGATCTGACCACCATCGGCCGCACGCCTCAGGTCCTCAAGCGCGACGCCCCACTCGTCGTCGGTGAAGTCGGCGGGGTCGGCGCCGTTCTTCAGCAGCATGAAGCCCATCGTGTCGGGCATCTCGGTGAGCATCGTGACGCGGCCCTTGAGGTCAGGGCGGGTCAGGAGCTCGGCGTACGAGCGGACCTCGCCGACCTTGGACTTGTTGTACGCGATCCCCGTCAGGCCGGCCTGCCACGGAGCCGAGTAGCCACGATCGGGGTCCCAGGAGAGGTTGCGCAGGGACGAGATGAGGTTCGCATGGAGGTTCGGGACGCGCTCGGGGGCGAGCGGCTGGATCCAGCCCATCTGGATCGTCCGCGCGGCCGCCCAGTCGGTGAGCATGAACATGTCACGGTTCACCGGCTCGCACGCACCGAGCTGGTTGACGATCTTGGCGAAGAACTCGTTGTTGTCGTTGACGTCGGCGGTGTAGCTGACGGTGATGCCCGTCTCCTGCTGGAACTGCTCGATCGTTGTGACGTAGCCGTCCTCGGGCTGGTCGATGTACTCCGGCCAGTTCGACACGATCAGGCGCCCGTCGCTGCTGCGGTCGGGAGCCGCGCAGTCCGCGGGGACCTGGCGGCGGTCGGGCGTGCCGAAGAGTGGGAGCACGGCTGCACTCCCGGCCAGGAACGCCGCAGCCCCCGCGCCCCGGAGCACCGTCCGGCGGCTCATCTGTCTCACCACTCGCGCGACCTCACTCCCTGTCGGGCGCCTGTCGAAGACGCCGCCTGCCGTTCGGCCTGGCCGGAATCGTCACATGTATCGGCACCCTCAGACAAGTGATTCCGCAATTTGTTTACCCTCCCGCAACGAATTCACCTGATCCACTGGGACAGAATGACCGAAATCCGTATCGGATGTGCGGGTCGCGGCGCCATGAGCCGACCACTCGGGCAGGATGAGCCCATGACGGAGCGCAAGGCGGGCAACGGGGCGATCCTCGACGACGTGTCCAAACGCATCATCGCCGAGCTGCAGGTCGACGGACGGCGCTCGTACGCGGCGATCGGCAAGGCGGTGGGCCTCTCGGAGGCGGCCGTGCGGCAGCGGGTCCAGAAGCTCACCGATGCCGGGATCATCCAGATCGTCGCGGTCACCGACCCCTTGGAGCTCGGATTCGCGCGACAGGCGATGGTCGGGATCTGCGTGGACGGGGACGTCTTCGCGGTGACCGACTCCCTCGCCGCCATCCCCGAGCTCGACTACCTCGTCATCACGACCGGACGGTTCGACGTGCTCGCCGAGATCGTCTGCGAGAGCGACGACGACCTGCTCGACGTCATCACGAGCAAGATCCGCGCGATCCCGGCGGTCACGAACACCGAGACCTTCGTCTATCTCCGACTCCGCAAGCAGACGTACGCCTGGGGCGTGCAGTAGCCCACACCGATTCCGGTGGTCGAGAAGGGCGAGGAAGAGCCCGTATCGTGACCTACCCCTGCGCGATCGCGGCCGCCTGCTGTCGCATCACACGCGTCGTCTCGCGGACCCACCGGTCGATCACACCGAGCTCCTCGTCGGCGAACTGCGCAGTGACGCCCGCCATCGCGCGCTGCAACCCCTCGAAGGCGCGGCGCACCTCGGGCGGTGCAGACGCGCGGGCCTCGATGACCTGGCGCCGCCGGTCGACCGGGTCACGCGTGCGCCGGACGAGTCCGGCCTCTTCGAGCCGGTCGACCAGACCCGTAACCGCCCCTGCCGTCAGCGCGGTGCGCTGCGCGAGCTCACCGGCCGCCATCGGGCCCTCGCGGCGGATGATCCCGAGCGCCTTGTGGTCGGCGGCGGACAGACCCATGAGCGAGCCGATCGCCTCGTGGAACAGCACGACGGCGTCGCTGAACTCCATGCCGAGCCTCGCGCCATACGCCTCGACGTCCTCGGTGTCGCGGTGCCGCGCGTGGGTACTCATGTGCTCCATCATGCCGCTCACCACCAGACCTTCCTTGCCCCATTTACTTCGACATGCTAAACCTTTTATATGACTAAAGCATTCGGGATTGCGCGGTCCCTGCTCGCTGCCGCGTGGGGCTTCTTCGTCCACCACTACCCCGTCGTCCTGGCGTTCGGCGCCCTCGCATCGGCGCAGCGCTTCGTTGCCGTCGGCGACATCGACTTCCCTCTCGCGGAGAGCTGGGTCGGCGAGACCTTCACGATGCTCGTCCGCATCGCCTTCGTGGTCTGGGTGGTCCGCCGCGTCCTCCGCGATCGGCCAGCACCCGCCGTCGGGTCGCACGTCACCGGCACGGTGGTCGCGAGCACGGTCTACCTGATGGCGCTCTCACTGGTGTCCAAGATCGGTCTCGACGCGATCGGCTCCCAGCTCGTCTCCGAGGAGCACCAGTCGACCTACTTCTCGTGGGAGCTCGCGATCAAGAACGTCACGGTCATCCCGTTCGTCCTGGTCTGGGTCGTCGTGCTGGTCACCGCCGTCCGCGATCGACGACCGGACGAAGCCGTCCTCAGTGCGTCGGCAGAGCGAGCCCGCGACCAGACATGAGCCCGGCCAGGACGGCGATCACGGTGGTCTCGTCCCACACCGGACCCACCTGCGCGGGCTCCTCGTACGTGACGGCGAGGCTCGGGTGCTCGTGCACCAGCGACACACCGTCCGTCGTCACGGCCAGCGCGGTCCCACCGGCGACCGGCACGACCGGCGCAGGATCGGTCGCCCCTGCCTTCAGTGCCGGCTCCCACGCGACGTCGCGGGTCTCGACCAGCGGCCACTCCCCCGGTCGCACCACCACCACCGCGCGGGGGCGCGCAGCGTCGAGCGCGGCGACCGCGTCCGCGACCTCGGACATCTTCGCGCCGTCGGCCACCACGAGAGCCGGGTCGCTCCGCTCGATGAGAGGCGCGGGCCGCTCACCGAGCCACGCCGTCGCACCGACCCGGCCGGCGGCCAGCAGGGCGACGACCGACTCGCGCGACGGCTCGCAGGTCAGCGCGACCGCGTCCCGCTCACGGACGCCCAGGGCACGCATCAGCCCGCCCATCGAGGCGACCTGCTCTAGCAGCACCACGTACGAGGTCGTCCCGTTCGCCGAGCGCAGCGCCGGCGCGTCGGCAAACCCGGCGACGACCAGACGGTCGAGCGCGTCGTAGACGACGTTCAGCCGACCCGTCGACGGATCGGCGGGGTCCTTGGGCGGGGAGAACCAGCGTGGTCCACTCATGAGGCTGTCTTTCCGCCAGGACCGTGCCCCGGCTCACGTGCGGTCGAAGGCAGGGCGCACTGTGGCGTGCCGCCCGGAAGCTTGTCGCGGTGCGCAGCGATCCACCGGTAGACCGGCCACGCCACGCCCCGTACGGGCGCGCACGCGAGGACCCGACCGGCGACTCGCCAGGGCGCTCCCGCGGTACGGAGGTACGCGGCGATCGCCTCGGGGCCTGCCGCCCGCGCGCTGTCGTCGATCCACTGGACCGCCGTATCGACGTCCGCGACGTTGACGTGCAGCGCCTCGAGGTCAGTGAGCTGCCACGCCAGCACCTCGGCCCGCGCCGGCGCCCAGCGCTGCAGCCAGCGTGCGCAGCTCGAGCAGAACGCGCAGTCGCCGTCGTACAGCAGGACAGCCGTCATCATCGCCCTCGGAAGACGGGCGGACGCTTCTCCGTCCGCGCCAGCGCGGCCTCGCGAACGTCCTCGCTCCCCCAACACGCCTCCCAGCCCTTGCGGATGCGCGCGTCGGCATCGGCGTTGCCGGGAGCGGCGTTGAGGACGAGCTTGTTGTACGCCAGCGTCAGCGGCGCGAAGGTCGCGATCTCCTGCGCCCACGCGGTCGCCGACTCGAGGTCTCCGAGCCGGTCCGCGAGCCCACGAGCGTACGCGGTGTCGGCGTCGAGGAGGTCTGCACCGAGCATCAGTGCCTTGGCCGTGCCCGCTCCGGCGACCGCGGCGAGCGTCCGGATGGTCCAGGTGTCGACCGCCATGCCGTTGCGGGCGGTCGGGACTCCGAACTTCGCGGTGGGCGCAGCGACCCGGAGGTCACAGGCGAGCGCCAGCTGCGTGCCGGCGCCGATCGCGGGACCGTTCACCGCGGCCACAACCGGGATCTCGACCTCGGTCAGCGCCGTGAGCATCCCGTACAGCGCCTCGAGGAACGCGTCTCCGTACACGCCGGTCAGGTCTGCGCCCGCGCAGAAACTGCTGCCCTGCCCGGTCACGACGACCGCGCGCGTGCCATCGCCGTCGGCAGCCAGCACCGCCTCGCGGACCTCGACGCAGGTGTCGAGATCAAGGGCGTTGCGGCGCTCCGGGCGGCGCAGCTCGATCTGCGTGACGTCACCCGTACGGGTCACCTCGATCACGGTCGCTCCTCGTGGTCGTCGGGGACGCTCGCGCGCACGGCGGCGCGTCCCCGGTCGCGGCTGATGCGGTCCAGGATGGCAGCCACCCCGTCCTCGTCGTTCGTCGCCACCACCTCATGGACGCTGGCGAGCACGTCGCGGTGCGCGTTGGCGACCGCGAACGCGCGCCCTGCCCACCGCAGCATCGGGAGGTCGTTGGGCATGTCGCCGACCGCCCACACGGTCTCGCGGGCGTAGCCGTGCTCAGCGCTCCACGACGCGAGCCCGGACGCCTTGGTGACACCGCGCGCGGTGATCTCGGCCAGGCCGATGGCCCCGGAGAACCCCAGCTCGGCGCGTCCCGCGAGGACCTCATCCACGCGGCGGTGGAAGTCGTCGGGATCGCTGCCCTCGAGCTTGGCGAGGAGCTTGCCGGCCGGACGCGAGGCGATCTGGGCCCAGTCGTCGAGGCTGTCGTCCGCAGGCGCCTCGCGGACGTACGCGAACCGATCCTCACGACGCATGCCGTCAGCGCGCTCGACCGCGAAGGCGATGCCGGGGATCGCGGACCGCAGCAGGTCACCGAGCTCGTGCAGCACGTCGGGGGACATCGTGCCCATCTCGGTGACCGTACGACTCGCGACGTGATAGACGAACGCACCGTTCGCGCTGAGCGCCACTCCCCCGGTCGCGTCGCCGACGGCGCTGGCCAGGTCGTCGAGCCACCGGGGCGGACGGGCGGTCACGAACACCGTCGGGACGCCGGCCTCCTCCGCCGCGGCGATGGCCTCGCGGGTGCGTGCGGAGAGCGTGCCGTCCGAGCGCAGCAGCGTGCCGTCGAGGTCGGTCGCGAGCAGCGCCGCCCTTGGTGAGCCCGTACGGTCAGGCATCGGCGGCCGCGAGCTGGCCGCAGGCGCCGTCGATCTCCTGCCCACGCGTGTCTCGTACGGTCGTCGGGATGCCCTTCGCCTCGAGCCGGCGGACGAACTCGCGCTCGTCCTCCGGTCGCGACGCGGTCCAGATCGAGCCGGGCGTCGGGTTGAGCGGGATGAGGTTCACGTGGACCCAGCCCCAGTCGCCGTAGGACCGCAGGAGGTCGCCGAGCATGTCCGCGCGCCATGCCTGATCGTTGATGTCCTTGATCAGGGCGTACTCGATGGACACCCGACGCTTGGTCGTCCGGGCGTACTCCCACGCCGCCTCGACCGCCTCGGCGACCTTGAAGCGGGTGTTGATCGGCACGAGGTCGTCGCGCAGCTCGTCGTCGGGCGCGTGCAGCGAGAGCGCGAGCGTCACCGGGATGCCCTCCGTCGTGAGCTGCTTGATCCGCGGGACGAGACCGACGGTGCTGACAGTGATGTTGCGCGCCGACATCCCCAGGCCGGACGGGCCGTCGTCGACCATCCGGCGGACGGCGCCGATGACGGCCTTGTAGTTGGCCATCGGCTCACCCATGCCCATGAACACGACGTTGGAGAGCCGCCCGGGACCGCCGGGGACCTCGCCGCGCGCCATCGCCCGAGCACCGTCGACGACCTGCTCGATGATCTCGCCGGTGGACATGTTGCGCTGCAGGCCGCCCTGGCCCGTGGCGCAGAACGGGCACGCCATGCCGCAGCCGGCCTGGCTCGACACGCAGATCGTCGCGCGGTCGGGATAGCGCATGAGCACCGACTCAACGAGCGCGCCGTCGAACAGGCGCCAGAGCGTCTTGCGCGTCGTGCCCCGGTCGGCCTCGAGCGTGCGTACGGGGTTGATCAGCGTCGGGAGCATGCCCTCGACGAGCTGGTCACGGATCCCGGCGGGGAGATCGGTCATCTCCGACGGATCGGAGACCAGCCGGGTGAAGTAGTGGGTCGACAGCTGCTTGGCGCGGTATCCGGGGAGCCCGAGGGCCTCGACCGCCTCCTTGCGGGCATCGAGGTCGAGGTCGGCGAGGTGCCGCGGCGGCTTGCCCCGCCCCTTGGGCTGCTCGAAGACGAGTGGGAGCGGGTTCGGATTCACGTCAGACATGTCGACCCCAGTGTCCCATCACGCACCAACCCCGCGCACAGTCGTCCGCCTCGTCCGCGATTCGGGCGGTTCCCCACCGAATCCCGGCACGAGTTGCGTGGAGAACTGCCCGAATCGGGGACGGGCAGGAGGTCAGCTGACAGGGACGAGGAAGTGCAGCACCAGCCAGCAGACGGGCGCGACCGCAAGCAGCGAGTCGAGGCGGTCCATGAGGCCACCGTGGCCGGGGAGCAGGTCGCTCATGTCCTTGATGCCGACGTCGCGCTTGATCATCGACTCCGACAGGTCGCCGAGCGTCGCCATCGCCACCGCGACCACCCCGAGGATCACACCGACCCACCAGCGACCGTCGAGCGCGAACGTCACGCAGAGCACGCCGGCGAGGACACACCCGACGACCGAGCCTCCGAAGCCCTCCCAGGACTTCTTGGGGCTGATCGTCGGAGCCATCGGATGCTTGCCGAGCTTGTAGCCCGCGGCATAGCCGAAGATGTCCGAGGCGATCGTCACCACGATGAACGTGACGATGCGCCAGGCCCCGTCGTCCTCCGCGGACATGAGCACGACGAAGGACCCCAGCACCGGGACGTACCCGAAGACGAAGACCGCGGCGGACACGTCCCTGACGAAGCCGTCGGCGCCGCCCGGCATCCGGTAGACGAAGATGCCGAGGACGGTCAGGGCCGTACCGATCGCGATCGCCTCGGTGCCGCCGACGTACGAGGCTGCGAGCGTCGCGAGCCCGCCAGCCATCAGCGGTGGCAGCGGGATCGCGATGCCCGCCTTGCCGAGCGCGCCCGTCAGCTCCCAGATCGCCACCGCGGCCGCAACCAGGACGACGACCACGAACAGGGCTTTGACGAAGAAGAGCGACAGGACCACGGCGGCGGCAAGGCCGACGCCGACGCCGATCGCCGCAGGCAGGTTGCGCCCGCCACGCTGCCGAGGCGCTGCGGGGACGTCAGGTGCGCTCATCAGACTTCGAGCAGCTCCTGCTCCTTGTTCTTGACGAGCTCGTCGATGTGGTCGACGTGCTTCTTGGTGAGCCCGTCGAGACGCTTCTCACCGCCGGTCACGTCGTCCTTGCTGATCTCGCCGTCCTTCTCGGACTTGTCCATCGCCTGCTTCGCGGCGCGGCGGATGTTGCGGACGGCCACACGGCCCTCCTCCGCCTTGGACTTGGCGAGCTTGATGTACTCCTTGCGGCGCTCCTCGGTCAGCTGCGGCAGCACCAGCCGCAGGACCTTGCCGTCATCGGTCGGGTTGACGCCGAGGTCGGAGTCGCGGATCGACTTCTCGATCGCCGACTTCGCGCCCAGGTCGTACGGGCTGATGATGACGACGCGCGGCTCGGGGATCTGGAACCCGGCGAGCTGCTGGATGGGCGTCGGCGTGCCGTAGTAGTCGGCCGTGATCTTCGCGAACATCGCGGGATGCGCGCGTCCGGTGCGGATCGCGGCGAACTCCTCGCGCGCGTGCTCGACAGCCTTGTCCATCTTGGTGTCGGCGTCGCGCAGGATCTCGTCAATCACTGGCCTGCTCCTTCGTCTGAGGTCTCTGGTCGGTCAGTCTGCGTAGACCAGCGTGCCGATCTTCTCACCTCTCAGGACCGCGGAGATGTTGCCCTCTCCCTCGATCCCGAAGACACGCATCGGCAGCTTGTTCTCCATCAGCAGCGCGAACGCCGTCGCGTCGGCGACCCGCAGACCACGCTGCAGAGCCTCGGCGTACGAGATGGAGTCGATCTTGGTAGCGCTCGAGTCCTGGTGCGGGTCGGCGGTGTAGACGCCGTCGACTCCGTTCTTGCCCATCAGGACCTCGTCGGCCCTCACCTCGAGCGCGCGCTGCGCCGAGACGGTGTCGGTCGAGAAGTACGGCATGCCCGCACCCGCACCGAAGATGACGACGCGGCCCTTCTCGAGGTGACGGATGGCCCGCCGCGGGATGTAGGGCTCGGCGACCTGTCCCATCGTGATCGCGGTCTGGACGCGGGTGTCGATGCCCTGCTTCTCGAGGAAGTCCTGGAGCGCGAGGCAGTTCATGACAATGCCGAGCATCCCCATGTAGTCGGCTCGCGCGCGGTCCATCCCCCGCTGCTGGAGCTCGGCCCCGCGGAAGAAGTTGCCGCCACCCATCACGATCGCGATCTCGATGCCGGCGGCGACGCCCTCGGCGACCTGGCGCGCGATCGTGTTGACGACGTCGGGGTCGACCCCGACGCTCCCTCCACCGAACGACTCGCCGGAGAGCTTCAGGAGCACTCGACGAGGTCGGTCCTCCGCAGACACGGAGGCCAGCGGGTCGACTGTCTCTAGTTGGTCCACCACACCGGCCTCCGTCTCGTACGTCGTCAGAACATCTCGCCGATCAGGCGTCAGGCGCCGATCTCGATGTGCGCGAAGCGCGTCACCGTGAGGCCGGCCTCGTCGAGGACCTGCTTGACGGACTTCTTCTGCTCGGTGACCGAGGGCTGGTCGAGCAGGACGAAGTCCTTGTAGAACGCGTTGACCTTGCCGTCGACGATCTTGGAGATCGCCTGCTCGGGCTTGCCCTCCTCGCGGGCGGCCGCCTCGGCGATCTCGCGCTCCTTGGCGATGACGTCCGCGGGGACCTCGTCGCGGGACAGGTAGCGCGGACGCATCGCCGCGACCTGCATGGCCACGCTGCGCGCGACCTCCTCCTCGCCGTCGCCCTCGAACTCGATGAGGACGCCGACGGCGGGCGGCAGATCGCTCGCACGGCGGTGCAGGTAAGTCGCGATCTTGCCGGTGCCCCCGAGGACGGCCACGCGGCCGAGCTCGAGCTTCTCACCGATGATCGCGGCCAGGGCCGAGATCTTCTTGGCGACCGTGACGCCGTCGCCGGCGTCGGTGGCGGCGAACGCCGCGGCGTCAGCCGGCTTGGTCGCGTCCGCGAGCACCGCGAGCTCCTCGGCGAGCGCGACGAACTGCTCGTTCTTGGCGACGAAGTCGGTCTCGGCGTTGAGCTCGACGATCGCGTTGCCCGACGCGGCGACCAGACCGGCCGTCGCCTCGCGCTCAGCGCCGCGCTTCTCGGCCTTGGCCTGGCCGTGGACGCGCAGGAACTCGACTGCCTTGTCGTAGTCGCCGTCGGCCTCGGTGAGCGCCTTCTTGGCGTCCATCATTCCCGCGCCGGTCGCGTCGCGGAGCTTCTTCACCTCTGCTGCGGTGATTGCCATCTGTGTCTCTTCTCGTCTGAGTGTCCGTGGCCGGCAGACCGGCCGTTGTTGCGGGCCGGACAAGCCGGCCGAGGTGTCGTCCCGAGCTGCGGGACGATCAGGCGTCGGCGGGCTTGCCCTCTGCGAGGTTCTCCTCGGCCACCGCGGTCTCCTCTGCGACCTCGGCCGGGGTGTCGTCGGCGCTGGCCGACTCCTGGACCTCGGCCTCGGCGGCCTCGGTGGTCACGGGGTCGGTGCCCTCGGCGAGCTCGCGCTCCCACTCGGCAAGCGGCTCGCCGGCGGCGACAGCCTCGGTGGCCTCAGCAGCGTCCTCACGACCGGCGCCGCGCGCGATCAGGCCCTCGCCGACGGCGTCGGCGACGACGCGCGTGAGCAAGGTGACCGAGCGGATCGCGTCGTCGTTGCCCGGGATCGGGTAGTCGACGTCGTCGGGGTCGCAGTTGGTGTCGAGGATCGCGACGACCGGGATGCCCAGCTTCTTGGCCTCGTCGACCGCCAGGTGCTCCTTCTTGGTGTCGATGATCCACAGCGCCGACGGCGTACGGCCCATGTCGCGGATGCCGCCCAGGGTGCGGTCGAGCTTGTCGTGCTCGCGCTTGAGCTGGAGGAGCTCCTTCTTGGTGCGGTCGGAGCCGGCGACGTCGTCGAAGTCGACCTCGTCGAGCTCCTTGAGGCGCTTGATCCGCTCGTGGACCGTCTGGAAGTTGGTGAGCATGCCGCCCAGCCAGCGGTGGTTCACGTACGGCATGCCGACGCGCGTGGCCTGCTCGGTGATGGCCTCCTGCGCCTGGCGCTTGGTGCCGACGAACAGGATCGTCCCGCCACGCGCGACCGTGGTCTTGACGAAGTCGTACGCGCGGTCGATGTAGGCCAGCGACTGCTGCAGGTCGATGATGTAGATGCCATTGCGCTCCGTGAGGATGAAGCGCTTCATCTTGGGGTTCCAGCGGCGGGTCTGGTGTCCGAAGTGGACACCGCTCTCGAGCAGCTGGCGCATGGACACGACGGCCATGACGTTCCTCTTTCTTTATTGGGCGCACGGGTGCACCCGATCCTGGTTGACGTGCCGGCGGCGCCGACACCCTGGCGCCTTTGCGCGGACCACCTCGCCGTACGGAGAGGACCAGGACCACGCATCCCAGCAGGGCTGGGCAGAAGGCGCGCGAAGTCACCCGTCGCGTCGCAAGACGGTCGAGGTGCGCGGTCCAGTCTAGGCCACCGCCCCCACCGGACGAAACCCGCCCACCAGCCCGTCGCTGTGCGCCGTCAGCGCCGGTAGGCGAAGACCTGACTCACCCACACGACACCGCGGCTGTCACGCCGCACACCGACCCCAATCCGGCGGTAGCGCGGCTCGAGGATGTTGGCGCGGTGTCCCGGCGAGTCCATCCACGCGTCCACCACGTGGCGCGGCCACCGGTAGCCGTACGCGATGTTCTCGCCGACCTTCCACCCGCCGCACCTGCGAAGGACCGGCTTCAGGTTCTGGTGGACCAGTCGCCCACTGGCCGCGATCCGGTTGGCCGCGCGCTGGGCGTACCGGTCGAGACATCGTGACCGCGACAGAGCACGACGGTCGTACGCCCGTCTCTCCCGGTTGGTGTGCCTGACGACCCGCCGCTCGTAGACCCGCGGTCCGGGCGGTGTCGACGCCTTCGACGGCAGCGCCGCGCTGGCCTCGGTGACTGCCGTTGCCGCCGTCGGTGTGGCTCCCGCGGCGCCCGTGACGGCGCCCGGCCCCACGACCATGGCAGCGGAGAACAGCATGGCGGCACTCAAGACTCGCATGGGATCTCCCACTCCCCCGCAGCCGCGCCCCAGGTTTTCCCCAGATCGTCGGCTGTCGTGTTCATCCCCAGTTCGGTGTCTTTGACCCACGCTAGTCACGATCGATGGGATTGCATTTCGGGATGAGTTCTCGCCTTGTCCCCGCGCTCATGAGGCGCGCCCGGCTTCTCGTCGCGCTGGTGATCCTCGTCATGCCGTCCGCCCTCCCCCACGACACCGACCCCACCTGGTCGTGGCCGCTCGACCCGCGACCAGAGGTCGTGAGGGCGTACGAGGCTCCCCCTCACGCCTACGCCGCAGGTCATCGGGGCATCGACCTTGCCGGAAAGGCCGGAGCACCGGTGCGCTCGGTCGACGACGGGGTGGTTGCCTTCGCTGGCGCCGTTGCCGGAGTCGAGGCCGTGAGCGTCGACCACGACGGCGTCCGGTCGACCTACCTGCCTGTCGCCGCCTCGGTGAGACAAGGGTCACCCGTTGTACGGGGCCAGGTGCTGGGCTCCCTCCTCATCGCCGGGGGCCACTGCTTCCCGGCCGTGTGCCTGCACCTCGGGCGTCGGCACGGCGCGCCGTACGCCGACCCCGAGGAGCTGCTGGCGGGGACCGCACGCATCCGCCTGGTGCCACCGAGCGGACCGCCTCCAGTCCCGCCACCGGTCGCCACCGCCGCACCGGGCGCCTCGCTCGCCGCGCCCGTGGAGGCCCCGGTCAGCTCGCCGTACGGGATGCGCGTCCATCCCGTCACTGGGCTTCTCAAGCTCCACGACGGGACCGACTTCGCAGCCCCCTGCGGCACTCCCGTGCGCGCGTCGGCCGACGGCCGGGTCGTGGCCGTCACGTACGACCCCGCGTACGGGCAGCGGGTCGTGGTCGACCACGGCGGTGGTCTGGCGACGAGCTACAACCACCTCGAGAAGGCGTCGGTGCGCAGCGGCGCGACCGTACGGGCGGGGGCGTCGCTCGGTGCTGTCGGGAGCACCGGGATGTCGACCGGGTGCCACCTGCACTTCATGGTCGTCGTCGCAGGGGCGCCGGTCGATCCGATGCTCTTCCTGTGATCGCCGGCCTCCGTCCCTCCCCCGGACGCGACGGAGCCCGCCGGATCGATCCGGCGGGCTTCGTCGTACGGGAGGACCTCAGCCCAGCGACGCGATCGCGTCGTTGAGCGTCTTGGACGGCCGCATGACCTGCTCGGACAGGTTGTCGTCAGGACGGTAGTAGCCACCGATGTCGACCGGCGAGCCCTGGACGGCGATCAGCTCGTCGTTGATCGTCTGCTCGTTGGTCGCGAGCGTCTCGGCCAGCGGGCCGAAGGCGGCCGCAAGGTCGGCGTCGTCGGTCTGACGGGCCAGCTCCTGCGCCCAGTACAGCGCGAGGTAGAAGTGGCTGCCACGGTTGTCGAGGCCTCCGACGCGACGGCTCGGCGACTTGTTCTCGTCGAGGAACGTCGCGGTCGCGCGGTCGAGCGTGTCCGCCAGCACCTGCGCCCGGGCGTTGCCCGTGACCTGGGCGAGGTGCTCGAAGCTGACCGCTAGCGCGAGGAACTCACCGAGGCTGTCCCAGCGGAGGTAGTTCTCCTTGACGAGCTGCTGGACGTGCTTCGGTGCCGAGCCGCCAGCGCCGGTCTCGAAGAGCCCGCCACCGTTGATCAGCGGGACCACCGAGAGCATCTTGGCGCTCGTGCCGAGCTCGAGGATCGGGAACAGGTCGGTCAGGTAGTCGCGCAGCACGTTGCCGGTGACCGAGATCGTGTCCTCGCCCTTGCGGATGCGGTCGAGCGAGAACTGCGTCGCCTCGGCCGGGCTCATGATCTCGATCTGCAGGCCCTCGGTGTCGTGCTCGGGGAGATACTGCTTGACCTTCGCGATCAGGTTCGCGTCGTGCGCGCGCGACGCGTCGAGCCAGAACACGGCCGGGTCGCCGGTCGCACGGGCGCGGGTGACGGCGAGCTTGACCCAATCACGGATCGGGACGTCCTTGGTCTGGCAGGCGCGCCAGATGTCGCCCTGGCTGACCGCGTGCTCGATCAGCACGTCGCCGTTCGAGGCGACGACGCGCACGGTGCCGTCAGCCGGGAGCTCGAACGTCTTGTCGTGGCTGCCGTACTCCTCCGCCTTCTGCGCCATGAGACCGACGTTGGGCACCGAGCCCATCGTCGACGGATCGAACGCACCGTGGGCACGGCAGTCGTCGATGACCGTCTGGTAGACCGAGGCGTACGAGCTGTCCGGGATGGTCGCGATCGTGTCGGCCTCGGCGCCGTCGGGACCCCACATGTGGCCCGACGTGCGGATCATCGCCGGCATCGACGCGTCGACGATCACGTCGCTGGGCACGTGCAGGTTGGTGATGCCGCGGTCGGAGTCGACCATCGCGAGCGCCGGGCCGGCGGCGATGGCCGTGTCAATGGCGGCGCGGATGTCGTCGGCGTTCGGGAGCTGGTCGAGACCGGCGAGGATCGCGCCCAGGCCGTCGTTCGCGCTGAGACCGGCCTCGGCGAGCTGGTCTCCGTACGTGTCGAACACCGGCTTGAGGAACGTCTTGACGACGTGGCCGAAGATGATCGGGTCCGAGACCTTCATCATCGTGGCCTTGAGGTGCACGCTGAAGAGCACACCCTCGCGCTCGGCGCGGGCGATGGTGTCGGCGAGGAAGGACTGGAGCGCCGCCACGTCGAGGTAGGTCGCGTCGACGACCTCACCGGCGAGGACCGGCACCGAGTCGCGCAGGACGGTGGTCGCGCCGTCGGTGCCCACGAACTCGATCCGCAGGGTGTCGTCGGCCGGGATGACGACGGACTTCTCGTTGGACTTGAAGTCGCGCTCGCCCATCGTCGCGACGTTGGTCTTGGAGTCCGACGACCACGCACCCATCGAGTGCGGATGCTTGCGGGCGTACTGCTTCACCGACGCAGGTGCACGCCGATCGGAGTTGCCCTCGCGGAGCACCGGGTTGACGGCGCTGCCCTTGACCTTGTCGTACCGGGCACGGACGTCTCGGTCCTCGTCCATGGACGGGTCGTCGGGGTAGTCCGGCAGGGGGTAGCCCTGGCCCTGGAGCTCGGTGATCGCTGCCTTGAGCTGCGGGACCGACGCGCTGATGTTGGGCAGCTTGATGATGTTGGCCTCAGGCTGCTTCGCCAGCTCGCCGAGCTCGGCGAGCGCGTCACCGACACGCTGGTCCTCGGTCAGACGCTCCGGGAACTGCGCGAGGATCCGGCCCGCGAGCGAGATGTCACGGGTCTCGACGCTGACGCCGGCCTTGGCCGCGTATGCCGAGACGATGGGGAGGAACGAGTACGTCGCCATCAGCGGCGCTTCGTCCGTGTGCGTGTAGATAACCTTCGAGTCCAACTCCGAGGCTCCGTTCCTGCGTTCGACCGTCCTGCTCGCCAGGACGGCTCGTCGTGCTGGTGGCCTGTCCTACAGGGATGCGTCCGTCACCGGAAGGGACTCGTCGCATGCTCGCGGTCCACCTGTAGGAAGGTGCTCCGTCCATGAAGCCTACTTGCTTCCCGACGAGCGCCCGGACGCGGGCAGGCGCCGGTCGTGCCCACGGTCAGGCGCGGGGATGCGCCTGCGCGTAGGCCTGACGCAGCCGCTCGGAGCTGACGTGGGTGTAGAGCTGCGTGGTGGCGAGCGAGGCGTGGCCGAGGAGCTCCTGCACGCTACGGAGATCGGCGCCGCCCTCCAGGAGGTGCGTCGCCGCGGTGTGCCGGAGGCCGTGGGGTCCGAGGTCGGGCGCACCCTCGACGTCCTCGATGCGTGCGTGGACCATGCGACGCACCGTGCGCGGGTCGACACGCGCGCCCCGTTGGCCGAGGAACAGGGCCGGCCCGCTCCCGTCGACGACGAGTGCCCCGCGCGCCGCGAGCCAGCGGTCGAGCGCACGCGATGCGGGGCGCCCGAACGGCACACTCCGCTCCTTGTCACCTTTGCCGACCACCCGGACGACCCCGCGCGCGTGGTCGACGTCGTCCACATCGAGCCCGCACAGCTCACCCACGCGGATCCCCGTGGCGTAGAGAAGCTCCAGAACCGCGACGTCTCGTACGCCGACGACGTCCCCGTCGGCACGGGCGGTCGCGGCGTCGAGCAGGGCACGGACCTCGTCCTGGCGCAGGACCGCGGGGAGCTCGCGGTGACGGCGCGGGTTGGCGAGCAGGGCCCCCGGGTCGTCGTCGGCACGACCGGTGCGGGCCAGCCAGGCGGTGAAGCGGCGGACGGCGGCCGCCCTCCTCGACAGGGTGCTGCGTGACCGGCCCCTCACCTGCTGGGCGGCAAGGAAGCTGCGCAGCGCGCGAAGATGAAGCCCAGCGGGGTCGGCGATGCCCATGGCCTCGGCATGAGCGGACAGCTGGGCGAGGTCACCCGCGTACGCCCTGACGGTGTGCTCGCTGAGGCCACGCTCAGCTCGCAGGTGGCGTTCGTACGCCTCGAGTGCGTCATGCCAGGCGGGACTCCGGTCGGTCGCGGTCACCCTGCGAGTCTCGACCTCGGGGGCCGCCTCGTCCAAGTCGGCACGCCGCACTGTCACCGCCCTCCCTCCGTGGGCGGGGCAGGCTCGAGGTCGGCCCGGCGGGCGAGGGACCATCCGTCGTCCACCTGCCGGACGAATCCTTGGCTCTCCAAGCGGCCCAAAGAGCTGGCGACAAGCTCCAGCGGTGCCCCGACCCGCCAGGCCAGCACGTCCACCGTGGTCGTTCCGCGACCCGGCAGCGCCTCGAGCACCTCGCGCGCGACGGAGGGCAGCACGTCCCATGCGGTCTGGGGTGCAGGGGGCGGAGTGGCGTCGCGGCGACCCAGGGCGTCGAGGTCCTCCAGCGCCTCGGCACCGTTGGAGACCAACGTCGCTCGCCCCGTACGGAGGGCGTGGTGGACGCCGACCGAGGCCTGGCTCGTGACCGGGCCGGGCACGGCGAGCGCGATGCGCCCCAGTTCGTTGGTCCAGCCGAGGGTATTGAGGGCGCCGCTGCGCCGCGCTGCCTCCACGACCACCGTGCCCTGAGCGAGCGCCGCGATCACCCGGTTGCGGGTGAGGAAGCGGCCCTTCGTCGGCGTCGAGCCCGGCGGGTGCTCACTGACCACCGCACCCGCCTCGGCGATCCGTCGCAGGAGCCCGGCATGCGCCCTTGGGTAGTCGACGTCAGCACCGCATGCGAGAACGGCGACAGTCGGGCCGTCGACGGACAGCGCACCGCGGTGCGCCGCAGCATCGATCCCGTATGCCGCCCCGCTGACGACTGTCGTCCCGGCGTCGACGAGGTCGGCCGCAAGGTCGCCCGCGACGTCACATCCGTACGTGGTCGCGTCGCGTGCCCCGACCACCGCGGCGGCCTGCTCCGCCAGCCCGTCGAGCCGCCCTGCACCTCGAACCCAGAGACCGAGCGGACGGCCACCGACGCCGGCGAGGCCGTCGATCTGATCGAGGTCGTCCAGCTGAGCAGGCCACTCCGCATCACCGGGGCACACCCACCGGATGCCCCTCCCGCGGGCGGAGGTGAGGATGCCGCCGATCCTCCCCTCGAGACCGACGGCACGCGACCGCCACGACTCAGGGAGATCGTCCGCTCCTGCGACGACCGCGGACAGCAGGTCGTTCGTGGAGCGCTCGGAGAGCTGTGCCGCGATCCGCGGATCGCCCGGCTCGGCGATCAGGCTCATCGCCAGCCGTGCCCGGCGCTCGGCCCGACGGGCGCGTGCGGCGGGCCGTGTCGTCGCTGCCTGGTCGCTCACGCGACCACCCGCTCCCACAGACTCCCCGGCAACGAGGCGCCCTGACGCAGCGCCATCGCCGTCGCGAGGTCATCGGGGTCCGGGGTGTCTCTCCGGCGAAGGTCGGCGACCGTCCATGCGACGCGCAGCAGCCGGTCTGCGGTGCGCGCGTTGATCGCCCCGGAGCGGGTCGGACGGTCGACCTCCGCGAGGACGTTGGCCGGCGTCGACATCTCGCGCCGCAGGACCGCACCAGGAACCTCTCCGTTGGTATGCCACGGCGTGGACGCGAGGCGGAGTCGCTGACGGTCTCTCGCCTCTGCGACCCGTGCTGCCACGACGTGGGTCGGTGTCCGCTCGGTGTCAGGGGTGCCCTGATGCTGGGCAGAGACCGGGCCGACGACGGGATGGAGGTCGATCCGGTCGCGGATCGGTGCCGAGAGCCGCTCGGCGTAGCGCCGCTTGACGAGGGGCAGACAGGTGCAGAGGTCGGCCCTCCCGGCCTTCTGTCCGCACGGGCACGGGTTGGAGGCCAGGACGAGCAGGAAGCGGGCGGGGAACTCGGCAGTCTGTGCGGCACGCGACACCGTCACGCGACCGCTCTCGAGCGGCTGGCGGAGCGCCTCGATGACGTCGCGGCGGAACTCCGGCGCCTCGTCGAGAAAGAGCACGCCGTTGTGGGCGAGGCTCATCGCCCCCGGCCGCACGACGCGGCTGCCTCCACCGACCAGCGCCTGGGCGGAGGCAGTGTGGTGGGGGTCGATGAACGGGGGGCGTTCGAGCAGCGGCGCCTCGGGCGAGAGGAGCCCCGCCACCGAATAGACCGCGCTGGTCTCGAGCGACTCCTGCCGGCCCAGGTCCGGGAGCAGGCCGGGGAGACGCTGGGCGAGCATCGTCTTGCCCACGCCAGGCGGACCCGTGAGGAGGACGTGATGCAGGCCCGCCGCAGCGATCAGCATCGCGGTCCGCGCATCGTCCTGCCCGACGACGTCGGTGAGGTCAAGGCCGTCGAGCCGACCACCGCCCGCCGTCGGCTCCGCGAGCGGATCAACCGGCGGATCGTCCGGAGGCTCGTCTCCTCGAAGCAGCGCGACCGCATGCCGCAGCGAACGGACACCGAGCACGTGTGCCCCCTCGACGATCGCCGCCTCACCCGCGTTGGGCTCTGGGACGATCACCCGCTCGCACCCCGCGGCCACCGCCGCCACCGTCGCGGGGAGCACGCCGGCGACCGCACGCAACCGGCCGTCGAGCCGCAGCTCACCGAGGACGGCGGCGCTCGCGAGCCGCTCGTGCGGAACCACCTGCTGGCTCGCCAGCACCGCGAGCGCGATGCCGAGGTCGAAGTGCGCGCCGGACTTCGGCAGGCCCGCGGGCGAGAGGTTGATCGTCACCTTCTGGTCCGGCCACGAGTGCCGGCTGTTCACCACCGCCGCACGACACCGGTCACGGGCCTCCGCGAGCGAGGCGTCGGGCAGACCCACGAGCGTCGTCCGGGGAAGCCCCGCACTCACGTCCACCTCGATCTCGACCACCCGTCCACGCATGCCCTCGAGAGAGACCGACCGCGTCCGTCCGAGCGCCATCACGACACCCCCGCCACGTAGGTGACCTCCGCGGCGCCACGCGTCGGCACGAGGACGCCGACCACGTCGATCCGGACCAGCACCGCACTCACGTCGTGCTCGGCCAGGTAGAGCCCGGCGAGCCGACGCAGCCGCGCCGCCTTCTGCGGGGTCACTGCCTCCAACGGCGTCCCGTACGCGGTGCTCCGCCGGGTCTTGACCTCGCAGAACACCACCGTGTCGGCATCGCGGGCCACGATGTCGATCTCGCCCCACCGGCACCGCCAGTTGCGGGCGAGCACCTCCATCCCCTGCGCCTGCAAGAACTCCACGGCGACGTTCTCCCCGTGGACCCCGACGGCCTGCCGCTGCTCGTAGGTCGACGCCATCTCCACCACCTCCGGCGAGAGTGTGGGTCGCCCGGAACGGCGCGGGCTGCATGGCGGACGCGGATGTGGATCAGCCCCGGTTGTGCACGAGCCGTCGTTCGATCACGCCTTCGGCGGCTCGCTGCGCCGTCGTTCGCTCACGCCTTCGGCGGCTCGCTGCGCCGTCGTTCGCTCACGCCTTCGGCGGCTCGAAGTCACTCGTCGCCAGCTCTTCGACGTTCACGTCTTTGAAGGTGAGGACCTTGACGTTCTTCGCGAAGCGGGCAGGACGATAGATGTCCCACACCCAGGCGTCCGTCATCGTGACCTCGAAGTAGGCGTCGCCCGTCTCCGAGCGCACCTTCACGTCGACGGCGTTGCACAGGTAGAAGCGCCGGTCCGTCTCCACGACGAAGGTGAAGATGCCGACGACGTCGCGGTACTCGCGGTAGAGCGCGAGCTCCATCTCCGCCTCGTACCGCTCCAGTTCCTCCGCGCTCATCGCACTCCCTCGCTCGGTGCCACCTCAGCGTAACGACCGCGCGCCGCCGCCGCGCGCACGTTCTGGTAGCGCAGACGGTGCACGGGCGACGGGCCGTACGCGGCCAGACGCTCCTCGTGCAAGGTCGTCACATAACCCTTGTGGATCGCGAACTCGTACTCGGGATACTCCGTGTGGAGGTCGCACATCATGCGGTCTCGCGTCACCTTGGCGACGACCGAGGCAGCGGCGATCGAGGCAGAGACCCGGTCGCCCTTCCACACTGCGAGCGCGGGGACACCGAGCCCGTCGACCCCGAACCCGTCGCTCAGGACGTAGTCCGGCTTCGTGGCCAGACGCGCGAGCGCCCGCCGCAGGGCAGTGATGTTGACGTGGTGCATGCCCAGAGCGTCGCACTCGGCGGGGCTCATCACGACCACCGACCACGCCACGGCGCGGCGGACGACCTCGGCGTAGCAGGCCTCACGTCGCGCCGGCGTCAGCAGCTTGGAGTCGGCCAGCCCGGGGACCTCGCCGCGCCGCCCGTCGGGCAGGATCACCGCTGCCGCCACCAGCGGGCCGGCACACGCCCCGCGCCCGGCCTCGTCGACTCCGGCGATCGCGTCAAAACCGGCCCGTCGCAGGGCGCGCTCATAGCCGTACAGTCCCGCGTCCTTGCGGATCGTTGCCCCGCGTGCCACCCGCGTCATCGCGACCCGCCTCAGTCGGGATCGGGGACGTCCGCAAAGGGTTCGTGGTCCGAGCCCGCCGTACCGGCCCGCTTCAACGGCCACACCACGACCCAAGCCTTGCCGAGCACCGCGTCCGTACGGACGAAGCCGCCGCCCGGCCCGCCCTGGTGAGCGCGCGAGTCGGTCGAGTTGCCACGGTTGTCGCCCATCAGCCACAGCCGCCCCTCGGGGACCACCACGTCGAAGCGTGCGTCGGCGGTGGCAGCGGGGTCGGGCACGTACGGCTCGTCGATCGAGACGCCGTTGATCTGGAGCCGCCCGTCGGCGTCGCAGCACACCACACGGTCGCCGCCGACGCCGATGACGCGCTTCACGAGGTGACCGCCGGTCGGGAACAGGCCGAAGACCGACAGCACCTGCTGGACGGGGCCGACCTCCTCCTCGTACCCGACGCCGAGCCAGTCGCCCGGATCGTCGAACACGACGACGTCACCACGCTGCGGCTCGCCCGCCCAGTACGACACCTTCTGGACGAGGATCCGGTCGTCGACCTGGAGGGTGTCCTCCATCGACCCGGACGGGATCCAGAACGCCTGCACGAGGAACGTCTTGACGATCAGCGCAAGCACCAGCGCGACCACGACCAGCAGGATTGTCTCCTGCCAGAGGGGTAGGGGTTTGCGCTTCGCCTTGCCGGAACGGCCTGTGGCCGACGTCTCGGCGGTCTCTTCGTGCGATGTCACGTCCACAGCCTAGCGCCGCGCTCCACGCGCACTGCGGCGCGTCGACCTGGCGTCAGTCGAGCGAGGCGAACGCCCCGGGGTCGTGCAGAACAGCACGGTCCTTCCACGGCCAGACCACGAACGCGACCTTGCCGACCACCCTGTCGTCCGGAACGTAGCCGCCGCCCGGAGAGTCCATGTGAGCCCGCGAGTCGGCGGAGTTGCCGCGGTTGTCCCCCATCACCCAGAGGTAGCCGTCGGGGACGGTGACGTCGAAGGGGAGACGCGCCGTCGCAGAGGCGTCCTTGACGTACGGCTCCTCGATCGCGACCCCGTTGACCTCGATGCGACCGCCGGTGTCGCAGCACTTCACCGTGTCGCCGCCGACACCGATGACGCGCTTCACCAGATGGCCGCCGGACGGATACAGCCCTGCCGTCGACAGCAGCTTCTGGGCGGCGTTCGTCGGGTCGTCGAACCCACCCGACCCGAGCCACCCGCCCGGGTCCTCGAAGACGACGACCTCGCCGCGGTGCGGGTCACGTCCCCAGTAGGACACCTTCTGGACCACGATCCGGTCCTGCGCACCGTCCGGGTTGCCGGTGAGGGTCGGCTCCATCGACTCCGACGGGACATAGAACGTCTGGAGGAACAGCGACTTGACGACGAGCGAGAGCAGCAGCGCCACCACAAGCAGCGCGACGACCTCGAGCCAGAGCGGGACGGCACGGTCGCCCCAGCGACCCACCACCGTCCGTACACGCGGACGCACCGGGCTGCCCGTCGTACGGGCTGCCCGGTGCGTCCCCGGTGCTACGTCGTCGGGCCGATCCGCAGATCGGCCAGCGCGCTCATCCACAGTCGCCCCCCGGCACTGCTCAGGACTCGCGCTTCTCCTTGATCTTGGCGGCCTTGCCGCGGAGGTTGCGCAGGTAGTAGAGCTTCGCGCGACGGACATCGCCGCGGGTCGCGACCTCGATCTTCTCGATGATCGGCGTGTGGAGCGGGAAGGTCCGCTCGACACCCACGCCGAAGCTCACCTTGCGAACGGTGAACGTACGGCCGACGCCGGAGCCCTGGATGCGGATGGCAACACCCTGGAACACCTGGACGCGCGAGCGGTTGCCCTCGATCACCTTCACGTGGACCTTGACGGTGTCGCCTGCGCGGAACTCCGGGACGTCGTCGCGGAGCGACTGGCTCGCGACGGCATCGACTACGTTGGTCATCTCATCTCTTCCTCGTCAGTGCCACAGGTCACCCACGACATGTGCGGTGTGCGAATGCTAGGACGGTGCTGCGAGCCGTCGCATCGCGACGGTCTGGCGGCTCGACACCCCTGTGGCAGCAGAGCCCAGCACCGACTCACCAGTCTGCCACACCCACCCTCGCGGCCGTTAATCGCCGTCGGCCTGGCGCAGGAGGGGTCCAGCACCGCGTCTCGCGGCATCACCCCCGTTGATGTCGACGACCCGCCGTGCTGGACCCCGCTGCGAGCGTAGGACAAACAAAGGTTGCGACGAAATACGTAAGGGTACGTAGGCGAGGGCGGTCGCCCGCGGCAGGTCTCCGTCCGGCGTCTCATTCACATGCTCGGTCACGGTGCCCCAAAACGGCTTCGTTACGCTCACGCCATGAGCACGTGAAGGGGGAACACATCGTGCCGGAGTCCACACGCTGGATCAAGGTCGCTTCGTCGGTCCTCCTCGAGGACGACCCGACGGCGGCGCGCCTCTGCCTCACCGACCACCTGCTGAGCGAGTTCGACGCTCGCGCAGGTGCTCGTGTGACGTACGACCAACGGTCGAGGACGCTGTCGCTCCACGGATTTCCGCAGGACGTCGGGTTCGACGCCCGCCGCTGGCCGTACGGGGTCCGGACGCTTGAGCAGACCCATCCGCTGCTCAAGCACTACCTCCGTACGGGGTCGCTCGAACCGCGCATGCTCCTCGGTCCCGGACAGACCTCCCGCATGCTCCCCGCGCCGCTCGTCAGCCTCCTGCGCTCGCTCGACCTCGGGGTCCACCAGATGGCCATCCCGATCCGCAACGAGCCGGGCGCACTGATCGAGGGGTACGTGCTGGTCCGCGACGAGCCGTTCCCGCACTGGGCGCTGCCGCGCGTGAGGGCCCTCCATGCATTCGTACGGGGTCTTGAGGTGCACCTGCGGCTTCTCACGGCCACCACGGCGATGACAGCACGAACGGCCGAGGACGAGGCCGGGCTGACGCCGCGGGAGCGCACCATCCTCGCGATGGTGGCCGAGAGCCGCAAGGCGGAGTCGATCGGGCGCAGCCTCGGCATCTCCGCACGGACGGTGCACAAGCACCTCGAGAACGTCTACCGCAAGCTCGGGGTCAGCGACCGTGTCGCTGCCGTGACCTCCGCGCACCGCCGCGGCCTGGTGCTGCCGCACGGCGAGGCCTCGAGCGACAGGAGCCGGCTCGATCCGGCGGACGATCTCCCCGCGCCACGCTGAGGCGCTCAGGCGTCGGTGTCGGGCGCGAGCAGGTCGGGGCGACGCACGGCAGTGCGCAAGAGCGCCTGCTCCTTGCGCCACGCGGCGATCCGCCCGTGGTCTCCGGACAGGAGGATCTCGGGCACCTCGTGGTCACGCCAGCGCGCCGGCTTCGTGTAGACCGGGTACTCGAGGAGCCCGTCCGAGCCGTGCGACTCCTCGGTGAGCGACTCGGGGTTGCCCATGAACCCCGGCAGCAGGCGGATGACGGCCTCGATCATCGCGAGCGCGGCCACCTCTCCCCCGTTGAGCACGAAGTCGCCGAGCGAGACCTCCTCGACGCGCATCCGCTCAGAAGCCCAGTCGATGACCCGTTGGTCGATCCCCTCGTAGCGCCCGCACGCGAAGGCGAGCCACGGCTCCTGAGCCAGGCGCCCCGCGTCGGCCTGCTTGAACGGAGCGCCGGACGGGCTGGGCACGAGCAGCACGGGACCGTCGACACCGACGGAGTCGCGCCCGGCGGCGAGCACCGCGTCGAGCGCCTCGCCCCAAGGCTCGGGGCGCATCACCATACCGGCGCCACCGCCGTACGGGGTGTCGTCGACGGTGCGGTGCCGGTCGTGGGTGTGGTCACGCAAGTCGCGGACGTGCAGGTCGAGGAGCCCGCGCTGTCGCGCCTTGCCCGGGAGCGACAGGTCGAGCGGCGCGAGGTAGTCGGGGAAGATCGTGAGGACGTCGATGCGCATCATCAAGGTCCGGCGTCCTCGGACAGCTCGGGATCGAGCAGTCCCTCGACCGGCGCGACGTGGATCACGCCGGCCGCGAGGTCGACGCTCGTGACGAGTGCCGCGACGAACGGGACGAGCACCTCGACACCGTCGGAGCGCTCAACGGCGAGCATGTCCTGAGCCGGGAGGTGCAGGACGTCGCGGACGACGCCGCGGTCGGCTCCCCCGCTCTGCACGCGGAGGTCGACCAGCTGGTGGTCGTAGAACTCCTCCGGGTCCTCCGGGCGCTCGGTCACGTCGACGTCGACGACGACCTGCGCGCCGCGGAGCTTCTCTGCGGCCGTACGGTCGAGGAGCTCGTCGAAGGTGACGAGGAGACGACCCTGGTGCGGGCGGATGGCGCGAATGCGCATCGTACGGGCGGCGTCCGCCTTCGGACGCACCACGACCGACGAGCCCGGGGCGAATCGCCTCTCGGGCTCGTCGGTCGTCAGGTCGATGCTGACCTCACCGCGGATGCCGTGCGCACGGCCGATGCGGCCGACGACGATCTCCACGACGTCAGCGACGCCGGTCGACGTCGACGAAGTCGATCCGGGCGCCGCCCTTGCCGGCGATGGCGCCGGCGATGGTCCGGATCGCGGTGGCCGTACGGCCGTGGCGTCCGATCACCTTGCCGAGGTCCTCGGGGTGCACCCGGACCTCGAACAGCAGACCGCGTCGCAGCTGCTTGGGTGTGACGTCCACGTCGTCCGGGTGGTCGACGATGCCGCCGACCAGGTGCTCGATGACTTCGGCGACCATCACAGGACTCAGGCCTCCGAGGGCGCTGCCTCGGCAGGCTCGGCCGCATCGTCGGCCTTGGCGGCCTTCTTGGCCGGAGCCTTCTTGGTGACGGCCTCGGTGGCGGGCGCGTTGTGCACGGCCTTGAGCGCCTCGTTGAAGAGCTCGGCCTTGTCACGCTTGGGCTCGGCGACCTTGACGGTCGACTCGGCCTGCTCGCCCTTCGACCGCTGGAGGTCGCCGGTCAGCTTGAGGAGCGCGGCGACCGCCTCGCTCGGCTGCGCGCCGACCGAGAGCCAGTGCTGAGCACGCTCGGAGTCGATCTTGATGATCGACGGGTCGGCCTTGGGGTTGTACGTACCGATCTCCTCGATCACACGACCGTCGCGCTTGGTGCGCGAGTCGGCGACGACGACACGGTAGAACGGGGTGCGGATCTTGCCCATCCGCTTCAGGCGAATCTTGACGGCCACGGGTGTGGTGTCTCCTCAATGAACGTGGTGTGGTGATCCAGCGGGCACCGTGTGGGGAACGGGCCGCCTGACCGCGGATCCGGACGCGACCGAATGAGAGGGTTCGTTCGCGAGACGGAATCGACTCACTATTGTGCCAGAACGCTGGTCGACGCTCCAACTCCGTACGGCAGACTGCTCTTTATGAGCACGCTCTTCTCGAAGATTATCGCCGGTGAGATCCCGGGCAGGTTCGTGTGGGCCGACGACGAGGTGGTCGCATTCTTGAGCATCGGGCCGATCCGGCCCGGCCACACGCTCGTCGTCCCGCGCGACGAGGTCGACCACTGGATCGACGCCGACGACGCGCTGCTCTCGCGCCTGACGGCCGTTGCGAAGCGGATCGGCGCCGCCCAGCAGGCCGAGTGGGAGAGCCCGCGGGTCGGCACGATGATCGCCGGGTTCGAGGTCCCGCACCTGCACGTGCACGTGTGGCCCGTGTGGGGGCTGGACGACTTCAGCTTCGCCGCCGTAGACCCGGACCCGTCGCCCGAGTCGCTGGAGGAGGCGGCCGAGCGGCTCCGCAACCGGCTCGTCGCCCTCGGCCACGGTGACCACGTGCCGGACGACGTCTCCTCCGCCGGCTGACGCAGCGCCTCGCCCACCTAGATCTCCGCGCCGGCGAACTGCGCCTGGTAGAGCCGCGCGTAGGCACCGTCGGCCGCGATCAGCTCGTCGTGGGTGCCTTGCTCGACGATCCGCCCTTGCTCCATGACGACGATGCGGCTCGCGTCGCGGATCGTCGACAGACGGTGCGCGATGACGAAGCTCGTACGCCCGGAGCGCAGCTGCTCCATGGCCTGCTGCACCAGCGCCTCGGTGCGGGTGTCGACCGAGCTCGTGGCCTCGTCCAGCACGAGGATCGACGGGTCCGCGAGGAACGCGCGCGCGATCGTGAGCAGCTGGCGCTGCCCGGCGCTGAGGTTGCCGCCATCGTCGTCGATCACGGTGTCGTAGCCGTCGGGCAGCGTACGGACGAAGTGGTCGACGTACGCCGCCTGCGCCGCCGCCACGATCCTCTCCTCCGACGCGCCGTCGGCTCCGTACGCGATGTTCTCGCGGATCGTGCCATGGAACACCCACGCGTCCTGCAGCACGACGCCGAAGTTGTCGCGCAGCACGTCGCGGTCCATCGCCCGGACGTCGACGCCGTCGAGGGTGATGCGCCCGCCGTCGACGTCGTAGAAGCGCAGCGCGAGGTTCGTCAGCGTCGTCTTGCCCGCACCCGTCGGACCGACGATCGCCACGGTCTGCCCAGGCTCGGCGACGAGGTCCAGGTGCTCGATCAGCGGCGTCTCGGGGTCGTACGAGAACGACACGTCCTCGAACGCGACCCGCCCGCGGACGATCGTGGGAGCGAGGGCGTCCGGCGGGTCGGGGACCTCCTCGGCCTCGTCGAGCAGGTCGAAGACCCGCTCCGCGGAGGCGACCCCGGACTGGAGGAGGTTGATCATCGACGCGACCTGGGTCAGCGGCTGGGTGAACTGGCGGGAGTACTGGATGAAGGCCTGCACGTCACCGACGCTGATCGAGCCCGATCCGACCCGTACGGCACCGATGACGGCGACCGCCACGTAGTTGATGTTCGAGACGAACATCATCACCGGCTGGATGATCCCGGAGACGAACTGCGCCCGGAAGCCCGCGTCGTACACCCGCTCGTTGGCGGCCGCGAACTCCGCACGTGCCTGCTCCTGGCGCCCGAAGACCTTGACGACCTCGTGCCCGGTGAAGTTCTCTTCGATGTGGCCGTTGAGCTGGCCGGTCGCCGCCCACTGGGCGACGAACTGCGGTTGCGAGCGCTTCGCGACCGCTCCTGTCACGACGACCGCGATCGGGATCGTCACCAGCGCGATCAAGGTGAGCAGCGGTGAGATCGTCACCATCATCACCAGGACGCCGATCACGGTCAGGAGCGAGACGAGGAGCTGGCTGATCGTCTGCTGGAGCGACTGCGCGATGTTGTCCAGGTCGTTGGTGACCCTCGAGAGGATCTCGCCTCGGGAGCGCGAGTCGAAGTAGGACAGCGGGAGCCGGCCGATCTTGTCCTCGACCTCGCCCCGCATGCCGGCGACGGTCCGCTGGACGAGCCGGGTCGTCATCACGCCCTGGACGTACATGAACAGCGACGAGAGGACATAGATCACGAGCACCGCGACGAGCACCGACCCGAGCGCGTCGAAGTCGATGCCCTGACCGGGCTGCAGGTCCATCGCCTGGACCATGTCGGCGACCCGGTCGTCCCCCTGGGCACGGAGCCCGGCGACGACCTCCTCCTTGGACGCGCCCTCAGGCAGACCGCTGGCGATGTAGCCGTCGAAGACGATGTCGGTGGCGTGTCCGAGGATCCGCGGACCGATCACGCTCAGCGCGACGCCGATGACACCGAGGACGAGGATCGCCGCCGTGCTCACCCGGTCGCGCAGCAGCGTCCGCATCAGCCGCTTCGCGGAGGTGCCGAAGGACTTCGCCCGCTGCGGGGCCTGCATGCCGAGGGCCGGGCCCGGGCCACGCGCGCTCATGCCGCCTCCTGCTCGGTCAGCTGGGACAGGACGATCTCGCGGTACGTCTCGCACGAGTCCATCAGCGCGGAGTGGGTGCCGGTTCCGACGACCCGCCCCTCGTCCAGGACCACGATCCGGTCGGCGTCGCGGATGGTGCTCACGCGCTGCGCGACGACGATCACGGCCGCGTCGGCGGTGACCGTACGGAGCGCGCGTCTCAGCGCCGCGTCCGTCGCGAAGTCGAGGGCCGAGAACGAGTCGTCGAAGAGATAGACGAGCGGGCGGCTCACGATCGCTCGCGCGATGGCCAGACGCTGGCGTTGTCCGCCGGACACGTTGGTGCCTCCCTGGGCGATCGGTGCGTCGAGCCCCTCCGGCATCGCCTCGACGAAGTCGCGGGCCTGCGCGATCTCGAGGGCCTCCCAGAGCTGCTCGTCGGTGGCGTGAGGGTCACCCATGCGAAGGTTGGTCGCGACGGTGCCGGTGAAGAGGAACGCCTTCTGCGGGATCAGGCCCATCGCGCCCCACACCTGCGGGAGGCTGCGGTCACGGACGTCGACCCCGTCGAGGAGCACCTGACCCCCCGTGGCATCGAAGAGCCGGGGTATGAGGTTGAGCAGCGTCGTCTTGCCGCTGCCCGTCGACCCGATGATCGCCGTCGTCTCCCCCGGCTGAGCCGTCAGGTCGACCTCGCAGAGCACCGGCTCCTCGGCCTCGGGATAGCTGAAGCTCACACCGACGAGGTCAACGCGTCCCCGGCTCACAGGTGCGGTGTCGGCCCCGGGCGCGCTGAGCACGCTCGGCTCGGTGTCCAGCACCTCGTGGATACGGTCGGCCGAGACCTCCGCGCGCGGCAGCATCACGAACATGAAGGTCGCCATCATCACCGACATCAGGATCTGGATGAGGTAGGTCAGGTACGCCGTCAACGTGCCGACCTCGAGCGTGCCGTCGGCCACCCGGTGCCCGCCGAACCACAGGACGGCCACGCTGGAGGCGTTCATGACGAGCATGACGGTCGGGAACATCAGCGACATCCACTGCCCGGCCTTGATCGCGACGTCGCGGTACTCGTGGTTGGCGGCCTCGAAGCGGTTGCGCTCGTACTGGCCCTTCACGAACGCCCGGATCACCTGGATGCCCATGATCTGCTCGCGCAGCACTCGGTTGATGACGTCGATCTTGTCCTGCATCTGGCGGAAGTACGGGCGCATCCGGGAGATGATGAAGCCGACGGACAGGACCAGCACCGGGATCACGACGGCGATCAGCCACGACAGCCCGACGTCCTGGCGCAGGGCCATCACGATGCCTCCGACACACATGATCGGCGCCGCCACCAGCAGCACGAACACCATGAAGGCGATCATCTGGATCTGCTGGACGTCGTTGGTGCTGCGCGTGATCAGCGTCGGCGCGCCGAACCGCGCGACCTCCTGCGAGGCGAACGTCTCGACCTTGGTGAAGACCGCCGCGCGCAGGTCGCGCCCGAAGGCCATCGCCGTACGGGCGCCGTAGTAGACGGCGATGATCGTGCACACCATCTGCACGACCGTGACCAGCAGCATCACGCCGCCGATCCGGAGGATGTAGCCGGTGTCACCGTTGACGATGCCCTCGTCGATGATGTCGGCGTTGAGTCCGGGGAGGTAGAGGTTGGCGAGCGTCGCGACGAGCTGGAAGACCATCACCAGCGCGATCGGGAGGCGGTACGGACGCAGATAGGTCCGTGCGAGGGTCCACAGCACGCGATGACGTTACCCCCGGCGTGGTTGCCCTTCACACCGAATTGATGGACTGTCCGCTCCCGGCGAACACGGGGCCGCTGCGGCGGTGTCAGATCACCAGGTGCATGAGCAGCACGAAGATCAGCCCGGAGACCGACAGCACCGTCTCCATCAACGACCACGACTTGATGGTCTGGCCGACCGACATGCCGAAGTACTCCTTGATGAGCCAGAATCCCGCGTCGTTGACGTGGGAGAAGAACACCGATCCCGCTCCGATCGCGAGCACCAGCAGTGACACCTCACCCTGCGGCATCCCCTCGGCCAGGGGCACCATGATCCCCGCCGCGGTGATCGTCGCGACCGTCGCGGATCCGGTTGCCAGGCGGATCAGGACCGCGACGAGCCACGCCACCAGGACCACCGAGACGCCGGAGTCGGTCACGAAGTCGGCGATGACCTCGCCGATGCCGGTGTCGATCAGCACCTGCTTGAACCCGCCGCCCGCACCGACGATGAGGATGATCCCGGCGATCGGCGGGAGCGACGTGCCGATGCTCGTGCTGAGGTCCTCCCGGTCCATGCCCGACCCGACCCCGAGGGTGAAGATCGCGACGATCACCGCGATCAGCAGCGCGATGAGCGGCTCACCGACGAAGTCCATGAAGGCGTACGGCACCCCCTCCTCGTCGAGCACGAGGTCGGCCACGGCCTTGGCCATCATGAGGACGACGGGCAGGAGCACTGTCGCGAGCGTGATCCCGAACGACGGCCGCCGTCCCTCGGTGTCGCGTGTCGCCTCGAACGCCGCCGAGTCGGCGTGGACGTCCACCCACTGCGAGGCGAACCGGGTGAAAAGCGGGCCCGCGACGATGATCGTCGGGATCGCGACGAGGATTCCGAGTCCGAGGGTGATGCCGACGTCGGCGTTCAGGACGTCGATCGCCGCGAGCGGCCCCGGGTGCGGAGGGACGAAGCCGTGCATCGCCGAGAGGCCGGCGAGGGTGGGTAGGCCGACCGCGATCAGGGAGAGCCCGGAGCGCTTCGCCACCAGGTAGATCACCGGCATCAGCAGCACGAGGCCGATCTCGAAGAACATGGGGAGACCGATGAGCGCGCCGATCGCCGCCATCGCCCACGGGAGCATCCGGGTGCTGGAGCGCCCGACGATGGTGTCGACGATCTGGTCGGCTCCTCCGGAGTCGGCGAGGAGCTTGCCAAACATCGCACCGAGCGCGATGAGCACGCCGACACCGGCCACCGTCGCGCCGACACCGGCGGTGAAGCTCTCGAGCGTGTCCTTCATCGGCATGGTGGCGACGGCGCCGACGGTGAGGGAGCCAAGCGTCAGGGCGAGGAACGGGTGGACCTTCAGCCAGACGATGAGGACGACGATGAGCGCGATGCCGATCAGCGCCGCCGTCACGAGCTGGGCGGTTCCGGCGGCAGGCGTGATCGCCTCCTGCGTACCGAGGAGCCCGAAGAGCCCGCCCGGGCCGCTCATCGCGACCCCTCCTGCTCGTCCACGAGCTCGGTCCGCGCGAGGAACTCGTCGACGATCTCGGCAGGGGTGGGTGTGATGTCGAGGAGCTCGCCGTTCTCGTCCGGCTCGAGCTGCTCGAGGGTGTCTTCCTGGGACTGCAGCAGCGACACCGGCATGAAGTGGTCACGGTGCTCCATGCGCTGCCGGATGAGGTCGTGGTCACCGGCGAGATGGAGGAAGACGATCCGCGGCGCGGCGGCGACGAGTACGTCACGATAGACGCGCCGCAGCGCCGAGCAGCTCACCACTCCCCCGGACTCGTCGTGGGCTGCGAGCCACTCGCCGATCGCCGCCAGCCACGGCCAGCGGTCTTCGTCGGTCAGGGGCTTCCCCGCGGACATCTTCGCGATGTTCGCCTCGGAGTGGAAGGCGTCCCCGTCCTCGTACGGAACGTCGAACCGTTCGGCCAGCTCGTGCCCGATCTCCGACTTGCCGACACCGGAGATCCCCATCACCACCGCGAGCGGCGGCAAGGTCGTTCGACTCATCGGCCCACCTCCTGCGGCGAGCCTGGCACGGCCTGGGCGCACGCGCTGCCCGAACGTGCGGGTGTCGGAAGGTCAGCGCGCCAGAGCGATGACGCTCCGCGCGCGGCGTACGACGGCTTCGTCGACCATCCGCCCGTCCGGCCCGACGACGACGCCGCGGCCCTCGGCGACGGCCTGGTCGAAGAGCGCGACGAGCGCGCGCGCCTGGCCGAGCGACTCCTCGGACGGGGTGAAGACGTCGTTGGCCACGCCGACCTGCGCAGGGTGGATGCAGGCACGCCCGACGTAGCCGCGGCGAGCGAGAGCGCGCGTCGTCTCGGCGAATCGCTCGAGGTCGCGGAAGTCGGTGGAGACCGGCGCGACCGGCGCACTGATGCCTGCGGCAGCGCTGACGAGGACGACCTGGCTGCGGATGGCCGCCCAGTCAGCGTCGTCGGTCCCTTCGCCGAATCCCAGGTCGGCGGCGAGATCAGCCTCTCCGACCTGCAGGCGTACGACCCGAGGAGCCGCGGCGATGGTGCGTGCCTCCAGGACCGCCGACGCCGACTCCAGCAGCGGGACGACACCGATCGATCCCGCATCGAGCCCTTCGCGAGCCTCCGCCTTGCCGAGCACGTCGTCGATCGCGTCCAGATCGGAGCGCGCCTCGGTCTTGGCGACCATGACGCCGCGCAGTCCAGCGGCGACGACCGCGGAGACATCGTCGAGCCCGACCGGTCCGGGGTTGACACGGACCCACACCTCGACGCCGCCGGCGTCACCGTCCAGGGCCTTCAACCACTCGGCGACCGCCGCTCGTGCCGTGTCCTTGGCCGACCACGGGACCGCATCCTCGAGATCGACGATCACCGCGTCCGCCCCCCTGCCCAGCACCTTCGCGAGCTTGTCGGGGGCGTTGCCGGGGACGTACAGGTACGAACGAGCGATCACGAGCGTGCTCCCAATCTGGAACGGCGTTTCACTGAACGCTAGCGGGACCCTCGCGACTCCGTCAACGCGAGGAGCACCGCCCTCACGTCAGCCCGTCCAGCCGAATCGGCGCGAGAGCGTCGTCGTCGTCTCGAGGAGCGCCTCGCGGCACTCGTCGAGCGTGCGGGCGAACCGTTCGGCCGGCCCACAGACGCTGACGACGGCGACCGGGAGACCGTCGTAGCCGAGCACGGGAGCGGCGACGGACGCGGCGCCGTCCATACGCTCCCCGGACGACTGCGCCCAACCCTGGGCGCGGACGATGGCGAGATCCTCGCGCAGCGCGTCGGCGTCGACGACAGTGCTCCGGGTCAAGGCGTCGAGCGTCCCGCGTTCGAGGTAGGCGTTGACGTCCTCCTCAGGGAGGAACGCGAGGAAGGCGCGCGAGGAGGCCCCTGCATGCAGCGGGTACGGCTCACCGAGCGTCACCGCCATGATGACCTCCCGGTCGGGCGTCACCTGGTCGACGTAGATACGGGTGTGCTCCCCGAGGAGCACCGACAAGGTCGCGGTCTCGTCGGTGCGTGCCGAGAGCTCTTCGAGGTGCGGGCGAGCGGCCGCCCGTACGTCGATCCGGTCGAGGTAGGCGAGCCCCAGCCGCATCACGGCCACGCCCAACGAGTAGCGCCGGGAGTGCTCGTCGAAGGCGACGAGGTCACGGCCGCGCAACGATGCCAGGACACGGTGCACCGCGGCCTTGGAGAGCCCCAGCGCGTCGGCGATCTCGGTGACACCGAGATCGGGGCCGGGAGCCTCTGCGAACAGAAGGAGCACGTCGGCCGCGCGCTCGACGGTGGCGATGGTGGCGCTGCCGCCGTCGGCGGACTCGTCGGCCACCGGTCTGGTCCTCGGGGACACGGATTCTCCTCTACGTCAACGACGCCGGGTGGAGTGCGCATCCGCCCGCGCGGCCACCTCCGACCCAGCCCAACGAGCCCATTGTCTCGGACGAGGAGGATCGCGATCACCCGTGCTGCACCCGAAGGCCCCGAATCTCGGTCAGACGGGACGCGCCGCCGCGTTCAGGAGCAGGTCGGCGACGAGAGCCGGCACGGTGAGCGGGGCGTCGTGGCCGGCGTCGAGCACGTCGTACGGGACGCCACGCGCGTCGAGGCGATCGCGCGTGGTCTGCGACGGATATCCCGACGGCGTGCTGGCACAGAACGCGTACGTCACGGGAACCTTGTGGGTCTCGGCCACCGCGAGGACGTCCAAGGACGGCGCGAAGGGCGTCGGCGTCAGGCGCTGCGCCAGCCACGCGGCGGTGACGGCGTCGAGGTCCCCGGACACCTGCGGGGCCCGCGCGGGGACGAGCGTCTCGCGCGGCGGCAGCGCGACGCCGGGCGGCGGGGGCGTGAGGTCGACGGCACGCTCGCCCGGATCGGGCACACCCGCGTCGAGGTAGACGACATGGCGCAGGCGGTGAGGGATGCGGTCGGCGAGCGCCCTGACGACGACACCGCCCTGGCTGTGACCCACGAGGACGACGTCGTCCATGTCCTCCAGGTCGACGAGCGCGGCAAGCTCGTCGACCCAGTCGTCGAGACCGGTTACGCCCGCCGCGCCCGAGACCCGCTCCCCCGCTCCGGTCAGGCTCGGGGCGTACACGTCGTGTCCGGCGGCGATCAGGTGCGGACGGACCCGCCGCCACGACCAGCCGCCACGGAACGCGCCATGGACGAGCAGGAAGGTGGTCACCGCGGGTCCGGCTCGTCGAGCACGACCTCGAGGTACTCGCGGGGGTAGGACTCGTACGGCCGGAGGTGCTCGTACATCGCCTCGGTGTGCGCGACGTAGTCCGGGTGGCGGGTGCACTCCTCGTACGCCTCGACCGTGTCGAAGAAGCGCAGGTGGGTGAAGTGGGTGGGGTCCTCGACCCCGCGGGCCAGGCGGCGACCCCGGAAGCCGGGGTGGTCGCGGAAGAACCGTCCGAACTCCCCCGAGAGTGAGATGTAGGCCTGGGCGTGCTCCTCGCCGGGCTTGGTCCACGCCTGGCTGACGACGACGATCATGCGCGCTCCCAAGGGGTCTCGACTCGTAGATCATATATCATTATGCTTCCGTCATGACAAGCAGTGCTCAGACCAAGACCATCCCGGAGTTCCTCGCCGAGGCACCCGACGTCGACAGCCGCGAGCTGTGGCAGGCGTTCTGGGACATCCTCACCGCGGCCAAGGACAAGATCACCGCGGAGCTGCCGGTGCAGCCCCACGCCAACAGCGAGGGGCTCGCCGCCTGGAGCACCCCCGACGACTCGTACGAGGGGTCGCTCAACACCTACGCCGGGGACGCCGACAACGGCGCGGAGTGGCTCGTGCACTCGTGGATCGGCAACCGCAAGGCGTCGATCCTCGACATGAACCTCCAGGTGTGGCTCGGCCCCCACATCGACGTCCCGCACCTCATCATCGTGTTCGGGACAATCCCCAACATCTTCCACTTCAGCGACCTCGTGCCCCGCCGCGACCTCGCCACGGACGTCGACTACCTCGGGCGCTACTACGAGCCCGAGAACGCCTCCTGGCTCGCGCTGCGCGGCGACAACCGCTTCACGTGGTCGGTGAGCCACGGGACCTACATGCGGGCGTTCCTCTCCCCCGTCGGCAACTCCTACGTCGCCGACCGCACCGACGACGTGGTCGAGACCCTCCGCGAGGCCGTCGAGCAGCGCGTCGACACCTGGCTCGAGTCGGTCCGCAACGCCCAGCCCGTGCCGGTCGAGGAGCGCGCCGCGCTGCGCGAGCGCGACCACCTGCTGCGGACGTACGGCTACACCCTCGACCCGATGAACGAGCTCTCCAAGAAGTTCCTCGGGGCCGAACGCGTCGACGAGCTCGTCTCCGTACGGGCGGGCCTCGACCAGATCCGTGCGAGCCGGACGGAGGGCGACAAGTGAGGATCCTCGTCATCGGCGCCGGCCTCGTCGGCGCATCAGCGGCCACCACCCTCCGCGAGCGCGGCCATCACGTCACGGTGACCACGACCACGCCCGGACGGGTCGACGACCTGAAGGCGCGCTTCGACGACGTGGCCGTGCTGCGCGGCGCTGACCGCGACGCCGTCCACGCACGCGTAGCCGACGCGGACGCGGTCGTCGTGACTGCGGGCCCCGTCGCCGCGCACTCGATGACGCCCGAGGACCGCGCCAAGAGCTATCACGAGGTCCTCGTCGCGACTGCGGAGAGCGTCACGAGCGCCCCCGGCTCGGCCCACCTCGTCGCACTGTCAGCACTGTCGGTGTATGGCGACGCCAGCAACCACCTCGCCGCGGTCGACGAGGACTCGCCTGTGACCGACTCGGACGATCCCAGCCCGAACCGCTTCCTGGCCATGGAGGACGTCTACCGTACGGCCGCAGGTGAGCGTTCGACGATCTACCGATGCGGTGACGTCTTCGGAGCGGACGATCCGCCGATCGACGAGAAGATCGCGATGGCACACAAGTTCCTCGGCGGGTCGGTGCCGTTCTGCGGCGATGCGCTCCTCTACCGGCTCGCCGTCGAAGACGCCGCCGACGCGATCGTCCACGCGGTCGAGACGCAGATCGTCGGGACGTACAACCTCACGCACCCCGATCTGCCTCCCACCAACGCCGAGCTCTTCGACACGATCAGCGCGGCACAGGACCTCCCGCCGCTGGTCTACCGTGCCGAGATCGCTGCACCGGCCGTCCCGATCTCGGTCGACCGCCTGCGCGACGCCGGATTCGTCGCCTCCCGCTCGTACGTCGCGCACCCGTTGCTCGCGACGCGGTGACAAAGACGAAGGTCCCGACGTTCTCACCCTCTGCTGGCGAGATTGTCGGGACCTTCGTCGTACAGAGCGAGCTCCCTGACGGTGACAGGTACGCAGGGAGCCCGCCGTCCATGGGGGCCGGGCGGCGTTGCCGGTTCAGCCGCTCGTCGGGGTGCTCCGGCGCGAGGGGAACCAGACGATGCCTGCGGCCCCGAGCAGGATCAGCGCGCTGGCGGCGAGGCCGATCACCGGGAGCGAGTTCGTGCCGCCGGTCTTGGGCAGGGTGTCGCCCGACGGCGTGTCGTCCCCGCCACCTCCGCCATCGTCCTCCGGCGGCTCGCTGCTGACGCCGAGCTTGGACAGCGCTCCGTTGCCGGTGCACTCCGCGCCGATCCCCGCAGACGGGAAGTTGAACATGAACGCTTTGGCCGTGACGTCGAGCTCGTCGCCGGACGCCTTGACCGAACCCTTGAGCGTCGGGACCGCGACCTCTGCCTTCGGTGCGGCATTGACCGTGCTGGTCGCCTTGAGGGTTGTCGCCGTACCCCCGACAGACAGGTCAACCGTGAAGTCCATCGAACCGTCGATCGGCACGGGCGCGATGCCGGGCAGCTTGCTCATGGTCGCCTGGAGCGTGACTGGATCGCCCGCAGCCGCGCGGTAGCCGGAGACGGACATCTTGGCGTTGTAGTCGAACTTCGAGCCGAGCGAGAGGGTGCACGCGAACTTCACGGTGCCCTCGGCGGGCTTGCCAGGGTTGCCTGCGGGCGGCGTGGTCTCTGCCGTTGTCGGCGGCGCCGTTGTCGGCGGCGCCGTCGCCGGCGGCGTCGTCGTCGGCGGCGTCGTCGGCGCACTTCCGTCACCGACAGTCAGTGTCGACAGCTTCTGCTCACCGGCACAGGGACCCGCCATCTGCAGGACCGGGAAGTCGAACTTGAACGCCTTCACGGTGACAGCGAGCTCCGCCTTGTCCGACGTCGTCACACCCTCGAGGTCAGGCAACGGGATGGGCGCCCGTGCCGCTGCTGTCACCTTGGCGCCGCCCTTGAGGACGACCTCCTTGCCGTCGACGTCGAGCGTGAGCGTGGTATCCATCTGATAGTTGTTCAGCGGCGCCGGAGACACTCCGGGCAAGTCACTCATGGTCGCGCGAAGCGTCACCGGGCCGCCCACCGAGGCTCGGTAGCCAGCGACCGAGATGTCACTGACGTACTGGAACTCGGGGAACGTCGACAGCTTGCACGTGAACGTCGTCTTGCCGGTCGCCGGCACGCCCTCGGCCGCTGCGGCCGGGCTCGACACCAGGGCGAGCGAACCGACCGTGAGCCCAAGGGCCGCGGCCACGCGCCCGACGATGCCAAGTCGACCCAGGGCCCTCATGCGCTGATCCCGTGACGCCGACGCGGGAGCACGAGCAGCACGCCCAGACCACCCATGAGCAGCACGCCCGCGCCCATCAGAAGCACGGGAAGGCTGTCGGTGCCGCCAGTCTTGGGCAGCGCGTTCGCGTCATCGCTCTCGGGAACGGTCGGAGCGGGGGTGGTCGCGGAGGTGTCGTCCGACGTCTGCGTGTTCTCCGATGCGGCGGCGCCGAACGTCAGCTTGACCGACACGGTGTTGGCGGCAACCACGTCGGCAGGACTAGACGTCGGAAGCGGGGCGGCGGCGACGACGCACGTCTCCTTGGCGCAGTCGATGGATCCGAACTTCTCGGCCAGCGTGATCGTCACGTCCGCGATGGCACCGTTGGCGTCGGCGTTGCGGAAGGTCGCACCACCCTTGAGGTTGCAGTCGGAGGGCCCCTTCTGGACCTCCTTGCACTGTCCGACGGCAATGTTCTTGAGGTTGGGCGCGAAGCCGGACGCCTTGACGGTGACCTTCTGCCCGTCCTTCAGGCCCGAGCTGGAACCCATGTCGAGCGACGGCGCTGCCGTCGCAGCGGGTGCGCCGACGAGCATCACGAGGCCGAGCGCGGCTGCAGCAGCCACCGCCCGGAAGAGAGTCGAGATCCTGGGGGTCATGGCATTCGTTCTCCGAGTCGTGGGATCGGGCGGACGGGTCGTGGGTCGGTGGGTCATGGCGTCCCCGCAGGGAACGGCGCCACGCTGGCAAGCTGAGGGCCTGACCGCGCGATTGCGGCATGGTCGGAGCCGAGATAGGAGCTGACGACGTCCGGATGTGTCCGGACCTCGTCGGGCGTGCCTTCGGCGATGAGCCGGCCGAGGTTCATGGCGACCATCCGGTCGCACAGGCGTGCAAGCAGCGGCAGGTCGTGCTCGATGATGACCATCGCCGTGCCCAGCTCGCGGCGGATGTCGAGCAAGAGGTCACCCAAGGCGTCGCACTCGTTCTGAGCGATGCCCGCCGACGGCTCGTCGAGGAGCAGGACGCGTGGCTCGAGCGCGAGCAGACACGTCAGCTCCACGACCCGCCGCGTGCCGGTGGACAGCTCAGAGATCGTGCGACCAGCGAACGGACCGAGGCCCATCCGGTCGATCAGCTCGTCGGCTCGGCGCGCCTTCATCCGATCGGGAAGCGGCGTCCCGAGCGTCGCGGCGAGCAGGCTGCTCGGTGCGGTCCGCTCCCCCGCCACCATCACGGTCTCTCGAACGGTCATGGTCGGGAACAGCGCGGCGTCCTGGAACGAGCGCACGAGTCCTTCGTTCGCGCGACGCTCGGGTGTCGCCCGCGTCATGTCGTGGCCGCCGAAGTGGACGATACCGGTGTCGGGCTTGGTGAACCCGGCGACGATCTCGAACAACGTGGTCTTGCCGGCACCGTTGGGTCCGATGACCCCCACGATCTCGCCCGGCCTGACGGCCAGGTCGACATGGTCCACCGCGACCACACCACCGAAGTGGCGACTGACGTCGTTGACGACCAGCAGCGGCGCGGCGTCGGGACCCGCCTCCATATCCTCGGTGTCGATCGCGAACAGACCGTCCAACGCCGCCGAGCGTTGCAGCGGCGAGCGTTGCGTGACGTCGGGCTCGGCGCGCGCGACCAGGGGATCGATCCCGGCTCGTCTGGCGAGCCGGTCGTACCAGCGGTCACGCATCCGCATCGCCACTCCGCCGAGTCCGTCGGGCAGCAGGACGACGACCAGCAGCCATCCGATCGCAAGCAGGGCCTGTCCGGGGATCCCGAGCGCCACCATGCCCGGAAGCCCGACGATGATCAGCGCACCGACCATCGGACCTGCGACCAGCCCCAGACCGCCGACGACGGTGAGGGCCACGACGTCGATGCTCGCCGATGCTGGGAACGAGTTGACCGTGAGCGTCGTCTGCCCGTGGCCGATGACGACGCCGCCGAGCCCGGCGAGAGCGCCCGAGACGGCGTACAGCTGGAGCTTGCGCAGCGTCCGCGGGACCGTGAAGGCTCGTGCGGCGTCCTCGTTGTCGCGCAGCGCCTGCAGGGAGCGCCCGAAGCCGCCGCGCCACAGGTTCGCCGAGACGAAGATGCCGATCGCGAGCATGAGCAGTGCAAACAGGTAGTAGTCGCGGGCGAGCTCCATCGAGTAGCCCCACCACGACGGCTTTGCCGGCGACACGCCGTCACCGAGGAAGATGTCGAGCCGCAGCACCCATGCCGTCGTGGCGAGCGCGAACGCGAGCGTCGACACGGCGAGCGCCAGCCCTTTCAGGCGCAGTGCCGGGATGCCGACGAGCGCGGAGACGAGGGCAGCAGCGAGCACGCCGCCGATCGTGCCGAGGACGAAGCTCCCCCAGCTATCGACCAGGTGCACCGACACCGCCGCGGCGATGCCCGCGTACGCGAACTGGCCGAGCGAGAGCTGGCCTGCGACGCCGGTGATGAGTCCGACGCTCAGACCGACGAGCGCAAAACCCGCGACGGTGGTGAGGACGGACGCGGTCTCGTTGCTGACGACATAAGCGAGTGCGACGGCGATCGTCGCGCAGCCTCCGACGAGGAAGTACGGCGCGAGACGAATCCCCCGCACGGTGAGGTACTCCGCGGGCACCGGCGGGGCACCGACACGTCGCCAGCCGCCCCGATCGGTGTCGGCGCGCCCGAGGGTCGGCTGGCGCAGGAGCGCGACGACAATGACGATGCCCAGCACGACGGGGACCAGCCCGCGCGTGTCTGGGTTCGACAGCAGGACCTGCTCAAGGACCCCGATGCCGATGGAAGCCACGAACGCGATGGGGATCGACGTCATGCGCGCGATCACGGCGCCGGCGAGGCCCTTGAGCAGGAGGTCGGGCCCGAGGGTGTCGATCGACTGCCCGGCCGTCGTCGGAGTCACGAGGATTGCGGACAGCGCCGCGATGCCGCCGGCGATCGCCCATGCGTACGACGCCATCCGCGGGGCGCGGATGCCCTCGAGTGCTGCAGTGTCCGCGTCGTCGGCGGCCGCGCGGATGGCCATCCCCTGGCGCATCCGGTGCAGGAACAGCGAGAGACCGACGAGGACCGCGGGTGCCAGCAGCACCATCGCGACGTGGGCGGAGGTCACCGGGAGATTGCCGATCGTGAACGACGGCAGCAGCGGCGGCATCGGGAACGTGAAGCCGCTGACCCCGTCGCTGTTGAGCAGCAGCGCCATGATGAGGATGAACTGCGAGAGGCCGAGCGTCGCGATCATCCCGATGAGACTCGGGCGGCCGGCGAGCCGACGCACCACACCGACCTCGATGCCCGCGCCCAGCAGGGCGGCGACGGCGATGGCGACCGGGAACGCGACGTAGTAGGGGGCGCCCCAGTCGACGACGAGCAGGCCGAGCACGGAGGCGCCGAACGCACCGATCGAGCCGTGCGCGAAGTTGACGAAGCGGCTCGAGCGGTAGACGAGCACGAGGCCGACGGCCAGCAGCCCGTACGTGAGTCCGGTGAAGACACCGATGAGGATCCGGTCGATACCGAGCTCGAAGCCCATCACGCCGAGCGCGAGAGTGGTGTCCGGGGCGTTCACTGGGCCACCGCCACGTGGCCGCCGAGCATGAGCTCGCGCACCCGGTCAGGGTCGGCGCTCAGCTCTGCCGCCGTCTCGGTCGCGACGATCTGACCCTTCTCCATGAAGTACGCGCGGTCGACCAGCGAGAGCGCGACGTTGACCGACTGCTCGACGAGCAGCACGGCCGTGCCGCGCGCGTTGAGGCGCCGGACGAGCTCGAGAAGTCCTCCGACGACGACCGGGGCGAGCCCGAGCGAGAACTCGTCGACGACGAGGATGCGCGGGTCCTGGACGATCGCCTTGGAGAGCGCCAGCATCTGCCGCTCACCACCGGAGAGCGTGGACGCGGGTTGATCCTGGCGGGCCCGCAACCGCGGGAACACTGCGAGCGCAGCGTCGACCGCCTCGTCGGCCCACGCCCTGTCCTCGATCGTGTAGGCGTGCATGCGGAGGTTCTCGGTGACGGTCAACGAGCTGAATGTGGCCTGACCGACGACCTGGCCGAGGCCGCGCGCGATCCGCTCGCGGGTCGGCGCGGTGGTGACGTCGACGCCGCCGATCTGAACGCTGCCCGCATCCGGCTTGAGGAGCCCCGCCAGCACCTTGAGCATCGTGCTCTTGCCGACACCGTTCGGGCCGAGGAGCGCGACCATCTCGCCCTCCTCGACGACCAGGCCAGCGTCGAAGAGCACCTGGACCTGACCGTACGAGCACTGGATCCCCTCGCACGCGAGTGCAGGAGCTCCGGGGCGCGGCGCGTACGAAGTGACGCTACGACGTCGGGAAATCAACGTCGCCCCCTTCGTAGACGAAGCAGTGGCAGTCGTTGTCGAACCGCAGCACCCGGTAGGCACCCGACGCAGCGTGACGTCCGGTTCCGGTGAAGCCCGTAGCCGGGACGAACGCCGAGCCGAGCTTCTCCACCGCGGCGCCCCACGCGGCGGCGTTGAGGTTGTCGGTGAGGTCGGTGGCACCAGCCTGAAGCAGGAGCGCGGCGTCGCAGTACGGGAGGGCGACCCGCGCTGCTTCCCGCGAGGGGAACGTGATCCCGGCCTTCGAGTAGATGTCGATGCACTTCTTCTCGGCATCGGTGCCGGGGAACGGCAGCTGCGCGTCGGCGACCTCCTGTGCGGGGGCGAAGCCGACGCCGACCATGCCCTTGAGGACCTCGGGCGGCACGGTGTCAGGGTTGTTGACGAAGAACGTCGGGTTGTCGAAGGTGGAGATCGCGTAGCGGGCCTTGAAGTTCTGCGCACTGGCGACGGTGGCGAAGATCGACGCGAGCCGGGCGCCCCCGAGGAACATCACCCGGTCGATCCCTGCGCTGCGGAAGGTCACCGCGCCCTGGTCGTTGCCTTGGAACAGGCTGCCCTGGTCAGTGGTGTCGACCCACGCGACTTCGGGCCTGACACCGGCCTCCTCGATCATCGGGAGGGCGATCTCTTCCATCGTGGCGCGGTTGATCGGGTTGTCCGCTGCCACGACGCCGACCTTCTTGCGCCCCTTGAAGAAGCCCTGATCCTTGAGGGTCGTGATGTATGCGCGGACGAACCCGTCGTACGAGGGATAGCTCGGCGACCACAGGTACGGCGAGAGCTCCTTGTAGGTGGCGTCGTCGGTGGCGACGAGCGTGGCGTCGAGCACCAAGGTCTTGCGCTGGGCGTAGCAGGGACGCGCGTTGCTCTGGAACTGGCCGGTAAGCACGACAGCGAAGGCCTGGTCGTCCTGCGTGATCTTGTTGCAGAGCTGCTCCTCGGCGGCCGGCGAGTCGGCCTGCGCGTCGTACATCCGGAAGACCGCGTCGAGCTGACGCCCGCCCACTCCCCCGTTGTCGTTGACCCACTTCTCGAGGGCCTCGACCTGCTTCTTGGGATCGCCTGCGTTGGCCGTCTTGAAGCCCGTGAGCTCCTGGACTCCGGCGAGATCGACCCCGACGAAGACGACCTTGACAGCGTCACCGGTGACACCGGGCCCGACTCCCTCGGCGGACGCCGACGTGCCGCCGTCGCCGACCACCGCGCCCGGCATCACGCTGCCACAGCCGACGAGGGCGAGCGCGAAGCAGGCAAGCGCCGCGCTCGCGCGGATCACCAACGATCGATCCGCGCTGCCTGCTGTGTCCTTCTGATGCCGCATTCGCCCTCCAGTCCGCTCACGATTGGCGGCTAGAATATACGATATTAGTTCGCCTGGGAAGATTGTTTGCCGTCTCGTCGGGTCAGCCAGGCGTCCACCGCGTCCACGTCGACGACGGCATCGGCCGAGACGGGGCCCGAGGAGTCCGAAACGCCCTCCGGCGCTTCCGTCGTGGGGTGGCGGCGACGCAGCCATGCATCGAGCGCGAGCAGGTCGACCACGGCCGCTCCCGCCCCGTTCGTGCCCGCACCCACGTCCTGGACGAGGCTCCCCTCGGCCAGAGCGGGATCGCGCAACAGCGCCTGCAGGTCCTGACTCTCGAGGCGCCCGTCGAGCTGCTTGATGAGGCGCGACTTCCCGACGGCCTTCGGGCTCACGAGGAAGCCGCCGAGCGCGTCGACATAGACGACGTCGGGGAGCCCGTACGGTCGGCTCGTCAGCGCCGCCGCCGTCTCCGCAGGCACCCGGCCGGCACGGCGCCGTCGCACGTCCCTCGCCTGTACGAGCACGCCCAGGCCGAGGAGAACGGCCGCGAAGACGGTCAGCGCCACGAGACCCCACGGGTACGCCCCCCAGGTCGTCTCGAAGGTCGTCCCAAGGTCGCCCTCGCCGATCGAGCCCACGACGTGGTAGGTGCCGAACGCCGCGAACGGGAGCTCCACGTTCATCTCGATGCGGCCGCTCTGGAGCGGCTCGATCGTCAGGTCGCGGCCCACACCGATCGACGGCTCGGTCAGCTCCGACTGGCCCACGCCGATCTTGATCGGAGGGTTCACCGCCGGGGCGGTGCCCCGGTTCTCGATCGTCACGACGAGCTTGCGGGCCGGGGCGGCGCCGAAGAAGCCCCAGAAGCCACCGCTCCCCTCGAGCCGGATGTCCTTCACGTGCAGGTTCGGCAGCGGGAGCACGGGCGTCGGCGGTGTGCCGACGGGGTGCCCGTCGATCACGATCGGCATGTCGACGGCGAGCGCCGGACCGGTGTACGAGGCGAGGCGCACGACGCACGGGCACGGCCGCGGCGGGTTGCCGACGACCATGTCGATGTCGACGTCGCCATCCACGTTCGCCACGCCGAGCACGGCGGTGGTCTGGTCGCACGCGGCCGACCCGCCGATCGCCAGGTCGCCGCACACGACGGCCTGGACCTGCGTCATCGCCGGCCAGCCGGAGCCCTTGACCTTCACCCGCTCGGCATACGCGGCGGTGCCCGGTGTGACCGTCGCCGTGAGGCCGGTGGCGGGCTCGTCCTCGGCGAGGGCGGGGGTCCATGCACCACCCGACACCCCGAGCATCACGAGGAGGGAGAAGAGGACCGCCAGATTGCGCGCCGCCCTCACCGGCCGGTCGCGATCGTCAGCTTCGGTGCGGTCGCGACGGCCTCGAAGGCGCGCCGTCGTTCGGCACGTCGCCTCAGCCACCACCACGTCGAACCTGCGATGAGCAGGAGCAGGATCAGGACGAGCGGCCACGGGACGATCCACACCGTCGTCGACGCCACGTCTCGCACGCCCTCCGGCGTCGCGAGCGTGACGTCGACGGACACACGGTCGGCCCACCCGACACCGGACACGTCCGCGCGCAGCTTTGCCGTCTGTCCCGGGAGCAGGTCGACGACCGCGGTGGTCTCGACCTCGTCGAGCTCACGACCTGCGACGCCGGAGAGCCTGATCACGCTCTCCGGAGACAACCGAAGGTTGCCGGTGTTCTCGACCGTGTACGACACACTGCCCTTTCCAGATCCTGACCAGGGGAAGAACCCACGGTCGTGCTCGAGACGTACGTCGCTGACCTTCAGCGCGGGGGTCGTCGGACCGCTCACGCGCAGATAGAGCCGGGCCGCGACCGCACGCTTAATGCCCACGTCGATGCCGCCGGACTCGGTCGTCCCCTCGACGGCACCGTTGAGCGCGACGATCCCGCCCACGTGGTCGCCCGGCGTCGCGTTCTCGGGGATCTGGACCGTGATGGGCACATCGACCTGCGTACGGCGGGCGACCTTCACCTGTTGGACAGGGAGCTTGGTCCAGGCACCGACGTCGACCTGCGGACGCTCAAGGGTCCGAAGCGCGAAGAAGCCGCCCTGCTCGGTGTTGTAGCCGTCGGCTCCGTAGAGCGTGAAGGTGAGCGGGCGGTTGGTGTAGTTGCGGATGCGCACCTTGTCGGTGAGCGTCGTGCCGGGAGCGCCCTCGAGCACGAAGTAGCTCCGAGGCGTCGGTGACGACTCGGAGCCGGGCGTGGGAGTGACCGACCAAGCACCGTTGTCAGCGGCGTGCGCGGACGACGGCAGAAGGGCCATCGCCACGGCAAGCACGACGAAGGCGATCAGGGCGCGCACGTGGCGCATCACTCGAGTCATCGGTCGGCAACTCCTGGCCGGTGGGACGTGGTGGTCCGGGTGGGCGCCGCTGAAGCGGTGCCCACCCGGACCTGTACTACGTGGTGCGTGTCATGACAGATGACGTGTCGAGAGCAGGCTCACGACAGCGTCAGCGTGAGGAGGCCGGAGTAGTTACCGGCAGCCTGGCTGGAACCGACCTCGAGCGAGAGCCCGGCGTCGGCGACGGCGTCGCCTCCGCTGGTCCCGTTCGCGCCGAGGCCGGACGTCGCCACCGCGCAGAGCGGCAGGTCGGTCGAAGCATCGGCGAACGAGCCCGCTGCACCCGCGACGACGGTGTCGTCGCTGTTGGCCTGGGGCGCACAGGTGGGCGTCCAGGACAGGGCGGTCGGGGCGATGGTGAAGTTGCCACCGGCCGGCTTCGCGGGACCGTTGAGGCCCGAGAAGCGACCGACGAGCGACCAGCCGAGCGTGCCGCCGCGGTAGTCCTTCACCGTGACGTTCTGAAGGTCGCCGGTCGAGGTCTGGTCCGTGCCGTCGAGCGTGACGCCCGACATCAGGACCTTGCCCGCGTCCTTCGACATCTTCAGGTCGCCGGCCACGACGGTCAGCTCGACCGTCTCGAGCAGCGCACAGCTGCCCGTGGCCGCAGATCCCTGCTTCGCCGTGCAGGTGTCACCCGAGAAGGTGAAGGCCTGCGAGCCGAAGAGGGCCACCGGCGGAGGGCCGGCCGCGTGGATACGGCTCGCGCCGATGAACGCGGTCCCTGCATCGTTCACGATGAACGAGGCCGAGATGTTGCCTGCGGAGTCGGCGGTCGTCGAGACCGTCGCATCCGACGAAGCCGGCGGCGGGAACGGCGGGCCGTTCTTGTAGCCACCGACCGTCACCGGCTGGTTCGGATCCCAGTTGCTGCCGGTCACCGTGACCACCGTGCCGGCGCCACCGCCGACGACGTTGGTCGAGACGGTCACGTCACCGAGGATGGTGATCGGAGTCAAGCTCGTCTCACCACCCGAGGTGACCTTGATCGAGCGCGATCCCGTGGTCGGGGTCGCCCCGACCGCGATCGTGCCCGAGCCCGAGCCGTCGCCAGCGATCGTGACGCTCGACGACGTGGCGTCGCAGCTCGTCCCGCTGACGTTGCACAGCTCGACCGTGCCCGTCCCGGCCGCCGAGAAGTTCGTGACGCCGAAGCTGATCACGTCGTTCTTGCGCGCCGCGTTGGTCACCACCTGGTTGGTGATGCCGCTGACGGTGGCCGTCGGCCCCACCGCTGAGAAACTCGCGGTGATGTTGGTGTCGACCGGAGTGGTCGCCGGGTTGACCCCGCCGGCCACGCCCGTGCTCTGACCGTTGCAGTTGACGCGGGTCAGGAACGTCGGGATGTCGTAGATCACCTTGCGGAGCTTGACGGTGTTGGCGCCAGCACCCGTGATCGTAAACGTCCCGGTGATGGTGTCACCGGGGATCACAGCACCGCCACCGGCCGAGAACGCCTTCGTGATCGCAGGGAGGGAGACCCCGTTGACCGAGAAGTAGTAGTACGCCGTGCCACTGGCAGGCGGTCCACCGTTCTTCGGACCCTTGTCGAATACGAGCGAGAAGTTGCGTGTGCTGCCGACGGTGGTGCCCCCACTGGTGGTGAGGTTGTAGTCGGCAGCGCCATCACTCCACGGAGCAAGTGACGACGACGTGTTGCTCGCTGGCGTGGTGTCCTCGATGTCAGCTCCACTCGGTGGTGAGTAGACCCAGCATCCACCGGTGGGCGCGACCGCAGCAGCGGTCCCGGCTCCGAGGACGACTGCTGTCGTCGCAAGCATGCTGGCTCCAGCCAGCAGGGCGACGACGCGATTCTTCGATCTCATCTACCCGCTCTCCTTCTTCGGGTAGGGGGTCCCGAGAGACCCGACCTCAGTCGCAGTCCTGTCCACTGCATTGCACACATCCGGAGTGCAAGTAGGGATAGGCTGATTCACAGAGACGATATTGTCAATGATATATCCGAGAGGATTTTGATGAACCGGTCCGGCAACGTCGTGAGGACGCTCGCCCGAACCGCCGCGGAGACTCTGGTCACCGGCGGCGTCGTCGTGCTGCTCTTCGCCGTCTACCTGGTCTTCTGGAGCGACGTCCAGACAGCCGCCGCGCAGGTCGATCTGCGCGACGACTTCAAGCAGCAGGCGGCTGCCGTCCCCGCCACCTCCAAGGCGGCGTCGACCGCGCCCGTACGACCGTCCACCGGCGCCGGCGTCGCGGTCATGCAGATCCCCCGGCTCGGCGACGACTGGTCGTGGGTCGTGGTGGAAGGCGTGTCCGACGAGCAGCTCGCGCGCGGTCCCGGACGGTTCCCCGACACCGCCCTGCCCGGCCAGGTCGGCAACTTCGGCGTCGCCGGTCACCGGGCGACGCACGGCGAACCGTTCGCCCACATCGACCGCGTCCGCAAGGGCGACAAGATCTTTGTGGAGGCCGTCGGCTCGACCTACACCTACGTCGTCGACCGCACGGAGATCGTGGCACCGACCGCGGTCGGCGTCCTGTATCCGGTGCCCGACAAGCCGAACGCGACGCCACGCAAGGCACGGATCACGATCGTGACGTGCAATCCGCGCTGGGGATCCAGCGAGCGCTTGATCGTCCACGGCCGCCTGATCGAGACCCGCTCCGGAACGGAGGCATGACATGTACGCAGCACTCTGGCGCGTCCTGCCAGGACCGAGCGCCGTCAAGGCGCTGCTCGCCCTCACGCTCTTCGTCACGCTCGTCGCCATCTTGTTCCTCTGGGCCTTCCCTGCGGTGCAGCCGATGCTGCCGTTCGACCAGATCACGCTCGAGTCCGAGCCGACCTCGTCCGCCGCACCGTAACCTCCTGACTGGAACGCTGTCCCGCGTTTGGCACCTCTTGCCCGCGGACGTGATGCGGATGTGACCAGGCGTCACCCGCACGAGGATGCCCCCCGAGCCGCATGGCTCGGGGGGCATCCTCGCGTGGAACACCGTGCGAGGCCGGGCCGGGGGAACTCCGGCCCCACACGGAGGATCAGTGGTCGCGCAGCAGCGACCCGTAGCCGTGGATCTTGTCCTCGATGCCGTTCTCGCGCAGCGCCATCCACCACGTGGCGGCGTTGATGGCGACGACCGGCTTGCCCAGCCAGCGCTCGGCCTCGTCCGCAAGCTCGGCCATGCAGAGGTTGGTGCCGCACTGGACGATCGCGTCGACGTCGGGCTCGTCGACCTCGAGGATCGCCTCACGCAGCGTCTGCTCGCTCACGTGGGCGATCGCGACCGCGCTCTCGCAGCTGAGGCCCTTGATCTTGCCGACCTCGAAGCCGAGCTCGGTGAAGAACTTGCGGACGTTCTCGTCGCCGATCGGGGTGTACGGCGTGACGATGCCGATCTTCTTGGCACCGAACAGCTGCAGCGCACGCTCGCAGGCCTCGGCACCCGTCGCGACACCGAGGCCACCGGAGAGGTCCTTGATCTGCTGGACGAACTGGCGGTTGCCTTCGACGCCGTCCCAGAAGGTCTCGGCGCTCATGCCCATGACCATGTAGTCGGGCTCCATCGTCATGATGCCCTCGACGCAGTCGGCCATCGCGGCACGGATCTGCACGAGGAGGTTCTGCATGCCCTCGTCGTCGGCGATCCGGCCGTCGCGGATCAGGATCCGGCCGTAGTGCGAGGTGACGCCAGGAACCCGCATCGAGTCGAACTCCGGCTGGACGATCGTGTTGGTGCTCGGGGCGATCACCCCGAACTTGCGGCGGTAGCCGAGGCGGTCGGTCATGAGAGGGAGGCTCCTTCGGAGACGGAGGGACGCTCGGCGTGCGGGAGACGCCTGCTGAGCCGGAGCGCACCGATGAGGAAGCAGAGCTGGACACCGGTGTTGGTGAGCTGCTCGATCCATTGCAGCGCCTCGGTCTGATGAGGCCGAGCCGCCAGCGGAGGGAGCACGAGCGTGCCGACGAGATAGAAGAGGAACAACCAGCGGCCGAGCTGGTCACCGTGACGAGCGGCGAGCGCCGAGGCCATCGCCCCGACCGCGACCGCAGCGAGCGCCGCGATGGCGAGCATCGGGGTGAGGTTGCGCGCAGCTCCGGAGATGCACGCGCCGACGAACGGCACCAGGGCGAACGGCGCCCACGACACGACCTTGCCGACGTACACGCTCGCCAGGGCCCACGCGAGCGCGGAGAAGCCGATCGCGAGGCACGGGAACAGCATCTGCTCGAGGAACGGGATCTCGATGCACGGTCCGGCGACGAGCAGCTTCCAGACCGCCTTGCCGAGGCCACCGGCGGTGACGACGAGGCCGCCGAGCAGCGCTCCCACCCGTACGGCGGGGATCGACTTGCCCAGCGCTTGGGCGAGGACAACGAGACCGGCGCCAGCGAGCACGACGGGCGTGAAGTCCTGGATCGCAAGAGCCAGACCGTACTCGGTGCAGGGATCGATTGCCATCAGGCCTCCTCGCGCTCGGTCGGGGTGAAGATGTCGCGCTTGCGGAAGCCCGCGGTCATGAAGCGCCCCATCGCCTTCGACCGGGTCAGCCAGGCCACCCTGGCACCGTTCTTGCTGGCCGCAAGGACGCGGTCGGCGAGCCACGGCGTGACGGTCTCGACCCGGTCGCCGAGGATGTTGAAAATCTTGCGAGCCTTCTCGAACGCCTCAGGCTGCCCGTCGTAGTCGTCGACGAGGAGGTCGGTCGCGACGATGCCCGGGGAGAGGTAGCCGACGCGGACGTCGGTGTTCTTGGACTCCTTGACCAGCGCCGCGGTGAGATAGGTGACCGCGCGCTTGCTCGCGCCGTAGATCGCCATCCCGGGTTGGAGCTGCCCGTCGGAGCCGAAGCCCTCCATGTTCCAGATCCATCCGCCGCCCGGCTGCGCACTCAGGCCCGCCAGCGCGACGGTGCAACCGTTGATCGCACCGACGAGGTTGGTACGGACGACGGTGTCGGTGACGTCCGCCGAGATCTCCGGGAGCGGACGACGCGGCGCCGAGACGCCGGCGTTGTTAATCCACACGTCCACGCGACCGAACGTCTGCGACGCGTGGTCCCACAGCTTCTGCAGGGACTCACGGTCGGTGACGTCGGCAGGGATGCCGCTGATGCGGTCGCCACCGCGTGGCGCAAGCTCGGCGAGGGCGGCGTCGACCGCGGCCGAGGACCGTCCGCACACGACGACACGGCACCCTCGGTCGAGGAGCTGGCCGGCGAGCCCGAGGCCGATGCCCCGGGTCCCACCGGTCACGACGACGACCCTGGACTCCGTCACGCCGGCTCCCAGGTGAGCAGGCCGTGAAGGAAGTGGGTGGTGCGCTCGCCCGAGAACAGCTGCCAGACGACCGACAGGTCACGCGTCTGGGAGTCGAGAAGGAACTCGCGTCCGCGGATCTTCTCGACACCGCGCGCGTCGGGTCCCATGAGGTGCTGGGTGGTGAACAGCGCACGGCCGTACGAGACGGCGTTGCCGAAGACGTCGCCCTCGTACTGGGTGCGGGCACCGTCGCGGTAGCGCTCGAAGGTGTACGAACGGTCGAGCGCGCCGCTCCAGGTGACGCGCTGGCGGGTCCGCAGGAGCGAGAGGGGCTCGTGCTCGATCTGCACCTGGGTCTGGCCGAGCGTCTTCTGGGTAGCCGCGTCCTCGACCGAGAGCGACCCGGTCCAGGTGCCCTTCTCCTTGGTGGGAAGCACCTGAGGCGTCGGGCCGCGCTGGGTCTCGGCCGCGATCCACTCGTCGACGAACGCCTGCGTCTCGGGGTTCGTGTCGTGGTCGAGCGTCCGCTTGTAGACGCCGTTGAAGACCGCGCAGACCGCCCAGCCGTCGTGCAGGACCGACGAGTAGACCTGCGTCACGCCGTCGGGGAGCACCTGGTTCCAGGTGCGCAGGTCGGCCTGCCAGCCCGGCGAGTAGTAGTTGGCCTCGACGAAGAACCCGTACGGCTGGCCGGTCCCGTAGAAGTCCGGACCGCAGTAGACACGGTTCTCGTCGGAGTCGACGATGCGGAAGTCGAAGTCGGCGCCGAGCTGGAACCGGTTGCGCAGCGGGCCGGCGCCTTCGAGGGTCGGACGCATCCAGTAGCGCGCCACGCCGTCCTCGATGACGCTCGCGCGCGCGATGCGCTCGAAGCCCACGTGGTTGCCCTCGGGGTCGAACAGCGCGGGACGGCCGTGCCACTCCCCCTCGATGCGCTGCTGCCACGCGCTCGTATCGACCGACTCCTGGTCGGTCTCGCTGGTCGCCGTCACTTGCGCACCTCGTTGTCGAGCAGCTGCGCCCGGACGTCCTCGGCGGCGTCGTCACCGATGAGGCGAGCGACCTGCGCCCAGACCTTGTCGACCTCGGGGCTGAAGATGAGCGCCCGGTTGCGGGCGTCACGTGCCGGAAGGTCGGTGTCGGCCACGTCGGCCAGCACCTCGGCGGGCACCGACGCGTCGAGCAGACCGAACCAGTGCTCGAGGTAGGTCGTGACGGCGCTCTCGATGGAGACGAACGCGTCCGCGTCGGCGCGGTGCACGAGCATCCACGGCGACATCATGGCGTTCTGGCGAGGACCGATCGCGGCCTTGGTCAAGCCTTCCCAGGTCTCGACTTCCTCGTACGTCTCTGTCAGCGGCTCGTGCGCCCAGTCGAGGTAGGCCAGGTGCGTGCCCAGGTCGGCCCGCGGGATGAGGTCGAGGTGGAAGGCGTAGGTGCCCTGGCCCTTGACCGAGTCGAGCGTGAAGTGCGGGATCGGCAGTCCGTCACGGGCGAACGCGAACACCATGTGGCTGTCCAGACCGATCATGTCGACCGCGAGGCCCACGTACACGACCTTGCCGATCGGGTTGGAGTCGTCGGTCGGGACGAAGACGCGAACGTCACCCACGGGGTCCGGCGTCATCGGCGACGTGAGCGTACGGAACGCGGAACCGTCGTCGGCGGTCACCTCGACCAAGCCACGCTCGGCGACGATGCGCTCCCATGCGCGCTCGCACAAGCCGCGCGGAAGGCTCACAGACGCCTCGGACTCGGTGGTGCTCATGCGGGGACCTCTTCTTCACGCGTCGTCGTCTTGGTGCTGTCGGTGCGCGGGACGTCCCCGCGCTCTTCGCGCTCGACCCGCTTGCCGAGCAGCTCCTTGCTGCGGACCTCCTTGAAGTTCCACGCCGAGGCCAGCTCGGGGACCTCCTTGCGGGTCGGCGACGGGATCACGCGCGCCTCGACCCGGGCAGGGCCCTCGCCGACGATCGTGTTGCCCTCGACCGACCAGCCCTTGTCGATGAGCTCCTGACGGCGGCGGCGGTAGAGCACGGCGTTGTAGTCGCTCTTGACGTGCAGCTCTGCCGACAGGTCGAACGGGAGGAGCTCGGGGCGCACCCCGTTGACGACGGCCTCGTCCTCGTACAGCACCTTGAACACGCGACGGCGCGCGTCACGGTCGGCCCACTTGCCCTTGAAGAACGTCCGCAGCGCGACGAACTTGACGAGTGTGGTCTCCTCGTCGATCGGGATGTTGACGTCGAAGATCTTGAGCTTGCCCATCGGGGTGTCGACCTCAAGCAGGATCATGTTGGGCAGCCACCAGGTGGTGGAGACCGGCACCTGCGGACGCTTCATGAGGTCCTTGGTCTTGTTGGGGTTGAGCATGCCCCAGATGCCCTTGGAGTTCGGCGGGTTGAGCTTGACCGACACCTTGCAGTGCCACTCCGACTCCTCGATCTCGAACTCGGGGACCTCCGGCTTCTCCTTGTTGCCGAAGACGCCGCCGTGCACGAACGGCGTGTGCGCGACGTCGACGCCGTTCTCGAGGATGCGCTCGTAGTTGGACTTCCAGAGGAACGAACCGGTGACCGCACGGTAGGTCTCGGTGTCGTCGATGGCCGACCAGTCGGGCAGCGGCGGGCGCTCGGCCTCGGGCAGGTCGCCCATGTAGATCCAGATGAAGCGGTGCTTCTCCTGGACCGGGTAGGCGTCGATGCGCGCCTTGCGCGGGATGCCCTTGTCGGGGTGCGCGGGGATCTTGCGCACGGACCCGTCGGGCTCGTACTCCCAGCCGTGGTACGGACAGACGATGCAGTCGTCCTTGACCTCGCCGCCCGACAGCGCCGCACCACGGTGCACACACAGGTCGGACATGGCGACGACGCTGTTGTCGCTCGACTTGCGGTAGATGACGAGCTGCTGTCCGAGAAGCTTGACCTTCTTCGGGGTCCCGGCGGGGAGATCCTCGCTGAACTCGACGGCGTACCAGAAATTCTTGAACATCGCGGGTCTCCTCCTAGCGTCGCCGAATCTCGGCGATCTCCGAGCGGGGCTGCTCCGCCAGCAGCTCCAGTGCGTTCTTGGCCTCGACATCCCCGCGCACGGTCGCGCGGAGGAACGAGGTGACGGTGGTGGCGAGCGCGTCGCGCTGGGCGGCGGCGTCACCGGTGGACGGGTCTTCGAGGAAACCGCGTGCCGTGGTGGGGTCTTCGGGGTGGATCGCGAGCATGTGCGTCGCGTCCGCGAGGTGGACGAGCCAGGCCTCGGTCGTCGACGGGAGCGCCCGCTCCCACGTCGCCGTGATCGGGTCGTGAGCGGGAGCGTCCGGGTCCTCGCCGTACCGGATGGCGCTGGCGGCGACCACACCGTCCGCCGTGCCGGCCAGCAGCATCACCGGTGCCTCGACCGGCGCCGGCAGCAGGGTGCTCGGCGGGTGCCCGAGCATCTGCGAGGCCTTCGTGTGGGCACCGTACGTCGCGACGGCGCGCACCTCGGGGAACCACTGCGGGCTCGCCGACTGCAGGGCAACGGTGCCGCCGGCCGAGTGACCGAACAGCGCGACGGCGCCGGTGTCGAGGAGCCCCGCGAGCGGGCCGGACTCCCCCAGCGCCGTGACGGCGCCGAGCACCGGACGCAACGCCTGGGTCGTCGGCCCGCTGCCGTAGGTGTCCGGGCCGACGGTGCCGAGGTCGACACCGGGCGTCAGCCCGTACTCGCCCACGCTGTGCTCACTGGGAGGAAAGAGCTCCCCCACCCAGTCGTACGTGACCGCGACGAAGCCGGCCTCGACCAGCCGCACGGCCAACCACGCGTAGGCGTCGGCGCAGACGTTGACGCCCGAGAGGATCACGGCCAGCGGGTACGGGGCACCCGCCGGGTCCGCCGCGAGACGGCCGCTCATCCGCTCGGCCGTCGTCGTCGCGGGCAGCGCCGGGTAGCGCACCGTGACGTGCGCCGTGTCGTACGGAGCCTCGGCTCCCGGGATGCGGACGGCCGTGCGGAGCGCGCGGGCGAGGACGGGGTCGTTCATCGTGCCGAGTGAACCTCGTGCTCGTGAGCGCGCGGCAGCGTGCGGTCGCCGCCCCAGAGCGCACGGACGAGGCGCTGCGTCGTCTCGGCGCCGAAGTAACGGTCGCCCATCACGTTGGCGGGGTCACGCTCGGCGATGTTGCGGCGGATCGCCTCATCGTCGGCCGCCAGTGCGGCGCGCTCGGCGACCGGAACGGCCTCCGCGGCGTCGACCCACCCGAGCCAGCGGTCGAGGTGCTCCTCAGCGACCTCGGTCACGAGCTTGGTCATTTCCTCGCCGGCGGGCGCCATGTGGCAGAACGCGGTCGGCGAGAGGCCGGCGCGCACGAAGGCCGAACGGCTGACGAACGGCTCGAGGAAGCTCTCGTTCTGGAGCTGCTCCCAGCGAGCGTTGACAGGCTCGTAGTAGCGGTCGAACGAGTCGGTGTCGGTCACGAGATAGCTGCGCGGCACCGAGTCGAGGAAGAACCAGCCCTGCGGGAAGCAGCCGAGCGCCATGCCGAAGTGCGGGACCTTGACCTGCGGACCGAGCCAGATCGTCAGGTGGACGTTGCAGAACCCGGCGGTCGCGTTCTCCATGTGGGAGTGGACCATCCAGTCGATCTCGGGGCCGGCGTACGTGCGGACGCGGCCCTTGGCGCCGGTGTCACCGCCGAAGTCCTCGAGCGCCTCGGACGACGGGTCGCGCTCGAGCTCGAACCGCTCAGCGACCCGGTCTTTGAGACGCTCGACGAGGGCCAACCAGGTCGCGAAGGTCTCGCTGACGTCGGTCGGGCCCGACTCGTCGAGGTGCTCCTGCACGTACTTCAGACTCTGGCTCACGGGGGCTCCTTACGTGTCGTGCGACGTGATTCACGTTACGTTGAGACTATATATGATCTATACCCTGGACGGACAGAGTTCGGGAAGAGAATCTTGACCCGACCGGCGGCCCGCTCGGCGCTGATGTCCGGAGACGTAACCGAATCTTGATGACGTGCTGTCAGGACGGATACGCGGTCGCGCCGAGCCCCTCGCCGCCCGCCCTGAAGGCCGCAGGCGCATGGACGACACAGGTCTGCACGTGCTCCAAGATCCCCTCGTCGCCGTACTCCCTCCCCCATCCGGACCGCTTGACGCCCCCGAACGGCGCCCGCAACGACATGCCCGTCCGGTTGTGCGTGTTGACGAAGGTGAAGCCCGCGTCGAGCCGCGCGGCCAGGTCGAAGGCGCGCTGCTCGTCGACCGACCACACCGACGCACCGAGTCCCAGCTCGCCGGCGTTGGCGCGCGCGACGACCTCTTCCTCGGCGTCGAACGCGAGGATCGGCAGGGTCGGACCGAACTGCTCGGTCGCGACGACGTCGTCCGAGTCCGACGCACCCAGAACGAGGGTCGGCAGAACGTAGTAGCCCTCGTCGAGCCGCGCCTCGGGGTCGATGGTCCCGATCGGGACGACCTCCGCGCCCGCCGCCGCTGCGGAGTCGACCAGTGCCCGTACGCGCTCGGCCGAGGCCGCGCTCACGACCGGCCCCATCGTCACGCCGGGGGTCAACGGGTCGCCGACGCGCAGGATCCGGTCGGCCGCGGCACGCAGGGCCGTGACTACCTCGTCGTAGCGCGACCGGTGGACGTACAGGCGCTTGATCGCCATGCAGACCTGCCCGCTGGTCGCGAACGCGGCCATCAGCAGGCGCTCCGCGATGGACTCGTCCAGCTCGACGTCCGCGAGCAGGATCGCCGGGTCGTTGCCGCCGAGCTCCAGCAGCGACGGTGTCAGCGCCCCGGCGGCCGTACGGGCGAGTGCACGCCCCGCGACGTCGCCGCCGGTGAAGGCGACCCGGTCGACACCGCGGTGCCCGACCAGTGCGGTCGCGGTCTCGGCATCGCCGTGGACGACCTGGAGCAGGCCGGAAGGCAGGACGGCTGACATCGTGGCGACGACCTTCTCGACCGCGAACGGCGCGAGCGGTGACGGCTTCACGACGACGGCGTTGCCCGCGACCAGCGCCGGAGCGACCTTGAGCATGGCGAGGATCACGGGGGCGTTCCAGGGCGTGACGGCAGCGACGACCCCGTACGGCCGGTGGCGCAGCACGAGCCGTCCCTGGGCGTCGTCGATCTCGCTGTCGACGAGCAACGTCTCAGCGCGCGCGGCGACCCAGCGCAGCACGGTGACGGCGAAGCCCGCCTCGCCCCGACAGTCGGCCAGCGGCTTCCCGGTCTCGCGCGCCATCAGCGCGGCGACGTCGTCGAGCACCGGATCGAGCAGGTCGGCGGCTGCCCGCAGCGCCGCTGACCGCGAGGCCACCGGCTGGTCGCGCCACGTCGCCTGCGCCGCACGGGCACGCCCGACGGCGCGGTCGACTGCCGCCGGATCGTCGAACACGACCTCCCCCACCACCTCGCTCGTACGGGCGGGGTTCTCGCGGCGCGAGCCGGTGGCCGCGATCGTCACAGCGCGTCGCCCGCCGGCTCGAGCGGCCGCAGCGAGTCGATCATCGAGGTCCGGCGCAGGTATGCCCGCGCTGCCACCGGGTCCGCGGCGAGCGCGCGCAGCTCGGCGTGGTGCGCGGCGCGCGCGGAGGGGTCCTGCTCGCGCAGCTGCTTCCAGTTGTCGTGCGTGACCGTACGGACGTAGGACAGTGCGACGTCCCGGCGACCGGCGAGCACCACGTCGAGCGCGTCGAGGTCGGCCTCCCCCGCGAGCAGCGCCACCAGCGCGCGAGCGGTGAGCACCGCGTCGTGGATGCCGCTGTTCATGCCCATCCCGCCGAGCGGGTTGTTGACGTGCGCCGCGTCGCCCACGAGCACGACCCGGCCGGTACGGAAGCGCTCGGCGACCCGCTGGTGGACGAGGTAGAGCGAGGAGTGGAGCAGCTCCCACGGGCGGCCGAGGTCGGCGACGCCGCGCAGGCGCTCCTGGACGCGCGCGTCGGCGACCTCGGCGTCGGCCGGGCTGTCGGGGTCGGTCGGGAACAGGATGCGCCAGTGCTCCGGGGTCCGCAGCAGCACCAGCCACTCGGTCGGGTCGAAGACGTAGTTGACGTCGGCGATGCCGGGGAGCACGGCCGCCAGATCCTCGGTGGTCGAGACGACGAGGAAGCGCTCCGGGTAGGTGATGCCCTCGAACTCCGCACCGGTGCTCTTGCGCACGACCGAGCTCGCGCCGTCGGCACCGACCACCCAGTTGGCGGTCCAGGAACGTCCGCTGGCACTGGTGACGGTGACCCGGTCGTCAGCCTGCGTGACCGACGTCGCCGGCTCACCGAACTCGACCGTGCACCCGTCGTGCCGCCGGAGTCGCTCCAGCAGGATCGGCGTGAGCTTGCTCTGCTCGCACTGCACCCGGAACGGGTACGGGGTGTCGTCGGCGAGGATGCCGAGGTCCAGCTCGGCGACGGGGCCGTCCTGGCGGTCGCGGTACTGGAAGGCCTGGGAGACGATGCCGTGCTCCCGCAGCGCGTCGAGCACGCCGAGGTCGGCGAGCATCTCCAGCGTCGGCGGGTGGTAGGTGCTCGCCCGCGACTCCGCGGACAGTGACTCCCCCGCCTCCAGCACGGTCACCGCGTGACCGGCCTGCGCCAGCACGAGCGCCGTGGTGAGTCCGACGGGCCCCGCTCCCACGACCAGGATGTCGTTCGTCATCGTGCTGCCTCCTCGGCGTACGCCGCTTCCAGGACGAGCTGGTCTCCCAGCCCGACGAGCTCGGTCAGGTCGTCCCACGCCATCCGTGGGACGGCACCGGCATGGCCGGTGCGGGCGATCGCCGCGTACGTGTCGGCTGCCGCTCGGGCAGCAGCCAGCAGTGCGGAGACCGGGTGGATCACGAGGCGTACGCCGAGCTCGGCGAGGGTCCCGTCATCGGGATGGCCCGCATCGGGACCCTCGATCGCGCCGGCCGCCTCAGAACGATTCATCACCAGGGGCACCTCGCCGCCGAGCGCCGCCGAGACCTCGCGCAGCTCAGACAGGCCCGCGCCCTCGACGAACACGGCGTCGGCACCCGCCGCGACGAACGCGTGGGCCCGCGCGACGACGGCGTCGAGACCGTCGACCGAGAGCGCGTCCGTACGGGCGACGATCACGACGTCGGTGCCCGCCTCGACCGCGGCACGGACCCGGCCCGCCGCCTCGGCAAGCCCGACGACGGCCTTGCCGGTCATGTGACCGCACCGCTTCGGGGCGACCTGGTCCTCCAGGTGCAGCCCTGCGATGCCGGCCGCCGCGTACGCGCGCGTCGTGTGCCGCGCTTGCAACGCGTTGCCGTAGCCGGTGTCGGCATCGGCGAGCAGCGGGACGTCGGCCAGTGCCGGGACGACCTCACGGGCACGCGCGGCGATCTGGCTGCCGTGCACGAAGCCGAGGTCCGGCAGGCCGAGGCCGACCGCCGACGCGACCGCGCCCGAGAGACAGGTGGCGCGTGCGCCGGAGACCACCGCGAGCCGCGCGGTCACCGCGTCGTACACGCCGGGCAGGTGGACGACCTCGTCACCGGCGAGCAGGGTACGGAGGGTGGCGGCGGGAGAGGTGGCGCCGGTCATCGCCCGTGCAGCGCGAAGCTGCCCTCGACCCCGACGACCCGGGCGTTGGTGAAGCATCGGATCGTCTCCACCGTGCCCTCCTCGCCGAGCCCCGACAGGCCCCACGCCGGCCGCGGCGTCATGAGGTGCAGGCTCATGATCGTCGAGCCGTTCACCTTGACCTCGCCGGCACGCACGCGGCGGGCGAGCGCGAGCGCCCGGTCGGTGTCGGTGCCGACCACGTATCCCTCAAGCCCGTACGACGTGCCGTTGGCGAGCGCGAGGGCCTCGTCCTCGGTCGCGTAGGTGTGCACGGTCGCGATCGGGCCGAAGATCTCCTCCGCGGCAGCCGCGACCGGCACGCCGGTCACCAGTGCGGGCGCCAGGTAGTTGCCCGTGTCGGGGACGGGCGTCGCGCGGTGGACAGTGCCGCCGGCGGTGCCCAGCGCCTCGAGCGCCGACTCCAGGCGGGCCCGGTGGACCGAGTGGACGATCGGGCCGAGATCTGATGCCTCGTCCAGCGGGTCCCCCGCGGTGAGAGCGGTCAGCCGCTCGAGCGCCAGCTCGACGACCTCGTCGGCCATCGCCTCGGGCACGATCAAGCGTCCGAGCGCGCGGCACCACTGGCCGTTGAGGGTGGTCAGCAGGTCGACGGCAGCGTGCGCGGCCGCCTCAGGATCGGCGTCGGGCATCACGACGAGCGGGTTGTTGCCGCCGAGCTCCAGCTGGAGCGCGGCCAGCTTCTCGGCGCACGCGGCGGCGACCGCACGTCCTCCGACAGCGCCACCGGTGAACGACACGGCGCGGATGCGCGGGTCGGTGACGACCGTTCCGCCCACGGACGGTCCACCCTGGAGGAGCTGGAAGACCCCACCGTCGACCCCGGCTTCGGCCAGGACCTCAGCGACCGTAGTGCCGAGCAGCGTCGTCGCGTACGGGGCGTACTCGCTGGGCTTGAGGATCGTGGGGCAGCCTGCGGCGAGCGCGCTCGCGACCTTGTGCGCGGCCATCGGCGCGGGCGCGTTCCACGGGACCAGGCAGATCGCGGGCCCGACCGGCAGGCGCAGCACCTCGACGGCCTGACCGTTCGCGCCCGTCACCGGCGCATCGACCAGGGTCCCCGACCGCAGCATCTCGGCGGCGAGGCGGAAGGCGCCCGGGACGATCATGCCGACGATGGAGGTCTGACGGACCGGGACGCCGGTCGCGAACGCCTCCAGCGCCGCCAGTTCGGACTGGCGGGCCTCGAGCGCGACCGCCACGGCGTCGAGGAGGGCGGCCCGCTCGTCCGGCGACGTCGACGACCACGTCTCGCTGGTGTGGGCCGCGTCGGCAGCGGCCAGGGCCCGCTCCACGGAGTCCGGTGCGCTCTCGACGGCGTGCCCCAGAGACTCTCCGGTCGACGGATCCTCGAGGACGAGGTCGAGGGTGCCGGTCGCGGGAGCGACCTCACCCGCGACCACCTCGACCAGGGCTGGCAGCGTCACCGCGGCGATCGCCCCACCGTGCGCCGTACTCGTCATCCTTGTCCCGCCTTCGCCTTCGCGTCCACCGCGTCGGGCGTGGTCAGGCCGATCCACGACTCGTCGCTGACGAGCAGCTGAGCCAGGTCGAGGCGACCCCGCTCGGCGGGGAACGCCTGGACCAGACCCATCGCGGTGTCACGCACGGCGCGGCCGATGACGTTGTCCATCAACGCACCGGACGTTCCACACATCTTCAACGATCCGACCGCCACGGCAAAGGCCTTCTCGCAAACCGACCCCTTGGCGAGCTTCCAGTTCTTGACGACCTCGGGCTTGGGCAGGATCGGCGGGTCGCTCGACTCGAGCTCGACCTGGTAGCGCAGCCACAGGTGCATGTCGGTCAGGTCGTGCTGGGCCTCACCGATCAGCACCTGGTGCATCGGCGAGGACGCGATCGGCTTGCCGGTGTCGGCGAACTTGGCCTTCATGGTCCGCTCGAAGGCGTAGTCCCAGGCACCCTTCGCGATGCCGGCATAGATCGCCGCGATCGCGATCTGGTTGCCGACCCACGACCCGCGCGACATCGACGTCGCCCGGGCGAAGCCCGCCGGCACCGCCAGCGCGTGGTCGGCGGGGACGAAGCAGTCCTCCATCACGAGCCCGAAGTTGTCCGAGGCCCGCATGCCGAGACCGCTCCACTCCTGCCGGGGGCGGATGCCCTCGGAGTCGCGGGCGACGAGGAACAGCGAGATGCCGTCGATGCCGTCGATGTCGGCACGGCGCGCGGTGACGAGGTAGAAGTCGGCGGTGCCGGAGAGGCAGCCGAACGACTTCTCGCCGTTGAGGAGCCAGCCGCCCTCGACCGGCGTGGCCGTCGTCGAGATGAGGACGTTGGCGTTGCTCGCCTTGGCGGCCTCGCTCGCGAAGTTGGCGAGGCAGCGCTCCTCGGTGCCCATGAGGTGGAGGACACGCTCGGCGAACGCACGGACCTCGTCCGCCTCGTCGTCGGTGTAGAGCCCGGCCTCGAGCGCAGCGAGCGGCAGCAGCCCGCGCGACGATGCCGAGCAGTGGAAGAAGTACGCGAGCGCGGTCGAACCGCAGACCGTCCCGAGCGCGTACGTGGTGGCGACGAGGTCACGGAGGCCCCCGCCGAGGCCGCCGTACTCCTTCGGGACGACAAGACCGAGCAGCCCGGCCTCGGCGAGGAGCTTGACGTGGCCCTCGGGGAACGCGCCACGGGCGTCGGCCTCCTGGGCGGCGTCACGGATGGCGGGGAGGATCGCCTCGACCCGGGCAGCGCGCTCGCGCTCCTCGGGGCTGAGGTCGGTCAAGAGGTGTTCGGCGGTCAGCATGGCCGTCATCAGCTCCTACAGGGAAGGCATTGGGGTGGGATGGGAGGTGCTCGCGGGCGAACCGTGCGGGGACGGCGGGGCCGAGGAGCCGGGCGGGTGTTCTCGGAGGCGGCGCGCGAGGCGGTCCAGTGCCACGGCGTCCGCGGGGGTGGTGACGTCGAGGGTCCCGAGCAGGCGCACGAGGTCCTCGGTTGCGACGGCGCCGTCGAGGCCGCCGAGCGTGGTGTCGAAGTGGTGGACTCCCGACTTCAGCGCCGTGAGCACGTTGACCAGGCCGAGCCGGTCCTTGTCACGCAGCCGGAGGCGGAGCGGGACGGGCCGGGCGAGGCCGACGGCGTCCTGCAGGAGGGCCCGCACCTGAAGCGGCGTCGCCGAGCCGGAGGTGTCGTCGAGGCAGATCTCGGTGGCGCCCGAGTGCGCGAGCACGTCGATCGCCGCGAGCGCCGACTCGCTGCCGGCCACGGCGAACGCGTCGTCGAGGATCACGACGCGGCCCGTCGCGGCGTCATCGCCCGCGAGCTCCCGGGCGAGCACGGCGGCACGCTCGACCGAGCGGGGGTCGTGGCCGTCGGCCCTGACCTCGAGGACCGAGATGCCCCGGTCGATTGCCCGACGCGCCTGCGCCGCGGACTCCACGAGCGCGCTTCGGTGAGCGGCATCCGCGCTGTCGACCGCTGCGCCGCTCCCCCACGGGAAGGTCTCGAGAGACGCGCCGGCCGTCAGGTCGGCGACACGCACGCGGATGCCCGAGCGGCGGACGTGGCGGGCTGTCCGGTGGACCGAGTCGCCGACCTCGCCGCGTGCCGCCAACGAGGTGACGAGACCGCTGTCGGCGAGTGTCGCGACGTCGGGGAGGACGTCGGCGAACTGGCCCCATCCGCGGGAATGGAAGAGCAGAGGTGCCGTACGACGGGCGGCGTGGCCCGCGAGCACCTCCCCGACGAAGATCGTGTGGTCTCCGCCCGGATAGGCGTGGAGGACCCGGCAGTCGAGCCAGCCGAGGGCTGAGTCGAGCAACGGGACCCCGGTAGCAGCTGTGGACCACGTCTCGCCGTCGAAACGGTCGGCAACCTCACCGGCCATCCCGGCGAAGCGGCGCGCCACCTCGGCCTGGTCCTTCGCGAGGACGCTGATCCCAAAGACACCGCTGGACTCGACCAGGCCGTGGCTGTAGAGCCGCCGGTCCAGACAGATCGAGACCAACGGCGGATCGAGACTCACGCTGGAGAACGAGCTCGCTGTCATGCCGTGCCGCACACCGTCGACGACGGTAGTGACGATGGTGACGCCGCTGGGCCACTGGGCCAGCACGTCGCGGAACGTCGAAGCCTCGACCACTGATCCACCTCCTTCAAGGTGGTAGAGAATATACAATATCAACTTGGGGTTGTGCCACGTGTTCATCGCTAAGAACGACCTGGCCTGCGAGAATCTATGATGTAGACGCACACGCGTCATCTGACTCATAGAGGAGCACCCGCATGGCACGACGTAGCCGATCCGACCGCACCGCCCGGCCGATCGCCCACGTGTCACTCGTCGACCGCGTGACCAGCGAACTCCGCGCGTCGATCCTCACCGGCGAGATCCAGCCCGGTTCATCGGTCTCCATCGTCGAGCTCTGCGAGCTGTACGACGTGAGCCACATCCCCGTACGCGAGGCGCTTCGTCGTCTCGAGAGCGAGGGCGTCGTGAGCCTGCGCCCGGGCCGGTCGGCGCTCGTCGCCGCCCTGAGCACGGAGGACCTCGCCGATATCTACCGCCTGCGGCGCCTCATCGAGGGCGACCTCGCGGCCAAGGCCGCCCGTCAGATGACGGACGAGCTGGTCACCGAGGCCGAGCAGGCGCTCGACGAGTACGTCGCGATCGAGCGCGAGCCGGCCGCCCTCGCAGCGGCGCACCACGCCTTCCACGCCACGTTGCTCTCCGACGTCATGGGCACCGCCGACAAGAACGTCCTCGAGCTGTTGTGGCACTCGGCCGACCGCTACCTGCACCTCCTGATGGAGGATCTCGACCACGCACCCGAGACCAAGGAGCACCGCATCGACGAGCACCGCGAGCTGCTCGAGCTCGCCCGCGCGCGCAAGTCGGCGGCGTTCAAGAAGGCGTGGATCGCCCACCTCGACGGCAGCGAGCGCTCCCTGATGGCCGCGCTCGGCAACCGCGCGGTCGCCGACTCCGCCTGAGCAGCACCACCTAGGGCTTCACGAGCGCGTCGGCGATCGCCCACGGGCGGCCATCGACGACGTCGGTCCCGCGTGAGACGAACCGGTTGGACGCCTGCTCCGGGCTGAGCGCGGCGGCGGTGACGGACCCTTCCGACATGACCGGCTGGGGCCGACTAATGACGCCGTCGAACTGCCAGCTCCCGCTCCAGAGGGTGAAGTCCGACGACAGCGGGACGAGCATCCCGGCCCCGAACGGACCGGGCCTGGAGGCGACGGCAAGGTTGAGGCGGTTCTCCGCCGACCGCTCGAGCAGCAGCAGGTCGAGGTCGTGCGCGGCCGCGGTGGTGAACGGCACGGCGACGACGTCAGCGTCCTGCAGCGAGGCGAGGCGGAACGTCTCTGGGTGCAGAGCGTCATCGCCCACGACGAGGGCGAGGCGGCCCCACGGGAGGTCGATCACCTCCAGCGCCTCGCCGAGGCGGGTCACCCACTCTGCGTGGCGGGCACTTGAGTGGAGCTGCGGCTGGCGGAGGACGACGCCGCGAGCGTCCATGGCGAGGCCGACGTGCTGGTCCCCGTCTCGTACCGTCGTCACGAGCGTCGCGGTGGTGTCGGCGAGCACAGCACGGAGGGCATCGGGATCGAAGCGCGGCGTCACCTCGTCCGTCACGATCCCACCAGGCCAGGCCGCGAGCTCGGGGAGGACGACGAGCTGCGCTCCCCCCTCGACGGCCTCGCGCACGAGGGCGACCACGTCGTCCCCGTCGGCCGGGCAGATCACGGCCGTCAGCAGGGACGCGGAGCCGGCGGGAGCACGGCGTCCGTGCGGCGGCGCGACGATCGGGCCGTACAGATCCGGGCGCCGCACCGCTAGGACGTCGGTGCCGTCCGGGCGCCGCTTGTCGTCGGCCGCCGAGACGTCGATGTCGGCGATCACGACCGCCTCGCCGGCGAGGGGGCCGCGTGCGACGACGGTCCCGTCGGGCGCGACGATCTGGCTCTCCCCCGCGCCGTGGAGACGTTCGACCGGGACTCCGACCGCCTGCGCGACGGTGTTGATGCTGTGCTCGGGGACGAGCGGTCCGACCTTGTTGGCCGCCACCACCCAGACGCGGTTCTCGACCGCGCGTACGGGGACGTGGAGCGAGGCCTCGTCGAGCGCGAACGAGTTGAGGCTGTTGAGCAGCAGCTGCGCGCCACCGACCGCCAGCAGACGAGGCGTCTCGTTGATCACGCCGTCCATGCACGAGTAGAGGCCGAGACGGCCGAGCGGCGTCTCGACGACCGGCGAGGCCTCGGTCGCGGGATCGAGGTGATCACGCTCGCTGCCCATGAGGACCTGCTTGTCGCTCGTCGCCAGGACCTCGCCGTCGGGGCCGATGAGGATGTTGCTCCCCGTCGTGCGGCCGTCCTCGCGGGCGAGCGTGCAGTTCACGAGCAGGTGGATCCGGTGCTTCGCGGCCGTGGCAGCGAGCGTACGGACGAAGTCGCCGTCGAGGGTCTGGGCCATGCGGCGGGCGTGCTCGCGATCGGCGTACCAGGAGACGTGGTTGCCGAACTCCGGCAGAACGACCAGCTGGGCCCCTTGTCCGGCCGCGTCCTCGACGAGGCGGACCGCGGAGGCGAGGTTGGCCGCGACGTCCTCGCTGGCAGCGAGCTGGACGGCGGCGACGCGTACGACAGTCATGGGCGAAACCATATATCCTTCTACGATTCTCCCCTAGAGTTTCTCAGAGACGTTCCCCGACGCTGCTCTGCCCGATGACAGGAGCCGGATGTGAGCAACCAGCCGACCGACGATCGCCCACCTGAGCAGGAGGAGACTGCCTCGGCGGCCACTGCTCTGGGCACGGTACCCCTGACGGCCTTCGTCGGTCGCCCTCCGATGGACGTCGACCTGGCACGCCCGGCGCCGTTCGGCTGGTGGGCGGCCATCGTGATCGCGCTCGTCGCGTTCATCGACCGGATCGAGGTCAACCTGATCGCCGGCGCCCTCCCGGCCATCCAGGAGGAGTTCGGCTTCAGCGACACGTGGGCCGGCGCCATCCCGACCGCTGCGTCGCTCGCCGCGGTCGTCCTGCTCCTGCCGGCCGGTCGGCTCGCCGACAAGGGGCGGCGGACCTGGATCGTCGCGCTCGTGGTGCTCACCTGGGCGCTGTTCTCGGTGGCCAGCGGTCTCGCGACGACGTTCGCGATGTTCTTCGTCATCCGCATCCTTCTCGGCGCTGCCGGACAGCTCTACAACCCCCCGGCGTCGAGCCTCCTCGCCGACTACTTCCCGGGCAGCACCCGCGGCAAGGCGTTCGGACTCGAGCGTGCGGGCTACTACATGGGCCTGCCGGTCGGCGTCGCTCTCGGTGGTGCCGTGGCCGAGGCGCTCGACTGGCGCGCGGTGTTCTTCATCGTGGCGATCCCCGGCGTGCTCGTGGCCGCGCTCGTCCTCACGGTGCGCGAGCCGGTCCGTGGGATCGGCGACCGGATCGACCGCCTCCGGGGCATGGGCGACACCGAGCCCACGACCGAAGGGGCCGCGTCGGCTGCACCGACGTCGATGTTCGCCGAAGCTCGCGCGGTCCTCCAGATCACCTCGCTGCGCGGCATCACCCTCAGCCTGGCGCTGCTCTACCTCGGGCTCGGCGGGCTCTTCTACTGGCTCCCCACGCTGCTGGAGCGGACCGAGGACATGGCGTACGACACGGCGGCAGGCGTCGCGGGCGGTGTCGGCGGTGTCGGCATCGTGATCGGCATCATCCTCGGCAGCCGGATCGGCGACCGCGGCCACGGCGTGAAGGCCGGCTGGCGGATCCGGGTCAGCCTCTGGTTCCTCCTCGTCGGCGCGCTCTCGATCACCGGCGTCGTGGTCCTCCCCGGAGTCGCGCTGCGCATCGGCCTCGTCGCCCTCGCGTGCGTCGGCTTCGCCGGGGCCATCCCGAACCTCACGGCCGCGTCCGCCGACGTCGTTCCCGCCTCGCGCCGAGGGCTCGGGTTCGCCGCCGTGCAGTTCCTGCTGTCGCTCGGTGGCGCGCTCGGACCGTTCCTCATCGGCGTGGTCTCCGACGCGACCGGCTCCATCAACATCGCGTTCCTCGCGCTGGTGCCGCCGCTGTTCGCCAGCGTGCTGATCCTGCGGTGGGCCGCGGTCACGTACGACGACGACGCGCGCAAGGCACTCGCAGGCGGCTGACCCGTCGGCGCGCCAGCGTCCAAACGCCTGCGCGGCATGGACGCTGGCGCACCGATCACAGGGTCCGAGGGGCGTCAGGCCCAGTGGCGTACGACGACCGGGCCGTCGTACGCAGGCGCGGCCTCCCCGGCTGGAACGTGCGCCCAGCGGCGCTCCGCCGTCCAGTAGAGGTCGACGTCCGCCGCGAAGGTGCTGATCTCGGCGCCGTCGAGCACCTCGACCGAGCCCGGGAGGGCACCGCCGGCAGGTCGTACCGCACCCGGCGCCACCGTGTGCACGCCGAGCGTGCCGGCATCGTCGGCCGGCCCCTCAGCCCAGCCGCCGGGCGCACCGCTGAACCACACCAGCGCCCGCGTCTCGACCTGCGTACCGGTCTGCGAACGAGTCGCCCGCGGCTCCACGACGAGCAGCGATCCCGGGCGGCACGTCTCGCCACTCATCGCCAGCGCCCCCTCGAGGACGAGCATCTCCTCGCCCGCGGGCTGGTGTCCCGTCATCGCCCGCTTCCACCCCTCGGGGAAGCGGACGAGGACGGTACGGGAGGTGGCGTCGGCCGACGCGCGGAGCATCACCATCTCCGCCTTCTGCTCGGCGCCGGCGGGGGCGAAGCTCGTCCACTCCAGCGCCTCGTCGTACAGGTCCTTCTCGGTCACAGCCTGCTCGGTCACGGCATGGCTCCTTCTCGGGGGTCGGGGGTCGGTGTCGGGGTACGGAGGTAGGTGACCGCGTCTGCGAGAGGCACGACGTCGGCGTACTTCGCGTCGAGGTCGAAGAGGTTGTGCGCGTGCACCTGCACGTCGCGGTCGCCACAGGCCTCGTCGACGACGATCGGGCGGAACCCGTGCTGCAGCGCGTCGGTCGCGGTCGCACGGACGCACCCGCTGGTCGAGAAGCCGACGACGAGCACCGTGTCGACCCCCCAGAAGCGCAGCGTCGACGCGAGAGACGTGCCGAAGAACGCCGAGGCGTACTGCTTGGTGATCACGACCTCGCCGGGCAGCGGAGCAGGCGATTCGGGGAACTCCGCCCATGGCGAGCCGGGCTCGAACGCGGCGAGCGCGGGGACCTTGCGGCGGAAGTGGCCGCCGTCGACCCCGTCGGTCGTGAGCCGCACCTCGGTGAAGACCACCGGGACGTCGTGCGCCCTCGCGATCTCCACGAGCTGCGCGCTGGCCGCACGGGCGCTCTCGAACCGGCCGCCGGTGTCGCTCAGCGGCGAAGCCGGGTCGAGGTAGGCCGTGACGACGTCGACGACGACGACCGCCGGGCGGGCACCGAAGCCGACGCGCCCGAGGAACCCCGCTGCGGCGTAGTCGTCGCCGCGGTCCATCAGATCACCCCGGCCTCGGCAAGCGCCGTACGCTCGTCCGCGGCGATGCCGAGGAGGTCTCCGTACACCTCGTCGTTGTGCTGGCCGAGCGTCGGCCCCGTCCACCGGACGCTGCCGGGCGTGCCCGACAGCCGCGGGACGACGTTGGGCATCGCGAGGGTGCCGAAGGTCGGGTCGGGCACGCGGACGATCGCCTCACGAGCCGCGTAGTGCGGATCCTCGAGCATGTCGGCGGCGCGGAAGATCCGCCCGGCGGGGACGCCGGAGTCGTGCAGGAGGACGAGGAGCTCCTCGGCGTCGTGCTTCGCCGTCCACGCGGCGATCCGCTGGTCGAGCTCCTCCTGCCGGGCGCCACGAGCGCCGTGCGTCGCGTACTCGGGCAGCTCGGCGAGCTCCGGCTCCCCCATCGCCGCGGCGAGCCGCGTGAAGACGGTGTCCTGGTTGGCCGCGATGAGGATCGTGTGCCCATCGGCGGTCGGATAGACGTTGCTCGGCGCGACGTTCGGCAGGATCGGGCCGGTCCGCTCGCGCTGGTAGCCGGCGACGTCCCACTCGGTGACCAGGCTCTCGGTCATCGCGAGGACGGCCTCGTAGATCGCGCTGTCGACGACCTGCCCCTCCCCCGTCCGTTCGCGGTGAAGCAGGGCGGCAAGCGTGCCGACCGTCGCATGGGTGGCGGCGAGGGAGTCGCCGATCGACAGGCCGGTCCGCGACGGCGGACGGTCCGGCTCACCGGTGATGTAGCGCAGGCCGCCCATGGCCTCGCCGATGGAGCCGTAGCCGGCGCGCTCGGAGTATGGCCCGGTCTGCCCGTACCCGCTGACGCGGACGAGCACGATGCCGGGGTTGCGCTCCTTGAGACGCTCGTAGCCGAGGTTCCAGCGCTCGAGCGTGCCGGGCCGGAAGTTCTCGACGACGACGTCGGCGTGCTCGACGAGGCGGAGGAACAGCTCCTGGCCCTCCGGACGGCGCAGGTCGAGGGTCACCGAGCGCTTGTTGCGCGCCACGATGGGCCACCACAGCGAGTGGCCGTGGGGCTTCTCACGGCCCCACTGCCGCATCGGGTCGCCCACACCGGGGGCCTCGACCTTGACGACGTCGGCGCCGAGGTCTCCCATCAGCTGACCGGCGAAGGGTCCGGCCAGGAGCTGGCCGGCTTCGATGACACGTACCCCGGCGAGGGCGCCAGGAGTCTGCTCGGTAGACATGGATCAGATCGTATATCAGATAGACTCGCCGCTCCCAGCCTTCCCCAGGAGGACGCACTATGACATCCCGCCACGCCGCAGCGATCGAGATCGTGGAGGTCGCTCCGCGCGACGGGCTCCAGAACGAGGCCCGCATCCTCCCGACGCCGGTCAAGGCCGAGCTCGTACGGCGCAGCCTCGACGCCGGCGTACGGCGCATCGAGGTGACAGCCTTCGCCCGGCCCGACCGCGTGCCGCAGATGGCCGATGCCGAGGCGCTCATGGCGCTGGTGCGCGACGACCCACGGCTGAGCGCGATCGGGCTGGTGCTCAACCGGCGCGGGCTCGACCGTGCGATCGCCGCCGGGTGTGACGAGGTCACGGTGGTCGTCGTCGCCTCAGAGGGGCTGGCCGTCCGCAACCAGGGCGTCGGCACGTACGACCAGGTGGCGGCCTGGCACGCCATCGCCCCGGTGGCACGCGGGGCCGGGCTGCGTACGTCGGTGATCCTGGCGGCGGCCTTCGGATGCCCGTTCGACGGGGAGGTTCCGTCGGGGCGAGTGCTCGACGTCGCGAAGGCCGTCCTTGACGACGCGCCCGACGAGCTGGCGGTCGCCGACACGATCGGCGTCGGCGTGCCCGGCCAGGTCGTCGATCTCGTCTCGGGACTTGCCGATCTCGCGCCGGCCCTGCCGCTGCGCGCGCACTTCCACAACACGCGCAACACCGGCTACGCGAACGCGATCGCCGCCGTGCAGTCCGGCGTGAGCGTGCTCGACGCGTCGGCCGGCGGCATCGGCGGCTGCCCGTTCGCCCCTGGCGCGACAGGCAACATCGCGACGGAGGACCTGCTCTACCTGCTGCACCGCAGCGGCTACGAGACGGGCGTCGATCCCGAGCAGGTCGCGCGTACGGGGACGTGGGTCTCGGACCGGCTCGGCCTCGCGCAGGCGCCCGCACAACTCGGTCGGGCCGGGTGGTTCCCCGCGTCCTGACCAGCTCGCCGTCCGCGTCGTGAAAGCAATCTGACGTTTTTGCGATCGCGAAAACGTCAGGTTGCTTTCACCACGGGCACGGGTACGTACGGGGGGCGGAGGCGACGTGCGGCCTAGAAAAGGTCGCGGAGCTCCTTGGGGATCTCGATGTCGCCGTCGGCCTGCGGCTTGCCGCCGAAGCCGAACGCGGACGCACCGTCCGCTGCCGGCTTCGCGACCTCACCCTGCGCCGCGGCCGCCCGCTTGGCAGGGTTGCCGGAGACGCGACGTCCCTTGCCCTTGCCCTTCTTGGCCTGCTGGCGGGCTCCGGCGCGCTTGCCGCCCATGCCGGGCATCCCCGGCATGCCCGGCATCCCGGGGATGCCGCCGCCCTTGGCCATCTGCTGCATCATCTTGCGCGCCTCGAAGAAGCGGTCGACGAGCTGGTTGACGTCGCTGACCTGCGTACCGGAGCCGCGGGAGATGCGGGCGCGGCGCGAGCCGTCGATGACCTTCGGGTTCTGACGCTCGGCCGGGGTCATCGAGTAGATGATCGCCTGGATGCGGTCGATCTCGCGCTCGTCGAAGTTCGCGAGCTGGTCCTTCATCTGAGCGGCGCCAGGCAGCATGCCGAGGATCTTGCTCAGCGAGCCCATCTTGCGGACGGCCTGCATCTGCTGGAGGAAGTCCTCCAGAGTGAAGTCGCCGGTCTTGCCGGCCAGCTTCTCGGCGGTCTTCTGCGCCTGCTCGACGTCGAACGCCTTCTCGGCCTGCTCGATCAGCGTCATCATGTCGCCGAGGTCGAGGATGCGCGAGGCCATCCGGTCGGGGTGGAAGATGTCGAAGTCGGTGAGCTTCTCGCCGTTGGAGGCGAACATCACCGGACGGCCGGTCATCTCCGCGATCGACAAGGCCGCACCACCGCGGGCGTCGCCGTCCAGCTTCGACAGCACGACGCCGGTGAAGTCGACTCCCTGGAGGAAAGCCTCTGCCGTACGGACGGCGTCCTGACCGATCATCGCGTCCACGACGAAGAGGACCTCGTCGGGATCGGTGGCGTCGCGGATATCCGACGCCTGCTTCATCAGCTCTTCGTCGATGCCGAGGCGACCGGCGGTGTCGATGACGACGACGTCGTGGAGCGTCTTGCGCGCCTCGTCAAGCGCGCCCTTCGCGACCTGGACGGGATCACCGACGCCGTTGCCCGGCTGCGGGGCATAGACGTCGACGCCGGCGCGCTCACCCACGACCTGGAGCTGGTTGACCGCGTTGGGCCGCTGGAGGTCGGCCGCGACGAGCATCGGCGAGTGGCCCTGGCTCTTGAGGAACAGGCCGAGCTTGCCGGCGAGCGTCGTCTTGCCCGCGCCCTGGAGGCCCGCGAGCATGATGACGGTCGGCGGGTTCTTGGCCAGGCGCAGGCGACGCGTCTCACCGCCGAGGATCTTGACGAGCTCGTCGTTGACGATCTTGATGACCTGCTGGGCCGGGTTGAGGGCCTGGCTGACCTCTTCGCCGCGGGCACGCTCCTTGACCCGGGCGACGAACTCCTTGACCACGGGCAGGGCAACGTCGGCCTCGAGCAGCGCAACGCGGATCTCCCGGGCGGTGGCATCGATGTCGGCCTCGGACAGCTTGCCCTTGCCGCGCAGGTTGCGGAAGGTGGTCTGGAGGCGGTTCTGGAGTGTGTCGAACAAGACAGCCGTTCCTCAGGTGTCGTGACGGGTCCCGCGGGTCGCGGCACGTGCGTTCAAGCCTAGCCGCTCGCCTGTAGCCCGGACCCCGCAGGCGTCTTTCGTACGACCTCGTCAGAGCGGGAGCGCACGGATCCGCTCGGCCAGCTCGGCCGCTTCGGGCTCGCGCAGGGCGGAGCCGCCCGGCGCCACGACGTAGAACACGTCGCGCGCCTGCGGACCGAACGTCGACAGGTGCGCCGACCGGATCGCATGCCCGGCCTCGGCGATCGCACGGGCGACCGCCCACACGAGACCCCGGCGGTCCTGCGCGCGTACCTCCAGCACGGTCGCCGAGGTCGAGGAGCCCGCGTGGACGACCACCTGGGGCGGGATCGCCGCCGAGGCCTCCCCCAGCCCGATCCGCTGCTCGAGGGACAGTTCGCCCGCCAGCACCTGACGGACCCGTCGGGTCAGCCGCGCCGGATCGACGGCGGCGTCGGTGACCTCCCAGATGCTGGTGGTCAGCCCATCCCGCTCGACCAGGCGCGCCGACCGGATCTGCTGTCCCGCCACGCTGAGCGCGCCCGCGAGGTCGGCCAGGAGCCCGATCCGGTCGCCGGCGGTGATCTGGACGAGCGAGCCGTCGTGGTGCGGGCGCACCTCCACGGTGAACGGCTCGCCGCGTGGCGCGTCCGGCAGGGGCACGGCCGCCGGCCAGCCCTCGTACGAGGGGTCCGCGAGCGCACCCGAACCGCCGAGCACCGTACGGGCCTTGGCGACCAGGCCACGGATCAGGCCGGCGCGCCAGGCCGACCACGCGGCGGGGCTGGTCGCGCGTGCGTCGGACTCGGTGAGTGCCGCCAGCAGGTCGAGGTGCGCGACATCGCCCACCCGCTGGGCCACGTTGGCGGCGGTGTCGGGGTCTTCGATGTCTCGGCGGGTGGCGAGGGTCGGCAGCAGGAGGTGCTGGCGTACGAGCGCACCGATAGTCGCAGCGTCGGCGGGCTCGAACCCCCACCGCAGGACGATCCGCTCGGCGATCGGCGCGCCGACCTCGCTGTGGTCGCCCTCGCGGCCCTTGCCGATGTCGTGCAGCAGCGCAGCGGTGCAGAGCAGGTCGGGACGTGCGACATCGCGTATGAGCTCGCTGGCGACGACACAGGCCTCCACCGAGTGTCGGTCGATGGTGAAGCGGTGCACCGGTGAGGACGAGCCCCGCAGGCGGATCGGCGCCCACTCGGGGAGCCACCGGTCGACGAGACCCGCGAGGTCGATCTCGTCCCAGACCTGCACCAGCCCACGCCCGGCCGTCAGGGTCTCGACCAGGAGGCGATGCGCCTCTGGCGACCACGGCTCGGGCGGAGGCGGCACGCTCGCCAGCCGTCTGGCCGACGCCGCCGACAACGCCACGCCGCGGCGCGCCGACTCGGCGACCGCACGCAGCGCGACCAACGGGTCCTCGGCAGGATCAGGCGCGCCGGTCAGCACGATCTCGCCGCCGGCGAGCGCGACGCCCGGGGCGATCGGGTCGAGGCGGGGCCCGGGAGCGGATCTCGTACGCGGGCCGTCGGCGAAGACGGCGTCGAGACGGCGCCACGTGGTGGTCGTGAGGTGCGCGGTACGACGGCCGAGGTCACGGACGTGCAGGTCGAGCTGGTCGGGCGCGTACCCCATGGCCGCAGCGACCTCGGGGACCAGCTCGGGGGTCAGCCGGTCCGTCGGGCGTCCTGCAACCTCGTGCAGCACGTCGCGGACGTCGAGCATCGCCGCGCGCAGCGCCTCCAGCTCGCGGTGCGGGACGTCCACGAGCCAGCTCGCGACCAGCGCCCGCATCGTCGTCCCGTCGCGCAGCCCCCCGCCGGACTCTTTGAGGTCCATGATCGCCGACTGCGCGAGCCAGCCGACGCGCGCGACGCGCTCGTGGGTGGCGCGCTGCAGCTCGGGCAATCGCGTCCTGGCCGTACGTCGCCAGGCGGCGAGGACCTCCGACCGCAGGGCGACGACTGCGGCGGAGTCGCCGGCGACGGCGCGGGCATCGAGCATGCCGAGCGCCGCGCGGTAGTCGACGGCGGCCGTGCTCAGCATCTCCTCGGTGCTGCGGACCGCGTGGTCGAGGGCCACGCCGTCGTCCCAGAGGGGATACCAGACCTGCTCGGCCACCTGGGCGACTCGCGCCGCAGGGACGTCCGTACGGTGCACGAGCACCACGTCGACGTCGGAGAACGGGGACATCTCGCCGCGTCCGTACCCGCCCACCGCGACGAGCGCAAGGCCGCGCCGGCCTGCCTCGGGCAGGTCGGACACGGCCTTGGTGAAGCAGTCGCGCAGGCGCCGGTCCAGGTCATCAGCCCGGGACCGGCGCCGTGCGCTGAGCTCCTCGGTCAGAGCGCCGCCTCGTCCTTCTCGCCGGTGCGGACCCGGACCACGGACTCGACGGGGACGACCCAGACCTTGCCATCACCGATCTTGCCGGTCGCGGCGGCCTTGACGACCACGTCGACGACGTCCTTGACGTCCTCGTCCTCGGTCACGATCTCGACCCGGATCTTGGGGACCAGCGAGACGTCGTACTCGGCGCCGCGGTAGACCTCGGTGTGGCCCTTCTGGCGGCCGTAGCCGCTGGCCTCGGTGACGGTCATGCCGGTGATGCCGAAAGTCTCGAGGGCCTCGCGGACCTCTTCCCACTTGTGCGGCTTGATCACCGCGGTGACGAGCTTCATGCCTTGGCTCCTTCAGGGGTGTGGGTCAGCGTAGCGGCGACCGACGGGCGGGCCACACCGGAGGCGGGCGCGAGGTCGTAGGCCGACTCGCCGTGCTCGGAGAGGTCGATGCCCTCCACCTCGTCCTCCTCGGCGACGCGCCAGCCCATGACCGCCTTGATGGCCAGGCCGATGATCAGGGTGAAGACCCCCGACCAGACCATCGCGAAGAGCGCGATCGAGACCTGGACCACGAACAGCTTGATGCCGTCGCCATAGAACAGCCCGCCGTTGACGGCGAGGAGGCCGATGCCCAGAGTGCCGATGAGACCACCGACAAGGTGGACACCGACGACGTCGAGCGAGTCGTCGTAGCCGAACGTGAACTTCAGGCCGACCGCCAGGGCGCAGGCCGCGCCAGCGACGAGGCCGAGGATGATCGCGCCGATCGGGCTGAGCGCGCCGCACGCAGGGGTGATCGCGACGAGACCGGCGACGATGCCCGAAGCGGCACCCAGCGAGGTGGCCTTGCCGTCGCGGATCTTCTCGACGACGAGCCAGCCGATGATCGCGGCAGAGGCAGCAACGGCGGTGTTGATCCAGACCAGCCCGACCTCGCCGGTGAACGCGGTGGCATAGGCGATCGAGTTCTCGATGAAGCCCTCGGCACCGCTGGAGATCGGCTCCGTGCCGGTGGCGTCGACGTACGAGCCGACGTTGAACCCGAACCAGCCGAACCACAGGAGGCCAGCGCCGAGCATCGTCAGGGGGAGGTTGCCCGGACGGGTCGGCTCCTTGCCGAAGCCCTTGCGCTTGCCGATCAGCAGGACGAGGATCAGCGCGGCGATACCGGCGTTGATGTGGACGACCGTACCGCCGGCATAGTCGATCGGAGCGACCGTCGCGGCCTCGTCGGCGCCCGAGCCGGTCGTCCCGAAGATCATCGCGGCGAGGCCGTCGGCGCTGCCGGAGAGGAATCCGCCGCCCCAGACCATGTGCGCCAGCGGGAAGTAGGCGAGCGTGACCCACAGCGGCAGGAAGACCAGCCACGAGGAGAACTTCACACGCTCGGCCAGCGCGCCGCTGATCAGCGCCGCGGTCAGCACCGCGAACGTCAGCTGGAAGGCGACGCTGATGTAGCCGATGCCCTCGACGCCGTCGAGCCCGAACAGCTCGAACGGGTTGGCGAAGAAGCCGCCGACGTCCTCCGAGCCGTACGACATCGACCAGCCCCACAGGACGTAGACGACGCCGACGACGCCCAGAGCGCTAAACGACATCATCATCATGTTGAGGACTGACTTGGTCCGCGTCATTCCGCCGTAGAAGAGCGCCAGGGCCGGCGTCATCATGAGAACGAGCGACGCGGAGGTCAGGATCCAGGCTGCGTGGCCGGTGTCCATGGAACCTCCAGGGTGAGAACTTGCGACAGTGCCGGCGCTCGAACGGCTGTGTCCGGGGACGGCTTCGTTGACGATCAGGTTCGCTGCGGTTCGTTTCGGGTTGAGCGACTGTCTGTTTCGCTCAAGTGACACTTCCCCCGGTTGTGTTACGTCGGCGTTTCCGAGTTGCCGACGCGCGCCGCCCGTGCGTTCTCGCTCCGAACCTCGGTCGGGTAAGGATGGGGGCATGCCGTTCACCTCCGTACGCCGTCTCGCCTCCGGTGCCGTCGTCGCGATGGTCGCCGCGGGCACCCTCGCCGCCTGCAGCGGTCCCTCCGCCGACCCCGAGGCCGAGCGCCTCGCCGAGGGGCTCTCCGCACTCGACCTCGCCAAGGTCCCGATCGACGATCCGCAGGCCTCAGAGGCGCTCGCGACCATCACCCGCGGCATGGACGAGCTCAAGCCGACCGTCTCGGTGGAGAGCGTCGAGGAGGACGACGACCGCGCGACCGTCACGCTGTCGTACCGCTGGACGCTCGGCCCCGAGGCGACCTGGTCGTACGAGACCGAGGCGGCGATGACCCGCAAGGACGACTCCTGGACGGTCGCGTGGGACCCCACGCTGGTGGCGCCGGACCTCGCCGACGGACAGCGGCTGCGCATCCGTACCGTCATGCCCGAGCGCGGCGACATCATGGGAGGCGAGGGCACGGCGCTGGTCACGGAACGTTCCGTCCTGCGCGTCGGTCTCGACAAGGCAGCCGTCGAGCCCGCCCGCCACGACAGCTCGGCCCGGGCGATCGCGCGGCTCGTCGAGATCGACCCCGCCGCATTCGCGAAGAGGGTGTCCCAGTCCGGTCCGAAGGCCTTCGTCGAAGCGCTCGTCGTCCGTACGGAGCAGGCGCCGCCGCTCGGCGCCGTCGAGGCGATCCAGGGCGGCGCGGTGATCACCGACACGCTGCCGCTGGCGCCGTCGCGGACGTTCGCCGCCGGGGTTCTCGGGTCGGTCGGCGAGGCCACGAAGGAGCTGGTCGACGAGAGCGAGGGTCGGCTTCGCTCCGGGGACGTGACGGGCCTGTCGGGCCTCCAGCGCCGGTACGACGAGACGCTGCGAGGGCGCAACGGCTACGTCGTGGACGTCGTCAGCGACTCCGCCGAGGACCCCGCGAACCCGTCCCCGGAGATGAAGGACACACCAGTCTTCGAGCAGGAGCCGGTCCCCGGCAAGCCGCTGCGTACGACGCTCGACCTCCGGATGCAGGAGCTCGGCGAACGCGTCCTCGCCGGCACGAAGCCGCCCAGCGCGCTCGTCGCGATCCGCCCGTCCGACGGTGCGGTGCTCGCTGCGGCGACCGGGCCTGGCGCCGACGGGCAGGCGATCGCGACGACCGGACAGTACGCGCCGGGGTCGACGTTCAAGATCGTGACCGCGCTGGCTGCGCTGCGTGCGGGCGTGACGCCGCAGACGACGACACCATGCCCTGCGACGACGGTCGTGGACGGCAAGTCGTTCAAGAACTACGACGACTACCCGGCGAGCGCGCTGGGGCGGGTCCCGTTCGCCGAGGCGTTCGCGCAGTCGTGCAACACCGCGATGATCGGGCTGCGCGGCAAGGTCGCCCAGTCCGATCTCGCCTCGGCGGCAGCGTCGCTGGGGATGGGGGTTGACCAGGATCTCGGGTTCCCCTCGTACTTCGGATCGGTGCCTTCGCAAGCTCCCGAGACCGAGCATGCGGCGTCGATGATCGGTCAGGGCAAGGTGCTCGCGTCGCCGTTCACGATGGCGACCGTGTCCGCGTCCGTCGCGGCGGGCCGTACGGTCGTCCCGGTGCTTCTTCCGGAGGTCACGCCGCCGAAGGCCGACTCCACGCTGACGGCCGCCGAGGGGCGCGCGCTGCAGGCGCTGATGCGGCGCGTGGTCACGAACGGCAGCGGGCGCGGGCTCGCGAGCCTCGGGGGCGAGGTCGGCGCCAAGACGGGCACGGCCGAGTACGGCTCGCCGGTGAAGACCCACACGTGGATGGTCGGGACGGACGGCGACCTCGCGGTGGCGGTGTTCGTGGAGACCGGCGAGTCCGGCTCGCAGACCGCGGGCCCGCTCCTCAAGCGCTTCCTCGCCGGCACCCCCTGACCGCGGGTCAGTCTCTGCCCGCCGCGGGTCAGTCTCTGCGGTCGCCGGGTCGGTTTCTGGCCGCAGGCTGACCCGGCGGGGGCAGAAACCGACCCGGGAGGTTAGGAGAGGAGGGCGTCCACGAACTCCTCGGGCTCGAACGGTGCAAGGTCGTCGGCGCCCTCTCCGAGCCCGACGAGCTTGACCGGGACGCCGAGCTCGCGCTGGACGGCGATCACGATGCCGCCCTTGGCCGTCCCGTCGAGCTTGGTCAGCACGATGCCGGTCACGTCCACGACCTCGGCGAACACGCGCGCCTGGGTCAGACCGTTCTGGCCGGTGGTCGCATCGATGACCAGCAGCACCTCGGTGACCGGAGCCTGCTTCTCGATGACGCGCTTGACCTTGCCGAGCTCGTCCATCAGGCCCGTCTTGGTGTGCAGGCGACCAGCAGTGTCGACGACGACGGTGTCGTAGCCGCCCTCCTTGCCGGTCTTGACCGCGTCGAACGCGATCGACGCGGGGTCGCCGCCCTCAGGGCCACGGACGGTCGGCACGCCCACGCGCTCGCCCCAGGTCTGGAGCTGGTCGGCCGCCGCGGCGCGGAACGTGTCGGCGGCGCCGAGCAGGACCGTGTCGCCATCCGCGACCAGCACGCGCGCGAGGCGCCCGACGGTCGTGGTCTTGCCGGTGCCGTTGACGCCGACGACGAGCACGACGCCCGGCGTCCCGTCGGCACCCTTCGCGGCGACCGCACGATCGTACGAGGGGTCGACCAGCGCCACGAGCTCCTCGCGGAGGATCGACTTGGCCCGCTCGGGATCCGCGACGCCCTCGACCTTGATGCGGGTCCGCAGCCGTTCGACGAGCTCCTGGGTCGGAGCGACGCCGACGTCGGCGGCGAGGAGGGTGTCCTCGATCTCCTCCCAGGTGTCCTCGTCGAGCCGGTCCCGACCCAGGAGCGCGAGCAGACCGCGACCGAGCGACGACTGCGAGCGCGACAGGCGCTCGCGCAGGCGGACGAGACGGCCGGCCGTGGGCGCAGGCTGCTCGAGCTCCGGCGCGGTCGGTGCCCCCTCGGTGGCGACTGCGCCTGGCTCGTTGTCGGAGTCCGACTCGTCGATCTCCCCCGGCTCGGGCAGCAACGGCTCGAGTCCGTCGCCGGTCGGCGCCGGCTCGTGCTCGGGGTGCTCGCGGAGGTCGTCGAGGCGCCGGTCGACCGTGTCGGCGGGCGGCAAGGCCTTGCCGCGGGAGCCGACTACGAAGGCGGCGATACCGCCGATCAGGAGGACAGCGATGACCAAACCGATGAAGAGGTACTGCGTGGTGTCAGACACGGTCAACGATCCTAGTCGCCGCTCCGAGGCGTACGACGTGCGACGCGGCCGCGAGGGCTCGCTCGTCATGGCTGACCAGCAGGATCGACCGGTACGGGGCGAGGGCGACGAGGTCGCGCAGCAACGCCTCGGCGGTCGCGGCGTCGAGGTGCTCGGTCGGCTCGTCAAGCACGAGGACACGGTGGTCCCCGAGCAGGAGCCGGGCCAGTCCGAGCCGCTGCCGCTCTCCGCCGGACAGCCGGTTGCCGTTCTCGCCGACCTCGGTGTCGAGCCCGTCGGGCAGCCCGGCCACGAACAACCCGAGCCCCGCCGCGTCGAGTGCCGCACGCAAGGTCGCGTCGTCGGCGTCGGGATCGGCGATCCGCAAGTTCTCGCGGATAGTCGTGTCGAAGACGTGCTCGTCCTGGCGCAGGGTCGCGACGACCCGGCGGACCTGCTCGCCGGTGAGCGTGTCGATCGGCGTGCCTCCGAGCGTGATCGTGCCGGCGCGCGGCGCGGCGAGGCGCAGCAGGACCGCGGCGAGCGTCGACTTGCCGGACCCGCTCGGACCCGCGACGGCAACCACGGCGCCCTCTGGCAGGTCGAGGTCGAGGCCCCGTACGAGGTCCGGCGCGTCGCCCCAGCCGAGCGCGACGTCACGCAGGTGCAGGTCGAAGCCGACGGGATCCGCAGCCGGGTCGACCGGATCCACGACGTCCTCGGGAGCCGAGACGAGCTCGTCGACCCGGCGTCGCGACGCGGCCGAGCGGAGGTCCTGCTGCTCGATGCCGCTCAGGCCCTCCAGCGGCTCGGCCAGCGCCACGGGGGCGAGGACGACCACCGCGAGGAGCACCGGCGAGAGGGCCCCGTCGGCGGCCGCGGCGACACCGGTCCACGCGATCGCGCAGGTCGCGGCACCGAGGCACACCCGGACGAGGAGAACCCCGAGCCCGTCGAGGAAGGCGGTACGGCGCTCGGTGGACGCGAGATGATCCCCTGTACGGGCGACCTCGTCGCGTGCCTGGTCCGCGGCGCCGTACGCGACCAGGTCGCGCGCGGAGCGTACGGTCTGCGAGACCTCGGCGGCGAGCGCACCCCGGAGGTCCGCGGTGGCCGCGTTGGTCTGGTCGCCGCCGAGGCGTACGGCCACGAGAACCCCGCACCACGCGACGAGAACCGCCGCCGCGAGGATCGCGCCGCCCAGCGGGAACACCGCGAGCACGAGCCCGACGACCACGGCTGCGGACAGGGCAGTGACGACCCGCGGGATCGCGACGCGCACGATCCGGTCCTGGAGGGCCTCGACGTCGGAGACGATGCGGCTGATGCGCTCGCCGCGCCGTCCGGCTGCCAGCGTCGACGGCGAGAGGCGCTCGAGCCCCTCGTACACCGCGAGCCGGATCTGCGTCCCAATCCTCAGCGCCCCGTCATGGGTGAACAGCCGCTCGACGTAGCGCAGCGCCGCACGGGCGACGCCGAAGGCGCGCACCGCCACGATCGCGAGCATGAGGTAGAGAACCGGAGGATGCTGTGCCGCCCGCGAGATCAGCCAGGCCGACACGAGCAGCAGCCCGATCGAGGCCAGGCTGGCGAGCAGGCCGAAGAATCCTCCGAGGACGAGACGGCGTCGTGCGGTCGTCATGCGGTCACCCCCGTCGGTGCGGTGAGGGCGATGACGGTGTCGGCGTCCGCGACCAGCGCAGAGCGGTGCGCGACCACCACGACGGTGACCCGTGCGTCGCGCAGGCTGCGCCGGACCTCCCGCTCGGTGGCCGCGTCCAGACCCGCCGTCGGTTCGTCGAGGAGCATCACGGCCGCTCCCCCACGCCGTACGCGCAGCAGCGCACGTGCGACGGCGAGCCTGCGCCGCTCACCCGCGGAGAGGTTGGCACCGGCCTCGTGGACCTCGCGCCAGGGGTGCAGGTCGGGCGCGCCGGCGTCGCGCAGCGCTCGGGTCACGTCGTCGTCGGACGCGTCGGGTGCGCCCAGGCGGACGTTCGCCGCGATCGTGCCCTCGAGGACCCCCGGCACCTGGGGGACCCACGCGATGCGGGTCCGCCAAGAAGCGAGGTCGAGGTCGGCCAGGTCGTACGACGTCCCGTCCGCGGCACGGATGGTGACGCGGCCGGCGGTGGGCGCGACGAACCCCATGAGCACGTCGACGAGCGTGCTCTTGCCGCAGCCCGACGGGCCGGTCAGGGCGGTGACCCGACCCGGCTCGATGGTCAGCGTCGTCGGAGGAAGCGCGGGGATGCTGCGTCCCTCGTACGAGACGGTCACGCCGTCGACGGCGATCGTGGCGCCGGTGAGGTCGGGGGCAGGGTGGTCTCGATACGTGGGTGCTCGACCACCAGCCTCACCGTCGAGGATCTCGTACACGTCGTCAGCGACCGACTGTCCCTCGGCGGAGTCGTGGAAGTGCGAGCCGACCTGCCGCAAGGGCAAATACGCGTCCGGGGCGAGCACGAGCACGAACAGGCCCGTCATCAGGGACATGTGGCCCTCGACGATCCGCAGCCCGATCGAGACGGCGACCAGCGCCACCGAGATCGTCGCCACCAGCTCGAGGACGAAAGACGACAGGAACGCCAGCCGCAGCGCCCCCATCGTCTCCTCACGGTTGCGCTCCCCCACCTCGGCGATGCCCTTGGTCTGGTTGCGCGAGCGGCCGAACACCTTGAGCACGACCAGTCCGTCGAGGACGTCCGAGAAGTGGTGGCCGAGCCGGACCATCGCGCGCCACCTCCGCTCCGTACGGTCGCGCGTCATGTAGCCGACGAGCACCATGAACAGGACGGTCAGCGGCAGGGTCACCGCGATCGTGACGCCCGACAGCGGGTCGGCCACGAAAGCCGCGACGATCACGACCGCCGGCACGGTCAGCGCCAGTGCGAGTGCCGGCAGATAGCGGGCGAAGTAGGTGTCGAGCTTGTCGAGTCCCGGCCCGAGCAGGGTCACGACATGGCTCGACTCCGGGCGTGGCCCCCGCCGAGGCGCGCCGTCGAGCAGGCTCGCGACCACCTCGTCACGCAGCTGCGTCTTCACCCGGACGGCAGCGCGGGCGGAGACCACCTCGTGGATCCACCCGAGCCCCGCCCGCGCCAGCACGGCCACCGCGAGGGCGACCACCGCGGCCGTGACGGCGGGGACGGGGCCTGAGCCCTCGAACCCGTCCGACACGATCCGCGCGATCAACCAGGACTGGGCGACCACCAGGGCGGCCATGACGGTCGCGAGGGCGACGCTGGTGACCAGGTACGACCGCACCGCACGCGAGCGACGCACCAGACGTGGGTCCAGCGGGCGGGTCGACCCAGCTTGTACGGCCGTACTGCTCATGCCGGCGTGTGCTCCACCGGCACGTCCGCCGCGATGGACTCCACGCTGATCCGCTTGCGGAACACCCAGTAGCTCCAGGCCTGGTATCCGATGACGATCGGCAGGAAGATCACGGCGACCCAGCTCATGATCTCGAGCGTCTTGTCGGTCGAGGCCGCGTTCTCGGTCGTGAGGCTGTACGCCGGATCGAGCGTCGAGGGCATCACGTCGGGGAACAGCGCCACGAACAGGGCGGTGACAGCGAGACCGATCGCGGCCATCGTGCCGACGAACGCCCAGCCGTCGCGACGAGCCCAGGCAGCGACGAGCCCACCGACGAAGGCGAGCGCGGCGAGGCCAGACAGCGCCCACACCCAGACGTCGTCGTGGTCGAGGCACGTCCACAGCAGGAAACCGACCGCGAGCACCGCGGCGACCAGACCGACCTTGAGCGAGGCGTCGCGCGCCCGCTCGTGGATGATGCCGCGTGTCTTGAGCGCGAGGAAGTTCGCTCCGTGGGTCAGGAACAGGGTCAGCGTGACCGCCCCGGCCAGCAGTGCGTACGGGTTGAGCAGGTCGAAGAAAGTGCCGACGTAGTTCTTGTCGGCGTCGATCTCCACGCCACGCACGATGTTGCCGAACGCCACTCCCCACAGCAGGGCGGGGACGAATGAGCCGAAAATGATCGCGGCGTCCCAGCGCTGCTTCCAGGCCGCGTCGTCGCGCTGGTGGCGGTACTCGAACGCCACGCCACGCACGATCAGCGCGACCAGGATCAGAAGCAGCGGGAGGTAGAACCCGCTGAACAACGTCGCGTACCACTCCGGGAACGCGGCGAAGATGCTGGCGCCGGCGACGATCAACCAGACCTCGTTGCCGTCCCAGAGCGGGCTGATCGTGTTGATCATCGTGCGGCGTTCGCGGTCGTCGCGGCCCAGGAAGGGCAGCAGCATGCCGACGCCGAAGTCGAATCCCTCGAGTACGAAGTACCCGACGAAGAGGAACGCGACGACGCAGAACCAAACGGTGGTGAGCTCCATGATTCCTCTCCCTTCCTAGTAGGCGAACGCCATCGGCTTGTCGTCGGGCTGCTTGCCGGTCTCGTTGTCGGGATCGACGTCGGGCAGCCCCTTTTTGATCGCCGACAGCAGCAGCTTGACCTCGACGACCGCCAACGCTCCGTACAGCAGGGTGAAGACGATCAGGGACGTGAGCACGGTGCCGGCCCCGACGTTCGGCGAGACACCGGCCTCGGTCCGCATCAACCCGAACACGATCCAGGGCTGACGACCCATCTCGGTGAAGATCCAGCCGAAGGAGTTCGCGAACAGCGGGAGCAGCGTCGCCGCGACGGCGAGCCAGATCGGCCATCGCCGGTCGCTGCGGGGGACGCGGCCCTTGCGCGTGACCCAGAGCATCCAGGCGCCGATCGCCATCGCGAGCGCGCCACAGGTGATCATCAGCCGGAACGACCAGTACGTGACGGGGATGTACGGCTTGTAGTTGCCGGGCCCGTACGTCTCCTCGTACTCCGCCTGCAGGTTGTTGATCCCCTGGACCTCACCGTTCCACGTGCCGGTGGCGAGGTACGACAGGAGGTGCGGGACCTCGAGCTGGTAGAAGGGCTTGTCACCGTCGAGCGAGCCGACCGTGAGGATCGAGAACGGCGCTGGTTGCTTGGTCTCGTACAGCGCCTCGGCCGCGGCCATCTTCATCGGCTGGACCTCGGTCATGACCTTGCCCTGGATGTCGCCGGTGACGACGGTGCCGAGCCCGGCGACGAGCAGGGTCACGGCGCCCAGACGAAGGGTGGAGCGGAACGCGTCCGCATCGACGGGCTTGCGTCGGATCAGCCACCACATCGAGACCGCGGCCATGAGGCCGCCGGCCACCATGAAGGCGCCGAACAGCGTGTGCGGCAGCGTGATGAGGACGACCTTGTTGGTCAGGACCTCGGTGAAGCTCTCCAGTTCCGCACGTCCGCGCTCGGCGTTGAACGTGTAGCCCACCGGGTTCTGCATGAAGGAGTTCGCCGCGAGGATGAAGTACGCAGAGAGAGCGGTGCCGATCGCCGCGATCCACATGCAGGCGTTGTGCACCGCGGGTGAGAGCTTGTCCCATCCGAAAATCCAGAGGCCAAGGAAGGTCGACTCGAGGAAGAAGGCCAGCAGGCCCTCGACCGCGAGCGGCGCACCGAAGATGTCACCGACGAAACGTGAGTAGTCGGACCAGTTCATGCCGAACTGGAACTCCTGCACGAGGCCGGTGACGATCCCCATCGCGAAGTTGATCAGGAACACCTTCCCGAAGAACTTCGTGAGTCTCAGCCATTTCTCGTTGCGCGTCCTGACCCAGGCCAGCTCCAGGCCTGCGACGAGGAACGAGAGCCCGATCGTGATCGGGACGAAGAAGAAGTGGTAGACGGTCGTGATGCCGAACTGCCACCGCGCCAACTCGAGGGCTTCCATGTCTCTCCCATGGCTCGAACTTCAGGTCACGCTAGTACCAGCGGCCCGGCCCGGCGACCCAGAAGATCCAGTCCCGCGAGGTCGATGACGACACGCTGTAGGAAAAACCTACTACGCTGCGTCGTAGATCAGTACGTGGGGTACGACACGGTGTCGTAGCAGCCCGTACACTCATCTCGTGGCACGACTTGGCGAGCTCGAGCGCGAGGTGATGGACCTCCTCTGGGACGCGGACGACCCGCTGACCGGACGTGAGGTCCTCGATCTCCTGACCCCCAGCCGCGACCTCGCCTACACGACGGTCACCACGGTCCTCGACCGGCTCGCCCGCAAGCAGGTCGTCGCACGCCGCCGCGAGGGCCGCGCCTTCACGTACGCACCGCAGGTCGGCCGTGACGAGCTCACCGTGACGCTCATGCACGAGGTGCTCGCGTCGGCCGGCGAAGACCGTACGGCAGCGCTCGTCTACTTCGCCGAGACGGCCAGCGACGACGACGCCCAGGCGCTGCGCGCCGCGCTCGCCCGCATCGAGGCGAAGAACCCGCCGGTCGAGCCTCCGCCGGTCGAGCCTGTCCCGCCGGTCGAGCCTGTCGAGACCCCATGACCACCCCGCTCCTGCTGGGCCTGATCGGGCTCGCGCTCGCCCAGCCCGTGCCCGCCGTCCTGGCGCGGATGGAGTGGCCCTATCGCGCCCCGCGTGCCGCCGTCGTCCTCTGGCAGGCCCTGGCGCTCGCCGCGATCCTCGCCGTCGTCGGCGCCGGCCTGTCGGCGTCGTTGTGGCTGGTCGTGCACGAAGGCGCCCCGAACCCCGAGCCGGGTGCCTGGCGGGTCGCGCTGCACGTCGCATTCCTCGCACTCACGCTGGTCGTGGTGTTCCGTACGGCCTGGTCGATGGTGTCGGTCACCCTCGAGGTGCGTGCCGTACGACGGCGCCACCGGACCCTGGTGGACCTCGTCGCGAGCCGTGACGCGTCACGACGCTCCGTGCGCATCCTCGACACCAGCGAGCCCTTCGCCTACTGCCTCCCGGGCATGGACGCCCGCGTGGTCCTCTCGCGCGGCACCGTCGCCTCGCTGGATCCGTCCGAGCTCGACGCGGTGCTCGCCCACGAGCGCGCGCACCTGCGCGCACGTCACGACCTCGTGCTCGACGCCTTCACCGCGCTGCACCGCGCGTTCCCGCGCGTCCTGCGCAGCGAGGCCGCGCTGGCCTCGACCCGGGTCCTCGTGGAGCTGCTGGCCGACGACCATGCGCGACGCGCGAGCGGCACCACTCCCTTGGCGCGCGCGCTGGTCAAGATCGGCACGCGGCCGGCACCTGCCGGGGCCCTCGGCGCCACGACCACCCTCGTCCGTCGCATCGAGCGGCTGGAGGAGGAGCGGCCGGGCCGCCGAGAGGCGGTCGCCTGCTACGTGATGGCCGCGGTCGTCGTCGTCGGACCGACGGTCAGTCTCGCGGTGCCGTGGATGAGCTCAGCCTGGGCAACGTTGAGCTGACGTCGCCCTCGTGGCCGGCGTCGGGGTGGTGACCGATCTGCGCCCACTCCGCGATCGCCGTGAGCATCCGGTCGAGCGCCGCCGATCCCGGCACCCGCGCAGGCACCACCCGCCCCCGGTACGGATAGGCGAGCACCGCCGCCAACAACACGGCGGCGATGACGATGAGCAGCATGACGGGCACGATGACGACTGCCGACGACATGTAGCGCAGACCCCCCGGGATCGGTCTCAAACGGACTGCATCAGGCTCTCACACAGATCGTCTAGAGGCCGATCCAGGCGCGATGACCTTGGTCACTCCCGCGTGGATCCATCGGGCACGGGACCACCTGCCCGCGGGTCCGCACGGCTGCTCACGTCGCGGATCCCGAGCCCGATGAGGATGAAGATCACTCCCATCGCGGCCGCCATCGCCGCGACGCCGAAGGCGACGACGGAGGTGAACAGCGACGCCTGCAAGAACGCCGACGTCATCGCCGTCTCCCGCAGCGGGTCCTCCTGGTCGAGCTCAGCGTACGTCTTCCCGTCGGTCGACTCGAGCGTGTGCTTGTCGATGACCTTGGCCTGACAGTAGGCGCTGATCGGCCCTCGTACGGGGTCTCCCGCCGCGCAGTCGGCGTCATCGGCGACCGTGATCTTCTGGTCGGACAGGGTGGTGGAGACCATCACCCAGGTGACGATCGCCGCGACGATCATGATGGCGCCCAGCACGATCGAGGCGATGGAAGCGGTCTTGCGCATGGTGATCCTTTCGGCGGAACGGCGATGCGAGCGTGACCCCCTGCATATCGGGCCCGGATGACGCACGCAACAGGGACATGCGAAACCTTGACGCCGTCTGTAACTCTCCACGACGATCCGGACACTCACTTCATGACCGGCCGACCGGAGGAGGCGCCCGTGGACGACGTCGAGCGGCACGACATGCTCGAGGCGTGGTTCCACGCGTACGCCGACCGTGTGCTCGCGTACCTGATGCACCGGACCGACCCGGAGACGGCGCAGGACGTGATGCAGGAGGTGTTCGTGATCGCCTTCAAGAAGGCCGATGTCGTCCCGGAGCCCGCGCTCGGGTGGTTGTTCGGGACCGCGCGACGGGTGCTCGCCAACCATCGCCGCTCGTCTCGGCGGCGTGATCGGCTGACCGAGCGGATCGCCGTCGAGGCCGCGGTGTCCGCAGGCGCGTCGGGCGACGACATGGGCACTACCGACCGCCTCGCCCGCGCATTCAGCGCGCTCTCCCCCGCGGACCAGGAGGTCCTCTCGCTCAGCGCCTGGTACGACCTTGACGCCGATGAGGCGTCACGGGCGCTCGGGTGCTCGCGGGCGACCTACCGCGTACGCCTCCATCGTGCCCGGCGTCGGCTCGCCGAGCGGCTCGACGCGTCGGATCAGGCCGAGCGCCGGACCGACCCGAGCACACGGGCGGGAGCGACCCATGACTGACGACGACCTCGACCGCAGGCTCCGCGCGCTGCGTCCCCCGACTCCCGCTGACGACGGGTGGGCGGAGTCCGGTGCAGGTGAACGCCTGCTCGCTCGTGTCCGCGCAGCCACCGCTGTCTCCGCTTCGAGGGGCCACGCACCTCGCGCACACCGGCTGCGATTCGGCCTCGCCGCCGTCGCGGTGGCGGCCGTCGCCACCGTCGCTGTCTCGCTTCCGGGAGGCGTGGACGCTCCGCCACCGCGCAGCCCAGGTGGCGATGTCGCGTTCGCCGGCGCCCGCCCTGTCGCGCACACGCTGTCGGCCAGCGACAGCTGCGACGCCCTGCTCGCCGACCTGCGCGCGCACGCGGTGAAGAACGTCGACGCGTACGACCCGTTCTCGCTCTACGTAATGCCGGTAGCCGCACTGGAGAAGACGTCCGGAGACCTCGGGGCCAGCGCCAAGGGCACACCCGCGCACTCGACCACCAACAACCAGGAGGTCGGCGTCGACGAGCCCGACGTCGTCAAGACCGACGGCGCGCGCCTCGTCTCGATCACCGGCGGCGTCCTGCGCATCACCGACGTGGAGTCCCGTACGGTCGTCGGCACGCTCAACCTCACAGCCTATGCAGGTGCGGAGTCGGCCTCGCTCCTCGTGGACGGCGACCGCGCGCTCGTCACCTTGGGCGCGTCCGGCTCGGTCGCCTTGGGCCCGGCGGTCGAGAGCAGGTTCGCCGCTCCAGGCCCGCCGAGCAGCCTGTTCGTCCTTGTCGACCTCTCCGGCAAGGCGCCTCGCGTGCTGTCGATGCTGCGCCCCGACGGCGGCCTGGTCGACGCCCGCCTCGTCGACGGGCGCGTGCGTCTCGTGGTACGCAGCGCGGCCGACATCACCCTCCCGACGCTCCGACAGAGCGAGCAGAGCGATGCGACCCGCCGCGACGTGCTCGCGAAGGCGCCGCTCGATGCCTGGCTGCCCTCGTACGAGGTGACCACGGGCGGTGAGTCGACCACGACGACCGTGCCGTGCACCAGCGTCGTCCGGCCCCCCGACTACACGGGTGCGAGCCTGGTCACCGTCTACACGGTCGACCTCGGCGCAGACTCCTTCGGCGGCCTCTCCCCCGTCACGCTCACCGCCGACGGCGCCACGGCGTACGCGAGTCCCACGAGCCTCTATCTCACGAGCTCCGACACGGCTCCGGCCGCCGGCAGCACCGAGGTCCACCGCTTCGACCTCGCGCGGTCCGGCAAGCCGCTCTATCTCGGGTCCGGCAAGGTCGCCGGGCAGGTGCTCGACTCGTACTCGCTGTCGGAGTACGACGGCACGTTGCGGGTGGTCACGACCAGCGGCAGCTCCGAGCGGTCGCGGGCGACGTCGGTGTCCGCCCTCGACGCCGACACGCTCGCCGCCCGCGGCAGCGTCGGCGGGCTCGGCAAGGGTGAGGACGTGTACGGCGTGCGGTTCGTGGGCCCGTACGCCTACCTCGTGACGTTCCGTCAGATCGACCCGCTCTACGTCGTCGACCTCAGCGACCCCGCCCGGCCGGTCGCCTCCGGCGAGCTCAAGATCACCGGCTACTCCGACTATCTCCACGTCGTCGGCGACGGCCGCCTGCTCGGGGTCGGCATGGACGCGACCCGACGAGGCCGCACCACCGGCGCCCAGGTCTCGTTGTTCGACGTCGCCGAGCCGACGCGACCCGCGCTGCTGAGCCGGCTGCTCCACAGGCACAAGGACTCCTCCGACGTCGCCGATCCGCATGCGTTCCTCTGGTGGGAGGCCACGCGGACGGCCTTCGTCCCGCTGCGTGACTGGACCGGCGACGGACGCACGGAGATCCTCGCCGTGCGCGTGGACGGCGACTCCCTGCGAGAGCTCGGCACGCTCTCGCACCAGGAGGGGGCGAACCCATACGACGGCGGCATCCGCCGCGCGCTCGTCATCGGCGACACGGTCTGGACGCTCTCCGACGGTGGTCTGCAGCTCAACGCGGTCGACGACCTCACGCGGGAGGGGCGGATCTCGTTCGACTGAGGCGCCGGACGCACGTACGCTCTGCCGGTGCCTCTCCCCCGCGCCTGCATCGTCCACCTCGCGCCCGAAACGATCAGCGCGCTGGCCGACGGCGACCTCGACGCCGCCAACGCCACCTCACCCGTGCCGCTGACCGAGCCGTTCGTCAGCGAGACGTTCCGCGCCGTCTGGCGGATGCGCGCACGCCAGGTCGTCGACGACCCCGCCAGCGCGGAGTGGGTCACCGGCGTGATCTGGGACGAGGACGCCGACGTCGCGGTCGGGAGGGCAGGATTCCACGGGCCTCCCGACACCGACGGCATGGTGGAGATCGGGTACGAGGTCGACCCTTCGTACCGGCGCCGTGGCTTTGCCCGTGCGGCCCTCACCGCACTGATCGCCCGCGCCGACGCTGACCCGACAGTGGCGGTCGTCCGGGTGACGATCGCCCCGGACAACACGCCGTCGCGTGACCTCGCGCTGCCGTTCGGATTCGTCCACGTGGGCGAGCAGTGGGACAAGGAGGACGGGCTCGAGCTCGTGTACGAACGGCCCGCACGGCCTCAGGCCTAGGTGCGCGGTGTCTCCCCGGTCGACCGCGCTCTCGGCAGCGCCTTCGTCGGCAGCCGCCTGCGCCCCGCTCAGCCCCGTACGAGAGGGGTGACCGCGTCGCGGATCGCCTCCGGACCGGGGTGACCGTGCGGTCCTCGCGGGTGACGTAGACGTGGACGAAACGGCCGATCGCGGCCGGCTCGGGCGACTCCCCCTGGAACAGCCCGATCTCGTACACGATCGAGGAGCTGCCCAGCCTCGTGACCGCCAGCCCGACCTCGACGTCCTCGGGGAAGCCGAGCTCGCGCTTGAACTGGCAGCCGGTCTCGACGACGAGCCCGATCGCGTCGAGGCGGCGGATGTCGGTGCCGGTGGCGTCGATGAGGTAACCGTTCACCGCGGTGTCGAAGTAGGAGTAGTAGGTCACGTTGTTCACGTGGCCGTACACGTCCTCGTCGGACCACCGCGTCGTGAGGCGGCGCAGCACCGGGAAATCGTCACGCGTGGGGAGGACAGTCACGCGCCGGACGATACCGGGCGAGGCTACGACAAGCGCACACCCCGCCGCCAGGTTTCGACAAGCTCAACCAACGAACTCCCCCGCCGGTCGAGCCTGTCGAGACCACGACAAGCTCAACCCACGAACACCCCGCTGGTCGAGCCTGTCGAGACCTACGCCGGCTCGGCCTCGCGCATCCGCTGGCTGATCACCGCGGACACCCCGTCGCCGCGCATCGAGACCCCGTACAGCGCGTCAGCGACCTCCATCGTGCGCTTCTGGTGCGTGATCACGATGAGCTGGCTGTTCTCGCGCAGCTCCTCGTAGATCTCCAGCAGGCGCCCGAGGTTGGTGTCGTCGAGCGCCGCCTCGACCTCGTCGAGGATGTAGAACGGGCTCGGCCGCGCCTTGAACAACGCCACCAAGAACGCCACGGCGACCAGCGACCGCTCTCCACCGGACAGCAGCGACAACCGCTTGACCTTCTTGCCCGGCGGCCGGGCCTCGACCTCGATGCCAGTGGTGAGCATCGACGACGGGTCGGTGAGGATCAAACGGCCCTCGCCTCCGGGGAACAGCCGCGAGAAGACGCCCTCGAACTCCCTGCTCACGTCCTCCCAGGCACTCGTGAACACCTGCTCGACGCGCCGGTCGACCTCGGTGACGATCTCGAGGAGGTCCTTGCGGGTCTTGCGCAGGTCCTCCAGCTGCTCGGACAGGAACTTGTGCCGCTCCTCCAGCGCCGAGAACTCCTCAAGCGCGAGCGGGTTGACCTTGCCGAGCAGCGCGAGCGACTTCTCGGCGGCACGCAGCCGCTTCTCCTGCTCGGCACGGACGTACGGGACGGGCTCGGGGTCGGGATCGTCCTCGGCAGCGTCGACGGGACGTGGCACGGGGACGAGGGCCTCGGGACCGTACTCCGTGACGAGCGAGTCCGGCTCGATCCCGATCTCCTCGAGCGCTCGCGTCTCGAGCGCCTCGATCCGCAGGCGCTGCTCGGCGCGGGCGACCTCGTCGCGGTGCACCGAGTCGGTGAGACGCGCGAGCTCGACGGACAGGTCACGCAGGCGGCGCCGTACGTCGGCGAGCTTCTGCTCACGCTCCGCGCGCGCCGCCGTGATCGCGTCGCGCGCCGTCTTGGCGGCGGCCAGCGACACCGCGAGGTGCTCCAGGACGACCTGCGTCGCCTCGCCCACCGCACGCGCGGCGACACCTTCGCGGCGCATCCGCTCACGACGGACGCGGTCACGCTCGCGCGCGGCACGCTCCTCGGCGGCACGACGACGCAGACCTGCGGCACGGCCGGAGATCGCGCGGGCACGCTCCTCGCTCGTGCGTAGGGCCAGGCGAGCCTCGGTCTCGGCCGCGCGGCGCTGCTTGGCCGTCTCCGCGAGCTGTTCGCGCGGCTCCGTGTCCGGCTCGTCCTCCGGCGCGTTCTCGGCTTCGGTCAGCCGCTGCTCGAGCGCCTCCAGCCCGGAGGACGCGTCGTCGCGGGCCTTCTGAGCGTTCGTGATCGCGGCCGCGAGGCGGGTGGCCTCGTCGCGGGCCGCCTTCACGGTCGAGCCGAGCTGGGCGAGCTTCTCGGTGAGGGCGTTGGCCTTGGCCTCGGACTCGCGCCGCTTGGCCATGGCCACGTCGAGGCGCTGCTTAGCCTCGTCGCGCTGGCCCTTCAGACGGACGACCTCGGCGTCCAGCTCCGTACGGCGCCCAGCGACGTCACGGAGGCCTTCGGCCGCCTGGTCGACCGCGGCTTGCACCTCGATCAGGCTCGGGATGTCCTGTGAACCGCCGGCCACGTAGTGGCTGCCGACCACGTCACCCTCGCGAGTCACCGCGGTGACGGTCGGCTCTCGGTCGACGACGTCGCGGGCCGTCGCCAGGTCGTCGACGACCACGACCCGGTCGAGGAGGCGGCCGAGCGAGGCGAGCACGCCGTGCGGCGCCTCCACCACGTCGAGCGCGTACGTGGCCGCGTCGGGCAGCGCCGGCCAGCCGGCGCGGTCGGTCGCAGGCGCGGATCCGACGACCAGCCCGGCGCGACCGTCCTCCGTCGCCTTGAGCGACTCCACCGCGGACAGCGCGGTGACCAAGGAGTCGACGGCCACTGCGTCGGCGGCCGGTCCGAGCGCCGCGGCGACCGCAGCCTCGTACCCGGCCTGGACGGTGACGACGGCGGCGACCGAGCCGAGCACGCCACCGAGGCGCTCGGACGCACCGAGCACCGCCCCCGCGCCGTCCTTGCGCGACAGGCCCATCTCGAGAGCCTCTTTTCGGGCCTCGAGCCCGGCGCGCTCCCGGTCGGCGACGTGAACCGCGTCGGTGGTCTTGGCGAGGCGGTCGGAGGCGTCGGCGAGCGCGGCCTCAGCGCCGTCAATCTCGGCGGTGAGCCCGGTCTCTCCGGAGTCGAGCCCGGCGACCTGGGTCTCGGCGACGGTGAACTCGTGCTGAGCGCGCTCGGCACGCTTCTCGGCGAGGTCGCGGCTCTCCTCCAGCCGGCCGATCTCCTCCTCGGCGGCGAGCACCCGCGTACGGAGGGTGTTGACCTGCCCCGTGAGGCGCGCCAGCCCCTCGCGGCGGTCGGACGCGGCGCGGACGAGGTCGGCGATGCGCCGCTCCTCAGCCTGGTACGCCGCCTCGGCCGCCTTGCGTACGGTGATGGCGTCCTCGAGCCCCTTCTCGGCGGCGCCGACCTCCTCGGAGATGGCCTTCTCCTGGGCCTCGAAGCGGCCGGCCTCCTCCTCGAGCTCCTCCGGGTCACGCCCGCGCCGTTCGTCGGCCGGCATCGCCGCGGCGTTGCGCACCCGCTCGGCGGCCAGGCTCGCCGTGCCCTGGAGGCGATCGCGCAGGTTGTTGAGCCCGTACCACGTGTCCTGCGCCGCCTGCATCCGCGGCGCATCCTCGCGCAGCGCGTCCTCGAGCGCCGCCTCCTCGGTCCGCATCTGGGCGACGGAGCCCTCGACGGCGGTCCTCTTGAGCCGCAGCGCCTCCTCGTCGGCGAGCTCGGACTGCAGCTGATCACGCGCTCGAAGGACGTCGTCGGCAAGCAGACGGGCACGCGCGTCACGGACGTCGGCCTGGACGACGGCGGCCCTGCGGGCGACCTCCGCCTGGCGGCCGAGCGGCTTGAGCTGGCGTCGGATCTCGGCGAGGAGGTCCTGGAGGCGCGTGAGGTTGCCCTCGGTCGCGTCGAGCTTGCGGAGCGCCTTCTCTTTGCGCTTACGGTGCTTGAGGACGCCGGCGGCCTCCTCGACGAAGCCGCGGCGCTCCTCCGGCGACGCGCGCAGGACGGAGTCGAGCTGGCCCTGGCCGACGATGACGTGCATCTCGCGGCCGATGCCCGAGTCGCTCAGGAGCTCTTGGACGTCGAGGAGGCGGCACGGGTTGCCGTTGATCGCGTAGTCGGAACCGCCGTTGCGGAACATGGTCCGCGAGATCGTCACCTCGGCGTAGTCGATCGGCAGAGCGCCGTCGCCGTTGTCGATGGTGAGGACCACCTCGGCACGCCCGAGCGGGGCTCGGGCGGAGGTGCCGGCGAAGATGACGTCCTCCATCTTGCCGCCGCGCAGGGACTTGGCTCCCTGCTCGCCCATCACCCATGCAAGGGCGTCGACGACGTTGGACTTGCCCGAGCCGTTGGGTCCGACGACACAGGTGATGCCGGGCTCGAGCTGGAGGTGGGTGGCGGACGCGAAGGACTTGAACCCACGCAGCGTCAGGCTCTTGAGATGCAAGCCATGCTCCTTCGCACGACGACGGTCGGACGGCGCTGAAGTGCAGCCGGTCGGCTACGGGCAGCGGGGAAGGATGCCGTCCTCAGAGTAGGTGACCGACGGGGGTGGTCCGTCGCGCCACGCCCGGGCAGCGCGACAGGAGACGCGCACCGGGAACCGCGGATCAGGAGCGGGCGGGCTCGAGAAGATCGGCGGTCGAGAGGTCCACGGGACCGAGGTCGGAGCCGGCGACCAGCTCGTCGTTCTCGTGCTTGAGCCGGATCACCTCGGCCTCGAGATCGGCGATGCGGCGTCGGAGCTGCGCCTCGCGGGCCTGGTGAACGTTCGGCGTCGCCACGTAGCCGAGGAGAGCCTTGGCCATCGGAATCCTTCGCATCGGGAGTGAGCAGGTGGCGCACGCGCCGATCCGCGAGAAGCGAGCCGGGACGGCGGACTACGCCGTCTCCCAGTGTCGCACCTGGTGACGTACCCGGTCAATGTGGCCCCGGCGACGTCACCCCCCAGACCGGCGCCGTGGACACCGAGCGACCGACGGCCGGTGCGGGGCGCGCGAGCCGAGGCGAGGCGAAGATAACGAAATGCCCACGACGCTTGACCGAAGGTTTGTTAGTAGGCTGAACTAACAACGTGATCGAGCGGACCACCCTCCCCGGCGAAGCCCGGACGATGCCTCCCCTGCGGCAGCGTCCAGCCCGCCGCGCGACCGACAAGGTGCTGCCCGCCGACACCCGGCGGCACCACCTCTCGCTGCTCCTGCAGTGCCTCGCAGACGAGGGGTCGCTCAGTCGCGCCGACCTCGCGCGCGCCACGTCCCTGACCCGCGTCACCGTCTCCGACCTGGTCACCGAGCTCCTTGCCGACGGTCTCGTCGCCGAGCTCGGCACCAAGCCCGGTGCTCGTCCCGGCAAGCCTGCAACCCTGCTCGGTCTCGTCTCCGACGCGGTGCTCATCGCCGCGCTCGACCTCTCCGACGACACGATCCTCCGCGGCGCGCTCATGGATCTCGAAGGTCAGATCGTCGCGCGAGACAGCGCCGCGCTCGGTGACGCCCGGGGCGAGGACGCCGTCGACCTCGTCGTCGCGCTGGTCCGCTCCCTCGTCGACGCTTCCCCGCGTCCCGTCCTGGGAGTCGGCATCGGCACCCCCGGCGTCGTCGACCACCGAGGCGTCGTCCGTCAGGCCCCCAACCTCGGCTGGTACGAGCTCCCGCTCGCCGAGATCGTCAGCGACCGCGTCGGCCTGCCGGTGTCGATCGCGAACGACGCGAACATCGCCGCCCTCGCCGAGTGCACCTTCGGCGCCGGCAACGCCGACGGACTCCTGCTCGTCGCCATCGGCCTCGGCGTCGGTGGCGGCATCCTCATGGACGGCGCGATGCTCGGCGGCCCGCTGCTGTCGGCCGGCGAGGTCGGCCACGTGGTCGTCGAGCCCGGCGGCACCCCGTGCGCCTGCGGCAACCGCGGCTGCCTCGAGACGGTGCTCGCGATCCCTCGCCTCCGTGACCGCCTCGCCGACGCGGCGCCCAACGCCGCCGACGCGGAGCTGCGCACGGTCGGCACGACGCTGGGGACCGTCCTCGCTCCCATCGTCACCACCCTCGGCATCACCGATGTCGTGCTCTACGGCCCCGTCGAGCTGCTGGACGGCCCCCTCCTGGAGGCAGTCCGCGCTGCGGTGGTCGAACGGAGCATGCCGGTCGTCGCCGAGAACCTTGACGTGCGGATGGCCTCGCTCGCGCGGGACGTCGTCCTCACGGGTGCAGCGGCTCAGGTCCGCTTCGCCCAGCTAGGGGTGGTCTGACACCGGATCCGTCGCCACGCGATCGCACTCCTGTGTCGTCACCCACCCCTCACCAGATGGCCGGCCGCGGCCCTCTCACCCCCGAAGGAACGAAACAAATGAAGAATCTGACTCGACTGGCGGCGCTGGGTGTGGCTTCCGCACTCGCCCTCACCGCCTGCGGCTCCGACTCCGGCGACGACTCCGCGCCGGGCACCCAGGTCGTCAAGCTCTGGCTCGCCGGCGAGACCGACACGCCCGAGGACCTGACCAAGTGGCTCGAGAAGGAGTACGAGGCCCAGAACGAGGGCACCGACCTCAAGATCGAGCGCATCGACTGGGGCCAGCTGATCCCGCGACTGCAGACCGCACTGAGCGACGAGAACCAGACGCCCGACGTCTTCGAGGTCGGCAACACGCAGGCGGCGACCTTCACATCGGTCGGCGCGTTCACCGACCTCACCGACAAGGTGAGCGACCTCGGCGACACCATCGCGCCGGAGAGCTTCGTCGAGGCCGGCTCGTACGACGGCAAGCAGTTCGCCCTTCCTTACTACTGGGGCTCGCGCTACGTCTTCTACAGCAAGAAGGCCTTCGCCGACGCCGGCATCACGCCGCCGAAGACTCTCGCCGAGTTCAACAAGGCCGCGGTCACGCTCAAGGCCAAGGGCGGCAAGGACTACTCGGGCTTCTGGGTTCCCGGCCAGGACTGGCGCAACGGCATCTCGTGGCTGTTCGCCAACGGTGGCGACATCGCCGCCCAGGAGGGTGACAGCTGGGTCGGCAAGCTCTCCTCCCCCGAGAGCGTCAAGGGCCTCGAGGAGTGGAAGAACCTCTCCGACAACGCCAGCGCCGCCCCGAAGGACGGGCTCGACGCCGAGGCGTGGGTTCCGTACAACAACGGCGAGGCCGCGATGTTCATGGCGCCGGGTTGGGCACGCTGGAGCGTCCCCGAGGAGATGGCCACCGACCTGGGCGGCTTTGCACTGCCGGGCACTGACGGCAACGCCGCGCCGGTGTTCGCGGGCGGCTCCAACATCGGCATCTCGGCCAAGTCCAAGAAGCAGGACGAGGCGTACGCGCTGCTGAAGCTCATCTACAGCGACGAGTACCAGACGATGCTCGCCGAGAACGGTCTCGGCCCGGCGAACCCGGAGTTCACGGCCAAGATGGGTGACGACGAGTTCGCTCAGGCGTCGATCGCGGCTGCCTCGAACTCCAAGCTGACCCCGACTTCCCCGCACTGGACCGAGGTCGAGACGACGCAGGTGATGGAGGAGTTCTTCGGCAAGCTCGCCGGCGGCGAGGACGTCGCGAAGACCGCCAAGGAGTACGACGCGAAGCTCGAGGCCATCCTCAACAAGTAGGCCCTCGGGACTCGTCCCGTACGTACGACCAGGTACGGGGCCCGTCGCGACTCCCCCGCCGCGACGGGCCCCGTACCCCTTCACCACGACAGGCAGACCATGGCTCAGGCGATGACCTACGACGCGCCCCCGACGGAGACTGAGGCGGATCCCCCGCCGCTGCGGAACCGGCGGCGGCGCCCCGCTCCGTACCTCCTGCTCGTCCCTGCGCTGCTCACGCTGGCCCTCGGTCTCGGCTACCCGCTGGTCCGCCAGATCCTCATGTCGTTCCAGGAGTTCGGCCTGGCCCAGCAGTTCGGCACCGCAGAACCGGGCTGGATCGGACTCGACAACTACGTCCACGTCCTCACCGACAAGACGACGTGGCTCGTCATCGCCCGCTCGGTGGCCTTCTGCTTCGCCGCGGCCTCCCTGACGATGGTGATCGGGATGGCGCTCGCGCTGCTGATGCGCCAGGTGTCCACGGCCGCCCGCATCATCTTGCAGGTCTCGCTGCTCGCCGCGTGGGCGAGCCCGCTGATCGCCAGCCTGACGGTGTGGAACTGGCTGTTCGACACCCGCTACGGCGTCGTCAACTGGCTGCTGGTGAAGGTCGGGTTCGCCTCGTTCGACGGCTACTCGTGGCTCGCGAACCCGTGGACCTTCTTCCTCGTCGCCGGCGTGATCGTGGTCTGGATGAGCGTGCCGTTCGTGGCGTTCAGCTTGTACGCGGCGCTGACGCAGGTGCCCGAGGAGACGCTCGAGGCGTCGCAGCTCGACGGCGCCTCGCGGACCCAGCGGTTCCGCTTCATCGTCCTGCCGACGATCCGCCCGGTGCTCTCGATCGTGATGCTGCTGCAAATCGTGTGGGACCTGCGCCTGTTCGCGCAGATCAAGTACCTCCAAGGCGCGGGCGGCACGGTGAGCGAGACGAACCTGCTCGGCACCTACCTCTATCAGCTCGGCGTCGCGCAGAGCGAGTACGGCATGGCCTCTGCCGTGGCGATGCTCATGCTGCTTCTGACACTCGTCCTGACGTTCGGCTACGTCCGTTCGTTGCTGCGTGAGGAGCGCGCGTCATGACCGCACCCGCTACCCCGACACTCCGCCGTCGCCGTCCTCGCAAGGGCCGCAGGCTCTCCAGCGCCGTCGCGATCCTGGTCGCGGCCGTGTGGGCGTTCCCCGTCTACTGGATGGTCAACAGCTCGTTCCAGAGCAGCAGCCGTCTACGGGCTCCCGACCCGGCGTGGCTCCCGTTCAACGACGAGGCGAGCACGGACGCGTACGGGCGCGTGGTCGACGCGTCGTTCTGGCACTCGATGCAGCTCAGCCTCACCGTCACGGTCCTCGCGGTCGTCGCAGGCCTGGCGTTCGCGTTCCTCGCGGCGCTGGCGATCTCGCGCTTCCGCATCCGCGGCAAGGGCGCGTTCATCATCGTCATCCTCGTCGTGCAGATGATCCCTGCGGAGGCGCTGTTCATCTCGCAGTACAAGATGCTGTCCGGCTGGGGCCTGTTCAACACGGTCGCCGGGCTCACGCTGCTCTACCTCGCGATGATCCTGCCGTTCACGGTGTGGATGCTGCGCGGGTTCGTCGCCGGCGTACCGGCCGAGCTCGAGGAGGCGGCGATGGTGGACGGCTGCAGCCGCTTCCGTGCGTTCTTCACGATCACGTTCCCGCTGCTGGCGCCCGGTCTGGTCGCCTCGGGCGTGTACGGATTCCTCCAGTGCTGGAACGAGATCACTCTCGCGACCGTCGTCATGGACCCGTCCAACCGTACGATCCCACTGTGGCTGCAGGGCATGACGACGGTCTCCAACCAGGCAATCGACTGGCCAGCAGTGATGGCCGGTGCCACACTCGTCGCCGTGCCGGTGATCGGGCTGTTCATGTTCGTCCAGAACAAGATGACCAGCGGCATGGTCTCCGGGGCGGTCAAGGGATGAGCCCCGACGCCGCCGTGCGCCGCGCCGCGCATCGGGTGGTTCTCGGCGCCTTCGAGGGCCCCGACGTCCCAGCCTGGCTGCCCGGGCTGGTCGAGGACGGGTTGGGCGGGATCTGCCTGTACGGCAACAACCTGACCGCCGACCCGGCCGACGCGCTCACCCTCGCCCGCGAGGTCAGCGCCCTCTCCCCTGCTCTGACCCTCGCGCTGGACGAGGAGGGCGGCGACGTCACGCGCCTGCACTACGCCACTGGCAGCCCGTACCCGGGCAACGCCGTGCTCGGCCGGTACGACGACCCCGCCACCACCGACGCCGTGGCCGCGGCGATCGGCGCCACGCTGAAGAGCGCCGGCATCTGGCTCAACCTCGCCCCCGACGCGGACATCAACTCCAACCCGCGCAACCCCGTCATCGGCACGCGCAGCTTCGGTGACACCCCGGATCTCGTCGCGCGGCACACCGCCGCGTGGGTCGGCGGGCTCCAGGAGCAGGGCGTCGCGGCGTGCGTCAAACACTTCCCCGGCCACGGCGACACCGAGGCTGACTCGCACCTCGCGCTCCCCCGGGTCGACGCCGACCTGGAGACGCTGCGCGCACGCGAGCTCGTGCCGTTCGTCGCGGCGATCGAGGCTGGTGCCGCCACGATCATGACCTCGCACATCGTGCTGCCGGCCCTCGACGCAGACCGCCCCGCGACTCTGAGCCACGCGATCCTCACGGGGCTGCTGCGCGACGAACTCGGCTTCGACGGCGTGATCGTCACCGACGCGCTCGACATGGCAGGAGCGAGCGCGACGATCGGCATCCCTGCCGCGGCGGTCGCCTCGCTCGCCGCGGGAGCCGATCTGCTGTGCATCGGCCCGTCGCTGAGAGGCCGCGGACCTGACGACGTACGGGACGTCGTCGCCGCGATCGTCGCCGCGGTGGCGTCCGGCGACCTGTCCGCCGCGCGGCTGCACGACGCTGCCGCCCGTGTCGACGCCCTCGCCGCCTCGTACGGGACCGACGTCGTCCCCGCAGATCCCGCCGTCGTCGACCGCGGGCTGACGCTCGGCGGTACGGCGGCTGCTGCCGTCCTCGACGAGATCGGTACCTTTCGTCCCGGCACGCCGCTGGTCGTCCGGCTCGAGACCGGCGCCAACATGGCCGTCGGCGGCGCTGCCTGGGGAGACCTGGGGATCGACGCGACGACGCTCGTGCCGGGTGCGGACGGCGGCCTCGACGTCGCGGAGGTCGCCTCGTACGACGGGCCGGTCATCGTGGTGGCTCGCTCAGCCGCCGCCGACGACCGCGCGTGGACCTGGCTGCGCTCCCTCGTGGAGCAGCGACCCGACACTCTCGTCGTCGAGCTCGGGTGGCCCTCACCCGAGGTCATGACACTCCCCCGCGTCGTCCGCGGGTGGGGTGCATCGGCGACGGTGTCACGGGTCGTGGGTACGGCGATCGCGTCCGCGCTCGCCGAGTCGACCGGAGAGGAACGATGACCGCCGTCAGGATCGGGCTCGACATCGGCGGCACCAAGGTCCACGGGATCGCCGCAGACGTGACGCGCCCCGGAGAGGTCCTCGCCGACGTGCGGATGCCGACCGTCGTCGGCCCTGCGGGTGTCGTCGCGACCTCGCTGGAGGTCGTGAAGCACCTCGTCGAGGCGCTTCCGGCTGGGACGACGCTGGCCGCCGTCGGTGCCGGCATCCCGGGGGCGGTCGACGCTGCCGGCGTCCTCACCAACGCGGTCAACCTCGACATCGATGCAGCATTTGACCTGCGCGGCGCCCTGACGAGCGCGCTGTCGGTGCCGGTCACGGTGAACAACGACGTCAACGCCGCCGCCCGCGGGGTCGCCACGTGGCTCTCCGAGCAGGGGCAGCCTGATGACGTTGCACTCATCTCGGTCGGCACCGGGCTCGCTGCCGGCTTCGTGCTGGACGGGCGCCTGCGCCGCGGAGCGTACGGGGTGGTCGGCGAGGTCGGGCACCTCTCCGTCGTGGAAGACGGGCCCCGGTGCACGTGCGGGCAGCACGGATGCCTCGAGCTGTACGCGTCGGGCCGCGGGCTCGCCCGCCAGTGGCCGTACGGCGGTCCCGGCCCGCAGCCGGCTGCGCTGTTCGACGCCGCCGACGCGGGAGACGAGCGCGCGCTCGCGATCCGTGACTCGTTCGTGCACTGGCTCAGTGAGGCGATCCGCATCGTCACCCTGAGCGTCGACCCCGCGCACGTCGTCCTCGCCGGTGGCGTGATGCGGCTCGGCGCACGGGTCATGGAACCGTTGTTCGCCCAGCTCGACGCCACCGAGGGCGTGTCGCCGTTCGTCGCGAGCCTGCGGCTGCGCGACCGGACGACCGCGCTGCCGCAGGCCTACCCTGCCGCCGCGCTCGGGGCTGCCGAGCTGGCCGCGCCCGAGGGTGCGTCCGAGGGTGCGTCCGACGAGGAAGGACTGTCGTCGTGGAGGTCGTGATCTGCGCGTCCGCCGAGGAGATCGGCCAGCACGTCGCGGACGTGTACGAGGCTGTGCTTCGCGGCCCCGCGCCCGTGCTCGGGCTGGCGACCGGCTCCTCGCCGCTGGCCGCCTACCAGGAGATGATCCGGCGGCACCGCGAGCACGGGCTGTCGTTTGCGCACGCGACGGCGTTCCTGCTCGACGAGTACGTCGGACTGCCTGCGTCGCACCCGGAGTCGTACGCCGCGGTGATCCGGCGGGAGCTGACCGAGCACGTCGACCTCTACCCGGCGCAGGTGCACTCTCCGCACGGCGAGGCATCCGACCTTGCTGCCGAGTGCTCCCGCTACGACGCGGCGATCGCGGCCTCGGGCGGCATCGACGTGCAGCTGCTCGGGATCGGGACCGACGGTCACATCGGGTTCAACGAACCCATGTCGTCGCTGGCGTCACGCACCCGGCCCAAAACGCTGACGGAGCAGACCCGCCAGGACAACGCGCGCTTCTTCGCCTCCGTCGACGAGGTGCCGACCCATGTGCTGACCCAGGGCCTCGGCACCATCCGCGAGGCGCGCCACCTCGTGCTGGTCGCGACCGGCGAGGGCAAGGCCGACGCGATTGCGGCCGCGGTCGAGGGGCCGTTGTCGGCGCGCTGCCCCGCGTCGATCCTCCAGTGGCACCCGCACGCGACCGTGTTCGTGGACGACGCGGCGGCGTCGCGCCTGGACTTCGCGGACTACTACCGGCACACGTTCGCGCGCAAGCCCGCCTGGCAGGGCTTCTGAGGGTCCCGTCCCGTCCGCGATTCGGGCAGTTCTCCACCGAACCCGGTCGCAGGTTCGGTGGAGAACCGCCCGAATCGGGGACGGGACCTCGGCCTCAGCCGAGACGGAGCCCGGTCTCCTTCGAGAAGACGTGCACGCGCTCGGGATCGGCGGTGAGGTTGACGACCTCGCCGATCTGCGGAGGCGTACGCCAGTTGACGCGCGAGACGAGGGTCTGGTCGTTCTCCCCGTGCTTGGTGTGGCCATACGCGAACGCGTCGGAACCCAGCTCCTCGACCACGTCGACCACGGTCGCGATGCCGCGGTCGCCGAGCGTCATGTCCTCCGGGCGGACGCCGAGCGTGACCACCGGGGAGTCTGTCTGCGCGAGCACCTCGCGTGCCACCGGCACCACGGTGTCGCCGACCTTCACGCCTCCCTCGGTCACGGGCACGTCGAAGAGGTTCATCGCCGGCGAGCCGAGGAAGCCCGCCACAAAGACGTTGTTCGGCTTGTCGTACGTGGCGCGCGGCGTGTCGATCTGCTGGAGCACGCCGTCCTTCATCACCGCGACGCGGTCACCCAGCGTCATCGCCTCGACCTGGTCGTGCGTGACGTAGACCGTCGTCGTCCCGAGCCGGCGCTGCAGCTGCGCGATCTGGGCGCGGGTCTGGACGCGGAGCTTGGCGTCCAGGTTCGACAGCGGCTCGTCCATGAGGAAGACCTGCGGCGAGCGGACGATAGCGCGGCCCATCGCGACGCGCTGGCGCTGCCCACCGGACAGGGCCTTCGGCTTGCGCGCGAGGTACTCGGTGAGGCCCAGCATCTCGGCCGCCTCCGCGACACGCTGCTTGATCTCCGCCTTCGGGGTGCCGGCGATCTTGAGCGCGAACCCCATGTTCTCGGCGACCGACATGTGCGGGTAGAGCGCGTAGTTCTGGAAGACCATCGCGATGTCGCGCGACTTCGGTGCGAGGTCCGTGACGTCGCGGTCGCCGATGAGGATGCGGCCGGCGTCGACCTCCTCGAGCCCCGCGAGCATCCGCAGCGAGGTGGACTTGCCGCAGCCCGACGGGCCGACGAGGACGAGGAACTCCCCGTCCGCGACCTCGAGCTCGAGCTCGTCGACGGCCGGGCGATCCTGGCCCGGGAAGATGCGGGTCGCCTTCTGGAAGGTGACAGATGCCATGACTGATACATCCCTTCAGCGGCAGGAACGGGCCGCACGATCCGAGTGAAGTGGAGACGACCCGGGTCCGGGTCTGCGCCTATTGTTGCCGAGGAGGACTTATCCGTCCATGGCGTGTGCGGAATCGTGACCGACCCGCACAAGGCTCGGCCGCCGCACGGGTAGTGTCGGCGCGTGGACTCCCTCTTCGACCCGCCTGCAGGTGCGTGGCAGCCGGTCTCGGTCAAGCTCCGTACGCTCCACCGGCTGATGCTCGTCCTCTGGATCACGATCCCCGCCGTGATCGCGTGCGTCGCCGTCGCCCTGCTCCTCCAGTGGTGGTGGCTCGTGGCGCTCATCGCGGTCGCCGCCGTCGCCGGGATCGTCTGGGGTTGGCTCTGGGCGGCACGCAACCAGGCCGCGTGGGGGTTCGCCGAGAACGCCGAGGACCTGTGGGTACGCCACGGTGTCGCGTGGCGGCGGATCGTCGCCGTCCCGTACGGGCGAGTCCAGTACGTCGACGTGACTGCCGGCCCGATCGAGCGCTCCTACGGCATCGCGAAGGTCTCGCTGCACACGGCGTCGTCCAACACCTCGGCGGTGATCCCCGGGGTGACCGCCGACGACGCCGTCCGTCTGCGCGACCGCCTCACCGAGCTGGGCAAGACCCGTGGCTCCGGAATCTGAGCCGCAGGCCGCCCCGTTCGAGCAGCCGCCGGCGGCACAAGGGCAGCGTACGCACCCGGCGAGCGCGTTCGTCCGGGTCTGGATCTGGGTCGCCGCGGGCCTGTTCGCCTTCGGCCGCGACGTCCTCGAGGGCGGCGGCGACCGCAGCCTGCTCTCGGTCCTGTGGGTCGGCCTGGCGCTCGTCGGCGTGGCGGCGCTGCTCGGGGTCGTGTTCGGCTACCTCTCGTGGCGCTTCACCCGCTACTTCATCGACGGCCGTGAGATCCGCATCGAGAGCGGCATCCTGACGCGCAAGTCACGGCGTGCCCCGTACGAGCGCATCCAGTCGGTCGACATCGCCGAGCCCTTCGCCGCCCGGATCTTCCGCCTGTGCGAGCTGCGCATCGAGCTCGCGGGCGGTGACGACTCGCGGCTCTCCCTGCAGTACCTGCGCCACAGCGACGCCGACCGCCTGCGTCACCTCCTGCTCCAGCGCGCCTACGAGGCGGGCTCGCAGGCCGTCGGTGCTCCCGCGCCGAGCCAGACAGCCGAGGGCGAGCCGGGCCAGCCCGACGGCGGCGTCGCGGTGCAAGGACCGCACGTCGATCTCTCACCTCCGATCCTCGTCGTCCGCCCGGTGCGGCTGGTGGTGGCGACCCTGCTGTCGGCGGAGTTCCTCACGCCCGCGGCGTTCATGCTCGTCCTGCTCGTCGTCGGCCTCGTGTTCCCCGGGTTCGTGATCGTCGGCCTGCTGCCGTTCCTGTTCTGGGCCGGGCAGGTGATCATGTCGCGCGTGATCGCCCAGTGGGATTTCACGCTGCGACGCGCACCCACCGGGCTCCACGTGACGCGCGGCCTGCTGTCGCGGATCTCGCAGACGATCCCGTACGACCGGGTGCAGGCCGTCGTCGTGCACCAGGCCGCGCTGTGGCGCCCGCTGCACCTCGAGCGCGCCGACGTCACCGTGGCCGGTGCGTCACGCGACACCGACGGCGGAGGCAGCAGCGCGACGCTCGTTCCCGTGGCGACGCCGCAGGAGGTCCGGATGGTGCTGGGCGAGCTGTTCGCCGACGTCGATCCCGAGACGGTCCCGCGGGCTCGCGCTCCGAGACGCTCGCGGCTGTTCGCGCCGATCGGGTGGCGCTTCCGGTCCGCAGGGTCCGACGCGCACGCGTTCGTCGCCGACCGCGGATGGGTGACGCACCGTACGGACGTCGTCCCGCACGCCAAGACGCAGTCCGTCGTGATCACCCAGGGTCCGCTCCAGCGGTGGCGCGGCGTGGCCGACCTGACCGTGCACACGCCGGACGGCCCGGTCGAGGCGATGGGGCGCTCCCTGGCCTCGGCGGACGTACGCGGGCTGGCCGAGAAGCAGCTGGCCCTGGCGCGCGAGGCACGCGAGGCTCTCGGGGAGAGCTGACGGCCGCCGCCGGTATCGTGCTGCGGTATGAGCGGCAGCCTGGTCCTGCGCAACGGTCGCTTCCGCGATCCCGAGAGCGGCTCGGTCGTCGAGGGCGACCTCCTCGTCGAGAGGGGTGTCATCGAAGAGATCGGGAGCGTCGGGGCGACCGAGGCACCGGCGCTCGACCTCGGCGGAGCCACGGTCGTGCCCGGGTTCTTGGACGCCCACTTCCACGCGTTCAGCACGTGCATGGGTGGGCTCGAGCTCGAACGCCGCGCGCTGAGCTTCGTCGCGATCAATGCGACGAGACGCCTCGGTGCGGCCCTCGCACGCGGGTTCACCACGGTCCGCGACGTGGCCGGCGGTGACGCCGGCCTCGCGCAGGCGCTCGATCAGCAGCTGGTCGCCGCTCCTCGCTACCTTTACAGCGGGCCGGCGCTCAGTCAGACCGGCGGTCACGGCGACCCCCGTCCGGCGGACCTCGACGTGTGCTTCCACGAGGGCCACATGAACGAGATCGTGGACGGGGTCGACGACCTCCGCCGCGCCGTCCGGCGGCGTTTCCAGCAGGGTGCCCACGTCATCAAGATCATGACGTCGGGCGGCGTCGTGTCACCGGTCGACCCGATCCGTATCCCCCAGTACTCGGCGGAGGAGATCGCCGCGGTCGTAGACGAGGCAACCCGGCGCGGCAGCTATGTCGCCGCGCACTCTTACTCGAGCGAGGCCGTCATCCACTCGGTCACCCACGGCGTCCGCTCGATCGAGCACGGCAACCTCATCGACTCCGCCGCGGCACGGACGATGGCCGAGCACGGCGCCTATCTCGTTCCGACCCTGGTCGCGTACGACTCCATGGCCCGACGCGCCGACGAGGTCGGGCTGTCGCCCGTGGGTCGCGCCAAGAACGCCGAGGTGCTCGGCTCGGGCAAGGACGCCATCACGCTGGCCACCGAGGCTGGTGTCCCGGTCGGGTTCGGCAGCGACCTGATGGGCGACCTCGAGAACGACCAGCTGCGCGGTCTGCAGCTGCAGGCCGAGGTGCAGACGCCCGAGGCCCTGCTGCGCTCGCTCACAACGGTCAACGCCGCGCTGTTCCGGCGGCCGGAGCTCGGTCGGCTCGCGGTGGGCTCGCCGGCGGACCTCGTCGCCCTGGCCGCCGACCCGATGGACGACGTCGAAGTGCTGTGGGACGAGTCGCGTCCGCGGACCGTCGTACGGGCCGGTGTCCCGGTGGGCCTCTCCGCCTAGCTCAACCGCCGGAGGTGGCGTCCTCGGCCGCGGGATCGATGCGGCTGACCTCGCGCGAGGTCAACCACCCGTCCGGCAGCGCGACGCGCTTGGGGTTGCCCTGACGGCCGCGTGGCTTGCCGAGCTCACCGATCGGGTACGGCTCGTTGTGATCAAGGTCGGCCAGCAGCGCGTCCAGGTCGGCCAGCGAGCTGATCGTCGCCAGCGCGTGTCGCATCTGCCCACCGGCACGGAAGCCCTTGAGGTACCACGCGACGTGCTTGCGGAACTCGATGCAGCCCCGCTCCTCCCCCATGTCCGCCGCGAGCAGCTCGGCATGCCGGCGCATCCAGGCGGCCACCTCACCGAGGCTCGGCATCGCCGTCTCCTGCTCACCGGCGAACGCGGCCGCCAGGTCGCGGAACAGCCACGGGCGCCCCAGGCAGCCGCGTCCGACCACGACGCCGTCGGCGCCGGTCTGCTCGATCATCGCGAGGGCGTCGGAGGCTTCCCAGATGTCGCCGTTGCCGAGGACGGGGATGTCGACGGCCTGCTTGAGGGTCGCGATCGCATCCCAGTCGGCCTGACCGGAGTAGTGCTGCGCCGCCGTACGCCCGTGCAGCGCGATCGCGGCACACCCCGCGTCCTGCGCGATGCGCCCTGCATCGAGGTACGTGAGGTGGTCGTCGTCGATGCCCTTGCGGGTCTTCATCGTGACCGGGACCCCGTACGGGCTCGCCGCGCGCACCGCCTCGGTGAGGATCTCGCCGAGCAGCGTCGCCTTCCACGGCAGCGCCGCTCCCCCGCCCTTGCGGGTCACCTTCGGGACGGGACAGCCGAAGTTGAGGTCGACGTGGCCGACGCCGTGCTCCTCGCAGAGGATCTGCACCGCCTTGCCGATGTAGACGGGGTCGATCCCGTACAGCTGCACCGACCGCACCGTCTCGGCCTCGGCGAAGCTGAGCATCCGCAGGCTGATCGGGTCGCCCTCGACGATCCCGCGCGACGTGATCATCTCGCAGACGTAGAGCCCGGCGCCCTGCTCGGCGCACAGCTGCCGGAACGCCGCGTTGGTGACGCCTGCCATCGGCGCGAGCACGACCGGCGTCGCGACCTCGAGGGTGCCGAGGCGCAGCGGCGGGCGTACGGGGGCGGTGGTGGGCATGGCGTCCATTCTCCCAGGCGCGTGCAACCGCGCGCACAGGCGCCGCGTCGGGGCGTGGCGAGGGCGGCGGCGCGGGACTCAGGCGGCGTACGTCTCCAGGAACGTCGCGATGCGGCCGATCGCGTCCTCGAGGTCCTCCACGCGCGGCAGCGTGACGAGGCGGAAGTGGTCCGGGGTCGGCCAGTTAAAGCCCGTCCCCTGCACGATGAGCAGCTTCTGCTCCCGCAGCAGCTCGTACGCGAACTTCTCGTCGTCGACGATCGGATAGACCTCGGGGTCGAGCCTCGGGAACATGTACAGCGCTCCCTTCGGCTTCACGCAGGTCACCCCCGGGATCGCCGTGAGCAGCTCGTACGCCCGGTTGCGCTGCTCGAGCAGCCGACCGCCCGGCAGCAGCAGGTCGTTGATCGACTGCCGTCCCCCGAGCGCCGTCGCGATCGCGTACTGCGAGGGGACGTTGGGGCACAGCCGCATGTTCGCGAGCATGTTGAGGCCCTCGACGTACGAGCGCGCGTGGTGCTTGGGGCCCGACAGGATCATCCAGCCGCTACGGAAGCCCGCGACCCGGTAGGCCTTGGAGAGGCCGTTGAACGTCACGCACAGGAGGTCCTCGGCGAGCGAGGCCACGCAGGTGTGCTCGGCGTCGTCGTACAGGATCTTGTCGTAGATCTCGTCGGCGTAGACGATCAAGTTGTTCTCGCGCGCCACCTGCACGAGGTCGCGCAGCACCTCGGGCGAGTACACCGCACCCGTCGGGTTGTTGGGGTTGATGATGACGATCGCCTTCGTCCGGTCGGTGACCTTGGCGCGGACGTCGTCGATGTCGGGGTTCCAGTCGGAAGCCTCGTCGCAGCGGTAGTGCACCGCCGTGCCTCCCGCGAGGCTGACCGCAGCCGTCCACAGCGGGTAGTCCGGCATCGGCACGAGCACCTCGTCGCCGTCGTCGAGCAGCGCCTGCATCGCCATGACGATGAGCTCGGAGACGCCGTTGCCGAGATAGACGTCGTCGACGTCGATGCCGGGCACGCGCTCCTCGTAGTGCTGCACGACCGCGCGGCGCGCCGGCAGCAGCCCCTGCGAGTCGCTGTAGCCCTGGGCCTGGTGGAGGTTGGCGATGATGTCGACGAGGATCTCCTCGGGAGCCTCGAAGCCGAACGGTGCCGGGTTGCCGATGTTGAGCTTGAGGATGCGGTGGCCCTCGTCCTCGAGACGCCTGGCCTCTTCCAGCACCGGACCCCTGATGTCGTACAGGACGTCCGCCAGCTTCGTCGACTGCATCACCTCACGCATGCACCAAGCATGCCAGCGTGACTCAGCTCACGGGCCAGGAGACCGGCTTCGAGAGGTCGTCGGTCCGCAGCTGCACGGAGCTCAGCGTGGCGCCCTGTGGGACGAGCAGCACGAAGCACGCCTTCGCGGTCGCGCCTGCGTCGAACGTCTTCGGCAAAGCACCACCGGGGCAGCGTGTGAACGGCTCCCCCGCGAACGTCGTCGGCGGGAAGAACGTCTTCGTCGAGTCGAACCCGTACACGGGGACCGCCGCGCCGCCGAGCGGGTCGGGACCGTCGTTACGGAGGTCCAGCGACACGTAGTAGGGCGTTGAGGCCGCGGACGCGGGATCGAGGACGTAGCCCGAGAGGTCGCTCGCCTTGCCCGGCTTCACCGAGGCGACCGTCACAGTGAGCGCACTGGCCGCCTCACCCACCGGATAGCCGACCGTCGCTGGCTTGCCGACCGCGACCTCGGTGCCGGCCTCGGTCAGCGTCACGCCCTCCGGGACGTCGACGGCCGACGTGCCCTCGGACGCGCCCTTCGCAGGCTCCTCGTCGCCGCCGCTGCACCCACCGAGCACGAGTGCCGTCGCACCGGCCAGCGCGACGAACGCCGCGCGCCGGCCCGTACGAGGCGCCCTCATGCGCCGATCAGACGCGTAGCGAGGTAGGCCGTGACCTGGTCAAGGGCCACCCGCTCCTGCGTCATCGTGTCGCGCTCGCGGATCGTCACCGCGTTGTCGTCGAGGGTGTCGAAGTCGACCGTGATGCAGAACGGCGTGCCGATCTCGTCCTGACGGCGGTAGCGGCGGCCGATCGCACCGGCGTCGTCGAAGTCGACGTTCCACGACTGGCGCAGCTCGGCGGCCAGGTCGCGCGCGGCCGGGCTGAGGCGCTCGTTGCGCGACAGCGGAAGCACCGCGGCCTTGATCGGCGCCAGGCGCGGGTCGAGCGCGAGCACCGTGCGCTTGTCGACGCCGCCCTTGGCGTTGGGGGCCTCGTCCTCGCGGTAGGCGTCGACGAGGAACGCCATCAGCGAACGGTTGACGCCGGCCGCGGGCTCGATGACGTACGGGGTCCAGCGCTCGCCGAGCTCCTGGTCGAAGTACGTGAGGTCGTTGCCCGAGTGCTTGGAGTGCGTGCCGAGGTCGAAGTCGGTGCGGTTGGCGACGCCCTCGAGCTCACCCCACTCCGAGCCGGCGAAGCGGAACCGGTACTCGATGTCGACGGTGCGCTTGGAGTAGTGCGAGAGCTTCTCCTGCGGGTGCTCGTACAGACGCAGGTTGTCGGCGGACACACCGAGGTCGGTGTACCAGCGCATGCGCTCGTCGATCCAGTACTGGTGCCACTCCTCGTCGGTGCCGGGCTTGACGAAGAACTCCATCTCCATCTGCTCGAACTCACGGGTGCGGAAGATGAAGTTGCCGGGCGTGATCTCGTTGCGGAAGGACTTGCCCATCTGCGCGATGCCGAACGGCGGCTTCTTGCGCGCGGCGGCCATCACGAGCGCGAAGTTGACGAAGATGCCCTGAGCGGTCTCCGGGCGGAGGTAGTGCATGCCCTCCTCGGAGTCGACCGGGCCGAGGAAGGTCTTGAGCAGGCCAGAGAACTGGCGCGGCTCGGTCCACTGGCCACGCGTGCCGCAGTGCGGGCAGACGACGTCGGACATCGCGACGTCGTCGGGATCGGCGATGCCCTTCTTCTCCGCGTACGCCTCCTGGAGGTGGTCCTGGCGGAAGCGCTTGTGGCAGTGCTGGCACTCGATCAGCGGGTCGGTGAACACGTCGACGTGGCCGGAGGCCTCCCACACCTTGCGGGGCAGGATCACCGAGGAGTCGAGGCCGACGACGTCGTCACGGCGCTGCACCATCGCACGCCACCACTGGCGCTTGATGTTCTCCTTGAGCTCGACGCCCAGCGGACCGTAGTCCCAGGCGGAGCGGGTGCCTCCGTAGATCTCACCGCTGGGGAAGACGAACCCCCGGCGCTTCGAGAGGCTGACGACGTTGTCGATGACGGAGGCAGGCACGAGAGAACTCGCTTTCCGGCTGGGTGTCGGCGGGCATCGGCGGCGCGCCGTGGCGTGCCGCGCCCGAGTGGGTCGGTCCAGGCTACCGGACGCCCTCGGGGGGCAGAGTGACCCCGCGGTTTCGACCCCGCTGGTCGAGACCCCCCGATGGTCGAGCCTGTCGAGACCCCTACTCCCGACCCGCCGACACCCACGTCGGATCGGCCGACCGACCGCCCACGACCGCAGCGGACACCTCGTCCAGCGTCGCCATCATGTCGGCATCGAGCCGTACGGCCAGCGCGCCGAGGTTCTCATCGACCCGCTCAGCCCTGCGCGTGCCGGGGATCGGCACGACGGGCAGGCCCCACCGCTCTGCCTGCGCGTGGACCCACGCCAACGCCACCTGCGCCGGCGTCGCGCCCATCTCGCCCGCCACCCGGCGTACGGTCTCGACCACGACCTGGTTGGCGTCGAGGTTGCTGGCGTCGAAGCGCGGGAAGGTCCGGCGCATGTCACCCTCGGGGATCGCTGTCCCGACCGAGCCGGCGAGGAAGCCCCGCCCCAGCGGCGAGTACGGGACGAAGCCGACCCCGAGCTCGGCGGCGGCGGGCACGACGTGACGCTCGACGTCGCGACTCCAGATCGACCACTCGCTCTGCACGGCCGCGATCGGGTGCACGGCGTGCGCGCGACGCAGCTCGTCGGCCGTGACCTCCGAGACTCCGAGGTGGCGGACCTTGCCGTCCGCGACGAGCTCGGCCATCGCGCCGACCGTCTCCTCGATCTCGACCTGGGTGTCGACCCGGTGGAGGTAGTACAGGTCGATCACGTCGGTGTCGAGCCGCCGCAGCGACTCCTCGGCGCACTCGCGGACATACGGGGCGTCACCACGCGCGGCACGCTCGCCGACGCGGATGTTGCCGGCGACCCCGAACTTCGTCGCGACCTGCACCTGGCCCGGGCGGCTCGCGAGTAGCCGGCCGACGAGCTCCTCGTTGGTTCCGTTGCCGTACACGTTCGCCGTGTCGACGAACGTGACCCCGACGTCGACGGCGTGCTCCAGCGTCGCGAGGGCGCTCTCGGGGTCGGTTCCGCCGTACACCGTCGTCAGCGCCATCGCGCCGAAACCTTGCGGGCTGGTGCGCAGCCCGTCTCCCAGGATGATGTCGTTCACGCTCATACCGACACCCAAGATGTGACGCCGCTCACCTATTCCCTCTCAACGGCGCGCCGTCGGGTCGTCGTCGACGACATCCTCGTACGCATCGGTGTAGGCGCTCGGCTCCTCCAACGCGTGGGCGTACGGCCGCGCGGCCGCGACTTTGACGTCGTACGAGGACAGCGCACGGCGGTAGGCGCCGACGTTCTCCCACCGGGTGGTGAGCGTCCACAGGGTCGGGTCGTCCAGGTTGCGTCCGGCGAAGCCGTGGACGTAGCCGGGACGAGCGGCGAGCGCGTCGACCACGGCGCGGAGCTCGGCGGCGAAGGCGTCGGCTCGCTCGGAAGGGGCGCGGAAACGCGTGATGACCAGCACGCGCGCAGCCTAGTGGCGCCCCGGGCCCGTACGGCAGGATGGCGGCCATGAGCGATCCGTACGAGCGCATGCTGATGTCTCGCGGCGCGCGCGTCGCTGTCCCGGTCGTGGCGGCCGTGCTGCTCATCACCGGCTTGGCTGCCACGCCGTGGATCGGCATCCCCGCGCTGCTCGTCCTCGTCGCCTTCGTGGGTTGGATGGCATACCGGTCCCCCGACCCGACGTCCGGCCTCGCGCGACTCCGCCTCCTCGTGGTCGGCATCCTCGTCGCCGTGGCCGTCGGGCGCTTCCTCACCGCCGTGCTGGGCTGAGACCGGTCTTTTAGGGGGCGATGACCAGCTCGGCGATCACGATGAGCCATGCCACGGCAAACTGATTTGAGAATGATTCCCAAATGCAATAATCTGCCGTCATGCCTCGCCCCTCCTCGCTGCGTCGGACTCTGCGCCGCCCCCTGGCCGTGCTCGCCGTCGCCCCGCTCGCTCTCGTCCTCGCGGCCTGCGGCTCCGACGGCGGCGGCTCCGGCGACGCGGTGCGCGTGACCGCTGCGGCGTACCCGTTTGCGTACGCGGCGGAGCGGATCGGGGGCACGATGGTGGACGTGGACAACCTGACCAGCCCCGGCGTCGAGCCTCACGACGCCGAGCTGACTCCACGCCAGCTCGGCGAGATCCGCGACTCCGACCTCGTCGTCTATCTCGACGACTTCCAGCCGCAGGTCAACGACGCGATCGACCAGGCCGAGCTCGACGCCGACGCGCTCCTCGACGTCGCCGACGTGGTCGACCTGCTCGACGCCTCCGACGACGGCCACACGCACATCGAGGGCGAGGAGCCCGGCCACGCCGAGGAGGACCACGACCACAGCGCCACCGACCCGCACGTGTGGCTCGACCCGAAGCGCATGGCGGCGATCGCCGACGCCGTGGCCGACCGCCTCGCCGAGATCGACCCGGACAACGCCGAGGCCTACCGCGAGAACGCCGACGCGTTCGACGCCGAGCTGACCGCGATCGACACGGACTTCCGTACCGGCCTCGCGCAGTGCGAGACGCGCACGTTCGTCACCAGCCACGCCGCGTTCGGCTACCTCGCCGACGCGTACGACCTCGAGCAGATTGCGATCGCAGGGATCGAGCCCAACACGGAGCCGTCGACCCAGCAGCTCGCCGAGATCATCGAGCTCGTGAAGTCCGAGGGCATCACGACCGTATTCACCGAGGAGCTCACGAGCCCCCGTACGGCCGACACGATCGCCCGCGAAGCCGGCGTCGCGACCGCTATCCTCTCCCCGATCGAGGGGCTGAGCGACGCGACCGAGGACGAGACCTACCTCTCGCTCATGCGGCAGAACCTCGCCGCTCTCCAGAAGGCGAACCGCTGCTCATGACCGACGCCGCACCACTGGCGGTCCACGACCTCCATGTCTCCCTCGCCGGGCGCGAGGTGGTCCGCGGAGTGTCGCTGACCGTCGCGCCGGGTGAGTTCGTCGTGCTCCTGGGCAGCAACGGCTCGGGCAAGACGACGCTGATGCGAGCGGCGATGGGCGTGATCCCGGTCGCCGCCGGCGAGGTGCGGCTGTTCGGGGCGCCGCTGCGCCGGTTCCGCCAGCACCAGCGCATCGGCTATGTCCCGCAGCGCTCCACGGCTGCCGCCGGCGTGCCGTCGACGGTGCACGAGGTCGTGATGAGTGGCCGCCTCTCGCGCCGACCGGTCGTGGGCCTCGCCTCGCGAGACGACAAGGCCGCCGTCGCCGAGGCCCTCGCGCTCGTCGACCTCGTCGAGTACGCCGGGTCGCCCGCGGCCGAGCTGTCGGGCGGCCAGCAGCAGCGGGTCATGATCGCGCGCGGTCTCGCATCGCGCCCCGACCTGCTCGTGCTGGACGAGCCGACCGCGGGCGTCGACGCACGCAGCCAGGTCGCGCTCGCGGACCTCTTTGCCCGCCTGCTCGGCGAAGGCCGCGCGATCTTCATGGTCGCCCACGAGCTCGGCCCGTTCGAGCCGATGATCGACCGCGCCGTGGTGCTGCGCGACGGACGCGTCGCCTATGACGGCCCGTGCTCGGGCGGCAACCTCGCCGCCGAGGCCGAGCCCCACAACCAGCACCACCCCCACCTCGTGCTCCCTACGCACCACGTGGGCATCGAGGAGTCAGGAGCGTGGCCGACGTGAACGAGATCCTCTCGTACGACTTCATGCAGATGGCGCTGCTCGCTGCGCTGATCACCGGACTGACCGCACCCGCCATCGGGACGTACCTGGTCCAGCGCCGTCTCGCCCTGCTCGGCGACGGCATCGGCCACATCGCCCTCACCGGGGTCGCGGCTGGACTGCTCACCAACACGCAGCCGCTCGTGACCGCCGTGATCGTGAGCATCATCGGCGCCGTCGCGATCGAGCTCATGCGTACGTACGGCCGCACCAGCGGCGACGTCGCGCTGGCGCTGCTCTTCTACGGCGGGATCGCCGGCGGCGTCATGCTCACGAACCTCGCCGGCGGCTCGGCGGCGACGCTCAACAGATATCTGTTCGGCTCGATCACGACCATCGACAGCACCGACCTCACGATCGTGGTGGTCCTGGGTGCGGTGGTGATGCTGCTGTCCGCGGGCCTGTCGCCGCAGCTGTTCGCCGTGTGCCAGGACGAGGAGCACGCCCGGGTGTCCGGCGTGCCGGTACGGGCGTACGCGCTACTCATCGCCGTGCTCGCGGCCGTCACCGTCACGGTCTCGATGCGCACCGTCGGCCTGCTGCTCGTCTCGGCGCTGATGGTCGTCCCGGTCGCGGCGGCGCAGCAGGTCACCCGCAGCTTCCGTGGCACGTTCGTCCTGGCGATGGTGATCGGCACCTTCGCCGCCGTCGCCGGCGTGCTCGGCAGCTACCAGATCAACACGCAACCGGGCCCGACGATCGTCATCGTGGCGCTCGCGGTGTTCCTCGCGGTGGCGCCTCTCGGCCATCTCGTACGCTCGCACCGACGGCGCGAGACGCCCGTCCCGGTGCCCGTGGAGGAGGCAGCATGACCGAGACCCCCGTCCGTACGACCCGCCAGCGCCGTGCGGTGGCCGCGGTGATGGACGACCTCGACGGCTTCGCGAGCGCCCGCGAGATCCACGACGCGCTGCGCGACCGCGGCGAGTCGGTCGGGCTGTCGACGGTCTACCGCAACCTCCAGGCCCTCGCCGACGCCGACGAGGTCGACCAGCTGCGCAGCGACGACGGCGAGACGCTCTATCGCCGCTGCCGTACCGACCACCACCATCACCACCTCGTGTGCCGCGAGTGCGGACGCACCGCGGAGGTCCAGGGCCCGGCGCTGGAGAGGTGGGTCGAGCAGGTCGGCGCTGAGCACGGCTTCGGCCAGATGTCGCACACCCTCGAGATCTTCGGGACCTGTGACCGGTGTGGATGATCCTCGACGAGGCCGACTGGCGGGCGCGGGCCGACGCGCATCGCGAGCGCGCCGAGCCGTACGTCGCGGGCCGGCTGGCGCGTCGTGGTCGCGGTGAGAAGCATCCGGTCGACGACTTCCTGTTCGAGTACTACGGCTACAAGCCCGCGCGCCTGACTCGCTGGCATCCCGGCGTGGGGGTGCTGCTCGGGGGCGACGCCTCGGAGTACGCGGCGCTCGGGTCGTACCGCACCGTCGACCTCCCCGAGGGCCGTACGGCCGTGGGGGCGGACGTGAGCCGCCTCGCCAGCCGCCGCGAGGGCATGGAGTGGATCCGCGGCCTGCTCGCGATGACGGCCGGGCGCACGGCGCGGCTGGACTGCTTCGGGCTGCACGAGTGGGCGATGGTCTATCGGCAGACGCCCGACGAGGTACGCCACGCGGCATGGCCGCTGCGTCTCGGAGCGGACGGCACCGACGCCGTCGTCGAGTCGCACCAGCTGCGCTGCAGCCACGTCGACGCGTTCCGGTTCTTCACGCCCGACGCGGTGCCGCGCAATGCGCTCGCGCCGAGCCGCGAGACGCAGCGTGCGCTCGAGCAGCCCGGCTGCCTGCACGCCAACATGGACCTCTACAAGTGGGCGATGAAGCTCGTCCCGTACGGCGACTCCGACCTGCTGCTCGACTGCTTCGCGCTGGCCCGCGACGTGCGCGAGCTCGACATGCGCGCGGCGCCGTACGACCTCGCCGCGCTGGGCTACGAGCCCGTACGGATCGAGACGGCGGAGGGCAAGGCCGGGTACGTCCGGCTGCAGCGCGAGCACGCCGAGCGCGCCGCCGCCCTGCGCGTGCGACTCCTCGCGGACTACGACCGCGTCCTGGCCGCCGCCTGACCCCACCCCGCAACGTCATACGAACGGTGGGTCCCGACCCTCAATTCGTATGACGTCCCGGGTGGTACCCGCTGACCCCGAGACCGGGCGGGTGGAGAGCCGCCGTCTGCCCTCCACCCGCTCCGTCACCGCCCACGATGCCTGCTCGTACGGGGGTGGCGGAGGGTTGCGCTCACCGTGACCTCAACGCGACACGCGCCTTCTCGGCGTCCGAGACACCTGCACACGACCCTCGTGTCCGGATAAGGTCCTTCTTGTCACCTAACTTTATGCACTTAGTAGTACGTCTTGAAACGGATGCCTTGTCACCCCGGGGAGAAGCGAGGGCACGTGAACACCATGACGCAGGACAGCTCAACCGCTGGGCTCGTGCTCCGCACCGTGCTCCACCACGGCGTCGCCTTCCGCGACCAGATCGCTGAGTCCACGGGTCTCAGCGCGGCCACGATCGGCCGTCAGGTCACCTCGCTCGTCCGCCGCGGCCTGCTACGCGAGCGACCCGACTGCACTCGTTCCGGGCACGTCGGCCGCCCGAGCGTCCCCGTCGAGGTCGATGACCGCCTGCTCGCCGCCGGCGCCGTCCACATCGGGCGCCTCGTCACGACCGTCGCGCTCACCGACCTGCGCGGCCGCGTGCTCGGCGTCGCCCACCTCCCGACCCGCGGAGGCGACGCCGACCTGGTCAAGGCCGCCGCCCGCCGTCTGATCGGACTGCACGCCGGGATCGGCGGCCGTACGCTCATCGCCGCCGCGGTCGTCGCACCGTGGGAAGCTCTCGACCGCTCCCCCGCCGTCGCCGGTCGGACGCTGCGCGACACCACCACACTGCCCACCTCGACCGCCGACCACGTCGCCGCTGTCGCCGCCGCCGACCTCCTCTTCTCACCCGAGCACGCGCACGGGACGACGACGTACGTCTATGCACGCGAGACCGTCGGCGTCGCGACCGTCCACGACGGGGTCATCCCCTCCAGTGGACGCCGTACGGGCAGCGTCACGCACCTCCCGACGACCTCCGACGCCGCGTGCCGCTGCGGCGCACGGGGCTGCCTCGGCGCCACCGTCGCCACGATCGGCCCGCGGGCTGCGGCCGCCGGCATCGTCGAACGGCCCGATGTCGAGCTGGTCCATGCCGCCGCGCTCGCCGGGGACGTCGACGCGCACGAGCTCCTCATCGACCGCGCCGACCACCTCGGCCGCGCGGTCGCGATCATCCGCGACCTCCTCGACCCCGACCGCGTCGTCCTCGCCGGCCAGGCCTTCACCGCATACCCGGCCGCCGCGTCGGTCGTGCTCGACGCGTTCCGCCGCACGACGGGGCTCGGGCCCGTGCCGATCACGCTGTCGCGGTTCGGCGCCGAGGTCCAGGCAGCAGCAGCCGGGGCGATCGCGCTCGGCCCGGTCTACCGCGACCCGCACGCCGCGCTCGACCGGCACTCGCGACTGGTCCAGCGCACCCGCAACACGCGGCGGTCGCGTTCGGCGTCGACGGTGGTGCGGCTGCAGCCCGCCTGAGAATGCGGCGAGATACGTTCCTCATCTGACGGCATCGACTCCCCATCACACCTCCCCGCACCTCTAGCGGAGAGGGCGGTTTCCCTGCCACTCTGGTCCCGCGACAGGATCCTCGCCTTCACGACCCTGAGGAGCGGCCATGTTCCGCAAGACATCGATCGGTATCGCAAGTCTCGCCACCCTGCTCACCCTGACGGCCCCGGCGACCGCCGCGCCGTCATCGGCGCCCGCTGTCGAGCCCGCCACGACCCAGATCACCACCGAGCACTGGGACGGGATCGCCGACTTCCGCGAGGGCAGCTGGGACGGCGTACGCCCCGGCGCCGGCGGGAGCCTGGTCGTCTCGCCCCGTACGACCCAGACCACCACCTACGCCGACCCGCACGGCGACGGCGCCGCCCGGACGTACGAGTACGGCACCTGGACGTCACCCGTCATGACTCCCGGCTACGCGATCGACGAGTCGATCACCTCCTGGAATGCGATCACGCCGACCGGCACCTTCGTCGAGACCACGTTCCGCGGCCAGCGCCCGGATGGCACGTGGACGAAGTGGTACGTCCTGGGGCGCTGGGCCTCGGGCGACGACTTCGAGGGCGGCGACATCCACCGCACCTCGCTCAACGGCCAGGGTGACACCGACGCCACCGTCTACACCGACACGTTCTCGGCACGTACCGGCAAGGAGCCCGTCGCCTACCAGACCCGGGTGACGCTCCTGCGTCCCGAGGGCAGCCACGCGACACCGCGGCTCAACGGCGTCACGACGATGACCAACGAGCTGCTCGGTGGCGACGACGGCGTCACCAGCGACTTCACGCTCGGCCGGCACGTCGAGCTCGACGTGCCGCGGTTCTCGCAGAACATCCACAAGGGCGAGTACCCGGAGTTCGGGGGCGGCGGCCAGGTCTGGTGCTCCCCGACCTCCACGACGATGGTGCAGTACTACTGGGGCAAGAAGCACCAGGTCCCGCGCCACGAGCTGCGCGACATCGTCGCCCCCAACGGCGACCCGCAGGTCGACTACGCGGCGATGATGACGTGGGACTACACGTACGAGGGCGCCGGCAACTGGCCCTTCAACGCCGCGTACGCCCATACGTTCGGCCTTGACACGTTCGTGACGCGGCTGCGGTCGCTCGCGGAGGCCGAGCGGCTCGTTGCCGCCGGGATCCCGGTCATCACGTCACTCTCGTGGGACCTCGACGAGATGCCCGAGGCGGGCTACGAGACCGACGGCCACCTCATGGTCATCATCGGGTTCACCGCCGACGGCGACCCGATCCTCAACGACCCTGCGTCGAACAGCAACGAGGCGGTCCGCAACGTCTACACCCGCGAGAACTTCGAGAAGGTGTGGCAGGACTCGACCGACGGCGTCTCGTACCTGTATCACCCGTCCCACGTGAAGCTCCCCCGCGGCGCCACCAACTGGTGACCTGCTGACGTACGACCCGACAAAAGGACCCGACGCTTCACCCCGGATCTGGGGGTGAAACGTCGGGTCCTTTTGTCGGGTCGTACGTCAGGTCAGGACGCGGCGCAGCCCGTACGTGAACGCGTCGAGCAGCGCCTCCCACGACGCCTCGACGATGTTGTGACCGACGCCGACCGTGGTCCACGTGTCGGTGCCGTCGGTGGTGCCGATGAGCACGCGGATGCCGGCGTCCGTACCGCCGGCCTCGTCGAGGATGCGCACGCGGTAGTCGTTCAGTCCGAACGACGCGACGTCGGGGAACGCCCGCTCGATCGCCTGCCGCAGTGCGTGGTCGAGCGCGGAGACCGGTCCGTTGCCCTCCCCCGTCACGACGTAGCGCTGCCCGCCGGCCACGATCTTGACGGTCGCCTCGGACGGCGCCTCCTCACCGGCGGCGTGGTGCGACTCGGTGATGACCCGCCACGACTCGACGTCGAAGTACGAAGGACGCGCACCCTCGACCACCTCCGCGAGCAGCAGCTCGAACGAGGCGTCGGCCGCCTCGAACGTGTAGCCGGCCTGCTCGCGGACCTTGACGACGTCGGTGACGCGCGAGAGCGTCTCGGTGTCTCCGCTGAGGTCGAAGCCGAGCTCCTTGCCCTTGAGCTCGATCGTCGCCCGCCCGGCCATCTCCGAGACGAGCAACCGCATGTCGTTGCCGACGAGCTCGGGGTCGATGTGCTGGTAGAGATCGGGGTCGACCCGGATCGCGCTCGCGTGCAGGCCCGCCTTGTGCGCGAACGCAGAGACGCCCGTGTACGGCTGGCGCGCCGCGGGCGGGTAGTTCGTGACCTCCGCGATCGCGTGGCCGATCCGGCTCGCCTCGCGCAGCGCGCCCGCCGGGACGACCTTCTGGCCCAGCTTGAGCTCGAGGTTGGCGACGCAGGTGACGAGGTCGGCGTTGCCGGTGCGTTCGCCGTATCCGTTGACGCACCCCTGCAGGTGCGTCGCACCCGCGGCGACCGCGGCGAGCGAGTTGGCGACCGCGCACCCGGTGTCGTTGTGCGCGTGGATGCCGAGCCGCGCGCCGGTCGACGCCGCCACATCACCGACGATCTCGCCGACCCAGTGCGGGAGCATGCCTCCGTTGGTGTCGCACAGCACGACGACCTCCGCGCCCGCCTCCGCGGCCGTACGGACGACCTCCAGCGCGTACGCACGGTTCTGGCGATAGCCGTCGAAGAAGTGCTCGCAGTCGAGGAAGACCCGCTGCCCGTGCGCCCGCAGGTGCGTGACTGTGTCGTGGACCATTGCGAGGTTCTCCTCGAGCGACGTCCGCAGGGCCAGCTCGACGTGTCGGTCGTGACTCTTGGCCACGAGCGTCACCACCGACGCGCCGGACTCTCTCAGCGCGCCGACCAGCGGGTCGTCCGCGGCGGCCACGCCCGCGCGCCGGGACGCGCCGAACGCCGCCAGGGTCGCGTGCTGCAGTGTCAGCTCCGTACGGGCACGCGCGAAGAAGTCCGTGTCCTTGGGATTGGAGCCCGGCCAGCCGCCCTCGATGTAGCCGACGCCCAGCGCGTCGAGGTGGCGGGCGATCACCAGCTTGTCGGCGACGGAGAGGTTGAGGCCCTCCTGCTGAGCGCCGTCACGCAGCGTCGTGTCGTACACGTGGAAGGTCGGGTCCGCCTCGGTGCGGGTCGGCTCGGTCATCTCGTTCTCCTGCTCGGGTCCGTGTCCGGTGTCTCCTCCCGAGTGGGCAGGTGCGCCCGCCCATAAAAAATGCCCCTCGGAGTACGAGAGGCTGCGCGTCGGACCTGGGAGGTAGGTCAGACGCGCTGTCTAATGAAGAGGCCGGTCACACGAGGCATGAAGCCACTCTAGACTGGCCGGACCATGACTTCCACCACAACCCCTGCGTCCGAGTCCAACCTCACTGTGAGGCTCGCGAGCCGACCGCACGGCGAACCGACGGCCGAGAACTTCGCGCTCGCTCTGGAGTCGACGCCCTCACCTGGCGAGAACGAGGTGCTCCTGCGGACGATCTACCTCTCCCTCGACCCGTACATGCGGGGCCGAATGTCCGAGGCCGAGTCGTACGCCGAACCCGTCCCGGTCGGCGGCGTGATGGAAGGCGGGACGGTCTGCGAGGTCATCGCCTCGAAGACTGACATGGTCGACGTTGGCGACATCGTCCTCGCCCACACCGGATGGCAGCAGTACGCTGTCGCGTCCGACAAGGCCGTCCGGAGGCTCGACCCGACCCGTGCGCCGATCTCGACCGCTCTCGGCGTGCTCGGGATGCCCGGCTTCACTGCGTACGCGGGGCTGCTGCTGATCGGCGCACCGAGGCCTTCGGAGACGGTCGTCGTCGCGGCGGCCGCAGGTCCGGTCGGTTCGGCGGTCGGCCAGATCGCGCAGCTCAAGGGCGCTCGCGCCGTCGGCATCGCCGGCGGCCCCGAGAAGGTCGCGTACGTCAAGAACGAGCTGGGCTTCGAGGTGGCGCTCGACCACACCGCCCCCGACTTCGTCGACAGCCTCGCCGCAGCGACACCCGAAGGCATCGACGTCTACTTCGAGAACGTCGGCGGCAAGGTGTTCGACGCGGTGCTTCCCCGCATGAACGAGTTCGGGCGCATCCCCGTGTGCGGTCTGGTCTCGCAGTACAACGCGACCTCGCTGCCCGACGGCCCCGACCGTGTCCCGATGCTGATGAGCCGCATCCTGACCAAGAGCCTGACAGTGCGTGGCTTCATCCAGCGCGAGTTCGTGCGGGCGCACTACCGCGACTTCCTCGAAGACGTGCGCGGCTGGCTGGCCGACGGCAAGATCCGCTACCGCGAGGACGTGGTCGAGGGCCTCGAGAACGCCCCGGCCGCGTTCCTCGGCATGCTGCGCGGCGAGAACTTCGGCAAGCTCGTGGTCCAGGTCGGCGACGACCCCACGACGCCTCCCCCCGCCACGACGGCGTCCTCGTGAGCCGACCCGTGCCCGTGCCGGGGACGGTGTCTGCGCTCTACGTCGTGCTCACCGACGAGCCGCTGGAGTCCGACCTCGCTGATCCCCCGGTCCCGCCCCCGAGCCTGCTGCTCGCGCGCGGGTCGAGCCCGAAAGCCGTGCGCTTCGCCGAGTCGCTCCCGTACGCGACCGCGGTCACGGGCGAGTCAGCACCGGGTGACGCGCTCGAGACGCAACGGCGTACGCAGGCGACCGCCCGCGCACTCGCCGCCGAGCACGTCGGCGTCGTGATCGACTCGGCGGTGCCCAGGCTGCTCTCGACGGCGCCGCACCCCGACGTCGTCCGCGCGAGCGACTGGTTCGTCCTCGAGCATCCGGCGGACGACGTGTCGACGACGCACGGGCTGGCGCGGTTCGGACTGCCCGAGCTCGTGGTCTCGGGCATCGAGGCCGGGCGGCTTCCGATGTACGACGCGGTGCTCACCGGCATCGCGCAGCGGATGGTCGAGGAGTGGCCCGACAACGACCCCGTCGGACCGGCGACGATCACGCTCCGCGACGTGGCGAGGGGCTACGGCGACGCCTCGGCCGGCGGGGACGATCCCACCCTGGAGCGCAGTGTCGACGTCACCTTGACGTACGACCCGGACGACGACCGGTTGGTCGTCGCACTGCACGACGACCCGGCCACCGCCCTCTTCGCCTAGCCCACGCGAGTCACTCTGACTCGGCGTTCCTCGCGCCGAGACTTCTCTTCCTCCCGAACCCCGTTTGTGTCCGATTTGTCCGGGTACGGCGTGCAGGAACCGTGTCTCGGGTTCCTCAGGAGGAGACATGCCATGAATAGAGCCAAGCTCCGCGGCGCCGCAGCCGTCGTCGCGGCAACCACGACCCTCGCGCTGGCCTCCACCGGCGCCGCCGCCCCACCGGGTGACGGCGCCGGTGGCGCTCAACGCGAACACTCGTACCGCACCAGCGACTGGGACGACTCTCCCGAGGTCGAGCAGCGGGTCGAGGAGATCCTCACCCAGATGACGACCGAGGAGAAGGCCGACCTCGCGACCGGCGAGCTCAACAACAACTACGGCTTCTTCAACAACGCCATCGCCCGCCTCGACATCCCGGCCTCGACGATGGCGGACGGCCCGCTCGGCGTCCGCATCGCCGACCCGGCCGTCGACCGCAGCTCGACCCAGCTCCCCTCGGGCACCGCGCTCGCCGCGACCTTCGACGACGACCTCGCCGAGGAGTGGGGCTCCCTGCTCGGCCAGGAGGCCTTCGACAGCGGACACAACTTCTCGCTCGCGCCATCAGCGGACATCGCCCGTACCCCGTTGTGGGGTCGTGGCTTCGAGGGATTCGGCGAGGACCCGCTGCTCGTCGGCAACCTCGCCGCATCCGTGGTTGCTGGCATCCAGTCGCATCCCGTCGTCGCGACCGCCAAGCACCCGTTTGCCTACAACCAGGAGACGGACCGCTTCAACGTGAACGCCGTGGTCGACGAGCGCGCGCTCCAGGAGATCTATGTGCGCCCGTTCGGGATCGTCCAGCGCGACGGCAAACCCGGCGCGATGATGTGCTCGTTCAACAAGCTCAACGGCACGTACTCGTGCGAGAACGACGCAATGACGACGATCCTGCAGCAGCAGCTCGGCTTCCGCGGGTTCATCATGAGCGACTACAACGCGACGCCCAGCACCGTGCAGGCCGCCAACGCCGGCCTCGACCAGGAGCAGCCCGGAGACCAGGGCCCGGGCAGCGCCAACTTCGGCGAACGGCTCGTCGCCGCCGTCGCAGCTGGTGAGGTGTCGATGGAACGCCTCGACGACATGGCGCGACGGATCCTGCGCCCGATGATCGGGTTAGGGCTCTTCGACGATCGCCCCGTCGTGACCGAGTGGGACAAGGAGCGCAACAGCGACTTTGCTCGCAAGGTCGCCGCCGAGGGCACGGTCCTGCTGAAGAAGCGCGGCGAGGCGCTGCCTCTGACCCGCCGCTCGCGGTCGATCGCCGTCATCGGACCTGACGCGGACAACACGTCGGCACAGGGCGGCGGCTCGTCCCAGATCTCCATGCCGACCGCCTCGGTCAGCCCGCTCGAGGGCATCGAGAACCGGGCGGGATCTGGCGTCGACGTCTCGTACGCAGCAGGGACCGACGGCATCTCCGAAGGAGACCTGTTGCCCGGTCCGGCACCCGTCCCGTCGTCCGTGCTGACACCCGAGGACGGCAGCGGTACGGGGCTGAGCGCCACGTACTGGAGCAACACGACGTTCTCCGGTGCACCACACCTCGTCCAGGATGATCCGAACGCGAACATCAACTTCGGGTTCCAGAACTTCCCGGGGTTCAACGCCGCCTCTCCGAAGATCCCGACGTCACGAGGTGACTTCGGGCTGACCGGCGACCTGTCGGTGCAGTGGCGCGGGACGTTCACCGCGCCGACCGACGGGTTCTACACGCTCGGGCTCACCGCCCGCGGCGATGCGACGCTCACCATCGACGGCGAGGAGGTCGTCGACCGGAGCGGTGACCTCGGGACGTCCGGCGAGCGGATCTTCTTCGAGGCGGGCGAGCCGCACGCGGTCGCGATCGACTACGCCGCACCGGCGCTCAACAGCTACCAGGGCGGCCAGCTCCGGTTCTGGTGGACCCACGCGGACACGATCACCAGCCCGGCGATGCAGGAGGCGGTCGACACTGCGGACGACGCCGACACGGCCGTCGTGGTGGTGCGCAACTACGAGACCGAGGGCGTCGACCGACCGAACCTCGGCCTCCCGAAGGAGCAGGAGCAGCTGATCCGCAAGGTCGCCGCCGTCAACCCGCGCACGATCGTCGTGATCACGACGGGCTCTCCGACGACCGTCGCGTCCTGGCAGCGCGGGGTCCGGGGCATCCTTCAGGCCTGGTACCCGGGGCAGGAGCAGGGCAACGCGATCGCCGACGTGCTCTTCGGCGACGTCAACCCGTCCGGCCGCCTGCCGGTCACCGTGCCACGCAACGAAGATCAGGTCCCGACGCCCAACGAGGGCACCGAGGTGTACGACGAGGGCATCTTCGTCGGCTACCGGGGATTCCTCGAGAACCGGGTCGAGCCCTCGTACGCGTTCGGGTACGGGCTGTCGTACACACAGTTCCGCTTCTCACGAGCGCAGGTCGTCAAAGGCAACCGCGGCGGCAAGAAGGTGTCGGTGCGCGTCCGCGTCACCAACACCGGCAACCGCCGCGGCACCGCCGTGCCGCAGGTGTACGTCGGGCGCCTGCCCGGCGTCGAGTCGCCGCCGCGACAGCTCGCCGGGTACGAGCGCGTGACACTCGCGCCCCGTCGCTCCAAGACGATCACGATCAAAGTGCCGAAGGAGTCCCTGTCGTACTGGGACGAGGACACCCACGGCTGGGTGACGCCTGAGGGCACCACCGCCGTGTACGTCGGGTCGTCGTCGGCAGACAACCGAAGGATCGGAAAGGTCCGCGTGCGCTGAGCGACCACGTGGGGCGTCGCGCTACGCCGCGGCGCCCCACGCCAGCGCGATCAGACGACGCGGTGCATCCAGTCGTGGGTGTCGGGCGTACGGCCGTACTGCAGGTCGATGAGCGCCTCGCGGATCGCCATCGTGACCTTGCCACCGTCGCCTTCGCTGCTCACGACCTCGCCACCGTCCCAGCGCAGCGCGCCGACCGGCGTGACGACGGCAGCGGTCCCGCACGCGAACACCTCGGTCACGCGCCCGCTCGAGACACCGTCGATCCATTCGTCGATGCTGAAGCGGCGGTGCTCGACGGTGTGGCCGAGATCGGCTGCGATGGTGCCGAGGGCGTCACGCGTGATGCCCTCGAGGATGGAGTCGCTCGCCGGGGTCACGATGGTGCCGTCGTCGTGGACGAAATAGAGGTTCATCCCGCCGAGCTCCTCGATGTAGGTGTGCTGCTCGGAGTCGAGGAACACCACCTGGTCGCAGCCGTGCTCGGCGGCGATCTGCTGAGGGAGCAGGCTGGACGCGTAGTTGCCGCCGCACTTCGCCGCGCCCGTGCCGCCGGCGCCCGCGCGGGCGTACTCGCGCGAGAGCCAGATGTTGACAGGCTTGACGCCGCCGGCGAAGTAGGCACCGGCGGGCGAGGCGATCACGCAGTACGTGACATGCTTGCTCGGCCGCACACCGAGGAACGCCTCGGAGGCGAACATGAACGGGCGCAGGTAGAGGCTTGTCTCTCCCCCGGTCGGGACCCACGCGCGGTCGGCCTGGACGAGGGCGTCGATCGAGCCGACGAACCAGTCGACGGGCAGCCCGGGGAGCGCGAGGCGGTGCGCGGAGCGCTGGAACCGCTCGGCGTTGGCGTCCGGACGGAACGTCCAGACCGAGCCGTCGGCGTGCGCGTACGCCTTGAGGCCCTCGAAGATCTCCTGCGCGTAGTGCAGGACGGCAGTCGCCGGATCGAGCTGCAGCGGGCCGTACGGCTTGACCGTCGGAGCGGCCCATCCGGTCTCGGGCGTCCACTCGGCGGTGAACATGTGATCGGTGAAGTGCAGCCCGAACCCGGGGTTGGCAAGGATCTCGGCGCGACGCTGCTCAGGCACGGGCGAAGGCGTCGGCTCCAGCGCGTACGAGAACGTGGCGTCGGCGGAGGTGGTCATGATTGGCACGGTACTTGACCTAACGGTGCGGTGACGAGAGGGGATGTGGGTCACACCCCTGATACGTCACCGGCCACGCGCGCCGCGATGGCCTCCCCCACCTCCTTGGTGCTGCGCTTGCCCGTACGAGCGCTGATGTCGGCGGCGATCGCACGGTCGATCTGCGCGGCGGCCTCGGGAAGCCCGAGGTGGTCGAGCAGCAGTGCGACGGAGCCGATCGCGGCCGTCGGGTCGGCGATGCCCTGCCCGGCGATGTCGGGCGCGGAGCCGTGGACCGGCTCGAACATGCTCGGTGCCGTACGGCTGGGGTTGATGTTGCCGCTCGCCGCAAGGCCGATGCCACCGGAGATGGCGCCGGCGAGGTCGGTGAGGATGTCGCCGAACAGGTTGTCGGTGACGATCACGTCGAAGCGCGCCGGGTCGGTGACGAAGAAGATCGTCGCGGCGTCGACGTGGAGGTAGTCCACGGTGACCTCGGGGAACTCCGGGGCGACGGCGTCGACGATGCGCGACCAGAGGCTTCCGGAGTGGACGAGGACGTTGGTCTTGTGGACCAGCGTGAGCTTCTTGCGACGGGCCTGCGCACGGGCGAAGGCGTCGCGGACGACACGCTCGACCCCGAAGGCGGTGTTGAGGCTGACCTCGGTCGCCACCTCGTGAGGCGTGTCGGCCCGGAGCCGGCCGCCGTTGCCGACGTACGGGCCCTCGGTGCCCTCGCGGACCACGACGAAGTCGACGTCGCCGGGGTTGCGGAGCGGGGAATCGACCTGTGAGTGCGTCTTCGTGGGACGGAGGTTCACGTAGTGGTCGAGCTCGAAGCGAAGACGGAGGAGCAGGTTGCGCTCCAGGAGTCCGGCGGGCAGTCGGGGATCGCCCGGCTTGCCACCGATCGCGCCGAGAAGGATCGCGTCGTGGCTGCGGATCTCGGCCAGCGTCGCGTCAGGCAGGACCTCTCCCGTGTCGAGGTAGTGCTCGGCACCGAGCACGTACGTCGTCTGCGCGAACGTCACGTCGTGGGCGCGCGCGACCTCGTCGAGGACGCGGGTCGCCTCGGAGACGACCTCGGGGCCGATCCCGTCTCCGGGGATCACGGCCAGGGAGAAGCTGCGTGTCATGTCTCGTACTCTACTCACACGGGTCCCAGCATCTGATACTGGAATCTCACCATCTGGTCAGGCTGGGCGGTCAGTTGTCGTCCGGTCGCGGCCCGCCGTTGTCGCGCAGGTCGAGCGCGGTCTGGACGGGGTTGCGCGGACCTTCGTCGCGCCCCTCGTCGTTCCAGGCACTCTCGGACCAGTGACGGCTCGGGCCCCACTCTGAGTACTGCATCTCGTACATCGGTCTCTCCTGTTCGGGATAGGCGTGCGTTCGCCTGAAAGGAAGCGGCGGCCGAAAGGCAGAAGAACCGATTCCCCGAATGGGAGGAGGTCAAGAGTGGTGCTGCGGGATCCTCGCTGCGGGTAGTCGGCCAACGCCAAGCACCGCGGCGAGGTGTCGGCCTAAGTGGCCCCGCCGCGGCAAATGAGGAATACGACCTGTGTCCGCATGATGCCGACGACTTTAAGCGGGCTCTCGCGATCACGCCACCAGTTCTGGCAATGATCTCGATGACTGAGACTCTTGTCCGGCCTCTGACATGTGAAAGACTCGTCATGTGAGCGCCCCCACCGAAGTACCTCTCCTCGTCGCGCGCGCCCTCGATCTCTCGAGGCGCAAGGGCTTCATCACGGCCACGCGCAACGAGACCGGCCGACTGCTGGCAGCGCTCGCCGCGTCCCGTACGGGCACCCTCGCCGAACTCGGCACAGGCTGCGGCGTCGGATCGGCCTGGCTGTCGAGCGGTGTCGCGAAGGGCTCGCACATCGTCAGCGCCGAGCTCGACCCCACGCTCGCCGAGGCCGTCCAGGACCTGTTCTCCGACACGCCGGCGATCGAGGTGACCTCAGGCGACTGGAGCTCCCTCGAGCAGCACGCGCCGTTCTCGCTGCTGTTCGTCGATGTCCGCGACGTCAAGCGCAGTGTCGACGTCGTCGCCGACCTAATGGAGCCGGGCGGGATCGTCGTGCTCGATGACTTCACTCCGTCGTTCACCTGGCCCCCGATCTACGAGGGCCGCGTCGACGTCGTGCGCGAGCAGTGGCTGACCGACGAGCGCTTCATCTCCGTCGAGGTCATGGTCGCCGAGGACGCCTCGGTCATCCTCGCGACCCGCATCTGAGACATTCGGGTCAAGCGGGCTCGGGCGCGATCTCCGGCTCACGCATCTGCACCTGGACGAGCGGCAGGAACGCCTGGACGAGCGGGCCGATCGCGAGCGCATAGAGCACGGTGCCCACCCCGACGGTCCCGCCGAGCACCCAGCCGAGAGCGAGCACGGCGATCTCGACCGACGTCCGCATCAGCCGCACGCTGTACCCCGTACGACGGACGAGTCCCAAAAAGAGTCCGTCGCGGGGCCCGGGACCGAGGTGCGCGCCGATGTAGAGCGCGCCGGCGAGACCGTTGAGCACGACGCCGGCGACCAGCATCACGGCACGAAGCCCGAGAGAGTCCGGCTGCTCGAGGAGCCACAGGCCCTGGTCGACGGCGACGCCGATGAGGATCACGTTGAGGATCGTGCCGACGCCCGGCCATTGCCGCAGAGGGATCCACAGCAGCAAGACGAGGGCGCCGACGAGGATGGTGATCTGGCCGAAGGTGAGCGGCAGATAGCGTGTCAGCCCTTCGTGGAAGACGTCCCACGGGTCCAGGCCGAGGCCCGCCTCGATCATCAGCGACATCGACCAGCCATAGAGCATCAGTCCGAACACCAGCTGCGGGAGCCTCCGTCCGAGACCGCCCGAGCGGAGCTGTTCGAGCGGTGAGGCGGAGATCGGGGTGTAAGGAGCGCGGGCCATAGCGCCATCATGAGGCTTGACTGGACTACCTTTCGATAGCCAATCGTGGCAGATTGGCCTACATGGCCACCGCCAATCTCTCCGCCAGCCGCTTGCACGCGCTGCTCGACCTTGCTCCAGAGGACCCTCCGGGCTATCGCGAGCTGGCCGACCTCGTCCGGCTCCTCGTCCTGGACGGACGCATCCCTGCCGGGACCCGCCTGCCGAGCGAGCGTGAGCTCACCGCCGCACTCCCCGTCAGCCGCACGACGGTCACCCGCGCGTACGGGGTTCTGCGCGAGGCCGGGCTGCTGGTCTCGCGCCGCGGCTCGGGAAGCGTCGTCGCCCTCCCCCGCGGCACCCGCCCTCCATACATGCCTCCCGCCGGTTCGAGCATGGTCGGCTGGACGATCGCCGCCGGCCAGGCCGCCCCGGGAGTCGGGCTGGCGTACGGGCGCGCGCTGGAGCAGCTCCCGGAGTACCTCGCGCAGACCGGGTACGAGACGGTCGGCGTGCCGGTGCTGCGCGAGCTGGTCGCGCAGCGCTATGCCGAGCGCGGGCTGCCGACCGATCCCGACCAGATCCTCATCACCTCCGGCGCACAGTCGGCGCTCAACCTCGTCGCCCGTACCCTCGCCACGCGGGGCGACCGGGTCGCGGTGGAGAGCCCGACCTACCCCAACGCGATCGACTCGTTGCGCCGGAGTGGCCTGCGCGTCGTCGGGGTCCCGCACGACGGCCACCGGCTCGACCTCGATGCGCTGGCGGCAGCCGTACGGGCGGCTCCGGTCGCCTGGGCGTACCTGATCCCCGACTTCCAGAACCCGACCGGCGCCCTCATGGACGACGTCACGCGTCACGAGGTGGCATCGATCCTGCGTCGCTCGACGACCACGCCGATCGTCGACGAGACCATGGCCGAGCTCGCCCTTGACGTCGACGAGCGTGCGATGCCGGTCCCGCTAGCCGCGCACCATCCCGGCGCGATCACCCTCGGGTCCGCGAGCAAGACGTTCTGGGGAGGGCTGCGCATCGGGTGGATCCGCGCACCGCATGCGGTCGTCCCACGACTCGTCGCGGCGCGCGAGACGTTCGACATCGGGACGCCGGTGCTCGAGCAGCTGGCGGTCGCCGAGCTGCTGCGCGTCCGCGAGGAGCTGCTCGACGGCCGGCGCGAACGGCTCCGCGCACGGCGCGAGGAGCTCACCGCGGCGCTGCGCGAGCGCCTTCCGGACTGGGGGCTCAACTCCCCCGTCGGTGGCCTGTCGCTGTGGATCCGCCTGCCCTCGCGTGCGTCGAGCCGCCTCGCGGTCGCTGCGGAAGCGCATGACCTGCTGCTCACTGCGGGGCCACGGTTCTTCCCCGACGGGGGCGGCGAGACCTCGCTGCGGCTCCCGTACGCCCGCACCGCCGAGCACCTCGCGGACGCCGTCGACCGCCTCGCGCTCGCGTGGGAGACGGTGCTCGCTGGCCGCGCGACACCGACGGCACCGCCTCGCCGCCGCCCCGCGCTGACGGCGTAGTCGGTGTCACGATCGGCTATGCGCCGGACATGAAGTGACGTGATGAACCCCGACCCGGCTCGCGAGGAGCGCTTTCGCGAGCTCTACGCCGCCCACTTCGACGCGCTCCTCGCGTACGCCGTACGCCGCACGCGCCACCCTGACGATGCTGCCGACCTCGTCGCGGAGACGTTCCTCGTCGCCTGGCGGCGCATGGACGCGATGCCGGCCGGGGAGGACAGCCGCCTGTGGCTGTACGTGGTCGCCCGCCACGTCCGCTCCAACGCCGAACGCAGCGGGCGGCGCCGCGAGCGCCTCGGCGAGCTACTGCGTCAGCAGCTGACGGACGCGTTCACTCCCGACCCTGCCAACCATGTCACCGAGCGCGCAGCCGTACGCGCTGCCCTGCAACGACTGGCAGCAGGCGACCGCGAGCTCCTGATGCTGTCGGCATGGGAGGGTCTCGAGCCCCGCGAGATCGCCCACGTCCTCGACATCAGCCCCACCGCCGTACGGACCCGTCTGTCGCGCGCCCGCCGAAGGCTCCGCGATGCCCTCGGTGACGCCGACCCCGTTGCCGGACACGAGATGAGCATCCGCACCGTACCCAGTCCCGAGGAGGGATCATGAACGACAACGACTTCGACCTCGACCGTCTGCTGGGCGCCGCCGACCCGTACGTCGACACCGCGCTGCTTGATCTGCACGGAGCCGACCGCGCGCTCCTGGAGGAGATCGTGACCGCCGATCCGCAGCAGTCACAACGGTCACAGCGATCCCGGCGGCTGCCGCTGGCGGGGGTGGTCGCGACTGCCGCCGTCCTCACCGCCGCCCTGGTGGTCCCCGCCTGGGTGGGCTCGGGCGGCGATCCGGAGACGACACCGGCCGCACCTCCGAGTTCCTCCGAGCCGCCCGTGGTCACGGCCCCCGTCACCTACGCTGCTGCCGTCGTGGAGGTCGCCCGCCGCCAGCCGCGCCTGCTGATCGGCGAGCCCGGCTGGAAAGCGGCCCACGTCTACGGGTTCCGCGCCGACGAGGGCACGATCGTCTTCGCGAACGGCGAGCGCGAGCTCGACATGACGTGGTACCCCGCCGACAGTTACGACGGCTACTACGAAGATCGGCTCGACGTCTCCGAGCCGACGCCGTTCTCGATCGACGGGCAGGAAGGCAGTGAGTTCCGGTACTCGTCCAAGGACATCGCCGTGATGCTCCGACCGTCCGGCGGTACGTTCTCCGAGATCCGCACGGGCATCGCCGGGTGGAAGGACCGTGCAGAGATCGCCGCGGTCCTGCGCACCATACGAGCAGTCTCGGTCGAGGAGTGGCTCGCGGCGATGCCGCCCGAGATCGTCACACCCGACAAGGCGTCAAAGGTGGTCGGCGAGCTCCTCACCGGGGTGCCCATCCCGCCGGGTCTCGACCGTGCGGCGCTCGACGACCTCGGCACGAACGACCGCTACCAGCTCAGCGCCCAGGTGCTCGAGCCGGTCGTGTGCGGCTGGGTCCGCGAGCTCCAGCACGCCGAAGAGGCCGGAGACGCTCCTGCGAGGAAGGTCGCGGCCGACGCGCTGGCGAGCGGGCGCGACTGGCCGCTCCTCGCGCCGATGGACGCCGAGGGCGAGTACGCCGACGGGGTGCGGGCGGTGGCCGACGCCGTCGCAGAGGGCGTCCAGACGATCAAGATCCGCGAGATGTCCGGCTGTCAGTGAAGGCTCGCGGGCGCGGGGAGGTCAGGCCGTCGGCCAGGTCTCTCCGCGCCAGGAGGCGTCCCAGAACATCCACTCGAACCGCGTCGCCCGCGCGTATGCGGCAAGCATCTCCGTACGGCGCTCGGGCGTCGCCGCCTCTGCGAGGCGATCGGTCCACCCCTCTGCACGTGTGACGGCGGCGTCGAAGGCGGGGTCGGAGTAGGTGTCGATCCAAGCGCGGTACGGATGCGCCGGATCGGTCGCCTGCGCAGCGATCGCGCGCCCCACTTCCAGATAGACGCGGAAGCAGGGCAGCACTCCCGCAAGCCCGACCTCGACCGGCGCGTACGCGGCATCCGCGAGCAGCGTGCCGGCATACGCCCGACAGGTCGGCGTCGGCTCAGCGGCGTCCGGGCCGTCAGGATCGAGTCCGCGGGGCACGAGGAACTCCTCATGCATCAGCCGCTCTGCCTCGACCGCCTCGGCAGCCGCATGCGCGAGCCCCGCCGACAGCGCCGGATCGCCCGCACGCGCCGCCAGCATCGCGAGCGTGCTGCCGTACGACGTCAAGTAGTGGGCGTCGTCGAGCAGGTAGCGCGCGAACACGTCCTCCGGCAGCGTGCCGTCCGCCAGGCCCGCGACGAACGGGTGCGCGAGGATCGCGTCGTACCAGCTGGCGACGTGCTTCCACGCCTCCTCGGAGAACGTCATCCGCGTGTCCTCCACAGGTGGTCGATCGGACCGTGACCGTGCCCGACGGAGTGCGTCTCACCGCTGCGCAGCGCACCGGTGAGATAGTCCTTGGCCATCGCGACGGCGTCCCGCAACGGCATCCCGAGCGCGAGCCCGGAGGCGATCGCCGACGACAACGAGCACCCGGTGCCGTGCGTGTTCGGGGTGTCGATGCGCGGCGCCGCGTACGACCGCACACCCTCGGCGTCAGCCAGCACGTCCACGCTCTCGGTGCCGCCGAGGTGGCCGCCCTTGACCAGCACCGCCGCGGCGCCTCTCTCCCGCAGGGCGAGCGCCGCCGCCCCGAGGCCAGCGACGTCGGTCGCCTCCTCGGCCCCCACGAGCACCGCCGCCTCGGGCACGTTGGGCGTGACGACCGCGACCAGCGGCAGGAGTGTCGTCCGGATCGCGTCGATCGTGTCGACGGGGACCAGCCGGTCACCCGAAGTCGCCACCATCACCGGATCGAGCACGACCGGCAGGTCAGCGGTACGGAGCACCTCCGCCACCGCAACGACCACGTCGGCGGTCCCGAGCATGCCGATCTTGATCGCGCCCACCTCGAGGTCGTCGAGGACCGCCCGGACCTGGTCTGCCACGAAGTCCGGTGGCACGGCGTGGATGCCGGTGACGCCACGGGTGTTCTGGACGGTCAGCGCCGTCAACGCCGCGGCCCCGTACACGCCCAGGGCGGACGCGGTCTTGAGGTCGGCCTGGATGCCCGCACCCCCCGACGGGTCGGAGCCGGCGATCGACAGCATGACGGGCACGGTGCTCACAGCTGGGCCTCCGGGCGGGCGGCGAGGGCGGTGTCGACGATGTCGCGCAGCGTACGGGCGGCTGCGCGCGGAGCGGGCGCCGCGCAGATCGCGGAGACGACGCAGATGCCGTCGGCGCCGGCGTCGATGACCGACGCGGCGTTCGACGCGGAGATGCCGCCGATCGCGACGAGCGGCAGATCGGGGGGTACGAGGTCGCGCAGGCGGCGTACGCCGTCGAGTCCCCACGGCGCCGTCGTGTCGGTCTTCGTCGGCGTCGGCCACACCGGGCTCACCGCGAGATAGCTGCACGCGGCGAGCGCCTCCTCGTCGTCGAGCTGCTCGACGCGGTGCAGCGACCACCCGACCACGACGTCGTCGCCGAGCACCTCCCGCACTCGGGCGGGGTGGAGGTCGTCCGGGCCCACGTGGAGACCGGCACCAGGGACAGCACGCGCCGCCGAGAGGTCGTCGTTGAGGACGAACGACGCCCGGGCACCGACCCGCTCGGCGATCCGTGCCGCGAGTCGGACGCGGTCGTCGGTCGTCGCTGCCTTGTCGCGGAGCTGGACGGTCGTCACTCCTCCGTCGACCGCGTCAGCGACGACGTCGACGACGTCAGCGCGGCCAGGCACCGCCCCGGTGACGAGATAGAGACGGACGTCTCCAGCCGGGCCGACCATCAGCGCGCGACGACCTCGGCGACCGCGTCGGACGACAGCGTGGACAGCGCGTCCAGCAGCCGCCAGCGCAGCGAGCCGGGCCCCTCGGCGAGCGGCGCGGCCTGCTCGACCGCGGCCGTCAGGATCGCCAGCGCACTCGCCGACGCCTCGAACGCGTCGTCGTGCACCGCGCACGCCGCACCAACCAGGGCGCTCGCCGAGCACCCGAGCGCCGTGATCATCGGCGCCCTCGCGTCGCCGCCGCGGATCTCGGCCGTACGGGTGCCGTCGGTGACGATGTCGACGGCGCCGGTCATCGCGACCACGGTCTCGAGCTTGGAGGCCAGCGCCTCGGCGTCCGTACGCACGTCGGCGGTGTCGGCATCAGCGTCGACCCCGCGCCCGGCGCCCGTCGATGTCGCGATCGCGAGGATCTCGCTCGCGTTGCCCCGGATCACGGTCGGCCGGTGCTCGATCAGGGCGGCGACGGACTCGCGCCGGTAGGCGGTGGCACCGACCGCGACCGGGTCGAGGATCCAGGGCTTGCCGGAGGCCGAGGCAACCTCGACCGCGGCGAGCATGCCGTCGACCCATGGCGGGGAGAGCGTGCCGATGTTGGCGACGACGGCCTGGGCGATGCCGGCGAACTCACCGGCCTCGCGGGCGTCATGGACCATCGCCGGCGACGCGCCTGCGGCGTTCAGCAGGTTCGCGGCGATGTCCATCGACACATAGTTCGTGATGACCTGCACCAGCGGGCCCTGCGCCCGGAGCTGGTCGTGGACGTGGGCAGCAGTACGTGGATCGAGCATCAGGCTCCCTCTCGCCGGTATGACCCGGATCAGGTTCGGCGGGTGTGTTCTCAGCCCTTCGGGCACCCCGGCCTTGCAACTGCTGGCGACGATAACAGAACGTGCCCGAGACCCTTCCGCGACGCCGCCTCGACCGCTAGCGTGCGGGCAACCCACCCGACTCCTTCCCCCGAGGGGTATGCATGGCTCCCGCCCGTCGCGTCCGCCGCGCGTGGCGCCGCGGAGGGGTGCGCGAGGTCTACCTCGCGTCCCGCCGTTGGCTCGCCCGCCTCATCTATCCAGGAGACATCCCTCCGCCCCGCCAACGACGACGGCGGTGAGCCAGGTCCCACGCCGGTGATGCGCGTGGGACCGGACTCACCGCCGGTCGGAACGTACGAGGGTCAGCGCGCTGCGGTGCCCTCGGTGTAGTCGTCGTCGGCGCTCTTGACCCACGACATGAGCTTGCGCAGCTCGCGGCCTGTGGCCTCGATCGGGTGCTGCTCGCCCTCGGCACGGAGCTTCTTGAACTCCGGCGCACCGGCGTCCTGGTCGGCGATGAAGCGCTCGGCGAACGCGCCGTTCTTGATGTCGTCCAGGACGGCCTTCATGTTGTCCTTGACACGCGCGTCGACGACCCGCGGGCCCGACACGTAGTCGCCGTACTCGGCGGTGTCGGAGACCGACCAACGCTGCTTGGCGATGCCGCCCTCGTACATGAGGTCGACGATCAGCTTCAGCTCGTGGAGGCACTCGAAGTAGGCGACCTCCGGCTGGTAGCCAGCCTCGGTCAGCGTCTCGAAGCCCGCCTGGACCAGCGCGGACACGCCGCCGCAGAGGACGGCCTGCTCGCCGAAGAGATCGGTCTCGGTCTCCTCGGTGAAGGTCGTCTTGATGCCGCCGGCGCGCAGGCCGCCGATCGCCTTGGCGTACGAGAGGACCAGCGGCCAGGCGTTGCCGGTCGCGTCCTGCTCGACGGCGACGAGCACGGGGACACCTCGACCCTCGACGTACTCGCGGCGGACCAGGTGACCGGGGCCCTTCGGCGCGATCATGCCGACGTCGACACCGGCCGGCGGCTTCACGTAGCCGTAGCGGATGTTGAAGCCGTGGCCGAAGATCAGCGCGTCGCCGTCGTTGAGGTTCGGCTCGATGGCCTCGGCATACAGCGAGCGCTGGGCCGGGTCTGGTGCGAGGACGACGATGACGTCGGCCTCGGCGACGGCCTCGGCGGGCGTGAGGACACGCAGGCCCTCGGCCTCGGCCTTGGCGCGGCTCTTCGATCCCTCGGGCAGGCCGACGCGGACGTCGACGCCGGAGTCGCGCAGCGACAGCGCGTGGGCGTGGCCCTGGCTGCCGTAGCCGAGGACGGCCACGCTGCGGCCTTGGATCACGCCCAGGTCGGCGTCGTCATCGTAGAACAGCTCAGGCACGGGGTAACTCCTTCTTGGTGGTGCCGAGTGACACCTGTCGGTGCCGGTGGTTGAGTCAGGTGCGGCCGTGGGTACGACCGTACGCTCAGGCGGTCTGGCTGGACCCGCCGGGGACAGCGCGCAGAGTGCGGTCGGTGATCGACCGCCCGCCGCGGCCGATCGCGACCCGCCCGGACTGGGCGATCTCGCGGATGCCGAACGGCTCGAGCACCCTCAGCATCGCTGAGAGCTTGCCCGGGTCGCCCGTCGCTTCGATGGTGACGGCGTCGACCGCCACGTCGACGACCTTCGCCCGGAACAGCTGGACGGTCTCGAGGACCTGCCCGCGGGTCTGGCCGTCGGCGCGGACCTTGATCAGCATCAGCTCGCGCTCGACCGCCACGGACGGCTCGAGCTCGACGATCTTGAGCACGTTCACGAGCTTGTTGAGCTGCTTGGTGACCTGCTCGAGCGGCAGCTCGTCGACGTTCACGACGATCGTCATGCGCGAGATCTCGGGGATCTCGGTCTGCCCGACCGCGAGCGACTCGATGTTGAAGCCGCGACGCATGAACAGGCTCGCGACGCGGGCGAGGACACCGGGGGTGTTCTCGACCAGGACTGACAGGGTGTGCTTGCTCATCAGGTCAGAGCTCCTCGTCGCCGAAGTCGGGCGCCATGTCGCGCGCGATCTGGATCAGGTCGTTGCTGACGCCGGCCGGAACCATCGGCCACACCATCGCGTCGCGGTGGACCACGAAGTCGATGACGACGGGCACGTCGGTGATCGACATCGCCTTCGCGATCACGTCGTCGAGGTCGTCGGGGCTCTCGCAGCGCAGACCCACGCACCCGTACGCGTCGGCGAGCTTGACGAAGTCGGGGATCCGGGCGGCGTCCGGGCCGGTCTGCAGGTCGGTGTTGGAGTAGCGGCCCTCATAGAAGAGGGTCTGCCACTGCCGCACCATGCCGAGCGACGAGTTGTTGATGATCGCGACCTTGATCGGGATGCCCTCGAGCGCGCAGGTGGCAAGCTCCTGGTTGGTCATCTGGAAGCACCCGTCGCCGTCGATCGCCCACACGACCTCGCCCGGTCGAGCGACCTGGGCACCCATCGCCGCGGGGACGGAGAAACCCATGGTGCCCATGCCGCCGGAGTTGATCCAGCGGGCGGGACGCTCGTGGCCGATGAAGTTGGCGGCCCACATCTGGTGCTGGCCGACGCCGGCGGTGTACGTGGCGTCCGGGCCGGCGATCTCGCCGATGCGCTGGATCACCCGCTGCGGCGACATCGAGCCGTCGGTGGGCTCGTCGTACCCCAGCGGCCAGCGCTGCGCCACGTCCTGCATGTGCGCGCTCCACGCGGAGTAGTCGGCAGGCTTCTCGGCGTACTCGGCCTGCAGCGCGACCACGAGGTCGGCAATGACCTCGCGGGCGTCGCCGACGATCGGCACGTCCGCCGTGCGGTTCTTGGAGATCTCGGCAGGGTCGATGTCGGCGTGGATGACCTTGGCGTCCGGGGCGAACGACGCGAGCTCACCGGTCACGCGGTCGTCGAAGCGCGCGCCGAGCGAGATCAGCAGGTCGCTCTTCTGGAGCGCGCCGACGGCCGCCACCGTGCCGTGCATGCCCGGCATGCCGAGGTGCAGCGGGTGGCTGTCGGGGAACACGCCGCGCGCCATCAAGGTGGTGACCACGGGGATGCCGGTCATCTCGGCGAGCACCTTGAGCTCGGTGGACGCGTTGGCCTTGACGACGCCGCCACCCACGTACAGGACGGGGCGCTGTGCCTCGGCGATCAGTCGCGCCGCCTCGCGCACCTGCTTGCCGTGCGGCTTGGTCGTCGGGCGGTAGCCCGGCAGCTGGACCTCGGTCGGCCACGTGAAGGTCGTCAGCGCCTGGAGGGCGTCCTTGGAGATGTCCACGAGGACCGGCCCGGGGCGTCCGGTCGAGGCGATGTGGAACGCCTCGGCGACCGCGCGCGGGATCTCGGCCGGGTCGGTCACGAGGAAGCTGTGCTTGGTGATCGGCATCGTGATGCCGCGGATGTCGGCCTCCTGGAAGGCGTCCGTCCCGATCGCGCGGCTCGGGACCTGACCGGTGACGGCGACGATCGGCACAGAGTCCATGTAGGCGTCGGCGATGGCGGTGACGAGGTTCGTCGCGCCCGGTCCGGAGGTCGCCATGCAGACGCCGACGCGGCCGCTGGCGACGGCATAGCCTTGGGCTGCGTGGCCCGCACCCTGCTCGTGACGTACGAGGATGTGGCGGATCTTCTCGGAGTCCATCAACGGGTCGTACGCCGGAAGGATCGCCCCTCCCGGGATACCGAAGACGACCTCGACCCCGGCGTGCTCCAACGCCCGGACGAGACTTTGAGCCCCGGTGATCTGCTCGCTCATCGCTGTCCCTTCATGCCGACCGGCTCGGCGCCGGTACATCGGGTCGGGCGGGTGCCCTCGTGCGGCTGACTGCTTGCTCGTGATGCCGTCTTCTCGACAAGGCTGCGCTTGGCAAGAAAAAACCCCTCGGCCCGCATGGGCATTCGAGGGGTGACGCGGGACCGGGAGGCCGGTCGCGCGTCAGTGACGTACGAGAAGGAGGTTGCGCACGAGTCAAGAGTGCGCGAACCGTCCGAAAGGGTCAAGCCAGGCTCCAGCCCGTCTCGCATCATGAGATCGCCGTCCCACATCGCGGCGCGGCCACGCCAATCCCCCGGAACGACGATGCGTTCCGACCACGGACAGGTCGGAACGCATCGTCGTGCAGCAGGGTCGTACGCGTCAGCCGAGGACGGCGCCGTCGGCCGCGGAGCCCACGAGCTTGGCGTACTTCGCGAGCACGCCGCGCGGCGGGACCACAGGGAGCTTCGGGCTCCAGCCCACCTTGCGGCGCTCGAGCTCGTCAGGGTCGATCTCGACGTCGAGGCGGCGGTTGGCCACGTCGAGCGTGATCGGGTCGCCGTCCGCGACGAACGCGATCGGCCCGCCGTCGACAGCCTCGGGGGCAACGTGCCCGACGCACAGACCGGTGGTGCCACCGGAGAAGCGCCCGTCGGTGAGGAGCAGGACGTCCTTGCCGAGACCGGCACCCTTGATCGCACCGGTGATCGCGAGCATCTCGCGCATGCCGGGGCCGCCCTTGGGGCCCTCGTACCGGATGACGACGACGTCGCCCGCGGCCACGGTGCCGTCGGCGAGCGCGGCCATCGCGGCCTTCTCACCGTCGAACACGCGGGCGGTGCCGGTGAACACGGACTCGTCGAAGCCCGCGCTCTTGACGACCGCACCCTCCGGCGCGAGCGTGCCCGCGAGGATCGTGAGGCCACCGGTGGCGTGGATCGGGTTGTCGAGCTTGCGGATGACGTCACCGTCGACGGAAGTGGTGACGAGCTCGGCGAGGTTCTCGGCCATCGTCTTGCCGGTGACGGTGAGGGTGTCGCCGTTCATGAGCCCGGCGTCGAGCAGCGCCTTCATGATCACGGGGATGCCGCCGACCTTGTCGACGTCGTTCATCACGTAGCGGCCGAACGGCTTGAGGTCGCCCAGGTGCGGGACCTTCTCGCCGATGCGGACGAAGTCTTCGAGCGTCAGGTCGACCTCGGCCTCACGCGCGATCGCGAGGAGGTGCAGCACCGCGTTGGTCGAGCCACCGAGCGCCATGACGACGGCGATCGCGTTCTCGAAGGCGGGCTTGGTCATGATCTGGCGCGCCGTGATGCCCTGGCGGAGCAGGTTGACGACGGCCTCGCCGGAGCGGCGGGCGAACCCGTCGCGCCGGCTGTCCACGGCCGGCGGCGCGGCCGATCCCGGGAGGGACATGCCGAGGGCTTCGGCGACCGACGCCATCGTGTTGGCGGTGTACATGCCACCGCAGGCACCCTCGCCCGGACAGATCGCCCGCTCGATGCGGTCGACCTCGTCGCGCGAGATGAGGCCCTTGAGGCACGCGCCGACGGCCTCGAAGGCGTCGATGATCGTGACGTCCTTGCCGTCGACCTGCCCCGGCATCGTCGAGCCCGCGTACAGGAACACGCTGGACAGGTCGAGGCGTGCCGCCGCCATGAGCATGCCCGGCAGGCTCTTGTCGCAGCCGGCCAGCAGCACCGAGCCGTCGAGCCGCTCGGCCATCATCACGGTCTCGACCGAGTCGGCGATGACCTCGCGCGACACGAGCGAGTAGTGCATGCCCTCGTGGCCCATCGAGATGCCGTCGGAGACCGAGATCGTGCCGAACTCCAGCGGATAGCCGCCGGCCGCGTGCACGCCGTTCTTCACCGCGTCCGAGAGCCGGTCGAGGGAGAGGTTGCAGGGCGTGATCTCGTTCCAGCTGGACGCGACGCCGATCTGGGGCTTCTCCCAGTCTTCGTCTCCCATGCCGACGGCTCGGAGCATGCCGCGCGACGCGGCGCTCTCCAGTCCGTCGGTCACGTCACGGCTGCGCGGCTTGATGTCGGGGGTCTCGGAGGCCATGCCCGCAAGATTACGACCGCCGCGCACCCCACGGCGCCGCGGGACCGCTCCGCGAGAACCATTCGTACGAAAACCTTCCCCAGCGACCTCCCCAACCGCTACGGTCCGTCCGACCCCGCACTTCAATGAAGGACGATCGTGAACGACACCCCCACCCAGAACGCTCCCGCACCCCCGACAGCTGCCCCCGTCGGCACCCCGACCGGCAAGATCCGCTCCACCGGCGTCTGCATCCTGCTGACGATCGTCACCCTCGGTATCTACACGTGGGTGTGGTGGTTCAAGACCCACAGCGAGATGAAGCGGCACAGCGGCGTCGGCGTCGGCGGCGGCGTCGCGCTCCTGCTCGCGCTGTTCGTCCCGTTCGTCCTGGCCTTCGTCACCTCGAGTGAGGTGGGCGGCCTGTACGAGCGCCGCGGCGAGCGCAAGCCCGTCGGAGGCGCGACCGGCCTCTGGTACTTCCCGGGCAGCTTCATCATCGTCGGCCCGATCGTGTGGTTCGTGAAGACCAACGGCGCGCTCAACGCCTACTGGCGCTCGCTCGGCACGGTCTGACGCACAGACTCTGAGCGCTCGGGCCCGGCGCCTCCCTCCGGAGGCGCCGGGCTGGCGTCTTCGCTCAGCGCACGCCCACGACGTACGGGGCGAAGGCGACGTACACGCATGCCACAGCCCAGATCACGCTCACCATCGTCCCGATGATGAAGCGCTCGGCGGCGCCCGAGTGCGGCGTCCCACCGGTCTCCTGCGCCCGCAGTTCGGGATAGCGGCCGAGGCCCTTCACGGCGAGCACGATCGCCACCCCCTCGGGCCAGCGCGCGGCGAGCGCCCCAAACACCGCGAGGCGCTCGAGCGCGCCGATCCACGCGCCGCCGCGCAGGACGTCCGCGGCGGCCTTGACCGTGGCGCCCTCGCCGACCGCCGGCCGCGCGGAGTCGATGACCTCGAACGCCGCGGTCGTGACGACCGCTCCCCCGCTGACGGCGAGCACGAGCGCGAACAGCACCATCACGTCGTGCCGCGAGCCGGTGACCGGGTCCTCGAAGATCGTCGCCACCACCGCGAGGGCGAGGGCGACGGCCAGACCAGCGCCCGTCACCACCCGCACCGTCGTCGTACGGGCGAACGCCCATCCGACCAGGCCGACCGCGGCTGCGGCGATCACGATCACGTACGCGGTCATCGGGGGTCCGTCCTCATCGGCTCGCCTTCTGCTCGGGGTCGCTCGCGGCCAGCAGGTGCGCGGCGAGCGTACGGCCCCGGCGCTCTTCGGTCCACCCCGCGACCGCGAGCCGGCGGCTCATCGCCTGGGCGGAGATGCCGAGCGCGGACGCGGCGTCGCGCTGGGTGAGGTCGCCCGACGCCATGGCGTCGACCGCTTCCCAGCCCGCCTCGCTGCGGCGACCCAGCAGGCTCGCGAGCAGCCACAGCGCGGCCTCGGCATCGTCGGCGGGCTCGGCGTCCTCGGCACGGACCGCGACCGGCTGCGGCTCGGACTTGGCGCGCTCGACGGCCGTACGGGCACGCACGTACGCGGGGCCGCGTCCCGCTCGGGTCGACTCGGGGAGCGGCCCCTCGACCTCGCCGACGCCGACGCCGATCCACCACCGGCCGTCGCGCAGCGCGTGGGCGATGATCCGGACGACGTCCTCCGGGGAGTCGAGCAGGCCCTGGACCTCGTCACCCGCCGTCCGTTCGAAGGCCCGCACGGGTTGAGCGACCGACTCGAGGCCATCCAAGAGCTCGGGCACGGCGTCGTGGCCGCGGCGACTGTCGCGCTGGTCGAGCGTCATCACGTACATGACGTGACCCCCTCGTCAATGGCTAGACATTGATCGTGATGAATCAAGCATGCGCGCTTGATGGTACGAAATCAAGCCCTAGCCATTGATCGCGTCGGTTCAGAGCACCGCAGCACGGACGCTCATCACGTCCGGGAGGTGAGCCGCGACCTCTCGCCACGACTCCCCCTCGTCGTCGCTCGCGTAGACCGACCCGTCACGCGCGCCGAGGTAGAGCCCTGCCGGCAGCCCGTACGAGGGAGCATCGTCGGCGCTGAACGCGTCGCGCATCACCGCGGCGTACGAGGTGTCGGGGAGCCCCTTGCCGAGCTCGCGCCACGTCGTGCCCGCGTCGTCGGAGCGCCACACGCGCGGCGCCCCACCCGGCGGCATGCGATCGGAGTCGGCCACCAGCGGGAACACGTACACGGTCTCAGGGCGCCCCGGGTGCACGACGATCGGGAAGCCGAAGTCGCTCGGCAGCCCGTCCGCGATCGACGTCCACGAGTCGCCGCCGTCGTCCGAGCGATAGACCCCGTGGTGGTTCTGCGCGAAGAGCACGTCCGGCCGCGCGGGGTGCATCGCGACCTTGTGGACGCACTGGCCGAACTCCGGCCACGGGTCGGGGAGGAAGTAGGCCTTGATGCCCGTGTTGTACGGCGACCACGACGCGCCGCCGTCCTCGGTGCGATAGACACCGCCCGTCGACATCGCGACCGTGACCCGCTCGGGATCGGTCGGGTCGGGCACGATCGTGTGGATCGCCTGGCCCCCGAACCCCGCACCCCACTCCGGGCGGTGCGGGTGGTCCCACAGGCCCTGCACGAGCGAGAACGTCTCGCCGCGGTCGGTCGACCGGAACAGCGCGGACGGCTGCGTCCCCGCCCAAACCTCGTCCGGCTGCGAGCCCGGCGTCAGCTGCCACACCTGCTCGAGCGCAGTGTCGGTCCCCTCGGGGAAGCGGATGCCGCCGCCGTTCGTCTCCGACCAGGTCGCCCCGAGGTCGTCGGACCAGCTCACTTGCGGGCCCCAGTGCTCGCTCATCGTGCCGACCAGCAGCCGAGGCTTGTCGCCACGGGTGTCGATGCACGTCGCGTAGACCGCGGTCATCGGGAAGAGCGGCCCCTCGAGCTCCCACGAGACCCGGTCACCCGACCGGCCGATCCACAGGCCCTTGCGCGTCCCGATCAGCAGCACCGCATCCATCGCGCCCTCCTCGTACGATATTCCTAATTGGAATACTCGCTACGCTAAGGACATGGCGGCAGACCTGTCAACGACCTCGTACGCACTCCTCGGCCTGCTCGCGCTCGATCCCGACGACGACCCCGAGGGCCTGACCGGGTACGAGCTCAAGCAGCGCTGCGACCAGACCATGCGCTACTACTGGGTCTCCCCCGCGACCAGCCAGGTCTACACCGAGCTCGCGCGCCTCGCCCGGCTCGGCCTCGTGGACGCCACGGACGCGGGCAACGTGCGCCGGAGCACCCGCCGGTACGCGTTGAACACCGCTGGTCGCGAGCGCCTGCTCACCTGGCTCACGACCAGCGAGCCCGACTTCCCGGTGCTCAAGCACCCGGTCGCCCTGCGCCTGATGTTCGGCCACATGGTCGGACCCGAGCAGGTCGAGCAGTGGCTCTCCACCTACATCGCGCAGCTCGAGGAGCGGACCGCCGACCTGCGGGCAGTGCGCGAGATGCTCGGCGACGACCCCCGGCGGCGCTCTCCGGCACGCGTCGCGGAGTGGGGACTGGCCTACTTCGCGAGCGAGTCCGCCATCTCCCACGACCTTCGCAAGCAGGTGGCCGACGGCGACGGGGGGGCCGTCACGTAGCGTCAGACCCGCCCCTGCAGTCCCGTACGAAGGAACACCGTGGCCCTCATCGCCCTGGCCAGCGCCGCCTCCACGACCGACGATCCCGAGATCAAGCTGCTGAGCGAAGCGCTCGGCGCCCTCGGCCACGAGGTCAGCGTCGAGGTCTGGGACGACCCGGACGTCGACTGGCACCGCTACGCGTTGACGGTCGTACGGACCACCTGGGACTACACGCCCCGCCGCGACGAGTTCCTCACCTGGGCACGTCAGGTGCCACGCCTGCGCAACCGCGCCGACGTCCTCACCTGGAACACCCACAAGACCTATCTGCGCGACCTCGCCGTCCACGGCTGCCCCGTCATCCCGACGGCGTGGGACGTGACGGACGAGGAGGCCCTCGTCGGACACGCGACCGCGCTCGGGATCGCCGTCGACGGTGTCGAATGGGTCGTGAAGCCGGCGGTGTCCGCGGGCTCGGCCGACACCGCGCGCTGGGCGGACCCCGCCGATGCGCTCGAGCACAGCCGCGCCCTCGTCGGGGCCGGACGGACGTCGATGCTCCAGCCGTACGTCGCCTCCGTCGACACCGAGGGCGAGACCGCGGTGCTGTTCGCTGGCGGCGAGTACTCGCACGCGGTCGTCAAGGGGGCGATGCTCGCTCCTGGCGAGGGCGTGCGCGAGGTCCGCGACGCCCGTGAGCGGATCACGCCGACGACGGCGACGACCGACCAGCTCCGCGTCGCGGCCGAGGCCCTGCGGGCGGCTCGCAAGTCGCTCGGCGGGGGCATCGACCTGCTGTACGCCCGGGTCGATCTCGTCACCGGGCCCGACGGCAAGCCTCAGGTCATCGAGCTCGAGCTGACCGAGCCGGCGCTCTTCCTGCCATACGTCGACGGCGCAGCGGAGACCTTCGCGCGCGCGGTCACGGTGTCGGTGGCCTCGATGGGCCGGGTCTGACAGCGAGCACCCGTAGGCTGGCTCCATGGGTGTCCGAGAGGTGCTCGCCGAGGCGGTCTTCGCCAGGATCGCCGGCGACGACGGCGAGGGACGGCGCGCCCGGATCCACGGTGCAGAAGGGCCGCGCCGCTTCGGCCCCGACGACCCGATCTGGACCGTCCACGGGGACGCGTCGATGTTCGTCGGCGGGATCCGCGCGCTGCTCCTCCAGTCGCTGCACCCGCTCGCGATGGCCGCCGTCGACCAGCACTCCGGCTATCGCGGCGACCCCTGGGGCCGGCTGCAGCGGACGAGCGGCTTCCTCGCGGAGACGACGTTCGGCACGCTCGAGACGTCCGAGCGGGCGGTGCGCATCGTCCGCGCGATCCACGGGCGGGTCCACGGCACCGCGCCGGACGGGCGTCCGTACGCCGCCGACGACCCGCACCTCCTGACCTGGGTGCACGTCGCTGAGGTCGACAGCTTTTTGCGTGCGCACGACCGGTACGGGGCGCGCCGCCTGACCTCCGCGGAGCGCGACACCTACCTCGCGCAGGCCGCGGAGGTCGCGTACGCGCTCGGCGCCGATGACCCACCGACCGACACCGAGGGACTGCGGGAGCGGATCGAGGCGTACCGGCCCGAGCTCGCCTCGACGCCCGCGGCCAGGGAGGCGGCGCGGTTCATCCTGCTGACCCCGCCCGTGCCGTGGTCATTGCGCGCCGGCTATACCGCGCTCGGCGCCGCAGCGGTCGGCCTGCTGCCGGTGTGGGCGCGTGCGCCGCTGCGCCTCCCGTGGCTCCCGATCACGGAGGCGACCGCGTTCCGCGTCGCCGGCGGCGCGGCGACGAGCACGATCCGCTGGGCGATGCGGCCGCCCGAGCTACCGTCGCCGGTCGACTAGCCCGAGCCGCTCGGCGAGGACGTATCGAGACCACCCGTCAGCGCGGCCGCGCCACCGGGTTGAGCAGCTCCTCGCCCGCCGCCAGCCGCCGTACCTGCTCACGCACCAGCGCCAGGACGCGCGGGCGCATGGCCGTCGTCCCTCCGGCGACGTGGGGGCTGATGAGGACGCCGGGCGCAGCCCAGAGCGGGTGACCAGCAGGGAGCGGCTCCGGATCGGTGACGTCGAGGGCCGCGCGCAGGCGCCCGGTCTCGAGCTCGGCCAGGAGCGCATCGGTGTCGACGACCGGACCGCGGGCGATGTTGACCAGCAGCGCGCCGTCCTTCATCGCGGCGAGGAACCCGGCGTCGGCGAGGTGACGCGTCTGGTCGGTCAGTGGCGTCAGCAGGACGACCACATCGGCGTGCGGGAGCAACTCAGGCAGCTCGGTGGTCGCGTGGACGCCGTCGCGGGGGTGGCGGGCGACCCGGACGACCTCGACCTCGAAGCCCGCGAGCCGACGCTCGAGCGCCTGGCCGATGCTGCCGTACCCGACGATCATGACGGTCTTGTCGGCGAGCGCGTCCCACCACCGGTACGCCAGCCAGCGCTGCTCGTCCTGCGCACGGACGAACGCAGGGATGCCGCGCAGCGCGGCGATGATGAGCCCGACACCGAGCTCGGCCGTCGCCGCGTCGTGGACGCCGCGAGCGTTGCACAGCGTCACCCCGGCGGGGATCTGGGCGGCGATGCCGTCCGTACCGGCGGACTGCGCCTGGACCACCTCGAGGCGCGGCATCCGGCTGATCGTCGCGCGCAGGTCGGCCGACAGCACGTACGGGAGCACCCACATCGTCACGTCGGCGAGCACGTCGTCGGGCGGCAGGTCGGCGGTCGCGCCGGAGTACGAGACGACGTCGACGCCGGGCGGGACCTCGAAGGCGTCGGCGGGGAACGGAGACAGGACGAGCGGCATGGTGGACACCCTAGAGCCGGCGTACTGACACCAAAACTGTGACAGCGGTGATGTAACGTCGGAGCGGTGGGCGCGCAGGGTTCAGCGGAACAGGCACGGGAGCAGAGACAGGTCGTGCACCGGGACGTCCTCAGCGACGACGGCACCCGCATCCGCGCGTGGACCAATCGCGCCGAAGGACCGACCGTGCTGCTCTGCAACGGCCTCGGCACCAGCCCGTACGCCTGGCCGGCGCTGCTCGATCCGGGCTGCGGCGTCCGCGTGGTGTCGTGGTACCACCGCGGGATCGGCGGGTCCGAGCGTCCGCGTGACCGCTCCCGCGTCGACATCGACGCGCACCTCGAAGACGCACACGCGGTGATGCGCGCGTTCGCGATCGACCACGCGACGGTGGTGGGCTGGTCGATCGGGGTCAATCTCGCGTTCGAGCTCGCCGTGCGATGGCCGGAGCGCGTCGATGCCGTGCTCGGGGTGGCGGGCGTGCCCGGCGACACGTTCGCGACCATGCTCGGCCCGGCACGCCTCCCGAGACCCGTCGCCCGTGCGACCACCGTCTCGGCTGCGCGGCTGGTCCAGGTCGCCGGGGCGGCGCTCAACCCGCTCACGCAGCGGCTGCACCGCGTCCCGTACCTCTTCGACGCCGCCCGCTACACCGGGCTGATGCTCCCTCGTGCCGAGCCCGCAGCGGCGGCCGAAACGCTCAAGGCGTTCTTCGAGCTCGACTGGCGCTGGTACATGCACCTCGCCCTGCACCTGGCGCGGCACGAACGCGTGAGTCTGTCGAAGGTCACCCAGCCGACGACGCTGGTCGGGGCCCGCTGGGACGTCTTCGCTGGAGCGCGCCAGATGCGCAGCGCGGCGGCGCGCATCACCGGCGCCCGGTACGTCGAGCTCGACGCCTCGCACTTCGTCGCGCTCGAGCACCCCGATGCCGTGCACGCCGAACTCCTCGCGCTCCTCCGCCGGGTCACTCCCTAGCGCCCCCGGGTCACTCCCTAGCACCGCGGGGTCACTGAGTCGCGCCGCCGGGTCACGGACCCGCGGGCCGCAGAAACCGACCCGCGGGCCGCAGAAACCGACCCGCGGGCGGCAGGGACCGACCCGGGGCGAGGGGTTAGGCGAGCTTCTCGAGGATCAGCTCGCGCACGCGCCCGGCGTCGGCCTGGCCGCGCATCTCCTTCATGACCGCGCCAATCAGCGCACCCGCAGCGGCGACCTTGCCGTCGCGGATCTTGGCAGCGACGTCCGGGTTGGCCTCGACCGCGCGATCGACCGCGGCGGCGAGCGCACCGTCGTCCGACACGACCTCGAGCCCTCGCGCGGCGACGATCTCCTCGGGCGTCCCTTCACCGGCCACGAGCCCGTCGAAGACCTGACGCGCCAGCTTGTCGTTGATGCGCTTGGCATCGACGAGCGCCTGCACCTCCGCGACCTGTACGGGGGTGACGCCCAGCTCGTCGATCGGCGCGCCCGTGTCGTTCGCACGACGTGCGAGCTCGCCGAGCCACCACTTGCGGGCCGACGTCGGCGTGGCGCCAGCGGCGACCGTCGCCTCGATGAGGTCGAGTGCACCCGCGCCCACGACGTCACGCATCTCGAGATCGGAGTAGCCCCACTCGCCCTGCAGCCGCGCGCGGCGCTCGGCGGGCGGCTCGGGCAAAGTCGTCCGCAGCTCCTCGACCCACGCCTCGGACGGCGCGACCGGGACCAGGTCGGGCTCGGGGAAGTAGCGGTAGTCCTCAGCGTCCGACTTCTCGCGACCCGAGGTCGTCACGCCGGTGTCCTCGTGCCAATGGCGCGTCTCCTGGACGATCTTCTGGCCCGCGTCGAGGATGCCCGCGTGACGCTCGACCTCGTAGCGGACCGCCCGCTCGACCGAACGCAGCGAGTTGACGTTCTTGGTCTCGGACCGCGTGCCGAACACGTCGGCGTCCTTGCGCATCAGTGACAGGTTGACGTCGCAGCGCATCGAGCCCTGCTCCATCCGCGCGTCGGAGACGTCGAGGGCCTTGACCAGCTCGCGCAGCGAGGCGACGTACGCCCGAGCGACCTGCGGCGCGTACTTCCCTGCACCGACGATCGGCTTCGTGACGACCTCGATCAGCGGGATGCCCGCACGGTTGTAGTCGACCAGCGAGTAGTCGGCGCCATGGATGCGGCCGGTCGCACCGCCGACGTGCAGCGACTTGCCGGTGTCCTCCTCCATGTGCGCGCGCTCGATGTCGACGCGGAAGACCTGCGGCCCCTCGTCGGTCTCGATCGTCACGTCGGTCCAGCCCTCGAAGCAGATCGGCTCGTCGTACTGCGAGGTCTGGAAGTTCTTCGGCATGTCCGGATAGAAGTAGTTCTTGCGCGCGAAGCGCGACCACGGCGCGATCGAGCAGTTGAGCGCGAGGCCGATCCGGATCGCCGACTCGACGGCCTTGCCGTTGACGACAGGCAGCGCGCCCGGCAGACCCAGGCAGGTCGGGCAGACCTGTGTGTTGGGCTCCGCGCCGAACACCGTCGAGCAGCCGCAGAACATCTTGGACGCGGTGTTGAGCTCGACGTGCACCTCGAGCCCCATCACGGGGTCGTACGTCTCGAGCGCCTGGTCGAACGGGACCAGCTCGGTACGGGTGGCGGTCATCGGGTCTCCTCCTTCGAGGGCACGGTCTCGGAGGTCGCAGCCAGCTCGGGCGCACGGCTCAGCAGCGGCGCTCCCCACTGCTCGAGCAGCATCCGCTCGAGGGCGGCGCCGACGTTGTAGAGACGGTCGTCGGCCATCGCCGGAGCGAGCACTTGGAGACCGACGGGCAGTCCGTCCTCGTCGGTCACACCGACCGGGAGCGACAGGCCGGGGATGCCGGCGAGGTTGGCCGGGATCGTGGCGACGTCCTGCAGGTACATCGACATCGGGTCGTCGAGCTTGCTCCCGAGCGGGAACGCCGTCGTCGGCGTCGTCGGCGAGACAAGCACGTCCACCTGCTCGAAGGCGCGAGCGAAATCCTGCGCGATGAGCGTACGGACCTTCTGGGCGGAGCCGTAATAGGCGTCGTAGTAGCCGCTCGACAGCGCGTATGTGCCGATGATGATGCGGCGCTTCACCTCGTCACCGAAGCCGGCCTCGCGGGTCGCCGCCATCACCTGCTCGGCGCTCGGCGCGGCCACGCCCTGCGGGTTGATCCGCAGGCCGTATCGCATCGCGTCGAACTTGGCGAGGTTGCTGGACGCCTCCGCCGGGAGGATCAGGTAGTACGTCGACAGCGCGTACGTGAAGCTCGGGCACGAGACCTCGACGATCTCGGCGCCGGCCTTCGTCAGCAGCGCGATCGCCTCGTCGAACCGGGCGCGTACGCCGGGCTGGTAACCCTCGCCGCCGAGCTCGCGGACGATCCCGATCCGCAGACCCGAGACGTCAGCGCGGCGGGCCGCCTCGATGACGGGCGGGACGGGGGCGTCGATGCTGGTCGAGTCGAGCGGGTCGTGGCCGCCGATCAGGTCGTGCAGCAGCGACGCGTCGAGCACGGTACGGGTGACCGGGCCCGCCTGGTCCAGCGACGAGGCCAGCGCGATCAGGCCGTAGCGCGACACGCCTCCGTACGTCGGCTTCACACCGACTGTGCCGGTGACGGCGGCGGGCTGACGGATCGAGCCGCCGGTGTCGGTGCCGATCGCGAGCGGAGCCTCGTACGCTCCGACAGCGGCGGCCGAGCCACCTCCGGAACCACCGGGGATGCGGTCGCGGTCCCAGGGGTTGCGGGTCGGTCCGTACGCGGAGTGCTCGGTGGACGACCCCATCGCGAACTCGTCCATGTTGGTCTTGCCGAGGATCGGCAGGCCCGCGGCGCGGATCCGGCGGGTGAGGAACGCGTCGTACGGCGGCACCCAGCCCTCGAGGATCTTGGAGCCCGCGGTGGTCGCGATGCCCTCGGTGGCGACGACGTCCTTGACGGCGATCGGCACACCGGCCAGCGGGTGGAGCTGCTCTCCCGCGGCACGGCGGGCGTCGACGTCACGCGCGGTCGCGAGCGCGCCCTCGGCGTCGAGCGCGAGGAAGGCGTTGAGGTCGCCGTCGACGGCGGCGATGCGGTCGAGGTGGTCCTGGGTGACCTCGGCGGACGAGACCTCACCCGCGGCCAGCTTGCCGGCGATCTCGGCGGCGCTCAGGCGGATGGTGCTCATGCTTCCTCCCCGAGGATCCGCGGCACCGCGAAGCGCTGCTGCTCGACTGCGGGAGCAGCGGCGAGCGCCTGCTCCGGGGTGAGGCCCGGCGTGACGACGTCGTCGCGGAACACGTTGGACAGCGGCACGGCGTGGGAGGTCGGCGGGACGTCGACGTCGGCCACCTCCGCAACCTGGGCGACCGACTCCAGGATGACCGTCAGCTCCGGGGTGAGCCGGTCGAGCTCGGCGTCGGTGAGGTCGATGCGCGCGAGGTTCGCCAGGTGGGCGACGTCAGCGCGCGAGATCCCGTCGGACAACGGAGAGTCCCTTCGAGCGTGGGTGGGGATTACCGATCCATCCTAGGGCGTCGGCCCTTGCCCTCGTCCTCGCACGGTCACCGGACCTGACGCACCGACGCCATCATGCTCGCGTCCGCACCTGTCGAATAGATCGCGAGCTCGAGCGAGTACCCCGCGAAGTCGCCTTCCTGACGTTCCGCGGCGGCGGCAACCCACGAGGACCCGGCCTCGTCGCTGAGACCGAGCCCGACCAACTCGAGACCGAGGGCGGCGCGGGCCTGCTTCTCGTCGAGCGGGGTGTCGTACGTCGCGCCGCGGACCGACAGGTTCCAGCTGGTCGACGTCTCGTGATCCATCCCGAGGACGTGGACGGACGTGCGGCCGTCGTCCTTCTCGCACGAGATCGACTCCGCGTCGTCCTTCTTGCAGGTGAACCCCTTGGCCGCCAGCGTCGGAGCCAGCGTGGCGGTGGTCCCGGGCGACGGCCCGGCGCCCGGGATCGCCTCGGCACCCTCGGAGCGGATCTGGAAGCCGTCACCGTACGCGGTGAAGGTGGCGGCGGTGCCGAGGTCGTCGGGACCGAGGTCGGTGTCTGCCGCGGCAGCGGCGGTCAGCTCGTCGCCCAATCCGTCGAAGAGCGTCTCGCCGACGGCCTGCGCCGCGACCGCGGTGACCGCCGCGGGATCCGTGACGAGGTAGGCCGCGAGGTCCACGTTCGTGACGACGCCATCCGCGAGGTCGACACGAAGCGTCGCGCGCTGCGGGTCCTCGCCGGCAACGAAGGAGTGGCAACGCACGAGAGCGCCGGCCACCGTCGTGTAGCAGGACCAGCCTTCCTGCGCCTCCAGAGCGGCCGTCAGGTCACCGACAGCCCTCTCCGTCATCGGTTCGCCCCCTCCATCGGACCCACCAGCCTGACGCGAAGCCGACGAAACAGGCTCGGTCGAGTCCGAGTTCGGGTCCGAGCTCTTGTCGATGACGCTGACCCCGACCACGACCGCGGCGACGATCAGGGCGAGCGCGACCGCTGCTCCCACGACGAGGAGGACGAGGTTGCGTCGCCGGTTGCTGCCCCCGTTGCCGCCGTCGGGCGACGGTGGGACCCACTGCGGGGCGCCGTACGGGGACTGCTGCGGGTAGCCGCCGGGACCCTGCGGACTCCAGTGCTGCGGCGTCGGGGGAACCTGGGGAGGTGGCGGCCCCCAGCCCTGCGGAGGAGGCCCGTACGGCGGGACGGGCGGTTGCGGGCCGTTCGGGTGCGACATCGGTCCTCCGGGGAAGGGTGGCGCTCCATTGTGGACAGTCGGTGGTCGCGCGCCGCACCCGGGATCGCCAGGGCGAGGTCACGACTTCGGCCGCCCACGACGCGTGACAAACCGTGCAACCCAGCAGTAACCTCACGTTCGCATGCGCCACGGGGCGCCCCCGCCCCCGGCGCCATCGTCTTGGGAGGGACAGACATGCGTAGGCCCGTCGTCGCCGCACTGGCGACCGCCGCACTCGTCACCGCCGGACTCGCAGGCGCACCCGCCGCGAATGCCGGCAGCCAGGTCGTCCTGCCGATCACCGGCACGACGTCGCTCGCCAACCCGCTCGCCGGTGGCGCCGTCCTCGATATGCCCGCTGGAGCAAAGCTCACCGGCGACTTCGACTTGTTGCGTGACCCGTTGCTCGTCGGCGACATGGTGATCCCGCCGATCACGGCAAAGGTGCGCGCCCTCGGCATCCCCGTCCTGGGCGACACGACCTCGACCGTCGTGCTGGAGCCGGTCGGCAAGACCGAGGCACGGGCCGGCGAGGGCGGCATCGTGACCGCAAAGACCAGCTTCCGGATCGCGCTGCCGGAGGTCCGGAGCGACCTGCCGCTCGCCGACAAGCTCAACCTCGGCGGCCCCGACTGCAAGACGGACGTCATCACGACCACGCTCACGAGCACCGAGCCGCTCAGCCTGACCGAGGCCTTCCCGATGAAGGCCACGTTCACCATCCCCGAGATCACGGGGTGTCCGAAGGTTCTCACGATCCCGCTGAGCAACTGGGCGCTCAACACGCTGATGGGCGGTGAGGGCAACACCCTCGACCTCATGGTCGGCCCGATCACCACCGTCCCCGGCCAGAACCCGGCCCCCGCCCCCGCCCCCGCCCCGAAGCCGGTCGCCGTCACCAAGTCGGCGTCGACGGTGAAGGCGACCGCCAAGAAGATCGCGTACGGCAAGGCCGGCAAGGTCAAGGTCGCCGTCCGCTCGTCTCGCAAGGCGTCCGGCACGGTCCGCGTCTACAAGGGCAAGAAACTGCTTGCCACCAAGCGGCTCGCCAACGGCAAGGCGACCGTCACGCTGCGCAAGAAGGCGCTGAAGGCCGGCAAGCACCGGCTGCGCGTCGTCTATGCGGGCAGCTCCACCGTCCGCGGGTCCAACGGCAAGGTCGTCGTCCGCGTCGTCAAGCGCTGACCCTCGAGACGCTGCGGGCGCCTGGCCTCAGGCGTCCGCAGCGTCGCCGTCCGCAGCGTCGTCGTCCACCGCTGGCGGCCCGTCACGCAGCAGATCGACGAACCCCTCCTCGTCGAGGATCGTCAGCCCCAGCTCCTCGGCCTTGGCCGCCTTGGAGCCCGCTGCCTCTCCGACCACCACGAAGCTCGTCTTCTTGGAGACCGACCCGGCGGACTTGCCACCGCGCGCCAGGATCGCCTCCTTGGCCTCGTCCCGGGTGAATCCCTGGAGCGAGCCCGTGACGACGATCGTCATGCCTTCGAGCGTCCGGGTGATCGACTCGTCCCGCTCGTCGGCCATGCGCACGCCGGCGGCCGCCCACTGCTCGACGATCTCGCAGTGCCACGGAACCGTGAACCACTCCGCCACCGAGGCGGCGATCGTCGGGCCGACCCCGTCGACGGCGGCGAGCGTCTCGGCGTCGGCCGCGCGGATCGCGTCGATGCTGCCGAGCTCGGCGGCCAGCGCGCGAGCGGCGGTCGGCCCGACATGGCGGATCGACAGCGCGACGATCACCCGCCACAGGGGCTGCTGCTTGGCGTTGCCGAGGTTGTCGAGGAACCTGCGCCCGTTGGCCGACAGCACACGATCGTCCGCACCGGCCTCCTTCTCAGCCTTCTTGGCGGCGCGGGTGAACAGCGGGACGCGCAGCAGGTCGGCCTCGTCGAGCGCGAACAGCCGCCCCTCGTCCTCGAGCACCTCTGCGTCGAGCAGGGCGCTCGCGGCCTCATAGCCCAGCACCTCGATGTCGAGCGCACCCCGGCTGCCGACGTGGAACAACCGCTCGCGGAGCTGGGCCGGGCAGTGGCGCGTGTTGGGGCACCGCAGGTCGGCGTCGCCCTCCTTGGCGGGTGCGAGGTCAGTCCCGCAGGACGGGCAGGTCGTCGGCATCACCCACGGCTCGGCGTCGTCCGGACGCAGCGCGAGGACGGGCCCGACGATCTCCGGGATCACGTCACCGGCCTTGCGCAGGACGACGGTGTCGCCGGGGCGGACGTTCTTGCGGGCCACCTCGGACGCGTTGTGCAGCGTCGCCATCTCGACGGTCGAGCCGGACACGAACACCGGCACCATCACGCCGTACGGGGTGACCCGACCCGTCCGGCCGACGTTGACGCGGATCTCAAGGAGCGTCGTGTTGACCTCCTCGGGCGGGTACTTGTAGGCGATCGCCCACCGCGGCGCCCGCGAGGTCGAGCCGAGCGCGCGCTGGAGTGCGATCTGGTCGACCTTGATGACGATGCCGTCGATGTCGTGCTCGACGTCGTGGCGGTGCTCGCCGTAATAGCTGATGAACTCCTCGACCTCGCCCATCGTCGGGAGGACCTTCATCCGGTCGCTGGTCGGCAGCCCCCAGGCGGCCAGCGCGGCGTACGCCTCGGACTGCCGCTCGGGGACGTAGCCCTCGCGGTCGCCGATGCCGTGGCAGACCATCCGCAGCGGGCGCGTCGCGGTGACACGCGGGTCCTTCTGGCGCAGCGACCCCGCGGCGGCGTTGCGGGGATTGGAGAACGGGGTGTTGCCGGCTTCGCTCCAGGCGGTGTTGAACTCCTCGAACGCCTGCGTCGGGAAGAAGATCTCACCGCGCACCTCGAGCAGCGCGGGCACCGGGTGGTCGTCAGAGGGTGTCAGCCGGTGTGGGATGCCCTCGATCGTGCGGACGTTCGCCGTGACGTCCTCGCCGACCGTGCCGTCGCCGCGTGTCGCCGCTCGTACGAGGCGACCCTGCTCGTACGTCAGGTTGATCGCGAGTCCGTCGACCTTGAGCTCGACCAGGAAGTCGCTCTCGGTCCCCGCCTCCTTCTCGACGCGCGCGCCCCAGGCGGCGAGCTCCTCGAACGAGAAGCAGTTGTCGAGGCTCTCCATGCGGCGGCGGTGGCGCACGGCCGAGAACGCCTCGGAGACCGTTCCTCCGACGGTCTGCGTCGGTGAGTCCGGGGTCCGCAGCTGGGGGAATTCGTCCTCGATCTCGCGCAGCTCGACCATGTGGCGGTCGTACTCGGCGTCGGAGATCGTCGGGGTGTCGTCGACGAAGTAGCGGGTGCGTGCCTGCTCGATGGTCTCGCTCAGCTCGGCATGGCGCGCCCGCGCGGCGGCCTCGTCGGGCGGGCTCTCGATGGGCTGATCCGTATCGGGTTCATCCAAGCTGGGCACGGGCGACAATCTACCCCTGGACACCGACACGGGTCCGAGGAGAATGGGGGCCGAAGGAGGCGCCCATGGGCTGGTATCGCGAGCACGTGGTCCCCCGCATCGTCGACGTCGCGTGCGGCACGAAGAACACCGACCCCTCCCGCGAGCGCGCGTGCACGGGACTGTCGGGCGACGTGGTCGAGATCGGGTTCGGGAGCGGCCTCAACACCCGCTTCTACCCACCCTCCGTACGCTCGGTCGCCGCCGTCGAGCCGGCTGACCTCGCGTGGCGGCTGGCGCAGCCACGCGTCCAGGCGTCCACGGTCCCGATCCGGCGGGTCGGGCTCGACGGCCAGGCGCTGCCGCTGGCGGACGACTCGTTCGACGCCGCGCTGAGCACGTGGACGATGTGCACGATCCCGGATCTCGACGCCGCCCTCGCCGAGCTGCGGCGCGTCCTACGTCCCGGTGGCACGCTCCACTTCGTCGAGCACGGCCTCGCCCCGGACGAGTCCGTACGCCGCTGGCAGCACCGCCTCGAGCCGGTCCAGAAGCGGGTCGCCGGCGGCTGTCACCTCACGCGCGAGATCGTCGACAGCATCACCGACGCCGGGTTCGAGGTCGCGGAGGTCGACAGCTTCTATGAGGAGGGCGCGCCGAAGTTCTTCGCAGCGCTCTCGGTCGGCGTCGCCGTCAACCCTCCCGCCGTCACCGCACCTTGAGCGTGAGCGTCTTGGACCGGTACGGGAGGACGTAGCCGTTCGGGTCGATCTGCACCCGGAGCTTCTGGGTGCCCTTGCGCGAGGTCGGGATGCGGATCGTGACCTTGTTGTTGAGCTTCTTGGTCATCTTGGCCGAGCGCAGCACCTTGCCACCCCGATAGACCGAGACCCGTCCGGTGATGCGCGAGTAGCCCGGCGCCGTCGCTTTCACCCGGAGGACGACCTTCTTGCCGCGCTTGACCTTCTTGGCGCTGAGCTTGCGGGAGACCTTGAGCTTGGCCTTGTGGATCGTCGCCGCCTTCGAGATCGTCGGCGCCGCGTGAAGGTTGGCGGACCCTCCGTACGAGACCGTCACCGTACGGCGCTTGGTGCGGTTCGCGGGCAGACGCACGTCGGCGTAGCCGCCGGACAGCGCCTTCTGGCCCACGACCCTGCCGCCCTCGCGGACGACGACGGTCCCGGTGGGATGCTGGCCGTTGGCGGCCGCACGCACGCGCAGCACCGGCTGAGCCCGCCAGCGCGGCACGCCCACGTACGAGGCCGAGAGGGCGCTGCGTCCCTTCGCCACCGCAAGGGTCGCCGCGCTCGTCGCCGACGACGGCGCGATCGCGTAGTGGCCGTCGTACCGGGCGACGAGGCGGTGCGTCCCGGCGGCGAGGTCTCGGCGCAGCCTCACCGTGGCGGTGGAGAAGTCTCCCGTCGACGACATCGCCACGGTCGCCCGTCCCATGACCGTCGAGCCGGACAGGATCGTCACCGTTCCGCGCGGCTTGACGTTGGCCCCGTTCACCGTGACGCGCGCCGTCACCTGGTCGCCCGAGGTGACCGAGGTCTTGTCGTACGTCGCCGACGTGGTCGTCGCCGCGCGGACCACGGAGACGACGAACGTCCCGCTCTGCCCCCAGGCGACCGCGGCGTCGCCGCTGTAGAGCACGGCCAGGCGGCGCGCGCCGGCATACATCAGCTTCGGCAGCTTGATCGACGCCTCGCCGGCCGCGTCAAGGGTGGTCTCGCCGAGCACGTCGCCACGCTGGGTGTCGAAGATCTGGACCGAGCCCGTCGGGACCCGGCCGGCGGCAGTGACCCCGACGGCGACGTCCGTGCGGTTGCCGCCGACGGTGTAGGTCGTCGGGACCGCCGAGGCGGTGATCGTCGGCTTGAGCCCGGAGTTCTTCATGACGGCGTTGACCCTGGTGCGGATCGTGCCCATCTTGGCGTAGAGGTTGCGTCCTGGGCAGGCCGTCTGGCCGACGTCGCGGTGGCCGACGATCTTGGGCTTGACGACCTTCTTGCCCCTGTTGGTCGTGAACGTCCGGGTGCCGGTCGGGACGACGTGGTTGAGCGAGAACTTCCAGGCGATGACGCGCGAGACGGTCTCGACGACCGCCGACGAGGCAGCGGCCGACTCGAAGTTGCCGAGGACCGAGACGCCGAAGGTCGTGGTGTTGTTGTTGAGCGCGTGTGCACCCACCACGTTGCGGGTCAGACCGCCCCAGCGGCCCTCCCACGCCCGGCCCCACTTGTCGACGACGACGTTGTAGCCGATGTCACGCCACTTCAGCGCCTTCACGTGGTAGGCGTAGATCGCCCGGATGACCGAGGGCACCTCGGCCTGCGTATAGGAGTTGGAGCCGGCTGTGTGGTGGACGACCGCACCCTGCACCTTGCCGTAGTCGGGCGCGGACTTGTCGCGGATCCGCTCGTCGGCACCCCACGTCGCGCGCGAGCGGATGGTCGGCATCGGCGTCGCGGCCTCCGCAGCGGCGAGCGGCTTCGCCTCCTTGGTGGTCGTGCTGCCGAGGTCGAGGAGATCGACCTGGACGTCCGCAGGGGCGTCGCCGTCGGACGTGGCGACCTTCACCTGGACGGCGTCCGACGGGCCGACGATCAGCGGGGCGGTGCCGGCGCGGGCCTTCGCGGCCTCGCGGGTGCCCGGGTCAGGGCCGTCGTCGGAGACGTCGTCCAGCCTGTACCAGTCGGTCCAGCCCGACTCCTCGCGCGTCCGGACGTACGTGAGGACCTCTCCCTCGACCGAGCCCGCGTCCCAGGTGACACCGGCGACGCGGAACTCGTCGGTCGGCAGCTTCGGGGTGTCGACGGCGGTCGCGACCTCACGGGTGGGATCAGGCGCGGGCGTCCCGTCCTGGGCAAGCGCACCCTCGACCGGTGGCTCGGTGCTCGGTCCCTGCGCGCCGTCGACCGCGTACGAGGCGAGCGTGTGGCGATGCGGATCCGGTGTCGTGCCGACCACCACCGTCTCGCTCCACGAGATCACCGGGATCGCGACGAGCCCTGCCACCGCCAGTGGCAGCACGGCGAACGCAGTCTTGATCCGAGACGTCATAGGGGGCCCCCAAGCCAGTGTGTTCCTCCAGGCAGGGTACGTGAGGCGCGCCGCTCCGCGACTCGGAACGGCGTCAGAGGTGTGCCGCGTCCGCGAGCACCTTCAAGATACGTCGTGCCTGGTCAGGAGGGCTTCCGGCCAGCCCGCAGGTGGGCGTGAGCACCGCCCTGGGGATCACGTCGGCGTCACCGAAACCCAGGGCGGCGAAGAACGCGTCGGCCGTACGGCGCAGCGCGCTCGGATCGAGATGCGTGTCGGGAATACCCGGCCAGAGGTCCACGCCCGTCTCGAAGACGGCGGCGAACGCGTCGTACGACCGAGGCGCCACGAGCCGGAGGTCGAACGAGACCGCCTCGAAGCCCGCCCCGCTCAGGAGGGTGACCGGGATGTCGGAGGCACAGCTGTGCACGACCGGACGGCCTCCTGCGCCGCGGATCTCGCGGACGACCTCGCGAAGTGCGGCGTCAGCCTCCGGCTCGTGGATGCGGCGGTGCCGACCGATCCCGCTGGCGGTGGGGATCTGCCCGTCGAGGACGGCCCGTACGCCCGGCTCGTCGACCTGGACGACGACCGAGGCGCCGGCGACCCGTCGCCCCACCTCGAGGACGTGGGCGCCGATGCCGGAGGCCAACGACTGGGCGAGCTCGCGGCGCGCACCGTGGTCGGCGAGGACGCGGTCGCCGCGCGGTCGCTCCATCGTGGCAGCGAGGGTCCACGGGCCAGGGACCTGGACCTTGAGGTCGCCCTCGTACCCCTGCAGCTCCTCCTCGAGGACGTCGAGGTCCTGCGCGAGCAGCGACCGTGCCCGGCGCTGGTCGTGCCCCGGGTTGTCGGTGAGCCGCCACCCTGCGGGCTGGAGGTCGGCGCCGATCCCGTCGAGCAGGGCCGCGCCGCGCCCGGTCATGCCCGCACCGTCGCCGCGTGCAGGGAGCTCGGGCAGGAAGGGGAGGTCGGGGCACGTCTCGGCGACGAACCGCACGACACCCCGGAAGTCCTCCCCCGGCATCGATCCGACACCGGTGGCTCTCATGCGTGCTCCTTGTTGTTGTCGCGCGAATGCCCCACCGGTCACCGCTCGGTTGCGGAAGCGGTGGCGTCGGCGCGGGTCGTCGCGGCGATGGTCGCGGACCCGACGACGCGCGTGCCGTCGTACAGGACAGCCGCCTGGCCGGGTGCGATCCCGTACGCGGGGTCGTGAAGGGTGAGGTGGACGCGATCGCCGTCGTCGCGGCGTTCGACGCGTACGGTCGCGCGGTGCTCGTCGCCGTGCGCGCGCAGCTGGACCGTGCAGTCGACCTCGCCCTCGGGCGGCGTGCCGCACCACAGCGGCCGGATCCCCTCGATCACCCCGACCGCGAGGTGCTCGCGCGGACCGACCGTCACGGTGCCGGAGACCGGCTCGATGTCGAGGACGAAGCGCGGCCTGCCGTCGGCGGCGGGGTGCCCGAGCCGCAGCCCGCGGCGCTGCCCGATCGTGTAGGCGAAGGCGCCGTCGTGCGCGCGCAGGACCTCGCCGGCCTCGTCGACGATCACGCCCGGCTTCGTGCCGAGCTTGTCGTGGAGCCACCCGGGGGTGTCACCGTCGGCGACGAAGCAGATGTCGTGGCTGTCGGGCTTGTGGGCCACCTGGAGCCCGCGACGCTCGGCCTCACGGCGTACCTCGTCCTTGGTGTCGGTGCCCAGCGGGAAGAGCGAGTGCGCGAGCTGGTCGGCAGTGAGCACGCCGAGCACGTACGACTGGTCCTTGGCGTGGTCGGCAGCGCGGTGCATCGCGACCACGCCGTCGGCCCCGGGCTCGAGCCGCGCATAGTGCCCGGTGACGACGGCGTCGAACCCGAGCGCGAGCGCCCGGTCGAGGACGGCGGCGAACTTGATCTTCTCGTTGCAGCGCAGGCACGGGTTGGGCGTACGGCCGGCGGTGTACTCGGCAACGAAGTCCTCGACGACCTCGTCGTGGAACTCGTCGCTCATGTCCCACACGTAGAACGGGATGCCGATGGCGTCGGCGGCGCGGCGGGCGTCGTTGCTGTCCTCGATCGAGCAGCAGCCGCGGGCGCCGGTCCGGTAGGACTTCGGGTTGCGCGAGAGGGCGAGGTGGACGCCGGTCACGTCGTGGCCCGCGTCCTTGGCGCGCGCGGCGGCGACGGCGGAGTCGACCCCGCCGGACATCGCGGCGATGACGCGCATCAGGCCCTCGCCCCGACCCGGGCGGCGGCACGCGCCCGCTCGTACACACCGGGAAGGGCGGTGAGCAGGCGGTCGACGTCCGCCTCGGTGCTGGTGTGGCCGAGGCTGAAGCGCAGCGAGCCACGGGCCGCGAGCTCGTCCATGCCCATGGCGAGAAGGACGTGGCTGGCCTGAGGGATACCCGCAGAGCAGGCCGACCCCGTCGAGCACTCGATGCCCTGGGCGTCGAGCAGCATGAGCAAGGAGTCGCCCTCGGCTCCCGGGAACGTCACGTGGGCGACGTGCGGGAGCCGGTGCTCAGGCCCCGCCTCGGGGTCCCCGTTGACGACCGCCTCCGGGATCGCCGTAGGGAGCCCGTCGACCAGGTGCATACGCAGGGTCTCGAGGCGCGCCGCCTCTTCGTCGCGACGGCCGACGGCGAGGTCGAGGGCGGCCGCAAACGCGGCGATCGCGGCGGTGTTGAGCGTGCCGGAGCGCAGGTCGCGCTCCTGCCCGCCGCCGTGCAGCAGAGGGACGGCGTCGAGCTCACGGCGGACGATGAGCGCGCCGACCCCGGTCGGCCCGCCGAGCTTGTGAGACGAGACCGTCATCGCGTCGAGGCCGCTGGCGGCGAAGTCGACCGGCAGGTGCCCGATCGCCTGGACGGCGTCGCTGTGGACGGGGATGCCGTAGTCGGAAGCGAGGGCGACGATGTCGGCGATCGGCTGAACCGTCCCGACCTCGTTGTTGGCCCACATGCAGCTGACGAGCGCGACGTCGGCGGGATCGCGCTCGAGCTGCGCGCGGAAGGCGTCGACGTCGAGGCGGCACCGCCCGTCGACCACCGCGAGGTCGGCGACGGCGCCCTCGTCCTTGGCGAGCCAGGTCAGCGGGTCGAGCAGCGCGTGGTGCTCGACGGCCGAGGCGATGACACGGCGACGGGCGGGATCGGCACTGCGTCGCGACCAGTACAGGCCCTTGACGGCGAGGTTGTCGGCCTCCGTGCCGCCGGACATGAAGACGACCTCGCTCGGACGGGCGCCGATCCGGTGCGCGATCAGCTCGCGGGCCTCCTCGACCGTACGCCGGGCGGCGCGTCCGGAGCCGTGCAACGACGAGGGGTTGCCGCCCTGGAGCATCGTCGCGTTCATTGCCGCGATCGCCTCGGGAACCATCGGCGTGGTGGCCGCGTGGTCGAGGTACGTGATCGGAGTCGGCACGGAAGTCATGACGAATCCAGACTAGTCGCCCACCTGTCGTGTGCGTACGGCCGCCGGGTGCGAGGGTGGGCAGATGAAGCACCTCCCCACCGGGCGGATGCGCCGGCACGAGGACCACGCGGACATCGTCTACACCCGGATCCTCCCGGCAGCGCCCACCGACGCATGGGACCAGGCGATGTTCCCTCCCCCGTTCGGCGACGAGGAGGCGACCGTCCTGACGACCGACCGTCCCGAACATGCGACGGTCCGCATCGGCGACGGCGGGCCGGTGATGGACGTCTATCTGCGCGAGCGCGACGACGGTGCGACCGACATGCAGCTGGTGCTCCACGACGTCGATGCTGCGATGCTCGGTGAGCGCGGGCCTCGCGGGGACTACCTGCTCGACCGGCTGGTCGCCCGCATGGCCGACGAGGTCGAGCCCGCTTGGGACTCCTACTACCCTGCGGGTCGGGCGTACTACGAGACGCTCGCCGCCAGCGACGAGGAGTGAGATGAGCACGACGTTCGACATCGACGGTGTGGGCACGGTCAACCGGCTCGGCTTCGGAGCCATGCGCATCACCGGCCCCGGAATCTGGGGAGAGCCCGCCGACCGTGAGGTCGCCCGGACGGTCGTACGGCGCGCCGTCGAGCTCGGCGTCGACTTCATCGACACCGCCGACTCGTACGGGCCGTTTGTGAGCGAGGAGATCATCGCCGAGGCGCTGGCGCCGTACGCCCCGGGCGTGGTCGTGGCGACCAAGGCCGGCCTCGTACGGACTGGTCCGGACGAGTGGTGGCCCGTGGGCCGCCGCGAGTACCTCCAGCAGCAGGTCGAGATGAGCCTGCGCCGCCTGCGCACCGACGTCATCGACCTGTTCCAGCTGCACCGGATCGACACGAAGACGCCGCGCGCGGAGCAGTTCGAGACCCTCGCCCAGCTGCGCGAGGACGGCAAGGTGCGGGCCGTCGGGCTGTCGCAGGTCACCGTGGCCGACATCGAGGAGGCGCGGTCGTACGTCCCGGTGGTGACGGTCCAGAACCGCTACAACCTGGTCGACCGCTCGTCGGCCGACGTGCTCGACTACTGCACCGAGCACGGCATCGGCTTCATCCCGTGGGCACCGGTCGACGCCGGCGACCTCGCCTCGCCGGACGGGCCGGTCGATCAGGCGGCGAAGGCGTACGACGCCACGCCCGCACAGGTGGCGCTGGCGTGGCTGCTGCAGACCTCGCCGGTGATGCTGCCGATCCCGGGGACGGGGTCGGTCGCGCACCTGGAGGAGAACCTGGCGGCCGCTGAGCTCGTCCTCGACGCGGCGACCGTGGCCGAGCTCGACGCGGCGGCCTAGGCATGGACGTCTCGCTGCACCTCCCGCGCTTCGACGTCCCGGGAGGTGCAACGGCGATCGCGCCGACGTACGCCGAGGTGGGCGCGATCGCGGACGGCGGCGGTCTGCGGGCGCTGTCGGTGATGGACCACTACTTCCAGATGGAGCACTACGCCGGCGGTGCGCCCGACCCGATGCTCGAGGCGTACACGACCCTCGCGTTCCTCGCGGCGCGGACGGAGCGCGTGGGGTTGCAGGTGCTCGTCACCGGTGTCCCGTACCGCCACCCCGGGCTCCTCGCGAAGATCGTCGCGTCGCTCGACGTCCTCAGCGGAGGCCGGGCGGGTCTCGGCATCGGCGCGGGCTGGTACGAGCGCGAGCAGCGTGGGCTCGGCGTGCCCGTGTGGCCGGCGGGCGAGCGGCTGGCGCGGCTCGAGGAGACGCTGCAGATCGTGGTGCAGATGTTCGGCGACGACGACGGGCCGTACGAGGGTCGCTACTACAGGCTCGCTGAGACGCTGTGCTCCCCGAAGCCGCTCGGGCCCGTGCCCGTGATGGTCGGCGGAGGCGGCGAGCGCAAGACGCTGCGGCTGGCGGCGCAGTACGGGGACGCGTGCAACCTGTTTGCGCAGCCGGGGTACGGGACCGACGGCGTCGCGCACAAGCTCGCCGTCCTGCGCGAGCACTGCGACGCGGTCGGGCGACCGTACGAGGAGATCCGCAAGACGATCCTCTGGAACGGGCCGGTGCCGTTCGACGGTGCGTTCACCGACACCCTCGCCTCGTACGCGGAGGTCGGCTTCGACGAGGTGTTCGTGATGCCGCTGGAGCCGGACCTGGTCGCGTTCGCGCGCGGGGTCGTCGAGCACGTCGTGGAGCCCGCGGCCGGGTTGTAGGCGTTGGCCCGGGGCCCTCGTCAGAGCCCTTGCGCGATCCTCCACGCGTCGAACGCCTGCGCTGAGGTGTGCTCGGGGGTGTACCCGAACACCGTCTTGAGCCGCGTGTTGTCGAGGACGGGCCGGTACTGGAGGAACGTCGTCTGCTCCGGGCCGTACTGCGTGAGCCGCAACGGCTTCGCGACGGCGAGCGCCCCGCGCAGCGCGACCTCCGGGATCGCGAGCGTGCCGCGCCCGAGCCGTGACGCGATCTCGTCGATCGTCAGCGCTCCGTCACCCGCGACGTTGAACGTGCCCGTCACGTCTGCGGTCACGGCGCGGACGACGATCGCGGTGAGGTCGGTGTCCCACACGAACACGAACGGCGAGTCGGACCCGGCGATCTTGAGCAGCCGCTTCTTGCGGAACAGGTCGGTGATCTGGTTGTCGACCCGCTCCCCCAGGATCGTGCCGATCCGCAGGACCGTCTGCTCGAGCGCGGGGTGGTCTCGCCTGGCCTCGGCGAGCAGCTCCTCGACGAGCCGCTTGTGACGGCTGTACGCGAAGGCGTCGTTGCCTCGTACGGGCTGGTCCTCGGTGATCCAGGCGGGGTTGTCGGCGTGGTAGCCGTAGGCGGCGCCGCTGGAGGACACGACGACGCGCCGTACCCCGTGTGCCACCGCGGCGTCCAGGACGTGGCGGCTGCCCTCGACGTCGACGCGGTACGCGACGTCGTCCGTCATGCCCGGCGGCGGGTTCACGATGGAGGCGAGGTGGACGATCGTGTCGATCTCGTGCTCGGCAACGGCGTCGGAGACGGCCGCGGCGTCGGTGACGTCGAGGTGCGCGTACGTGACGCCGTCGACGCGCTCGTGTGGGTCGCGGACGTCGCCGCTCACGACCAGCGCGACTCCGGGGTCGGCCGCGAGGCCGGGGACGACGGACGAGCCGAGGAAGCCGGAGCCGCCGGTCACCAGGACACGTCGGCTCATGCCGGGACCTCCTTCTTGTCGGCGCGCACAGGCCTTCGCGCCCAGAGGGTCGCGACGACGAGTCCCGCGATGATGTCCCAGATCCCCCACCAGGCGGCGACCAGCGCCATGCCGCCGAGCCCGTCGAAGAACTCGAAGACGAGCAGCAGCCCGAGCCCGGCGTTGCGGATGCCGACCTCGAACGTCATCGCGCGGGTCGAGCGGTCGGACAGACGGGCCCCGCGTGCGATGCCGTACCCGAGCGCCATCGCGAGCGCGTCGTGCAGGAACACCGCGAGGACGACGACCCCGATGTAGTCGACGAAGACGTCCCAGTTGCTGGAGATCCCGACCAGGATGATCGCGCCGAGCGCCAGGAACGCGACCTTGCTGACGATGCCATGGGCACGGGCGGCGACCTTCGGCCAGAGCCGGGCGATCGTGATGCCGAGGACGAACGGCAGGCCGATCACGAGGAGGACCTCGCTGAGCATGTCCCACGGGCTCACCTCGATGTCGGCGAGGAAGTCCTGGCCCGTCGGATGGAGCCCGCCCCAGAACGCGAAGTTCAGTGGCATGAGAAAGATCGCCAGCACGTTGCCGACCGAAGTCATCGCGACGGACAGGGCGACGTCGCCGCGGGCGCGGTGGGTGAGGATGTTCGAGACGTTGCCCGGCGGGCAGCACGCCACGAGGATCATGCCGAGCGCGACCGAGCCGCGGACGTTGAGCATCAGCGTGAGGACGAACGTGATCGCGGGCAGCAGGAGGAACTGCCCGGCGATCGCGACCCCCATCGCCACCGGCTTGCGGGCGGCCGCGCGGAAGTCCTCAAGCCGGGTGTCGAGCGCGATGCCGAAGAGGATCGTGCCGATGACGATCTTGAGCAGCGTGAGGGACGACTCGTTGAACGAGATGCTGATCGCGTCGACGTCGGCTGCCGAGAGGAGGGCGAGGTCGGTCATGAGAGCTCCTCGATCGCGGCGCGGACCGCCGTACGGTAGGCGTCTTTGTTGACGTAGTACGACATGCGCTCCAGCCCGAGGTAGCGGTAGCCGCCCGACAGGTCCGGGAGCGGGCCACGGGACTTGGCCTCGAAAGCCGCGGCCTGGGCGGGACGGTGCTGCTTGGCGTCGAGGTACGACGCGACGAGCTCGGCCTGCTCGTACCGGCCCTGCCAGCCGAGGCCGGACGCCTCGACCATGCCCATGACGAACAGGCCTTCGGCGGCCGGCGTGAAGATGTTGAGGTAGAGCTGCAGCGACCAACCGTTCCAGCGCAGGAGTGCGGGATCGACGAAGGGGTAGTGCAGCCGGTAGCCGGTGGCGAGGACGATCACGTCGTAGTCGTGGGTGGTCCCGTCCGCGAACGTCACGGTGGCCTCGTCCACGTGGTCGACGTCGGGCTTGATGCTGAGGTCGCCGTGGCCAAGGTGGTGGAGGATCAGCGAGTTCACGATCGGGTGGGACTCGTAGATCTTGTAGTCGGGCTTCGGGAAGCCGAGCTTGACCGGGTCGCCGGTGAAGAGCTTGAGCACGCGGGTGTCGATCGCCTGCTTGATCCGCGGCGGGAGCGGCTTGCCCTGGTTGAGCGTGTCGGCGGGCTTGCCGAACAGATACTTCGGGACGAAGTAGTAGCCGCGCCGCACGCTCATGTCGACCGACTCGGCGTGGTGGACTGCGTCGACGGCGATGTCGCATCCGGAGTTGCCCGCGCCGATGATGAGCACGCGCTTGCCGGCGAAGACGGTGGCCTTCTTGTAGGCGCTGGTGTGGACGATCTCGCCGTCGAAGTGGCCCTTGAGCTGCGGCACGTTCGGCTCCGACAGCGTGCCGTTGGCGAGGACGACACCAGCGACGCGGTCCTCGCCTGTTCCCTCGCCGGTCGAGCCGCCTCCCCCGCCGGTCGAGCCTGTCGAGACCCACGACACCACCCACCCCCCGTCCGGATGCGGCTCGACCCGCGTCACCTCCGTCCCGAAGCGGTAGCGCTCGCGCAGGCCGAACCGGTCGGCGTACTCGTGGAAGTAGCGCTTGAGCTCGCGGTGGCTCGGGTAGTCGGCGACGTCGTCACGCATCGGGTGCTCGGCGAACTGCGTGGTCGTCTTGGACGAGATGAGGTGCGCCGATTCGTACACCGTGCTGCGCGGTCCGTCGATGTCCCACAGTCCGCCGACGTCGTCCCCCATCTCGTACCCGAGGACGTCGAAGCCGCGCTTCGTCAGGGCGCGGGTGGCCGCGAGACCCGACGGCCCGGCGCCGATGACGGCGTACGGAAGGGCCGGCACGGCATCGCCGTCCGATGTGATCTTGGACACGCGCCTCAGTGTGCCAGACGGTTTGCGGGCCTCCGGCCGCATCCCAGGAGATCCTCCGGTCACGCCGCCTTCCGCTCATGGTGACCGGAATATCGCAGTCGCGCGTGCGACCACCGCGCGTCTCAGTGGAAGTCGCGCGACGTCGTTCGCATCGTGATCGGCAGCCGCTCCAGCCGGTCGGCGTGCAGGTTGGTCGCGCCGTCGCGCCGCTCGACGATCCCGCGGACGACCAGCGCGCTGGAGTCGCGGGCGATCCGCCGGTAGCGCGCCCACAGGCCCGCCGTACAGATCACGTTGAGCATCCCCGTCTCGTCTTCGAGGTTGAGGAACGTCACCCCTCCCGCGGTCGCCGGCCGCTGCCGGTGCGTGACCAGGCCCCCGACCTCGACACGCGAGCCCGGCTCCACCCCCGCGAGGTCTGCCACCCGCAGCACCCCTCGTACGCGCATCGCCTCGCGCACGTGGTCCATCGGGTGGCTGTCCGGCGCGATCGCCGTCGCCCACAGGTCGGCCATCGTGATCTCGGCGTCGCTCATGCCCGGCAGCATCGGCGCCCCGCTGAGCACCGTCGTCCCCTCGAGCTGGCCGGGACTCTCCTGAGCGGCGGGCCCCGCGGACCACAGCGCCTCGCGACGCGACAGCCCGAACCCCTCGAACGCCCCCGCGGTCGCCAGCGCCTCGACCTGGGCGGCGCTCAACGCGACACGGCGGGTGAGATCGGTCATCGAGGCGTACGGTCCGCCGCGGACGCGTTCGGCGACGATCCGCATCGCGGCGTCCTCGCCCACCGAGGTGACTCCGGCGAGCCCGAGCCGTACGACGAACCGCCCGTCGCGGCGGTGCCACGTGTGGTCGAACGGGACGCTCGCGTCAAACTCCCCGACCGGCGGCTGGTCCTGGACGAGGCACGCGTCGTGCCCGGCAGAGTGACTCGCGGGTGAAGCCTCGAGGTCGACTCCGGCGCCGGACAGGTTCACGTCGGGCCGCAGCACCTCCACCCCGTGGTGCCGCGCGTCCGCGACCAGGCTCGCCGGCGAGTAGAACCCCATCGGCTGCGCCCGCAGCAGCCCCGCGAGGAACGCGCCCGGATAGTGCAGCCGCAGCCACGTGCTCGCGTACACCAGCAGCGCGAAGCTGATCGAGTGCGACTCGGCGAACCCGAAGCTCGCGAACGCCTCGATCCGCAGGTAGATCTCGTCGGCGAGGTCGCCGGTGATGCCGTGCGCGGCCATGCCCGCGTACAGCTTGGCGCGGAGCCGCTCGATCTTCTCCACGCCGCGCTTCGACCCCATCGCGCGACGCAGCAGATCGGCGTCGTCGCCGGTGCAGCCGCCGATCTGCATCGCGATCTGCATGAGCTGCTCCTGGAACAGCGGGACGCCGAGGGTACGACGCAGCACAGGCTCGAGCGCCGGGTGGAGGTAGGTAATCGGCTCCTGCCCCGTACGCCGCCGGATGAACGGGTGCACCGCGCCACCCTGGATCGGGCCCGGTCGGATCAGCGCGATCTCGCACACCAGGTCATAGAACTCGCGCGGCTTCAGCCGGGGCAGCGTCCCGATCTGCGCCCGGCTCTCCACCTGGAACACCCCCACCGAATCTCCGCGGCAGAGCTGGTCGTAGACGCCCTTCTCCTCCTTCGGGATCGACGCCAGGCTCCACTGCTCGCCGATGTGCTCGGCCACGATGTCGAAGGTGTGCTGGATCGCGCCGAGCATCCCGAGCCCAAGCAGGTCGAACTTGACCAGCCCCATCCACGCGCAGTCGTCCTTGTCCCACTGCAGGACGGTGCGGTTCTCCATGCGCGCGTGCTCGATCGGGCACACCTCCCCCACCGGCCGGTCGGTGAGCACCATGCCGCCGGAGTGGATGCCGAGGTGTCGCGGCGCCTTGAGGAGCTCCTCGGCCAGGTCGAGCACCGGCTCCGGCACGTCCTCGGTGGCCTCGTCGCGCGGCAGGCTGCTCCAGCGGTCGATCTGCTTGGACCACGCGTCCTGCTGCCCCTGGGAGTAGCCGAGCGCCTTGGCCATGTCGCGGACGGCGGACTTCGGCCGGTACGAGATGACGTTGGCGACCTGCGCGGCGTTGTGACGTCCGTACTGGGCGTACACCCACTGGATCACCTCCTCGCGCCGGTCGGAGTCGAAGTCCACGTCGATGTCGGGCTCCTCCTCGCGGCTCGCGGACAGGAACCGCTCGAACGGCAGGTCGAACTTCACGGAGTCGACCGCGGTGATCCCCAGGGCGTAGCAGACCGCGGAGTTCGCCGCGGAGCCTCGGCCCTGGCAGAGGATCCCGCGGCCCTTCGCGAACGCAACGATGTCGTGGACGATCAGGAAGTAGCCCGGGAAGTCGAGCTCCTCGATCACCGCGAGCTCAGCCTCGAGCCGCTCGTACGTGCTGGGCGGCGCGTCCGCGTACAGCTCCGCCGCCCCCTTCCGTACGAGCGCGCGCAGCCACGACATCGGTGTGTGACCGGCGGGGACCTTCTGCTTCGGCAGTCGCGGCTTGGCCCGCCGCAGCTCGAACGCGAGGTCGGCGGCGATGTCGACGGTCCGCTCCACCGCCCCGGGATAGCGGGCGAACAGGCGCGCCATCTCGGCCCCGGAGCGCAGGTACGGGGGCCCGGCCGCGGGCAGCCAACCGTCCATCGCGTCTAGGCTGCGGCGCGCACGCACGGCAGCGACCGCCCCCGCGAGCCTGCGATCGGCCGGCGTCGCCGCGTGGACGTTGCCGGTCGCCACGGTGGGCAGCCCCAGGCGGTTCGCGACCGCTGCGAGCGCGTCGTTGCGGACCGAGTCGTACGGGTCGCCGTGATCAGTCAGCTCGACGAGGACCTGGTCGCCGCCGAACAGGTCGAGCAGCGCGCGGACCACCTTCTCCGCCGCCACGTCGTCGACCTCCGCGCCGGACGGGCCCACGAGCGCCTGGCGTACGGCGCCCTTGCGGCACCCGGTCAGCACCATCGCGTGCCGGCCGAGGCGGTCGGCGAGATCGTCGAGGTCGTACGACGGTCGCCCCTTCTCGCCACCGGCCAGGTGCGCAGCGGTGAGTGCGCCGGCGAGCCGGTGATAGCCCTCCTGGCCACGCGCGAGCACCAGCAGGTGCGTGCCCTCGGGGTCGGCACTGGCCTGCCGAGGGCTCGTCTGCCGCGCACCGTCGGGCGCCAGCGACAGCTCCGCCCCGAACACCGTCGGCAGGCCGTGCATCGCGGCCGCCTCCGCCATCCGCACCACCCCGTAGAACCCGTCGTGGTCGGTCAGTGCCAACCCGGCCAGCCGCAGCCTCACCGCCTCCTCGACCAGCGCCTCGGGACTGCTCGCGCCGTCCAGGAAGCTGAAGTCGGAGTGGGCGTGCAGCTCCGCGTACGGGACGTACGGCTCGTCGGGCACGGGCGCGTCGACCGCGTCGGAAGGCTCGTACGGGGCTCGCTTGCGCGAGAACGCCGGCCCGTCCCCGCCGTCGGGGACGTCGAAGTCGCTCGACTCCTCGGGCAGCAGCCGACCCGACAACCGTCGCTCGAGCTCCGACCACGGCATGTCCGGGTTGTTGAACCCCATCAGCCGATCACCTCCTCCCTGACGTCATACGTTCTGCGGGTCGGGACCCCCGTTCCGTATGACGTCCCGGCCCGTCCGGGCGGTCAGTCGTACCGCGCCTCGACGCACCAGGTGCCGTCGCTGACCCGCAGCAGCCACGCGCTGCCGTCGACGCCGACCACCTGGAACCGCGCCGCCCGCACCGCCTGGTCGGCGTCCCACCAGCGCTCGTCGACCGGCCACGGCCCGGCCCATGCGGCGACAGGCTGCAGTCCCTGCGCCGGTCGACCCTCCACGCCGAACCGTGCCGGCGCCGCCGTCACCATCCCCCGCGCGCTCACCGTGACCTGCTGGCCCGAGGCCCCGACCACCTGCGCCGGGCGCGGCGGGTCGTACACGGTCGCCGGAGCCGGAGCGGGCAGGCTGCCCGGCCACGGCGGGCTCGCCGACCGGTCAGCCGTGAGCGGGTCACCCCAGGGCACCAGCGTCTGCCGGTCCGCTGGGCCCCGTCCGCCCCCGACCACCGCCGACAGCACCGCCTCCCGGCCGAGCATGCTCTGCACCTTTGAGGCAGCCCGGTGGACCCGCGCGTCGGCGCCGCTCCCCCACAGGCCCTCGGCATGGTCGGTGACCGGGGCGACGTCGGCGGGGACGAACCTCACCGCGCTCACCGGTGCGGCCACTGCCGACACGGCCCCTGCCTGCAGCTGCCAGCGCACCCGGTCGACGAGATCGCCGGCGTCGAACCATCGCGGGTGCAGCCATTGCCGCTCGGAGGTCTCACCGCGTTCGGTGTGCACCTCGATCCAGACGCTGGTGCACACCATCTGCCGCGCGGCGACCGCGGACACGAACGTCTCGGCCGTACGACGCACGCTGAAGGCGACCGCCTCCGCGTCCTCGAGCGGCGGCTCGAACGTCACCTCGCGCTCCAGGTCCGAGGGCGGGCGCCGCCCCGCGAAGGGACGGTCGTCTACCCCCCGGGCGAGCCGGTGGGCGAGCGTCCCGTCGTCGCCGAAGCGGGTGCGCACGTCGGTCTGCGGCAGCGCCGCGAACGCGCCGAGCGTGCGCAGCCCGAGACGCTGCAGCAGACTCACCAGGTCGGGCCGGTCGAGCACCCCCACCGGCAGGTCGCGCAGGAACGCGCCCGCCTCCCCCGGCGGGACGACCACGCTGCCTTGCGGGAGCGCCTGCCGCGCAGCCTGCTCGGCGGCGAACACCGCGTCGGCGACGCCGAACCGCACGTCGTCGACACCGAGCTCGACGAGCCGCTCCGCCAGCACCGCCGCCGCGTGCTCCTCGCCGCCGAAGTAGCGACCCGGCCCCGTCACCCGTACGGCGCACGTCCCCGGGCGCAGCGGCTGCACACCCGGCGCGATCTCCTCCACGGCGGCCAGTACCGGCTCGAAGGCACGGACGTCCAGGCCGGGGTCGTAGTCGAGCGTCACGAGCTCGGGACAGCGGGCCTGCGCGTCACGCATCCGCTGACCGCGCCGCACCCCGTCGGCACGGGCCGAGGCGGAGCACGCCCTCACCTCGCCGTGCTCGAACAACGCGATCGGCGCACCACGGGGCAGGTCGACACCTGCCCCGGTGTGCGTCACCGCCCGCACTGGCCAGTCCGGGCACCACAGCACGAGAGTGCGCGACATCAGCTCGCCACCTCGAGTCGGCCGGGACGACGCCAGGTGTCGTCCGCCGGGAGCGTGACGACGGGGACGTCCGGCAGGGCCGCAGCGTCCAGCCACAGCTGCGTCCGGTGGGGGCGACCCCAGCGTCCGGTCGCCGAGACGGTGACGCGGCGACGCCGCAGGTGGCCGTGGCCACCGCCCATGCCCGTCCAGCTGCTCTCGCTGACCTCCAGCCGGCCCTGCGGACGCGGCCACGCCCCCGGCCCCGTCGCGAGCACGACGAGGGTGGTCTGGTGCTGACGGAGCCTGGCCGCGACCCGCTGCGCCTCGCCATCCCGTACGGCCGTGGGCGGGCGCAGGAGGATCGCGTCGGTCACGTCGACCAGCGCCCCGACGACGTGGGGCCAGTGCTCACCGGGGGTCGGGACGAGGATCGTCCGCTCCAGCGCCACCCCGAGCGCGGCGGCCGCCTCGGCTCCCAGCTCAGGGACACCGACGACCGCGCACCACGCCCCGGCGGTCGAGGGCCCCGCCAGGAGCGCGGTGGAGAGGCTGAGCGACGCGCTCACCTCGTACGTCGCCCCGCGGAGCACACCGCCAGGGACGACCTGGCTCAGCGCAGGCAGCGTGGGCAAGCGATCGCGTACGGGCGCCGTGCCCTCCATCGCGCGGACCCGCGCGGCGAGCTGGTCGAGAACTGCTGCACCCGTCACTCCTCCATGTTCGAACACATGTTCGAAGGAGTCAAACGGGCGTCCACCTCGGGAGCTAGCCTCTCCCGTGCGAGGTACGGCTCTGGCGCGACAGCGAGTCGACCATCACCGCGAGCACGAGCACCGCACCGGTGACCATGAACCGCAGCGACGAGCTCAGGTTGAGCAGGATCAGGCCGCTCGAGATCGACTGGATCACAAGGATGCCCAGCAGGGCCGAGAACGCCGACCCACGCCCGCCGAACAGGCTCGTGCCGCCGATCACCGCGGCGGCGATCGCATTGAGGTTGACGTCGCCGGTGCCGCTGCTCTGCGAGGCGGCGGCGATCCGGCCCGCCGCCAGCAGGCCGCCGACTGCGGCCAGCGTCGAGCAGATCACGAACACCGACGTGTAGATCCGGCGCACGTTGATGCCAGCACGCCGGGCCGCCTCGACGCTGCCGCCGACGGCGAAGACGTGCCGGCCCCAGCTGGTGCGAGTGAGGGCGTAGTGCATCACCAGGACCAGCGAGACAAAGAACACGAACATCCAGCCGACGCCGCGCGACTGGTTGAGATACCAGACGGCGAAGAGCAGAGCGACCAGCAGAACACCGGCCTGGACCGCCATCACCTGGACCGACTTCGCGACCAGCCCGCGCCGGTGCCGCTCGCGGGCCAGCAGCCACTGGGAGACGAGGAATCCGCCGCACGCCACGACGACGAGCACGTACGACAGCCAGGCCGGCACGAACGACAGCTGACCGAACTGCACCAGCCACGAGTCGTACGGGAGGTTGATCGTGCCCGACGGACCGAGCACGAACAGCTGGAGTCCGAGGAACCCGAGCAGGCCGCCGAGCGTGATGACGAACGACGGGACGCCGAACCGGTTGAAGACCTGGCCATAGACCCAGCCGATTGCGACACCGACCGCCACCGCACCGACCACGGCGAAGACGAGAGGCCAGCCCTCCTTCACGAACAGGGTCGCAAAGACGGCCGCCGCCAGTCCGCTCACCGAACCGACCGAAAGGTCGATCTGACCGACCAGCAGCACGCAGACGATGCCGAGCGAGATGACCCCGACCGCCGCGGACTGCAGAAGCAGGTTCACCAGGTTGGCCGAGGACAGGAAGTTGGAGTTCAGCGACTGGAAGATCACCGCAATGATGAGCAGCCCGGCGAGCACCGGGAAGGCTCCGAGGTCACCGCTGCGGATGCGGCCCCACGTGCCGGTGAGGAGTCCGCGCAGATCCTGCTGCTCGCGGACGGCTTCATCCTCGAGCTCGCGTGCGATGGTTGTCGCGCTAGGTTCGTTCACGCTGCTCACTCCTGCACGTCGTGGTTCGAAGGGGTCGAGGTCGACGCGGCGGCGATCCGGCGAGAGGCCGCGTTGTCGGTGGCGCCGGTGATCGCAGCGACGATGTCCTCCTGGGACACGTCGGCGACGGCGAACGTGCCGTTGTTGCGACCGAGCCGCAGCACCGAGACCCGGTCTGCCACGGCACGCACGTCGGCCATGTTGTGGCTGATCATGATGACCGCCAGGCCGTTCTCGCGGAGTCGCTCGACGAGGTTGAGGACCTCCGCGGTCTGCTCGACGCCGAGCGCGGCGGTCGGCTCGTCGAGGATGATCAGCTTGGGGTCGCGCAGCAGGGACCGCGCGATCGCGACGGTCTGGCGCTGACCGCCCGACAAGGATGCGATCGGGATGCGGACCGACGGGATCTTCGCCGACAGCTGCCGCAGCAGCTCCCAGGACCGGACCTCCATCTCGACCTCGTTGAGACGGGGGCCGCGGATCTCGCTGCCGAGGAAGAGGTTGCTGACGACGTCGAGGTTGTCGCAGAGGGCGAGGTCCTGGAAGACCGTCGCGATCCCGAGGTTGAGGGCGGCGTCCGGGCCGGGGATGGACACCTCGTCACCGAGGAACTCGATCGTCCCGGAGTCGGGAGCGTGCACGCCGGCGAGCGTCTTGACGAGTGTCGACTTGCCGGCACCGTTGTCGCCGACGAGCGCGAGCACCTCACCGGCCGACACCTCGAGGTCGACGTCGGTGAGAGCCGCCACCGCACCGAAGCTCTTGGACACACCCCGGAGCTGGATCACCGGTCGTGAAGACATCTGAGGTCCCTTCCTCTTCTCGTCCTGCGGGTTCATCTCAACCGCCACGGCTCGGCCTCCACGAGAGCGTGGAGGCCGAGCCATGAGGGTGCTACTTGATCGTCAGCTTCGCGCACGCCGCCGCGTACTCGGCCGTGCAGATCTGCTCCGCGGTGTAGATGCCGCCGTCGAAGATGACCTCCTTGACGTTCTCCTGCGTCACGACCGTCGGCTCGAACAGCTGCGACGGTGTGTCGAAGAGATCGGTCGTCGCCTTGGGCTCCTCGCCCTTCATCAGCGCGACGGCCACCTCGGCCGCGGCGTCGGCCACGGTCTTGATCGGCTTGGAGATCGTGTTGAACTGGTCGCCGGCGATGACGCGCTGGATCGCGGCCACCTCGGCGTCGTTGCCGGTCACCGGAGGCAGCGGCGTGAGGCCGGCCGCCTTGAGCGCGGCGATGCTGCCGCTGGCGGTGCCGTCGTTGGCGGCGACGACGCCGGCGATCTGGTCGCGGTACTTCGTGATCTGGCCGCTCACCCAGTCCTGAGCCTTCTGGGGATCCCAGTCAGGGGTGTCGAAGGACGCGAGCACCTTGGTGTCGCCGACGCCTTCCTCGGCGCCCTGCTTGATGAGCCCCGCCGCGCGGTCGGTCGGCGATCCGTTGACCATCAGGACACCACCGGTCGCGCCGGTGCTCTTGAGGTGCTCGACCAGCGACTCGGCGATCGAGCGGCCGATGGCCTCGTTGTCGAACGAGACATAGAAGTCGGCCGGCACGTCGGTGACCGGGCGGTCGTACGTGACGATCGGGATCTCGGCGCCCTGCGCCTGCGTCACCATCGACGCCGCGGCCTTGGAGTCGACGGGGTCGAGCACGATGACCTTCACGCCCTGGGCGATCATCGACTCGACCTGCTGCTGCTGCTTCGCGGGGTCGGAGTCCGCGTTCTGGTAGAGGACCTCGCAGTCGGCGCAGAGCTCGGCGACCTTCTCCTTGAACAGCGGCGAGTCCTGCTCCTCGTAGCGGGTCGACGCGCGGTCCGGCATGAGGAAGGCGATCTGGCCGCCCGCGTCGCCGCCGCCGGAGCCGCCGTCGTCGTCGGACCCGCAGGCCGTGAGGCCCAGGGCCGCGAGAACCGCGGCGCCGCTCAGTGCGGCGATCCGCACGGGAAAGTTCTTCATGGAAGCTCCTTCGAGTCGCCGACCTGATCGGCCTCGTCCGTGGATGATGGAGAGGGCTGTGATGGCTCTCACATCAGTGGCCGGGATCGTAACATCACGTACGTTATACCTGTCAATAATCGTGATAAGTCACGACCCCGGCGTCGAACGAGGAGAAGCGATGACCGAGCAGAAGACGTCCCGCCCGTCACGGACGCAGCGGCAGCGTCAGATCATCGACACCGTCCTGACGTCGGGGTTCGCGAGCATCAGCCAGCTCGTGGAGATGACAGGCGTGAGCATCATGACGGTCCATCGCGATGTGGACGACCTGGCGTCCCGGGGCCTGGTCAGGAAGCTCCACGGAGGCGTCTCAGCGCTGCCGACGAGCGTCTTCGAGTCGAGCTCGGACTTCCGCCTGCAGCGCAACGCCGAGGCCAAGGCGGCGCTGGCCCGGACGGCCATGGAGTTCGTCGAGCCAGGGATGTCGGTCCTCCTCGACGACTCCACCACCGTGCTCGCCCTCGCAGGCCTGCTCCCCCAGTCCGCGCCGCTGACCGTCCTGACGAACTACCGCCTGGCCATAGAGACGCTGCGCGAGGAGCCGGACGTCCAGCTCATCGCGATCGGCGGCCAGTACTCCCGCACGCACGACTCCTTCATCGGCCCTCCGAGCGACACGGGCCTGGACGCGTACGCCGTCGACATCGTGTTCCAGTCGACGTCGACGGTCGACGAGACCACCGCATACCACCAGGAGCAGGACGTCGTGGTGATGAAGCGGGTGATGCTGCGGGCGGGAGCCCGCAAGGTGCTCATGATCGACGGCACGAAGACGGGGCGTACGAGCCTCCACCGGTTCGTGGCGCTCTCGGAGTTCACCGACGTCATCGTCACCGACGACGCCTCGCCGGCCGTCCTGCAGGCCATGCGTGACCAGACCCGCGTGCACATCGCCGCGATTGGCTGACGGCCGCCCCGCCGGGGCTACGACAACGTCACTATCAGTTTGAGATCTTTAACAGCCAACATGTTATGGTGCGCGACGTACGTCACAAGAGCTCCGGGGTGCCGGAGAAGGAGAAGCCGATGACACGCATCCTCGCTGCCGGAGACCACTTCGTCCTCCCCGAGATGTTCGCGGAGGCGATCGCAGCCCGGGTCGACGGTGACGTGGAGGTCACGCCCCTCGCGCTCCCGTGGCCGATCGAGCCCTTCGGGCCTGTCGACGGTGTGATCGAGGCCAGCGGCACGGCGGCGGACGTGATCGCCGCACTCGGCGACGCCGAGATCGCGGTGACGCAGATGGGGCCCTTCACGGCGGAGGTCTTCCGCGCGTGCCCCGACCTCCGGTTCGTCGGCGTGTGCCGCGGAGGCCCGGTGAACGTCGACCTCGCGGCGGCGACCGAGGCAGGCGTTGTCGTCTCCTTCGCACCCGGACGCAACGCGCCCGCCGCGGCGGAGTTCGCCGTCGGGATGATCCTCGCCGCGATGCGGCGTCTCACCAGTGCCGACGCCGAGCTCCACGACGGCATCTGGCGCGGCGACTACTACACCTACGACAACGCTGGCACCGAGCTCGGCGACTCGACGGTCGGGCTGGTCGGCTTCGGCGCGATCAGCCGCATCGTCGCCCGGATCCTCCGCGCGTTCGGCGCCGACGTCCTCGCGTACGACCCCTATGTGGACGCCGCCGACAGCGAAGGCGTCGAGCTGGTCGCGCTCGACGACCTGATGCGCCGGTCCGATGTCGTCAGCCTCCACGCCCGTCTCACCGAGGAGACGCGTCACCTGATCGACCGCCGGCGCCTCGAGCTGCTCCCCCACGGCGCGGTGCTCGTCAACACCGCCCGCGGCGGACTGCTCGACTACGCGCCGCTGCCCGAGATGCTCGAGTCCGGGCGCCTCGGCGCGCTGGCGCTCGACGTGTACGACATCGAGCCCCCGCCGGCCGACTGGCCGCTGCTCAGCAGCCCACGCGTCGTGCTGTCGCCGCACCTGGCCGGGGCGACCCGTCAGACCGCGTTGCGCGCGGCTGCGATCACGGCCGACGAGACCGCCCGCTTCCTTCGTGGTGAGCCGTGCCTGCACGTCGCCAACCCCGAGGTGCTCGAGCGGCTGGAGAGCGGGCGCTCGTGATCGTCGGGGTCGACGTCGGGACCACCGTCACCAAGGCCGCGCTGATCGGCCCGGACGGGCGCGCCGTACGCTCGGCCGCTGCCCCCTCCCACCTCGTACGCCGCGGTGTCGAGGTGGAGCAGGATCTCGAAGACGTCCTGCGGACGGTCGCCGCGGTCGTTCGCGAGGTCTGCACCGGCCTCGACGTCGCCGTGGAGGCGATCGCCCTCACCGGACAGGGGGACGGGCTGTGGCTGCGCGACGCGGACGGCCACGCCGTACGCCCGCCGATCTCGTGGCAGGACGGGCGCGCGTCGTCGATGGTCGAGCAGTGGCGTGCCGACGGCGACCCGAGCGGCGTCATGGCGCAGGTGTTCGCGCTCACCGGCTCCGGGCTCTTCCCCGGATCGCACGCGGCACTGCTGGCGTACCTCGACACCCACGAGCCCGAGTCGCTGCGGCGGGCCGCGGTCGCGGGCTACTGCATCGACGCCGTCCTCCAACGCCTCACCGGGACGATCTCGGTCGACGCCTCCGACGCCTCGCTGCCCTTCCTCGACGTCCGCAGCCGGACCTACGTGGATGACGCGCTCGTGCTGTGCGGCGTCGGGCAGTGGCGCCACCTCCTCGCCGAGCCCGCTCCCCCACAGACCGTGTTCGCGCTCGATGGCCACGGCGCTGCCCTCCTCGGCCTCCCCGTCGGCACCCCGGTCACCGCCGGCCCGTACGACCTCCAGGCCTGCGGCTTCGGCTCGGGCACCGTTGCCGAGCACGACGCGACAATGGTCGTCGGCACCACGCTCGCGTGCCAGGTGTTGACGACCGACGCGAAAGTACGGCCGGGGGACGACCCCGCCGGCATGTGGCTCTGCACGCCTGACCCGGCGACGTACCTGCACGTCATGCCGTCCATGGTCGGCACCGCGGGGGTCGACTGGGCGTTGCGCACGCTCGGCCTCGAGGTCACCGCGCTCGACGGCCTGCTCGACGGCAGCTCGCCCGGCGCCGGCGGCGTGCGCGCCCTCCCCTACCTGTCCGGCGCCGGCGAGCGTGCGCCCTTCGTCGACCCTCGGGCGCGCGGACGGCTCGACGGCATGACGCTGTCGACGACGCCGGCCGATCTCGTCCGCGCCGTGTGCGAGTCCGTCGCGTACGCCGCACGGCACTGCTTCGACCGGCTGGGGCTCTCCGGCGAGGTCGCTGCGTGCGGCGGTGGTACGCGGTCGCAGGCCTGGCTGCAGATCTTCGCCGACGTCCTCGGCACCGACGTCCACGTCCCCCGCGAACCCCTCGTCGGCGCCCGAGGTGCCGCGCTCGTCGCCTGGGAGGCGCTCGGCGTCGAGGTCGACATCGAGGCGTGGCGCGCCGACCGCGACGTGGTCAGGCCCTCGGCCGCGGCCGAGCAGTACGACGCCGGCTACCGCCGCTACCTCGACGACCTCACCGCCGCACGCGGATCCTGGGGCACCGGAGCGACGGCGTGACCGGGCCGCTGTGGGTCGGACTCGACCTGGGGACGCAGAGTGCGAAGGCGGTGGCCGTCGACGAGACCGGCACCGTGCACGCGTCTGCGCAGGCCCCGATCACCGGGACGCGTGACGGCGTCCGGCACGAGCAGCAGGTCGCCGACTGGGTCTCCGCCGCCCGTACGGTGCTCGGCCACCTCGCGCGCGACCTCGGGACCGCGGTCGACCAGATCGCCGGCGTCGCCCTCGACGGCACGTCCGGCACGCTCGCCGTGCTCGATTCGACGGGCCGCGCGACCGGGCCGGGGATCATGTACGACGACGGCCGCGCCGCTGCCCTCGCCGACGAGGTCGTCGCAGCCGGCCAGACGCTGTGGACCCGGCTCGGCTACCGCATGCAGCCCTCCTGGGCTCTCCCCAAGATCGTGTGGCTCGCCCGCCAGGGTCTGCCGCCCGGGGCGCGGATCGTCTACCAGACCGACGCGGTGATCTCCGCCATGACGGGGACGCCGGTCGCGACCGACTGGAGCAACGCCCTCAAGAGCGGCTTTGACCTGCTCTCCCTGGAGTGGCCCGCCGACGTCCTCACCCGCCTCGGTGTCGACCCCGACGTGCTCCCTGACGTGGTCACTCCCGGCAGCGTGCTGGGTGTCACCTCCGCAGCGTGGGCCGAGCAGACCGGCATCCCCGCCGCGACGCCCGTGGTCGCCGGCACGACCGACGGCTGCGCGGCACAGCTCGGCGCGGGCGCGCTCGCGATCGGCGACTGGCACAGCGTGATCGGGACGACGCTGGTCCTCAAGGGGGCGAGCGCGAGCCCCGTGCACGACGCGGCCGGCGCGGTCTACTCGCACCGCGGCCCCGAGCCCGGCACGTGGTTGCCAGGCGGTGCCTCGAGCATCGGCGCGGGCGCCCTGTCGACGTTGCTCACGGCCGCTCCGAGCACGCACGAGGCTGAGGCGCGCCGACTTTGGGACAGCGGCGCGGCGTTCCCCCTCGTCTATCCGCTGACCGGCACCGGCGAACGCTTCCCGTTCGTCCGCCCCGACGCTGCCGGGTTCGCGATCGTCGACGCCCGGGTCAGGCCGCTGTCCGCTCTCGCCGGCGTCGACGAGGCCGCGGTCTTCCTCGGGACGATGGTCGGGGTCGCGTCGGTCGAGCGGCTGTGCTTCGACATCCTCGACCAGCGCGGGGCCCAGACGGACGGACGCCTGAGCACCTCCGGCGGCGGGAGCCGCAGTCCGCTCTGGAACGCCCTGCGCGCAGCCGCGCTCGACCGCCCGCTCTCCCTGCTCACCTCGGCGGAGCCGGCCACAGGGATGGCCGTCCTCGCCCGTTGGGGTGTCGGAGGAGGAGGAGAATCGCTCAGCGCCGTCGCTCGCGCCACCAACCCGGTTGCAGCCGTCGTCGAACCGCGCGTCGAGGATGTGCACAGGATGGACGAGGCCTACGCGACGTTGACAGGTGTGTTCGAGGCGAAGGGATGGTTGACGTGACCGAGCTGGTGCTCGTACGGCACGGCGAGACGATGTGGCACGCCGAGAACCGGTACGCAGGGGTCTCTGACGTCGGGCTCACCGCCCGCGGCTCGGCGCAGGCGGACCACCTCGGCCGCTGGGCCGCTGCCCACCCCGTCGATGCCGTCGTCTCGTCGACCCTGTCCCGCGCACGGCTCACCGCGCAACCGGCGGCCGACACCCTCGGTGTGCCGCTGCAGACCGACCCGCGGCTGCGCGAGGTCGACTTCGGTGCAGGTGAAGGGCTGACCCGTACGGAGATGGCCGAGCGCTTCCCCGAGGCGCTGGCGGCTTTCCTCGCCGCACCTGCCCGGCACCCGCTGCCATCCGGCGAGGCCGGCACCGCCGCGATCAACCGGGCGCGCCCCGCGCTCGACGCCCTCGTCACGGACCATCCGGACGGCAAGGTCCTCGTGGTCATGCACTCCACGCTCCTGCGGCTCGTCCTCTGCGACCTGCTGGGGATCGACCCTGACCGCTACCGCACGGTGATGCCCTCGGTGACCAACGGCGCGCTCACGACGTTGCGCACCGATGGCACCTCGTACGCGCTGCTCGGGTTCAACGTCCCTGTCTGACGCCGCGTGAACGACGACGCCGCCGTGTCCCTCGCGAGAGACACGGCGGCGTCGTCGTTCACTGCTGCGGTCAGGCCGAGGTCAGCAGGTCCCGGCCGGGGATCGCGTCGAGCAGCTTGCGCGTGTACTGCTCGCGCGGGCTGTCGAACACCTCAGTCACGCTGGCCGCCTCGACGACCTTGCCGTCCTGCATCACCAGGACGTCGTCGGCGATCTGGCGGACCACTGCGAGGTCGTGGGTAATGAAGAGGTAGCTCAGGCCCATCTCCGCCTGAAGCTGGTTGAGCAGCTCCAGGATCTGGGCCTGCACCAGCACGTCGAGAGCGGAGACCGCCTCGTCAAGCACGACGACCTCCGGCTCGAGCGCCAGCGCACGCGCGATCGCGACACGCTGCCGCTGTCCGCCGGACAGCTCGTTGGGGTAGCGGCTCATCACCGAGGTCGGCAGCGACACCTTCTCGAGCAGGTCGCGGACCTTCGCCTCGCGCTCCTGCGACGAGCCGATCCCGTGTGTGGCCAGCGGCTCCTCGATGGACTTGAAGATGGTGTACATCGGGTCGAGGGAGGCGTACGGGTTCTGGAAGACCGGCTGCATCTGGCGCCGCAGCGCCATCAGGCGCTTGCCCTTCAGCTGCGCGGTGTCGTACCCGTCGAACGTGACGGTGCCCTCTGTCAGCTCGAGCAGGCCGAGCACCATCCGCGCCACCGTCGACTTGCCCGAGCCGGACTCGCCCACGATCGCGGTGGTGGTGCCCCGACGCAGCCGGAAGCTGACGTCGTCGACGGCGCGAAGCTCGGTCTTGCGCCACGGACGGTCGCCCGGGAGCATGAACACCTTCGTGAGGTTCTCGACGACGATGATGTCGTCCTCACCCTTGCCGACCACGCCCTCGGCGGTGGCGATCTCGGCCGCGATCTCGCCAGCCGTCTGCAGTGCCTGCTGGCGCACCTCCTCGCGTGCCTCGACGGAGCTCAGCCGCTGCGAAGCGATCGACGGCGCCGACGACACGAGACGACGCGTGTACGGGTGCTCGGGATTCTTGAGGATCTCCAACGCCGGGCCGGACTCCACGACGCGGCCCCTGTACATGACGACGATGTGGTCGGCACGCTCTGCCGCCAGACCGAGGTCGTGCGTGATCAGCAGCACCGCGGTGCCGAGCTCGTCGGTCAGGCCGTCGAGGTGGTCCAGGATCTGCTTCTGGACGGTCACGTCGAGCGCAGAGGTCGGCTCGTCGGCGATGAGAAGCTTCGGACGTGCGGCCAGACCCATCGCGATCAGCGCCCGCTGACGCATGCCGCCGGAGAACTCGTGCGGGTACTGGCGGGCCCGCCGCTCCACGTCGTTGAGACCCGCCTCGGCGAGCAGCTCGTGCACGCGTCGGTCGGCGTCCTTGCCCTTGGCGACGTCGTTGGCGATCAGGGCTTCCTTGATCTGCGTCCCGACCCGCCAGAGCGGGTTGAGGTTCGACATCGGGTCCTGAGGAACGAGACCGATCTGGTCGCCGCGCAGGGCCTGGAAGTCCTTCTTGCCCGAGTGCGCGATTTCCTTGCCGTCGAACAGGATCTCGCCGCCGGTGACCTTGCCGGTGCCCGGGAGCAGACCGATGATCGCGTGCGCGGTGGTCGACTTGCCCGAGCCCGACTCACCGACGATGGCGACGGTCTGGCCTGGGTAGACGGTCAGGTTGGCACCCTGCACTGCAGGGACGGCCTTCTTGTCGGAGAAGAAGGCGACGTCGAGGTCGCGGACCTCGAGGAGGGGCTGCTGACTCATCGCTTCTTCGCCTTCGGGTCGAGGGCATCACGGACGGCGTCACCGAGCAGGATGAAGCTCAGCACGGTGAGCGCGAGCGCGGCAGCCGGGACGAACATGACGCCGAGCCGGGTGCCGGAGCGGACGAGCCGCTGGGCCTCTGCGATGTCATTGCCCCAGGAGACCACCGAGAACGGCAGGCCCAGCCCGAGGAACGACAGCGTCGCCTCGGCGACGATGAAGATGCCGAGTGACACGGTCGCGGTCACGATCACTGGGGAGATCGCGTTCGGGACGATGTGGCGCCACAGGTTGCGGGTGTTGCTCGCCCCGATCGCCCGGGCCGCATCGACGAACTCATAGTTCCTGACCTCGATGACCGAGCCACGCATGATGCGTGCGATCTGCGGCCAGCCGAACAGCGCCAGCGTGAGGACGACCGCGGAGATGCCGCCCCAGAACTGCCGCTCAGGGAACCAGTTGTTGATCGCCGAGAGGCAGACGATGGCAGCCAGGATCAGCGGGATCGCGAAGAAGATATCGCTCACGCGCGAGATGATCGCGTCGGCCCAGCTTCCCTTGAACCCGGCGATGGCACCCGTCAGGGCACCGAGCAGGACCACGAGAAGCGTGGTGAGGACGCCGACGGCGACCGAGGCGCGCGCTCCGTACAAGGTGCGGGACCACACGTCGCAGCCCTGGAAGTTGAAGCCGAACGGATGTCCGGGCTCGGCCGGGTCGAGGCTGCGGCCCGGCTCGCAGAAGCGCGGGTCGGCGTTGGTGAACAGTCCGGGGAAGGCGATGACGACGGCGAGGATGGTGAGCAGCACGGCGGACGCGATGAACATCGGGTTCTTGCGCAGCTGCTTCCAGGCCTCACCCCACTGGCTGGAGGGCGCCTCGTCGACCTGGAGGGAGTCGACCGCGGCCAGCGGTGTCTCCTCGATCGGGGCCACATAGCGCTCCTGCCCCGGGAGCGTGGGCTTAGGCATAACGGATCCTTGGGTCGAGGAAGGCGTACAGCAGGTCGACGACCAGTGCCGCCAGGACGTACACGAGGACCATGATCGTCACGACGGAGACGATCGTCGGCGTCTCGCCACGGATGACCGCCTGGTAGGCGAGGTTGCCGACGCCGGGGATGTTGAAGATGCCCTCGGTCACGATCGCACCCGCCATCAAGGCGCCGATGTCGACGCCGAGGAAGGTCACGACCGGGATCAGCGAGTTGCGGAGGACGTGGCGCCGGACGACGGTGCCTTCGGAGAGCCCTTTGGCACGAGCCGTGCGCACATGGTCGGCACTGAGGTTGCCGGCGACCGACGTTCTCGTCAGTCTCAGCACGTACGCGAAGGAGACCAGTCCGAGCACGAAGGCTGGTAGCAACAGGTTGTAGAACGACGTGTTGCTGCCGACTGTCGGTGGGAACCACTCCAGCTTGACGCCGAAGATGAGCTGAAGCACGAAGCCGAAGACGAAGATCGGGACGGCGATCACCACCAGCGAGACGACGAGCATCGTCGAGTCGAACAGCTTGCCCTTGCGGAGGCCCGCGATCGTGCCGGCGACGATGCCCAGAACGGCCTCGATCACGAGGGCCATCAGGGCGAGCTTGATGGTGACCGGGAAGGCGTCGGCCACGAGATCGATGACCGGGCGACCAGTGAACGACTGTCCGAAGTCACCGGTGACGGCGCCCTTGAGGAAGAGGAACCACTGGACGAGGAACGGCTCGTCGAGGTTGTACTGCTCCCTGACCTGGTTCATCGTGGCTTCGGAGACGGGCTTGTCACCGAACAGTGCACGGACCGGGTCGCCTGGGCGAAGGAAGACGAGCGCGTAGATGAGCAGCGTCGACCCGAGGATCACGGGGATCGTCTGCAAGATTCGCCGCGCGGCATACCACCACATCAGTGGCCTCCTACGGGATGGGCTCTCCTACGAGGAGAGATATGGTTTCAGGGGCCCGTCGGCGCCGGTAGGCACCGGGAGCCCGCGCACGGCCACGCGGGGGGCAGCTGGTGAGCCGACCCCCGCGTGCCCCGCATGCGGTGGTGTGGGACCTACTACTTCGTGATGTTCTGGTAGACCGGCACGTTCTGCCAGTTGAACTTCACGTTCTTGACACCCTTGGCAGCAGCGCCAGTGGCGTCGGTGTACCACATCGACAGACCCGGCAGGTCCTCCATGAGGATGGCCTGCGCGTCGACGAACGCCTTGTAGCGATCCTCGTCGGTCTCAGCGCCCGCCGCCTTAGCGATCAGGGCGTCGAACTCCGGGTTGGAGTAGCCGGCGTCGTTCGAGGCCGCCCCGGTGCCATAGATCGGGCCGAGGTAGTTCGAGATCGACGGGTAGTCCGGCTGCCAACCGGCGCGGAACAGGGCCCCGGTCTTGTTGTTGTCACGGTCGTCGAGGAACTCGTCGAACGTGGCGTAGTACTTCGGCTCGGCCTTGATGCCCAGGGTGTTCTTGATCTGGTTGGCCATCGCGTCGATCGACGCCTTGTTGCCGGCACCATCAGTGTTGGAGGCGATCAGCAGCTTCTTGTCGCCCCACGGCTCGATGGCCTCAGCCTCGGCCCAGCGCTTCTTGGCCTCGTCGGCGTTGAACTCGAGAACCTCGTTGCCGGGGATCTCGTCGGTCCAGCCCGGCATCGGCGGCGCGCTGAAGTCGAGCGCCGGGGTGCGGGTGCCGAAGAACAGCTTCTCGGTGAGCTCCTCGCGGTTCAGTGCCATCGAGACGGCCTGACGGCGGAGCTTGCCGGCCTCACCGGTGAAACCGGGGAGGTCGACCGGGAACTGGAACGAACCGTTGACCGAGCCCGGCGCGGTGACGGCCTGGACCGTGTCGTCGTCGCCGAAGGTCTGCAGCGCGCTGTCCGGGACGGTGTCCAGGACGTCGAGGTTGCCGGCCTGCAGGTCGGTGTAAGCAGCCTCAGTGTCGGTGTAGACCACGAAGGTCACGCCACCGTTCTGAGCCTTGCGGAGACCGTCGTACTCCTCGTTCGGGACGAGACGGAGCTCCTTGTTGTGCTCCCAGGCCTCGAGCTTGTACGGGCCGTTGGCGATCGGGTTCTCACCGTAGGCCTTCATGTCGGCGTAGGCCGACTCAGGCAGCGGATAGTAGGCCGAGTAGCCGAGGCGCAGCGGGAAGTCCGACTCCGCCTGGTTGAGCTCGATGGTGAAGGTCTTGTCGTCGACGACCTTCAGACCCGACATCGTCTTGACGGTCGGGTTCTCCTCCTGAACAGCCTCGTAACCCGCAATCGGGTAGTAGAAGTAGGAGGCGTTCTGCGCGTTCGTGCTCAGGGCGCCGTAGTTCCAGGCGTCAACGAAGGAGGTCGCGGTGACGGGGGTGCCGTCGCTGAACTTCCAGTCCTTGAGCTTGACGGTCCAGAGCTTGTTGTCGTCGGAGGTGATCGACTCCGCGACCTCCATCTCCTGCGAGCCGTCTTCCTTGTAGGTGATCAGGCCTGCATAGAGCATGTCGATGACGTTGCCGCCGCCGACCTCGTTGGTGGCCTGCGGAACCAGCGGGTTCTGAGGCTCGGTCGTACGAGCGGTGATGACGGACGTGGTCGAATCGCTCGACTCGTCGTCATCTCCCCCGCCGCCGCCGCACGCGGACACCGTAAGTCCGATCGCAGCGAGCAGCGCCACGCCTCCGAGGCGAGTACGCCGGGAGAGTCGCATTGGAATCCTCCTGAATGTGTTGGGAACGCGCAGAAAAACTTCCGCACACCCATGGTTACTCCGGATCATCAACCAGAACAGGTCAGGGGCCGGACACTTACCGAAGTGTTACAACCACCAGGCCCCCTGATCGTGACAGCATTTTTATCAGACCAGCCAAAAGCGCCCTTCGAGGGGCCCGTCCGGGGACGCGTGGGGCACGCTCGTTGCGCCACGTCGAGGCGCACGCAAGACCGCCACGCCTCGCTGCTGCGGGACGTGGCGGCCTGCGTGTGTCGTACGACGTAAGGGGGTCAGCCCTTGCGCTTGTTGATCTCGTCGGTCGCCTGCGGCAGGACCTCCTTGAGGTCGCCGACGACGCCGAAGTCGACCAGCTCGAAGATGGGCGCCTCCTCGTCCTTGTTGACGGCGACGATCGTCTTGGAGGTCTGCATGCCGGCGCGGTGCTGGATCGCACCGGAGATGCCGTTGGCGACGTACAGCTGCGGCGAGACCGTCTTGCCGGTCTGACCGACCTGGAAGCTGTGCGGGTACCAGCCGGAGTCGACCGCGGCACGCGAGGCGCCAACGGCCGCACCGAGGGAGTCGGCGAACGCCTCGACCTGCGAGAAGTCACCGCCGGTGCCACGACCGCCGGAGACGACGATCGCGGCCTCGGTCAGCTCCGGGCGGCCGGTGGCCTCGCGGGGCTTGGAGTCGGTGATCTTGGCCGCCTTGGCCGCATCGGAGACCGTCACCGAGACGGGCTCGAGCGCGCCGGCCGCCGGGGACTCTTCCGGGGTGGCAGAGTTGGGCTTGACGGTCACGATCGGGGTGCCCTTGGTGATGGTCGCCTCGACGGTGAAGTTGCCGGCGAAGACCGACTGCGTCGTCTCGACACCCTCGCCACCAGCACGCACGTCGACGACGTCGGTGAGCAGCCCTGAGCCGGTCTTGATCGCCAGACGACCGGCGATCTCCTTGCCCTCGGCCGAGCTGCCGATCAGCACCGCACCAGGCTGCTTGTCGGCGACGAGCTGGGCCAGCGCCTCCGCCTTGGGAACGACCAGGTACTCGGTCAGCTCCGGTGCGTCCAGCACGTACACCTTCTCGGCGCCGTACTGCGCCAGGTACGCCTGAGCGGCGTCGGCACCGGAGCCGATGAACACCGCCGACGGGGTGCCGAGGCGGCGGGCGAGCGTCAGGAGCTCGCCGGTGGTCTTGCGAACTGCACCGTCGACGTGGTCGACGAGAACGAGAATCTCACTCATCTGTGGCTGCTCCTCACACGAACTTCTTCGAGGCGAGGAACGCGGCGAGCTTGACGCCACCGTCTCCCTCGTCGGTGACGATCTCGCCGGCGCTGCGCGGCGGACGCGGTGCGAAGGACAGCACCTTCGTCCCGGCCGCATCCAGGCCGACCTCGGACGGGTCGATGCCCAGGTCGGACAGCGTCAGGTCCTCGACCGGCTTCTTCTTGGCCGCCATGATGCCCTTGAACGACGGGTAGCGCGGCTCACCGGACTGGTCGGTGACCGACACGACCGCAGGCGCGGTGGCGGTGATCGTCTCGGTCGCGACGTCGCCGTCACGGCGCACGGTCACGGTCGAGCCGTCCACGGTGATCTGCGAGCCATAAGTGACCGCAGGCAGACCCAGACGCTCAGCGACCATGGTCGGGACGACACCCATCGTGCCGTCGGTCGAGCTCATGCCGAAGAAGACGAGGTCGTACTCCAACGTGCCCAGCGCCTTGGCCAGGACCAGCGACGTCGCGACGGCATCAGAGCCGGCGATGTCGTCGTCCTCGACGTGGACACCCTTGTCAGCGCCCATCTGCAGCGCCTTGCGGACCGCGTCGGCAGCATCGGCGGGGCCGACGGTCAGCACCGTCACCTCGCCATCGCTCTCCTCTGCAGCAAGCAGAGCCTGCTCGACGGCGTACTCGTCGAGCTCCGACAGCAGACCGTCGACGCCTTCGCGATCCACGGTGTTGTCCGACGAGTCAAAGGACCGGTCCGCCGTAGCGTCCGGTACGTACTTCACACAGACGACGATGTTCATGGCCTTCTCGGCCCCTCCTGTGGAGTCGACTTCGTACACGGCGCTCGCACGGGACGCGCGTCGCGGCAGCCGTGGGCGACTGCGGTGCGGAGCCGTGAGACGTCTCCACAACCCTGATGTTACCGACAGGTAACCATCTTGACGAGGTCGTCACGGGTGGCATGGGTCACACGGCGAACCGCACACCCACGGCGCTCCCACGTCGGTGGCTCTTTACGCCGAGGGCCTTTTGAGAGGTCGAGCGCGTGACACGCTGCGACACTGAACCACATGACCGAGCCTAGGGCACGCCTGCGGACGCTCACCATCCTGGTCGGGTCTGCGGCGTTCGTGGTGATCGTCGCCGGCGTGATGAGCATCAACGGGATCGTCGGCCCGACCTTCCTCGCGATCTGTCTCACGGTCACGGTGCACCCGCTCCGCCACGTCTTCGACCGGATGGGCATGCCGTCCTGGACCGGCACGGTCGCCTGCGTCGTCGCCGTCTACGCGATCCTCCTGCTGCTCGCGGGGTCGCTGGTGCTCGCCGGTGCGCGGTTCGGCCAGCTCCTCACCGCGTACGAGGACGAGTTCCAGCGATGGCTCGTCGACGTCAAGAGCCTGCTCAACGACTGGGGCGTCCAGCAGAGCGACCTCGACCAGATCTTCAAACACCTCGACATCCGCTCGCTCGCCCCGTACGTCGCCGAGGTCGTCTCCAGCGCCACCACGGTCACCGGCAACCTGCTCCTCATCTTGATCCTGCTGCTCTTCATGGCGCTGGACGGCTCGGTGATCCCCCGGCTTGCGCGCCGGGTCCCCGAGCGTCACCGCGCCACCGTCGACGCGCTCGCCGACTTCGCGACGGGCACGCGCCGCTATTTCGTGGTCGCGACCGTGTTCGGGCTCGTCGTCGCGGTGGCTGACGTGATCCTGCTGTACGCGCTCGGTGTCCCGGAGCCGTGGCTGTGGGGCGTGCTCTCGCTCATCACCGGCTACATCCCCAACATCGGGTTCATCCTGGGCCTGATCCCGCCCGCCATGCTCGCGCTGTTCGACTCCGGATGGCAGACGGCAGTGTGGGTGATCGTCGGCTACTGCGTCATCAACTTCGTGATCCAGTCGGTCTTCCAGCCCAAGATCGTCGGCAACTCCGTCGGCCTCTCGGCGACAGTGAGCATGCTGTCGCTGATCTTCTGGACGCTGGTCCTCGGGGCGTGGGGGGCGATCCTGGCCATCCCGGCCACGCTGCTCGTCAAGAAGCTCCTCGTCGACAGCGATCCCGACGCCCGCTGGATATCGCCCATCATCGCCGGCCGGGAACCGGTACCGTGACGGCCACCCCGAGCGAGGAGGCACGATGTCCTACCAGCAACCGCCCGCAGGTCAGCCCGAGCCCGGCACCCCGAGCGGCTTGTCCGTCGACGCGGGCAAGCTGTGGGCCGGAGGGGTCGCGACAGCCGTGGTCGCCGCGCTCGCCGCTGCCGTCGGCCTGCTCGTCTGCCGCGGCGTGTTCGACATCGCCGTGCTGGTGCCGAGCGGCGGCGGTCGCTGGGACGTCACCTCGACACTGCCGTACGCGTTCCTCGCCGCCGGTGCCGCGCTCCTCGCCACGGGCCTCATGCACCTGCTGCTCCTGACGACCCCGCGTCCGCGCCTCTTCTTCGGCTGGATCGTGGCGCTGATCGCCGTGATCATCGGCGTCCTCCCGTTCACGGTCGATATCCCGCTCGAGGAGCAGGTCGCCAGCGCCGCGGTGGGGGTCCTCATCACGGTCATCATCGGCTCGCTGGTCTCTGGCACCGCCCAGCGCGCGGTCCGCAACGCCCCGCGCGCCTGAGGTCGCACCGCGGCCGTACGCTGCGGGCGTGAGTAGCAAGGGCGCAGGCGGCGACGACACGAAGCCGCAGATGGTGATCACCGGCGAGCGGACGGTGCCCGGCATCTGGCACGAGAACTACTGGTTCCGCCGGCACGAGGTCGTGTACGAGGCGCTGCGCGACGTCGTCCGCGGTCGCGCGGCGCTCGAGGCCGGGTGCGGCGAGGGGTACGGGGCGGACCTGCTGAGCCACGTGGCGGGATCGCTCGTCGCGCTCGACTACGACGCGTACGCGACCGGCCACGTCCGCGCCGCGTACCCGCAGGTCCCGGTCGTCCGCGGCAACCTCGTCGCCCTCCCGTACGCTGACGCGTCGTTCGACGTCGTGGTCAGCCTGCAGACGATCGAGCACCTCTGGGACCAGGACGCGTTCGTCGCCGAGTGCGTCCGCGTGCTGCGGCCGGGCGGCACGCTGGTCGTCAGCACGCCCAACACGCTCACGTTCCCGCCGGGGAACATCTACCACCCCAAGGAGCTCGAGCCCGACGAGCTGCGTGACCTCGTCGCCGCCCACGCACGCGTCGAGTCGCTGGCCGGACTGCACCACGGTCCGCGGCTCGCGGCCTGGGAGGACACGAACGGCTCGCTCGTCGACGCGCAGATCGCGGGGCCGTACGACCAGTGGCCCGCGGCGGTCGCGCAGCTCGTACGGTCGGTGTCGACAGGCGACTTCGTCCTGCGGACGGGCGACGACGCCGACCTCGCCGCGTCGCTCGACCTCGTGGTCACCGCTCAGGTCTGACTGCGCTGCTCTAACCGCGCTGCTCTGGGCAGATCTGCCGCCGGCTGATCGGCTGGATCCTGGTGGACGCGCCGCGCCACGGTGGAGGCATGGCACACGACACCGCACCCCACCTCTTCGACACGGTCAGTCGTCAACAGCTGCTCGGCCGGCGGATCCTCGTGCTCGACGGCGTCCTCGACGACGACAACGGCACCCTCCTCACCACCCAGCTCCTGTCCTTGGCCGCCGACGACCCCGGCGCCGACATCGCGCTGTGGATCCACTCCCCCGGCGGCTCGGTGCCGTCGATGCTCGCGCTGCGTGATGTCGTACGGCTCATCCCCTGCGACGTGTCGACGCTCGCCCTCGGCCTCGCCTGCAGCGCCGGGCAGTTCCTGCTGTCGGCCGGGACGCCCGGCAAGCGGTACGCCCTCCCCCACGCACGGATCCTCATGCATCAGGGTTCGGCGGGGATCGGCGGCAGCGCGGTCGAGATCGAGGTCCAGGCCGACGACCTCCGCCACACCCGCGACACCGTGCTCGGCTTGATCGCCGCAGACACAGGCCAGCCGTTCGAGCGGATCTTCGAGGACTCGCTGCACGACCGCTGGTACACCGCCGTCGAGGCGCAGGCGTACGGGTTCGTCGACCACGTCGTCAGCGCGTTCGACGACGTGATGCCGAAGCGGCGCCGCGGCGTGGGGATCGGGGCGGCCCAGATGGGAGGCGTGCGATGAGCACGTACACGATCCCGAACGTCATCGCGAACCATCCGCGTGGTGAGCGCGTCATGGACGTCTACTCGCACCTGCTCACCGAGCGCATCGTCTATCTCGGGACGGCCATCGACGCCGGCGTCGCCAACGCGCTGATCGCCCAGCTGCTGCACCTCGAGGCGGACAACCCCGATGGCGAGATCAACCTCTACGTCAACTGCGAGGGCGGCGATGAGACAGCGATGCTCGCGATCTACGACACGATGCAGCACGTCCGCTCGCCCGTCGCGACGTTCTGTGTGGGTCAGGCGATCGCCGCCGGCGCGGTCCTCGTCGCCGGTGGCGAGCCGGGCCGTCGGGCGGCGCTGCCCCACGCGCGGTTCGTGCTGCACCAGCCCGCGGCGCGGGGTCAGGGGACGATCCCCGACCTGATCCTCCAGGCGGACGAGGTGGTGCGGGTGCGCAACGAGATGGAGGCGATCTTGTCGACCCATACCGGCCAGAGCGTCGACACGTTGCGGCACGACACGGACCGCGACCGGGTGTTCTCCGCTGCGGCGGCACGGGCGTACGGGCTCGTCGACGCGGTCATGGCGCCGCGAGCGGTGCTCGGCGGCGAGGTGCGGTGACGCCGCGGCGTCAGACGGCGAGGGCGAGCGGCCCGCGCGGAACCGACGTCGACGCCGTACGGCGCAGCTCGCCGCTGACGTGCTCGGTCAGGTCGAGCAGGGTCAGGTCGAGAGCGCCCGAGACCGCGGCGAGGATCTCGCTCGACGGCTCCTTGCGGCCGCGCTCGACCTCCGACAGGTACTGAGGGGAGATGCCGGCCACGGCGGCGGTGTCCGCGAGGCGCTGGCCACGGGCCAGGCGTGCCTCTCGCAGGCGCCGTCCGACGACCTCGCGCCACAGCGGCTCGGGCTCGGGCGGCGCGAGCGGCGCGGCGCGCCGAGGGCCGAGGCGTACGACGTCTCCCATGGCCCGAGGCTAGGCCACGCCACCCGGCCGTCGCCAGGCATTCTGCTCTCGGCAGAGCGGCTCCCGTCCGACGGTGCGTCCGTGGTCAGCGAGGCGACGTCAGGCGCTGCACGCCCGCGGCCGTACGCGTCAGCTGCCGCGGGCCTCGCGCTGCTCCTCGGCGACCTCGGCGGTGTAGCGCTGGATCTCCGCCCACTCCGCCAGGTCGTCGCGGCGGCTCTTGACGACGCGACCGGGCAGCCCGGCGACGATCGCGAAGTCCGGGTACTCGCCCCGCGCCACGGTGTGCGCGGCGAGCACGACGCCGCGCCCCGTCCGCGTGCCGCGCAGCACGCTCGCCTTCACGCCGATCCACGAGTCCGGCCCGATCCGCACCGGAGAGACCACGAGTCCCTGGTCCTTGATCGGCTTCGCGAGGTCGAGCGTCACATGGTCGAAGTCGCAGATGTACGTCCAGTCCGAGATGATCGTCGCCGCCCCGATCTCGATGTCGAGGTGCGCGTTGATCGTGTTGTCGGACCCCATGACGACCTTGTCACCGAGGCGCAGCGTGCCGTTGTGGGCACGCAGCGCCGTACGGTCGCCGAGGTGGACGAACCTGCCGAGCACCACCCGCCCGTACGGGGGCTTGGTCTCGATCTCGACCCCGCGTCCGAGGAAGACGAACCCCTCGGTGATGACGTCGGGATGGCGTCGCTTGAACCGCCAGAACCGCCAGTAGCGCACCAGGTGGTAGCGCGACCACGCACGGTGACGCCGCACCCACCGCAGGGAGTCCACGGTGAGGAAGCGGGCCTGGCGGGGAGCGCTCATCTACGGCTTGGTCGCCGAGACCGACACGTTGTAGTAGAGACCCTTGGGCACGACGGGGCTGAGCGCCTTGTCGAGCGCGGAGAGTCGCAGCCACGACTTGTAGGCGAACATGCGCCACCGCAGGCCGAGCTTCTCCTCCGGCACCGCCGCCTCGAACGTACGGACCGGCCAGCCGAACCAGGACGCGGTCAGCTCCTCGGTCGCCGTACGGACGCTGACGCCGCCGGCGCGCAGCACCGTACGCTCCAGGTCGGCCGGCTCGAACGTGTGCAGGTCGACGACGGCCTCCAGCGCCGCAGCGCGCGACGACTCGTCGAGCTCCTCGGCCGGACGCGACCACTCGCGCAGCGGGCCGAGCTTGGTGGCGTGGGTCGTGGCCCACCAGGTCAGCCGCGACAGGCGCCGCGCCATGAAGTCGCCGCGGGTGGTCGGCTCGCCGCAGATCACCACGCGGCCGCCGGGACGCAGCACGCGCAGCATCTCGCGGAAGGCCTTCTCGACGTCAGGGATGTGGTGGATGACGGCGTGACCGATGACCAGGTCGAACGACTCGTCGGGGAACGGCAGCTCCTCGGCGTCGGCCGCCTGGCCGTCGAGCGAGAAGCCGAGACCGTCCGCGTTACGCTTGGCGACCTCGACCATGCCGGGCGAGATGTCGGTGACCGTGCCCTTGTCGATGACGCCGGCGAGCATGAGGTTGAGCGTGAAGAAGCCCGTGCCGGCGCCGATCTCCAGGCTGCGCCCGTACGGCCAGCCGCTCTCGCCGGCGACGGCGGTGAAGCGGTCGCGTGCGTAGTCGATGCAGCGCTCGTCGAAGGAGATCGACCACTTCTCGTCGTACGTCTGGGCTTCCCAGTCGTGGTAGAGCACCTGGGCGAGCTTGGTGTCGGACCAGGCGGCCTCGACCTCGTCCGCGCTCGCGTGCGGGTTGGGCGCGGCAGGCGTGCCGGGGGTGGTGGTGTCGGTGCTCACGGGTACTACTTCCCCTCGAAGGTGGCCTTGCCGGGCCCGTTCTCGACGAACGAGCGCATGCCGGTCGCCTGGTCCTCGGTCGCGAACAGCGCCGCAAAGAGGTGGCGCTCGATCTCGAGGCCGGTCACGAGGTCGACCTCGAGCCCACGGTCCACGGCCTCCTTGATGCCGCGCAGTGCGAGCGAGGCGGCGCCGACGAACTGGCGGGCCCACGCGAGCGCCTCCTCGTACACCGACTCGGCCGGCACGATCCGGTCGACGAGCCCGATCGCGAGCGCCTCGGTGGCGTCGACCTGGCGGCCGGTGAACATGAGGTCCTTCGCCTTGGCCGGGCCCACGAGCCGCGACAGGCGCTGCGTGCCGCCCGCGCCGGGGATGATGCCGAGGAGGATCTCGGGCTGGCCGAGCTTGGCGTTGTCGGCCGCGAAGCGGACGTCGGTGCACAGCGCGAGCTCGCAGCCGCCACCGAGCGCGTAGCCGGTGATCGCCGAGACGGTCGGCTTCGGGATCGCGGCGACGGCGTTGAGGGAGGCCTGCAGCGCCTGGGCGCGGACGTTCATCGCGGGGAACGAGAGATCGGCCATCTCCTTGATGTCCGCCCCGGCCGCGAAGACCCGCTCGCCTCCGTACACGACCACGGCGGCGACGTCGTCACGCGCGGTCGCCTCCTCGGCGCACTCGCGCAGCTCGTCCTGGAGCTGGGCGCTGATCGCGTTCATCTTGGGTCGGTCGAGACGGATCGTGCCGACGCCGTCGGTCACCTCGAGCCTGACGAGCTCACCCATGCGCGCTGCCTTCCGTGTGGCGTGTCGTGACAGTCCTGCTGTCGACGTCGTGGCTACCGAGGGTAGCGAACCCCGTACGCGCCGGACCGGGCGCGTACGGCCGGAGGTCTGGGGTGCCCGATGATGGGGGGCATGGCCGAGGCATGGGCGTACGAGCGCCACCCGAGTGCGCCGGGGAGCCCGCACCCCCTCGGCGCCCGCCGGGTCGTCTCGGGCGTGAATTTCGCGATCCACGCCCCACGCGCACGCCAGGTCGTCCTCGATCTGCCCGGCATCGGGACGTACGAGGTCGAGTCGCGTACGGGCTCGGTGTGGCACGCCGAGGTGCTCGGGGTCGGTCCGGGGCAGGAGTACGCGTTCGTCGTCGACGGGGTCCAGGTGCTCGACCCGTACGCGCTGCACGTCACCGGTGGGCTCGACGGCAACACCTCGCGCCTGCGTGCGTACGTCGCCGACACCGCCTTCGACTGGGGCGCCGATGTCGCGCCGCGGATCCCGTGGGACCGGACGGTCCTGTACGAGGCGCACGTGCGGGGGCTGACCATGCGGCATCCCGACGTGCCCGAGGAGCTGCGGGGGACGTACGCCGGGTTGGCGCACCCGGCGGTGCTCGACTACCTCGTCGCGCTCGGCGTGACGACCGTCGAGCTGATGCCGTTGCACCACTTCGTCACCGAGCCGACCGTCGCCGAGCGCGGGCTCGTCAACTATTGGGGCTACAACTCCGTCGCGTTCCTCGCGCCGCACGCTCCGTACGCCGCCGGCGGCGATCCTGTGCGTGAGTTCAAGGAGATGGTGCGGGCGCTGCACGCGCGCGGGCTCGAGGTCGTGCTCGACGTCGTCTACAACCACACCGGCGAGAGCGGAGCGGGCGGGCCGCGCATCCACCTGCGGGTGCTTGACGACACCGGCTACTACCGGCACGCGCAGGGGCACTATTTCGACGTCACCGGCTGCGGCAACACGGTGCGCGCCGACGCGGCGCCGGCGGCGGCGCTGATCGTGGAGTCGCTGCGCTACTGGGTGCGCGAGATGCACGTCGACGGGTTCCGGTTCGACCTCGCGTCGGCGCTCGCGCGGGTCGGGCGCGGACGCGTCGACGTCGAGCAGTCGCTGATCGCGACGATCGGGCGCGACCCGGTGCTGCGCGGGGTCAAGCTGATCGCCGAGCCGTGGGACGCGAGCATGGACGGCTACCTCGTCGGCGGCTACCCGCACGGGTGGGCCGAGTGGAACGACCGGTTCCGCGACGACGTGCGCGACTTCTGGCGGGGGCCTGCGCACGGCGGCGCCGGCGGGGTCGCCGGGATCGCCCGACGGCTGGCCGGGTCGTCGCAGGAGTTCGAGCCGAGCGGGCGTCCGCCGCAGGCGTCGGTGAGCTTCGTGACGGCCCACGACGGGTTCACGCTGCGCGACCTCGTCTCGTACGACGAGAAGCACAACGAGGCCAACGGCGAGGACAACCGCGACGGGCACGCCGACAACCGCTCCTGGAACTGCGGGGCCGAGGGCGAGACGGACGACGTCGGCGTGCTCGCCCTGCGCCGACGCCAGGCCGCGAACCTCGTCGCCACCACGCTGCTCGCCGCAGGGGTGCCGATGCTGCGCGCCGGCGACGAGCACGGGCAGACGCAGCACGGCAACAACAACGCGTACTGCCACGACAGCGCGCTCACCTGGGTGCCGTGGATCCCGGACGTGGGGTGGGAGCACCTGCGCGGCGTCGTCGGCCGACTCACCGCGCTGCGGGCGGCGCACCCCGTGCTGCGGACCACGCGGTTCTTCACCGGGGAGGTGGCGGCGCAGACGGGGCGGCAGGACGTGCGCTGGCTGCACCCCGACGGGCGGGACTGGGAGGAGCACGACTGGCACGACGGCGCGCTTCGTACGCTCGGGATGGCGCTGGACGGCGGTCCGGACGATCGCTGCGCGGTGCTGCTGCTCAACGGGGGCGACTCCACGGTGTCGTGGCAGCTCCCGGAGGCGCCGTGGCCGGCCTCGTACGAGGTCGCGCTCGACACCGCCGACCTCAAGCGCAGCGGCGCCGTGGCGCACACGTTGCCGGTCGCCTCACACTCCCTCGTCCTCCTCGTCGGCACCTGACGCGCCCCTTCCGTAACGTCATACGTTCTGAGGGTCGGAACCCGCAGAACGTATGACGTCCGGAGGGGTCCATCCGCCGGCGACGAGCGCCTCGGCGATCTGCGCGAAGAAGGCGTCCGACGCGACGCGCAGGCCGAGCAACGGGAGCCGGAGCACCGTCGCGTTGCGCAGCGTCACCGCGTTGTGGCGCAGCGCGTCGTTGACGAGGTTCTGCGCGAACGCGTGGTGGATGCCATCGATCTCTACGACGACCGCGAACGCCTCCCAAATGACGTCCAGGTAGATCCTGCCGTCGCGTCCCCGCCGTACGACCTGTCGATCCGGCTCGGGCAGACCGCGCCGGCGCGCCATCCCGGCGAAGTCGAGCTCGCCGAGCGACTGCGCCCCACCGATGAGGTCCAGCACGATCATCTCCACGAAGCGTCGACGGCGGTCGCGTCGCACGTCGAGCAGGGCGAGCCCGATCCGTTTGGCGGTCGTGAGCCGCTGCTGGACGACCATCGCGAGCAGCGTCGCCGCCTCCCGATCCGTGCGGGCCCACAACGCTCCCCGTACGGCGGCGATCCAGGGCCAGACGCGCGGGATTCCGGCGCCGACGCGGTCGGACGGACGCAGCCGCCTCGTCTGCCGGATGTCGATCCCCGCGATCTTCACGACCCGCGCGCCACGTGGCACCGACACCCGTACGGCGGGGATCGTGAAGCCCGTGAGACCGGCGGCGACGAGGGCGCTGACCCCGTCGAGGACACCGCGTGCTCCGGCCTCGATGACCGCGTGCCACAACATCGCGTCGCCCGCGAGGTCACCGGTGTGGACGGCGATGGTCTGACGCCCGTGCAGCCTCCACCGCTCTGCCCTCAGCTCTGCCCCGACCTCCCAACGGCTGAGCCCCGTCCCGTACAGCTGTCGGCGTGACAGAACCCCGTCCTGTGTCTGCGCCTCGCGCCGTACCCGGCGGCGCCGCGCGCGCCGTGCCTCGTCCCTCGTCATCTGCTTGTGCATGCCTTGAGCGTGTGTCCGCCAAGTCCGTACGGAGCTCGTCTGCGTCACCACCTGTGGACGAGCCCGGGACGTCATACGAATCGGTGGTCCCCACCCACAGGACGTATGACGTCCGGGCGAGAGGGGCGACGACCGGGGTCGGATAGCGTGGCGCGCATGCTGCGGATCCCGGTGATGGACGTGTGCCCGGTCGTCGAGAACGGGACGTACGCCGCGAAGGCCACGGTCGGTGAGCCCTTCCCGATCCGGGCGCGGATCTTCCGTGAGGGCCATGACGAGCTCGGCGCCGGAGTCGTGCTCACCGGCCCCGACGGCAAGGACCGACCGCGCCTTGCGCTCCCCCACCTCGACAACGACCACCACGAGCTGTGGGTGACGCTCGACGCGGTCGGCCCCTGGTCGTACCGGATCGAGACCTGGTCCGACCCGTACGGCACGTGGCTGCACGACGCGCCGATCAAGGTCGCCGCCGACGTCGACACCGAGCTGATGCCGGTCGAGGGCGCCGTGCTGCTCGAACGCGCGGCCAAGGCGCTCCCCCGCGGCCGGACCGCCGAGCGCGCAACGCTGCGGGCGGCCGCGAAGGTCTTGCGCGACAATCGCCGCTCCCCCTCCGAGCGTCTCGAGGCCGCGACGACGCCCGAGGTCCTCGACGTGATGAGCCGCTTCCCGGTGCGCGACCTGCTCGGCAGCACGCGGTCGTACCCGCTGTTCGCGGACCGGGAGCGGGCGCTGGCCGGCGCATGGTACGAGCTGTTCCCCCGCTCGTACGGAGGGCTGCGCGGCGCGATCGGCGAGCTCGACCGCGTGGCGGCGATGGGGTTCGACGTCGTCTACCTGCCGCCCGTCCACCCGATCGGGCGCGTCAACCGCAAGGGGCGCAACAACTCCCTCGTGGCCGAGCCCGGCGACCCCGGCTCCCCGTGGGCGATCGGCGCCGCGGAGGGCGGGCACGACGCAGTGCATCCCGACCTCGGCACGCTCGACGACCTCGACGCGTTCGTGGCCGCAACCCGCGAGCGGGGCATGGAGGTGGCGCTCGATCTCGCGCTGCAGTGCGCACCCGACCACCCGTGGGTCGCCGCCCACCCGGAATGGTTCACGCACCGCGCCGACGGCACGATCGCGTACGCGGAGAACCCGCCGAAGAAGTACCAGGACATCTATCCGCTCAACTTCGACACCGACCCCGATGGCCTGTACGAGGCCGTCCTCGGCGTCGTCCGCCACTGGATGGCGCACGGCATCCGGATCTTCCGCGTCGACAACCCGCACACGAAGCCGGTGCCGTTCTGGGAGCGGCTTCTCGCCGAGGTACGGCGTACGGACCCCGACGTCGTCTTCCTCGCCGAGGCGTTCACGCGCCCCGCGATGATGCGGGCGCTTGGGATGGTCGGGTTCCACCAGTCGTACACGTACTTCACCTGGCGCGAGACCAAGGACGAGCTCGCCGCCTATCTGGAGGAGGTGTCGGGCCGCAAGGCTGCGGTGATGCGGCCGGCGTTCTGGGTGAACACCCCGGACATCCTCCCGGTGCACCTGCAGTCCGGCGATCCGGCGATGTTCCGGCTGCGGGCGGTGCTGGCGGCGACGGGAGCGCCGACGTGGGGTGTCTACTCGGGCTTCGAGCTGCTCGAGCACACGCCGCTGCGGCCGGGGTCGGAGGAGTACCTCGACTCGGAGAAGTACGAGATCAAGCACCGCGACTTCGACGCGCCACACTCGCTGGCGCCGTTCATCGCACGGCTCAACGAGATCCGCCGCGAGCACCCAGCGCTGCGTCAGCTCCACCGGCTGCGCGTGCACGAGACGGAGTCGGACCACGTCCTGTGCTTCTCGCGGCGGTACGTCGGCGACGACCGCGACGACGTCGTCATCGTCGTCGCGAACCTCGAGCCGTCGGTGACGCACGAGACGACGGTGCGCCTCGACCTGCCGGCGCTCGGGATCGGATGGGGTGAGCGGTTCGCCGTACGGGACGAGCTGACCGGGGACGTGTTCGAGTGGGGCGAGGACGACTACGTGAAGCTCGGCGGCGACTCCCCCGTCGCGCACGTGCTGACCGTGCTGCGCTGAGCCACGCGCCCGGCCCCCTACGAGGCTCCGGTTCTGTGCACGGAGCGACGGGCATACGCGGCGCCCGGTGTACTTATCTGACGCCTGGTGACGGCAGCGGGGTCTCGATACGAGCCGTTCCTCGCCCTACTCGACCAGCGAGGTGCGGCGGATCGTGTCGATGTAGTCGAACGCGTCCGCGAGCCGCATCGTGGTCCGGCGGCGCAGCAGCTTGAGCGCGCGCCAGCGGCCGAGCCGGAGGCCGAGCAGCTCCCGCAGGTCGTCCGCGAGCGCCTCGTCGATCTCGTCGTGAGCGAGGTCGCGCGCATCGGCGTACGCCTGCGCAATGAGCCGCCGCTCGACCGCGTCCGACCACTCCTCGACACGCGCCTTCGCCTGGAGCAGCGACATGTCCGTGCTCGCGTGCAAGAGCCGGATCGCCTCCATCTTGCGCCCGGTCTGGAGCAGGCGCGTGATCTCCGAACGCGTCACGTCGTCGACCGGACGGTTGCCACGGGTGTCGAGCTGAGCCTGCTTGAGCTCCGGCGCGATCGGCGTGAGGCGCCGTCCGGTGACCGGCTCGGGTGGTTCGCGGCGGCTCGACCACCAGACCAGGACACCGCCGAGGGCGATCCCGCAGAGCAGGGCGGCGAACGCGGCCAGAAGCATGCGCACCAGCCTAGTGCCGTACAGGCGCCCGACCCGGGAGGCGGGCAGGACGCTGGGGGTTAGGGTGGCGCGCATGAACGCCCCCGCCCCCGCGCCGGTGACTCCCCCAGACCGGCGGGACGACGACCCGCTGTGGTTCCAGCGCGCCGTCTTCTACGAGGTCCTCGTCCGCTCCTTCCACGACTCGACCGGTGACGGGATCGGCGATCTCGCCGGGGTGACGAGCAAGCTCGACTATCTGTCGTGGCTGGGCGTGGACTGCCTGTGGCTTCCCCCGTTCTTCCCGTCGCCGCTGCGCGACGGCGGCTACGACGTCGCCGACTACACGTCCGTCTCCCCCGAGCTCGGCACGGTCGACGACTTCAAGGTGCTGCTCGACGCCGCTCACGCGCGCGGCATCCGCATCATCATCGATGTCGTCATGAACCACACGTCCGACGCGCATCCGTGGTTCCAGGCGTCGCGGACCGACCCCGAGGGTCCGTACGGGGACTTCTACGTCTGGCACGACACCGGCGAGGCGTACGCCGACACCCGCATCATCTTCGTCGACACCGAGGCGTCCAACTGGACGTACGACCCGGTACGCGGCCAGTACTACTGGCACCGCTTCTACGGCCACCAGCCCGACCTCAACTTCGAGAACCCCGCCGTCCACGACGCGATGATCGACGCGCTGCGGTTCTGGCTGGACCTGGGCGTCGACGGCTTCCGGCTCGACGCCGTCCCGTACCTGTACGAGGAGGAGGGCACCAGCTGCGAGAACCTCCCCCGGACGCACGACTTCCTCAAGAAGGTCCGCCGCTATGTCGACGACCACTACCCCGGACGTGTGCTGCTCGCCGAGGCGAACCAGTGGCCCTCCGAGGTCGTCGACTACTTCGGCGACCCCGCCGTCGGCGGCGACGAGTGCCACATGTGCTTCCACTTCCCCGTGATGCCGCGCCTGTTCATGGGCGTACGGAGGGAGTCGCGCTACCCGATCAGCGAGATCATGGAGCAGACGCCCGACATCCCCGCGGGGTGCCAGTGGGGCATCTTCCTTCGCAACCACGACGAGCTCACCCTCGAGATGGTGACCGACGAGGATCGCGACTACATGTGGCGTGAGTACGCCACCGACCCGCGAATGAAGGCCAACATCGGCATCCGGCGGCGCCTCGCACCGCTGCTCGACAACGACACCAACCGCATGGAGCTGTTCACGGCGTTGCTGCTGAGCCTGCCGGGCTCGCCGGTGCTCTACTACGGCGACGAGATCGGCATGGGCGACAACATCTGGCTCGGCGACCGCGACGGCGTCCGTACGCCGATGCAGTGGACGCCCGACCGCAACGCCGGCTTCTCGGTGGCGACCCCCGGCAAGCTCGGGCTGCCCGTGATCATGGACCCGGTCTTCGGCTACCAGGCTGTCAACGTCGAGGCGCAGCAGGAGAACACCTCCTCGCTGCTGCACTGGACGCGCCGCATGATCCACATCCGCAAGCAGCACCGCGCGTTCGGCGTCGGGACGTTCCGCGACCTCGGCGGCTCCAACCCGTCCGTGCTGTCGTTCGTCCGCGAGCACGACGGCGACGTGATGCTGTGCGTCAACAACCTGTCGCGCTTCCCGCAGCCGGTCGAGCTCGACCTGCACGCGTACGACGGGATCCAGCCGGTCGAGATGTTCGGCGGCGTCGAGTTCCCGGCGATCGGCGAGCTGCCGTACCTGCTGACCCTCGCGGGCCACGGCTTCTACTGGTTCCGCCTGGGCCGTACGGTCGACAGCGAGGGGGCCCGATGAGCAGCGAGCGCAGTGTCCACGGCCGGAGCGAGGTTCTCGACTACCTGGTCCGCCAGCGGTGGTTCGCCGGCGAGGGCGAGGGGTGGGAGCTGGCAACGATCGAGCCGCGCGGATGGCTCCAGCGGCCCAGCACGGGTCTCGGAGTGCGCTTCGAGCTCGTGACCGTACGCGGGCCCGGCGGCACGCAGACCTACAACATGCCGCTGGCCTACCGCCACGAGCCGGTCGAGGCCAACGCGTACGGGCTCGTCGGCGCGTACGCGCCCGGCCACGGCGAGCTGGCCGACGAGCTGTTCGTGTACGACGCGCTGCACGACTCCGAGGCACGGCAGGTGCTCGTACGGGGCTTCTTCGCGGACACGCCCGACGACACGACGTACCTCTCGCTGCTCCCGGCCGGCGACGACGGCGAGCCGGTGATCGGGACCGGGTCGGAGTCGGTGCTGCTGGTGGTCGAGCAGTCCAACACGTCGATGGTGATCGACGAGACCGCGCTGCTGAAGGTGTTCCGCAAGGTCGTCGCCGGCCGCAACCCCGACGTGGAGGTGCACGACGCGCTCGCGGGCCCCGGCGACGAGGCCATCGCCACGCTGTGGGGCGCGATCAGCACGACGTCGTCCGGCACGACGGCGCCGGTCGGGACCTCGTACGACCTGGCGATGCTGCAGCGCTTCCTCCGCACGGCGAGCAACGGCTGGGACAGCGCGCGGGCGAGCGTACGGGACCTCCTGGCCGAGCCCGAGCTCGCGCCCGAGGATGCGGGGGGCGACTTCGCGGCGGAGTCCGAGCGGCTGGGCGAGACCGTACGACTCGTCCACGCGCTGATGGCGCAACGCCTCGCGACGGCCACCTGGGACGAGGGCGGGCTCACCGCCCTCGCTGACAGGCTCGATGCGCGACTCGCGGATCTCCTCACCCGCATGCCGGACCTCGACAGGTACGCCGACGTGGCGCGTGCCCGCTACGACCGGCTCCGCTCGGCCTCCGGGCCCGTGCTCGCACAGCGCGTCCACGGTGACCTGCACCTCGGTCAGACGCTGCGGACGACCATGGGCTGGAAGCTCGTCGACTTCGAGGGTGAGCCCACAGCGACACTGGCCGCCCGCGTGGCGCTCGACTCCGCGTGGCGCGACGTCGCAGGGATGCTGCGCTCGTTCGATTACGCGGCGCACTCCTACCTCGTCCAGACCGGCGGCGGCGAGGGTGACCAGGTGACGCGGGCGCAGGCATGGGTCGCGCGCAACCGGGCGGCGTTCCTGCGCGGGTACGGGGTCTCGACAGGCTCGACCAGCGAACAACCGCCGGTCGAGACCGCGGCCACCCCGCCGGTCGAGACCGCGGCCACCCCGCCGGTCGAGCCTGTCGAGACCCTGCTCGATGCGTACGAGGTGGACAAGGCCCTCTACGAGTACGTGTACGAGCGCGACCACCGCCCCGACTGGGCCGCGATCCCGCGCGCCGCTCTAGAACGGATGCGGGGTCGCTGAAAGACCGCCCTCGCGGCACCGCGCCAGCGGCAGACTGGCGACTGGGCAGACCCCCTGCTCGACTCGAGGAGGATGCGATGCCGGGAGACGAGCCGCAGCCGAAGCCGACCACCCCTGGTCGCCCTGTCCGCCACGATCCGCGCCCGGCCCCGACGGCTCCCGAACCCCCTCCGGCGCCGGCTCCCCCGCCGCCCCCGTCCCGCGGCCCGCGGCCGGGCCCTCTCTGACCCGGACGGGCGGCGCGCGAGGGCTGAAGCCGCTCACGGGCAGCCGTGCGCCCGTGAAAGACTCCACCGCATGACGCGAGACCTGTGGCGCGACCTCGGTGCTCATGTCCGTGACGACGGCGTGACCTTCGCCGTGTGGGCGCCGCACGCCCAGGATGTGCAGGTCCTCGGCGACTTCAACGGCTGGGACGGCGCCGGCCACGGCCTCGCTCGCGACGCCGACGGAGTCTGGCGCGGCCGCGTCGACGGCATCGGCGACGGCGCGCTCTACAAGTACGCGGTCCACGGAGCCGACGGTGTGTGGCGCCAGAAGGCCGACCCGTTCGAGGCGTGGGCCGAGGTCCCGCCGGCCAACGCCTCGCGCGTCTTCACCTCGCGGCACGAGTGGAGCGACGACGCGTGGATGAGCACCCGCCCCGCCCGCCGCCCGTGGGCTGAGCCGATGAGCGTGTACGAGGTGCACCTCGGCTCGTGGCGGCGCGGCCTCTCGTACGCCGAGCTGGCAACCACGCTCGTCCCGTACGTCGCCGAGCGCGGCTTCACCCACGTCGAGCTGATGCCCGTGATGGAGCACCCGTTCGGCGGCTCGTGGGGCTACCAGGTGACGGGCTACTACGCGCCGACGTCCCGCTTCGGCGATCCCGACGACTTCCGGGCGCTCGTCGACGCCTTCCACACCGCGGGCATCGGCGTGATCCTCGACTGGGTCCCCGCGCACTTCCCGCGCGACGAGTGGGCGCTCGGCCGCTTTGACGGCACGGCTCTGTACGAGCATCCCGACCCACGCCGCGGCGAGCACCCCGACTGGGGGACGTACGTCTTCGACCTCACCAAGCCCGAGGTCCGCGAGTTCCTGCTGGCCAACGCGTTCTGGTGGCTCGAAGAGTTCCACGTCGACGGGCTGCGCGTGGACGCCGTCGCGTCGATGCTCTACCTCGACTACTCGCGCGGGCCCGGCGACTGGGTCCCCAACCTGCACGGCGGCAACATCGACCTCGACGCCGTCTCGTTCTTCCAGGAGCTCAACGCCTCCTGCTACGGACGGTTCCCCGGGATCGCGATGATCGCCGAGGAGTCGACCGCCTACGACGGCGTCACGCGCGACGTGGCCCACGGCGGGCTCGGCTTCGGGTTCAAGTGGGACCTCGGCTGGATGCACGACACGCTCGGCTACCTCGCGACCGACCCGCTCTTCCGCGGCCAGGACCACCACCGCTTGACGTTCGCGACGATGTACCACCACGCCGAGAACTTCGTCCTCCCGCTGTCCCACGACGAGGTGGTTCACGGCAAGGGCTCGCTGCTGACCAAGATGGCCGGCGACGACGCACAGCAGTTCGCGTCGCTGCGCGCGCTGCTCGCCTACCAGTGGTCGTACCCCGGCAAGCAGCTCCTCTTCATGGGCGGCGAGATCGCGCAGGAGCGCGAGTGGTCCGACGAGCGTTCGCTCGACTGGGACCTCCTCGACACCGATGCGCACGACGCCACCGCGCACGCCGGCGTGCAGCGGCTGGTGAGTGACCTCAACGCGCGCTACGCGGCGAACCCGGCCTTGTGGTCCGGCGATCACTCCCCCGGCGGGTTCGCATGGCTGGAGGCCGATGACGCGACGCACAACGTCTATGCCTTCGTCCGGCGCGCAGACGGTCGTAGTCTCGTCTGCGTGGCGAACATGTCCGGAGCGACCTGGGACTCCTACCGTGTCGGGCTGCCCACACCCGGCCCGTGGGACGTCGTGATGTGCACCGACGATGCCGCGTACGGAGGGGCGAGCACCGATCCCGTACGCACGCTGGTGGCCGATGAGCAGCCCTGGCACGGCCAGCAGCACTCGGCGATGCTCACCCTCCCGGCCCTCTCGGTCACCTGGCTGGAGCGGGCCGATGGCTGACCTCACGCTCCACCCCGACGGCGACAGCCTCGAGATCCACGAGGGCGACGCCGTCCTCGGCACGATCACGGTGCACCGCGACGATGCGCGCACCGCGACCCTCTCGTGGGACCTCGGCAGCACAGAGGAGCCGCGGCGGTCGCAGGCCGTCAACCTCGCTGTCACGTACGTGCTCGAGGAGCTCGGCGCGACGCGCGTCCAGACCTTGATCGACGAGGACGCCGTCGGTGACCGCCGCGCGGCGGCGCGCGCGGGCATGCGCCGCGACGGGATGCTGCGGCACGTCGAAGGACCCGACCAGGAGCTGCTGTCGCGGCTCGCCGACGACCCACACCCGCAGACGCGGGAGGGGTTCGTCGCGATGCTCAACGCCGCCCTGCCCAAGAAGCGCGCGATCGCACAGGCGCTCGTCTGCGACCAGGACGGGCGGGTGCTGCTGTGCGAGCTCACCTACAAGCGCGAGTGGGACCTGCCCGGCGGTGTCGTCGACCCCGGCGAGTCTCCCGCCGACGCGGTCGTGCGCGAGCTGCGCGAGGAGCTCGGCGTCGACGCACGCGTCAGGGGCCTTCGTACGGTCAACTGGCTCCCACCGTGGAGCGCGTGGGACGACGCGGTGCTGTTCGTCTTCGACGTCGAGGCCTGGGGTCCCGAGACCCCGCTGGTCCTGCAGCCGACCGAGATCGCCGCCGTCCACTGGTGCGACCGCGACCTCGTCCGCGAGCGCGCGACAGGGGCGACGATTGAGCTGCTCGACAGCCTCGACGACGACCCTGCCGACGCCTACCGCGAAGCGGGGCACGTGTTCCGCGGGACCGCCTGAGGCTCAGGGCGCGGCGACCGGCCCGGTGTCCTCGGACCCGATCACACCGCCGTACTGCGCGAGCACCCGCGGGAGCCCGACGCCGCCGGTGGGCGGGATGTACATGAGCACCTGGTGGTAGTAGCGCAGGACCCCCGAGCGCGACATCGGGTCGCCGAAATAGGCCTTGTGCTCCGACTCCGCCGGCCACCGTACGGTCGCGCCCGGCGTCAGCACCCACCCGTCCTGCCGCATCAGCGTCCCGAACACGAGCGCGCCGCCGTCCTTGGTCCGCACCGCGTGCTGGACGGGCTGGGAGGCCCACGTGCGCCGGAACGTCGTGCCCGGCTGCGCGAGCCCCGCCGCCTGGGCCCGCATCTGCGAGACGAACGAGTCGGCCGTCACCTCGGTGGAACGGGGCGAGCTCGGGTTGCCCAGCGTCGCGGCGTACGCCATCAGCGCCTGCGACGGCGCGCTCACGAGGCCGTCGGCGTCGTCGGGCCCGACCGTCTGGAGCACGCCGTCGACCGTCTCCGGAACCGGCAGCACCGTGCTGAGCAACGCCTCCGGCGAGGCCGTGAGCTCCCACTGATCGGTCGACGAGGCGCGCTCGAACACCTGGATGCGCCGCACCCCCCGCCCCTCGTCGCGGGCGGTGGCGACGAACCACAGCGGGTACGCGTCGAGCCGCGGCGTGTAGACGTCCTCGATCTCGGCCGGCGCCGTCTCGCGCCCGGTCGACGCGTTGCCGTGCAAGCGCTTCGCCACGTCGATGGCGCCCGTGTCGACCGCGAGCACCGGGCCCGTCTCGACCAGCGCGAGCACCTCGGGATCGAGCGCGGCGAAGGCAGCTCCGCGCGCCTTCTCGTAGTTGTCGTACGTCCGCTGCACCGTCGACGTCTCCGCCGCCAGCTTCGACACATCGGCACTGGTCTTCTCCAGCGGGACCACCCCGCACCCGCCGAGCGAGACGACGAGCAACGCGGCACCGACGGCGACGAGCGACCGCGGCGCGCCCGTACGGGCCGCTCTCTCACTCATCTCGCCACCTCCTTGTCGGTGCCAGGCCCCGGTTTGCCGACCTTGCCCTTCCTCGGCCACCGCGGCTTCGCCCCGCGCTTCTTCGGCGGCGCGGACGGGCGGTCGGCCCTGGTCGCAGGACCCTCCGCCGTGCCCTCCTCGGACAGGAAGTCGTCCCAGGTGTCCGCGTCGGACGGGTCGGTCTCGGGCCAGGGTACGTCCCACTCGTCGTCGACGAAGCCGGATGCTTCGACCGGTGGCGTCCGTCGCCCCACCCCCGGGACCAGCCTCAGCGCGACCAGGCCCAGCAGCGCGGCACCCAGACCTGTCGCGGCCATCCCGACGCCGACGCCGAACGCCCCGGGAACCTCGTACGACGCCGTGACCCGCAGACCTTTCAGGTCGGAGTCGCCGACCGCGAGCACCGCGAGCGACACCGGCTCGTCGGGCAGCGTGAACCGCAGCTCCGCACCCCCGACACCAGCCGCCTGCATGATCCACCAGTCGAGCGCGGTCGGGGCGGCTCGGAGCTGCGGCTCGCCAGTGGCGACACGGGACTTCAGCGACCACGGCACGCGAAAGCGTGTCACCTCCACCCGCGCGGTCGACGAGACGTAGTCCTCGACGTCGACCGTGTGCCCGAGCCCGAGGAACACCGGCTTGTCGCCCGGGACCTCGACGAGGACGCTCACCTGCGGCCCGTACCGGGCCAGGACCGCGGGCCGCGTCACGACGGCGCGACCGTCGGCCCGCACGTCGTGCGGGCCTGTCGTCAGGCGGTCGTCCGGACCCATCGCCACCGCGACGACCGCACCGGCCAGCGCGAGGAGGATTCCGAGCGCGAGCAGCCCGATCCCCGCCACCCGTCGCATGGAGCAAGTATGCCGGGCGTCCGAAGTCTCCGTGCGTTCAGTTCACGCGCGTCGCGGGACGCGGTCGCGAGCGCACTCAGAACAACGCGGTCGCGAGCGCACTCAGAACAACGCGGTCGCGAGCGCCCGACGGGCCTGGCCGACTCGCGGATCATCATTGCCCACGATCGTGAAGTACTCGACGAGCCGCGCGCGGATGCGCTCGCGGTCGTCACCGGCCGTACGGCGCACCACGTCGATGAGACGCCCGAACGCGTCGTCGACGTGCCCGCCGGACAGGTCGAGGTCAGCGACGAGCAGCTGCGCATCGATATCGTCCGGGTTCTGGGCCGCCGCGTCACGCGCTGCGGACAGCTCGGCACCCTCCGTACGCTGCAGCAGCTTGGCGCCGGCAAGCCGCTCGGCGGCCTCGGTGTCGGCCGGGTTCGTGGCGAGCAGCTTCTCGTACTCGGCGACCGCCTTGGCGTAGTCGCCCTCGGCGTACGCGTCGTCCGCAGCGGCGAAGCGCGGATCGTCCGCAGGCTCCTCCTCGTCAGAGGCCGCCGCGCCACCGACGGGCGCCGCGGTGCCGGTCACGCCGTTGGCCTCGGCGACGCGGAGCAGCTCGTCGAGGTACTGACGGACCTGTGCCTCCTCGGCCGTGCCCTGGAACAGCGGCACCGGCTGGCCCTTGACCACCCCGAGCACGAACGGGACGCCCTGCGCCCCGAGCATCTGGGCGATCTGCGGGTTGGCGTCCACGTCGATCTGCGCGAGCAGCATGCGGCCCGCGTACGCGTTGACGGCGTCGGCGAGGACCTGGTTGAACGTGCTGCTTTGAGGCGAGCGCGACGACCACAGGGACAGCACGACCACGTGGTCGACCGAGGCCTGCAGCACCTGCTGGAAGTTCTGTTCGCCGACGTCGAGCACCCACGACGCACCGGCGGGCGCAGGGCCCGCCGCTGAGGCGCCGGCGGGTGCGGCCGGCTTCTTGAGAGCGGACAGGTCGACGGCGCCAGGACGCGAGAAGCTCATCGGCGGGTCTCCTCGGGTGTCGAAGTCATCAGAACGGTCAGTGCCCGGAGGTGAGCTCCGCGCGCTCGGCAGGCGACGTGAGCGCCGCACCGGGCGCCGCGACGTAAGGAAGGTAGCTCGGCGTCGTGCGACGCGCGAGGATGAGGCCGAACAGCGCGAGCACCACAGCGATCGCCAGCGGGATGCCGGCGAAGACGAGCAGGACGTCGAGCGTCGACATCGGGGTCCCCTCCTCCCAGCCGATCGGCACGTCAGCAGCGGCCGGTGTGGCGGCGGCGACGGCGATCAGAGGCGATGCGACGAGAGCACCGGCGACGGCGGAACGGACAGCGGTACGGCTCCGGCTCAGCATGACGGTCATTCTAACCGAGCACCTCACTCCCCTAGTCTCGGCGGTATGCCTTCCGACCCCGACGGCGTTCTCGCGTCCGCACTCGACCTCGCTGCCGCCTACCGGCGGCGCGAGACCGACCCCGTCTCCGTCGTCGACGCGCTCCTCGCACGCATCGAGGCGCTCGACGCGGAGGTCGGCGCCTTCGTCACCGTCACGGCCGACGAGGCGCGGGCGGCGGCCGCCTCCGCCCGGGACGCCCTGCGTGGCCCCAGCGCCGACCTCCTCCCGCCGCTGTTCGGCATCCCCACCGCACTCAAGGACCTCACCCCCACCGCTGGCATACGGACGACCTTCGGGTCGGCGGCGTTCGCCGACCTCGTCCCCGACGCCGACGGCACAGCGGCCGTGCGGGTCGCTGCCGCCGGCATGATCAGCCTCGGCAAGACCAACACCCCCGAGCTCGGCCTGCCCTGCTACACCGAGCCCGATGTCGCCCCGCCGGCGCGCACCCCGTACGACCTGACCCGAGGTGCGGGCGGTTCGTCCGGGGGCGCAGCCGCCGCTGTCGCGGCCGGCTTGCTCCCGGTCGCGGTCGGGTCGGACGGCGGCGGCTCGATCCGCATCCCCGCCTCGTCCTGCGGCCTCGTCGGCTTCAAGCCGACCCGTGGCCTCGTCCCTGGCACGCCTGAGGAGATCGACGTCTCGGGCCTCGCCGTCCCAGGCCCGCTCGCGACCACCGTCGCCGACGCGGCGGCCCTGCTCGACGTCCTCGCACTCACCGGCGCTCGGCTCAGCGACGCCTGCGAGCGCGCACCGGGGCGCCTGCGGGTGGCACGCTTCGCCGACCCGGTCATCGGCGACCTCCCGCCCGACCCGGAGGTCCTCGACGCGTACGAGGAGATGAGCCGCCTCCTGGTCAAGCTCGGCCACGACGTCGTGGATGTCGCTCCCCCGTTCGGTCCGGAGACCGTCGCTGCCTTCGAGACGGTGTGGTTCGTCGGGGCGGCGTCCGCGCCGGTGCCGCGCGAGCGCGAGGAGCTTCTGCGGCCGCTGACCCGCTGGGAGCGGGAGCGCGGCCGCGCGGCGAGCGGCACGGAGTACGCGGCGGCGCTGCTGGCGATGCGCCAGGCCGAGCAGCGGACCCTCGAGGCTTACGAGGCCTACGACATGGTCCTCACCCCGACGCTCGGGCAGCTCCCGGCGCCGGTCGGCTCGCTGCGCGACGACTCCGACCCTGCGGCGGACTTCGCGGCGCAGAAGGCGTTCACCCCGTACACGTCCGTCTGGAACATCGCCGGCGCGCCCGCCGTCTCGCTCCCGACCGGCTGGAGCACCGAAGGCCTGCCGATCGGGACGATGCTGGCGGCCCATCCAGGCGCCGACGTGCTCCTGATGAGCCTTGCCGCTCAGGTTGAGGACGCCTGCTCGGCGCCGGGCGACCCGTGGAGGCGTCCGCAGACGCTGGTGGGCGCCCGCTAACGTCTTGGGCATGTCCGCTGCCGCCCTCGCCTCCGACAACGAGCTGGTTCCCGAGCTGGTCCCTGAGGGCCTCCTCAGCCAGAACTGCTGGCAGGACCCCGACCACCAGGTGTGCAGCCTGGTCCATCGGTGGACCGACAACGACACCCTCGCCGAGCTCGCCGACCTGCTGCTCGCCAAGCCGATGGCGATCCTGCTGCTGATCCTCGGCGGGGTCGCGGCGCGCTGGCTGATCAACCGCGTGATCGATCGCGTCACCCGCTCGGCGGCCGCGGGCACCGTGCCCGGCGCACGTGCCGCGGAGGCGGTCACCCCCCTGCTGCACGAGCGCCGCGAGCAGCGCGCCAAGAGCATGGGCTCGCTGCTCAAGAACATCGCGACGATCGTGATCTTCACCGTCGTCACGTTCATGGTGATCGCGACGCTCGGCTACAACATCGCGCCGCTGCTGGCGTCCGCCGGCATCCTCGGTGTCGCCCTCGGTTTCGGCGCGCAGAGCCTCGTCAAGGATTTCATCTCGGGCATCTTCATGATCCTCGAGGACCAGTACGGCGTCGGCGACGTCGTCGACCTCGGCGACGCGGTCGGCACCGTCGAGGCGGTGAGCATGCGTGTGACGCGGCTGCGCGACGTCAACGGCACGGTCTGGTACGTCCGCAACGGCGAGATCCTGCGGGTCGGCAACCAGTCCCAGAACTGGGCGCGGACCGTGCTCGACATCCCGGTCGGGTACGACGTGGACCTCAGGCGGGTCCGCGAGGTCCTGCATGAGGTCGCGCACGCGCTGTGGCAGGACCCCGAGTGGAGCGGCGCGATCCTCGAGGAGCCGGAGGTCTGGGGCGTCGAGCGCTGGACCGCCGAGGGTGTCGTCGTCCGCGTCGTGCTCAAGACGGCGCCGCTCAAGCAGTGGGAGGTCGCACGCGAGATGCGCGAGCTCATCAAGGACCGCTTCGACACGCTGCACATCGACATCCCGTACGCCCACGCCGCCGCGTACGGCGCTCCCCCGCAGGTCGCGCCGGAGCCCGAGGAGGACCCGGAGGGCGATGCGCCGGAGGACGACGGCGGTCCTGCGGCCCAGCCGGAGGACGAGCCCGAGCGCGGGCGACGCCGGTAGGCGCTAGCCGAGGTCCTCGGGCGTGTTGATCATGAACTGCGCCGCGTGGGTCACGTACGCCCAGAACTCGCGGTCGTGCTCGGGCGACAGGGCCACGCGGTCGAGCGCCGCGCGGAAGTGCCGCAGCCAGTGCTCGGACGCCGTCGGGGTGACGGCGAACGGCGCGTGCCGCATGCGCAGACGCGGGTGGCCGCGACGCTCGGAGTAGGTCGTCGGCCCGCCCCAGTACTGGACGAGGAACAGCGTGAACCGCTCCTCAGCCGGGCCGAGGTCCTCCTCCGGATACATCGGCCGGAGCACCGGGTCCTCGGCGACCCCTTCGTAGAAGGCCGCGACGATCGATGCGATCGTGTCGTACCCGCCGATCGCGTCGTAGAAGGTCTGCTGCGGCTCCGCCTGGTCCTGACTCACGCGTCCATTCTCCCGGTCGGCTCAACCGGCGACGACGTGAGGCTCCAGATGAGCGCGTTCGTGAGCGGTGAGCGGGCGGGACCGCTGAGTCTGCGGGTCGAACCCGACCATCACGTTGTGTCCGCTCGCCACGACGACCGGCTCGCTGCCACCGTCCGGCGCCTCGTCGACGAGCTCGGTGAGGATCACGAACGACGAGGTCCCGAGACGGCCGATGCCGGCG